>NZ_CP073760.1:4402500-5726338 GCF_018399035.1 Thiocapsa sp.
GGTTAATATTCCTGCACCAGACCGAACTGCGATGGGGGGACGGAGAAGGCTAGGCCAGCCGGCAGTTGGTGTCCGGTTTAAGCGAGTAGGCAGGACCCTTAGGCAAATCCGGGGGTTCAATGTCGAGACGTGACGACGAGTTCTTACGGGAACGAAGTGGTTGATGCCATGCTTCCAGGAAAAGCCTCTAAGCTTCAGGTTCGGTGTGACCGTACCCCAAACCGACACAGGTGGGCAGGGTGAGAATCCCAAGGTGCTTGAGAGAACTCTGGTGAAGGAACTAGGCAAAATAGTACCGTAACTTCGGGAGAAGGTACGCCCCTGTCAGGTGGAGCCACTAGCGGGCCGAGCCGAGAGGGGTTGCAGTGACCAGGCCGCTGCGACTGTTTATTAAAAACACAGCACTCTGCAAACGCGTAAGCGGACGTATAGGGTGTGACGCCTGCCCGGTGCCGGAAGGTTAAGTGATGGGGTCATCTTCGGAGAAGCTCTTGATCGAAGCCCCGGTAAACGGCGGCCGTAACTATAACGGTCCTAAGGTAGCGAAATTCCTTGTCGGGTAAGTTCCGACCTGCACGAATGGCGTAACGATGGCGGCGCTGTCTCCACCAGAGACTCAGTGAAATTGAAATCTCGGTTAAGATGCCGAGTACCCGCGGCTAGACGGAAAGACCCCGTGAACCTTTACTACAGCTTTGCACTGGACGTTGAACCGACTTGTGTAGGATAGGTGGGAGGCTGCGAAGCGGTGACGCCAGTTGCCGTGGAGCCGACCTTGAAATACCACCCTGGTCTGTTTGACGTTCTAACCTCGACCCGTCATCCGGGTCAGGGACAGTGCATGGTGGGTAGTTTGACTGGGGCGGTCTCCTCCCAAAGCGTAACGGAGGAGCACGAAGGTACCCTAATCCCGGTCGGAAATCGGGAGTTTAGTGCAAAGGCATAAGGGTGCTTGACTGCGAGACGGACAAGTCGAGCAGGTACGAAAGTAGGTCTTAGTGATCCGGTGGTTCTGTATGGAAGGGCCATCGCTCAACGGATAAAAGGTACTCCGGGGATAACAGGCTGATACCGCCCAAGAGTTCATATCGACGGCGGTGTTTGGCACCTCGATGTCGGCTCATCACATCCTGGGGCTGAAGTCGGTCCCAAGGGTATGGCTGTTCGCCATTTAAAGTGGTACGCGAGCTGGGTTTAGAACGTCGTGAGACAGTTCGGTCCCTATCTGCCGTGGGCGTTGGAGACTTGAGGGAAGCTGCTCCTAGTACGAGAGGACCGGAGTGGACGAACCCCTGGTGTTCCGGTTGTCACGCCAGTGGCACTGCCGGGTAGCTATGTTCGGACGGGATAACCGCTGAAAGCATCTAAGCGGGAAGCCCCTCCCGAGATGAGGTCTCCCTAGGCACTCGATGCCTCTGAAGGTCCGTTGAAGACGACGACGTTGATAGGCAGGATGTGGACGTCCAGTAATGGGTGAAGCTAACCTGTACTAATTGACCGTGTGGCTTGACCATATAACACCCAAGCGCGTTGCGCCGGGTGCCGACACCTCGCACAGCAACGATCTCACCGAACAGGACGCGTCCCCGAGCGGGGCGCGACCGCCCGTTTTCCTGGCGGCCATAGAACACTGGAACCACCTGATCCCATTCCGAACTCAGACGTGAAACGGTGTCTCGCCGATGATAGTGTGGGGCCTCCCCATGCGAACGTAGGTCACCGCCAGGGCCTTATACCCAAAACCCCCGCCTCAAAACGGGGGTTTTTTTATGCCCGCGGAAAAGCGAGGCACTGCGTGCGCTCCGTGAGAGATTTCAGAAACCGGTAGATCCTTTACCCTAAACCGCGTCCCCGCTAAGGGCCGTGGATGCACCAAACGTCGACCTCACTCGAAAGTGAGCATCTCGCTCTGGACGCGGTTTAGTTCCCCGGACTCCGACGCGCGCTCCGAACCTCATGCTTCGGAACCCCCTTCGCCTGCTTCGCAATCCGATTCTTCGGCGGCGCTGCCGGTTGACCGTCGGAGATGGCGAGGAGGATGCCTAAACCGATGAATCCAGTGATCAGGCTACTTCCGCCGTGACTGATGAAGGGCAAGGGTAGGCCGGTGAGAGGGATGAACTTGGTGACCCCGCCGATATTGAGGAAGGTCTGGGTTGCGAGGACGGTCATGAGTCCGAGACCGACCAACCGGCCATCGTTGTCGCGTGCTCGGGATGCGACCAGGAGGCCCCGGCCGAACAGGATCAGGAAAAAGACAATTAGGATCGCGCATCCCGCGAACCCCAATTCCTCGCCAATCACCGAATAGATGAAATCCGATTGGGCGATCGGGGTGTATTGCGGGCTTCCGCGGCCGAATCCTTCTCCCCAGAGTCCCCCTGAGTACATTCCGGACAATCCTTGCAGGATCTGCCAGCTCCCTCCCGTGGGATCGCGGAAAGGCTCCAGCCAAGCCGTCAATCGCCGCTCTCCGTGGGGCAGAACCTTCAAGACGACCCCGGCTACTGCGACCGCGCCGATCCCGCCGAAGAGCAGATAGCCCAAACGCCCCGTCCCGACGAAGAGCATCGTCAGCATGGCGATGCTCAGAATGATGAAGAGTCCGAGGTCGCGTTGGACGACCAAGAGGCCCGCGAGTACCAGCCAGAAACCGGCGAGCGGCAGCAAGGCCCGCCACGGCGGCAGCGGCAAACCCTTTCCCCAAGCGCCGAGGGATCTTGCGTTGCGCGCGACAAAGCCCGCCACGAACAGCACGATGGTCACCTTCAAGATCTCGCTCGGCGTGATTAGGCCGGCTGCATAGACGCCGCCACGAAAGCGTTGGCCAAACATCAACAAGACCGCCAAGAGCCCGAGCGAGAGCGCGGCCCAGACCCAAATCCAATGCCCCTGCGCGAGCGCTTGATAACGTCCGCGCATGAGGATGATGGCGGTTGCTCCCATCAGGACCAGCCCGATCGGAAAGAGGAGCAGATTGAGCGAGATCGTTCCCTCGGTGTCGAAGGATCCCATCCGATACTGGGCAAGCATCCCGAATCCGGACAGAAAGGCAACGGCGACGAGGATGAGTTGATCGCCCCTGAATCGTGCCGTCACCAGCATGAGATGCAGCGTCAGCAGCGAAAGGGCATAGAGCCCGAGCGGCAGGAGGTCGAGTCTGTCGATCACCCCGCCGCCGACGTGCGTCGAGCCCCAGAGCATCACGAATCCAAGCGCGATACAGACGACGCACCAGGCCAGGAGCGCGCGCTCGGGCGCGCGTAGATCCCAGGTGTCCGCGATGTCGATGGGTCCGTTTGCCCGACTCATTCGATCAACCCCAGATCGACCGCCCGCAACAGAAGATCCCGCGCGATCGGCGCAGCGGTTGCGGACCCGTAGCCGCCATGCTCGACCAACACCGCCACCGCAAGCTGAGGCCGATCGGCGGGTGCAAAGCCGACAAACCAGCTATGCGACGCGCCGTGCGGGTTCTCGGCGGTTCCGGTTTTTCCCGCGATCGCGAGTCGAGGGGTGTCGATCCCGCGGCCGGTCCCGCTGATCACGACCTGCCGAAGCATGGCCGATAGGCGTTCGGCGACCGATGTGCTCATGAAATAGGCCAAGGGTGCGGGTGCGTCCGTCTCGATCAATCGCGGTCTGACGGCGAGGCCCCGGTTGCCGACGGCGGACGCAATGAGCGCCATGTGTGCCGGTGTCACAAGAGCGGCTCCCTGACCGATCGACATCTGGGCGAGTCCATACTGGTCCGAGGGATCGAGTCGCCGGATCTCGCCCGTGCGCATCGACCAGGCTCCGTAGGGCGTCTCGTGCAGGACAATCCGGCGATTGAGCTGCATCCGCTCGGTCATGGCGAAAAAGGCGTCGTGCCCGTAGCGCACGCCGAGCTGAGCGAAAAAGACGTTCGAGGATCGGGCGAACGCCGTGCCCAGATCGAGGCGTCCGTATCCCGCCCAAGCCGAACCGCTATTCCTGGCCGTATAGTATTCATGGTCTCGGATCTTTCGATAGCGCGGTGAGGTCGTGAAGCCGTCCGCAGGACACTCGAGCGTCCCGGAAAAACCCTTCTCCAAGGCTAAGGCGGCAAGCAGGATCTTGAAGCTCGACCCCGGTGGATAGAGACCCTGAGTGGCGCGGTTCAACAAGGCCGCGCCCGGACCCGAATCCTGGAAGAGCGCCGGCGTGATCCGGTTCGGATCGTAGGAGGGGGCGCTCACGAGCGTGCGGATTGCCCCGTCGTCGGGTCGCAACAGCACGATCGCCCCCTGCTTTCCCTCGAGGAGACCGAAGGCCATCCGCTGGAGCTCGGCATCGAGCGTGAGTGTCAGGTCTTGGCCGCGGGGGCGCTTGTCCTGCGTCACGAGCTGGCGACCGAGCTTCCCCCAATCGCCGAGCCCGTCCGGTGCACCGCCGTTGAGTCGCACGTTCGCCACCGACTCCATCCCTGAAGCCCCGAACCAGGGGTCGCTATAGCCCACCACATGCGCGAAGGCAGGTCCGTCGGGATAGCGGCGATAGACCTGCCCGAGGATCTCCTCGCTGTAGGCGAGCACCTCGCCGCGATGATCCAGGATCCGCCCGCGCTGGATCCGATGTGCCGGGTTCAGCTCGCGCCTGTCGTGCAGCTGCATAAAGGCGATGAAATGCGGGCGAGAGGCGCCGATCAACTGCCATGTCGCTTGATAGACCAGGATCCCGGTGAACAGGAGGATCAAGAGAACGATCGGAACCCGCGCGGACCATTTGGCGCGCGGCAGATGTCGTAGCTCGGTGCCCCAGCGGGCGTCGAACATCGACCGGAGCAGATAGGCGGCAGCAAAAAAGAAGCCGACATGCAGCGCCACGCGAATCAGCGACCAGAGCTCCGGATCCAGGTGTGTCGTCATGCGGGCACGTCGATCGAAACCTCCGCCACCTCGGTCTTACTCCGGGCTCGTGTTCCACTCGGGATGCGGTCTGAATCCCGAGCCCGGTCGTTCGCAGAGCGACAGGCTCCCGCCGTGCAAGCGGGGCGGGACCCCGAGGTCCTCGGCCAGCCACTCCGCGGTGGCGAGTCCGTGCGGGAGCTTGCTGCCGGTGGCTGCGGCCAGCTGAGCGGTCGGCCAGAGTCCGGCGGCGCTCTCGACGACACCGGTGACCACCACATCGATGCCGGCCGTAGCGGCACGTCGGGATAGGTCGAGTGCGGATCGCAGCCCGCCCACGACAGCCGGCTTGATGACGATGCGCCTCACGCCTAGTTCTCCGATGTCCATATCTGCGGGCAAAGCGGCCAGGCTCTCGTCGAGCGCGAGCGGAAAGAGCGCTCGTTCCTGAAGCGCACGCAGCCGGCTCGGGTCAGGGATGCTCAGCGGCTCTTCCAGAGATTCGATCGGTAGCTCCGAGAGCTGATCGAGTATGCGGCAAGCCAGGTCATAGCCCCAAGCCCCGTTGGCATCGAGCCGAAGGCGCATGTCGCTCGGCAGGAGCTGCGCGAGCGACCTCAGGCGGGCAATCTCCGAAGCCGGCTTGTCGACACCCACCTTGATCTTCACCACACTGAAACCCGCCTCGACGGCCGGTTGAAGATCAGCCGCCGTCAGGGTCGCGAGTGTCCCGAGGATCCCGTTGACCGGAACAGCATCCGATGCATCGCTGGCCAACAGCCTTCGCAAGGGAACGCCTTCCGCTTGGCTCAGGAGGTCGAGCAGGGCGCACTCGAGCGCGCAGCGCGCGGCCGGCGTCGCGGCGAATCCATCGTCCAGCATCTGCAGGAGCTCGCCCACCGATCTGCCTGGCGCGCAGGCACAAGCATTCAACAACGCGGACTCGGCCGCCCCGTGATCCTCGGTTCCCGCCACAGGTATCGGCGCACAATCTCCGAAACCGACCGCCCCATTCGTCTCGGCACACACCAGCCAGCCGCGTCGTCGTTGAAATCTACCCCGCGCACTGTGCCAGTCGCGACGCAGCGGCAAGTCATACGGACGGATCCGGAGTCGATCGATCCGGAGTTGATCCATCATCCTAAACCGCGCCCTGTGCGGTATGCGATGTTTTTGGATGGGGTCGGCCCCGGCGGTTTTGACGAACGCTGGAGTCGGCGCGGTTTAAAGTATTAAAAAACATTAAATTTTAAACCGCGTCTCACCGAGACCGAGGACATCTCCGAAGCTAAACGCAAAATGAAAATGACGCATGTCGCTCAGGACGCGGTTTAGATCCGGCTCAGACCGAATCCGAGGAGCAGCAGCACCGTCACGGCCGCCTGGAAGAGCCCCGTTTGTCCCAGAAGTGGATTGATCTGCTTGCCGGTGGCGCCGCGAACGAGCTTGAGGGTCAGAAGACCGCCGAGCGGGACGGCGACCAGTAGCGGCCATGCGATGGTCGGGCCGAAGCTGAAGAACAGGATCGCAATCGATGCCAGCAGCAGCAGGCCATATAAAACACGCGCCTTCGGTCGGCCCAGATGGTGGCACAGGGTACGCCGTCCTGCGATGCGATCGGTCTCCAGATCCCGGTAGTTGTTCAGCAGCAAAACAGCGGCGGCCGGCAGACCCAGGCCAATGCCGACCGCGAATACCGGCCAGTCGAAGGTCAAGGTTTGGAGGTAATAGGTCCCGCCCACGGCGGCGAGCCCGAAGAACAGCAGCACATAGAGCTCGCCGAACGGGCCGTAGGCGATCGGACGCGGGCCGCCGGTGTAGGCGTAGCCCGCGACCAGGGAGGCGATCCCGATCGCGAGGATCGGCCACCCGCCGCGCACCACCAAGGCCAGCCCGATGACGAAGGCGAGTCCGAACGCCAGGTGTGCAGCCCGCTTGACCTGCTCGACGCTGAACCAGCCCTGGGCCGTCGCGCGTGGCGGGCCCAGACGATCGGCCGTGTCCGTGCCTCGCTCGAAATCCGAGGCATCGTTGTGCAGATTGGTACCGATCTGGATCGACACCGCCGCGATCAGGGTGAGCAGGGCCGTGACGGCGGCAAGCTCTCCGGTCTGAAAGACGGCCAGCCCGATCCCGGCCGCGACCGGGGCCACGGCCAGGACCAATGTCTTGGGGCGCGCCGCCGCGATCCAGAGCGCGAGATTCGATCCGGAGCCCGACACGTCAAGGACGCCGCGGGAACTTGCCGAAATCGGGCTCGCGTTTTTCGAGGAAGGCATCGCGTCCTTCTTGTCCCTCCGCGGTCGTGTAGAAGAGCGCGGTGGCATTCCCCGCCAGCTCCTGGATACCGGCGAGTCCGTCCGTCTCGGCGTTGAAGGATGCCTTGAGCACACGCAGCGCGGTCGGCGACAGCCGGTTCATCTGCCGGCACCAATCGAGCGTGACGGACTCGAGCTCGCGCAGCGGGACCACGGTGTTGACGAGCCCCATCGCGAGCGCCTCCTGCGCATCGTATTGACGGCACAGGAACCAGATCTCCTTGGCCTTCTTCAGTCCGACGGTGCGGGCCATGAGTCCGGCCCCGAAACCGCCGTCGAAGCTGCCGACCCGCGGTCCGGTCTGGCCGAAGCGGGCATTGTCCGCGGCAATCGTCAGGTCGCAGATCAGGTGCAGCACATGCCCGCCGCCGATCGCGTAGCCCGCGACCATGGCCACGACCGGCTTCGGGAGGGTGCGGATCTGACGCTGCAGCTCGAGCACGTTCAGGTGCTCGATCCCGGCCTCGTCGCGGTACCCCTCGTCGCCCCGGATGCGTTGATCGCCGCCCGAGCAGAAGGCCAAGTCGCCCGCGCCGGTGAGGATGATGACGCCGACACGCGGGTCGAGATGTGCGCGACGGAAGGCGTCGATCAGCTCGCGCACCGTCTGCGGCCGAAAGGCGTTGCGCACCTCGGGCCGATTGATGGTGATCTTGGCGATCTGCTCCGCCCGTTGGTAGAGGATGTCTTGATAGAGGTCGCCGGGGGGCGCCTCCCACACGACGGGGCTCGGTCCCTCGATTTCGGTTTGACCGGCCTGCTGACTGAACGCTGACGACACCTTGGAACCTCATTCACTCTCGATGATGGATTGCTCGCGAACGCCGTTCCAGAACGCGCGGTGCGCGCGCAGGCTCAGCTCCGCATCCAGACGGACCTCGATGAGTCCGGCCGGCTCTCCGCGCATGCCGGCGTCGATCGCCTCGGCCCGGGCTTGCGCGAAGCCCGAGGCGTCGTCGACCGACCGATGCGCGAGCCCGAAGGCCCGCGCGAGGGCATCCGGAAGCACGCGCTGCGGCGTTCGCCAAAGCGGCTCGAACCCCGCCAGTCCGCACTGCGGCAGAGCGTCGAAGATACGGCCGCCGCCATTATTCAAGACAATGCACGGGCGGTCGAGTCTCTCCATCAGCAATAGGCCGCTGAGGTCGTGGATGAAGGACAGATCGCCCAAGAGTCCGGTGACGCCTTGTGTCGGCTCCGCCCGGCCTGCGTTCAGCCCGGCCAGTGTCGAGCTCTGTCCGTCGATCCCGCTCGCACCGCGATGGCCGAAGACCCGCAGCGACTTTTCCGACTGCCCCGACCAGGTGTCGAGCTGACGGATCGGCAGCGAGTTGGCGCAGAAGAGACCGTCCCCGGCGGGGAGGCATTCCAGCAGATGGGCGATGAGATGGCCCTCGCACCAAGGCGACTGCTCCAGGAAGGCGCGGGCGAGCCGGTCGAGCGTCTGCTCCGCGGTGGCCCAGCGCTCGATCCAGAGCCCGTGCGCGTTGCGGTCGATACGTGTCGTCAACAACTTGTGAAGCGCGATCGGACCGGCGGTGATCCGGGCAACGACGTCATGGGTCGGATCCGTCCAGCGCTCGGCCGGCTCGACCAAGATCGCCGGGACGCCCGCGAGCCAGCCGGACAGCATCTTGGAGACGGGTGTCCCGCCGAACCGGATGACCCAGTCCGGTCTCAGCGTCGCTGCAGCCGCGGGGTTGCGCAGGAGGCTGTCGTACCGTGTGATCCGCGCGGCCGGCGCCGTTCGAAAGCGAAGGCCGGACAGCGGGTCGGCCAAGACCGGGGCGTCGAGCCGCTCGGCACAGGCGAAGATGGCCTCGGCCGATGCGTCGGATGGCCTCATCGGACCGCAGCAGATGACCCCGCGCCCGCCGAGGAGTTTGGTGAGCTCTCGCGGCCAGTGCGGTGTGTCGAAGGAATGGACCTGATCCATCGCCGACGCAACAGCCTCGGGTTCATCATGCGGGCCGCTCTCGGGCCCTCCTAAGGGTCCGAGTGGCTCGGCCGTGCAGGACGGTCCCGGCACGAGCGGCTCGCGAAACGGGAGATTCAGATGCACCGGACCGGGCCGCGGACCCCGGCTCACGAGCGCGGCACGAAGGCCGAGTGCCCGTATCGCCTTGAGCGCGGCCGGACCCTCTTCGGCCGGCCCGGGATCATGATACTCGCGCGTGAAGCCGCCGAAGAGACGCGTCTGATCGATCGTCTGGTTCGCACCCCAGCCGCGCAGCTCGGGTGGGCGATCCGCCGAGAGCAGGATCAGCGGAACACCGGACTCGGATGCCTCGATGACGGCAGGAAACCAATGGGCAAGGGCGCTGCCCGAGGTGCACAGGAGCGCAACCGGCCGCGCCGACGTCTGCGCCAGTCCCAATGCGAAGAAGGCGGCGCTGCGCTCGTCGAGGACGGGGGTGAGCTCGACGAGGGGCTGTCGTTGGGCCGCCATCACCAGCGGCGTCGAGCGCGAGCCGGGCGAGAGCACGACCCGACGCACACCGCCGCGCACCAGGCCATCGAAGAGCGCCAGCGCCCAGCGTAGATTTCGACAACCCTGATCGGGCGTCTCGGTGTGGCTCATGCGAACTGGAGTGCCGTCGACATGGCCGCGAGCTTGTGCTCGGTCTCCTGCCACTCGGAATCCGCATCCGAGCCCGCGACGATCCCCGCCCCGGCGTAGAGGTCCGCCGTGCTGCCATGGATTTCGGCGCAGCGCAGCAGGACCCAGAGCTCGCCGGTGAGATCCGGCGCGATGATCCCGGCCGCACCGGTATACCAACCCCGTTGGATCGGCTCGGAGCGTCGCAGCCAGGCGCGTGCCAGCTCGCAGGGATGACCGTTGGTGGCCGGTGTGGGATGCAGCAGCTCGGCGAGCTGGAAGACGTCCATACCGGGGTCGAGCTCGGCGCGCACCAGACTCCAGAGATGTTGCGCGTTGTTGAGCTGCATCACCCGAGGTCCGTCCGGCGGCTCGACGTGACGGCTGCAATGGCCGAGCGCATCGGTCACGGCATCGACCACGACCATGTGTTCGTGCAGGTTCTTGCGCGAGGTCTGCAGGGCACTCGTGAGCTCGGCATCGCGATCGGCACTCGCCGCGCGGCACACCGTCCCGGCGATCGCGTCCACCTCGATGCGGTCGCGCTGTTGGGTGAAGAGGCGCTCGGGCGTCGCCGCGACGAAGCTGGTCGCGTGGCGGCGGATCGTCACCACCTGACAAGAGGGAAAGAGATAGGCCAGGGCGGCGTTCAACCGGGTCAGATCGAAGCGTCGATGACCCTCGAGCCTGAGTCGCCGACAGACGACGACCTTCTCCAGATGCGCCTGCTCGATCTGCTCGAGGGCGGACAAGACCAAGTCCTGCCAACGCGCCGCATCCGGCTCGGTCGGCCCCTGATCGAGGCGTGCCGGTGTGAGCGGATCGAGCGCCGGCTGATTCAGCCGCGGGATGACCTGCTCCAGGCGCGCCTTCCAGCGCGCAAAGACCTCATCGCGTGCGACCGGCAGTGCGGTCGAGAGGATGACAGCCGCCTGACCGGCGCGCGAGGAGAGCGCAAGCTCCGGAAGCCAGAGCAGCGCGTTGGGCAAGGTGTCGGGCTCGGCCGGTGCGTCGGGCACGGGCGAGGAGGCAAAGCCGAGCATCGCGAACCCCGCGTAGCCGGTCTCGTCCGGGTCGAGATGATCCCAGTGCGCCGACATCCGTTTGGCGTGCGTGCGCAAGGTCTGAAGACGTGCCTCGCCCTGCGCGGTCCATTCGCCCGCGATGCCGTAGCCGGCGCGCACCTCGCCGCGATGATTGTGCGCGAACTGAAACTGCGGGCCCGGGATCTCGGGAGCGATCGCCAGCGCTTGAGGCAGCTCCAGGACGAGAGAGACGAATCCCTCCGAGCGCGTGAGCGGCAGGCTGTCGATCGTCTCGGCGAGGCGCGCGAGGATCTGCTCGAGGGTCTTGAGCGGTGCAAGCATGGGTAAGTCTGAAGCGCCGGCGGTCTGGTGTCTCGGTCCCGGGTGCGGCGACACACGCCGCATCGGGACCAGGCATCCTCGAAAAGCTCAGGCGGCCTGAGGGATCGACCAGAAGCGATCGATCGCAGCCGCGGTTTGCGCCGGCTGCTCCCACTGGAGCAGTCCGCGTGTCGGTGCGATGCGCTCGGCCCGCCAGTTCGAATGGTGGCTCAGGAAGTCCGGAAGCTCGTGAAAGTCGATGTTCGGATCGCGATCGTAGAGCACAAGCACGGGTTGCGCCACGTTTGCGTAGACGCTTTCGCGTGCGTTCGGGGTAAACAACTGACCGGACAGGAAGTACAGCGGTGCGTACTTGGCGCCCGGCTGATGCGATGTCGCGTAGGCGTAATCGATCATCTCGGGCGGGATGGTGCCGTGGAACGCCTGATTGTAGAAAAACCGAATGCTCGGCCGCGAGGTCAGCAGGGCAAAGACCCCGTCGTTCATGACCGGCACGCTCAGGACCTTATAGGCGCGTTCGGCGGCCTGGCCGGTCGGCAGTCGGCGCGCGCTGAATCCGGTCGGGGAGATCAGCACCAAGGACTCGACCAGCTCCGGCTTGATCAGCGCCGCCTGCGCGGCGAACTCGCAGCCGAGCGAGAAGGCGACCAGGTCGCAGGGCTTGCCGACCACCTTCTCCAGAAAGTCGACGATGGCGTTGGCGAAGAGGCTCGGCGAGTAACGCCGGTTGCTGCGATCGGAGTGGCCGAAACCCGGCAGGTCGAGCGCATAGACGGGCCGCTGCGAGCGATACTGCTGGAACAGCGGCTTCATCTCGAAGGCGCTGGGTGCGGCATTGATGCTGTGCACCAAGACCAGCGGACGGCCGGTGGTCGAGGTGTCCGCGTAGTAATGAATGCGTCCGCCGTGCTCGGTGGCGAGATCGTGCCGCGGGGCATCGAGCGCGGCCGGAAGCGCGACCTTGGCGGTCTTGGCCGCGCCGTGCGGTTGCGGAAGTGCCGAATCCTTACCTGTATTCATGTCGATAAAACCTCGTTATGTACTGCTTTCGATCGGGTGTGGTCTGCCTTGATCCCGCTCGGCGCGGCGACAGATCTCACGCGTGAGTCCTTTGAAGACGAAGCGGTGAATGGGTTCCAGTGAATACCAGTACAGCAGTCCCCAAACCCCGGCCGGGTGCCAGTAGGCCGTCGCCGTGAGGCGTGTGCCTCCGTCGGGCAGCGGGGTGAGGTCGAATTCCATCACGCCGGCCCCGGGGGCGCGCATGCCGAAGGCCAGGCTGAGGCGTTTCTCGGGCTCGGCGCCGAGCACCTTCCAGTGATCGATGCGGTCGCCCGTGCGTACGTTCCGCGGATGGCGTCGGCCGCGCATGCGACCGGGGCCGCCGATGGCCCAGTCCATCCACTCGCGGATGGACCAGAGCGTATCCAGATAGTAATAACGGTTGTCTCCGCCGATCGCCGACACCAGTCGCCAGACTGCGGCCGGATCCGCGCGGGTCTCGGACGTGCCCGAGGCGCGCTTGGCATAATAGGCGTAATCGATACGTTGATTGCGCACGGCGAAGGCACCCTCGGTCCAGCGTGTGATGGGCTCGCCGCTGCGCTCGAGCGCGAACGCGGCATCGACAGCCTCCCGAAACCCCAGGAGGCGTTGAGGAGCCAGCCGACGTGCCTCGGCATCGTCGGCGTCGAAGTCATGGCGCAAACCCTCGATCAGGGCACGCGCCACGTTCGTCGGCACCGATGTAATGAAGCGCAGCCAGTGCGCCGAGAGCCCCGGTGTCAGCACGGGGACCGGGATGATCCAGGGGCGGCGTTTGCCCGCCGCGTCGGCCAGGATGTACATCATCTGTGTGTAGGTCAGGGTCTCGGGGCCGGCGGTATCGAGGCTCAGCGACGCAGCCTCCTCAACCCAGGGCAGCCGGACAAGATAGACCAGCAGATTCTCCAGCGCGATAGGCGGCGATTTGGCGCGCACCCAGCGCGGCGTGACCATGACCGGGAGATGATAAACCAGGTCGCGCATCACCTCGAACGCCGCCGAGCCCGGGCCCACAATGATCCCGGCGCGGATCTCGGTCACGGGGACCGATCCGCGGCGCAGCACCTCGCCCGTGTCGCGTCGCGAGAGGATGTGCTCGCTCACCGCATCGTCCGGGACCAGTCCGCCGAGATAGACGATTCGCCGCACACCGGCCTGTGCAGCGGCATCGGCAAAGTTGCCGGCCGCTTCCAGGTCGAGACGCCCGAAATCGCGCCCCGCCGCCATGGAGTGCACCAGGTAATAGGCGACATCGACGTCCTGCAGCGCCGCGGGCAGCGTCTCGGGCGCAAGTGCGTCCGCCGGCACGATCTCCACGCCGGGCCAGCCGCGCGCTTCGAGCGTCTCTCGGCTGCGTGAGCTCGCCCGCACCCGTCGCCCTTCGGCGAGCAGGCGCGGCACCAAATGGCCGCCGATGTAGCCGCTGGCGCCGAACACCAGGCACAGCCCACCCGCACCCTCCGGAACGGGCTTCGCTTGCGCTGGCGCAGGCATTTGGGCCTCGCGTGTGCTCACTGCCGTGGTTTCAGCCATTAGAACCTTCTCCGGCGGTCGACGCCGCAGGCATCGGAGGTTTTTTCCGTCGTCAGTCAGCCGCACTTCGCATTAAGGGCGAATCGCCCCCGGCATAGAACCGAGCGCCGCTTCGGTGCCTATCCTCCGCCAGTCTCCGCGATTTCGCGTTGATGCGGCGCAACAAATGTCAATTCAGCATGACGGGCTAAGTGTCAAGTGAAGTTTACGGCCATTTTGTGTGTTTGTCTGGTCCTGGCGGGCTGTATCGGGCTGGTCGCACGGGAGGACGCACGCACGTCGCCATTGGACAAGGATGTCGCCGAGGCGTTGCCCGCCGCGTCTCTTTCCTCGGGCGGGGATGGTTCCGATCGGCACGTCGATACCGGTGTGGTTGACTCGGCGACCGGTTGCGCGCTGCATTATCGCCTGTATCGACCCGCAACAGCGCGAACCGAGGATCTGGTCGTCCTCGGTCATGGCTTCCTCCGCAGCCAAGAGCGCATGGCCGATCTGGCACAAGCCCTCGCCGACGCGGGCATCCCGACCGTGACCCTGGACTTCTGCAACACGCGGTTCTGGGACGGACGGCATTTTCGCAATGGACTGGATATGATCCGCGTGGCCGATGCGCTGGATGCGAAACAGGTGGTCTATGCCGGATTCTCGGCCGGCGGGTTGGCCGCCCTGGTCGCGGGCCGCAACGACCCGCGCACGCTCGGCGTCGTCGCGCTCGATCTGGTCGATGCCGGTCGGCTCGGCGAGGGGATGGCCGCCGGCCTCGATCGCCCGCTGATCGGTCTGGTCGGCGATCCCTCGCCCTGCAACGCCGAGAACAACGGCCTCGCCGTCTTCTCCGCCACCGATCGTGCCGCCGTGGAGCGTGTCACGGGTGCCGAGCACTGCGACTTCGAGTCCCCCACCGACTGGCTCTGCCGACTGGTCTGCAAACGCGACGCGTCTGTCGGAGCATCGCCGCGTAGGGACATCATCGCGGCAGCCACCGACGCGGTTGCCTCGCTGATCGCGCCTCGGTCGGAGGCGAAGCAGGCGGGTCGTTGGGCCGGCGGATGAGGTCTCGCTCGCTCAGCGTCCGAGCCTGGCCGAAAGACCCGAATCGAAACGCCCGACCAGGATCAGACCCGCCAAGCCACCGTAGAAACAAAGCGAGCCGAGCGGAATGCTCGCGAGCGTCCAGAGCCAGGCGAGCGCCGCCACCGAGACACAGATCATGGCGCCATAGCCGATCGCGACCGGCCGCGCGATCGGATGACCGAGCCGCCAATACAGCAGTGCCGCGGCGGCCAATGCAATGAGCCCCTTGATTCCGACCATCGCGCGCAGGAGCCGCACCAGATCCGGATCCATCCCGGCCGCGGTCGAGAAGGGCGCCGTCACGAGCGCTGTCGCGGCGGCAGTTGCGGCGATCGCGAAGACCAGCGCAGTCCTCCGAACAAGCGGACGGTGGCCTGTTACGAGCGGGGTCCGGACGAGGGCGCGATCAAGAACGGATGTCAAAGAGGCATACATGCTCATGCGATCACCCCCGGCAGAGTTGGAGAATAGGTCTAAAATCAAGCGGAGGCTAGATGGCGAAAGCCCAGACTTCAACCCCACCCGATGCGATTGAAATCCCGCCTCCGGGACACCCCGCGAACCGAGGCAAGCTCCGACGGAGGCCGCCGTTGAGCCGCACTCAGCCCGACGAGCAAGACTATCTGAGCCTCTTCCGGATCTACGGGGAGGATCTCGGCTCGCTCTACCGCGAGCCCGACGACGACCGCTATGCGCTCCTGTTCGAGCAGGTCGTTCGGCTCCTCATCAAACCCTCGTCGTTCAATCGGTCGCTGCCCGAACCCTTCCGTGTCGCCGCACGGCGCTATCACGACGGCGATCCGGCCACGGTGAAACATCTGAGCTATCCTGCCAACCGCCACTTCATGCTATGCGATCTGCACGACCTGATCAGTCTGCGGAGCCGGGTTGCCCGGAATCGCCTAAAAGGTCATCCATGACCGGCTTCGGGACGAACGGTGGATTGAGCGCGCAAGCCATTGTTCCGTAACGATTTAATGACGATGTGTTTCTAAGATCTCTCAGGGAGGCGCGGAGGCGCTGAGTGTACGAAGGAAAGATCTCGAATTCTCCGTGCTCTCCGTGTCTCCTGTACGATGATCCGCCAGTAACCGACGCCGTCACCGGGCAGCATTCGGTGACCGTCATCCGGAATTTGATCGAGATTCCAAGGGCTCGTTTTCCGCGCAGCCGGGTGCGTCGCGCAGCGGAATCGAGGATCGTGTCAACAGGGGGTAACGTGCTCGGAACCGTTCGTGACACCTGCAGGATTCATCCGATGGTCCAGGACTACCGGATGACGGAAGCGATCGAGAACCTCTCGGATCTCATCCACGATCAAGGCGACGGCACCGAGTTCTTCGCCCGCAACCACATCACGCAAGGGATGGAAACCCTGTTCCTCGAGGGGCTGCTGCGCCTTGCCGGACTGTCCGATCAGGCCGCCTTCGAGTTGGCTCAGGCCATGGGCGGCGGCAAGACCCACCTCATGA
Organism: Thiocapsa sp.; assembly: GCF_018399035.1. Classification (GTDB taxonomy): domain Bacteria; phylum Pseudomonadota; class Gammaproteobacteria; order Chromatiales; family Chromatiaceae; genus Thiocapsa. The sequence continues at coordinate 4,418,776 of NZ_CP073760.1, forward strand.
TCGCCATCGGACTGCTGGCGAAATACCCGGCGCTCCGCCCCCTGGTCCTCCCCGCCGAACTCGCGGAGCGTCTGGATTTCGGTCCTGCACGCATCGCCGCGTTCAACGGCCGCAACGATCCCGAACACTACATCTGGGGCGAGATTGCCGAGCAGTTGGGCCAGCATGAGCTGATCCGTCCCTACTGGATCGATGGCCCGCGCGGTGTCGACGAGGCCAAGTGGCTGCAGATCCTCGGCGACGAGCCGACGCTGATTCTGCTCGACGAGTTGCCACCGTACCTGCTCAACGCCGACACCCGCGCCGTCGGCAAGGGCTCGCTCGCCGATCTAGTGACCTACAGCCTCGGTAATCTCCTGAGCGCCGCGATCAAACGGCCCCGCTGCTGCGTCGTCATCGCCAATCTCTCGGGCAGCTACGACGTCCAGACCCGCGATCTCGCGCGGGTCATGTCCAACCTTCAGCAGGAGACCCGCCGTCAGGCCCAGACCATCACCCCGGTCCAGCTGGCCGGCAACGAGATCTACGCGATCCTGAAGAAACGCCTCTTCACGCAGCTTCCCGACGCGTCGCTGGTCGACGCCGTCGCGGAAGCCTTCGCCGAGCAGGTCAAAGCCGCCGAGGACGGCGGTTACATCACCGCCAGGGCCATGGAAGAGGTCGCCGAGGAGGTCCGCGAGACCTATCCCTTCCACCCCTCGTTCAAGAACCTGGTGGCCCTGTTCAAGGAAAACGAGGGCTTCCGCCAGACCCGCGGTCTGATGCAGTTCACCGCCCGGCTGCTGCGCAGCGTGTGGAACCGCAACGCCAACGATGTCTTCCTGATCGGCACCCAACACCTGGATCTCAACGACACCCAGGTGCGCGACGAGATCCAGCGCGTCAACCCGGCACTGCTGCCCGCGGTGGTCAACGACATCGCCGACCACGGCAATGCCCGCGCCGAGGAGATCGACGGGGACCTGGGCAGCGATGCGGCCGGGCAGGTCGCCAAGCTGCTGCTCTCGGCCTCGCTTTCACGCGCGGTGGGTGCCCACACCGGCCTCACCCAAGCCGAGATCATCGAGTACCTGGCCGCACCCAATCGCAAGGCCGACGAGTTCATGGCCGGTCTTGAGCGCCTGCGCGATCGCGCCTGGTACCTGCATCGCGAGGGCGAAGCCTTCTACTTCAAGGAAACCGAGAACCTCGGTCGGCGCATCGAGCGCGACGCCAAACAGATCCCGCTGCCGAAGCTCGAGCAGGCGCTGATCAACCGTCTGGAGGGGCTCTTTCAAGCCCAGAGCAGGACGCGCGCGGCCTATCAGGATGTCCAGATCATGCCGCGGCTCGACGACGTGAAGCTCTCGGGCGGGCGCGTTTTGCTCGTGGTGCAGCCGGACGGGCGCACCCCGCCGGAGGCGATCCGGGCCTTCTACGAATTCCAGCAGGAGAAGAACAACGTCCTCATCCTGTCCGGCCACGACAGCCATCTGGCCAACGAGGTCGAGGCGCGCCTGCGTGAGCTGTATGCGGTGGAACGCATCCATGCCAATCTTAAACCCGGCGACACTCTCTTCGAGGAGGCGCGCGACAAGTACGAGGAACTCGCAGAACGCTTCACCAAGGCCGTCTCCGGCGCCTACAACCGGTTGTTCTATCCCGGTCCAAGCGGGGGTGGCGCCGGCGAGCTGGTGATGGCGACCATCGACAACGGCTTGAGCTTCGGCACCGGCGAGCATTCCGCCGAGGCCCAAATCGAGAAGCTGCTGGCAAGCGGGCGCTGCGACAACAAGCTCGCACTCGACATGAGCGATGACCTGCTCAACTACTGGGCGATGGCCGAGACCTATCTCTGGCCGGGCAAGGATCGACGCGTGCCCTGGCGTGATCTGGTGATGCGCGCCAAGACCGATCCCACCTGGCCCTGGATGCCGGGCGCGCGCGGCCTGGAGCTGCTGCGTGACGAGGCGCTCAAGCAGGGTCGATGGCGTCAGACCCCCGAGGGCCACATCGAGAAGGGCCCCTTCCCGCCCGAGCAGACCTCGGTCAACGTCACACCCACCGCCACCCATCGCGAGACCGGCGAGACCAGTCTGGTGCTCACCCCGCGCAATGCCGGCGACAGTCCCCGCGTCTATGTCGCCACGAGCGCCGCCGTGTCCGAGCAGGACGAGCAGGTGCAGGATCTTGAGGACTACCGCACCACCGCGGCGACCCTCTACTTTCTGGCGGTCGACAGCACCGGCAGGTACCGGATTGGCGAGCCGACCCGCTGGAGCGCGGATCTGGTCATCCGGCACGAGATCCATGCGGTCGCCGACAGCCGCAAGATCGAGCTGCGCTGCACACCGCCTGCCGAGCTGCGCTATACCCTCGATGGGACCAATCCCAAAGAGGGCACCCGCTACGCCGAGCCGTTCGCCGTCCCCGCCAAGGGATGCACCATCCTGATCGCGGCCAAGGCCGGCGAGATCGAGAAGAGCGCCAAGATCCAGGTCCCGGCCGACGGCGACAACCGGGTCATCATCGACGACACCAAAGCGGCACACCTAGTGAAGCCGAAGATCTCCATCGACACCACCGACAAAGCCTTCGCGGTGATTCAGCGCTTCAAGGATCGCCCCGAGACCCTGCTGCGCGGGGTGCAGATCCTCATCGGCGAGGGCGAAACGGCGGCCCAGATCCGCTTCAACGACCGCGAGCTGACCGCCGCCGCGATCGAGGCCGCCATCAACGGCATTCGCGCCGCGCTCGGCGACCCGCAAGCCGCCGTGCAGGTACTGATCAAGGGCGGCATCCGCTTCGGCGACGGCTACGCGCTCAAGGAATTCGCCGAGATCGCCGGGATCGGCCTTGCCGCCGGCGATGTGGTTCAGGATCCCACGGGCTGAGCGAGGTCAAACCGGCGACATGGAAAACCACTGATTCGCCGGCCCGGAACCTTCGCTTCGGACGTCGCTCCGCCGCTCGAACAACACGGCCAAACTCATGCGCATCGATCACATCCGACTTAAGAACTGGCTGAATTTTCGTAAGGTGGACGCGACACTGTCGGACACCACCTACTTCATCGGCCCGAATGCCGCCGGAAAGTCCAATCTCCTGGACGTGTTTCGCTTCTTGCGCACGGTCGCGGACACCACCGGGGGCGGGCTGCAGAAGGCGGTCGCGGATCGGGGAGGAATCACGCGCCTGCGTTGTCTCCAGGCGCGCCAGGATAACGAGGTTCGCATCGAGGTCAGGTTATCGGAGGGCATCGGCGACGATCGTGAGGACTGGTTCTATACGCTGGGTTTCAAGAGCGAGGGCACCGGCCGTCAGCGCCCGGTGGTGAGCGAGGAACGTGTCGAGCACAATGGGGTCTCTGTGCTGAACCGCCCGGACGCCGACGACCGCAGCGACAAGGAACGTCTGACCCAGAGCCATCTGGAACAGGTCAATGCCAATGCCGCATTTCGTCAGCTCGCCACCTTTTTTCGATCGACCACCTATCTGCATCTCGTCCCGCAGCTCCTGAAGTTTGCCGACCGCATCAGCGGCAAACGGTTGGAGGAGGATCCTTTTGGGCAGGGGTTTCTCGACGGTTTAGCCCGCACCCAGAAGAACACCCGTGACGCACGTTTGCGCAAGATCCAGCAGGTCTTGACCTCAGCGGTGCCCCAGTTCCAAGAGCTGCGGTTCACCCAGGACAAGACGACGGGGTCTTCGCACTTAGAGGCGCGCTATGCGCACTGGCGACCTCAGGGCGCCTGGCATCGGGAAGATCAGTTTTCCGATGGCACCCTGAGACTCATCGCCCTGCTCTGGTCGCTTCTGGATGGCGACTCATTGCTATTGCTCGAGGAGCCCGAGCTGTCGCTGAACGACGAGATCGTGCGACAGATCCCTCTGATGATCGAACGCATCAAGCGTCAGGCGAAATATCGGCGGCAAACCCTGATCACGACACACAGCGAAGCGCTGTTGTCGAACCCGATCGACGGACGCGGCATCCTGTTGGTGTTGCCCACCGAGGATGGTTCCCAGATTCGGGGTGCGACCGACACCGAGCTGGCGATGTTGAACAACGGACTCTCCCCCGCCGAGGTGCTGTTGCCCAATGCGCGTCCGCAAGGCGTCGAGCAGCTTGGATTATTTCGATGACGGGATTCGCAGTCGCGACCGAAGATGCCCTAAGCGAGGCCGTGGCTGAGAAACTCCTGCAGCAGGCCGGTAGCCATTCCGTGGTGCAGCGGCTGCGAAAGAGCGGCTTCGGATACTTGAAAGGACGGATCTCGGATTTCAATCGAATGGCGGCGAAGGTCATGCCGGTGCTTTTGTTGACCGACCTGGATCGCCTGGAATGCGCGCCCGAGCTGGTCACCTCATGGCTGCCTGGCGGTCCGGATGCGAATCTCCTGTTCCGTGTTGCCATTCGGGAAACCGAGTCCTGGATACTTGCCGATCGCTCCGCCTTCGCGGAATTCCTCGGTGTTTCCATCGCCAAGATACCCGACAGACCTGACGATCTTGCAGACCCCAAACGTGCCTTGCTCGATCTCGTTCGGAAATCGCGGCGGCGGGATCTGAGGGCGGACATCCTGCCGGCCCCCGGGATCTCCTTCCCGGTCGGGCTCGGTTACAACGAGCGACTGTCCGGATTTGTGCGCGTTGATTGGGATTGTCGACGGGCCGCCGAGTCGTCGCCGTCACTTGCCCGTGCCGTCAGACGCGTTGCCGGTTTCGACGCGATGGTTCCGTCGCGATCACCGTCGGCTTCATGAGGGGCGACGTGAGCGCACAAACGAAACGAGGCGAGCGCGCCGCCTACGCCCATCCCACCCGCGGCTTCGGCGTGCCGGCGACCTCCGACCCGCATCATTTCGTGGTCGAAATTCCACGCGGCAACACCGCGCCGATCCTGATTCGCGAGCACCTCGGCATGGGCTCGGAGAGCGTTCGCGAGCAGGTCATCGACCGCGTGCTCCTGGAGCGTCCGCGTTGGACCGCGATCCGTGCCGAGGTGCAGCGTGCCTTCAATGCCCGGCTCGCGGAGCACAACCTGGCCGGCGGCACCTGGAAGGTGGGCGAGACCCCGGTCGATCGTCTGCTGGGCAAGGAGCTGTGCGTCCTGGCGTGGGCGGTCGAGCGTCTCGATCCCGAGAAGATCCGCGTGGCGGTGCGCAACTGGCTCGCGTTGCGCCCGGAAGAACGCTGGTGGTTGTTCGGCATGACGTCGGTCGCGACCGGCGGTGTACTGGACGCAGAGAAGGGATGGCGCGTCGCGTTGCGCTACGCCTTGGGGGATGTGGCCCAGAATGCCCAGTTGAAGACCCGGATCCTCCTGGATCAGGTCGGACCGCAAGAGCAGGGAACGCTGTCGCTGTTCCAGGATTGACGCCCTCCTCAGCCGTCATCAAGATGACGTGCTTCACGACTGTGCCGATGTGCGATTGGTGGTTGGTTGGGTTCGTGAAGCGGAGCTTCGTCTCTCGGGTCGCGAAGCGGGAGCTTCGCGACCAGGGCAAGCGGGAGCTTGGCGACTAGGGCACCAGGGCAATGATCGATAACATTCTGCCTCCGACTCGACTGACCCTGGTGACGCAGCTCCCGCTGCGTCACCACGAGCTGAAGCTCTGCTTCACGACTGTGCCGATGAGCGATTGGTGGTTGGTTGGGTTCGTGAAGCGGAGCTTCGTCTCTCGGGTTGCGAAGCGGGAGCTTCGCGACCAGGGCAACCCTAAGTTCTTTATTTGCTGACTCGTTTTTCTCTTTTCTCTTTCTTCTCCGTGACTCCGTGTCTCCGTGGGAGATTAAGAGCCTTTGGACTCGCAACGCGATGATGGTTGAATCACACACGGATACGGCAGACGGAGAATCGCGGCTCGAGCCTTTCGCGTTGAGAGACGCCCCTGCGCTGATCGAGGCGGTTTTTCCGGCACAGAAGATCTCGTTCGAGGCACAGCGTGAGCGTAAGGCCGGGGCAGGGCAGACGCTGACTGCGCTCGGGTCCTACTGGAAGGGCCGTAAGCCGCTCATCCTGGTGCGGGCCATCCTGCTCGGCAGCCTCTTGCCCCAGACGGATGATCCGGAGCAGGACCTGGAGATCTTCGAGCAGTTGATGGCCTTCGACACCGCCGGACTCGCCCGGCGCGAGCCGAAGATCAGCGTGACGGAGCTTGCCCGGCGTCTGACGCTCGCGGATACCAGGCGCTACTTCGCCGCGTCTTACGAGGGTAAGGCGGCCACGCAGCAAGACTTGGCCTGTCTGCAGTGTCCGTTTGAACCCGACGATTATCCTGGACTCACCATTCGCTGGCGTCGCGACATCGATGAGGCCGACAAGCTGGATCTGCTGGCCCAGGCGCTGGCGACCTATCCCACCTACGAGGAACGCGCGGGACTCTGTAAACGCCCGGAGGAGCTGGAGCAGTCCGCGCTTTATGCCCCGATCTGGCTCGCCGTGAACGCCCATCTGGGCCGCTTCGGCATTGAGGCCCACTCGCATCAGGAGTTGGTCGAGCAGCTCGGCATCCTGCGCTTCGGACATCGGCCGAAGGTCGGCGACACCTTCTGCGGCGGGGGTTCCATCCCCTTCGAGGCCGCGCGGTTGGGCTGCGATGTCTATGCCTCGGACCTCAACCCGATCGCATGCATGCTGACCTGGGGGGCGCTCAACATCATCGGCGCCTCGCCCCAAAAGCGCGCCGAGATCGAGCGGGCCCAACGCGAAGTCGCGACAAGGGTCGATCGGATTGTCACGAAACTGGGCATCGAGCACGACAGTGCAGGCAATCGGGCCAAAGCCTATCTCTACTGTCTGGAAACGCGCTGCCCGGAGACCGGCTGGATGGTGCCGATGGCGCCGAGCTGGGTCATTTCGAAGACCCACAATGTGATTGCTCGGCTGGTCCCCGATCATGCGAGCAAGCGGTTCGACATCGAGATCCTCACCGGCGTCTCGGTCGACGAGATGCGGACTGCCGAGCTTGGCACGGTGCACGACGGCAATCTCGTCTACGCGCTCGACGGCAAGACCTATCGCACGCCGATCAAGACCATCCGTGGCGATTATCGCGACGCCGACGGCAGTACCGCCAACCGGCTTCGCCGCTGGGAGCAGCACGACTTCAAGCCGCGCCCGGACGACATCTTTCAGGAGCGGCTGTACTGCATCCAATGGATTACGCGCGAAACCCTCGATGCGCATCGTCCGACGACCTTCTTCGCCGCTGTGACCGCGGCGGATCTGGACCGCGAGCGTAGGGTCGAGGCGATCGTCGCCGGGCATCTGGCGCGCTGGCAGGATGAAGGACTGGTGCCTGATATGCCGATCGAGCCGGGCGACAAGACCGATGAGCCGATTCGAACGCGCGGCTGGATGTATTGGCATCAGCTTTTCGATCCGCGCACGCTCCTGATGGGGGCCTTGCTGAACCAGTCCGGTACTCGGGCGATCGACAAGTTCAACGTCAGCATATTTTTGGATAATTCCGGCCGACTGGTCCGTTGGCATACGACACCTCCGCACAAAGCCGGTGGTGGACGCGATCTGCCTGCAAACGTGTTTTCTAATCAGGCGCTCAATACGCTCTTCAACTTCGCCGTGCGATCCTGGTGGTCGGCAAATAACGTACTGAGGTACGACTACCCTGGTGATCGACGCATTGAGTCGATCACGACTGTAGTGGCCCTTGATGCCCGCGAGATCGTCGGCGATGCCGATCTATTTTTGACCGATCCTCCATACGCCGATGCGGTGCACTACCACGAGATCAGCGAGTTCTTCATCGCCTGGCTCCGCAAAAACCCGCCACCACCCTTCGACCAGTGGACCTGGGACTCGCGCCGAGACCTCGCCATCAAAGGCTCCGGCGATGACTTCCGCCGCGGCATGGTCGACGCCTACAAGGCGATGACCGAGCACATGCCGGACAACGGCATGCAATGCGTGATGTTCACCCACCAGGACACCGGCGTCTGGTCCGACATGGTGAGCATCTTCTGGGCCGCCGGTCTGCAGGTGGTTGGCGCCTGGTACATCGCCACCGAAACCACATCGGAGCTCAAGAAGGGCGGCTATGTCCAGGGCACCGTGATCCTGATGCTGCGCAAGCGCCCCGCCGGCGAGCGACCCGGCTTCAAGCAACTCATCCTTCCCGAGGTGAAACGCGAGGTCGATGCCCAGATCAAACAGATGCTGCATCTCAACACCGAGACCGAGGCCCGCATGGGCGCGCCGGTCTTCAACGACTCGGACCTGCAGATGGCCGGCTACGCGGCGGCGCTCAAGGTCTTGACCGGCTACACCAGCCTCGGCGGCGAGGATGTGACCGCCTTTGCCCTGCGTCCGCGCCGCAAGGGCGAGACCACGGTGGTCGACGAGATCGTCGAGCAGGCGGCCGAGACCGCCAACGGTTTGCTCGTTCCCGAGGGACTGGAGCGCGAGACCTGGCAGGCCATCGGCGGCATCCAGCGCTTCTACCTGCGCATGCTCGACATGGAGACCACCGGGGCGTCCAAGCTCGACAACTACCAGAACTTCGCCAAGGCGTTCCGGGTCGACGACTATGCGGCGGTGATGGCGAGCACCAAACCGAACGCGGCGCGGCTAAAATCGGTCACCGAATTCAAGCCGCGCGATCTCACCGACCGCACCGAGCTCGGGGCTACCCCGCTCGCGGCGCTGGTCATCGCCGTGCAAGAGTTCCTGGCCGACAAGGATCCCGAGGTCGTCATGGCCAATCTGCGCGACGCGATCCCGGACTATCTCCACCGTCGCCCGCTGCTGGTCGACATGACCGCCTTCATCGCCGCCAAGGCCCGCGGACCGGAGATCCGGCGCGCCGCGGAGGCGATCGCCAGCCGGATGCGCCATCAGCGGTTTCTGTAAAACCCGGGATCTCTCACAACGCGAGTGACTGAATAACGGAGGGAGGCATGATGCAACTGGTCATCGACTATCCGGATGCGCTGCCGGATGCACTTCGAGTGAGCCGCAACGAGTTCGAACAGGAGGCCCGCATGGCAATGGCCGTGAAGCTGTTCGAGCTGGGTCGCCTCACGAGCGGGCAAGCGGCGCAACTGGCCGGTGTGCCCCGCGTTGCCTTTATACTCGATCTGCATCGCTATGGAGTCTCCCCGATCCAGATCACGCCGGATGAGCTGGCCGAAGACTTCGCCAATGCCTGAAGCGAACCGTCGGATCGTGATGGATACCTCGCCACTGCTTGCCTTGTGTGCAGCGTGCGGTGATTTTTCCGTGCTCCGAACGATCTACGACAGCGCGATCGTGCCTTACGAGGTCGCCGAGGCGATTCGTCTTGCGGGTCATGTGATCGCACCCGGTCCGTCTGTGCTCGGCGGCGAAGACTGATGTCTAAATTGGATGGAACCTATTTTCGCGAGCTGTTGCCGGTGGATGATCCACCTCGGCCCGCCAATGACTGTGGCGATCTGAAGGCGCTGTTGGCGGGATTGACGGAGGGTCTCACTGCGGAGGATCTGCAGCGTGCTCGGGACTTCGGTCGGGGTGATCCGGAATGGGCTTCCTGATCGATACCAATATCCTGTCGGAAGTGCAGAAAGGCGCCCGTGCCGATCCCGGCGTGCGTGCCTGGTAATCGCCTTGACCATCCGCCGCTTCTCTTCCCGCACCACGCCGCTGGACCAGGGCTTTCTTGCCGACCAGCTCCAAGGAGCCCGCAGCTATCACCGCATCGCCGGCTACTTCACCAGCTCGCTGTTCGAGGTCGCGCATGAATGGCTGGAGTCGGTGGCGGACGTGCGCATCGTCTGCAACGTCGATCTCTCGCCCGAAGATCTGAAGGTCGCGCAGCTGCGCGAGGCGCGCATGCTGGGCCGCTGGAACGAGCGCTCGATCGAAGCCGAGTCGTTGCTCAACCGCGAGCGCTATCGGCGTCTGGATGCCTTTCTGGCCCGGCGCGGCCAGGTGATCCGGGTCGCGCCCGACAGCCTCTGCGGCTTTCTGCACGGCAAGGCCGGCGTGATCGAGCGGGCCGACGGGCGCAAGGTCGGCTTCATCGGCTCGATGAACGAGACCCGCCACGGGTGGCAGCAGCACTACGAGATCCTCTGGGAGGACGATTCGCCCGAGGGCGTGGCCTGGATCGAGGCCGAGTTCGAGCACCTGTGGAACGCCGCAAAGCCCCTCCCCGAGGCAGTCTGCCGGGAGGTCCGCCGGCGCGGGCGACGCTTCGAGGTCGATCTCGGCGAGATCGCGACCGAGGAGACCCTCGCCCCGGCGGCGCTGATCGAGTCACCGCTGTATCGCGAGGGCATGTCGCTGCAGCCCTGGCAGCAGGGTTTCGTCACCGAGTGTCTGCGGCACTACAAGGATCACGGCCAGGTCCGACTGTTGTTGGCCGACGAGGTGGGTCTGGGCAAGACGCTGTCGCTCGGCACCGCTGCGCTGACCCTGTGCCTGCTCGCGGAGCAGACGCGCCGACGCCGCAAGCCGATCGTGATCTTCGCCCCCGCCACGCTCTGCGAGCAGTGGCAGACCGAGATGATCGACAAGCTCGGCATCCCCTGCGCCCGCTGGCACTCCACGCGCAAGGTCTGGCTCGACACCGAGGCGCGGGCGATCTCCCCGAGCGGCCCGGAGCACATCGCCCGCTGTCCGCTGCGCATCGGCATCGTCTCCACCGGGCTGATGGTGCAACCCTCGCGCGAGAAGGCGATCCTGGTCGGGATCGGCTACGCGGTGGTGATCCTGGACGAGGCCCATAAGGCGCGTTCCCGCCAGGGCTACGGTGCGGATGCCGGCGAGCCGAACGCGCTGCTGGCCTTCATGCACGCCATCGCCGACCGCACCGATCATCTGCTGCTCGGCACCGCGACCCCGATCCAGACCAAAGCCGAGGATCTGTGGGACCTGGTACGCGTGCTGCACCGGGGCAGCCAGGGCTTCGTGCTCGGTCATGCGCTGTCCGACTGGCACTGCCCGGAACGGGTGTTGCCGCTGCTCGGCGGCGCGCAGCGGGTCGAGGACATCGACTACGGCTGGCAGTTGCTGCGCTCGCCGCTGCCGACCCGGGATTCGACCAACGAGCCCAACGCCCGGCGCCTGTTCCACAATCTGCGCGAAGACCTCGGACTGCGCGCGAGCGATCACCTGGCCGGGGCGCTGACCGATCTCCCCCCGGAGTTGCGCGACGACCTGGAGACCGAGCTTGATCGGGTGATCGACGGGGCGAGCTTCTTCCAGCGCGAGAATCCGCTGGTCCGTCATGTGGTCCTGCGCAAGCGTACGACCCTCGAAGAGCGCGGGCTGCTGGACAAGATCGCCGTCAATGTTCATCCCGAGACCGGATTGGTGAAGGATCCCCATCTCTTCAACGCCCTGTTCCAGGACATCGCCCTGCGCACCACACCGGATTTTGATCGGGCCTACCAGGAGGCCCGTGAATTCGGCAGTGTGCTGGCCAAACGCGGCAAGGGCGGCGGGTTCATGAAGAATCTGATGCAGCAGCGGGTCTGCTCCAGCGTCGTGGCCGGGATCAACACCGCAACCAAGCTCCTGGCGGGGCGCACGGTCACCGAGCAGACCGAGGAGGGCGAGGAGGAGGTGGCCGTGCAGACCGACACGGAGCGCGCAGCGCTCCAAACGCTGCTCGTCGCTCTGGAGGGCATGACGGATGATCCGAAGCTGCGTGCCATCCGCTACTACCTCAACGAGGAGAGTTGGCTGGATCTCGGCTGCATCATCTTCAGCCAGTATTACGACACCGCCCGTTGGGTCGCCGACGCCCTGGCCGCCGAGCATCCGGTCGAGACCATCGGGCTCTATGCCGGTGCCGATCGCAGCCGCCTCTATCGCGAGGGCCAGGCGGTCGGCATCGCCCGCGAGGCGCTCAAGCGGATGGTCGCCGATCACGACATCCGCATCATGGTCGCCACGGATGCGGCCTGCGAGGGCTTGAACCTGCAAACCCTCGGCACGTTGATCAACGTCGATCTCCCCTGGAACCCGACCCGCCTGGAGCAGCGCATCGGGCGCATCAAACGCTTCGGGCAGGCGCGCGCCACCGTGGACATGCTCAATCTCGTGCACCAGGGCACGGTCGACGAGACGGTCTACGCGCGCCTGTCCGAGCGCATGCGCAACCGCTACGATCTCTTCGGCGGTCTGCCCGACACCATCAAGGACGACTGGATCGACGATCTGGAGACCTTGGGCGAGAAGATGGATCGCTACATCGAGGAGCGGCGTCAGGCCACGGGGTTCGATCTGCGCTACAACGACAGCATCAAACCGGCGGACGACGCTTGGCGCGACTGCGCTGCCGTGCTGGCACGGCGGGATTTCGACAACCTGATGCGGCGAGGGTGGAGCGCCTAGCGCAGCGCAGCGCAGCTCGCAGCCGGATGCGTTTCATGGGTTCTCTCACGGAGACACGGAGAGTAAAGATGGACATTCAAACCGTCCCGGACTTAACGACACTCAGTATCCCCAACGCCGTTAGGAGCGTACGAAGTGAATCCCTCATGTTCCCTTCTCTCCTCTCTCCTCCGTGTCTCCGTGAGGGGCATCTTGAGCTGGAACCAGTGTGCCAGCGTCAATTGATAGGTGGCAAGCCGGCACCGAAACGGGCTTGAGCCGCAGCGCCTAAACCGCGCCCAGTGCGGTATGCGATGTTTTTGGATGGGATCGGCCCCGGCGGATTTCAGAGCCGCTGGAGCCTGCGCGGTTTAAAGTATTAAAAAATATAAAATTTTAAATCGAGTCCCCCGCTAAGGGTCGTGGATTCACCAAACTTCGAACTCACTCGAAAGTTAGCATCTCGCTCTGGACGCGGTTTAAGATGTTATGCGTATAGGTGCTTATCTGCTTCATACCCGAGGTGCCCCATGCACGAAGGCAACACCACGCGCTGGACGGTGACGGTGTCGAAGGACACCGACATTGCCGTGCGCAGCCTGCTCGCCCAGCGTGGACTGAAGAAAGGCGATCTGTCCAAGTTCATCGAGGACGCCGTGCGCTGGCGCGTGTTTGACCAAACCCTTTCCGAAACGCGGGCGCAGTTCGCCGACCTTGCCCCGGAAGCATTGCAAGATCTGATCAACGAAGCGACCGAGGCGGTGCGTCACGAGACGCAGGAGAGATCTTGACCCGAGCCGCGACGAGCACGCGCTGAACCATGCGGGTCGTACTGGATACCAACGTCCTGGTCAGCGCCTTGTTGATGGACTCCTCGCGACCAGCCCAACTCATCAGCCATTGGCGGCAGGGGCGATTCACGCTATTGACGGCGGTCCCGCAGCTTGATGAATTGATGCGGGTCACGCGCTATCCGAAGCTCCGGGCCCGCCTGAAACCGGCCCTGGCCGGTCGCCTCGTCAACGACTTGCGCCAGATTGCCGTGTTGGTGAAGACGCTCCCGCCGGTGGATGCCTCACCCGACCCTTACGACAACTATCTGTTGTCCATCGCCTCGGGCGGCCAGGCCGACTATCTTGTGACCGGCGACAAGCCGCATTTGCTCGCGCTTGGCGGTTATGCCGGAACCAACATCGCATCTGTGCGCGATTTCATCCTGTTGGCCAGGTTGTCGCCATGACCCAACACCTTAACCAGCCGCCACCGTCCGCCTGTCCCGCACTCATCGCCGTCAGCGGCGAGCGGGCGCAGTCGCCCGGATCACGCGGGCCGACCTCATGATCAGACGCCGTCGCTGGCTTCTTGCCGCGGCGATCCTTGTCGCCGTCCTCGCCGCCGCCACGGCGGGGTGGATGCTCGTCGCCGGCGGGAACCTCCAGACGCTGACAGGCGCGGTTCGAGGTCTGCTGGGCGATGCGGCACTCCCCGAGGGCTTTGCCGTCGGCAACGGTCGGATCGAGGCGATCGAGGTGGATGTCGCGACCAAGCTGGCCGGACGGCTGGCTGAGGTGCGGGTCCAGGAAGGCGATCGGGTCGAGTCGGGGCAGGTCGTCGCGGTCCTCGATACCGATGCCCTGCAGGCCCAGCAGCGCCAGGTCCGCGCCGAGCTGCGGCAGGCCGAGCAGGAGCGCCAGCATGCACTTGCGGTGGTGGAGCAGCGCGAGAGCGAGCTCGACTTCGCCCGCCGTGACCTCGACCGGCTGCAGCGACTCTCGCGCACCGATCAATTCGTCTCGGAGGAGCAGGTCGATCAAGCGCGCACCGGCGTGCGCAGCGCCGAGGCGGCCCTGTGGGCGTCTCGCGTGCAGGTGGTCGCGGCCGAGGCGGCGATCGAGGCGGTGCAGGCGGGTATCGAGCGCGTCGAGGTCGACATCGCGGACAGCACCCTCAAGGCGCCCCGCGGTGGACGCGTGCTTTACCGACTGGCGGAGCCGGGCGAGGTGCTGGGCGTGGGCGGCAAGGTGTTGACCCTGCTCGACCTCGGCGACGTCTATATGGTCATCTTCCTGCCGACAGCGGCGGCGGGACGGGTGCCCTTGGGTGCGCCGGCGCGGATCGTTTTGGATGCCGCCCCCGAGTACGTGGTCCCCGCGGTGGTCTCCTTCGTCGCCCCGCGCGCCCAGTTCACGCCCAAACAGGTCGAGACGCAGAGCGTGCGCGAGTCGCTCGCCTTCCGCGTGAAGGTGCGGGTCGCCCCGGAGCTGCTCGCGCGCTACGAGACGCTGGTGAAGACCGGGCTCCCCGGCATCGCCTATGTACAGCTCAGCCCCGACGCGCTTTGGCCCGAGCATTTGGAATCGAGATTACCGCCCCCGAGGTCATCGCTATGGCCGAGCATGCCGCCGGCCCCGTCGTCCGACTGAGCGGGCTGAGCCACGCCTATCCGGGTGTCGACGCCCTCCGGGAGGTGGCGCTCGAGCTGACCGCCGGACGGCTGACCGGTCTCATCGGGCCCGACGGGGTCGGCAAATCGACCCTGCTCGGGATCATCGCGGGGGTACGGCAGATCCAGTCCGGTCGGGTCGAGGTGCTCGGGCATGACCTGCGGCAGCGCCGCGCGCGCGACGCCGTGATCGAGCGCATCGCCTACATGCCTCAGGGCCTCGGCCGCAATCTCTACCCCAGCCTTTCGGTGCGTGAGAACCTGGATTTCTTCGGTCGTCTGTTCGGGCAGGACAGGGCGACCCGGGCCGAGCGCATCGCCGAGCTGACGGCGGCCACCGGCCTCGCACCCTTCACCGAGCGTCCGGCGATGCACCTCTCCGGCGGGATGAAGCAGAAGCTCGGGCTTTGCTGTGCGCTGATCCACGACCCCGAGCTGCTGATCCTCGACGAGCCGACCACCGGGGTCGACCCGCTCTCGCGCCGCCGCTTCTGGGAGCTGATGGACCGGTTGCGGCGGCGTCGCCCGGACCTGAGCATCCTGGTATCCACGGCCTACATGGAGGAGGCCGAGCGCTTCGACACCTTGGTGGCGATGGACGCCGGCCGGGTGCTCGCCGCCGGCAGCGTGCGTGAGCTATGTGCGCGCACCGGCGAGCGGGACATGGAGTCGGTCTTCGTTGCGCTCCTCCCCGCGGAGCGCCGCGGCGGGCATCGGCGCCTGGTGGTGCCGCCTCGTACCCCCGACGGGGACGGGCCGCCTGCCATCCGCGCCGAGGGTCTCACCCGGCGCTTCGGGGACTTTACGGCGGTCGACCGGGTCAGTCTCTCGATCCACAAGGGCGAGATCTTCGGCTTCCTCGGCTCCAACGGCAGCGGCAAGACCACGACCATGCGGATGCTGACCGGCCTCCTGCCGGTCACCGAGGGCGAGGCGTGGGTCTTCGACCGGCCGGTGGACGCGGAGGACACGGCGCTGCGCCGGCGTCTGGGCTTCATGTCCCAGTCCTTCTCGCTCTACGGCGAGCTCAGCGTGCGCCAAAATCTGGACCTGCATGCGCGGCTCTACCGGCTGCCCGCGCCGCGCATCCCCGCGCGTATCGCTGAGCTCACCGAGCGGTTCGACCTCGCACACGTGATCGATGCCCGCGCCGAGTCGCTGCCGCTCGGGGTGCGCCAGCGTTTGTCGCTCGCCGTGGCGGTGATCCATGCGCCCGAGCTCCTGATCCTGGACGAGCCGACCTCCGGGGTCGACCCGATCGCCCGAGACCGCTTCTGGGAGCAGCTCCTCATGCTTTCGCGGGAGCAAGGGGTGACCATCTTCATCTCCACCCACTTCATGAACGAGGCCGAGCGTTGCGACCGCATCTCGCTGATGCACGGCGGTCGGGTGCTCGCCGAGGGCACACCCGCGGACATCAAGGCCCGGCAGGGTGCGGCAACCCTGGAGGACGCCTTCATCGCCTACATGGAGCAGGGTGCGGCGGACGCGGGCGAGGAGATCGCGCCCGACCGGGAGATAGGGCAGGACCCCGTGCTCCCCCGGCCGCTGCGCAAGCCGCCCCGAAAGCCGCTCGGGCCCGCGCGCTTTTCGCTGCGACGGCTCTGGGCCTATACCCGGCGCGAGGGCACCGAGCTTCGGCGCGACCCGATCCGTCTCGCCTTCGCCCTGCTCGGGCCGGCGATCCTGATGATCGCGATGGGCTTCGGGATCTCCTTCGACGTCGACGAGATCGCCTACGCCGTGCTCGACCACGACCGCACCCCGGCGAGTCGGGACTACCTGGAGCACTTCGCCGGCTCGACCTGGTTCTTCGAGCAGGCCCCGCCGGGCGATGCGGCCGAGATGTGGCGGCGGCTCGAGAGCGGCCGGCTGACCTTGGCAATCGAGATCCCGCCGGGCTTCGGTCGGGACGTGCAACGCGGCGCCCGGCCCGAGGTCGGTTTCATCATCGATGGAGCCATCCCCTTCCGCGGCGACACCATTCGCGGCTATGCCGAGGGCGTGCATCGAGGCTATCTGGAGACCTTGGCGGGCGACGCATACGCGGGGCTGTCCGCATTTCCGGTGACGGTCGAGACACGCTTTCGTTACAACCAAGACTTCAAAAGCGTCTACGCCATGGTGCCGGGGATCCTGATGCTGCTGCTCATCATGATCCCGGCCACCATGACCGCCGTGGGCGTGGTGCGCGAGAAGGAGCTGGGTTCCATCATCAACCTCTACGCGACCCCGACCAAGGGCGGGGAGTTCCTGCTCGGCAAGCAGCTCCCGTATGTGGGTCTGGCGCTCCTGAGCTACCTGATCCTGCTCCTGATGGCGCTCTTCCTGTTTCGGGTACCGCTTGCCGGGAGTCTCGTCGGCCTCACGCTCGGGGCGGTCCTGTTCGTCTTCGCGAGCACCGGGCTCGGGCTCCTCATGTCCACCTTCATGCGCACCCAGATCGCGGCCGTCTTCGGGACGGCCATCGTCAGCACGATTCCGACCATCCTCTTCTCCGGTATGCTGGTGCCGGTCTCCGCGCTGACCGGACCTGCGCGCATCATGGGCTACGGCTTTCCGAGCGCCTGGTTCAATCACGTGAGCGTGGGGAGCTTTACCAAGGGGCTGACCTTGGGCGATCTGTGGCTGGACTATCTGGTGCTTGCGGCCTTCGGGCTCGCCTTCTTCCTGCTCGGGCTCGCCCTGCTGCGCACCCGGGAGCGCTGAGATGCGGCTCGCGAACGTCTACCGCCTGGGGCTCAAGGAGCTGATCAGCCTGCGTTACGATCCGGTGTTGGTCTTCCTGATGATCTACGCCTTCACCTTCGCCATCATCGCCCCGTCCCGCGGGGTGAAGCTCCAGCTCGAGCATGCCTCGGTGGCAGTGGTGGACGAGGACCGCTCGCAGCTCTCGGTGCGCCTGACGGAAACCCTGCTCCCGCCCTATTTCCAGACACCCGAGCAGATCGGGCTCGACGCGATCGACGCGGCCATGGACGCGGGTCGCTATACCTTCGTGATCGACATCCCGCCGCGTCTCCAGGCCGATGCCTCGGAGGGGCGTCGCCCGGCCGTGCAGGTCATCGTGGATGCGACCGCCATGGCCATGGCCGGTGCGGGGGCGCGCTATCTGGAGCGGGTGCTTGTCGAGGAGCCGCTGCTCTATTTCCGAGGCGATCGCGCGGAATCCTCTCCGGCCGAGGCGCCGGCCGTGGGGGCGGTGATCCGGCTCGCCTTCAATCCAAACGGCGAGTCGGCTTGGTTCATGTCCGTGATGCAGATCGTCAACATGGTCACCCTGCTCGGCATCGTGCTCACCGGGGCTGCGCTGATCCGCGAGCGCGAGCACGGGACCATCGAGCATCTGCTGGTGATGCCGCTCACGGCGGCCGAGATCATGCTTGCCAAGGTCTGGGCCAACGGACTGGTCATCCTCCTGGGGGCCACCTTCGCCATGGTCGTGATCGTCCAGGGGCTGCTCGGGGTGCCCAATGCAGGCTCGCTCGGGCTCTTCGTGCTCGGGCTCGGGGTCTACCTCTTCTCGCTCACCGCGCTCGGCATCCTGCTCGCCACCCTGGCACGAACCATGCCGCAGTTCGGGCTGCTGTCCATCCCGGTGTTCCTGGTGATGTACATGCTCTCGGGGGCCAACACCCCGCTCGATGCCATGCCCGAGCTGCTGCAACGGGTGATGCTCGTCTCGCCGACGACCCACTTCGTCGCCTTCGTCCAGTCCGTGGTCTTCCGAGGCGCCGGGCTCGATCTGGTCTGGACGCACCTGGCCGCGACCTTGGGGCTTGGGGCGCTGGCCTTTGCCGTGGCCTTGGCCCGCTTTCGGCAGACGGTGAGTCTCAGTCGGCTGTGAGGGTGGCTGCGAAGATCGAAGCCGCGCCGCACCGCACCATGGCGACGCCATCAACCGATTGTCGCGCAGGTAAAGTGCTCGAAGACTCTACTCGTTGTCGTGTTCGTCCGGAATCCGATTACGACAACGACAACGAACACGACAAAGACAATTCTGCGACGGTTTGCTCACGATTTAGGCGAATTCCGGAAACCTTCATGTCAAGGGCGTAGGTTGTGCCGAGCCGTGCGAGGCACAACCAACCGTCGGCGCAAGTTGTGCTTCCTATCGTCAGCACAACCTACGGGTATGGAAGTTTACGGAAATCACCTTAAACCGCGCCCAGTGCGGTATGCGATGTTTTTGGATGGGATCGGCCCCGGCGGATTTCAGAACCGCTGGAGCCGGCGCGGTTTAAAGTATTAAAAAATATAAAATTTAAACCGCGTCCCCCGCTAAGGGTCGTGGATTCACCAAACTTCGAGCTCACTCGAAAGTGAGCATCTCGCTCTGGACGCGGTTTAGGGCGTCAGGGACTCGATTCCTTCCAGACATGTGCGGTCGGGATGTGCGTTCCGCAAATCGCCCTATGCCGCAGCGACCACGCGCTCGACATAGTCTTCATAGTTCCCGCGGAAGTCGACCACGCCCCGGGGTGTCAGCTCGATGATCCGGGTCGCAAGAGACGAGATCAGCTCGCGGTCGTGGCTGACGAAGATCAGGGTGCCCGGGTAGTCTTCCAGCGCGGTGTTGAGCGACTCGATGGACTCCATGTCCAGATGGTTGGTCGGCTCGTCCATCAACAGGATGTTGGGCTTCTGCAGCATCAGCTTGCCGAAGAGCATGCGGCCCTGCTCGCCGCCCGAGATCACGTTCACGGGCTTCTTGATCTCGTCCTGCGAGAACAGCAGCCGCCCCAGGGTGCCGCGGATGACCTGCTCGTCGTCGCCGGGCTGTTTCCACTGGTCCATCCAGTCGTAGAGGGTGGTGCTGTCGGAAAAATCGGCCGCGTGATCTTGGGCGAAATACCCCAGTGTGCTGTTCTCCGACCATTTGATCTCGCCGCCGTCGGGCGTGAGGTCGCCGGCGAGGCTGCGCAGCAGGGTGGTCTTGCCGATGCCGTTGGGGCCGATGATGGCCACCCGCTCGCCGACCTCCACCGTCAGGTCCAGACCGCTGAGGATCGGCGTGCCGTCGTACCCCTTGGCGAGGCCCTCGACCTCCAGCGCCAGACGATAGAGCTTCTTGTCTTGGCCGAAACGGATGAAGGGGTTGACCCGGCTCGAGGGCTTGATGTCCTCGAGCTTGATCTTCTCGAGTTGGCGCTGGCGCGAGGTCGCCTGCTTCGCCTTGGAGGCGTTGGCGGAGAAGCGGCTGACGAACGTCTGTAGTTCGGCGATCTGTGCCTTCTTCTTGGCGTTGTCCGAATAGAGGCGCGTGCGCGCCTGGCTGGCGGCGGTCATGTACTCGTCGTAGTTCCCGGGGTAGACGCGCAGCTCGCCGTAGTCCAGGTCGGCCATGTGGGTGCAGACGCTGTTCAGAAAATGCCGGTCGTGCGAGATGATGATCATGGTGCTGTTGCGGGCGTTCAGCACCTCTTCGAGCCAGCGGATGCTGTTGATGTCGAGGTTGTTGGTGGGCTCGTCGAGCAGCAGGATGTCCGGATCGGCGAACAATGCCTGGGCGAGCAGCACGCGCAGCTTCCAGCCGGGTGCGACGGCGCTCATGGGGCCTTCGTGCTGCTCCAGCGGGATATCCAGGCCGAGCAGCAGCTCGCCGGCACGCGCCTCGGCGGTGTAGCCGTCCAGCTCGGCGAAATGCACCTCCAGGTGCGCGACCTCCATGCCGTCTTCCTCGCTCATCTCCGGCAGCGCATAGATGCGGTCGCGCTCCTTCTTGATCTGCCACAACTCCTCGTGGCCCATGATGACGGTGTCGAGCACCCCGAAGTTCTCGAAGGCGAACTGGTCCTGGCGCAGCTTGCCGAGCCGCTTGCCTGGCTCGACAGACACGTTGCCAGCACTCGGTTCCAGATCCCCGCCGAGGATCTTCATCAGGGTGGATTTTCCACAGCCGTTGGCGCCGATCAGGCCGTAGCGATTGCCTCCGCCGAATTTCACGGAGACGTTTTCGAACAACGGCTTGCCGCCGAACTGCATGGTGATGTTGGCTGTGGAGATCAAAGCAGGGTTCCGCAAGAGAGAAAAAAGAGAGGGGCGGGCCGCCGACTTTCAACGGACCGAAAACGCAAAAAGCCCCGCAGTTGGCGGGGCTTTTTCAGCTCAGGTGACGGGCACCTGAAGGCTGTTCTTACTTCGGTACGACGTTGGTCGCGCTCGGACCTTTCTGGCCTTGCTCGACGTCGTAAGAGACGCTCTGTCCCTCGGCCAGCGACTTGAAGCCACTCCCTTGGACGGCGCTGTGATGGACGAAAACGTCCTTGGAGCCGTCGGAAGGAGCGATGAAGCCGAAGCCCTTCTCGTCACTGAACCACTTAACTGTGCCTGTAGCCATTTACTGTATTCTCTAGATTTAACAAAAACATCTTCACGTATGCAGGCGGCTGTCGGGAGATTACGGAAGGATCTGCCACGTCACGCGGAGAGGGGTAACAACCGAAATACTACAGGGAAGCACTGCACAGGACGCATCATGCCCAATACCGAATCGTTTTTCAAGGCTTTTTTGTCGGTTTTTCTGCAGGCCCGGGTCGATGCGAGAATATATCGAGCACACGCGGGTTTTTCGGAAAGCAGGGTGCGTCCCGCGCGGGGCGTGCAATGCGGCGAAAAATCCGCGTGTGCTCGGTATATCGGCACAGGCTCGACAACAACTCAAGAGGTCACCCGGATGAGAATCCTCCATACCATGCTGCGTACCGGCAACCTGCAGCGCTCCATCGCGTTCTACACCGAGATCCTCGGGATGACGCTCCTGCGTCAAAAGGACTATCCCGACGGCGAGTTCACACTCGCCTTTCTCGGCTACGGCGCCGAGTCGGAGCAGACCGTAATCGAGCTGACCCATAACTGGGGCGTCGAGCACTACGACTTGGGCAGCGGTTACGGCCATATCGCCATCGAGGTCGACGACGTCTACGCGGCGACGGACCGGATCAAGGCAAAGGGCGGCAAGATCATCCGCGATGCCGGGCCCATGAATGCGGGCACAACCATCATCGCCTTCGTCGCGGATCCGGACGGGTACCCGATCGAGTTGATCGGCGCGCGATAGCGGGTTGCAATGGCTCGCGGATGACCCGGCGCGCCGAACCGCGCGTTCGCTCACCGCTGATTTTCGGGACCAAACGCCCCGACTGCGCAAGCCTGCAGGACCTGTCACGGCGATGTCGGACCAAGGGGCGACTTCAGTCGCCCCGGGTTGGTAGATACTGTCCCGGAAACCAACTCAGTCGCCCGCAACCCCCGTCTTGAAGGCGTCCACCTCGGCCGGCGTGTAGGCCCGGGTCGTTTCCAGGTGTCCCCAAACGGGCTTGGGCCAACAGGGATCGGCCGGGCTTCGGCCGACGACATGGACATGCAGTTGCGGCACCAGATTGCCGATCCAGGCCACGTTGACCTTGGGGCATCCCAGAACAGCCGTCAGGTAGTCCGAGACGCGCTTGCAGTCGGCGAGGACGGCGTCGCGCTGCCCGATCGGCAAATCCAACAGGTTGCTCAAGTCGGTCTCCGGAACCAGGATCAGCCAGGGCACGGCCGCGTTGCGATGCAGGAGCAGGTGACTCGCGGACAAGCGGCCCAGCGGATGGCAATCGGCAAAGAGTTGGGGATGCAGGGTGAAGTCGGTCATGACCATCGGGCTCCGTTGAATCCATAGGGCGGCAAGCGATCAGGCCGGGATGCTTAGAAGGTGATGCGCAGGGGATGCCCGGTCGAGTCGGCTTTCGTAATCTACCTGCCGCCCGCCGCCGATTCGGACAAATCGGCGTCCGCGTCTCGGCTCGGAAAGCCTCTCACGGAGACACTGAGACACTGAGACACGGAGACACGGAGAAACACGGCATCCTCCTTGCGCACTCCGTGTCTCCGTAAGAGATCGCACAAAGGGATCGCAGGCGTGGTCCGACAACCGACCCGATCGACATCGTCTACCCGAGGAGTCACGTCACATCATGCAGATCAACGATCCGAACGCCTACCATCGTTGCGAGGAGATCGATCTCATCGGCAACTTGATCGAGGTGCGCGACCGCCGTGTCCTGGAGCTGGGTTGCGGCGCCGCCTACATGACCCATGCGCTGGCCACCCGGCTCGGCGCGGCCCGGATCACGGCGACCGAGGTCGATCACATCCAGCATGAGCGCAACCTCGCGATCGCGGATCTGCCGCAGGTGTCCTTTCGCTACGGCGGCGCCGAGTCGATCGCGGATCCGGATGCCAGCTACGACATCGTGGTCATGCTCAAGTCGCTCCACCATGTCCCGACTGCGGCCATGGATCAAGCGCTGCGCGAGATCCATCGCGTGCTGGTCCCGGGCGGTCTGCTCTATGTCTCCGAGCCCGTCTACTGGGGCGATTTCAACGCCATCATGTGCCTGATCGACGACGAGCGCCTGGTCCGCGAGGCCGCGTTCGAGGCCCTCCGGCATGCCGTCGATGCAGGGCTGTTCGAGCTGGTGCAGGAGGTCTTCTTCGAATCCGAAGGCATCTACCCCGACTGGGAGAGCTTCGCCGCACGCTTCATCGACGTGACCCACCGCGAGCGACATCTCGATGCCGCTCGCCTGGCCGAGATCCGCGCGGCCTTCGAACGCCATTTGGCACCGCAAGGCGTGCGCCTGTGGAAGCCGCATCGGGTCGACCTGTTGCAGCGAATCGACTGAAGCGCCCGGGAGCCGACCATGATCCGATCGCGCCATCCGAACCGCATCGACCGAGCCGCAGCGTCATGAATACAGCCCACTTAGCCCCGCCGCGCATCGCCTTCTGGCATCGCAAGGGCGGAACGGGCAAGACCAGCCTCGCCATCGGCTGCGCGGTCCGTCTGGCCGGCGGATCCGCACCCGGCACTCACGCGGAGCGGCACTCGCCCGCGCCCGGTGCGCGGGTGCTGCTTCTGGATACCGATCCCCAAGGCACAGCGGCGGCCTGGGGCGAGCGCTTCGCCGACCGGTTCGGAATCGCCGTGCGGGCGGACAGCGGGTTCGCGCTCTGGCGCGACTGGGCCGAGCGCGCCAACCGCTTCGACGCCGTCCTGGTCGATTGCCCGCCGACCGTCAGCCCCGAGGTGATGGAGATCCTCGCCGGTGTCGATCGGCTCTTGGTCCCCACCCGCCCGGCGTGGCCGGATGTGTGGGCGCTCGAGTCCGTTGCCGATCTCGTCGCGGATCTGCATCGTCAAGGGGCTCGACTCGCGGTCAGCGTCGTCTTCAACCAAGTCGGCGACGAAGCGCTCGCGCCTTTCGCGGCCGCGATCGCCGATCTGGGCCTCGATCTTCTTCCCGAGGCCATCCCGCGCGACGGCGCCTGGCCGGCGCTCTTCGGCGGCGGGGAGCCGCCGGACAGCCTTGCGCCGCTTATCGGGACGCTGGTTCGATCGGCAAGAATCGACATGGCGATAGAGAACGGCAGAATGACGGGCTGTCCCTGCTGGACGTCGAGCAGGCACTACTGACAGGGCGAATCCTTGAGGAGTACCCGGACACCGGGCGTGGAGAGAGTTGTCTGGTTGTTGGGTTTTCGGACGGTGGTAAACCGATACATATCGTCTGCGGCATGATAGGTGACTCGATGGTCGTGATCACGGTCTACATTCCGACGCCACCGAAATTCAAGACGCCACTTCAGCGAGGCGGATCCTGATGACACAACAATGCAGTTTCTGTGGTCACGCGCACCTGATCGAGAAGCGCACACGCTATATCCATCAGATTGGCGACGAAATCCTCATCGTTGAGGACGTCCCCTGTCTGGAATGCGAGTATTGCGGCGAGCAGTACTTCGCGATCGACATTCTGAAAAAGATCGAAGCCGATCATCTGGCGGTGGCAGACCATCGCAAACAACCGAGCCGTATCCTCCAGGTGGCCGTGGAAGATTTCCAGTCGTTGTGATCGAAAGGAACCGTCGGTTGGCCGTCGCGAGCATTCGCAAAGGATCTGGCGTCCGGCCAGACGGAGAGGGTTTAATCAGGGACAGACCACGGTTTCTTGAGACTGAACAAGCACAGAACGCAGTTTCCCGAGTCAATCAGAAACAACCGTGGTCCCCGGTTTCCCTTCGCGGGCCAGCCCTGCCTGTGCTGTGTCGAAGGCCACGAGCTCGATGCCTGCGGTTGCCAGAAACAGGTCTAGATCGCGGATACCTTCCGCACCTCGGCGGGCCTCGATGACGATCGACAACTCGACAAAGCTTGCGGTCGACAGGCGCCTTTGGGTTGCGGCTTCGATCAACTCATTGAGCGTCCGGCGCTCGGGCTCGTCATGCAGAATCGCCAGCAGGGCCGAAGGGTCGATGACCGTCAGCGAGGCAGGCCATTGGCGTCGTAGCCAAGAATTTCGTCGGAGGACCTCGGGTCGAGCAGAGGCAGGCTGGCGGAGTGGCGGGCAATCGCGTCGAGCTCATCTGCCAGTCGGGACCTTCCGGACGCCCGCTCCAGGCGCTCCAGGCGCTCGCGCAGAGCTAGGGTGGCCGCCGTCGTCTTGGTCTCGCCGGTCAAGGCGACGACCCGCTCGGCGAGGCGTTCAGCCTCTGCATTGCGAATGTTGAGCGCCATCGGATGTCCATGTGTAGTCATCGATGGAGCAGTGTAGATCGCAGAACCGCCAGCCCGCAAAGGAATGTGGCGGCGATAGGGTCACGACCGGACTCAAGCTGCATCGGCGGTGTGAACCTCGATTTTGACCTCCAGGCGGTTACGCGCGTCGCGCTTCCTCGTCGTTGGATAAAGGGTGTCGAAGCCTCCCGCATCGACACCCTCCGCGGGCTCGGGCATGACTGTGTGCGTTGTGTCGGGCACGAGGTCGAGGACTCGACATACGCCCCGCAACTTTCCCGGATCGGCCCTTCGGATTCCCAGTACCTCAAGGCACTGGAGCTACCGCCACAGCAACCGCCGGCCGCGGTGTAGCACGACATAGACGCTGGCCGAGGATATCACCGAGACCCAGAACATCGAGGACGAATTGCGGGCTGCCAACCAGGCTTTGCGGGTGCAGATCAGCCAGACCGCGGGGCGTGTGCGGATCTCTTGCAGCAAGGCAGCGAGGTCCGCGACACGATGACATCACCGAGCCAAGCTCAGTCGAGATAAAAGCCGTAGTAAGGCTCCCCGCTGTCCTGTTTCGCGATCATCTCTTCGATGATGGCGGCCGTCAGCAGCTTCAGCATCGGTGGCGACTGACGTCCGAAGCGCCTGAGGAATGCGACGATCTCTCGACTCTCGTGCAGGACACCGAACTTGCCGTCCAGCACATCAGCCACGGCATCGCGGTGTCGCGTCACGAGATCAGCCGCTTGGCGCAGCAATGCCGGTTGCTGATTCAAGACGGCTAGGGCGTCATCCGCGTGTCGATAGAGGATCTCGGTCAGCATACGTCCCTCCGGCCGAGCACGCACGACCTGATCGCGCAGCCGGCGCAGGGTCTCGATCTCGCTCGGGTCATTCGTCAATGCACGATAAGCATCGCCCCAATCCTCGCTACTACCGCCTTGGGTGAGTTGGAAATTCGCCATCTGGAAGCGGAGATCATTGGCATGACCGCTGTAGGCGATCCAGAAGGTACCGTCTCTCTGAGGCCCGCCGGTTGCTCCCCAACTGTTCTTGCACAGATAGGCTTGCTTGGTATCGTCCCAGCCGATCAGTAAGACGGCGTGACCGCCTAGATAATCCCCGCCGGTATGACGATAAACCGTATCGGCAGCGGCCGCGCTCCAGAAGGTCTGGAAATCGGAATAAACGTCATAGCGCCAATAGCTCGGCCCATGATTATGGAGCGAGCTCTTCATCTGCTCCGGATCGTTCGGAATCGTGTGCCAATTCTCCACGCGCTGCGTGAGTTGGTCACAGCCGATCAGGCTCGGGCATGACTGTGTGCGTTGTATCGGGCACGAGGTCGAGGACTCGACATACGGCCCGCAACTTTCCTGGATCGGCCCTTCGGATTCCCAGTACCTCAAGGCACTGGAGCTACCACCACAGCAACCGCTGGACGCGGTGTAGCACGACACGAGCTGCTGCTCGGACAGATCGGATGCACCGCCGCCGAATTGCTTGAGGAGATGCGACTCGAAGGCTCCGACACTCGCAAACGCCCAGCAGGATCCACAAGCACCTTGATTTTTCGGCGAGGAGACCAGGCCTGCGTCGCGCGCATCGTAGCGAGTGGGTAAGGCTTGGATGAAATGATCCGGCCAAGTCTGTAGATAACGCTCGTAGGTCTCGCGATCCAGCGGGATGTCGCCCATGCCGACGACTTGAGCATGGCCGGCACCGACTCCGCACATCAGCATCGCGAGCAACAACGCCGGCAATCGAATACTTAAAAGCCGAACCACGTATGATTGCTTATTCATCTTTCGTTTTGCTCCCTTGATGACCGCCTTCGGGCGGTCCGACGTCGCGCTGTCCGTCGAAACTCGACGCGAGTCCAATGAACAGCCCTGATCTTTCAGCCAGTGTAGATCACTCGACGGAGAGTCCTGCGCGGCTCCGGTGCATCTTCCGAGATGCCGGCCGCCGTGCGGATGACGCCCTGGTACAGCACGTCAGATGTGTCGAGCCCGTTCGTTGTCGTAATCGTGGTCATGGTCGTATCGATCGTCGATGACGACAATGGTCTCGGACGGTCTCGGAATCACTGCACTGCTCCACTAGCGTGAGTGCGTCGGATTCGCGACTTTCACCGGACGTGCGTCACGCGATAACTCGAGCGCGTCCGGGCGCGCGCCGATCTCCCGGAGCAACGCCGCGAGATCGGCATCAAGGAGCCACTGGAGCTCCGTGGCAAGCGCCGGGCCGGCACCGACCATCAGTCGTGTGGCGAAGTTGCGGATGGCCGCCGATTCGCGCGCGTCGATCACCGGCGTGATGCCGAGCGTCAGGTCGAGCAGGTCGGAGTGCAGGAGCCGCAGGAGACCCACCGCCCGCAGGGCGAGGCGCGGATCGGCCAGCAGACGCCCGCTGACCTCCTGACTGTGGCGGTAGTAGATCCCGATCAGTCGACGCCCGGTGTCGGAACCCGCGAGCACCTGGTCACGCAGGGCGCGCAGGTCGCCGAGCCAGGTGTCGGCGACGGGTCGACCCGTGAGCGCGGCCTCGGCGGGGCAGATGGGCTGAGATCCGACGCATTTGTCGGGTGGGTAGATCCATAGATCCTGGCGGGCGAGCAGAGTATCCAGTTGCTCGCAGGGAATGTGGTTATTCCGGAAGAGGTTGATGGTGATCCATGATTGTGAAAGTAGGGGCCGCACGTCGGTGATCTCGGGGTTAGAGTCGAGTCCGAGATAGCCCCAATCACTCCCATCCAGGCGTGGGAGTGAGGCGAGGTCGCTGATGTGATTGTTGCTGATGTCGATGACTTTCAGCGCCGTCAAGCCGGCCAGCGGCGAGAGGTCGCTGATTTGGTTGTCTTCGATGTAGATGGCTTTCAGCGCCGTCAAGCCGGCTAGCGGTGCGAGGTCGCTGATTTGGTTGTCCGAGAGGTAAACCGCCCGCAGCGCCGTCGAGCCGGCCAAGGGCGCAAGGTCGCTGATTTGGTTGCCCCAGAGGTAAACCGCCCGCAGCGCCGTCGAGCCGGCCAACGGCGCGAGGTTGCTGATTTGGTTGTCGGAAAGTGCGAGGACTTGCAGTGCCGTCAAACCGGCCAGCGGTGCGAGGTCGCTGATTTGGTTGTAACTAAGATCGAGAAATTCCAGCGCCGTCAAACCGGCCAGTGACGGGAGGTCGCTGATTTGGTTGTAACGAAGATCGATGGATTCCAGTGCCGTCAAGCCGGCCAGCGGCGCGAAGTCGCTGATTTGGTTGTAATGAAGATCGATGGATTCCAGTGCCGTCAAGCCGGCCAGCGGCGCGAGGTCGCTGATTTGGTTGGTCCAAAGGAAGAGGTCTTGCAGCGCCGTGAAGACCTCGATGCCGCCGAGCGCGCTGATGTCGTAGTCGAAGCAGACGAGCCAGGTCGTGCTCGGGTCCGCGCCTTGATCGGCGATGCACTGCGCCAGATTGGGGTCTTCGAAAGACGCGGGCGCCACGGCGGAGCGTGCCGGAACCGACTGGCTGCCGAGGTCGTCGAGTGGACCTCGGGCGAGGCCGAGACTGGAGCTGCAGCAGAGCAGCAGCGTACCTGCGATGACGAATGTCGAACGAAACACCGAGCCTTTCATCCAACATCTCCTTGAAGCACCGACATGTTAGGTGCGCACGCTCTCGGTAACCGGCTTCGTGGTATCGGGCAAACACATTGGTCGGGAGAGGTCTGCGCCGGGTCGCTGGCTCGATGGAAACCAAGGTCGGAACCCAAGGTCAAATCCTTGCCGGGTGCATCCGTTTCGTGTCAGCTCAACGACGAAGCTTAGACGAACCCGGATCAATAGCAAGCTTCGTCTTGCTCCCTTGATGGCCGCCCGCGGGCGGTCCGACGTCGCGCTGTCCGTCGACACTCGACGCGAATCCAATGAACAGCCCCGATCTTTCAGTCAGCGTAGATGACTCGGCGGAGATTCCTGCGCGGTTCCGGCGCATCTTCCGAGACGCCGGCCGCCGTGCGGATCACGCCCTGGTGCAGCACGTCAGATGTGTCGAGACCGTTCGTTGTCGTCATCGACGATCGATACGACCACGATTACGATTACGACAACGAAGAGGATCTCGGACGGTCTCGGAATTTCTGAACCGTTGCACTAGCGCGAGTGCGTCGGACTCGCGACATTCACCGGACGTCCGTCACGCGATGACGCGAGCGCGTCCGGGCGCGCGCCGATCTCCCGGAGCAACGCCGCGAGATCGGCATCGAGGAGCCACTGGAGCTCCGTGGCAAGCGCCGGGCCGGCACCGACCCATCAGGCGCGTGGCGAAGTTGCGGATGGCCGCCGATTCGCGCGCGTCGATCACCGGCGTGATGCCGAGCGTTGCCGTCAAAGCAAGGGGGCCGGGCGCCCAAGAAGAAACTTTGGGGTTAAGAAGAAACTTTGGAGTCAGGTCTTGATATGCGACATCCGACCAGAAGTGGGGGACGTCCCCGTCCGGTTGCCTGCGTGAGCACATCAATGCAACACCTCATCCAGGCTTTGGGCGACCAGGATGCGCTCGGACCAGTCCAAAAGGGTGTCGGGGTCTTGGCTCTCACGTTTAACACCTTTCGCTGAGATCCTGCGCGCACTTCGTTGTGTTCAAGAGGTTTCAGGCTCGAATCATTCGGGAAAACGGGCTGCCCTGTTCCGGGAGGGTCCGCATGAAGGCTCGCGAAGAGCTGACTTCGCGTTAGCCCTTCGTCTTGCCGTCAGTACACCTCGTCGTGAGTTCCGATATCGAGCAACAGGATCACTTCCTCACCGCTTTCCGGGTCGGGCTGTAGTGCAAAAACCACTCGACAATCGTAACCGCAGGAGCATGCCCATAACCCCAGAAGGCTGCCGCTCAACTTGTGCGTTCCGAGTGCGGGTGAAAAAACGTCGGTCTGCAGATTCCGGAGCACCCCATCGATATTGCCCTGCAGCGTTCTGTCTCGCTTGACCAGCTTGCGGTACGCGCGACGAAACTTGGGCGTGACGACGAGCGGTCTCATTCTGCATCCGCGAGGGTCCGGTGTAGATCATCGATGGCGTCCTCGGCAGGCTGGGCCTTCAACTTTCCCTCATGAAACATCGCGATTGACCGTCGCGCGTCCGCAGCCATCTCGTCACGTCGTGCCTCGTTTTGACGGTGACGCAGGATACCGATCAACATCTCTCTCTGGTCGGGCGGCAACTGCAGTGCGGTGTTGATGACTTCATCCAAGGTGACGCGGTTCAACATCCTTGAATTCCTCCGACGGTGTGAATGGGGTCTAGGGTCATGCGCACAGGGGGAATGGGGTCAGGTCTTGATATGCGACATCCGACCAGAAGTGGGGGACGTCCCCGTCCGGTTGCCTGCGTGAGCACATCAATGCAACACCTCATCCAGGCTTTGGGCGACCAGGATGCGCTCGGACCAGTCCAAAAGGGTGTCGGGATCGGCTTGCGTAATCCGGGCGCGCACCGGTTCGCTCGGGGGGCCGAATTTGCGCTCGATGAGACGCAGCAGCATCTTGGCCGCGCCGCGCCGCGCCGCGCCGCGCTGCTCGCCGCGTTGCTCGCCTTGTTCGATATATTTCTCGATGAATGTCTGCATCAGCGGTTCTCCGGGTCGGTGCTCGATCAGCAACGTCCGCACGTCCTGCTCGTCCAGGCGCCGGGTACCTTGGACCAAATACCGAGCGCACGTGGGTTTTTCGTCGCATGGCACGCCCCGCGCACGCCGGGCCGGCGTTGCACCTCCTCGCCGTAGGGGCCGCTACGCCTCGTCGGCGCGCCTTGTCCCGACGCGCGCGGAACGCACCCTGCTTTCCGAAAAACCCACGCGCGCTCGGTATAGTAGCGCAGGAGTGATTCCAGGATGTCGAGCGCCGTGGGCTGGTCGATGACCGTATCGATCAGGTCCAGCAGCTCGCGCAGGCGCTCGCGGGGTTTGTCGCTGTAGATGTTGCGCAAGGCCAGTTGGATCAGCCGGGTGAGGAGCTCGCCCTTGATCTCTGCGTCGTTGCGGGCGGAGATGTCGTGCAGGTCATAGCGGAACTGCGGCACGTAGGGTGCCAGCGCCTCGGGAAGCGGGCTGACTAGATCGCGGGGAATCGGGGTCGGGTCTTTCCTTTTGCCAATAGGGCCACTCGCTTTTTCTCCCACTCCTGCAGGGCCTCCCGAACGATATCGCTGAGGACAATATAGCCATCTCGGCCTGAAGCCAGCCGCAATTGAGTCAGCTTTCACCGGAACTCCGTGCTCACCGCCCGGACAGCCCTCACGACGCGACCCAACTCACCACCGTCCGCCCGAGCACCCGATCGAATTCACCGGTGTTGTGGGTGACCAGGGTTGCGTTCTTGGCCAAGGCGTGGCACGCGATCCAGAGATCATTTCCACCGATCGGGGTCCCGGCAGGCTTGAGTCGGGTGCATTGGGCTGCGTAGTGGTGGCAAATGCTGCGGTCGGTCGGGTAAGAGACCGGGACTTGCCGGGCGAGGCTCCCCATGCGCCGCAGGACCTCGGGTTTCCGAGTACTGCGTTCGGCTCCTTTGAACAGCTCGGCGTAGGTCACGAAGGACATGCACAACACATCTTCGGCCGGCAGGGCATCGATGCGCTCTGCGATGCCCGGCGGACGATTCTTGATGAGATAGATCGGGATGTTGGTGTCGAGCATGTATCGCATCGATCCTCCCTGTCCTGCGGCAACTGCCGTTGCGCACGATCCTCGTCCTGTGCGGCGACAAAGTCCTCGTCGAATCCCTTGAGAACCTCTAGCAGTGCTTGACCTCGGCCTTCGTGCAGCGGGTGCAGGATCAGATCGCCATTCGTGGTTCGGGTGATCTCGACCCGGTCGGTTAAAGTGGACCCCATGTCCAGGACAGTTTTCTGCCGAGTTTAAGCTGCGCTGGTTGCCTCAATTGCAGCGCCTTGGCGCTGCCCCGGCTCGGCCGCGGGTTCGTCCCCGGCGGAGCGTAGCGCAGCCGGGGACGAACCCGCGGCCGAGCCGAAACGGTCCACGATCCTGGCGCCGCCACCTTCCCCCGAGCCGTACACCGCCTCGGGCGTGCGGTTACCCAACCCTTGGTGCGGCCGCTCGCCGTTGTAGAAGGCGAAATACTCGGTCAGCCCAAGCAGCAACTCGGACACGGTGGCGTAGCCCTTGAGATAGATGTCCTCGTATTTCACGCTGCGCCACAGGCGCTCGACGAAGATGTTGTCCAACGCGCGTCCCCTTCCGTCCATGCTGATGGCGATCCCTGCGTCCAGCAGCACCCCCGTGAAGGCCTTGCCGGTGAACTGCGAGCCTTGGTCGGTGTTGAATATCTCGGGCGTGCCATGGGTGCGCAGGGCGTCTTCCAGGCAGTCCACGCAGAACCCCGCCTCCAGGGTATTGGACAGCCGCCAGGACAGCACCCGACGCGAGTACCAGTCCACAACAGCCACCAGGTAGGCGAACCCGTGCTCCAGGCGAATGTAGGTGATGTCGGTGCTCCACACCTGGTTGGGGCGCCTGATCGCCAGCCCGCGCAGCAGGTACGGGTAGATCTTGTGCTCGGGGTGCGGCTTGCTGGTGGCCGGCCCCGGCGCCATGCCCGCCAGCCCCAACACCCGCATGAGCCGCTGCACATGTTTGCGGTTGACGGTATGCCCCTGTCCCTTCAGGTACACCACCATCCGCCGACTGCCATAGAACGGCCGAGCGGTGTACTGGGCGTCGATCAGCTCCAACAGCCGCAGGTCCAGCGCATCCACCGCCTCCTCGGCATGCGCTTCATACACCCGGGAGCGCGCTACCCCCGCCAACGCACACTGCCGGCTCACCGCCAGGCCCCCGGCTCCTTTTCCTACTGCCCGCTCGATCCACGCCCGCCGCACGCTCACAGGCTCACCCCGGACTTTTTTTTCAGCCAATCCAACTCGACCTTCAGCCGCCCGATCTCGCCATAGAGCCGGTCCGCATCCCCGGCCCGTCCACTTTTTCGGCCCACGCTTGGTCGCGAACAGGCTCTCCGCCCGATCCTGGATCTCCCGCTTCCACTGGCCAACCTGGACCGGATGCACCCCGTGCTCCTGCCCGATCTCGTTGACCGTCTTGACCCCGCGGATCGCCTCCAAGCCGACCTTCGCCTTGAAGGCCGCCGTGTACGTCTTGCGCTTCGCTTCGCCCATTTTCCTATTGCCCCTTTCGGTTAGGAGGCAGCTTAAACTACTGTCCGATTTTCGGGGTCCACTTTAGTCTGCCAACAGAGCCTTGGATGGAGGGTGTCGCAGCCTCCCGCATCGACACCCTCCGCGGGCCGTGCGCACGGCCTATCCCTCCGACGCAGACTCCGCCGCCGTCGGCGCGAGCGGCCGACCGAAGGTCTGCTCGTAAAGCTCGGCGTAGGGCTCGAGCGTCTCGTAGACGTGATGGGGCACGACGCGCGACTCGAAATTGGGGAACTTGCTGCGGACGTAGTTGAGGTTGCGCAGCAGTTTCATCTCGATGACGGCGCGGGCGAATTCGAGGCCCTTGGGGCCGCGGGTGCGCTGGAGCATGGCGACCAACTTGCGGATCGGCATCGGCGGGCGTTTCTGTCCCGGCGGGTGGCTCAGGCGCTCCATGTAGCGCGGCATCCCGCGGTTGCGGTCGCCGGACTCGGTCAGCTCGCCGATCTCGAGCTCCGGGCGGAGCATCTCGAAGAGCTCCTCGCCCGTGGGCGTGCGTACCATCACCCATTGCCAGCCGAACGGGGCACCCATGTAGCCGATGGTGATGTCGCTGAGCGTGTTGGCGTAGTCGAAGCAGGAGAGACAGGAGGACGGGAAGATCCCGTGCAGCTTGTCCATCGGGAAGTCGATGTAGTTCAGGCGCTCGACGTGCCCGTCTTCATGGCGCATCCAGAGGCTGAAGTCCTGCATGAACTCGTGATGCACGACCGTCTCGGGCGATTTGGAGACCTGGGTCAGGAAATATTCGAGATCCGGATAGCTGACGTTGTCGCTGCAGGGGATGCCGATCACGTAGAGGCGCTCCAGACCCAGCTCGGCCTCGGCGGCGCGCAGCTGATGGACCTGGCAGCCGGTGCCGACGACGGCGAGGCGCTTGATGCCCTGATCGCGCACCGCGTCGATCAGGCCGAGTGCCGGCGAGAGGCAAGGTTTGTTGCCGGCGGTCGCCAGGACCTCCTGCGGGGTGCGCGCCAGGATGGGCTGGGCCTTGAAGCGCGTCCCGGGTGCGGCGGCGGTGGTGATGACGGCGTCGACCTTGCCCTGCTCGAGCAGGCGCGCGCCCAGCGCCGTGACCATCCCGGTCCATTGGGCATGGGGGTTGGGACGTGCCATCCGCGCGGCATACATGGCGCGATAGATCCCGAAGCGGCCTTCTTCGCCGACGTGGCGGGTGCGACCGTGCAGACGCTGCTCGATGCCGCGGGTCTGGTTGCGCACGAAGGTGCAGGTCTGCGACATTAGCAGCTTGAGGCTGCTGTCGCAGAAGCCGCAGTCGCTACACAGACGCGGACGCCCCTTGAGCCGCTCGTCGCTGCTGAGCAACGAGATCTGGTCGAGTCCCTTCGAGGGACCTTCTTCCATCGGCGCAATGTCGGTGCTCGTCATTCGCTTGCACCCGGGAGGTCTGTTTTGGGCTCATCGGCGGCGACGAGCGCCCCGCGCGTGATTGGGCTCGTCATTGCAGGAACGGACATGCTTCGAATTCTCCTCAGGGTGTTGGCTGGTCTCGTTGTACTTGTCGTTTTGGCGGTCGTTGCCGGGCCTTTTCTGATCTCGGCGAAGCCGAGCGACGGGCTCGCCTCCAACGCCGCGGCGGCGTCGGCCGAAAGCCGTTTCGTCGGGATTCCGTTCGCGGGGACCGCGGGGCTTGCGGTCCATTATCTCGAGCCGCCGTCGCCGGCTGTCTCGGGGGCGTCGTCCGACGCGACGGCCTTTCTCCTGCTGCACGGCTTCACCTTCAACGCCTGGACCTGGCAGCCGGTGCTCGATGCCTTCGCCGCCCGGGGCCGGACGGTCGCCTACGATCAGCTCCCCTATGGTCTCAGCGCCAAGCCGGCACGCGCCGAGTGGGATGGGCCGAATCCCTACTCGAAGGAGGCCGCCATCACGCAGCTCTTTGCGGTGATGGATGCGCTCGGGCTGGAGCGCGCGGTCCTGGTCGGAAATTCCTCGGGCGGGACGCTCGCCCTGGAGGCGGCGTTGGCGCATCCCGAGCGGGTGTCGGCCTTGATCCTGGTGGCGCCCTGGGTCTACGCCACGCGCCCGACCCTGCCCGAGTGGTTGGCCAGTCTGCCGCAGATGCGTCGTCTGAGTCTATTGATCGCGCGCAAGTTGGGCGAAAATGGCGCCTTGATGGATCTGTCCTACGCCGATGCAAGCAAGATCTCGGACGCGCGCCGCGCGCAGTTCGGGATTCACACCCGGGTTGCGGGTTGGGATCGCGCTTGGGGCGAGCTGCTGGCCTTGTCGCTCTCGGCGCCGGTGACGGTGAGCGCACATCTGGAGGAGGTGACGATCCCGGTACTCCTGGTCAGCGGCGAGACCGATCGGCTGGTGCCGATCGAGGACAGTCGGCGCGTGGCCGAGGCCCTACCGGACGCGACCTTCGCGGTCATCGAGGGCTGCGGGCATGTCCCGCAAGAAGAATGTCCGCAGGCGTTCGCGGCCGTCGTGGGCGAGTGGCTTGATGCACGAGGCTTGTGATGACCTTCCCCAAGCCTGCATCGAACCGGTCTCCGCCCCTGGCGCGCTCGAGTCGATGCGAAAAGAGCGCAAATCGCGCTCGATTCGCCCGTAAACGCCTTCGCATTGACCGACTCCGCTTGACCTGACTGAAGTCGGGGCGCTAGGGTCGCGCCCCGTATCCTTCGGTCCCAAGCACACTGCAATTCAATCTCACTGCAACCAGGTTCGCTGCGTATGCCCATCCCGTTTCCGTTTTCCGCTGTCGTCGCCCAGGAGGAGATGAAGCGCTCCCTGTTGATTGCGGCCATCGATCCCTCGATCGGCGGCGTTCTCGTCTTCGGTGACCGCGGGACGGGTAAGTCCACGGCGATTCGTGGTCTCGCGGCGCTTCTGCCGAAGATGCGCGCGGTCGACTGCGTCTATAACTGCGACCCGGAGGCGGGCGAGGATGCGCTCTGCGCCGAGTGCCGGACCAAGCGCGCCAAAGGTCCGCTGAAGAGCCGGATGGTGCCGGTGCCGGTGGTCGATCTGCCGCTCGGCGCGACCGAGGACCGCGTCATCGGCGCGCTGGATCTCGAGCGCGCCCTGACCAAGGGCGAGAAGGCCTTCGAGCCCGGACTCTTGGCCCGAGCCCATCGCGGCTTCCTCTACATCGACGAGGTCAACCTGCTGGAGGACCACCTGGTCGACTCGCTCCTGGACGTGGCCGCCTCGGGCGAGAACCTGGTCGAGCGCGAAGGTCTGAGTATTCGCCATCCCGCCCGCTTCGTGCTCGTCGGCTCGGGCAACCCGGAGGAGGGCGAGCTGCGCCCGCAGCTCCAGGACCGCTTCGGTCTCTCGGTCGAGGTCAAGACCCCGCAGGATCTGCCGACCCGCATGAAGGTCGTGCGCCTGCGCGACGAGTTCGAGCGCGACCCGCCGGCCTTCGTGGCGAAGTGGAAGCGCCAGGACGGCAAGGTCCGCAGCCAGATCCAGAAGGCGCGTGATTTTCTGCCGACCGTCGAGGTCCCGGACGCGACCCTCGAGCAGGCAGGACGGCTCTGCATCAAGCTGGGTACCGACGGACTGCGCGGCGAGCTGACCGTGATCCGCGCCGCCCGCGCCTTGGCTGCACTCAAGGGCGATGCCGTGGTGCTGGATGCGCATCTGGTTCAGGTCGCCGCCTCCGCGCTGCGGCATCGGCTGCGCCGCGATCCGCTGGACGAGTCCGGCTCGACCAGCCGCGTCCAGCGTGCGGTCGGGGAGCTGTTCGGGGAATGAGTAATCCTGCGGCGATACCTGAGTCGGCGCCCGAGCGTCCGCGCGGCGAGGCCGGGGTTTCGCGCTGGGAGGACGCCGTCCTTGCGGCCGCCCTCATGTCCGTGGACCCGGTCGGAACCGGCGGGGTCGCGCTGCGCTCGCTCGCCGGCCCGGTGCGCGATCAGTGGCTGACGATCATGCGCGACCTGCAGCCGCCCGGCACGCCGATGCGGCGTATCCCGCTGCATGTCTCCGACGGTCGTCTGCTCGGCGGTCTGGATCTGGCCGCAACCCTGAGCGCCGGCCGACCGGTCGCCGAACGTGGTCTGCTGGTCGAGGCCAACGGCGGGATCGTGGAGCTGGCGATGGCCGAGCGGATCGCGGCCGGCACCGCGGCACGGCTCACCATGGCCTTCGACTCGGGCGAGGTGGTCCTCGAACGCGACGGTTTGGCGATGCGCTCGCCGGCGCGGTTCGCCGTGGTTGCGCTGGACGAGGGTGTCGGCGACGACGAGGGTTTGCTCAATGCCCTGCTCGACCGTCTCGCCTTCCACCAAGACCTCACACACATCCGCGTGCACGAGGCGGTCGCCTGCGACTACGACGCCGACGAGATCCTCGCCGCGCGCGCACTGCTCCCCGCGATCGACGTGAGCGAGGCCCAGATCGAGGCGCTCTGCAGTACCGCCTTGGCCTTGGGCATCCCGTCGCTGCGTGCATCCATCTTTGCCGCCCGAGCGGCCTGCGCCGCCGCGGCGCTCGACGGCCGCACCGAGGTTACCGATGCGGATCTCGCCGTCGCCGGCCGACTGGTGCTGGCACCGCGCGCGACCATGTTGCCGCCGATGGAGCAGCCGCCGGACGAGCCGCCTCCGCCCGAGCCCGAAGAGCCGGATCAGGAGCAGGACAAGGGCGAAGATCAACAAGAGCCGAAGGAGCTCGAAGATCAGGTGCTCGAAGCCGCCAAGGCGGCGATCCCGGCGGACCTGCTCGCGCAGCTCCAGCTCGGCAAGCTGCGCCGCTCGCGCGCCCGTGCCACGGGCAAGGCCGGCGCCGTCCAGAATGCGCCCCTGCGCGGGCGTCCGGCCGGTGTCCTGCGCGGCGAGCCGCGTGCCGGTCTGCGTCTCAACGTGGTCGAGACACTGCGTGCCGCCGCACCTTGGCAGCGTCTGCGTCGCGAGGAGATCGCGCGCTTCGGGGGCGAGTCCAACCGCATCGAGATCCGTCAGGACGACTTCCGCATCACCCGCTTCAAGCATCGCTCCGAGACCACGACCATCTTCGTCGTGGACGCCTCGGGCTCCTCGGCACTGCATCGTCTGGCCGAGGCCAAGGGTGCGGTCGAGCTGCTCCTGGCGGACTGCTACGTGCGCCGCGATCGGGTCGCACTGGTCGCCTTCCGCGGTCAGTTCGCCGAGGTGCTGCTGCCGCCGACACGCTCGTTGGTCCGGGCCAAGCGCTCGCTGGCCAGCCTGCCGGGCGGCGGCGGGACGCCGCTCGCGTCCGGGATCGATCTGGGGATGATGCTCGCGGATTCGGTCAAACGCCGGGGCGGCACGCCGATCCTCATCATCATGACCGACGGTCGCGCCAACGTGGCGCGCGACGGCACCGGAGGGCGGGCGCGCGCCAACGAGGATGCCCTCTCCGCGGCGCGTTTGGTGCGCTCGGTCGAGATCACCTCGTTGGTGATCGACACCTCGCCGCGTCCGCAGCAACAGGGTCGTGATCTGGCCGTCGAGATGGGTGCGCGCTATCTGCCCTTGCCGCATGCCGACGCGACCTCGCTGACCCATGCCGTGCGTGCCGCGGGATGAGTCCGAGAACGCGCTGATGACGCACGATGGCCGATAAGCCGCGCTGGGACATCGAGGGTCGCGACTGGCCGAATCGCGCGGCCAGCCGCTTCGTCGAGGCCGGCGGTCTGCGCTGGCACGTCCAGCAGATGGGCGCCGGGCCGACACTCCTGATGCTCCACGGCACGGGTGCCGCGACCCACTCCTGGCGCGCCTTTGCCCCGGCGCTTGCCGATCGTTTCACCGTCATCGCGCCCGATCTTCCCGGTCACGGGTTCACCGGCGCCCTGCCGTCGAAACGCATGTCCTTGCCCGGCATGGCCGCGGCCGTGCACGCCCTTCTTCGTGAGATCGACTGCACGCCCGATCTCGTTCTCGGGCACTCGGCCGGCGCGGCGATCCTGATCCGGATGACGCTCGATGGTTTCATCCATCCGCGCGGTCTGGTGAGTCTCAACGGGGCACTCATGCCCTGGCGCGGACTCCCGGCGCACCTCTTTTCACCCGCTGCCAAGCTGATGGCCGCGAATATCTTGGTCGCGCGTTTCTTCGCTCGGCGCGCCGCCGACCGGCGGGTGGTCGAGCGTCTGGTCCAGAGCACCGGCTCGACCCTGGAGCCGGCCGGCATCGACCTCTATCAGCGCCTGGTCCGCCATCCCTCGCATGTCGGTGCCAGCCTCGCCATGATGGCCAACTGGGATCTCGCCGCGCTCGCCCCCGAGCTGAACCGTCTCGAGCCGCCGCTCTTTTTGGTCGTCGGAGAAAGTGACCTGACGGTGTCCCCGTCCGAGGCCCGCCGCGTGCGCGAGCGACTGCCGAGTGCGGAGGTCATTTCCTTGCCGGGTCTCGGGCACCTCGCCCACGAGGAGCGTCCCGCGGAGGTTGCGGATCTGGTCAAGGGTCTTGCTGACCGGCTGGGTCTTGCGGATTGATGAACGTGTAGGATGGGTAGAGCGCAGCGAAACCCATCTTCCAAACCCGC
Source organism: Thiocapsa sp. (assembly GCF_018399035.1). Taxonomy (GTDB): domain Bacteria; phylum Pseudomonadota; class Gammaproteobacteria; order Chromatiales; family Chromatiaceae; genus Thiocapsa. The sequence goes on from NZ_CP073760.1 coordinate 4,458,765, forward strand.
GCGTTGCCGGGTTTCGGTCCGATGCCCTTGGCGCGGGCTGGATGGGTTTCGCTGTCGCTCTACCCATCCTACGTGTCTCGGTTGTTCTTGAATCGTTCCCTAGGTGTAGGACGCGATGAGCCGAGCGGATCGCACCGCGGGTGCGTTGCCGGTTCGACCGCATCACGAGTTTGGCTCCGACTTGATCTGGCAGGGGCTGACAAACGCCGGTTCTTGCTATAATGTCAATCAACATTGACATTACAGAAGGTCATGCAGACTTGACACTCACGACATCGCAGGTCTCCGAGCACAACTCAGGTCGCGGCAAGCCGCATGCGGTCGTCATCGGCAGCGGATTCGGCGGGTTGGCCGCCGCGATTCGCCTGGGCGCTCGGGGCTATCAGGTCACCGTGCTCGAGCGTCTCGACGCGCCCGGCGGGCGTGCCTACGTCCACAAGATCGACGGCTTCACCTTCGATGCCGGTCCGACCATCATCACCGCGCCTTTCCTGCTCGACGAGCTGTGGGGGCTGTGCGGACGCAGCTTCTCCGAGGAGATCGACATCCGCTTGATGGATCCCTTCTACCGGATCCGTTTCGACGACGGCAAGGTCTTCAACTACAACGGCGACGCGGATGCCGTGAAGGCGCAGATCGCAAAGTTCTCGCCGCGCGACGTCGAGGGCTACGATCGCTTCATGGAACACAGCCAGGCGATCTTCAAGATCGGCTTCGAGCAGTTGGGCCACGTGCCCTTCAACTCCTGGACCGACATGCTCAAGATCGTCCCGGACATGATCACCCTCGGCAGCCATCGCAGCGTCTATGCGATGGTCTCCAAGTACATCAAAGACCCCTACATCCGCCAGGTCCTGTCCTTCCATCCGCTGCTGATCGGCGGCAATCCCTTCTCGGTGACGTCGATCTACACGCTGATCTCCTTCCTCGAGCGTAACTGGGGCGTGCACTCGGCCATCGGCGGTACGGGTGCGCTCGTCAACGGGATGGTCAGCCTCATCGAAGGCCAAGGCGGAACGATTCGCTACCGCGAAGAGGTCGAGCAGATCCTGGTGAAGGACGGCACGGCGACCGGTGTACGGCTCAAGTCCGGCGAGACGATCGACGCCCCGGTCGTAGTGTCCAACGCAGACGCCGCTTGGACCTATCGCTACCTCTTGCCGGCCGAGCATCGCAGTCATTGGACGGATCAGAAGATCGACCGCGCCCAATACTCCAACGGGCTCTTCGTTTGGTATTTCGGCACCAAGCGCCAGTATCCCGACGTCGCCCATCATACGATCCTGCTCGGCCCACGCTACAAAGGGCTGCTGGACGATATCTTCAAGAACAAGCGACTGGCGGACGACTTCAGTCTCTATCTGCATCGCCCGACGGCGACGGATCCGGGTTTGGCACCGGAGGGTTGCGACGCCTTCTACGTCTTGGCCCCGGTTCCGCACCTAAAGGGCGATGTCGACTGGGAGAAGGAAGCCGAGTCCTTCCGGGCACGGATCGCACGTTATCTGAGTGAAACCGTCCTGCCGGGCTTGGAAGACGAGATCGTCGCCTCGCTCGTCACGACGCCGCGGGATTTCCAGGACAGGCTTCTGTCCTACAACGGGGCCGGGTTCAGTCTTGAGCCCATCCTCTTGCAGAGTGCCTGGTTCAGACCGCACAACGCGAGCGAAGAGGTGAATGGCCTTTACTTGGTCGGTGCGGGGACGCATCCGGGTGCAGGTGTGCCCGGTGTCCTGTCGTCGGCCCGTGTTCTCGATACGGTGGTACCCGATGCCTCAACCTATGCTTAAGACCTATCATGCGAGCGCGGCGGACCTCGCCGCGTGTCGCCAACTGCTGCGGACCGGCTCGCGTTCCTTCTACGCGGCCTCCTTCCTCTTGCCTCAGCGTATTCGCGATCCGGCCATCGCGCTCTACGCCTTTTGTCGCATCGCCGACGATGCGATCGATTGCGCGGGCGACGAGCCCGGCGCACAGACGCGCGCCTTGGCCGAGCTGCACCACCGTCTCGACAGCATCTACGACGGCGAGCCGATCGATGAATACACGGATCGCGCCCTGGCCGACGTGGTCCGATGCTTCGGGATCCCGAAGGCACTGCTCGAGGCCCTGCTCGAAGGGTTCGAGTGGGATGCCGAAGGTCGGCGCTTCGAGGACATCTCGGGTGTCTACGACTATTCGGCGCGGGTCGCCGGCACTGTCGGCGCCATGATGGCGGCCCTCATGGGCGCGCGCAGCACGCAGTTGGTGGCGCGTGCCTGCGATCTCGGCGTGGCCATGCAGTTGACCAATATCGCCCGCGATGTCGGAGAAGACGCCCGCAACGGCCGTCTCTATCTGCCGATGTCGTGGATGCGCGAGGCAGGGATCGATCCCGAGGCATGGTTGAAGGAACCCGTCTTCAACGACGCCATCGCCGGCGTGATCGGGCGTCTGCTGCGCGCGGCCGATACGCTCTATGTGCGCTCCGATGCGGGGATCGCCGGGTTGCCGATGGGCTGCCGCGCCGGCATCAATGCCGCGCGCTATCTCTATGCCGAGATCGGTCGTCAGGTCGAGCGTCAGGGTCTGGACTCCATCTCTCGGCGTGCCGTGGTGCCCGGCAGCCGCAAGGTGCAGCTCTTGGCGCCGATCCTCGGGACCGCCGTGCTGTCGCCGCGCTATGTCAGCGCTCCACCGCTCGACGAGACCCGCTTTCTGGTCGACGCCGTGGTCTACTCCGCCCATCGCTCCAGCGAAGAAGACGCCGAAGCCCCTGCGGGCCTGGGCGGTCGTGTGATCTGGGTACTGGAGCTCTTCGAGCAGCTCGAGGAGCGCGAGCGCGCACTGACCAACTGACGCGCGTCTGCGGGATAGGCGCGGCATCCGCGGATGTCGCGCCTGACGCGTCTCGAATCTTGACGTTGTTCTTGCTTCGGATCGACGCTTCGGTCCGAATCAGGGCTTATGCGGGGGTGAGCGAGGCCCGGCCGAAGGCAACCCTCGAGGTTGCTCGGTCGGGGTGTGGACGCCCGAAGTCGGGCGATGCGCGCTTGAGCGGTCCTCGGAGGATTACGGGTGTCCGCTTCCCGGCGGAGGCATCTGCATGCTCATATCGCGCTCGCCGTAGCCCTCGGGGATCTCGAAGATGTCGGCAGGGATGGCCTCCTTGCGGATCACGGTGACCTCGGTTTCGGTCTCCATCGCGGTGCCCATCATCTCCATCTTGGTCTTGGTGAGGATGGGATAACCCTTGATCTTGCTCATCTCTTCACGCTGGGCGATGCCGGCCGGCGAGTTGGCCAGCATGCCGCCCGGGCCGGAGAGGCTCATCATGTCGGTGTAGCGGGTCACGTCGAGGTCGACGTCCTCGGTCGCCCAGATCTCCTGATCCACGCCCATCATGCCGGTCTTGGTGACCCGGTACTGTTTGGTGTCCCAGTCCCCGATCTTCTTGCTCTCGCCGGTCGCTGCGACCGTCACGGTCATCTCGCCCATCATGGCGCGCATCTGCTCGGCGGCCGGGCCGGTCATGCTCTCCATCACGGACTTGACATCGATCGGGAGATATTGCTTCTCGGCGTGATTGATGAACACGATGGTTCCGGCCGTCGGATCCATGATCATGTCGGTGGCGTCGGGTCCCTCGTTGACCACCTTCATCTTGTCGTAGGCCAGGTAGGTCTTGGACAGGTCTTCGCTCGCCGCTTCGCCCATGGCACCCGAGCTGCGATTGATCGTCTCGACGTAGTAGCCCTCGGCGTCCGCGATCGCGGCAGACGCCGGCAGCAGCGCCGCCAACGCCAGGGCGAGCCCGAGACGACGGGTCATGACCGGCTGACGCCCGATGCTCGAGCCTTGCTGATTCATCATGCTTATTCCTCTGCGGTGACTGGATTGTTTTCGATGCCCCGAATCGACGGTGCAGGCGCCCAAACGCGCAAACAGGGTAATCGATGGAGCGCGCGTCGGGATAGGGCTATTCGCCGAGATTGCGTCGGTCGAGCACCCGCTTGGCCTTCCCGACGAAACGCTCGATGCTGCGCGGCTCGACCAGGTCGACATGGGCGCGGATGCCGGCGACCGTATGGATCTCGCGGCTGATGCGCTCGCACAGCGCCTGCATGCGATCCATCCGGTCGGAGAACAGCTCGGGGCGGATCTCGACCTTGACGTGGACCTCGTCGAGTGTGCCGGGCCGGGACACCTCGATGAGATAGTGCGGCGTGGTGCCCTCCACGCGCAGCAGCGCCTCCTCGATCTGGGAGGGGAAGACGTTGACGCCGCGGATGATCAGCATGTCGTCGGTGCGCCCGGTCACGCGGCTCATGCGTGTCGTGCGTCGCCCGCAGTCACAGGGCTCGCGGTAGAGGCGGGCAATGTCGCGGGTGCGATAACGGATCAGCGGCATCGCCTCGCGGGTGAGCGTGGTGATCACCAGCTCGCCGGGCTCGCCTTCCGGGACCGGCTCCAGGGTCTCCGGGTCCAGACACTCGATGAGGAAATGATCCTCCTGGATGTGCATCCCGGTGCGCTCCGGGCACTCGCCGCTGACGCCGGGACCGATGACCTCGGAGAGCCCGTAATTGTTGAAGGCGGCGATGTCGAGCTGATCCTCGATCTCGCGTCGCATGTCCTCGGTCCAGGGCTCGCCGCCGAAATGGCCGTAGCGGATCGGCAGGGAGCGCGGATCGATGCCGAGCTCGCGCGCCGAATCCGCGATGGTCAGGGCGTAGCTCGGGGTGCAGATCAGGACCTCCGGGTCGAGATCGCGCATGATCTCGATCTGGCGACGCGTGTTGCCTGCCGCCGCCGGGATGATCGCCGCGCCGACCCGCTCGATGCCGTAATGCAGTCCGAAGCCGCCGGTGAAGAGTCCGTAGCCGAAGGCAACCTGCGCCGTGTGCTCGGGTCTGAGTCCGCCGGCGACCAGGAAGCGTGCGCAGAGATTCGACCAGGTCTCCAAATCACGAGCGGTATAGGCGACGAAGGTGGGTCGCCCGGTCGTGCCGGAGGAGCCGTGGATGCGTGCCAGCGCCTTGCGCGGAACAGCCAGAAACCCGAAGGGATGCTGACGACGCAGATCGTCCTTGGTGGTCAGCGGCAAGCGACGCACGTCGGCGAGCGAGCGGATGCTGTGCGGGCCGATCTCGCGATGGGCGAAGTGGTCGCGGTAGAAGGGGACCCGTGCGACCCGCGTCACCAGCTCGCGCAGACGCTCCAGCTGCAACGCCTCGATGCCGTCGCGCGGCAGGGTCTCGGCATCCGGATCCCAGATGCGGTGCTCGGTGTGCCGATGGGCCTCATGCGTCTGCGCGGCCATAGTCCTCGATCCGTTGATAAGTGTGCCCCGGCGCGGAACCTGCCGTGCCGAGGCTCGATATTAAATCATCCCGCAATCGATCGAACATCCTGAACCGCGTCCGCCACCGCGGCCGCAGACTCACGCAAGCGCGACCCCAACCGACAAGAGTGCATATCCCAAAGGGACGCGGTTCAGCAGGAGACCACACTCAGCAGCTCATCCCCATCCACCACATGCAACCCCTTCTCCAGCAGAACCTGGATCGCCCGATCGGGATCCTCGAAGCGGAAGATCAGGATCGCCTTGTCGCCGCGCCGCACCGAGAAGGCATACATATACTCGATGTTCAGTCCGGCGCCTTCCAGCACGGCGAGCGCCTCGGCCAGCCCGCCCGGCCGGTCGAGCACATCGACGGCGACCACCTCGGTCAGGTTGACCACCCAACCCGCGTCATCCAAGACCTGCTTGGCCTTGTCCCACTCCCGCACGATCAAACGCAGGATGCCGAACTGGGCGGTATCCGCGAGCGAGAGCGTCAGGATATTGATGCCTGCCTTCGCGATCGTCTCCAGCGGCGCACCGAGGCGTCCGGGACGATTCTCGAGAAAGAGCGAGAGTTGTTGCAGTTTCATGCTTCGCGTCCTCGTGGTGTTCAGCGTGCTTGAGTGGTTTTGTCAGGGGCAGGTTCATCCGATCGGGTTCAGCGGACGCGCTTCAGCGTCGATCGATGACTCGCTTCGCCTTCCCCTCGCTGCGCGGGATGCTGCGCGGCTCCACCAAGCGTAGCCCGACGCGGATGCCGAGGATGTGCTCGATCGCCTTGGCGAGACGTGCGCGCACGTCCTCGAGTGCGCGGATTTTGTCGCTGAAGACCTCGGGCGTGACCTCGACCTCGACCGACATCTGGTCCAGACCCTGATCGCGGGTGAGGATGATCTGGTAGTGCGGGAGCGTGCCCTCGACCGCCAGAAGGGCCGCCTCGACTTGGGACGGGAAGACGTTCACGCCGCGGATGATGAACATGTCGTCCGAGCGTCGTCCGATGCGCCGCATCCGCCGGATGGTGCGCCCGCACGCGCAGGGCTCGCTGATCAGCGAGGTGATGTCGCGGGTGCGGTAGCGGATCATCGGCATCGCCTTCTTGCTCAGGGTGGTGAGCACCAGCTCGCCCTCTTCGCCGTCGGGCAATGTCTCGCCCGTCTCGGGGTCGATGATCTCGGGATAGAAATGATCCTCGAAGATGTGCAGGCCCTGCTGGGCGGAGCATTCGCTCGCCACGCCGGGGCCGATGATCTCGGAAAGGCCGTAGATGTCGTAGGCCTTGATGCCGGCGGCGGCCTCGATGTGATCGCGCATCCCGTCGGTCCAAGGCTCGGCCCCGAAGATGCCGGCGCGCAAGGGCAGCGCGCGCAGATCCACGCCCAGCTCCGCGGCCCGCTCGATCAGATAGGTGAAATAACTCGGGGTGCAGCAGAGCGCGGAGACGCCGAAGTCGCGGATCAGCATGATCTGACGGTCGCTGTTGCCGCCCGAGATGGGGACGACGGTCGCCCCGAGGGCCTCCGCGCCGTAGTGGGCGCCGAGACCGCCGGTGAAGAGTCCGTAACCGAAGGCGTTCTGCAGGATGTCGCCGCGGTGCAGCCCGCAGCAGGCGAGGGTGCGCGCCATGACCTCGGACCAGACGCCGACGTCCTCGCGGGTGTAGGCGACGACGATTGGTTTGCCGGTGGTGCCGGAGGAGGCATGGAGCCGGACCACGTCGCTCATGGGCGTGGCGAAGAGGCCGAAGGGATAGGTGTCGCGCAGGTCGGCCTTGACCGTGAAGGGGAGCTGCTGGATGTCTTCGAGCCGTTGGATCGAGTCCGGGGTTAGGCCACGCTCTTCCAACCGGGCGCGAAACAGGGCGACGTTGTCGTAGGCAAGCGACACGACCGCGCGAAGCCGTCGCAGCTGCACCTGCTTCAGCGCCGTCTCCGGCAGGAAATCGGGCGCGCTGGCCGGGTGGAATCCGCCCTCGGCGTCGTTCCAGAGCTCTGTCAGCATGGTGGTCCTCTCAGTGTTGAGCGATCGAGCCCTGGAGCGCGGCCTCGCGACCCAGAGCGAAGGCTTGGTCGTTGACCTTATGGAGCTTTTCCGCGAGGTTGGCGTAGATGGCCGCCATCCAGTGCTCTTGGGGGATGTCCAGCACCGTGGAGACGGCGCCGAGCAGTGCGACATTGAGGCTCTTCTTGTTCTTCAGTGTGCCTTCGGAAAGGAGGCCCGGATCGATCAGGACCCCGCCGGGGCTCAGCATGTGGCGATTGATCTCGATCTGGGTCGCTTCCAGGACCAGGAGGACGTCCGCCTCCCCGGCCGGCACCATCGGACTCATGACCTGCTCGCCGTAGCGCACGTCGCTGCTCACCGAGCCGCCGCGCTGGCTCATGCCGTGCAGCTCGCTCTTCTTCACATCGAATCCGGCACGAAACGCCGCCTCGGCCAGCATGTCGGAGGCCGTCAGGACCCCTTGGCCGCCGAGTCCGGCGATGACGATGTTCTTCACCTTTTGCATTCGTGTTCTCCAATCGGAATCGAGGACGCGTCGGTCGGGTCGGCGAAGCCTGACCCGACGGACCCGGGCTCAGGCCGTCACGGCAGCCGCGCAGCTGTGCTGCCGAGCCGACTCGGCCGCAGCCTTGTCGTAGACACGGATCTTGGGCGCCGCCAGAACACAGGGCTGGCGCGTGATCAGGAGCGAGGTCTCGGGTTTGGCGAGCAGCTCCGCGATGACGTCCTTCAGCGATACGCTCTTGTCCGTCGTATCGACGACGTGCACGTTCTGCACGCCCATGGCACGCGCGATCCCCTCGAAGCTCAGCTTATTGGTCGTGGAGTGATCGAGCAGGCGTCCGGTCCCCGGATGCTCCTGAAGCCCGGTCATCGCGGTCGTGCCGTTGTCGAGGATCATCACCAGATGACCCGTCGCCGGGGGGTTATAGACCATCTCGGCGATCCCGGTGAGGCCGGAATGCACGAAGGTCGAGTCCCCGATCACGCTGACCACGCGTCGCGCCTGCTCTTCGGGCAGCGCATGACGCAGCCCCAAGCCGACGCCGATGCTCGCACCCATGCAGACGCAGGTATCCATCGCCGAGAAGGGCGGCAGCACGCCGAGCGTGTAGCAGCCGATGTCGCCGGAGACGATACACTCGAGCTCCCCGAGCGCTTGGAACACCTCGCGATGGGCGCAACCCTGACACAGCTCGGGCGGCTTGCCCTTGGGCAGGACGGTCTCCGGGCTGGTGTCGCCGGCCAGGATGCGGCGCACGCGTGCGACGTCCAGCTCGCTGAAACGATACATCTCGGGCTTGCCCTCGACCTGGATGCCGGCGGCGCGCAGATCATCGACCAGGACCGGATCGCCTTCTTCGACGACGAGGACACGCTCCACCGACGCGGCGAAGGCACGGATGCGCTCGAACGGCAGCGGATAGGTCATGCCGATGGTCAGATGGCTCGCCTGCGGGGCGGCCTCTCGGGCATGCACGGCACTGATCCCGGTCGAGATGACCCCGAGCTTGGAATCCCCGTCATCAAGCCGGATCGGGCCTTCGGCCTCGTTCCAAGCGGCGATCTCGGCAAGCTTGGCACGCAGACGATGATGTGCCGGTTTGGCATAGGCCGGGATCATGACGCGTGCCGGGATGTTGCGCTCGAAAGCGGGCTCCGCCACATCCGAGACCGGCGCGCGCGGCACCACGATGGTCTTGGAATGACAGACCCGTGTGGTGAGCCGCAGTAGGACCGGAATCTTCCAGCGCTCCGAGATTTCGAAGGCCAGCAGGGTAAAGTCATAGGTTTGTTGCGAGTCGATCGGCTCGAGGGTCGGAATCACCGCCGCGCGCGAATAGTGGCGGTTGTCCTGCTCGTTCTGGCTGGAGGCCATGCCGGGATCGTCGGCGGAGACGATCACCAGGCCGCCTTCGACATCGGTGTAGGTCGCGGTGAAGAGCGGATCGGCCGCGACGTTGAGCCCGACGTGCTTCATGGTGACCAGGGTGCGTGCCCCGGCGAAGGCGACACCGAGCGCGACCTCCAAGGCCACCTTCTCGTTCGGCGACCACTGCGCACGCCCGCCGAGGCGGTCGAAGGTCTCCAGGATCTCGGTCGAGGGCGTGCCGGGGTAGCCGGTCCCGAGGCGCACCCCCGCATGCAGGGCGGCCAAGGCCACCGCGTCGTCACCGCTCAATAATTGCCGTTCTGCGGTCGTCATCGTCGACTCACTCTCTGTCAGGGCGTCACGAAACCCACATTATCCGCATGATTGTTGCCCTGCAGCAAGCCGAGTCGTTTCCGTTGATTCTTGCGGCAACCGCCGGCTTTGCGCAGGAAGGCGGGCAGGATGCCCGGCTCGCCGAGGCGAAGGCGCTGGTGGAGCGCTTCGGGACGACGCTGCAACAAGAGCTGAAGGCCGCAATGACGGAGGGAGGCCCTCAGAACGCGGTGAAGGTCTGCCGGGAGCGTGCACCCGCGATCGCGGTCGAGATCTCCGAGGAGTCCGGCTGGACGGTGGGCCGCACGAGTTTGAAACTCCGCAACGCCGAATTGAACGCCCCCGACGATTGGGAGCGCGCGGTGCTGCTTCGGTTCGACGAGCGCAAGGTGGCCGGCGAGGATATCGCGACCATGACGGTTGCCGAGGTCGTGGACTCCGACGACCGCAGTCGCTTCCGCTTCATGAAGGCGATTCCGACCGTTCAGCTTTGTCTTTCGTGCCATGGCACGATCGTGAATGCCAACGTGAGCGCGGCCCTCGCGGAGGCCTATCCCGAGGATCAGGCGCGAGGCTACGAGGTGGGCGACGTGTGCGGCGCATTCACGCTTTCCACGCCCCGCTGACCTGTGGGGAGCGAATTCATTTAGCGCCCTCGCAGGTACGAAGATCCTTTCCGTTTAACATTTTAGGTGATTTCCGGGAAAGCATCGACCAACAAGGGGCGACTTTAGTCGCCCGGTAAGCATTGGCAACACGCACGGCCGGGATGATCATTCCCGGAAATCGCCTTAAACCGCGCCAGCTCCGAGGGTTGTCGGAGCTCGCGCGGCCAAGCCAATCCCACAAACGACGCATACCGCAGCGGGCGCGGTTTAACCGCGACGCGCCAACAGGGTCCGCCCGTCGTCGGCCTTCAGGATCAAGGCGCCTGTAGGATCCACTTCGAAGGTTCTGATCCGAGCAAGCAGATCGAGGACCTTGCGCTCCTGATCCATCAAGGCCGGCGCGCAGGCCATCATGGTCGTTGCCGAGAGCCCGAGTGTCAGCGTCTCGCCGGTGAGGCTGTAGTCGCCCTGATAGGTATTGCAGGAGGCCCGGCCCCACAGACGGCCGTCGGCGCCGAAGTTCAGCGTGACGCGGGAACGATCGATGATACCGCCACCGCCGATGTCCTCGACCACCCATTCGGGTCCCTGAAGCAGCGTGGCGGGGTCCCCGCCGCAGCCCTCGAGCCTGCGGTCGTCGAGCTGGATCTCCACCCTTGCGGGGTGCGGCATGCCGCTCATGGTGTCGATGCAGGGCCGATCGAAGATACTGACGACGAGGTCGCCGTCTTCGATCAGATTGCGATAGCGGCGCCCGTCCTCGAGCAGCTCCTGCTCGGTCAGTGCGACATTGATCCGGGTCTCGCCGAGATCCGTGGTCAGCTCGACGCGCTTATCGGTGAGCTCCAGGCTCCAAAAGGGCTCGTTGCCGGTCGCTCGAAAGCCTGTCGTCGTGGTCTCCACCGGGAGGCATTCCGGATAGGCCGTGCCCGCGATCTCGAGCATCCCGCGCTCCCCCTTGCCCCGGAAGGAGGTGGTCGGATCCGCGAGGGCCTCATAGCGGGCGCCCGAGCCCGAGACCGCTTGTCTCAGATCGAATGTCCGATCGCCGACCTGAAGGCGCATGCGATCCTCCAGATAGCCGACACGGATCGGCTGATCCCCGCAGACCATCTCGCTCGCAAAGGGGATCGGCTCGTAGGGTCGCATCAGGATGGTGCCGAGATCGAGCGACTCGACCGAAGGATCGAGCGGCACCTCGTCGGTGATCCACGTCGCCGGACCACCGGACAGGACCGCGCCGCGGACGAAATACGTCTGCTCCGGGAGCAGCGCCGCGCGCTCGACCACGAGCGCGAAGGGGATCGGGACCTGGCGGCCGTCCAGCGCGATCCTCTGCTCGGCGACCGAGCGCCCGCCCGGCAGGCTCGGGTCGATGAGCTCGACGATCGCGAGGGCGTCCGGCGGCAGGGCGATGCGGGCCAGGTTGCTCAGCTCGCCGATGATGTGCAGGCTCGATGTCTCATCCCGGCCTTCGGGCGCCCCGGCGAGGACGGTCTGCGCGCCGACGATGAAGGCTAGGCATGGCATGAGGAACGTGAGCGTAGTGCGACGGATCAGCGACATCGGGCAGTCTCCAGGGCGATGGAATTCGAGCTCGGCCGGCCGATCGGCGCTTGACGCGAGTCTCGGTTCGGATGGATCGTTCCGAGCGATGCGGTCGTGCAGCGATCACTGCACCCTCCGCAGGGCGATTCTGCCCTTGATTCCCCGAGCGTTCCAGGGCGAGACGCCCGATCGGCGATTGAGCTTAGGTGATTTCCGGGAAAGCATCGACCAACATGTAGGGGCGACTTTAGTCGCCCGGTAACCATTGGAGGCATGCACGGCCGGGATGCTCATTCCCGGAAATCGCCTTAGCCCGTTTCCGCGACCGCCCCGGCGAGCCTCGGCCACGTCGATCAAGCATCCACGCGCGAGTGACACCCGGACCATGTCCAGCGAGCCGAGCACCGACGCACCATCCTCCTCGCCCGATCTCCATGCGGTCTACGAGGAGCTTCGGCTGTTTCGCGCCGGGTTTTCGACACTCGCGATGGCGACCTGCGGTCCGGACGGCGAACCCGACGCGAGCTATGCGCCTTATCTGGAGGTGGAAGGCGATCTCTACGTCTTCGTCAGCGCGCTCTCGACCCACACCGCCAACCTGATCGAAACGGGGCGAGTCAGCGTGCTCTTCATCGAAGACGAGACAAGGGCTGCGCACCCGTTCGTGCGTCGACGTCTGACCTTACAGTGCCGGGTCGAGGAGATCGCGCGCGACAGAGACGGGTACGAAGGCGTCCTCGACCTGTTCGAGACCCGCTTCGGCGGTCTGGTCAAGACCTTGCGCGCGTTGGTGGACTTTCATCTTCTGCGCTTGCATCCGGAGCGCGGGCGCTACGTGAAAGGGTTCGGCAAGGCGTTCGCCATTGACGATCTCGAGCTTGCCCGCATCCGGCATCTCCGAGAGATCGGCCGTCGCGGTGTTCCGGGGGACGATTCCGCAGCCTGAAGAACCTGGCGCGCGGTGCGATCACAGCCCCGCACTTCAGCCCCGAGCGCAGCGGATCGACCAGGCCACGTCCGCGGCTTGGCGGTTGCCGGCGACATCATGCACCCGCAAGACCTTCACGCCGGCCAGGACACCGATGGTCGTGGTCGCGCAGGTTGCGGGCATGAGGGCGGCAAGGTCCGGCTCCCCGCAGACGGCGCTCAGGAAGCGCTTTCGGCTTGCCCCCAGCAGCAGGGGCGGCCCGAGGCGGACCAGCTCGCCCAGCCCGGCCATGAGCGCGAGGTTGTGCTCGATCGTCTTGCCGAATCCGATGCCCGGGTCGATCAGGATCTTGTCCTGCCCAATCCCCGCGGCCAAGGCCGCTTCGATACGCTCGGCGAGAAAGCCCCGAACCTCCGCGACCACGTCCGTATAACGCGGGTTCTGCTGCATGGCGTCCGGCATCCCTTGACGATGCATCAAGACGATCGGCACGTCTCGATCCGCCGCCAGGGCGAGCATGGCCGGATCGTCGCGTCCGGCGGAGGTGTCGTTGATCCAGTCGGCACCGGCGTCGAGCGCGGCCTCGGCCACCCGGGCGGAGGTGGTGTCGATACTGATTCGGGTGCTGCTCGGTACGCATTCGCGCAGGCGCAGGATCACCGGGAGCACCCGGCGCTCTTGCTCCGGGGCGGGGACGGGCAGCGAGCCTGGCCGTGTGGACTCCCCGCCGATGTCGATGATGTCGGCGCCCTCGTCGATCATCGCGAGGGCATGTTGCACGGCAACGGCGGTTTCCGAGTAAAGGCCGCCGTCGGAAAAACTGTCGGGCGTCACGTTGAGGATGCCCATGATGAGGGGCGGCGTGTCGTGCCCCGACGGCGTGCTGTTCATCTGCCTGACTCCGGTCGATTGGTTTTGACCTTGCGCCGGGCATGCGTGCATGATCCCGACGCGTTGCGCGGCGTTGAAGATCGCCGGCGAATTTCCCCGAAGGATAACGCCGACTCGGCCTCGCGCACCTATCGGGATCTCGGACCCGGATCGGGATTGAGTCCGGGCCGGACGAGCAAACGGAAAGGGTACCGAAATGAGCAGTGTCAGGCTTGGTTTGATCGGCGCCTTCGCGAGCGTCGCGTTGATCGCGGGGTGTGCGACGGGTGGGCAGTCGGGCAATTTGCCGACCGTGACGAACCCATCCGAAGCGGCAAACATCACGCTCTATCGAGACGGCTCGCTGGCCGGCTGGTTCGCCACCATGCGGGTCGATCTCGACGGCCGGGAGATCTATCGCATCGGTCGCGACGAGGCGTTTTCCTTCACCGTGGATCCGGGTCAGTATCTGCTGGTCTATACACTCGGCTTCAACGAGTGCCGCTTGGTCATCTGGGCCGAGCCGCGGGAGAATCAGCGGATACGGTTGTCGCCCACATGCACTTAGGTGATTTACGGGAAAGCATCGACCAACATGTAGGGGCGACTTTAGTCGCCCGGCAAGCATTGGCAACACGCACGGCCGGGATGATCATTCCCGGAAATCGCCTTAAACCGCGTCCCCTTGGCGACGGTCTTGGGTTGAGCGGGATTCGCCGTTGGTGGATTCCAGTAGGTCCGTGGAGGACGCGGTTTAAGAAAGTAAAACGAATCATTCGGGCGGCATTCGTCGGATCCGCGTGGAGCCTGCGGCATCTACCGTAAGCGCGGCTCGGCTGGTTGGGCATTGCATCCGACCGACTCGAAGCGATGCCGGCAATCGCCGCGAAGCGGCGACGCCCCGGGATCGACGACTTGCAGTCGTCTTCTTCCGCCGACCTGGCGGCTTGAGAGTGCGGGCTTGCCCTGACGGTCCCCAAAACCGCGCTGAGCTGCAGGTGCGAGTGAATTCGCACGACATGCCGGCATGTGCTTAAGGTGATTTCCGGGAAAGCATCGACCAACATGTAGGGGCGACTTTAGTCGCCCGGTAAGCATCGGCAACACGCACGGCCGGGATGATCATTCCCGGAAATCGCCTAATTACAGGAAAAGACCTGAGGAGATCTCCGGAAAATTCCATACGTGTATGGTTGTGCTAACGGCAGGAAGCACAGCGACGGTTGGCGGTGCGTCGCACGGCTCGGCACAACGGCCTGGCTAAAGACGCCGCGTAGGTTTCACTTGCAACCCCGCCCATCCGAGATGGCAGTAAGAGCGGTAGGTCGGCAAGGTCAGCGCAGTCCACCAGTGTTGAAGTATGCCTCTGTGGACTTCGCTCTCGCTGATACCTACCTATCGATACGATCAAAGCGCGAGCGCCCCATTGGGGTACGCAGTTTACTCCAGCCTACACGTTGTGTTTTTTTGAATTTTTGCTTTTTTCAGCCGAGTCAACCGCTTTTTTTGCAGTTTCGTCCTTGTCCTGTGCGACTCCAACCGTCTGGGCAGTTATCTTGGCCGTCTGGAAGTTTGCACATACCGCTTTCTCCGGTCGGGGTTAGTGGCGGCGGACATTTCGTATCGCCGTTTCCGCCTTTGGTACTGCCGCATTGGGCTGCATCGCGACAAGACGCCGGCATATACCGCGCTTCGATATCCTCGCTGTAACAACACCAATCGATCGCACCGCCGCGCTCCGTCGCAGCAAGCATCACGCTTTTGCCCGTGAGTTGCGGGATGGTGTCGTTGAAGGTGACTCGAATATTGCCGCCTTCTTCGATCTTGACCGACTCAACGTACTGGCTTTCGAAATCGCCCGCCTCGGACAGTCCCGCCTCGGCATTGCTCCCCGGCAAGCCTGTGTTGCTGTAGGCAGACACCACCGCAACCTTCGCGGCCGAGGCGAAGCCGAGCCCCTCGCTGACCTTGCTGCGAACCGTATAGTCCTGATAGGCCGGCAGCGCGATGGCGGCGAGGATGCCGATCACGGCGACGATGATCATGATCTCGATCAGGGTGAAGCCACGGATCCTTGTCTTGCTGCTCATTCGATTCAGTCCGCGCATGTCTTGCAGCCTCCTCGTGAAAGCCAGGGATCGTTGATCCGTCCGGCCAAAACACGTTCGGCGCGGTTTGCGGGATCGTCGCGTCGAGCCGACCTCGCTGGCCGATAGCCGGTGGAAGAAGACGACTGCAAGTCGTCGATCCCAGGGTGTCGCCGCTTCGCGACGATCGCGAATGCCACCTTTGGCCTGCCGTATGAACGAGTTCCGGAAGCCATATTGACCACGCCGCCCGGATCTCGGGTCTTCGGAAGGCCGCTCGGCGCGTGGGGCAGGTCGCGAAACCGCACCAGAGTGCAGCAAGAATGCGACCAAGGCCACCGTCGTGTGTCGGCTCGATGCGCCCTCGTGTTCAAATGGCCGGCCGGTAGGGTGGACTGCGCTGCGCTTGTCCCTAGCCTCCCCTCAGCGACGTGGCCGGATTCGGTGGCACAGGCGTCGGATGGACAGAGGATGACATAAAAGGACTTTTTCGGCCGCGAGCGTCGCGCGCCGGTCAGCACTCCGGGGGACTCAGTGCGGGTCCTTCTCGCTCACCGATGCCTCGAAGGCGGATGTCGCCGCGTGCACGTAGTCCTCGCCGGCGCGGCTGACGAAGAAGGCGCCGACGCCGAGCGATTCGGCGAGGCTCAAACCGCGCTCGGGCCCGAGGACCAGGAAGGTCGTCGCCAGGGCGTCGGCGGTCGCGCAGTCCTCGGTGATGACGGTGACGGATGCCAAGGCGTGCGCGACCGGTCGGCCGGTAGCTGGATCGATGGTGTGCGAGTAGATCCGTCCGTCCTGCTCGTAGAAGTTTCGATAGTCGCCGGAGGTGGCCATGGCGTCGTCCTCGAGTGCGACGACTCGGTAGACGGTCCGCGAGGTCGCCTCCGGGCGCTCGATGGCGATGCGCCAGGGCTGATCGCCGGGCTTGGTTCCCTTCGCCTTGATCTCTCCGCCGATCTCGGCGAGGTAGGCGCTCACGCCGAGTCGGTCCAAGAGGTCTGCGATCCGGTCGACACCGTAGCCTTTGGCGATGGCGGACAGGTCGACATAGAGCTCGGGGTGATCCTTGCGCAGCGCCGGCGGTTGATCACGCACGTTGAGCTTGTCGTGGCCCACGCGTGCGCGGGTCTCCTCGATCGTCTGCTGGTCCGGAACCCGAAACGGGTGGGCATCCGGCCCGAATCCCCAGAGATTCACCAGCGGACCGACGGTCACGTCGAAGGCCCCGCCGCTCAGCGCGCTGATGGATTGAGCGCGGGCGACGAGACCGGCCAGCTCTGGGTCGACCGAAAACCAATCTGTCGATCGGCTCGCATTGAAACGCGACAGCTCCGAGTCCGGGCGATAGGTCGACATCAGGGCGTTGACGGTATCGAGACGTGCATCGAGCTGCGCTTTCAGTGCATCGGCCGTCAGATCCCGGGGAAGCGCGACGAGCTTGACGCTGTAGGTCGTCCCCATGGTGCTGCCGTGGATCTCGACGAGTGTCTCGGGTTCGCTGCATCCGCTCGTAAGGAGAACCGCGACGAGCAAGGATAGGCAGGCCAATGCTCGGATCTGTGCTGAGAGGCTCCAACGCATGCGATTTCTTCCGGGTGTATGCCGCTGCAGCATGCCCTAAACACTGCAGGGAGATGTCTCGGTCGGCTCGGGTGTACATCATAATCCCGATGGCCCGGAGCGCATCGGATGTCGGCCCGGAGTCCCGGAGATGGTCGAGTCGGGCTCTATTCCGGGGGCCGTCGGGGCGGCGGAAGAGGACGACTGCACGTCGTCTATCACGGGAGTTAAGGAGCTTCGGGGTTGTGTGGGTGCCGATCAAGTCTCCAGGCAAGGCCGAGGAGCGTTACAGTGGTCACGTCCCTGGACCTGCGAAACCGGCGTATCCGTCTCCCGTTCGACGACCAGCGTCTCGCGACGGAACAGGAGCGGCATCAGCAGATAGGTCGATGCGACGGCGATGCCCACGAGTGTGAGGTTGTCGATATACATGTGTTGAAGATCGATGAGGGGTGAATGATATTAAACCGCGCCCAGCACGATATGCGATGTTTTTGGATGGGATCGGCCCCGGCGGAGTTGACGACCGCTGGAGCCGGCGCTGCTTAAGATATTAAAAATGTTAAAATTCTAAACCGCGTCCCCGCTAAGGGCCGTGGATGCACCAAACGTCGACCTCACTCGAAAGTGAGCATCTCGCTCTGGACGCGGTTTAGTTCAGCACTTTAGCAAACACTAACGCACTGTCAATGCGGCGCTTGTTGGCACCGAGCTTGTGGGCTAGATTCGCCGAACCATTTCAGAAAATAGAGAAATGTCATGGACGACGGGAGTCGTGACTCATGGCCGATCCGATCGCCTCGCCTCCTCCTCCTGAATCCGCGCCGTCCTCCTCGGCGGACGCGTCTCTACCGCTCGGCCTCGCCGGTCGTATTGCACGCGCCTTCATCAATACGCCGGTCACGCCGATGCTGTTGTTCGGCGCGCTCTTTCTCGGGATCCTGGGTCTGCTGTTCACGCCGCGACAGGAGGATCCGCAGATCTCGGTCCCGATGATCGACATCTTCGTACAGTATCCGGGCGCCTCCGCGCAGCAGGTCGAGCGCTTGGTGACGGACCCGCTCGAACGAATCATGAAGGAGATCAATGGCGTTCGGCACGTCTACTCGGCCACCCAGCGCGGAGCGGCGATGGTGACCGTGCGCTTCGAGGTCGGCGAGGAGATGGGCGCCTCGATCGTCAAGGTCCACGACAAGCTCCAGTCGAACATGGACCGCATGCCTCCGGACGTGCAGATGCCGCTGGTCAAGCCGGTCGGCGTGGACGATGTGCCGGTCGTGACCCTCACGCTCTGGTCGGAGGATGTCGAGGACCATCAACTGCGCAAGCTGGGTCTCGACCTGCTCCAAGCGGTCGGCTCGCTGCCGGATGCCGGCAAGGGGTTCGTCGTCGGCGGGCGGGAGGATCAGATCCGCGTCGAGGTCCTGATGGAGCGCTTGGCCGGGCACGGCATCACCCTCGATCGCATCGCCAACACCATTCGCACCGCCAACTCCGAGCAGACCACGGGTGTGAGCGAATCAGGCGGTACCGCCTACAACGTCTATTCGGGCTCCTTCCTGCGCAATGCGGAGGATGTCGGCCGGCTGGTGATCGGCAATCGCGGGGACTATCCGCTCTATCTACGCGATATCGCCACGGTCGAGCATGTCCCGCAGGACACCAAGCAGATCGTCAACCATTTCACGGGACCGGCCTACGCGGGCGAGCATCGCGCCGACGGGGCGCAAGCCGTGACCGTGGCGATCGCCAAGAAGCAGGGCACCAACGGCGTGACGGTCGCGCGCCAGATCCTCGGCAAGGTCGAGGAGCTGAAAACGACGCTCATCCCCTCGAATGTCCATGTCGAGGTCACGCGCAACTACGGCAAAAGCGCCAACGACAAGGTCAACGAGCTGTTGCGGGCGATGTTCGAGGCGGCCGTGATCGTGGCCGTCCTCTGTCTGATCGGGCTGGGCGCGCGGGCGGCCTTTGTGGTCATCACGGTCATCCCGGTGGTGATCCTGTTGACCATCTGGTGGGCCTGGATGGTCGACTACACCATCGATCGGGTCAGTCTCTTCGCGCTCATCTTCGCCATCGGCATCCTGGTCGACGATGCGACCGTGGTGGTGGAGAACATCTTTCGCCATTGGCTCGAAAGCGGCAAGACGACCATCGAGACCGCGGTGCGGGCGGTCGACGAGGTGGGCAACCCGACCATCCTGGCGACCTTCACCATCATCGCCGCCTTGCTCCCGATGGGCTGGGTGAGCGGCTTGATGGGGCCTTACATGCGCCCGATTCCGGTGCTTGGATCCTCGGCCATGTTCTTCTCGCTGGTGGCCGCCTTCGTCTTTACGCCTTGGTTTGCGTTGCGCGTTCGTCCGCGGCTGGCGGCGCTGGAGAAGGCGGAGCGACGCGAAGAGCAGACGCGCCGTTGGGTCAGTCGCTTCTATCGGCCCTTGGTGATGCCGTTGATCCGCAACCGCCGCCTCGGCAGCGCCTTCCTGGTCGGAACCATCCTCACCACGGCCGGTGTCTGCGTGCTCTTCTACACCCAGACCGTTCCGGTGAAGATGCTGCCCTTCGACAACAAGCCCGAGTTCAGCGTCGTCGTGAACATGCCCGAGGGCACGGCGCTCCCGGTGACCGCGAACGTCGTGCACCGACTCGCCGAGAAGGTGCGCACCATGCCCGAGGTGACCGCCGTCCAGACCTATGTCGGTACGGCCCAGCCCTTCAACTTCAACGGCATGGTGCGTCACTACTATTTGCGCGAGCGGCCCTGGGAGGGTGATCTCCTGGTCATGCTCAAGGACAAAAACGCGCGCAAGCTCGGCAGCCATGCCCTGGCGGTGGCCGCGCGCGAGATGCTGACCCCGCTGGCGCATGAGCTGGGTGCGCGCATCGCGGTGGTGGAGATGCCGCCGGGCCCGCCGGTGCTGCAGACCGTCGTGGCCGAGGTCTACGGACCCGATGCCGAGACCCGCCGCCGGGTCGCAACCGATTTGACCGGGATCTTCGAGGAGGTCGAGGGCATCGTCGATGTGGACAGCTACATGGCCGAGCCCTACAGCTACTGGCGCTTCGAGGTGGATGCCGAGAAGGCGGTGCGGATGGGGATCTCGGTCGACGCCGTCAATCGCAATCTCGCCATGGCGATGGGCGGCTTCAAGCTCGGGGACGTCAAGCGCGGCGTCGTCCAAGAGCCGACCTTTATCGTCCTGCAGATCCCGCTCGCCAGCCGGGCCGAGATCGGCAGTCTGGCCAGCCTGCCGATCCAATCCGAGATGGGCGGGCAGGTGCCGCTCGGCGAGCTGGGGCGCTTCGTCCGGCAGCAGGAGGATCCGGTCATCTACCACAAGGATCTGCGGCCGATGGAATACGTGGTCGGCGAGATGCAGGGCCGCCTGGGTGCGCCGATCTACGGGATGTTGGAGGTCGAGGACCGTCTCGAGACCTATCGTGCCCCCGACGGGGTGCAGATCAGCGGGATGCCGCGGGGTCTGATCGGACCGCCGCTGACCGATCGCCAATCCGGATTCGAATGGTCCGGCGAGTGGACCGTCACCTACGAGACCTTCCGCGACATGGGGCTCGCCTTCATCGCCGCGCTGATCCTCATCTACGGATTGATCGTCTGGGAGTTTCGCAACTTCAAGATCGCCGGGCTGATCATGTCGCCCATCCCCTTGACCTTGATCGGCATCGTGCCCGGTCACCTCCTCATGGGCGCCGAGTTCACCGCGACCTCCATGATCGGGCTGATCGCGCTCGGCGGCATCATCGTGCGCCAGTCGATCCTGATCGTGGAGTTCGTCAAGATCGAGGTCGCCAAGGGCAAGACCGTGAAGGAGGCGGCGGTCGCCGGTGCCGAGATCCGGATGCGCCCCATCCTCATTACCTCGCTCACCCTGATGGCCGGCGCCTGGGCGATCATCGAGGACCCCATCTTTCAGGGGATGGCCGTCAGCCTTCTGTTCGGCGCCGGTGTCGCGACCCTGATGGCGGTGATCGTCATCCCGCTCGGCTGCATCAGCCTGTGCCGCGAGTTTTATCTCGTGGAGACGGCGAGCGGGGAACGGGCGCTGTCGGCGAGCTACGGGGAGATCGAGGGTGTCCCGATGCCCGATCCGCCTGCGCCGGGTGTGGTCCGAGCGCGGCCTGCGGGCGGGAGATCGATTCTGCTTCAACTGTGGAGCGCATTGGTCGGCGTCGTCTTCAGCGTGATCGAAGGTGTCGGGAAGCTCCTCGCGTGGTTGCGACAGCGCCGATCCGGTAGGTCTGGCAAGGGTTCGGGCGCGGTTTCCGACGCGGCGGTCGCTCAAGCCGACACGGCCTCCGGTGGCTCGGTGGCCGAGTCGCGTGCCGAGCCGGCGCCGCAGGCGGCTGCCGTGAAGCGGTCGTCGGCTGCCGCTCGAAAGCCCGCGCGTGCGCCGCGAAAGGCTGCGACCAAGGCTGTCGCCGACGATGGGTCGACCGTGAAAAAGCCACGGGCCAGGCGCTCGACGAAAAAGACCGCGGACAAGCCTGAAGACCCGGGCGAGCGCTGATCAACATCGGTAGGATATCGACATGCACCGAAGCTCTTCCTCGAGGTATCCGTTCGATCACCGATGCCCGGCTCCAGATCGAGCTCGCCATTCAGGACAGTCCGAGTCTGCGACCCTACCCGGCCTGGGTGCTCGCACAGAGCTACCAGCGCGCGAGACGCAGCGCCGCGATGCAGACCGGTCGGGCGCTCGCAACCTTTCCCAAGAACTGTCCCTATCGACTGGAACAGGCACTCGACGAGGCGTTCTTGCCCGAATCCTTGATGTCTTGAAGACGCAAGACCGGAGAGACCCTATGAACGAGTCGGTCAGCTACGACAGCGATTTTCATGCTTGGGCGCTTCGAAACGCTCGGCTGCTGCGCGACGGCAGGCTCGGCGAGCTGGACGTCGAACATATCGCGGAGGAGCTCGAAAGCATGGGCGCAAGCGAACGTCGTGAGCTCTTGAGCCGCCTTCAGGTCCTGCTCGTCCATCTGCTGAAGTACCGATATCAACCCGAGCGGCGCAGCAAGAGCTGGCTGCTGACCATCATTCATCAGCGGACCGCAATCGAGCGCTTGCTGGAGCAATCGCCGAGCTTGCGGACCCTTTTGGTCGCGGACACCTTGGCCAATGTCTACGGCAAAGCGGTGCGGGAGACGGTCATCGAAACCGATCTGGATCGCTCCGTCTTCCCGATCGACTGTCCCTATCGACTTGAAGAGATCCTCGACGACGACTGGCTACCGGATGCCTGACGAGGTCGGTCCGCTCTGCCCCGGCCCGGTTCGCCGTCGGGCAGGCTTTCGTTTCCGGAGAGCACCTTAATCCGCGCTCAGAGCGAGATGCTGATTTTCGAGTCAGTTCGAGGTTTGGTTCATCCACAGCCCTTGGCGGGGGCGCGGTTCAAAATGATCTGTTTTGTAATCTCTTAAACCGCGCCGACTCCAACGGTCGTCAAGTCTGCCGGGGCCGATCCCATCCAAAAACACCGCGTACGTCGCTGGGCGCGGTTTAATCCGAGACGACGCCGAAAAGGTCCGGGATGGCGGCGCGCTCGACGACGCTCCGCGGAGGTCTCAGCCCGAGGTGAAGATAAGCCGCCTGCGTGGCGACACGTCCGCGCGGGGTCCGCATCAGATAGCCTTGTTGAATCAGAAACGGCTCCAGGACGTCCTCGATGGTGCCGCGCTCCTCGCCGATCGCCGCCGCGAGGCTTTCCACGCCCACCGGTCCGCCGTCGAACTTGTTGATGACGGCATCGAGCAGCCGGCGATCCATGTGGTCGAAACCCAGGGCGTCGACCTTGAGCATCCCGAGCGCCTGGTCGGCAACCTCCGCGGTGATGCGCCCGTCGGCACGCACCTGGGCGAAGTCACGCACCCGGCGCAGCAGCCGGTTGGCGATGCGCGGTGTCCCGCGCGCGCGTCGCGCGATCTCGGCGGCACCCTCGGCCTCGGTCTCGATGTCCAGGATCCGCGCCGAGCGGCGGACGATCCAGGCCAGATCCTCCGCGGTGTAAAACTCCAAACGCTGCACGATGCCGAAGCGGTCGCGTAGCGGGGAGGTCAGGAGTCCGGCCCGCGTGGTCGCGCCGACCAAGGTAAAGAACGGCAGATCCAGCTTGATCGAGCGCGCGGCCGGGCCGTCGCCGATCATGATGTCGAGCTGATAGTCCTCCATCGCCGGATAGAGCACCTCCTCGACCACCGGGCTCAGACGATGGATCTCGTCGACGAAGAGCACGTCCCCCGCATCGAGGTTGGTGAGGATGGCCGCGAGATCGCCCGGCTTCTCCAGCACGGGCCCGGAGGTCTGACGCAGATTGACCTGCATCTCGTGCGCGATGATGTGCGCGAGCGTGGTCTTGCCGAGCCCCGGCGGGCCGAAGATGAGCACATGATCCAGCGCCTCGCCGCGGCCGCGTGCGGCGCCGATGAAGATCTCCATCTGCTCGCGCACGACCGGCTGCCCGACATAATCCTCGAGTTTGCGCGGGCGGATGGCCCGGTCGAGTGCCAGCTCGTCGCTGGCCGAGTCGGCGTTGATCAGACGTTCGGGCTTCGCCATCAGTGCGGGTGCCGATGCGTGTGATCCGGAAGCTGTCGATACTCCGAGCAACGTCTCGGCGTCGGCACCCCCTTGCCCGGGTTCAGCAGCCCCTTCGGATCGAACGCCGCCTTGACCGCGTGGAACTGCTGCAGCTCCTGGGGGTTGAACTGGACGCACATCTGATTGATCTTCTCGATCCCCACCCCGTGCTCGCCCGTGATGGTCCCGCCGACCTCGACGCACAGCTCCAGGATGCGCCCGCCCAGCTCCTCGGTCCGCTCCAGCTCGCCCGGCTTATTGGCATCGAAGAGGATCAAGGGGTGCATGTTGCCGTCCCCGGCGTGAAAGACATTGGCGACCCGCAGCCCGTACTCGCGCGACATCTCCGCGGTGCGCCGCAGCACCTCGGGCAGGGCGCGGCGCGGGATGGTGCCGTCCATGCAGTAATAGTCCGGCGAGATCCGACCCACCGCGGGGAAGGCGGCCTTGCGTCCCTTCCAGAACATCAGCCGCTCGGCATCGTCGCGCGAGGTCCGGACCTCGGTCGCGCCGCTGGCCAAGAGCAGATCGCGCACCCGCATGACCTCCTCGGAGACCTCTTGACGGGTCCCGTCGATCTCGCAGATGAGGATAGCCGCCGCGTCCGTCGGATAACCGGCATGCACGAAGTCCTCCGCCGCCTGGATCGCCGGACCGTCCATCATCTCCAGACCCGCCGGGATGATCCCGGCCGCGATGATGTCGCCGACCGCTTGACCGGCCTTCTCCACGTCGTCGTAAGCCGCGAGGATGGCTTGGGCGCGCTCCGGCACGGGCAGCAGCTTGACCGTCACCTCGACCGTCACGCCGAGCATCCCCTCGGAGCCGATGAAGAGCGCCAAGAGGTCATAGCCGGGTGCGTCGAGCCCGCCCGATCCCAGCTCGATCAGCTCGCCCTCGATCGTCACCAGCGTGACCGCGAGCACGTTGTGCACCGTCAGCCCGTACTTCAGGCAGTGCACCCCGCCCGAATTCTCCGCCACATTGCCCCCGATGGTGCAGGCGATCTGGCTCGACGGATCCGGCGCGTAATAGAGCCCATGCGGCGCCGCGGCCTCGCTGATCGCCAGGTTGCGCACACCCGGCTCGACCCGGGCGGTGCGTGCGACCGGGTCCAGATCGAGGATCCGCGTGAAGCGCGCCAGACTCAGCAACACCCCGTCGCCACGCGGCAAGGCCCCGCCCGAGAGCCCGGTCCCGGCCCCGCGCGCCACCACCGGCACATCCCGCGCGTGACACAACCGCAGGATGCGCTGCACCTCCTCGACCGTACGCGGCAGCACCACCAGCAAGGGCAACTGCCGATAGGCCGAGAGGCCGTCGCACTCGTAGGGCTGCACCTGCTCCTGCTGCTCGAGCACCGCATCCGACGGCAAAAAGGCCCGCAGCGCGCGGACAAGCTCCGCCCGCGTCGCGGACAGCTCGGGATCTTCGAAGTCGATCCGGGTCGGTTGAATCAGACTCATGACGTTGACCCTGGTCGTAGTGTCATCCTCGGAAGAGTCGGAGCCTAGGGCCAGACGGGCCCCGAGTAAACCCGCGACCGCGTCCGGTACCCCCTCCGATGCGACTCAGACCACAATACCCCGAGTGTAGGATGGGTAGAGCACAGCGAAACCCATCCTCCAAACCGCAACGTCTCCGGCCGAGTAGGCCGTGATTCCGGCCGCCGTGTAGAGCACAGCGAAACCCATCCTCCAAACCACGGCCTCTCGCCACCGCCGCCTCCCGGCCTTGGCGCCGGGTGGATGTCTCTCGCCCTCTGCTCTCCCGCCGTTGCACAGACGACGGTTGGTCGATCAACCGCATCGACTTGGATCTCAGCCATCAGCTCCAGGCGCATTGAGCCCCCGTAGCGCTTGACTGTAGAATGCCCCAATCGCCTAGTCTTCGGACATAGGCGCATCCCGCATCGCTGGCGTAGCTCAGTTGGTAGAGCAGCTGATTTGTAATCAGCAGGTCGTCGGTTCGAATCCGTCCGCCAGCTCCAATAAAACAACGACTTAGCTGTAACGCGCCGTAAACATTCGGTCACGCCTTCCGGGACGCAGAGAAAGTACGGGACACAGACGTAGAAATCACGTACAACGTGTGTCATGGAAGGCACGACACGTCTCGATCCATCTGCGGAGCGACCGCATCCATGCCTCGGCACGGCTGACGGCAAGGGGCCGCGTTTCGCTCGGGAATGGGTCACGATCAGCAAACAGGAGCACATTGACCTGCGTGCGCGGGCCAACTACTGGGAAGCGCAGCATGCCCGCGCGAAAGTCCAGGTCGAGGCGTTGACGCAGGAGGTGGCGCGCAAAGAGGCCATCATCAAAGACCTGAGACGGCGGTTGTTTGGCAAGAAGAGCGAGAAACACAGTCCGCTGCCCTCGGAGAAGGACCGAGGCGACGGCGACGACGCGCCCCAGCGCAAGCGCGGCCAGCAGCCGGGCTGTGCGGGGCATGGCCGGACCCCACGCCCGACGCTGCCCGTGGTCGCCGAACAGCACGCTCCGGCCGATGGGCAGAGCGCGTGTCCGCACTGCGGTTTGCCCTATCGGCGCACGCCGGCGCTGGACGAGGAAAGCGCGGTGATCGAGGTGCAGGTGCGCGCCTATACGCGGCGCATCACCCGGTGTGCCTACACCCGCGATCCCGGTTGTTGCTGCGAGAATACCCCGGCCGTGATCAGTGCACCGCCGCCGGCGCGGCTGATCGCACGCAGCCCCTTCGGCGTGAGCTTTTGGGTCGAGATGCTGCTGGGCAAATACCGCTACGGCCAACCGAGCAACCGCCTGCTCCAAGACCTCGCCGATCAAGGCTTGCCGGTCTCCCCCGGCACGCTCGCCGGTGGCCTGCAGCGTCTCACCGGGTTGTTCGAGCCGGTGCTCGAGGCGCTGTACTGCAAGCAGATGAGCGAGACGCTATTCAACAACGACGAGACCCGCTGGGAGGTCTTCGTCGAGCTGGAGGGTAAGGTCGGGACGCGTTGGTATCTGTGGCTGACGCGCTCGGCCTCGGTGGTGTTCTACTGCATCGATCCGAGCCGCAGCGCGGCGGTGCCCGGCGCGCATTTCGCCGGCTTGCAGGGGCAACAGGCGATCATCGTCTGCGATCGCTACAGCGCCTACAAAAAGCTCGCGCGCTTGGCCGAGAACATTTTGCTGGCGTTCTGCTGGGCGCACGTGCGCCGCGACTTTCTGGAGGCCGGGCGCGCGCTGCCCGCGTTGGAACCTTGGGCGCTGGTCTACCATCTCAACCAACAGCGTCTGGCGCACTGGGATCCCGATCGCCCCTTGGTGCAGCAATGCGCGGCGTTCGAGCACGCGCAGGCGGCCTTGCAGGCGGCGCTGGCGGACCTGCACGCCGAGGCCGAACGGCTGTTGGCGCAGGACGACACCGACGCGACCCTGCCGAAGGTCGCCCGCGCCAGATGCAAGCGGGTGCTCACCAGTCTGCTACACCATTGGTCGGGGCTGACGGTCTTTGTCGCGCATCCCGAGGTGCCGATGGATAATAACCGTGCCGAGGAGACGATCCGCACGCCGGTCATCGGGCGCAAAAACTACTACGGCTCGGGTAGCCTGTGGAGCGCGCAGCTCGCCGCGACGCTGTTCTCCATCCTGCAGACCCTGGCGCTGTGGGGGATCAATCCCCGCGCCTGGCTCACCTGTTATCTCAACGCCTGCGCCGAGGCCGGCGGACAAGCTCCGAGCACGCTGGCGCCTTTCCTGCCCTGGTCGATGGATGCCGCGCGCCGTGCCGAACTGTGCCGACCCGCCGCACCACCGACCGGCATCGACAGCTCATGAGTCATCGCTACTGCGGGCGCGACTTCCAACCCGAGGAGATCGCGCTGATCCGCGCACTCATCGCCGAGGACCCGACCCGCAGACGCGCAGCGCTGTCGCGCTTGACCTGCCAAGCGCTCGCCTGGCACACCGTCAACGGCGGTTTGAAGGACATGTCCGCCCGGGTGGCCATGCTGCGGATGCACAACGACGGGCTCATCACGCTGCCGCCGCCGCGCAACCGCCGGCCCGATGCGCGCGTGCGACTGAGCGCGCTCAGCGATCCGCAACCGCGGCTCGAGCGGCCGGCCTCGGCCCTCGGACCACTGACCTGGTCGCGCGTGCAGCACAAAGCCCAATCACGGCTGTGGAACGAACTCATCGAGCGCTACCATTATCTCGGTCATACCCTCTTGCCGGGGGCGCAGCTGCGCTATCTGGTCTACGCCGCCGAGCAGCCCGTCGCCGCGCTCGGCTTCGGTGCCGCAGCGTGGATGTGCGCTCCGCGCGATCGCGACATCGGCTGGAGTCATGCACAACGTGAGCGCCATCTCCATCTGGTCGTCAACAATGCCCGCTTCTTGATCTTGCCCTGGGTCCACTCCAAAAACCTCGCCTCCATGCTCTTGGCGCAGGCGGCCAGGATCCTGCCCGAGGATTGGCTGGCGGTCTACGGCTACCGCCCGCTGCTGCTGGAGACCTTTGTCGAGACACCGCGCTTCCGCGGCACCTGCTACAAGGCCGCCAACTGGACCTGCTTGGGACAAACCAAAGGCCGCGGAAAACTCGGCCAGGCCGGAAAACAAAGCGAACCCATCAAGGACATATGGATTTACCCGCTGGACCGACGCTTCCGCGAAGTGCTTACCCGTTGATTCTGATGGGTAGGGGTAGACCGAATATTTACAACGCGCCCAGGCCGTTTTCCGTTGAGGGGCATTTGGTTGCCGTTTCGCCGGCCCTAGGCTGCCGGATCACCCGCGAACATTCTGGTTCGCGTGCCAAAACGGCAACCAGTTGTTGCTTTCGACGTTATCTCGTCACGGATTTCTAAGATTCGCTCACCTGCCTCCGCCGATCTTTCCGCACTGCGGCACCGCCCGAAAGCCGGTGGAAGAGACCGTTTTCGACCCTTATGCAAAGTTCGTGATTATGGAAAGTTTCCCTCCCGAAGCCCGCGCGAAGTGAGGCGGGAAGCGGCCAAGTGCGCGTCGCGCCGGCAGAATGCTCGACATAATCGCTTCCATCTCCTGAAGTGGTGTCTCCGCGTGGCAGGACGCCTGCAAGAGCAGCGATACACACCCTCAAGCCTCCACTGCGGACACCCTGACCCATTGCACCCTGGCTCGACTACCAGAGCCCTGTGACGACGCAGCAGTAGCGCGAAGGCGATTGGCTGATGAAGCGGCATGCCCTGGCCGAAATCCAGGAAACGGGCATGGCGCTCCAACGTTACCGAACACCTGACCGCCTGATCCTCTTCCTGACGACTGTTGTTTCCCATCCTGATCCGCAAACCACCGGCCATTTTTGCAGGGAATCTTCCACCGGTGATGTCGTTTTCCGGTGAGGTAATGCGGTAAGCGCGGAGCGCGGATGTCCCGCACGCTTCACCGGCGTGCACTCTCGCGGTCGCCCCGGCACAATCGCCTCACCCTCCTCCAAATGAGAAGGCCCGCCACGGGTGCAACCGTGCGGGCCGATGGCCGGTGCAACTACGCTTCGAGTGTCATCTCACCGGCGCGGACTACGTTATCCAGCAAGCCTGGTTGGATGCAAGTCTTCCGCGCTGTCCGCTGCATCCGCAAGGCGGGTGTCACTTCGCTCGGCACGGGACCTATGCGCGGGTCTCCCCGCCCGGCACGCGCGTGGCGCGCTGGTACTGTCCCGAGGGGCATCGCACCTTCAGTCTGCTCCCCGACTGTCTGGCGGCGCGCCTCTCGGGCACGCTCGCGGAGGTCGAGGCGGTGGTCAGTGCGGCCGAGCAGGCCCCGAGTCTGGAAGCGCTGTGCAAGCAGCACCGTCTGGACATCGAGCTACCCGGGCGTTGCGCTGGGTGCGACGGCGCGTGCAGGACGTGCACAGCGCGTTGCATCGGATCAAGGGCATCCTGGGCGAGCCTTTCGCGCTGGTCGAGCCGACCCTCACGGCGTTTGCCGACCACCTGGAGGTGGAGCAGGTTTTGGTGGCGCTGCGCGGGATCGCCGCGGCGTGGTTGGACGCGCTGCCCAAGCCGCTCGGATTCGCGCCCCGGCGCCACCCGGCGGCGGTGCGCTCCCCGCGTCCAACACCGTGCGGGGCCTGACCCGCCGGGATGCCAGGCGTAGGGTCTCCCGCGCAGGCAAACCGCCTGCGTCAGCCGCGGAGTGCGTCCATGAGTGACCCGCAAACCGATGTTCAGCACGACATCGCCCTGTTTCGCTACGGGGTGATCGCCGAGTTCGTGCCGTGGCCCAAAGAACGGAAGGGCCTGTATGAGGCGATCCAGGCGAAAGCCGAGCGTGAGCACACCATCCCCGGCAGCGCCCGCACCGGGTGGCCGCCGAGACCATCCGCGATTGGCTCAAGGCCTATCGGCGCGGCGGCTTCGACGCACTCCTGCCCAAACCGCGCGCCGATCGCGGCCAGGCGCGCCGGCTGCCGCCCGGCGTGGTCGAGGCGCTGCTCGCCGCCAAGGAGGCCAACCCGCAGCTGTCGGTGCAGTTGGTGATCCGCGCGGTGCGCCAACGCCCCGAGGTCCCGCCCGACCTGCCGTTGCCGCCCTCGACCGTGCATCGGTTGCTTGCCCGTCACGGCCTGATGGACGCGGCCAAGACGGCGAGTCAGACGCAGGACCGGCGCCGGTTTGCTTTCGAGCAGGCCGGGGAGCTGTGGATGAGCGACGTCATGCACGGTCCGGCCGTGGTGGTCGGGGAGCGCGTCAAACGCAAGACCTACCTGATCGCCTTCATCGACGATGCGACCCGCGTGATCCCGTACGCGCGCTTTGCCCTCTCGGAGAACACCCGGACCTTTCTGCCGGTGCTCGCGCAGGCGATCCTGCGCCGTGGCTTGCCGCAGAAGCTCTATGTGGATTATGTGGCATGCCACATAATCCACATGCCTCTTTATGCATTCCAGACAGTTCCCGACAGAGTCGAGGCGGGGAGCCTTGGAGAGCACTGGATGCAGCACGAGGCGGGCCGTGGGGGTAGAATACTGTCCCTTTCGAAGTGGCCAGGCAGTGCGCCCCATGTTGAACATCCAGAATCTCGTCGACGACGCCAAATGTTTCGAGACCGTCCGTGCCCTGCGTTGGCCCGAGGGGGTGCGCTGCGTGCACTGCGCCTCGGCCGAGATCAACAAGCAAGGTCGGGATCCGACGCAACCCGAGCGGCAGAAGTACCGCTGCAAGGACTGCGGGCGCTGGTTCGATGATTTGAGCGAGACGATTCTGGCCGGCCATCATCAGCCACTGCGAACCTGGGTGTTATGCCTGTATTTCATGGGCTTGAACCTGTCCAACCGGCAGATCGGCCAAGAACTGGGCCTTCACAAGGATGACGCCCAGCGCATGACGCAACAGTTGCGCGAGGGCATCGAGTCCAAGCAGTCCTTGCCCGTGCTCGACGGCGAGGTCGAGGCCGACGAGGTGTACGTGGTCGCCGGTCACAAAGGGAACCCCGAGGCGGTAAAAAAAGCGCGCAAAGGCCGTCGGCGCCGACTGAAGGGGGCGCGCGGTCGCGGCACCCTGGCCAAAGAGAAGCCACCGATTCTCGGCCTGATCCAGCGCGGCGGCGAGGTGGTGCTGCGGATGCTGGATAACGTCCAACAGAAGACCATCAAACCCATTATCCTCGCCTGCGTGGCCGAGGGGACGCGCTTCTACACCGATGAGTATGACATCTACGCCCGCTTGCCGGCATGGGGTTACGAGCACCACAGCGTCTGCCACAGCCGCGGAGAGTACGCCCGCGACGAGGACGGTGATGGCTTCCATGAGGTCCACGTCAACACCATCGAGGGCGTCTGGTCGTTGCTGCGCTCCTGGCTGCGCCCTCACCGCGGGATCTCTCAGGAACACCTCCCGATGTACCTGAGCTTTTTTCAGTTCGTCCACAACAGTCGTGCGCGCGGGAAGGGGCTCCTCCCGGCGCTCTTGGCAGCGCTGATTGTCTAGCTGTCTGGAATGCAGATTGAGCCATCCACATAATGTTCCGAGTCCGGTTATGTGGCCTGTCTCGTTGAGCGGGCCGCCATATCAGCGCTGCGACTTGAGAGTCGCCACATAACGCCGCACCGCAAACGCGTGATGATCAGTGCTCCATTGGGTCATTGGAGCGATTGTCATGTTGGAACGGTACTTTCTGAAGCCCGAGTCGGTCGACCGCATCCGAGCGTGCTGGCTCGGCGCGGCGATCGAGGAGTACGTCGGCGACTTGAGCGAGCACGGCTATGCGCCGAGCAGCATCACGCGTCGCGTACCGGTGTTGATGCACTTCGCCGACTTTGCTGCGCGGCACGGGGCCACCTGCCCGGACGACCTGCCGGCGCAGGTCGAGCCGTTCGTGCAGGCATGGCTCGACAACCACGACCACCAAGAGGAAGGCCACGGTCGTCGTGGCGAAGGGCGGAGCCTTGCCGACACGCTGCGCAACCCGATCAGACAACTGTTGCGCCGGTTGCTGCCGCAGGACCGCTGGCCCGGGTACGCCGTCGAGCCGTGGCCCTTTGCCGAGGACGCCCCTGGCTTTTTCGAGGCGTTGCGCGAGGAGCGCGGTTTGCGACCGGCCACACTCGCCTTATACGCCTGCCATCTGCGCGGCTTTGAGCGCTATCTGCAAGGCTGCGGCGCGGTTGTGCTCGGAACGCTGTCGCCGGCCGTGTTGGAGGGATTCTTGAGCGCCAGCGGTGCGACGATGGCGCCGGGTTCATTGGGGATTCTGTGCGCGCATCTGCGCATCTTTCTGCGTTATCTGCACCGTGAAGGGCTGCTCGGCACCGACCTGAGTGTGCATATCGACAGCCCGCGCCAGTACCGACTCGCCACGCTGCCGCGGGCGATCACCTGGGATGAGGTCGCTCAACTGCTGGGCGGCGTGGATCGGCGCAGCGCGCTCGGCAAGCGCGACTATGCCCTGTTGGTCTTGTTCACGACCTATGGCTTGCGCGCCCGCGAGGTCGCCGCCTTGACGCTGGATGATCTGGATTGGGCCCATGACCGGCTGATGATTCCGGCACGCAAGGGTGGTCATGCCAGCAGCTATCCACTCTCGCCCGGTGTCGGCGAGGCCCTGATCGCCTATCTCCAAGACGGCCGCGTCGCGAGCACCCGGCGCGCCGTGTTCCTGCGCGCGCACGCCCCGCACACGCCGATGACCCATGCGGCCATCAGCGGTTGCGTACGCAAACGACTGCAGCGTGCCGGGATCGCCGTCGCACGGCCGGGCTCGCATACCCTGCGCCATAGCTGCGTGACACGGCTTGTGGAGGCAGGGTTTTCGCTCAAGAGCATCGGCGACTATGTCGGCCACAGTCATCCGAAGTCGACGCAGATCTACACCAAGCTCGACCTCGAGGCGCTTCGCGAGCTGGCCTTCAGTGACGGGGAGGCGCTGCTATGACGACGCTGCATAGCCTACTCGCCGATGCCATGGAGCAGTTTCTGGCCCATCATCGCGCCCTCGGCAAGCGCTTCGACACCGAAGCGGCCACCTTGCAACTGCTCGATCGCTACTTGCTCGAGCAACAGGTTGCGAGCCTGGAGGCCATCACGCCGGCCTTGCTCGAGGCATTCCTCGGCTCACGGCCCCGCGCCTCGGCGCGCAGCTACAACCACTTACTGAATGTGCTCCAGCGCTTCTTTCATTGGCTGGAGCGCCAGGCGCTGTTGTGCCCGAGCCCGTTGCGCACTCGCCCGCGACACGCGACCTCGCAGCTGTTGCCGTTTCTGTTCGAGCCGGCACAGGTCGAGCAGTTGATGCGCCTCGCCGCGGACTTGCCCGATGCCCGCCGCACCCACCGTCGTGGAGCGGCCTATCGGATCAGCTTCGCGTTGATGTACAGCCTGGGATTGCGCGTCGGCGAGGTCGCGCGACTCTGTCGTCAGGACATCGACCGGGAGCGCCACTGCCTGATCATCCGTCAAACCAAGTTCGCCAAGACGCGCATGGTGCCCGTCGGACCACACCTCGAGGCACAGCTGCTGCAGTATCTGGATGCAGATGATGGCATCGGCTCGGCGTCGCCGACGGATCCGGTCATCTCGGTGTCGCGCGATCATCGCCGGCCGCTGAGCAGCCATTCGATCAGTCGCGCCTTTCAGCGGGTGCTCCCGCAGCTCGAACTGACGCTCCCTCCGGGCGTGGCCGCCCCGCGACTGCACTGCCTGCGCCATTCCTTTGCGGTGGGCACCCTGCTGCGGTGGTATCGCAGCGGTGTC
This sequence comes from Thiocapsa sp., assembly GCF_018399035.1. Lineage (GTDB taxonomy): Bacteria > Pseudomonadota > Gammaproteobacteria > Chromatiales > Chromatiaceae > Thiocapsa. The sequence continues at coordinate 4,492,712 of NZ_CP073760.1, forward strand.
GATCCCAACGTGCGCCTGAGCGGGCTGTCGACCTTCCTCGGGCATGTCGATCCCACCTCGACCGCCGTCTATCTGACCATCACCGATGCCCTGCTCGCCGAGGCCAACACCCGCTTCGAGCGCTTTGCCGCACCGGCCCTGCGGGAGGTATACCGCCCATGAGTACGATCACACTCGGGGCGCTGCTGTATGCCTTCTTCGAGCACGACCTCAAGGCCACAAAAGGCGTGAGGGAGGCGACCATCAAGAGCTATCGCGATGCCCTGCGGCTGTTTTTGCTGTTCGTCGCCCGCGCGCGCAAGGTCAAGCTCACCGCTCTGCATCCGGAAGACCTCACCGCGGCGCGGGTGCGGCAGTTTCTGACTTTCCTCGAGCAGGAGCGCCACAACCAGGTGCACTCGCGCAACCAACGTCTGGCCGCGCTGAAGACCTTCTTCGATTTCCTCGCCACCCAAGCGCCCGAGCAGTTCGCCGAGGCCGAGGCGGTCATGGCCATTCCCGTCAAGCGCAGTCCACCGCCGCCGACGGTGTTTCTGGAACGCGAAGAGATGCAGGCGCTGCTCGCCGGCTTACCCACGACGGGGCCGCAGGCGTTACGCGACCGCACGCTGCTGCTGTTTCTCTACAATACCGGCGCCCGCGCGCAGGAGGTGGCAGACCTGTCTCGAGGCCATCTGGATCTGGCCCGACGGCGCGTGCGGCTGCACGGAAAAGGCGACAAATGGCGCCTCTGCCCGCTGTGGGAGGACACCGTCCGGCTGCTGGAGCAACTGCTGCAACAGCACGCCGATGCCGGAGCCGACGGCGCGGTCTTTCGCTCCCAGCGCGGGCTGGCGCTGACGCGGTTCGGCATCTACAAGATCGTCCGTCGGCATACCCGGGGGCTCGATAAGCGCGGTCACGACGGCCAACCGGTGAGCATCTCGCCGCATGTCCTGAGGCACACCGCCGCCGTCGGGTTGCTCGAAGCCGGGGTCGAGGTCAACGTCATCCGAGCTTGGCTGGGCCATGCGAGCCTGGAGACGACGAACCGCTATGCGGAGATCAACATCGCCATGAAGGCCGCTGCGATGCAGGCGTGCGAGCCACCGACGTCGGCCGCCGAGCCCGGCTTTCCGTGCAAGAGCCGTTGGCACGACGATGCGGCGTTGCTGGACTGGCTGCAATCGCTCTGAGCGTTATGTGCCCCCTGTCCCGGTCGCCTTCCGACGATTCGGGACTGGCACGGTTCCTGGCCACATAACCGGACTCGGAACATTATGTGGACAACGGCGCCAATTACCGCTCCAAGCAGCTCGCCCTGGTCTGCGCCAAGCTCGGCATCGCGTTGATCCACGCCCGACCCTATCAACCGCAAGGCAAGGGCAAGATCGAGCGCTGGTTCAAGACCGTGCGCGCCCAGCTGCTGACCCGCCTGACCGAGGCGGATCTGGCCAGCCTCGCGGCGCTCAATCGTCGCCTCGCCGGCTGGATCGAGGGCGAGTATCACCACACCCCGCATCGCGGCCTGGACGGTGCTACCCCGCTCGAGCAGTGGGCGCGCACCGGCGCGGGCGTGCGCTTTCCCGAACCCGGCCTGGATCTGGCCGATCTGTTCCTGCACGAGGCGGTGCGCAAGGTGCAGAAGGATCGCACGGTCAGCCTCCACGGGGTCGTCTACGAGGTCGACGCCGCCCTGGTCGGGGAGAACATTACCCTGCGCTACGATCCGGACGCACCGCCCGAACGGCCGATTCAGGTCTGCTTCGAGGGCCGGGAGCACGACCCGGCACGTCCGGTCCAGACGTATGCGAACTGCTTCGTCAAACGCGATCGCCCCTCGCGCACCTTGGCCGTGGACGGCCCGGCCCCCGAGCCCGCACCCTCGACGCTGCGCCTGCGCGCGCTGCCCGAGACGGATGCCGACACCCTGGAGGGGCGCTGATGTACCGCAAACACTTCGCCCTCACGGCCTTTCCCTTCGATCTGACTCCGCCGCCGGATGCGCTGTTTGCCGCCGCCAGCCTCACCGAGGCCGAGGCGCGCCTGAAACATCTGCTGGAGCTGCGTGCCATCGGCCTGATCACCGGCGAGGCCGGCTCGGGCAAGACGACGGTCTGCCGCAAGGTCGCCGCCGATCTGCATCCGGGACTCTATCGGGTGTTCTATATCCCGCTCTCCACCGGCAACGTGATGGACATGTACAAGACCATCGGTTGGGAGCTGGGACTCCCGGTGGAGCGCAACCGTGCGGCGGCCTTCCGCACCATCCGCACCGAGATCACCCGCTTGAGCCTGGAGGCCAAGCAACGCCCCGTCCTGATCGTCGACGAGGCCCATCATCTGCGCAACGAGGTGCTCGAGGATCTGCGCCTGCTCACCAACTACCAAATGGATTCGGAGAATCGCCTCTGTCTGCTGTTGGTCGGGCTCACGGAGCTGCGCCGCCGTCTGAGCATGGCGGTGCACGAGTCGCTCGCCCAGCGCATCGTGGTACGTCATCACGTGACCGGGCTGACCCGCGAGGAGTTGCCGGCCTATCTGACCCATCGTCTGCGCCTGGCCGGCTGCGAGCTGCCGCTGTTCGAACCGCCCGCCGTGGAGGCGTTGTTCCAGGCCACCCGCGGCATGCCCCGCAAGGTCAATCGTCTGGCCCACTACGCGCTGACCGGCGCCGCCCTGGAGCAGGCCCGTCAGGTCACCGCCGAGCACGTGCAGACTGCCCGCGAGGAGGTCGCCCCATGAGTCGGCTTCCCGAACCCTTCACCATCCTCCTGCCCGAGGACTGGACGCCCGAGCAGGCCTGGGCCGTCCAGGATTGTTTGGATGAACTGCTCGTGCAGATCCAGGCGCGCTACGGAGCGGCCGTGCAGCAGTGGCTCGACGGCGAGGACACCGATCCGGACCCGGACCCGCCGCCCGACGCCGTCACCCAACTGGACCTCTTCGGCACCGACTTCGACGATCCGTTGCCCTTCTGACCGACCCGCGCCCGGCGGGTCGCCACCCGCCGGGCACCCTCCCCACAGGCGCCCGACCCGGGCGCGTCGATCACCGCCGCGACGCACTCCACACGTCGCCTTCGCGCTCCTCGGGCTCCTCGCACTCCTCCACCTGCCGACACTGCACCACCGGGGTGATCAGTGCGGGAAAACCGCGAGCATTCCGCGCGAAATAATTCGGGAATTGGGCGGTGAAACTAAGTGAGCAACAACAACGACCCTCTGATTATGGCAAGCCTTTCGCGCTGTCTGGCCGCCATCCAACGGCGGTCGGCGCGCTCCGCAGCGCCTCCCTTTGCATAATCCCGAACTTTGCATAAGGACGCTTATGCAAAGCTTTCCATAACGGCCCGGATCCGCCGCTCGGCGTCTCTTCCCGGGCGACCGTTCCGGACGCAGAGCGGACTGTCGCGCCGAACCCTCGCGGCCGCAAGCTACGCATCCGGAGGTGGCACGCACGATCAGCGCGTGCCGCATATGGGAACGCTTCGAGACCGAGGGGCGTGGTTCCATACCGTTGATCCGACGGCGACTTAGGCATAATGTTGACGCTTTTCGTCGCAGGATTAGGGGGCCAAGCCGCGCCATTAGTGGTTTAGGCGGCAATATGGCCACCTAATGCACTAACGGTGCAGTCCCAGAAGCCGCCTAACCTTTTTAGACCAAAAACGGGATATTTGGAGTACTGACCGGTCGGGCCAGAATACCGGGACCGCTCGTACGCCGAATACTAATTATGTACTGAATCTACCGCAGGAAATCATATGAGTTACTCTCGGAATAGAGCGCTGCAGTTGCTTAGGATAGGTTCGGGACTTCCCAGCGCGACTTTCCGTGATGGCCAAGAAGATGCTATTCGTCGGATCGTCGAAGGCAGAGGCCGCTTGCTGGTCGTTCAGAAGACCGGGTGGGGCAAGAGCTTCGTCTACTTTATCGCGACCAAGCTACTGCGGGAATCGGGTGCCGGCCCCGCTCTGCTGATCTCGCCGCTCCTGGCGCTGATGCGTAACCAGATCGCTGCGGCAGAGCGGATGGGGGTTCGCGCCGCCACGATCAACTCCGACAACATGGTCGACTGGACGGCAGTCGAGGGCAGGCTCGCCAAGGGAGAAATCGACATTCTGTTGGTCTCGCCCGAGCGCCTGGCAAACGAGCGCTTCCGCACCAATGTGTTGGCGGGTATCGCCGGACAGATTTCCCTTCTTGTCATTGACGAGGCGCATTGCATCTCGGATTGGGGGCATGACTTCCGTCCTCACTACCGGTTGCTGGAACGGATCGTTAAGACGTTGCCTCCCAATCTGCGACTCCTCGCTACTACGGCGACGGCGAACAACAGGGTGATGGACGATCTCTCTGTGGTGCTTGGGCCAAAGCTCGATGTGTCGCGGGGTGATCTCAATCGCACCTCGCTTTCTCTGCAGACGATCCGTCTGCCCAGCCAAGCCGAGCGTCTTGCATGGCTGGCGGAACAGCTCGCCACGCTGCAAGGCCATGGGATTATCTATACGCTAACAGTCCGTGATGCCAATCAAGTTGCGGAATGGCTGAAGACTCAGGGTTTCAACGTGGAGTCCTATACCGGAGAAACCGGTGATCGTCGCGAACAGCTCGAACAAGCGCTGCTCAATAACCAGGTCAAAGCGCTGGTTGCCACGACAGCCTTAGGCATGGGCTATGACAAGCCCGACCTGGCATTTGTCATCCACTACCAGATGCCAGGCTCTGTGGTTGCCTACTACCAGCAGGTTGGTCGCGCGGGACGTGCGCGGGACTCCGCCTATGGGGTGCTCCTCAGTGGCCAAGAAGAGTCTGACATCACGGACTGGTTTATCCGGAGCGCGTTCCCGACCCGAAAGGAAGTAGCCGATGTCCTGGGGACACTTGAAGAAGAGCCCAACGGCTTGTCCGTCCCTGAACTGCTCAGCAGAGTCAATCTGAGCAAGGGACGCATTGAGAAGACGATTGCGCTGCTCTCGCTTGAGGCGCCGGCACCCATCGCCAAGCAAGGCAGCAAGTGGCAGCTCACAGCGGCAACGCTGAACGAAGCGTTTTGGGATCGGGCGGAACGTCTCACTGCGCTTCGCCGAGACGAGCATCAGCAGATGCAGGACTACGTAAGCCTGTCGTTTGGTGAGCACATGGGCTTTCTGATTGGCGCGCTCGACGGCGACCCAAACGTTGCCACGGAACCGGCCTTACCGCCACTGCCTACAACCGTAGATACCGAACTGGTCAAAGCGGCGGTTGCATTTCTTCGTCGAACCAGCTTACCGATCGAGCCGCGCAAGAAGTGGCCCGACGGTGGGATGCCCCAGTATGGCGTCAAGGGATTCATCGACCCCGCTCATCAGGCCGAGTCCGGCAAAGCGCTATGCGTATGGGGCGACGCTGGCTGGGGCGGCTTGGTTCGACAGGGCAAATACCACGACGGGCACTTTTCCGATGACCTGGTTGCAGCCTGCGTGAGGATGATCCGGGAGTGGAAACCGCAACCAACTCCGACCTGGGTGACCTGCGTTCCATCTCTGCGGCATCCGGACTTGGTACCGAATTTCGCGCAACGCTTGGCTGTTGCCCTGGGGCTGCCTTTCCATTTGGTGATCGCGAAAACCGACGCAAGGCCCGAACAGAAAACGATGGCAAACAGTACACAACAGGCGCGCAACATTGATGGCTCGCTGGCACTCAACGGCCAGCCTATCCCACCTAGCCCGGTTCTCCTGATTGATGACATGGTCGATTCGCGGTGGACGCTGACGGTGTCGGCGTGGCTTATCCGCAAGAGCGGTAGTGGCGTAGTGTGGCCAATGGCCCTCTCGGAAGCGGGGCACGACGAATGACACCAATCCTTTCACCCAACACCCAGGCGATCCTGCTGCTGACGGCACCACTCATTGCCGGGGGTGGCACTGCGTCATCCGAACTGCTCTCGCCGGGTGAATACAAGCGCCTCGCCCGCCGCTTGCGCGAGATTCAGCATCAGCCAGCGGATCTAGTCTCGCCAGAAGCGGATGAGATCCTGCGTGCGTGCCAGCCGGTCATCGACGAAAGCCGAATGCAGAGACTGTTGGGACGCGGATTCCTGCTGAGCCAGGTGATCGAGCGCTGGCAGGCACGCGCCATTTGGGTGGTCAGTCGTGCCGACGCCGGGTATCCGCGTCGCTTGAAGGCTCGCCTTCGTGAAGATGCACCGGCTGTTCTCTACGGCTGTGGCGACACGGGTTTTCTCGAAACCGGAGGGCTTGCAGTCGTCGGCTCGCGCCATGTGGATGACGCACTGATTGACTACACGGTCTCCGTTGGGCGATTGGCTGCCAGGGCGGGCAGGACGCTCGTGTCAGGCGGAGCCAAAGGCATCGATCAGGCCGCCATGCGTGGTGCGCTTGAAGGGGGCGGCAAGGTCTGTGGCGTTCTGGCGGACAGCCTGGAAAAGACCGCCATGAACCGTGAGCACCGCAACCTGCTGCTCGATGGTCAACTTGTACTGATGTCGCCCTATGACCCTAGCGCCCGGTTCAACGTCGGCAATGCCATGCAGCGGAACAAGCTGATCTATGCATTGGCGGACGCATCGCTGGTGGTGAATTCTGACTTCAACAAAGGGGGGACTTGGACCGGCGCAGTGGAGCAGCTCGACAAGCTAAAGTTCGTCACTGTATTCGTCCGCTCGACCGGTGAATCCTCTGCTGGACTAGACGCCCTGCGAAAGAAAGGCGCGATTCCCTGGCCGAACCCGCAAGACGTCGATTCTTTTGCTGACGTGTTAAACGTGCAGGTGCCGTCGCCAACCGTTTCTCGACAGGTTGGCTTTTCGCTGTTAGATGAATCGCAGTCAGCCGACACCACGCCCACGACGACTATCCTCGGCGATGCCACGCCACTTGCTAAGAACGAGAGCGAGCCATTAACACCTGCTGAAACTGTCTCAGATACGCAGCCACTGGCAGCAGCGTCAGAAGGCCAACCGTCAATTGAATCGGGAGCGGTAGCGTCAGCTGCCGAGACTAAAGAGCCGCCGCAGCCGGAATTGACCCCGGCCGAATTGGTCTTTTCAGCTGTTCAGGCAGCGATTGAAAACCTCTTGAGCAAGCAGATGAAAGACGCCGAAGTCGCCGCCGCGCTGGATGTCTCAAACCAGCAGGCCAAAGCATGGTTGCAGCGTCTTGTCGAGGACGGAAAGGTGGAAAAGCTGAATAGACCGGTACGCTACGTAGCGAAATCACAGAAATCTTTATTCGGCGATGAAGTGCATAACAACCGGTTGCAGCGGACGGCTGACCGCGGCCGCTGAACCGGGGCGTTAGCGTCCGGTTCAGGACGTAACCGAGCTATCTGAAGCGTTACCGTCAGTGTCGGCAATGCGCGTAACCCGGTCAGACACAGCCGACCAGCGAGCGGCCGGTCCTGGCCGTTAACCGCGGTGGCGGAGATTTGTAGATCTAAGGCGATTTCCGGGAATGATCATCCCGGCCGTGCGTGTTGCCAATGCTTACCGGGCGACTAAAGTCGCCCCTACATGTTGGTCGATGCTTTCCCGGAAATCACCTAAACCGCGTCTAAACCGCGCCCGGTGCGGTATGCGTAATTTGTTGGATGGCTTGGCCGCACCGGCTCCGACGACTGTCGGAGCCGGCGCGGTTTAAAGTATTAAAAATCTTAAATTCTAAACCGCGTCTCACTGGGATCAAGGATATCTCCGAAGCTAAACGAACAATGAAAACTACGCATGTCGCTCTGGACGCGGTTTAGAGCGGGATGCGTAATTTTTCCTCCTCCGGATCGAGCGTCGTTCTCGTCCACAGGCGGTCGGCGACCGTAAACGGATCGAGGTTGATGGTGTTTGCAAAGTCGCTCACGCGTGCGGTCAACGCCTCGGCGCTCACGTGACAGTGGTGATAGGTGACGTACCCCTAACGCGGAGTATCTTCCATGCAGAGCGTCGGTATCAAAGCGCTGCAAACCAACCCTGGTGTCCTCAGCAAGGTGCTCGACAGCGGGGACTACCTGCTGATTACCCGGCGTGGCAAACCGTTCGGGATCGCCGCCGCCTGCGACGACGGCCTGCTCGATCTGGGATTCAGGAAGAGGATCGCCGTGTGCTCCTTCCAGACCGGTGACCTCAGCCTGGGCCAGGTGGCGCAGGTGTTCGAGAAGCCAAAGACGGAGACGATGCGACTACTGGCCGAGCTGGGGGTTCCGATTGCCGACTACGACCTGGCCGAAGACCTGGAAACCCTGGATCTGCTTGGCGGCAACTGAATGGCTGCAATTGTCAGCGATACGACCGCGCTGATCGTGCTGGCGGGCGGGCAGCGCTTGGATCTGCTTGGGGCCTGTTTCGAGCGGGTCTTGCTACCACAGGCCGTTTACCTGGAATGGTTGGCCGGCGACGCGGCCATCGAGCAAACCGTCGAGCTCGCCGACGACGGTCTCGAAGGTGTTGCACGCGTCCGATCGCTTGGTGACGCGCGTGAGCGTTCTCGAATCCAGCCCTTGCGGCACGTCGAGGATGGCGCATGGGTCGCCGCTCCCGGTCAATCTTTGCCGATCACCGTCCGGGTCTTTTCGCGAGGCCGGTTGATCTCCGGTGGAATCGCCCCCCGGATCGTCGCATTCCGTTCTTCGATCAGCCACCTTTGGTAGATGAGCGAGGTGTTTGTCTGCGGCTGCTGCTCTTTGGCGGGTTCTCTCGTTCGCTGTCGATCGAGCCTGATTGCCGGAGGTTGCGCCGTCGGATACGGGATCATTTCGGGTCTCTGGTCGCGCGTGGCGCCCGCCGGTTTGCCGGGGATGTCCAGCGTCTCCCCGACTGCATCGTGAGGGCAGGCGACGTCGCTGAAGGAGACTTCCCCGTCCTTGCTGGTGCACTTGTGTATTTCGGCTGCGATCGGTGGCGAGAGCCCGCCCCAGGCGATGGCGAGAATCACGAGGCAATCTCGGCAGCGTCCCGGCATGTGTTTCCTCCTGGTTTGCAATCACGCATTCCGGCCGCCCTATTCACTCCCGGCCGGGCGATAGAGCTGAACGGTTTCCTGCTCGTTGGCGTTGTTGCGCGCGACGATGGCGAGCGCGGGCTCGGTGTCGCTGAGATTTCTGGGTTGGTGGGGCACACCGGGCGGAATAAAGATGAAATCGCCTTCGTCGTTGATCACCGAGTGGCGGAGGTCCTCGCCGTAGCGCGTCTCGACGCGGCCCTTGAGCAGATAGATGGCGGTTTCGAAACCCAGGTGCAGATGGGGCTCGGCCTCGCCTGCGGGCGGGATCACCACCAGGTTCATCGAGAGTCCCGCGGCGCCGGCCGTGGCCTCGGAGATGCCCACGAAGTTGGGCAGCCGCTGCAACGTGTCGGTGGGAAGCTCGGGGCGGACCGTCACGATCTTTGCATTCATGACTCGGATTCTCTGGTTCGCTGACGTCTCCTCGATCATGGGGGTCGCGACCCGCCGGGAGAAGGCGCGCAGGCCGCCGAGGATCATCGACCACATGGCCGCTAAGGTTTGTACACCGAATGACCTCGCGCAAGAAGAGGCAGGCGATAGGTTCGCGGCTCATGGGCCGGGTGGCAAGCGACCTGCCGCCGCACGGACTACACTCAAACGAACATGAATGCCCGGCGGATCGGTAGGATGATCGGGGTCGTTCAATCCGAGATCGTCCAGCCGACCCGCGATCGGCCTGGTACGGCTCGATGCGATCGGACGGCAGCGTCGTCGGCCTCAAAGAAAAACAACGACAGGGATCCGTAGACGTCACACCACCACTGGAGGCGCCAGTCGACAGATGAACAGTGGCTATATCCTCTCCATCGATCAGGGCACCACCGGCACGACGGTGCTGATCTTCGATCACGCCGGGTCGGTCCGCGCGCGTGCCTACTCCGAGCTCACCCAGCATTACCCCAAGCCGGGCTGGGTCGAGCACGACGCCGAAGAGATCGTGCTAATCACGATGAAGGTGATCGCGGAGGCGTTGCGGGCCGGCGGCGGCGTTCCGCCCGACGAGATCAAAGCCATCGGCATCACCAACCAGCGCGAGACGACGGTCGTGTGGGAGCGTGCCTCGGGTCGTCCGGTCGGGCGAGCGATCGTCTGGCAGGATCGGCGTACCGCACGCGATTGCGACGAGCTCAAGTCGCGCGGTCTCGAGGAGATGGTCCGCGCCAAGACCGGCTTGGTCATCGACCCTTACTTTTCCGGCACCAAACTGAAGTGGATCCTGGACAACCACCCCGGTCTGCGCGAGCGGGCCGAGCGCGGCGAGATCTGTTTCGGCACCATCGACGCCTGGCTGGTGTACCGGCTGACGGGTTGCCGGGTTCACGTCACCGACTATTCCAATGCGTCACGCACGCTGCTCTACAACATTCGCGATCTGAAGTGGGATCCGGATCTGCTTGAGTTATTCGAGATCCCGGCCGCCATGTTGCCGGAGGTGCGTTCCTCCTCGCAGATCTACGGCGAGACCGATCCGCAGATGTTTTTCGGTACCCACGGCATCCCGGTCGCCGGCATCGCCGGGGATCAGCAGGCGGCCTTGTTCGGTCAAGCCTGCCACAGCCCGGGGATGGCGAAGAACACCTACGGGACCGGCTCATTCGTGCTGATGCATACCGGGACCGAAGCGGTGGCGAGCGATGAGCGACTGCTCACGACCATCGCCTGGGGTGTGGGGGACGAGCCGGTGGAATACGCGCTCGAGGGTGCGATCTTCGTCACCGGATCCGCGGTGCAGTGGTTGCGCGACGGGCTCGGCATGATCCGTCATGCCGCCGAGACGCGCGAGCTGGCGCGATCGGTACCCGAGAACGAAGGGGTCTATTTCGTGCCGGCGCTGGTGGGACTCGGGGCGCCGCACTGGGATCCCTATGCCCGCGGCCTGCTCATCGGGATCACGCGGGGCACGACGCGGGGCCATGTCGCGCGTGCGGTGCTCGAAAGCATGGCCTATCAAACGCGCGACGTCATCGAGGCGATGGAGCGCGACTCCGGGATTCGGCTCAAGGAGCTGCGCTGCGACGGCGGTGCAGCGGTCAACAGCGTTCTGATGCAGTTTCAGGCCGACATCCTCGGCGTCGATGTCGAGGTCCCGAGGATCACCGAGACCACGGCGCTCGGCGCGGCCTATCTCGCGGGCCTCGCCGTGGGTTTTTGGGGGAGCCGCGAGGAGATCGCCGAGAAGTGGGCGCTGGATGTGCGCTATCACCCGCGCTTGGACGCGGCCAAGCGCGAACGCTTGTTCAAGCGCTGGCACAAGGCCGTCGCGCTGTCCAAGGGTTGGGCGCTCGATGACGATTGATTCCATGACGCTGCGCGAGAGCAACATCGCCAAGCTGCGAGAAGGCGTCGTCTACGACGCCCTGATCATCGGCGGCGGGATCAATGGGGCGGTCTCCGCCGCCGCGCTGTCCGGCAAGGGCGCCCAGGTGGCCTTGATCGATCAGCGCGATTTCGCGGGCTTCACCAGTCAGCAATCGTCGAACCTGGCCTGGGGCGGTATCAAGTATCTGGAGAACGGCGATTACCTGCTCGTGCGCAAGCTGTGCCTGAGCCGTAACGAGTTGATCCGCAGCTATCCGAGCCGGGTGAAGGAGATCCGCTTCTTTGCTACGATCGACCGCGGGTTTCGCTTCTCGCCCTTCTTTCTGTGGCTCGGCACCTGGGTCTACTGGCTGTTCGGCAACGGCTTCACCCGGATCCCGCGCTTCCTCGCCAAGGACCGCATCCACCGCGAGGAGCCGGTGGTGAAGACCGACCAGGCGGCCGGCGGGTTTGAATACTCCGATGCCTATCTGCACGACAACGATTCGCGCTTCGTCTTCCAGTTCGTACGTTCGGCGATGGATCGCGGCTGCATCGCGGCGAATTATGTCGAGTCACTCGGTGCGCGGCGCGACAGGGGGCTCTGGATCACCCGTGCGCGCGATACCCGGACGGGCGAGACCTTCGAGATCCGCTCCAAGATCCTGATCAACGCCGCCGGCCCCTTCGTCGACGATCACAATCAGCTCACCGGGGAGCAGACCGAGCATCAACACCTGTTCTCCAAAGGCATCCATCTGATCGTGCCGCGGATCACGCCCCATCAGCGGATCCTGACCTTTTTCGCCGACGACGGACGGCTGTTCTTCGTCATCCCGATGGGCGTGCGCACCTGCATCGGCACCACCGACAACCGGGTCGACACTCCCGAGACCGAGGTCACCGACGCGGATCGCGACTTCGTGCTGGAGAACATCAACACGCGGGTGGCGTTGGCCACACCGCTGAGGCGCGAGGACATCATCGCCGAGCGTTGCGGGGTACGGCCGTTGGTGGTGAAGCGCCAGGGCGACGACGGCAGCGGGCGCGACTGGATGCACCTCTCGCGCAAGCACGAGATCGACGTCGACCGCGCGCATGCGCATCTGTCCATCTTCGGCGGCAAGCTCACCGACTGTGTCAATGTCGGCAACGAGGTCGCGCGGATTGTCGCGGGGCTCGGCATCGAGCTGCCGCATGCCGGGTACCGCTGGTACGGCGAGCCGCACCGCTCGGTCTACGAGGAGTATATGCACCAGGCGCGCTTGATGAATCTGGACAGCTACACCTCGCCCGAGTCCATCGAGCCGCTCTCCAGCCGGCTGTGGCGCCGCTACGACCAGCATGCCTTCGAGCTGCTCGCCCGGATCCGCGAAGATCCGCGCCGGGCCGATGTCTTGATCAAGGGGACGGACTATCTGCGCTGCGAGATCCAGCTCGCCAAGCGTCAGGAGATGATCGTCACGCTCGAGGATTTCCTGCGCCGTCGCTCCAAGATCGCCCTGGTGGTGCCGCGCCGGCAGATCCAGGAGGCCGAGGGCCTGATGGAGGCTTGCGAGATCCTCTTCGGCGAGGCCGCACAGGCGCGATACGAGGAGTATTTCGGCGAGTCTCGAACCGTCACGCGCGCGCAGTGTCGCCATCCGGAGTCGGACGCCGCCTGACTCTGAGCAGCGGCGGTGCGGACAGCCCGGGCAGCAGCAGACCGACGAGCCCGCCGAAGGCCAACGCGACACCGGCGATCTGAATGCCGTATTGAAGTTATCGGAAATCGCCTTGTTCTTGATTCCCGCATCGGGAGCCAATAAACTAGTCATAGATCTAGTCATTTGTCGCCTTGCAGGAGCCTATCGATGCATGTCTGGCCCGTTCAGGACGCAAAAGCCCGCTTCAGCGAGTTTCTGGATGCCTGTGTGACCGATGGCCCCCAAGTGGTCACGCGACGGGGCACCGAAACTGCCGTGCTGGTGCGCATCGATGAGTGGCGCCGACTTCAGGCGGCTGCCCGCCCCTCGCTGAAGCAGCTTCTGCTGGCGGATTCTGCCCGGACCGACATGCTGGTGCCGCAACGAGGCAAGGCTCGCCGTCGCCAAGCCGTGCCGCTGCGGTGACCCAACATGTACCTGCTGGACACCAATGTTGTCTCCGAGCTTCGCAAGCCCCGGCCGCACGGCGCCGTTGTTGCGTGGATCAATTCAGTCGACGATGGCAGTCTGCATCTGGCCACCGTAACGCTTGGCGATATCCAGGCCGGCATCGAATTGACCCGTGAGCAGGACGCCGGGAAGGCCGCAGAGATTGAATCCTGGCTTGATCTCGTCACGGACTCTTACAACGTCTTGCCGATGGACGGCCCGGCGTTCCGCTGCTGGGCCAAACTCATGCACAGGACATCGGATACTCTCTACGAAGACGCGATGATTGCCGCAATTGCGAAAGTAAAAGGGCTTATCGTCGTCACACGCAACGTTTCCGACTTCTCTTCCTTCGGTGTTGGGCTTCTCAATCCATTCGAGTTTGGCTCGAAGCCCGGAAATGCAGACTAAACCGCGCCAGCTCCAACGCTCGTTAAGTCTGCCGGGGCTGATCCCATACTAAAACATCGCATACCGCCTTGGGCGCGGTTGAATCCCGACATCCGATCGCGTCCGTCGCGCGTCGCTCCCTCCGTACATATCCCCTATTCGACGGAATGCTCGGTCGACAGCTCCGCCTGCCGCAGCACGAGCTGGGTGGCGCCTTCAGCGAGATCCGGCGGGTAGCCGTACTTTGCGAGCAGGCGCCGGATGTTGCGCCGCAGGGTGGCCCGGACCGATTCGCGCTGCGTCCAGTCGAGCTTCGGCATCCGGCGCACGATCTCGATCAGCTCGCGGGCCATCAGCCGCAGCGCGTCGCTTTGCATGACCTCGCGCGCCGAGGCGTTCTCGGCCAGCGCGTCGTAAAACGCGATCTCCTCGGTACTCAGCCCGAGCGCATCACCCTGCTGTTGCGCCTCGCGCAGGTCCCGCGCCAGATCGATCAGACGGGCGATCATCTCCGCCGTCGTGATCGCCTTGTTGGTGTAGCGCAGCAGCGCGTCTTCCAGCGCCTCGCGGAATTTGCGGCTGCGCACCAGGTTGCTGCGCTCGGTGCTGCGGATTTGATCGTTCAGCAGCTTGCGCAGTGTCTCCAGGGCGAGGTTCTTCTGCTCCAGCGCGGCCACGCGCTCCAGGAACTCATCGCTCAGGATGTCCAGCCGCGCCTCGTCGAGGCCAGCCTGCCCCAGCACATGATCGATGGCCGTCAAATACACCGGCAGCACATCGCGCGGTGCGGCGTCGAGTGCCCTAGCGTAGTCGCAGCCGTGGAAGAAATCGCGCAGCTTCTCGAAGGCCGACTGCATCGCCGGCACCGCCTCGTCCTGCACCTGTCGCACGGCCTGCCCGGTGCCCCTGGCGCGGCTGTAGGTGGCTAGCGCATCGGCGAGTTGGTCGGCGAGCCCGAGCCATTCGCCCCGGCGCGCTCGCTGTGAAATCCGCTTCGCACAGGAATGGAGTTTCGTATTCAGGAATCGGCTCGTGGCCACACCATCTTGCCTCGGCCGACTCGCAACACTTCCACCAGAGGGCGGCCCTCATCCAATCGTCCGAAGATCAGGCTCGGTTTTGGATCAACCGCGGGCTTCCTGAACGACGCCTGCCGTCGATAATCGGGTGTTGCCAGCCAAGTCTGACCGTCGCCCTCATCGGTGAGTATCCGGTATAGCCCGGCAGGCGGCACCGAACTAATAGGTGCATCGAGCAGCCGCCGTTTGCGTTCGACAGACCATTTCTGAATCCCACCGCTGAGGGCTTCGATCCTGAACCGCGCCCATAACGCCGCCGTTCCTGGAGTCGGCCAGTCGCCCGCACCCGTGAACGCGCTGATTTCATCTCGACCCGAGCCAAGCGCGCATTTCCGCTGGCGTCACGAACACAGGGTTGCTACTTTGGATGGCCGCCATCGCTGCCCGTCTTGAGGGAAGCCCGGCGCGGATCAACATCGACATCATAAATTGCGGCACACCTGTCTCCAAGGCAGCAGCCCCGCCCCCTGGTATGATGTCTGGCGACCAACCCAGTGTCATGCGTCGGGTGCGGATGGCTTCAAGCGCCCAGACCAGCCTATAGGTGAAGGCATCTTCGACCATGCGCATATTGTTCGGCCCGATCTCGGAAACCTCGGCTCCCGACACCCACTGCCGCAGGATGGTGTGCCAATTCCCAGGAAGTGCGTTCTTCTTATCGGGAATGAAGGGGCGCATAGCGAGAAGCCGTTCCCCAAGGCCCGCCAATGCCTCGGCGAGTTCATCGACGTCGCCCGGGAGCGACGCCGCGTCGGCGCGATCAATGAGATCTCCCAATTCGTCGGCCATCGCGTCGATCGCTAAGTCAGCCTCAAGGCCGACGCCCATCGCAAAATGCCCTTTACGGGACTGTGACGTCGTCGTCAACCAGATGAGGTCGGCGCGTGCTTCGAGTACCTTCCGGTGCAGGGCCTCGACGCCTTCGCCTTCGCCCTCGCGAACGATCTGGCGTGCCCACAACGAACCCTTGAGGGCCTCGTCCAAGAGTTTCGGCAGGTCAGCGCGATCCGCATCGAGTGCTTCAATCATGCCGAACACGGTCGCATCGAGACGTTCCACGAGTTGCGAGAGCGGCGCTTCGTCGATGCTCTCTTCCTCATCGCCTCCAGCATCGTCATCTTCGTCGTCGCCGTTGCCCGGCTCATGGTCCGCGCCCGCTGCCAACCGTTCGGCCAAAGCCCCCTCTTCAGCGGTCGATTTCCAGGCATCGCGAGCGTTGGCGAGATACTCCCACGCATCGTCGCTCGCCAACACGCCCCCCCGAGTCAGGCGCTTAAGAATCTCCGCGACGATCTGGATCAGCCCGCTCTTTAAGGTCCGAGCCTTCGAAGAGGCGACCAGTCCCCGCCATTCACCGCTCCGCCAGCCCACCTTGTCGAACATGACATGAACAATCAAACCTTCGACATCGACGAACGCGCGTCCAGCACGGCCGGCGACATTGGCGAACTCCTCGCCGGTAATCAGGTGTCCTGCGCGGTAGAGCGCTGGGACCAGCAAGACAGCAGCATTGAGATTAAGCCCCTGCGAGAGCGTCGGCGATGCGACGATCACTTTCAGTATCCCCTCGGAAAGCAGAATCTCCAGTTCACGCAGAAATGGACTGGGTAGCCGGCCGTGATGAATGGCGACGCCAGCCTTCAGGCTCGCCACCGCCGGATGCTTTTCACCGAGCCATTCTTTGCCCACTTCCAGCGCGCGGGCGATCGGTCCCTCATCGTCCAGTAACGATTTTAGATAACCGCGCTTGCGGAGGTCGACGACCTGCTTTCCATACCCCTCAACCCAGTTCGCCTGCGTCGAGAAGATCAGGGTGCGCTTGCCTTGGGCGGCGAATGCCCACGCGGCGAACAAGGCCAGATGCGAGTTCTTCCTCGGATAAGCCTTCGTCTCCCGCCCGCGTGCGGATTTCTCGGTTACGAACTTGTCGAGGAATGCTGAATCCGAGTGGTGCGAACGTCTTGCGGAATGACCGTTCCGTCTGGGCCGAGAGCGCCCTCAACGGCGTAACGATCAAGACCCGCCTCGCGGTGGAGAGCGTCATCAGTGCAGCGATCTCCGCCACGCGCGTCTTACCCGCGCTGGTCGGAAGCGCTACCACCAGGTCATCCTTAACGTCTGTCGATCGACGGGCCGCCTCTCGCTGCGACGGCCAAAGCTCAACTTCCGAACTCTTCCGGGCATAGAGTGAGCCGATGAACAGCCGCCTCAGATCGGCATAGCGCTCGGCCGCACCTTCGGGCGGCTCCGTAGGAAGATTCTCATGCAGTGAGTGCGACCAGAGGTCATCGATCAGGTGCATGCAGAGATTGGATATCCACCACAGCGGCACATTTTCGGCGTTGCCAGCCAGGCTGACGGCGCTCGCGAGCAGCGCACGCGCATCCTCCATCGATTCTTCTTCACCGGCCTCTAAGGCGAAGTCGAAAAACGCGAGAGCCCGACAGATCGTCGTATTGATGATCGTGGACAGGACCTCATCGACATCGGCGTCCTCGCCTCTCAGCTCGGCCGCCATCTGGTTGTCGCCATGAACATCGTCGTTCAACCAGCCCCGCACGAACGCTCGAAGGCCGTCAAGATCGCGCAGGATCAACTGCATCACGGCCGTTTCGCCTGGCGCCATATTCAGTCCCTCCGCCGCTTGGCTGAAGAGCGAGTAGGCGACAGCGGAGAAGCCCGCCAAATGATAGGCGACGGCTGCGATCGTCCGGTGGAACCCACGATCCACTGCATTGGGATCGCCGTTCCGGATCAGCGCTTCTAACGCATTCGCAGCGCGCTCGAATGCCCTGCTGGTCAGTTCTGACCCGCCTGCCTGGGCACGAAGCGCCATGGCGGCGCGTAGCAGAGTGAACCCATGCTCGGCAAGATCCGTTTCGATGGTCGCTCCCAATGGCGGCGCGTTGGCTGGCAGCACGCCATCAGTGCGCATGAGCGACCAAGCCGCCCCGCGATACAAGAGCCGCCCAAACACGCCGTCCTGGGTGGCGCTCGCCAGGAGCGTGTAGAGTTCTTCAGTCGTCTCCAAGGTCTTCTGCCTTTTCGTACATCTTGGCGATAAATTCCTGATGATCTTCGATGTGAAGGTTCACCACATATTGATTTCGGTTCGTGGCGGCCGCGTCGAGATTCTCCTTCAGCGATGAGAGTGGGCCGTTGCCTGATACAGTGAATAGCATGTGGTCAATCCGACTCGCCCATATTGCGCCCATCCTTGTTGCGCAAGCGGCGCACGGGAACACGCAGGCCAGTTTCCTCCTCGACTAGTTCGGTAGCCAGAATTTCGCCAAGATCGCCAGACCTCCCCTTGGTAGTTTGTGGGAGTGCGGACCGCAGGATCTCTGCCGCTACCTTGTAGCCCAGGCGCGCGACATCGTCCGCAATGCGCTCAAGCCGCTCGTAATGTGAGCGTATTGTCTTGGCGAAGGCCTCACGAATTTCCTCACGCCCTCCGGGCTTTTCGACATATTTCCAGTAATACTTGCGCTTGTCCTGTTCCTTGGTCGCATCGCACCATTTCTCATACAACACCATACATTGCCCCGTTCACCGTCAGCGAGGAACCATCATGTTACCAAAGCTACCAGGCCCAGGTTGAGCATGCCGGATTGATATGCTTTTATAATCGTCCGTTTGCAGCGGATGGAGTTGGTGGCTAGCGCTGCGAACCCGCTATTCTATTGGTTGAGTGGATCAGACAAGCCATTCTTGCGCACTTTCCGGCAGCGGTGGGGATTTCACCGCAAACGGGTTGCGATGCCCTGTGCTCGCCCGTCGTTTACGCATTGCCGTCTCTCTTCGGCTTGCGCCTCCGTGTGTCCCCTTTTCCCGCATTTTCCCCGGCCCCGCGCGACGCTGTATCGATCTCCAGCCGTTTCATCTGCTCAACCGCCGTATCAAAGTCGCTCGCGGTTTGCATGGCTTCAAGCCGACGGCGCTCAGCCTCGTGCTTGTCGAATTCGGCGTGGGCGTGCCGTTCGGCCAGTTCGTGCGAGACAGTGCCGGCGTGGCTGAGGATGTTGCGCTCATTGAATTGCAGGAAGGCATCGAGTCGCTCGACCCATTCGGCCATGTGCATCGGCTTCTGCCGCCGGGCCTGGTCCTCGGCGAAGTCGAGGTACATGCTGACGACGCGGTTCAGCTCGGTGAGCTCTTCCCGTGTCAGGTAGTTTTTGGCGACCGTGACATCGGACTTGCGGATGGGCCCGTGGGGTGCGTTCTTCCAAGTGGTCAGACCCATGTTGGGCTGTGCGGCGTCGGCGCGCCCCTTGACGATCTCGGCCGCGGTGTGACCGTGGATCGCCCAGTGCAGCTTGTTCTGCACCGTGGCGAAGAAGGTCTGGCTGATGGGGTCGGTCGGGTCGTAGTCGATGCTGGTAGCGTAGATGTCGGTGATCTTCTGGTAGAACAGCCGCTCCGAGGCGCGGATGTCGCGGATGCGCTCCAGAAGCTCGTCGAAGTAGTCGGCGCCGATGCTCCGGCCTTCCTTGAGCCGCTCGTCATCCATTGTGAAGCCCTTGAGGAGCAGCTCGGAGAGACGCGAGGTGGCCCACTGGCGGAAGGCGGTGCCGCGGACGGAACGGACGCGGTAGCCGACGGCCAGGATGGCGTCGAGGCTGTAGTGGCCGACGGCACGGGAGACCTGGCGGGCCCCCTCGGTTTGAACTATCCGGAAACTCCGGATAGTTGCCTCGCGATCAAGCTCACGCTCTTCATAAATGTTAACCAGATGCTCGTTTACGGTCTTGACGGATACCTGGAACAGCTCGGCGATCAACCGCTGTGGCAGCCAGACGGAGCGGCCCGCGAGGCGGACCTGCAAGCTTGCGGTACCGTCCCGATAAATCAGGAGCTGGCCTTCCGGCGGGCCAGGTTCAGACAGGGGCTCAAGGTCAGTTGGCCGATCAGCCATTGCCCACCCCCTTCAACCGCTCGCGCACCACGCCCATTAAACGCTCACCCTCCACGAAGCACGCCTCCAACTCCGCCAGCAGGCGCGGATATTTTTCCTCGAACGGCTCGCTGTCCTCCTCCTGCTCCTCGGCGCCGACGTAGCGGCCGGGGGTGAGCACGAAGCCGTGCTTGCGGATGCCGTCGATCGTCTCCGCCTTGCAGAAGCCGGGGATGTCGCGGTAGGTCCAGTCGCCGTGTTCGACGGCGTCCCACCAGGCGGGGGCAGGCTCGCCGCGCCATTGGCGGAAGGCGTAGACGATGCGGCCGATGTCGGAGGCCGGGCGCGGGTCGCCGAGGCCGTCGGCGAGCAGGGTCTCGCCGCCGTCGCCGCCGGTGAGCACCCGCAGCGTGCGGGTCTGCAGGGTGCCGAGTTTGCGGGCGTCGATGAAGAGGGTCTCGTCGCGGCGCCCCTCTTTTCGATTGGGGCCGCCATGCTTAAGGTTGCGGCCGGTCTTGTCGCGGGTCAGAAACCAGAGGCAGGCGGGGATGCCGGTGGTGAGAAAGAGCTGGGCCGGCAGTGCGACGATGGCGTCCACAAGGTCGGCTTCGACGATGCGTTGGCGGATCTCGCCCTCTCCGCCGGAGCCGGAAGAGAGCGACCCGTTGGCCATGACGAAGCCGGCGACCCCGCCGCCGTGGCCCCCGTTTGAGATTGGCGGCGGCGCCAGGTGGTGGATGAAGTGCTGAATCCAGGCGTAGTTGGCGTTGCCGGCGGGCGGCGTGCCGTAGCGCCAGCGCACGTCTTTTTCCAGCAGCTTGCCGGACCAGTCCGAGATGTTGAACGGCGGATTGGCGAGGATGTAGTCGGCCTTCAGATTCGGGTTGTCGCGCTCGACGGCGAGGATGGCGTCGTCGATCAGCGTGGCGATATCGGGCCGGATGGCCTGGTTCTGCAGGTTCTGCCAGCGCGCCTCCGGCGGCACCCAGAAGACGCGTTCGGCGGTGTACTCGTCCCGGCTCTCCAGCAGGCTCTCCATCTGGGCGCCGGTGATGCCATCCGCTTCGAGTTCGGCCATGAGCCCCTCGCGCCTGGCCGCGAAGGCATCGGAGATGTACTTCAGGAACAGCAGGCCCAGCACGACGTGCTTGTACTCGGCGGCGTCCACCTGACCGCGCAGCGCATCGGCCGACTTCCATAGGGTGTCGGCATAGGCGAGGTCGTTGTTGTTCGAATCCTGACTGGCCATCGAGGCTCCTGTGTTTGCGTCATGCTGTCGTGCCGTCGTTGTCCGGAGACGGATGTCTTCGGGATGCCCCTCGAATTCCTCGCGGATTTCCTGTCTAAGGCACCCTTGAAGACGGCTCGGAGCCAGGGACCACAACTTGAGTGCCCACGCCTAAGCGTTGGGCGCGTCGCGCAAACCGACGGTCATCGAAGGTATAGAGCGCCTCGCAGTGACGGCTGCCGGCAAGATGAAGCGCATCGGCGAAGTCCAGACCCTGTTCGAGAAGCTCCAGTCTGTTCTTCTATGCGGTTGGCGTCCAAAGATCGCTGAGGTTGATGGCCACCGCATCGAAGGGTGCGACGGATACCGAGGCCGCACCGGCAAAACGGCCGATCTCTCTCCAGGCTCCGTCTTCGAGGGCGTAGGCTTCCAATGTGTGTGCTAGAGGGTCGACCAACCACGCATAGGACACGCCGAACTTCGCGTAGATCGGCATCTTGATATTTCGGTCCTTGCTTTCCGAGGACGGGGACAGGACCTCGCAGGTCCAATCAGGCACGATCTCGATACGGTGAACCGGCGGATGGGTGAGCATGCGCTCGCGCCGCCAGCCGGCAAGATCCGGCACATCGACCTCGGCGTCTCGGATGAAATGCACTTCAGGCTCGTCGACGATCCACCAACCGCCGGGGCCGCCGCGTCCCCGTTGGAAGGGCCCGATCAGCTCGTACCCAAGCCCGGACGCCGTCACGATGTGGGGCCACGCCGGGCGCGGCTGGACGTAGAGTTGGCCGTCGAGGATTTCCCCTACGACCTCTTCGGGTAGGTTCTCGAGTTGTTCGTTTGGATCAACAGGCGTTGGAGCGGACGCGATTTGAGGATGTCGAATGCTTGGGCGAGGCGTGCGATGATCGGGTGTTGTTTAAACCGCGTCCAGAGCGAGATGCTCACTTTCGAGTGAGGTCGACGTTTGGTCCATCCACGGCCCTCAGCGGGGACGCGGTTTATGATTTTTAATATCTTAAACCGCGCCGTCTCCAGCGGTCGTCAAATCCGCCGGGGCCGATCCCATCCAACAACATCGCATACCGCACCGGGCGCGGTTTAATGCGGGAATGCGTCGGGAGTATCGATGGATCTGCAACAGCTTGTGCTGCGGTCGGATGAGCTCGGGGTGCGGCTGGAGATCGTCAATGGGCTGGCGATCTGGGAGGCGCAGCCGCTGTATCGGCATCAGAAGCATGTCGAGCGGATTGCCGCTTCGATCGTGCGGTCGGAGGGCGGTGATTGCGGCTGCGTTCACGCGCTGGATGTCTACATCCAGTTCCCGAACGGGTTGAAGCGACCCGACATCTCCATCTTTTGTCGTGAGCCCGGCGAGGCGGAGCAGGACAGCGTTTTGACGATGGTGCCCGAGGCGGTCGTCGAGGTCGTGAGCAAGGGATACGAGGCGAAAGACTTGGAGATCGGCCCGCCTTTTTATCTCTCTCAGGGCGTCAAGGATGTGCTGGTGTTCGACCCACAGACCCTTTTGGTGCTGCACATTTGTCAGGGTCAAGCGCGCCGTTTGGTTTCGCCCGTCGTCGTCGATCTAAAGTGCGGGTGCCGCGTGGTGATCTGACGATCTGACCCGTACAGCGCCGGCGCTGTGGATGAATGAGGGTTGCAACTCGGCGGGATGCGTCGCATGTCCCGCCGGGCTCGGATCAGCCGAGACTGCGCAGGGCATCGGCCTCGATCTGTCGCGCATAAGGCCCGAACTGTTTTTGCTGCTCGGCTTCCCACTGCAATTCGGCCCACGTCTGCATCCGTAGCTCGGGCCGGGCGTCCGGGCGGAGACGGTCCGCCGAGCGGAGTCGGGCATCAGGATAGTCTCGATCGAGATCGATGTCGTACATGGCTGGATCCTCGGTGCTTCTGGGTGAATAACGCTGAAGATGCGAATCTTGAAGCAAAGACTGCACCAAAATCCTACAACGCCTGTCGTCTTTCGGAAACCCTGAGTCCATTCATCGGGAAATTCAATCCCGCGCGGCGGTGTAGCTGTCGGAGTTGTGCTTCGGGATCAATCGGATCGTGACCGGGTCTTGCGCACCTGCCGGGCTCATCGCGATCCGAACGGTTCGGTCGATCAGGCCATGGCTCGGGGCCCGAGGCGGCCCCGAAATGGTGCGACCCTCGACCCGCAACGGGTCGAGAACCCTGCCCGGCGTCAGAGCGCGCGGCAGTCCGCGAGGACCACTTCGGTCTTGGTTCCGCCGGAGCGCGAGCCTTGGGCCTCCATCGCCTCGACGACATCCATGCCTTCGACGACCTTGCCGAACACCACGTGCTTGCCGTCCAGCCAAGGTGTGGCATCGACCGTGATGAAGAACTGCGACCCGTTGGTGTTGGGGCCGGCGTTGGCCATCGAGAGCATGCCGGCCTCGGTGTGCTTCAGCTCGAAGTTCTCGTCGGCGAACTTCTCCCCGTAGATGGACTCGCCGCCCGTGCCGTTGCCGCGGGTAAAGTCGCCGCCCTGGATCATGAAGCCCGGGATGATGCGATGGAAGGGACTGCCGGCATAGGTGAGCGGCTTGCCGCTTTTGCCCATGCCCTTCTCGCCGGTGCAGAGCGCGCGGAAGTTCTCGGCCGTCTTCGGGGTCACGTCGGCGAACAGCTCGATCGTGATGGTGCCGGCGGGTTCGCCGCCGATCGTGACGTCCAATGCAACCTTGGGATTGTCGGCAAGTGCGGGTGTCGTCATAGCAGCTAAGAGTACCGTGGTGAGGTAAAGGGATGGTTTTGACATGGTCAATTCCTGTCGTGGTGGAACGTTGCGAGTGATCGTCGGAACAACAGGCCAGGAGGCCGCGAATTATGCGACCGGCGGCTCGGTTTCGCTCCCGATGACCCCGTCCGGGGGAGGACGTCGCGCGACCAACGCATCGGGCAGCTCTCCGCGTCCGGCTTGGTAGAGCGCGCCGGACTCAAGCATGACGGTGACCATCACCGCAAGCAACAGCGGAACCACGCCGATGCGCGCCCAGATGGCGCTGGCCATGTCCTGGGATTCGATCTTGTGCCGCTCCATCTCCTGCATCGCCGGGGGCAGGGTCTTGAGCTGCGCCGCGATCTCGGTCTCGTCCGGCTTGCCGAGCAGGGCGATGCTCAGGATCGCGGCACACACCAGATAGGCGATCAGGATCAGCCGATAGCGGCTTGCAGCCAACCGCCAATGCGTTGCGGCAAACCAGCTCATGTCCTTGCCGGGTCGCCTGGACCTCATCCAGGTCACGCCGATCAGCACCAAAGAGAAGGCGAGCGGGATCGAGACCGCCAGCCACTTATAGCGCCCGATCGTCGAATCCGGCTCGGCCATCGAGCCTGCGAGCAGTGCCACCCCGATCAGGAGGTTGAAGACGATCAGGTTGACCATCGCCAGCTCGTGGGGCGTTTTGGCCTTGCGGCGGGTTGTGTCGTCGACCGGGAAGAACATGTCTGTCGCGTCCGTGGATGTCGATCGGAACGTCCGATCCGGGTCGCGCGAAGAGCGTACCCGGAGCCTGCATCATTTTGGAGCCTCTGCTCCCGGAAACGCAAACCCGCCGCCGGACCTGGCTCCGGACCCGGGCGCGGCGGCGTGCTCGGGTTTGTGCGATCATCGCTCGACCGTCACGAGAACGAAATTACCGAGGAGCCAAGACGAGGATGCCCGAGACCACCCCTTACGCGAACAACAGCGCCGATGCCATGCTGCGCGTCATCTCACTCTTCATCATCAGCGATGGCGAGGTGAAGGACGAGGAGATGGCCATGCTTGAGCAGCTCGGCGTCTTCGAGCGCTTCGGCGTCGACCGCGATGACTTCGCCAGGATCTTCGACGGTTACTGCGACGATCTCATCGCCCATGCAGGCACGGCGCGCTTCGTCGGGCTCGCCGACCCGGACTGGGTCGACAGCATCTTGGCGCCGGTCACGGACCGCGTCTCGCGTCGAACCTTGGCGCGGATCCTTCTGCTGCTGGCGCGCTCGGATGGCTTCTTCTCCGATGCCGAGCTCGTGATCTACCGCCAAATGCTCGACCGTTGGGAGATCGACATCGACTCGCTCGCCGAACCGGACTGAGCGGCGGCCGCTAAGGGCCGTCGGGCGCGCGTGTCGTGCGGCTCGACTCAACAGCGCGGACAAGCCTCCACCGGCAATCGCTCTCGAATCCAGCCGGTCCCGGCGCGGCTTCCGGCCATCCCGCCGACGACGTTGTAGACGTTGGTGAATCCTCTGTCGAGGAGCGCCTTCTGCATGTGAGCGCTGCGATTTCCGGTTCGGCAGATCAGTGCGACAGGGGCGTTTTTGTCGCCGCCGACCTCGGCCAACACCTGCTCCGCGAAGCCCTCGGGCCCTTTCGGGTGGCGCATGTCGACGCGATGCGCGCCTTCCGCGATCCCGGTTTGGCGCCACTCCATCGGCGTGCGGATGTCGATCAAGGTCACCTCGCCGCTGTTCGTGCGCTCGAACGCCTCGGAGGTGGTCAGGGTCGGACCGGTCGTCGGGAGACATCCGGCGAGCAGAAGTGTGGCGGCGACTACCGCACCGGCGAGGTGTGATCCGGGTTGTGTAAGCGACATCGAAGAATCCCTGCGACAACGTTGATGATAACTGCCGCGTTAGATGGTCACGAGCGGAGGCGACACAAGTCCGAGCGGTCGCGGCGGGACGCGCTCGGTATACTTGATGCCCCGACCCCTCGGCGTCTTGCCGGCTGCGATACCTCGGACCATCCACATTCGCCATACACGGAGCGCCTGATATGACCCAGTCCATCCTCGTCGGCAAAGGGCCCGAACCGATCTCGATCCTCTCGCGCATGGCCAACCGGCACGGTCTGGTCGCGGGCGCAACCGGTACGGGCAAGACGGTGACCCTGCAGCGGCTCGCCGAGCAATTCAGCCGCATCGGCGTGCCGGTGTTCCTCGCCGACATCAAGGGTGATCTTGCGGGCATCAGCCAGCCGGGCGGCGGCAATCGGCGCGTCGCCGAGCGGGTCGCCGAGATGGATCTGGAGCAGGAGGAAGGCTTTGTCTTTGCGGGTAATCCGGTGATGTTCTGGGACATCGAGGGCCGACAGGGCCATCCGGTCCGCACCACCCTGACCGAGATGGGGCCGGTGTTGTTGTCGCGGCTCCTGAATCTCAACGAGGTGCAGGAAGGCGTCATCAATATCGTCTTCCATGTCGCCGACGAGAACGGCTGGCTACTCCTCGATTTGAAGGATCTGCGCGCCTTGTTGGCCCATGTGGCCGAGAATGCCGCGGAGCTCCAGACCCGTTACGGCAACGTCTCGTCGGCGAGCGTGGGCGCAATCCAACGCCGCCTGCTGGTGATCGAGAAGCAGGGCGGAGACCGCCTCTTCGGCGAGCCCGCGCTCGCGCTGCAGGACATGATGCAGACCGACGAGCAGGGCCACGGCTACATCAACATCCTGGCCGCGGACACGCTGATCCACTCCCCGGCGATCTACTCCACCTTCCTGCTCTGGCTCCTCTCCGAGCTGTTCGAGGAGCTGCCCGAGGCGGGCGACCAGGACAAGCCCAAGCTGGTCTTCTTCTTCGACGAGGCGCATCTGCTGTTCAAGGATGCCCCCAAGGTCCTGCTCGACAAGATCGAGCAGGTCGTGCGGCTGATCCGCTCCAAGGGTGTCGGGGTCTATTTCGTGACACAGAATCCGATGGATGTCCCCGAGACCGTCCTCGGACAGCTCGGCAACCGCATCCAGCACGCCTTGCGCGCCTTTACGCCGCGCGACCAGCGCGCGGTGCGGGTCGCCGCGGAGACCTTCCGGCAGAATCCGGCACTCGACACCGAGGCTACCATCACCGCACTCGGCGTCGGCGAGGCGCTCGTCTCGACCCTCGACGAGCAGGGGATCCCGGGGATCGTCCAGCGGGTCAATGTCGCGCCGCCCGGAAGCCATCTCGGCCCCATCGAACCCGAGGTTCGCAAGGCCGTCATGGATCAGTCGCTCGTGAAGGGTGTCTACGACGTCACGATCGACCGGGTCTCCGCCTACGAGATCCTCGAGCAACGTGCCGAGCAGGCCGCCGCAGCCTCGGCCGCGCCCGAGATCCCGGATCTATCCGAGTACTTCGGTCGCAGCGGCAAGGGCGCCCAAACGTCGTCGACCGGCAAGGCGCCGGCCCGACGCGCCGGCACACGCCAGACCCCGGTCGAAGCCTTCGCGACCAGCGCCATGCGCTCGCTCGGCAGCCAGATCGGCCGTCAGTTGGTGCGCGGGATCATGGGCTCGCTGACCGGCGGGGGTACGCGCGGGCGCGGGTGACTCTCGCCCGCGCCTTGAAAGAGTCGGTTTCCTAGTCGATCCTATCCTACAGTGTACGAACGTCGGGTCATCCGGTTGGTCGGTGAGCAGCGCGATAGTACGCGCGGCCTTGCTCGTAACTCCGGCCATCGTGGCACGTGGCGCAGAGCGCCACGGGGCATGCGTGACACCGCAGAGCGGATGTCACGAGCGACTGATGTTTTGGGTGGCCGGTCTTACGAGCGTGGCCGTACGCGCGGTCCGGAAGCGGGCAGCGCATGGATCGGACGCACCGATCACGGTGGCCTCGACGACATAGGAGAGCAGTAAGCGAGCGGTCTTGGCGAAGGTCATGGTCCGCTCATCGAGGTATAAACCGACCCGGAGGAGATGCCATGTACGTCGTCACCAACCGCAAGGTCAACGCTCGCAAGGAAGGTCTGGATGTCTTCGGCAATACGCCGAACGCGGTCGGCCCGAACGAGCTGAGGCTCGTGAAGGTCACCAAGCAGGGTTCTCACTACGCGACCGAGCTGCTTACCGACAAGCTGACGCAGGCCGAGGTGCGGGAGCTGAAGCGACGGCACGCGCTCGACATCGACGAGCGGGCGGATTGGTACGCGAGTCTGCAGGTCGCCTGCGATCTCATGGAGCAGGCGGCACGCGAGAAGCGTCATCTGCTGGTCTATGTCCACGGCTTCAACAACGACATGAAGGACGTGCTGAGCACGGCCGAGACGCTCGAGGCGCTTTACAACGTCATCGTTTTGCCCTTCAGTTGGCCGGCGAACGGCGGCGGGGCGGTCAGCGGGACGGCGGCCTACCTCGACGACAAACAGGACGCGCGGGTCTCGATGGACGCGCTGAACCGCTTCTTCGAGAAGGTGCAGCTCTACCATGAAAAGCTGACCGAGGCGCGTCGCGAGGTCTTTTGGACGCAGGCGATGGCGGAAGACGGCGGTCGCGGCAATCGGGAGGCCGTTCAAGCGCGCTTCACGCAGCTGTTGGCCGAGGATTGCAAGGTGACGCTCAATCTGATGTGCCACAGCATGGGCAACTATGTGCTCAAATACGCCCTGCAACCCGGCGCTGCAGCCGCCGCACGGCTGATCTTCGACAATGTCTCGCTGGTGGCCGCCGATACGAACAATGCGGCTCACGAGACCTGGGTTCAGCGCATCCAGGCCCGCAACCGTCTCTATGTCGTCATCAACGAGAACGACTTCGCGCTTGCGTGGTCGCGGCGCAAGCCGGGCGAGGCGCAGCGGGCGCGGCTCGGCCACTACCTCAAGAACCTATTCGCGGCGAATGCGCGCTATATCGACATCACGCGTGCCGAGGGTGTGGGAAACACCCACGGCTATTTCGCGGGCGAGCCGGTGGCGCGCAACCCGGCGCTCAAGGCCGTGTTCAGCGATGCCTTCGAAGGCGGGCGGGCCGAGGATCGGTTGTCCTATGCGACCGATATCAACGCCTATCGGTTGATCTAGACGCGCATCGCTGGGTTCACGCTGGCGCCCTGTTGCCGCCCGGACGCGCGGGCATCGGCATGTCGGAGGGTCACCCTGTCCTGCGCGATAATCCTTCGGAACGATTCGCTCGCAGCGGCCCAATCCACGATATCGACACGCCAGGGCAGGTCGGACTCTGAGAGTTCCTCGGCCAGTGCGGCGCGGACATCAAGGGAAAGAGGCGTGTCGGTGATGATCGCGAGATCCAGATCCGAGTAGGGCCTGGCCGTCCCTTTGGCGCGCGAGCCGAAGGCCCAGACCTCGTGGTGCGGGAGATGCCGATCGAGAATGTCGCGGACGATCGTCCAGTGCTCGGGGCTGATGTCGATCGGGGGTACCGTGGTCGCCTCTGTCATATTGCGCGTTCCTTTATGCGGTCACGCAGATAAGTCGCCTCGGCGAGAAATGACGGGATGGCATCGACGACCTTGAGTGCAGTGTCTTCGTCATACGTGTGGCTGGTCATCCCGCGCATCTCGCGGTATCGACGCCAAGTAGGCCAATCACCCTGCAGCAGACCCTGTGCGTTGCCCGAGCGGATCAGATCCTGAAAGGCCACGCCGTGATAAGTGTCGGGACTGGGCGAGACAGATGCAAGATAACGTTTCAGCATCTTGTGGCTGAGCTCGTAGGTAAACTCGAAGCGCTGAATCAGGCCATCACGAATCTGTGTGTCCGTGATGTCCTGTTGATACCGGGCTAGGCCTTCCGCCAATCGCGCGATGGCTTTCTCAAGGGCGCTGATGTCGAGCATGAGGACACGTCTCCCTTTGTGGCTCGCCGATATTGAACGCGCCTAGCGTAACATGACGGCGTCCTCCCGCCTCGCTCCCCAGTTGCGCGCGGTTAAACCTAGATCCGGCAGTTGAACGCTTCGTGCTTATGCAAGACTTTGACGGTATTGACGATCGCGTTTATCCGATGGCTCACTGGCCGGGTGATGGCCGCTACGACCCCTGGAGCACGCCCCGCGCGGCGCCCGACTGCGTTGCAACTCGTTGTCGTAGAACCACTACGACGCCTCGTCGCGCCTTGCCGGACACCACGCGGGACGCACTCCGGGGACCGTTCAACTGCCGGATCTAGGTTAAAGCAGCACGCTCACCAGCCGCACGGCCGAGCGCTCGACGGCTTTCCGCATCACGGCGCCGACGAGGGCCTTGCCGAAGACCTCGTGCACGCGCGTTGTACCCAAATCCGTGCGGATCGTGGCACCGAGACAGCCGACCTGCTCGAGCCTTTCCAGGATCTGCGCTTGAGTCAGGCGTTCGGGCTCGTAGTGGACGGTGATGCTGCCTGCACGCGGATTCACGCGTACCTCGCGCACCCCTTCGGTGGAGAGCAGCTCGCCCTCGGCCAGTCGCGCACTTACCGGGTCGCAACGAAACGAGCCGGAACGAATCCGTAGGCGGCCGGGGACGTGATGGATATAGTGGCTCATGGACGCATGCCTCGCGATGGAAGAGCAGATGACGACAAACGGATGGTATGACCTGTCATGGTTAAATGCAAATCCTTCGCATTACCGGTATCATCTCGGGGTCTTCGGATCCGCAAGACCGACACTCGACGGTGAGGCCCGCGCCGATGCTCTTCCAGCCGCTGGCTCCAAGACATCGACAACGGGGCTTCACCGGTTCCATGCACCGCTTTCAAGACGAGATCGCGCACGATGAACAAAGACGATGATTGGTTGGTCTTCCAGCTCGAGGACCTGATGGCACGCGTCGAGCCGGGCACCCTGTCGCTCAAGGAGTTTCTGCGCACCCCCTCGCTCAGCTGCTCGGTCTATCACCTCCCCGCCGGATCGCGCGACATGGCGAGCGCGCACGAGGAGGACGAGCTGTACCTCGTCCTCGGCGGACGGGGGCGACTGCGGGTGGGGGAGAGCGAGCACGCGGTCCGCGAAGGCACGCTGATGTACGTGCATGCGGCCTGTGACCACACCTTTTTCGACGTCGAGGAGGATCTGACCGTCCTGGTCTTCTTCGGCGCGCCGGTCCGGCTAAACCGCGCCGGGAGCACCGACGAAGACGTTGACTGACGTTGATATGCCGAGGCAGCGAACGAGACTGGGAGTCTGCGCGGTATAGAGTATTTAGGCGATTTCCGGGAATGCGCATCCCGGCCGTGCATGCCTCCAATGGTTACAGGGCGACTAAAGTCGCCCCTACATGTTGGTCGATGCATTCCCGGAAATCACCTTAAAAAATGACTTAAACCGCGCCGACTCCAACGGTCGTCAAGTCTGCCGGGGCTGATCCCATCCGAAAACGTTGCATATCGCTCCGTGCGCGGTTCAACGACGGACGATGTCCTTGATCTGCTTCAGTTGGGCATTCACCGCCCCGTCGGTCTCCCCGTCCAGTCGAACACCCTTGAGTGCATTGAAGAGGATGCCGATGGTGGTGCCGTTGTGCAGCAGAGCGCTGGCGACCGGCGAGAGGACACCGCCGATCGCGCCGGCCAGGATGCCGGTGTTGATCCCGATGGCTGCGCGGAAGTTGCCGCGGATCAGCGCCATGGTCTTGGTTGCGATCTCGCGGGCGTCGGCCACGGCGCCGAGGCGGTCGTCCATCAGCAGGATGTCGGCGGTGGCGCGGGCGATGTCCGCGCCGCGCGGCATGGCGATGCCGACGTCTGCGGCGACCAGTGCCGGGCCGTCGTTCACGCCGTCGCCGACGAAGGCCACGCGGCTGCCGTCCGCCTGGAAGCGGGCGATCAGGGCGGCCTTTTCCTCCGGCGCGACCTCCGCGTAGAAGGCGTCGAGACCCAGCTCGCGGGCCAGGGCCTCGGCCTTCTGGCGGCGGTCGCCCGTGATCATCACCAGACGACGAATCCCTTGTGCCCGCAGCCGGTCGAGCGTCTCGCCGGTCTCGGCCCGCAGGGTATCGCGCAGTGCGATCAGCCCGACCGGTCCCTGCGCGTTGCCGACGAAGAGCAGGATCTTGCCCTCGTCCTCCAGACGCGCGATCTGCTCGGCATGCTCCTCGAACGCGATGCCGCGATGCTCTTCCAGATAGTGCCGGCTGCCGACCAGGATCTGCTCGCCTTCGACCTCGGCCGAGAGACCGTGCGCGACCAGATAGTCGACCTCGCCGTGCGAGATATGCTGCAGATCGCGCGAGCGCGCCGCCTCCACCACGGCGTTGGCCACCGGATGGGAGGCGTGCTCCTCGACCGAGGCGACGAGCGCGAGGAGTGCCGTCTCGGTGCAGGTGGCCTGTTTGTTGAGAACGACGACATCCGTGACCGCGAGCTCGCTGTGGGTCAGCGTGCCGGTCTTGTCGAAGACGATGGTGTCGACACCGGCGAGGTGCTCGATCGCCTCGCCGCCCTTCATGAGGACACCGTGCGCGGCGGCCTGGTACATCCCGGATTTGAAGGCGACCGGCGTGCCCAGCTTGAGCGCACAGGAGTAATCGACGAGAAACACGGACTGCAGGCGGGTCAGGTTGCGGGTCACCCCGTAGACCAGTGCACCGGTCCCCAGGGTCAGATAGACCCGCTGATCGGCAAGACGATCGGCCTCGCGCTGGGTGTCCGAGCGCTTGTCCAGCGACTCCTGGATGAAACGCGAGATGCGCGAGGTCGTGGTCTCAGCGCCGACCTGCGTCGCCTCGATGCGCAGACGACCCTCGATCAGGACCGCGCCCGAGACGGCACGGCGCGGTGCCTCCTTGCGCACCGGAACGTCCTCGCCGGTGACGGCGGCCTGATTGACCAGGGCGCTGCCGCCGACGACGCGGCCGTCGACCGGGATGGTCTCCCCGGTGCCGACGACGACCACCTCGCCGGGCATGACCTGATCGCCCGGAATCTGCGTCAGCTCGCCGTCGCGCTCGACCCAGGCTATGGCCGGCTCGGGTCGCAGCAGCTTGCGCAGCAGTCGGTCCGACTGGCGCTCGGTGCGTCGCTCCAGGAAGTTGCCGAGCGCGAGCAGAAAGTCGGTGATGTTGGCGGTGTAGAGCTCGCCCCGGGCCGCGGAGAGCCCGATCGCCAGTGCGTCCAACACCTCGACCTTGATGCCCTTGCGGATCAGGGTCTCGGCCCCGGTCCCCAAGGTCGAGGCGACGTTGGCCACCGTCAGCGCGACCTGGAGCGGTCGGCTCAGAAAGGGCAGGAGTGCGATGGTCGCCGCGGCGGTGACCATGGGGGCGATCTCCGCCTCGCGCGCCCCGCCGCCCGTGAAACCGGACTCGCTCCGCGGCGAATAGGCATCCAGTCGTCGGAGCACGGCGTCGCGGGCGCCGGCGGATTCGCGATAGACCACCACCAGACTGCGGGCGCCGCAACTCGCCCGTGCGCTCGTGACGATGCCGAGTGGATCCATCCAGTCTTCCAGGTCGTCGGGGTCGACGCCCGGCGCGCCGAGCGCCGGCACGCGCAACCGCAATCGCCCGGGAAGCTCATGGACGATGCGATAGCGCATGTCGAGCGGCGGCAAGCCGGCGGTCATCATCGGGTCAATCCACAGCCGGCGCGCCCGACGCGCAGACCAAGCGGGCTCGGGTGCTTCGTGAACGACGGTCGTCGCAGGACACGGGTTCGAGCAATCGACGTCCTCGAACATCTAAACCGCGTCCGCCACCGAGGCATCGGGCCGCGGCAACGTCGGGCCCAAGCACGAACAACCCTGTCATCACGACGACGCGGTTGACTTGGACTGAGCCGCGTGATGCAACTCGGCCTCGGCATCCTGGAAGCGTTCCTTGGCCTCTTCGATGCCGCCTTGCAGTGCCGACCAGACCTGGACAACGCCTTTGATCGCGGTGCGCTGGAGGCTTTCGTTGGTGAGCAAATAGGTCGCCGCAGCGCCGATCAGCAGGCCCTTCAGGAAGCGATCGTTGCCGAAATCGAGGAACGAGCTTGATGGCTGCGCCTGCCGAGGGTAGGCGTTACCGGCCTGCATCGTGCCGTAGCCTTGCGCGTATCCGTATCCCGGTGCGGCCGACCCGTAGGCGGCATAACCGACCATATGAGAGGCTTGGCTACCGCCTTGGATCTGGGGCGCCTGTGCGCCCGGGTCGGCCGCCATCGGGTCACCGTAAGGGTAATAGGGGCTGTTCATGTCGATCCGTCTCCGTGTGAAAGTGTCGGCAGCGCGGCCGCTGGCCGGTCGGAAGTGATAAGGGACGAGACTCATCGGGGTGTCGCCGGACGATCGGTAAGCGCTTAGGGGGCGCTCATGGGGCGCGCATCCGGCGCGCACGGCTGGTCCCCTGACGGGGCGAGCGTCGGTGAGGGGGGCGCATCCGTCGAGGCCGACCGCGCCCGAGCCTTGAACAGGGAGCGCGCGAGCAAGACGAGGGCTGCCCCGGCGAGGAGACCGCCGATCCCTTCGGCCAGGTTTTTATGCACGCCGTGGCGTTGACGCTGCCGATGATCACTCATGGGCGTCGCCCCGCGCCTCTGCCCAACGCTGCAGGCCGTAGAGTGCCAGAGTGCCCGCCGCGAACATGATGCCGAGACGCATCAGGCCCTGTTCGGCGACGCTGGACGCAGCCGCACCACCGATGGCGGTGGCCACGGCTGCGGCGATGGCCGTTTTGCCGGTCTCGGCGACCGCTGCGGTTGCGGTCAGGTCGCCGGACTCGACGCGTTGCAGATTGGATGCGGCGGCGACACTGCCGCCGACGACGGCGCCCAAGGTGGCGAGTCGGACCAGGGTCGCGCAGTCCGCGCCGCCGGTTCGGGTCCCGGGTTGAACCTGTGCTTGAACGAGCCCGTGATCAGACATCGGATGGTTCCGCCCGATCTGTCGGCCGTGGCCGCTGCGGGCCTTCCTTGACGCGATCGACCCCCGTCTTGACCGCCGATTTCGCCTTCGCGCCCGTCTTGAACAGGGCGCCTTGAACGGATTCGTTCGTCAACACAAGGACGGCCGCGGCGCCGAGGAGTGCGCCTTTCCAAAATTCCGAATCGTCCAGATTCAGCATCTTGGACAGACTCGACAAACCGTTGCCTCCGTTGGCGATCTCGTCGACCAGCTCCGACATGCCGGGGCCTCGCGGTCCGTGAGCGTTGCCGGAGACGGGCGGGTGAGCGGGCATGGCGCCGAAAGGCGGGGCGTAGCCGGGGTGAGGCATGCCGGGCGGGACCAGACCGGAATAGGGCGGCGGCAAGGTATAGCCGGCTTGGGCCTGGGCCTGGGCCTGGGCCTGGGCATGATAGGCGGCCCAGTAAGGATCGAAACCCGGCGGGAGACCATAGCCTGCCGGGTGCTGCGCCGGACCCGGATACGGACCCGGATACGTGCCCGGAGTGGGGCCTTGCGACATCCCCGAGTAGGACGGGGTTGCACCGTATCCGGGTTGACCGAGGTGCGCCCCCGGTCCGGGATAACCGCCGGCCATGCCGGCGTGAGGGCCGTTCGGAGGGAGCGCGTTTGCGCCCTGAGTCGGGGCCGGATGAAAGGCGGCCGCGCCGGGGGCGAAACCTGTTGCGGCCGCGCCTTGCTGCGGTGCCGCTGCGCCTTGTCGCGGTGCATCCGCCGCCGGCTGACCGGCTGCCGACGTGTGTTCCTGTTGACCGTTGCCGTGATCGCTCATGCTCAGTGTTCCTTGTCGGTGTTCGATCGAGTCGGCACAGCGCCGGCTCGCCACAAGTGATACTGAGCGAATGGTAACGGTTCTTGTTTATGTTCTCAACAAGGGATGATGCGATGGGTCTTGAGGCCCCTAAACCGCGCTCAACCGCGCCCAGTGCGGTAGGCGATGTTTTTGGATGGGATCGGCCCCGGCGGATTTCAGAACCGCTGGAGCCGGCGCGGTTTAGGCCACCTGCGTCCGGTTTTCGTTCGGGCGCCGTGCGCTGCCGGTTTCGCCGTCGGAGTGCACCGCCGGGGTCACCCACACGCGACCCATGCCGGGGCCGAGCTCGAGCTCGAAGGGTGTCGGCAGTCGGTCCAGTGGTGACTCGGGCGAGACGTCCAGCATCGGATCGGTTGTTCGAGCGACCTGGCAGATGTCGTCGATACGCAGGTGCTGGTGATTCCAGGGATCCTTGTTCAAGGCGAGCAATGCCGTGTCGCGACTCGTGTCGGACCCTTTGCGCAGCAGGAGGATGGCCGGATTCGGATGATGGAGACGCTCGATCGGCCCCTCCTGCCCGAACACCGGAAAGCGATCCTTGATCCGATTGACCTCGGCGATGAACCCGGTGAGGTCAAGGTGCGTGTCTTCCCAATCTTCCGGGCGCGTGTCGACGACGTCGAGCCGCCGTCTGAAGCCATACTCGAAACCGATCGGCATCATGACGCCCGCCGAGAAGAGCGCGGCGAAGAGATAGCGCTGTTTCATGGCGTTCGGGTTGCCGCCGGATTCGTGGAAGAGCCGCTCGGTGTCGTGGCTCTCCGGGAAGCTGATGGAGGGAACCCGCCGGCGTGTCTGCTCGTATTGCTCCAGCAGCCAGCCGCCCTCGAAGTCCCACCATTTGGAGCTGTTGAAGATGGCGTCGAATCCGGCGGCGGCCGTCTCGCGTGTCTGCTCGGGCGAGCAGCCCAACGTCTCGGCGACGAAGAGAACATCCGGATGCGCCTTGCGGATGTGCGCGATCAGATGCTCCCAGACCGGCCTCGGGATCTGGTAGGCCGCGTCGCAGCGGAAGCCGCAAAAGCCGAGATCGATCAGGTACTCGACCATCTCGATGCAATAGGCCAGGAGACCCGCGCGATCGGGCGAGCCGCGGTGATCGAATTGCGCCAGGTCGTGCCAAACGACGCGGTTCCCGTCGGACTCGACACAGAAGGCGCTGGCGACCGCGTCGCCGTCGCGTACGAACCAGTCCGGGTGCTCGTGCACCAGTTGCGCGTCCTTGGCGCAATGATTGATCACGAGATCGATCATCATGCTCAGACCGAGCCGATCGGCCTTCGCGACCATGGCGCGAACCTGCTCCTCCGGGGTCCGGCCTGAATCCGGCGCGACGAAGGTCTGGTTGATCGCGAAATGATCCGCGATCGAATAGAGGGAGCGGGACTGGCCGAGAACCTGGATCGGGTTGACGAAGATCCAGTCGAAACCCATGCGGGAGGCCCGCTCGAGGTGGGGCGTCCAGTCCCCGAAATGTCCGGCGAGCCGTGGAAACAGATTGTAGATCTTCATCGAGCCGATGCGCTCCTTGCCGCGTCTCTGCGCGGCGGATTGGGGCTGGGTCGAGGCCGTCGTGCGGCCTCTCAGCCTTCGCGGATGTAGTCGTAAATGTTGAGGTAGTCCTGGCCGGGCGTGTTCCAGGAATAGTCGCTGTGCATGCCGTTCTTCATCAACTCCCGGAAATGCTCGGGGTGGTTCCGATAGCAGGCGATGGCACGTCCGAGGGCCGACTCCAGGCCGGGGTTGTCGAAATCGCGGAAGACGTAGCCGTTGCGCTCGTGCAGCGGACGGTGCGAGTAGTCCTTGTCGAAGACGGTATCGGCGAGCCCGCCGACCTCCCGGACCACCGGTACCGTGCCGTAGCGCAGGGCGATCAGCTGGGTCAGTCCGCAGGGCTCGAAGCGGCTCGGCACCAGCATCATGTCCGCTCCGGCATAGATGAGGTGCGAGAGATCCTCGTCGAAGCCGATCTCGAGATGACAGTCCGGGCTGTCGTTGAGCATCTGTTTGAGGCCCCAGAAATCGCCGTTGATGCGCTCGTCCGGACTGGATCCGAGCAGCACGAACTGGGCGCCGCGCTCCAATGTGTAAAAAATGGCGTGACGCACCAGGTCCAGACCCTTTTGCGGGTCGAGTCGGCCGATAAAGGCGACGATCGGTTTCTCGTTGTCGGCGAGCATCAGGCGATGACGCAAGGCGCGTTTGTTGTCGTACTTGCCGTCGATGCTCTCGACGCTGTAGCGCACCGGGATCTGGTGGTCGACCTCGGGGTTCCAGATGTCGTAGTCGATGCCGTTGACCACGCCGCCGTATTTCATCTGATGGGTATGCAGGGTCGGTTCGAGACCGAACCCTTGGCCTTGATCCTTGGTCTCGAAGGCGTAGCGCGGCGAGACCGTGGTGATGAAATTGGAATAGACGATTCCGGCCTTGAGCAGATTCAGTGCCTTGGGATAGGTGTTGTCGGCCATGCGATCCCGATTGAAGAAGCGTTCCGGCCGATGCAGTCCGGTCGCGTGCAGGATCTCGACCCCGGTGACCCCTTGATGTGCGAAGTTGTGGATGGTCAGGCACACCCGCGGATGGGTCATCCCGAGCGGCTGATAAAACTCATACAGGAACACCGGGACCAAGGCGGTCTGCCAGTCATGCACATGGATGACGTCCGGATGCTTGCCCGCCTTCCAGAGGAACTCCATGGCGGCCCGCGAGAAGAAGGCGTAGCGCAGGACGTCGTCCTTGAAGCCGTAGATGCTGCCGCGGTTGAAGAAGTTGTCCGGCGAGTGCGGCTCGATGAAGAAACACTTGCGCCCGTGCACGAAGCCGAAGAAGACCGTGCAGTGGATGGCGCCGTCGTACCAAGGGATCCAGAGATCCTTGTAGACCTCGTGCATCTCGAAGATCTGATCGTGCCGCAGGGTCGCGTACATCGGCAGGATGATCTCGACATGATTGCCGCGGATCGCCAGCTCGCGGCTCAGACCGAAGACCACGTCGGCCAACCCGCCGACCTTGGCGACCGAGGCCAGCTCCGGCGTGATGTGGACAACGTAGAGGCTCGGTCGCGCGGGCGCCGGCGTATGGATCGGCTCGGGCTCGGGTAGCTGCTCGTATTGCGGCTCGGGCTCCGGCTCCGGCTCCGGCTCCGGTTCCGGTTCGGGTTCGGGCTCGGGTTCGGGCTCGGGCTCGGGTTCGGGTTCGGGCATCGCTTCGGGTGGTGGTGCCGAGGGTTTCTCGGGCTCCGGCGCCGGGAAGGGCTCCGTCTCCGTCTCCGTCGGGTGCTGGGACGACGGCTCCGGGTCGCGCGTCGGTCGGGAGCGCGGCGGGGGAGGTGCCGGAAA
The DNA here is from genome assembly GCF_018399035.1 of Thiocapsa sp. Lineage (GTDB taxonomy): Bacteria > Pseudomonadota > Gammaproteobacteria > Chromatiales > Chromatiaceae > Thiocapsa. The sequence goes on from NZ_CP073760.1 coordinate 4,531,462, forward strand.
TTCCGCGGGCGTCGAGCCGCGGGGCGGTGATGTCGCCTCCTTGGCCTCGGGTTTTGGCTCGGTCTTCGGTTCCGGCTCGGGCGTCGCCTCGCCTCCTGCGGCCGATCCGCCCGGCAGACGTGTTGCAGTCGGCGTCGGCACCGAGTCGGTCGGAGGCTGCGCGGCGGAGGCGGTCGTCCGGGGAGTCTGTGCCGAGACTGCGGGGGGGGATGGCTCGGTCTCGGGCGCCTTGCTCTCGGGGGTGCCTGCCGGGGGCGATGCGCCTTGATCCGGCACCGACGAACCCGAGTTGACCGCGTTGCGCCGTGGCTCGTCCGCAGTCGGTGGCGGACGGCTCGTTGTCGCGGACGTGGATGCGGTGTGATTGGATGCGCCGCGGCTTGCGGCGTCCTTTTTCGATCCGGTTGGCTTGGATCCAGTCGGCTTTTTCGCCATGCCTTATTTCATCCTGCAGCGGTGTTCGTTCCGGGTACGACTCAGCGGCCGATGACTAGTGTAACCCGGGCGTCGCGACCCGGCGTCCTTGGACCGGTGATCACGGGCATCGATCCGAGGTTCCGGATCGAATGTCTCGCGCGACGGGGCTCGACCCAGCCCGATCCGCCCCGGCCCGAGCCGGCTCAGCCCGGCGTGGTCAGGTCGTCGTGCCGCGGGCCGGTGCCGTAACGGCGAATCGCGTCGCGATAAAAGCGACCGCTGTCCTTGATCAGGCGTTGCCGATCGACGGGGTCGACCCGCACCAGGCCGAAGCGTTTCGCGTAGCCGTAGCTCCACTCGAAGTTATCCAGCAGCGACCAGGCGAAATAGCCGCGCAGATCGACCCCTCGGCGCAGCGCGCGGGAGGCCGCGCGCAGATGGCTGCGCAGATAGGCGACGCGCTGCCGGTCGCCGAGTCGCCCCGCGACCGGCGGCGGGTCCTCGAAGGCCGCGCCGTTCTCCGTGATGTAGACGGGCGGGTTGCCGTAACGTCCCTGGACCCAGAGGAGGATGTCGGTGAGCCCTTGCGGGTAGACCTCCCAGTCCATCGCCGTGTGCGGGTGCGCATCTTGGCGCACGCGGCGGGCCCCGACCGGCTCCTCGGTCGGATCCGCGCGCACGACCGAGCGCGAGTAATAGTTCACGCCGATGAAATCCGGCGGGGCGCACAGGGTGTCCAGCTCGCCGGCACTGTGCCGCGGCCAAGCGCTGCCGAAGATGGTCTCCATCTCGCTCGGATAGCGACCGAAGAAGACCGGGTCGAGAAACCAGCGATTGATGAAGGCGTCGCGGCGTGCCGTCGCGGCGATGTCGTCTGCCGATGGGCTCGCCGAATACTGCGGTTCCAGGTTCACGGCGAGCCCGATGCGCCCGATCCCCTCGGCACGGCCGCTTGCCGAGGCCGCGGCATGGGCACGCAGCAGGTTGTGCGCGACGATCGGCGTTTCGTGCAGGCTGCGATGTCCGGGTGCCAGGTCGCCGTAAAGGTAGCCGCCTGCGGTGATGACCCAGGGTTCGTTCAGGGTGATCCAGAGGCGGACCCGATCGCCGAGGGCGCGATACAGGATCCGCGCATAGTCCGCGAACCAGCCCGGACTCGCGTCGCTCGCCCAGCCCCCGCGCGCGTCGAGCGCCTCGGGCAGATCCCAATGATAGAGGGTGAGCATGGGCTCGATCCCCTGCTCCAGCAACGCATCGACCAGGTGTCGGTAAAAATCCAGGCCCGCCTGATTCACCCGCCCGGTGCCCCGGGGGAGGACGCGCGCCCAGGCCACGCTGAAGCGATAGGCGTTCAGACCGAGCGACGCCATCAAGGCGACATCCTCGCGCCAGCGCCGGTAGTGGTCGCAGGCGAGATCCCCGGTGTCGTCGTTGAAGACGCGACCGGGCGTGTGGGCGAAGCGATGCCAGATGCTCGGCCCCGCGCCGTCGGCAAGCGGAGAGCCCTCGATCTGGTAGGCCGAGGTCGCGGCACCCCACAGGAAGCCCCGCGACGGCGACCCCTTCTGCATCTCGGCGAGGGGTTCGTTCATGTCTGCGCGCTCCAGGTGCCGTCCTGGTCGATCAGCAACACCTCGTCGTAGGCGGCGGGATCGTCGTCCTCGTCGCCGAGCGTGATGTAGGTCATCCCGCGCTCGCGCAGCATTCCGAGCAGCTCGTCGATCTGGCATTCGCTCAGCGCCCGCGTGGGGTGGTCGAGCATGACGAAGGCGGGCTCGGCGAGGATGACCCGCGAGAACGCGAGAAGCTGCTGCTCGCCGAGGGAGAGCAGCTCGTTCCAGTTGGGTTCCACGTCAAGCCCGCCCGCCCGAACGAGCGCGGGTTCGAGCTTGAGTGCCCGCAGGTTCGCAAGGATGCGCTCGTCGGTGAAGGATCCGTTCGAGTCGCTCGGCGTGACCAACTGCCGCAGCGTTCCGGGCGGCAGATACGGCCGCTCCGGGAGGAACATGAGTGCGCGATCGTTCGGGCGCAGGATTCGCCCTTCGCCGGCGTCCCAAAGTCCGGCGGTTGCCCGGAACAGGGCCGTCTTGGCCGACTCGTTCGGCGCGATGATCAAGACGCGTTTGCCGCGCGGGACCGAGATGGACAACGCCTTGACCAGGTCGCGCCCGCTGCGCGGCGAGCGCAGCGTGAGTGCCTCGAACGCGATGCGGTCGCTTGCGTCGCGGATCTCGATGTTCGAGGCCCTCGGGGTTGCGTCGTCGCCCATCGCCTCGCGCAGCCCCGCCAGACGCGCGATCACCGCCGTATAGGCCGAGATCGACTGGAATTGGGTGACGATCAGCGAAAAGGCGCCGAGCAGGTGGGCGAAGGCGATCGCGGACTGTGCGATGACCCCGAACTGGGCCTCCCCCTTGATGAACAAGGGGGCGACCACCAAGGCCGGGATGATCTGGATCATGTAGTTGTAGCCGGTGGTGAAGAATCCGAGGTTGCGGTTGACCAGGATGATGCGGTGGAAGTTCGCCGTCAGATCGGCGAGGCGCTCGAGCAGCTGGTATTTCAGTCTGGCCTCGCGTCGCAGGAGCGCGATGGAGTCGGCGTTCTCGCGGACATGGATCAGGCGCGAGCGAAAGTTCGCCTCCTTGTCGAGCTGGTCGTAATTCAGGCGGATCAAAGGCTTACCTAGAAGCACGGTCATAAATGAGCCGAGCGCGGCATAGGAGACGGCGACGACGAACAAGAGCGGGCTGATGCTCCACATGACGCCCGAGAAGGCGATGACCGTGAAGGTTGCGTTGAGCAAGAGGAGCACGAACGAGAGCGTCGTGGCCGTGAGGTAGCGGATATCCTCGCTGATGCGTTGATCCGGGTTGGCCAGATCCACCGTGTCGTGCAGGCGAAAATAGGTCCGATCATCGAGATAACGCTCCACCGCCCTGGCCGTGAGCCAGTTGCGCCAGACCAGACCCAAGCGCTCCTCGCTGTAGCGAAAATAGACCGCGACCAGGGTCGAGAGCGCGAAGACGCCGACGTAGAGGAGGGCGAAGTGCAGGAAGCCGCCCATGTTCTTGTTCTCGATGGCCGTCATGAAATCACGGCCGACATAGCTGTTGAGCACATTCAGGCCGTTGATGCCGAACAGAAGCAGGATCAACAAGGCGAACAGCAGCTTCGCTTTGCCGCCGACCTCCGAGCGCCCCAGCATGGCGAGCATTTCGAGAAAGCGTTTCCAGGTCGCGCGACTGATGGTTGTGCGCAGTGCAATCATGGTGGAGCCGGGCCTTCGAGATCGGGGACGCGAGTGCCGGCGGAGCGCACGACGACCCTTCCGGCTAGCCTGGCCCAACGTCGCGGATGACGCTGGCCGGGCGCGAGTATAGCCTTACGCCCTGACCGGTTGCGTGACCGGTTGCGCGTGATCATCGACGTGTTCCTGCATTCGCCCGAACCGACGCCCTTCAACCCCCACCCGCGGGATCCGCAGCCCATGACGAGCGAGATATTGGATGACTTCCTCGACCCCTCGCGTTGGCAGGCCTACGCCTCGGGACGGGCGCAGCTTCGGCTTCACTCCGAGGCCGGTCCCGACGGATCGGCGCTGCGGCTCGACTTCGACTTCCACGGCGGCGGCGGCTTCGTCGTCGCCCGGCATCCGGCAAGGCTCGTACTGCCGCCGGCCTACTGTCTTCGGCTCGCGGTCCGCGGTGCGATGCCGCCCAATGGATTCGAGCTGAAGCTGGTCGATCCGGGCGGGACCAACGTCTGGCGCTACCGGCAGGAGATGCCCCTACTCGACGGCGACCGGCACCTCCTCGAGATCCCGAGCCGCCTGATCGAGTTCGCCTGGGGACCGGCCGGCGGCGGTGTCGCGCGCGAGATCGGTGCGATCGAGATCGCGATCGTCGCAGGCTCGGGTGGGCGCGGTCATCTGTGCATCGCCGACCTTCGCATGGAGGACCGCACACCCCCCTGGCCGCCGCGAATCGAGGCATCGGCCGCCTTGCCGGGACATCCACCGACGGCTGTTCTCGACGCTGGATCCGCGACCGACTGGCGTGCCGGCTGCGGTTGCGGGGAGGCATGGATCACCCTGGATTTTTGCCGCGAATGCGAGTACGGCGGATTGATCCTGCACTGGAGCGATCCCGCGTACGCCCCGGCTGGCGAGCGCGCCTTCCGCGTACAGGCATCGAACGACGGGGAGGATTGGCGCCTGCTCTACTCGGCTTCCCGTGCCGGCGGTGCCTGCAGCTTCGTCGGTCTGCCGAACGCATCCTCGCGCTATTTGCGGCTTGCGCTCGATCCGGGGCCCGACGGCGTCTATCCGGCACTCTGGGGGATCGAGCTTCAGTCCGATGCCTTTTCGCGCTCTCCGAACGAGTTTTTTCATCATGTGGCCGAGCGCGCACCGCGCGGGCACTATCCGCGTTGGCTCTATCGCGAGCAGACTTACTGGACGGCGGTGGATGTCCCCGACGGGGGGGTTCCGGCCCTGCTCAACGAGGACGGGTTGATCGAGGTCGGCCCCGCCGCGGGCAGAGGTGCGGGCTGGACGCTCGAGCCTTTTCTGTTCGTCGACGAGGCTCTGCTCGGCTGGGCCGAGTTGGCGCCGATACCGGCTCTGGAGCAGGGCGAGCTGCCGATCCCCTCGGTGCTCGGGGCAGGGGCCGGTCTGGTCCTCGCGACCACCGCCTTTGCGGTCGGCGCTCTCGGGCAGCGGCTGCTCTATGCGCGGTATCGTCTGGAGAATCGGCGCGACACCCCGGTCGCGGCCAGCCTCTTCGTCGCGGTGCGCCCCTTCCAGATCTCGCCGCCGTGGCAGGGCTATGCCGACATCGGCGGCGTGAGTCCGATCCATCGGCTTGCCTATCGCGACGGTCGGGTGCGGGTGAACGACGAGGAGATCCTGATCCCGCTGAGCGCGCCGAGCGGTTTCGGCGCGGCGACCTTCGATCAGGGTGCGATCACCGATCGGCTCGCCGTCGGCCGGCTCCCGCCGGACCCGGCGGCGGATGACCCGCTCGGCTTTGCCTCGGGTGCGCTGCGGTTCGATCGGGTGCTCCCGCCCGGCGGGGTGGATGAGGTCGTGATCGCGATCCCCTTCGCACGGGACGGCGCGGGGCTGGACTTGGATGCACTGCGTCTCGGGCACGGGCTCGATGCGAACGCCGGATTCGCCGAGGCGGTGCGCGACTGGTCGCAGCGGCTCGGCGCCGTTGCCTTCAGGCTTCCGCCCTCGGCCCGCATCCTCGCGGCGACCGCCAAGACGGCGCTGGCCCACATCCTGATCAACCGCGACGGACCCGCCTTTCAACCCGGGCCGCGTCGCTACACCCGGTCCTGGATCCGCGACGGTGCGGTCATGTCCGCCGCGCTGCTGCGCATGGGCTGCCGGAGCGAATCGGCCGACTTTATTCGCTGGTATGCAGGGTTTCAGACCGAGGCCGGCGAGGTGCCCTGCTGCGTCGACCACACCGGCCCGGATTGGCTGCCCGAGCACGATAGCCTCGGCGAATTCATCTTCGCCGTCGCCGAGCCGGTGCGCTTTACCGGCGACCGACAGCTCGCCGCGGATCTCTGGCCTGCCGTGTGTCGCGCCGTCGCCTATCTGGAGCAGCTGCGCGCCCGGCGTCTGACCGATGCGGAGTGCACGCCCGAGCGCCGTGCCTGTTTCGGTCTTCTGCCCGAGTCGGTGAGCCACGAGGGGTATCTCGCCCAGCCGGTACACGCCTACTGGGACGACCTCTGGGCGGTGCGCGGGCTCAAGGATGCCGCCTGGCTCGCCGAGATCCTCGGCGAGGATGCCGAGCATGCGCGTCTGACCGCGCTCTGCGAGGATTTTCGCAGCACGCTTTACGCCTCGATCGCGCTGACCATGTCCGAGCGCGGGATCGACTTCATCCCCGGCTCGGTGGAATGGGCCGACCCCGACCCGACCGCCATCGCGGTGGCCTTGACCCTGATCGACGAGGGCCACCACCTGCCTGCGACCGCCTTGCAGCGCACCTTCGAGGAGCTTTTGAAGCGCTTTCGCGCCATGCACGAGCAAGGCGTGGACTGGACCAATTACAGCCCCTACGAGGTCCGCGTGGTCGGAGCCCTCGTCCGACTCGGGTGCCGCCGCGAGGCCCACGAGGTTCTGCGCGTGCTCCTTGCCGATCTGCGCCCGCCGGCCTGGCACCAGTGGCCCGAGATCATTTGGCGTGATCCGCGCACGCCCGGCCATCAGGGCGACCTGCCGCATGCCTGGATCAGTGCCGAGTATGTCCTGGTCTTCCGCGATCTCTTCGCCTACGAGCGCGAGGCGGACGCCTCGCTCGTGGTCTGTGGCGGGATTCCGTTCGACTGGTTGGATGAAGGCCCGGTGAGCGTGACCGGGCTGCCGACCTGTTACGGGCGACTGGATCTGCATCTCGGGCGCGGGGCGGGGGATGCGCTCGAGCTGAGCCTCTCGGGACTCGACCGGATCCCGCCGGGCGGGATCTGCTTCGCCCCGCCGCTCGCTCTCGCCTCGCGCACGGTCACCGTGAACGGCGAGCCGGCGGACGAGGTCACGGCGACCGAGCTGGCGATCAGGGCCTTGCCGGCGCGCGTCCTCGTAACCTGATCCGCGTCTGCGCCGACCGGGATTGTCTTTAAACCGCGCCGATTCCAGCGGCCGTCACGTCGGCCGGGGCCGATTCGGGCGCGGGGGCAGCCCGCACGCCCCGGCGGCCTTGCTCGGCACGGCGCCGCTGTCCGGTGCGCTCGGCAGTGTCCTGGATCCGATCCTCGCCTTGCGCGTCGTCGTCGAGTTGCCGCCCGAGGGAGACGAGGAGATCCTCTTTCTGACCGGGGCGGCGGAGGGACGCGAGTCGGCCTTGGGGCTGATTCGACCCTTTCGAGACGGACGGGACGCCCCTTCCCCGGCGCGTCTGGCGCCGCAGTCACCCGAGTCGGCAACAACGACGGGGCCGCCCTGCGCCGACATGGATGCGCTCGACCGGGGCGGCGAGGCCTTGCGATGCTTCAACGGCCACGGCGGATTCTCGTCGGATGGCCGTGTCTACGTGATCCGCCTGCCTTGGGACGGGTAACACGCTGCACCGCCCGCCTCAGCCCTGGATCAACGTGGTCGCGAACGAGCGCGCCGGGTTCCTGGTCAGCGAGACGGGCGCGGGCTATACCTGGTGTCGCAACAGCCAGGCCAATCGGCTGACCCCTTGGTTCAACGATCCGGCCGCGGGCGACTTCGCCGGTGCGATCGTCTTCGCCGCGACCCTGGTGACGAGCGGTCGGGTCGAGCCGGTCGGCTTGACCTGCGATCGCGCCGCCTTCATCGGCCGGCATCGCGATCTTGTCTCGCCGGCCGCCGTCCTCTCCGGCGACGATCTCTGCGGTGCCGCCCAAAGCGATTCCGACGGTTCAGGCCCGGACGCCTGTTTCGCGCAGCAGTCGAGGATCCAGCTTGCACCCGGCGAGACGGCGGAATGCGTCTTCCTGCTCGGGGAGTGTCTCGACGAGGCCGAGCTGGAGGCCCTGCTCGCACGCTATCGCCGTGCGAATGCGGTCGCCGAGGCCCTCTCGGAGGTGAGGGGATTCTGGACCGACCTGACCGACGCGCTTCGGGTCGAGACCCCGAGCCCGGCGATCGATCTCATGCTCAACGGCTGGCTGACCTACCAAAACCTGGCCTGCCGCTGATGGGCACGGGTGATTGGAACGACGGGATGAATCGGGTCGGGCGTCTCGGGCGGGGGGAGAGCGTCTGGATGGGCTTCTTCCTGTATCGCATCCTCGAGGATGTGCTGCCCCTCTGCGAACGGCGCGGAGACGCCGCGCGCGTCGCCGCCTACGTCGCCTATCGCGACGCGCTGGTCCCTGCTCTCGAAGACGCCTGGTGGGACGGGGCCTGGTATCGCCGCGCTTACGACGACGCCGGCATTCCGCTCGGCTCGCGCACCAACAGCGAATGTCGGATCGATGCGCTTGCTCAAGCCTGGTCCGTGCTCTCGGGCGCGGTCGATCGCACCCGGGCCGAGCAGGCGATGGCCGCCTTGCACTCCGAGCTGGTCGACGAGGATCGGGGTCTGATCCGCCTGCTTACCCCGCCGTTCGTCGACACGCCGCAGGATCCGGGCTACATCAAGGGCTACGTGGCCGGCGTGCGCGAGAACGGCGGACAGTACACCCACGCGGCCTGCTGGGCGGTGATGGCTCTTGCCGAGCTCGGTCACAACGCGCGCGTGGCCCCGTTGCTTGAACGCCTCACTCCGGTCTGGCACACGCGCACACCCGAGCGATTGGCCCGGGTTTCGCCTCTTCTACCGCCTCCCCGACGGGGTGACCCGTTGCGACATCCGGGTCGCGAATCCGCATGGCGGCGCCGAGGTCGTCGTCGCCCGTCTGGATGGACAGGACGCGGTGCTCTCGGCGGGGACCGCGCGGATCGTCCTGCCGGCCTCCGCGAGGCTCTATCGCATCGAGATCGAGATGGGTCGGCGAGCCGCCGCCGGCGGCGATCCCGACGTCTGATCCGAGCGCCGCGTAACCCCCCGTCGCGACGTCGTTCGGAGGGCTTCACGCGGACCTGACGCTCGCTTAAGATGTGCGTGTATATTGACCTGATTGATGGCGGTGGAGAAGGAGCCGGAGCCTCGCGCTTCGGATCGATACCGCGTCGCACGCCAGGGTCATCCTCATCTTCGCGGTGCTCACCGCGGGTCGGCCGATCGGTCGGCGCCGCGGCGGCCGTGCGTCGACGGCGAGTCCGCGGCGAGCGATCCGAATCTATCCTCGACGATCCCGATGCACTGTTGCGGCCGCGAGCCGAGCCACTCGATGTCGGTTGTCCGGACCGCACGGGCGCCGCGCCAGGTATCGACGACTCCGCCATTCGCAGCCCATAACAACGCTCTCCAACCGGCATCTCTCACTGGACAACCTGGCGCTTCCGACTATGAACCGATCTCGCGACCTCAAACGCATCTCCGTCGGCCTGCTCGTCGCTTGTGCGATGACGCTGGCGGGAGAGGCCGTCTCCCAGCCCGCCGCGGCGCCGGAGGATGCCGGCGTGCCCGGGGCCTTCACCTTTGCGAACGTCGTGCGCCGTGCCGCCGAGCTGGCCCAGGCGCCTTACCAACGCGATGCCCCCGAGCTTCCCGAAGCCTTCGCATCGCTGGACTACGACGGGTTCCGGGATATCCGTTTTCGGCCGGATCACTCGATGTGGCGGGGTGACGGTCTGCCGTTTCAGGTCCAGTTCTTCCATCGCGGATTCATGTTCCAAGATCGGGTGACCATCAATCTGATCGACGGGGAGGGGGTTAGGCCGATCGAATTCTCGACCGAGCTGTTCGATTACGGCAAGAATGCGGTCCCCGAGCAGATCCCGCACGACTTGGGATTCGCGGGTCTGCGTCTGCTCTACCCCATCAATCGCGACGATCTCTTCGACGAGGTTGCGGTGTTCCTCGGCGCCAGCTATTTCCGCGCGGTCGCCCAGAATCTGAACTACGGGATCACCACGCGCGGTCTGGCGATCGATACCGGCCTCTCGACCCGCGAGGAATTTCCGCTGTTTCGCGAGCTCTGGATCGAGAAACCCGCCGAGGACGCCGTCGAGATCAAGGTCTATGCCCTCATGGACAGCCCGAGCGTGGCGGGCGCCTTTCGGTTCGTGATCAAACCGGGGCTCGAGACGACCATGGACGTCAAGAACCATCTCTACTTCCGGGAGTCGGTCGAGAAGGTCGGCATTGCACCCTTGACCAGCATGTTTATGCACGGCGAGCTCACCGAGCGGTTCACGGATGATTTCCGCCCCGAGGTGCATGACTCGGACGGACTCATCATCGAGACCGGAACCGGCGAGCGCATCTGGCGTCCCTTGATCAATCCGCTCGGTTTGCGCATCAGTACCTTTCAGGTCGAGAACCCGCGGATGTTCGGTCTGCTGCAGCGCGACCGCGACTTCGCCCACTATCAGGACCTCGAGGCCCATTACCACAATCGCCCGAGCGCGCAGGTCGAGCCCATCGGCGACTGGGGCAAGGGCGTGGTCGAGTTGGTCGAGATCCCGAGCAACTCGGAGCGCTACGACAATATCGTCGCCTTCTGGACGCCGGAGCGCCGCGTTGAAGCCGGCGACGAGATGGAATTCGCCTATCGTCTGAGGTATTCCGGCGATCCAGAGGCGCGCCTGACGGGCGGACGGACCCTGGCGACCCGCATCGGCGCTGCGGGAACGGATATGCTCGATTCGGATCGGCGCAAGTTCGTCGTGGATTTCGTCGGCGAGAACCTCTCGAAGCTGCCGCCCGAGACCCCGGTCATGGCGACCGTGACCACCTCCTCCGGCGAGCTGTCTCCGCCGATCGCGCAGCACAATCCGGAGACCGGAGGGTGGCGGCTCTTCTTCGAGCTGACACCCGAGCGCGATCGCACGGCGGAGCTGCGCGGTTTCCTCTACGACGTGAATGACGTGCTGTCGGAGACCTGGAGCTTCGAATGGATTCCTCAGTGAGCGCACCGGTCGGCGACGCATTGCATGCGTCGCTCGACGGCGGCGAGCCGGTGGCCGCGTCGCCGGCCGACTGGGAGCAGGCGGCGCCGCGCGTCGCCCGTTACCTGCGCGCGCTCGGGGTGCGCGACCCGCGCGATCTCGAGCGCCTGTCGACGGCGATCCGCGCGCGCTTCGAGCATCAGGTGGAGACAAGCCTGGTGGCCGATGCGGTGGAGACCGGGATCGAGGAGGCGTCCAAGCTGCTCGACGAGTGGCTGGCGAGCGAGCTCGGTCCGGACGCGCCGGGGTCGATGCGCGGAGTGGCCCGTGCGGTCGTCCTGGGCGGCGCGGTTCCCGGTTGGGTCGGGGTCTGGTCGGGGCGCACGCCCCACCCCATTGATCAGCCCAACGCTCAGACCGGCGAGCGCATCCGTGCCGGCAGTCTTGCGCCCGTCCCGGCCTTGGCGCCTCTGGCCATGACGACGCAACGCATCGATCCCTGTTGTCATCGTCTCTTTCGACGGCTCGCGCGCAGGCTGCGCGGGATGCGTCCAGGATCGCCTGCCGGATCTCTCAGTCGGCGTGCGACGCTCGGACAATCCCGATGAAGGGCGTCTCCTCGCACGGGCGTGCCGACCCCGCCTATCGTCGGATCCTCTTCTTTTCACTGGTGTTGCTGACCACGTTCGGCGCCATGAGCCTGCTGAGCGGCGTCTTTCAGGAGGGCGGCATCACCCCGCTGGAATTTGCGCTCCTGCTGCTCTATGCGATCTTGATCCTCTGGATCGGCGCCTCCTTCTGGACCGCGGCCATCGGTTTCATCCGCCTGTTGGTCCGGGAGGAGGACCCTCCGCCGAGCGCACGCGCCGCCGCGCCGCCACTCGGCACGGATTTCAAGACAGCCCTGGTCATGCCCGTCTACAACGAGGATCCGGAGCGGGTCTTCGCCGGTTTGCGTGCGATCGACCGATCGCTGCAGGAGACCGGACAGGCCGAGGGATTCGAGATCTTCGTCCTGAGCGACACGCGTGATCCGGACATCTGGGTCGAAGAAGAGCTGCAATGGCGCAAATGGGCCGTCGAGGCGGGTCTACCCGAGCGCATCTTCTATCGCAACCGGGTCGAGAACACGAGCCGCAAGAGCGGCAATCTCGCCGATTTCTGTCGCCAATGGGGCGGGCGCTATCGCTACATGATCGTGCTCGACGCCGACAGCCTCATGTCCGGCGAGACCCTCGTGGAGATGGTCGCGCGCATGGAGCGCGATCCGGATGTGGCACTGATCCAGGTCCCGCCGGTGCCGGTCAACCGGGTCTCGCTGTTCGCGCGTGTCCTGCAGTTCGCCAGCAGCCTCTACGGGCGTATCTTCGTCGCCGGGCTGAGCTACTGGCAAGGCGATACCAGCAATTACTGGGGACACAACGCCATCATCCGAGTCGAGGCGTTCGCGGCCCATTGCGGTCTGCCCGAGCTGCCCGGGCACGAGCCGTTCGGCGGGGAGATCCTGAGCCATGATTTCGTGGAGGCCGCACTCCTGCGGCGCGCCGGTTGGAAGGTTTGGCTCGCCGACGATCTGGGCGGGAGCTATGAAGAGATCCCCCCGACCCTGATCGACTATGCCAAGCGCGATCGGCGCTGGTGCCAAGGCAACCTGCAGCACGCCCGGCTCGTCTTTGCGGGCGGCTTCAGGCCCTTGAATCGGGTCCACCTGGCGATGGGCGTGATGTCCTACCTGGCCTCGCCGCTGTGGCTCCTGTTTCTGCTGCTCACCGGCCTGCAGGCGTATCTGAACAGCCTGGATGTGCCGGTGTATTTCTTCGGCGATTATCTGCTGCCGATCTGGCCCGTGTCCTATGTGGTCGAGATGGCCACGGTCCTCTGGGTGACGCTGGCCATGCTCTTTCTGCCGAAACTGTTCGCCTTGGTGCTGCTCGCCGTTCGCCCGCGCTTGGGGGCAGCCCATGGCGGATTGCCCCGTGCCACGCTCAGCGTCCTGCTGGAGAGTCTGCTGTCGGTCCTTTATGCCCCGGTGCTCATGCTCTTTCAGAGCAAGTTCGTCGCCTCGATCCTGCTGCGCAAGGTCGTCGGTTGGCCGCCGCAACAGCGGGGTGATCACGGGACCGGCGTGACGGAGGCGATCGGCGCCCATGGTGGGCAGACCCTGTTGGCGGTCGGGGCAGGGCTGCTGACCTACTACTACGTCCCGGCCTTCTTCTGGTGGTTCACGCCTGTCTTGGCCGGTCTTCTGCTCGCGATCCCGGTCTCGATGGCGACCAGTCGGGTCTGGCCCGGTCAGCGGGCGAGGGCGCTCGGACTCTTCCTGACACCCGAGGAGCACCGCCCGCCGCGCGTCCTCGAGCTGCTGACCGAGCAGATGAAGAACACCGGAAGCGCCCTGTGCTCGGCGGACGCCGGCTCGGGTGAAGGGGGCACTGAGGAGATCGTCGGGGATCTGTGGTATCGCGCCGTCATCGATCCCTGCGCCTATGCGCTGCACGCCTCGCTCTTGCCGGAAGAGATCCCCAACCGACGGCGCAGGCATTATCTCGAGGGTCTGATCTTCCAGCTCCAGGACGAGGGGCCGGACAGCTTGAGCGCGGCTGAAAAGCGGGTGCTCCTCTCGCATCGCGACGGGCTCGAGGAGCTGCATCTGCTGCTGTGGTCGGCGCCGGCAGGTCCGGCTGCCGTGCAGGCGCCATCCCCGCAGCCCACCTAAGCCCGGCGAGGTGGCCAGGCTGCGCCTGGAGGACCTCGATTGGGAGGCGGGGAGCCGGTCATCCGCGGTCGCTGCTCTCGCATGGCTCGCCGCATGGTGGCGGGCGCGTTGGAGACCGCCAGGTTTACCCGCCATGGATCTGGAACATCAACGGCGCAGCGGCCCGAATCGGGCTTCGAGCGCCGGGAACGGGAGGCTGATCCAGCCCGGGAAGTGCACGATGCCGGTTTCGGCGAGTTGCGCGCAGGCGTCGTGCTTCAACAGCAACGCGATCGGGCCGAGCTCCGGGTCACCGCGAAAGACCAATGCGTTGAACGGCGCCGCCCAGTCGTCGACGATCGCCATCCACGGCCATTGCATGGCGTAAGGCTCTTCGGGACCGAACGGGATGCAGGTCTCGGGACTGCTCGCGGTCAGGTTGACCAGTCCATGCGTCGCCGTCCACCAGGCCACCGAGCGGGCCGCCGCCAGCAGCAGGATCGCTGCGGTCGCCGCCGCGATCAGATGCCGCAGCGTTCGCCCGCGCACGGCCGGCGACAGCGGCGTGCTCCGCTGTTCTACAGCGAATACCGCAAGTGCGGCGAGCACCGTCAGCCCTAAACCGAGCCCGAAGCTCAGTCCGACCTTGAGCCGGATGCCCTCGCCGAGCAGAAAGCCGGCGCCGATTCCGAGCGCGGCGAGCGGCAGCAGCCAGGCCACCGGGCCGAGCAAGGCGGTGAGACGTCCGCGCCAAGGCTGCCGCGGCGCGACGACCAGCAGCGTCCAGCCGAGACCGAGCAGGCCGATGCCGATCAGGAACCCAAGCTGCAGGTCGGTCGCCGGCAGCAGATAACCCGCGGCCGCCTCCGGGGCCAAGCGGCCGCGTTCATAGGTGGTGAGGCCGGTGATCGTCCAGGCCAAGCGCACCAACGCCGCCGCGGCGAACCCGCCGGCGAGCCAGTACCAGCGCCGCGCGTCGAGCCCCGCGCCGCGCCGGGCGATGGTGACCGCCAGCAGCGCGAGCAGGGCCGCCGCGGTGAAGGAGAGCGGATGCAGAAATACGAGCACCGCCCCCAGCACGAGCCCGTAGGCCAAGGTGGCGACACGCTCGGGATAGAGTAGCGCGGCGAGCACGAACGGCCAGCTCAGGTGCAACGTCACCATCAGTTCCGACACGCCCGAGAAATTGAGCTGCAAGGCCAGAAGCCCGAGCACAGGATAGGCCCAGAGCCAGGGCGCGCGCCGCCGCACCAGCCACCAGGCGATGGCGAGCGATGCCCAGGGCAACAGGGCGTAGCCGAGCGAGAACGCGTGCCGCAGCACCAGTACATCATCGGAGACGCGCCAGGTGAGCAGCACCGGGACCTGCGCGAGTGCGGCACTCACGCGCAGGTTCGGGATCAGCGGCTCGCCGGTCAGCAGGATCCGCATGAAGTACCATCCACCATCGCCGTAGAGCGGCGCGCCGACCAGTCCGACGACGACGGCCACCGCGCCGATCAGGCCGAGCGCCGCGAGCAACAATCGGCGGGTTGCCCGCGGCGGGCGCATGTCGAGTTGTGCGCTCACGCCGCCTCCGCCGCTTGACGGGCGAGGCACCAGTCGGTCGACCGCGACGAGGCTCCAACCATCGCCCGCACTCGCGGCGTGCTGCAGCGCTTGCGCGAGAGCCCTGCGCGGCCGTGGGCCCTGGATCGCGTGGGTCCGTCGAAGTTGTGCCGAAAAAGCCGGGAACAGACTCTGAGAGATTCCATGGCAAGGATGACTGTCTTCAGCATCTTTAATCGTTTTTTGCTTGGAATGGAGCGTGCATTAGGAGGCCGTTGTCTCCGGAAAGCGACGAGCCCCACTGGGGAGACCGCCGTGCGTGCAGGCACCATTTTACACTGACTGCCTCGATCCATTGCCGCGGTGCATTCGCCGCACGCGTCTGAGCGCGGCTGAAAGGCGGGTGCTCCTCGCGTCTCGCGACGGGCTTGAGAAGCTGCATCTGCTGCTGTGGTCGGCGCCGGCAGGTCCGGTTGCCGTGCAGGTGCCGTCCCGGCAGCCGGGCTGTGACGGAGTGGGCGGGAAGGCGAGCGGTGCGCCTGTCGAGACCCAATGTAAGGTCAGGCCGAGGAGTTTTGCGGCCTGATTCAAACGCCGGTCGAAAACGCCGGAGTGCCGGGTGGCTCCGCCCCGGCTGTCGTCCTGAACCTGCATGTTATGCTCGGGGTATCCTGTCGTCCGCGAGGTGTTCGATGCGCTTCTTCAACACCGAGGGCCCGGTTCGGTCCGAGGATCATTACCGTCTACCGCCCCTGCAACGCTGGGATCTAGACGAGATCCTGATGCTCATCGCGCAGAAGAAATACTTCCTGCTCCATGCCCCGCGGCAGACCGGCAAGACCACCTGCCTGCTGGCGTTGATGGAGCATCTGAACCGGGAGGGCCGTTATCGGGCGGTCTATGCCAACCTGGAGGGGGCACAGGCCTATCGCGAGCGGGTCGACCCGGCCATGGCGACGATTGTCACCGACATCGCCGCCGCGGCGGGCGTCTGGCTCGGCGATGCCGCCCCGGCTCTGCATGCGGCGGAGGTGTTGGCCGTTACGCCGCCCGGCTCGGCCCTCGGGGTGTTTTTGACACAGTGGTGCCAACGCTCTTCCAAGCCCTTGGTTCTGCTGCTCGACGAGGTGGATGCCCTGATCGGCGATACCCTGATCAGCCTGCTGCGCCAGTTGCGCGCAGGCTATCCGCAGCGTCCGGGGGCTTTTCCGCAGACCGTCATCCTCTGCGGCGTTCGCGATCTGCGTGACTACCGGATTCATTCCACGGCAGAGGCGTCGATCATCACCGGCGGCAGTGCGTTCAACATCAAGGCCAAGTCGTTGCGGTTGGGCGACTTCACCGCCGCCGAGGTCGGGACGCTGCTGCTGGAGCACACGGCCGAGACCGGACAGGTCTTTACCCCCGATGCACTGGCGCGGGTCTGGGAGTTGACGCAAGGCCAACCCTGGTTGGTCAATGCACTCGCGTACCGGGCCTGTTTCGAGATGCCCGAGGGGCGCGATCGCAGCCGCCCGATCACGACCGACCTGATCGATCACGCCAAGGAGCAGATGATTTCGGAGCGTGTGACCCATCTCGATCAGTTGGCCGACAAGCTGTGCGAGGGACGCGTGCGGCGCGTGATCGAGCCGATGTTGGCAGGAACCTCGACGGGGAGGTGTCGGAGGACGACCGACAGTATCTGGTCGATCTGGGCCTGCTGCGACGCGACGGCACGGGTGGACTGGTGGTGGCCAATCCCATCTATCGCGAGGTGCTGCCCCGTGCCCTGGCCGGCGGGCCGCAAGATACCTTGCCCCGCATCGCCCCGACCTGGCTGAACGCCGACGGCAGTCTGAACCCCGAACGTCTGCTGGATGCCTTCCTCGTGTTCTGGCGCCGGCACGGGAGCCGCTCCTGCGTAGCGCCCCCTATCACGAGATCGCCCCGCACTTGGTGCTGATGGCCTTCCTGCACCGCGTCATCAACGGCGGCGGAATCCTCGAGCGCGAATACGCCATCGGCATGGGGCGGATGGATCTTTGTCTGCGCTACGGCGCAGTGACCTTGGGCATGGAGCTGAAGGTCTGGCGCGATGGCGCTTCGGACCCACTCACCGAAGGGCTCGGGCAACTCGACGCTTATCTCGCCGGCCTGGGTATCGTCACGGGCTGGCTGGTGATCTTCGACCGACGCTCGGGTCAGCCGCCGATCCGCGAGCGCACCGGCGCACAGACCGAGACCAGTCCAGGGGGCAGGCGCATCCAGGTGGTGCGTGCCTGAGCCGACCCTCCGAGCCGTTCGATCACACCCCGCTGCCGCGCCTGTTGAAGGCGACGTTCCAATGTTCGTCGGGGTATGTCGATGACCTATTCCGACGTCCCGGCCTTTTTCCGGTGGTTCACGCCTGTCTTGGCCGGGCTCCTGCGGCGCGAAAGCGAGCAGCGCTCCTGTCGAGACTCAGGGCAGGGTCAGGCCGAGGAGTTTTGCGGCCTGATTCAAACGCCGGTCGAAGCAGGAAAAACAGAGCGGCAAATCCGACTGCACCATGGCGATGTGGGCTGCCGCCAATTGCACTGCATCGTAGCCGCGCAAGGCGAAGGCATCGGCAAACTCCCCGGCACGCACCACAAGATTTTGCGTGACCTCCATTACGACATAATGGGGCCAGTCCCTGGCTAGGTCCGCCTTGGCGAGCTCCAGCGCAGACTGATCAGCCGGGGCTGCACGGGCGCGCCGTGCCACCGCTGCATGAAATTCGGCCCAGGCGATCCGGCACACCACGACGGCGTCTGCCTCTGCGACGAGGCCCTTCGCCCGGGAGCTGTCCGGCTCGGCAACGTAGAGCTTGACCACGGCGGATGTGTCGCAAAACAAAATCATCCCCGATCTTCTTGGACCAGCTCCGAGAGTAAGGGGCCTTCAGGCGAGAGACGAATATCGGCGCCCGCTGGTTTGCCGCCGCTCCACTGCGCCGCCCCGGAGACCAGTAGTCGGCCGATGCCGTGCTCGTCGCCGTTCGGAACGGCTGTGAGCCGCGCAATCACCCGGCGGTGCGACGTGATTTCGATGGGTTGGCCTGTGCGAGCCTCGGCAAGGTAATGCGCAAGCCTGGATTTGAGCTCTCGGACCGAGACGGACATTTTGTAGTCACCAATATGATGCGACTGCTTGATTGTGGTCACCGTATAGGATTCTGTCAAGGACGCCACCGGCCTAAACCGCGCCCGGCGCTGTATGCGATGGTTTCGGATGGGATCGGCCCCGGCAGACTTGACGGCCGTCGGAGCCGGCACGGTGCGCCATGCATGTCCGCAGCACCGAGGCTCCGGGTCAGCCGCCACCGCGCGTGTTGAAGGCGACGTTCCACTGCTCGTCCGGTCTGTCGACCGGGATCGCCGTCAGCTCCAAGGTGCCGACCTCGGTCACCGTGGCCTGAAGCCGGACCGCGACGACCTCGCCCTTCTTGTGATCCTTTGCGGGCAGGACGGTCTGGATCTCGGCGAGCTCCTCGAGCTCCTCTTCGCGCCACTCCTCCAGCAGCTCGCCGACCTCGTCCTCGCGCCGGACGCTCGAGCCGAAGAAGCGGAAGCGCACCGCCTCGCCGACCACGAGACCGAACTCCTGCGGCGGGGCCACCGGACCCGAGCCCTCTTCGAGTCCGAACGGCACCAGGCAGAGCGCCTGGATCTCGGGCTCCATGCCGGGGATGGCCGGCATGGAACTCTCGACCCCGACATAGTAGGAGTGGGACGTGCCGCCGCGGATGCGCACCCCGCCGTGACGTCGGACGTGGGCGTAAAAGGCGGCCCCGCGGGCGACGGCCAGATCCAGATCGCGTGCATCCAGGAGGCGGGCCACGGGCGCATCCTCCGCGCTCAGCCACTGGTTGAGCACCTCGAGCACGCGCTCCTGGAGGACCGGTGCCTTGAAGACGCCGCCGTTGAAGAGCACTGCCGTCGGATGCAGGAAGCTCGCCCCCGGCGTTTGGGCCACGAAGCCCTGCAGGTCCTCGGTCGCGCCGGTTTGTCGGCCGAGGAAGGCGGCCAGATGACGGGTCACGGCCGGGTCCTGCGCATAGGGCAGACCGACCTTGGTGATCGCGCCGCGCGCGCGTACGGCGGGGCGACTGTCGGCGGCGACCGCCGGGAAAAAGCCCTCGATCAGGGTCGAGCGGACCTCCTCGCGCGTGAGCTCGGTGCGGATGCTGCCGCCGATCAGACGCGAGCCGCGGCTCGGGACCACCACCGGCATGCCCTCCAGGTCCGGATCGGCCAGCAGTGACTCCTTGGCGATGCGGCAGCCGTGCGTCAGCGCCTGCAGCTGCCAGCGATCCAGCTCCACGCCGGTCTTCGCCAGCTTCTGTTTCAACAGATGGGCGAGGGTCAGGTCCATGTTGTCGCCGCCGAGCAGGATGTGCTCGCCGACGGCGACGCGGGTCAGCTCGAGTGCGCCGTCCTGCTCGGTGACCGCGATCAGCGACAGATCCGTGGTCCCGCCGCCGACATCGACCACCAGGATGATGTCGCCGACCTGTACCTCATGCCGCCAAGCGCCTTGGGTGTCGTTGACCCAGGAGTAGAGCGCCGCCTGCGGCTCTTCGAGCAGGACCAGGTGCTCGATACCGATCGCACGTGCCGCCTCCGCGGTCAGCTCGCGCGCCGCCGGATCAAAGGAGGCCGGCACCGTGACCGTGACCTCCTGACGACTGAGCTGGTCATAGGGAAACTGCCCGTTCCAGGCATCGCGCAGATGGGCGAGGTAATGCACCGTCGCGTCGAATGGCGAGATGCGCGGGATCTCGTCCGGTGCGCCGGCCGGCAGGATCGCGGACTTGCGGTCGATGTCCGGATGACAGAGCCAGCTTTTGGCGCTCGAGACCAGACGGATCGGCGTCGTGGTGCCCTGGTTGCGGGCCATCTCGCCGCAGATGCGGGTGAGGTCGGTCTGCCAAGGCAGACCCAGGTCCGCGGCCTTGAGCTCGTCCGGATGCGGTAGATAGAGACAGGACGGCAGCAGAGGACGGGCCTCCACGGAGCCGGGGCCGATCAGCTGCGGGATGGAGACGAGGCCCTGGACGATGTTCTCGCCCTCGCTCTGGTCCGAATCCACGAACGACAGGGCGCAATGAGTGGTCCCCAGATCGATGCCGACGGCGTAGCGATAGTGGCTCACAGCTCCACCTCCGCGGCGGCGAGGATGCGCAGGTCGTGTCCGCCGGTGGTCTTGGGGAGATCCATCCCCGTGACCCGCCAGCCGCGATGCACCAGCGTTCCCTGGAAGGGCGGATCTCCGACGACGTTGCCGGTCGGTCGATTGGCGGAGGCGTCGAAACCGGGCGTCAGGGTGACGCGGCTGCCCTCGGGCTCCTCGCGCACCGGCGTGATCTTCAGATGGGCGTTCAGGACACCCCGGCAGCCCTGATGGACGATGCGTGCGGCAGCGCCGATCTCCTGATCGGAGGCGCCCTTGAGGTCTTCCTGCAGAAAGTCCACCAAGCGCCCCTCTTTCTGCAGCAAACCGAGCAGGAGCAAGGCCGAATCCGGCGCAGCGCTCGCCAAGGGCACCGCAGCGGGTGCCGCGGGCCGCGCCAAGGCGTGCTCGCCTTCGCCCTTGGCGAGCAATCCGACGGCGCGGGCGAAGCCCGGATCCTTCAAGATACGTTTGAAGCTGGTGAAGGCGATGAGGGCCCTCCGGAAAAAGGAAGGCGTTGCTGAGCCCATGGAAGCATCCTCGTGACGGCCAATTTAATCGGTTCGGACGGCGGGCGATCGCACGCCGTCCCGAGGTGCGCATGGTACCGCGCCGCTCGCTGTCGCTCGACCGTGGATTTCACGGAAATCGGGCGATCTACCTGCACCCGCCTCGATGGCATAATAGGGGTATCACCAACAGCCCGGATCGGGCGACATCAGGGGTCTCGGTCGATGCATCCGACACAATCACAGGCGCCCGGCGCGCCGACCATGGGCGAGCGCCGCAAGATGGTCGAGATCGCGGCCTATTTTCTCGCCGAGCATCGGGGGTTCGCCCCCGGCGGGGCGGATGCCGACTGGCGCCGGGCCGAGCAGGCCATCGACGCCATGATCGCGGACGGACTCGTCGGCGAATCCGGCCATGAGCTCAGTGGCGACTCGGTGCATCGCGCGGAGGTGTCCGAGGGCATCCGCAACGCGCTCAAGCTCGGCGGCGGACTGTCGGGTGGATCTTCGCCGCGCTCCGAGCGCGCGTGAGCCGGGTTGTTGACGGGCTGATTGCACGGCGGCGGAAACGGTCGTGCTCTGTCATCTGCCGTCGCTGCCGACGGATCCCAGTGCCCTTTCCTGACGACCAAGTGCGAACGGATATCGTTCTGAAAGCGGCGTAGGACGCGCCTGCTCAATTCAACCCTTGCTGCGACACAGACGTGCGCGGTGCCCCTGCTTTGATCTGGAATTCCACGTGCCCAAGAAACCGACCAAGACCAAGAACAAGAACAAGCCCCTCAGCCGGCCACAACCCGAAGCGGCCCAGCTCAAGGCGATCGAGCGCCTGATGGAGGCAGGTGAGTACACCAAGGTGGTCCAGCGACTCAAACCGCTGGTCCAGCGATTTCCTGGTCATGGCGGACTCAGACGGCTTCTGATCGCGGCATCGGAGCGCAGCGAGGGGCTCCATGCGGCGGGGCTTGCCGCGTTCGAATGGGCCGAGCGTCGACCCAGCAGTATCCAGGCCCAGCAGGCGTTGCTCTCCTTTGCAGTGCGACTGGGGCTTGTTCTCCTGGCGGATCGCGCGGCGCGGCAACTGCGCGCCTTGGGGCTGATGACGCCGGGCTTTCCGGTGAGCCCCGGCATGCTCGCGGACGTGCTCGCAACGCCGGAGGGAACCTTGGCGACGGTCGAGCAGATCGAATGCTTCGACATCGGGACACTCTATTTGGACGCACAGGATTTCTCCGGTGCGGTCGACCGGCTGGACGGCCTGGAGATCCTCTCGGCGCGCAACAATCGCGCGATGGCGCTGTTTCATCTCGGGCGGATCGACGAGGCGCTGGCCGGTTTCATGGCCAGTTGGGAGGCGGATCAGGCCAATCTGTTCGCCCTCGGCTGGGTGGTCCGCCTGCGCCTGTATCGTGGCGACGAGGTGGGTGCGCAGGGTCTGACGATTCCCTTGGCGGGAGCAACCGCCAGGCGGCTGGACGACGCCCTGCTCCAGCTCGATGCCCTGCTGTTGCTTCGACAGGATGCGGCCGCCCGGGATGCCTTTACACGCAGCAAGCAATGCGCCTGGTTCGAGATCGGTAAAGATTATCCGCGTGCGGTGTTGCACCACTTTGCGGCTTGCGCCGCCAGCCGGTTGGGCCGAGCGTCGGAGGCAGGGGGCCTGTGGCGCGAGGCGCTGCGGCTCATGCCCGATTTCAAACTTGCGATTCACAACAGCGCCGGCCTCGAACGTGACCATCAGGCGTCCGAGTATCCAGCGGTCTTCGATCTGTCGCGGGCGCTCCCGCTCACCTGGATCAATGAATTGCGCGCCGCAGGCGAGGAGATCGCCGATACGGTCGAGACCCTGACCGCCGCCAATGTCTTCTTGGAGGCGCTGTATCTCGGCGGAGAGGGTCCCTTGCGCAGTCTGGTCGGTCTTGTTCTCATGCACCGTGCCGGCCGCGCCGATCCGGACGCCGCGCGTCTGCTGAAAGGCTTCGCGCGTCTGCCCATCGGGACCAAGGATGAACGTTTCGTGTTCTTGCGTCTGCTCCAGGAGCAGAATCTGATCGCACCGACCGACCTCGTCGACTATTGGGACGGAAATCAGCTCCGTCAGATCAATCTGTTCAGTATCGAGGTCCACCGCGAGCCGGAGGTGAGCGATCTGCCCGATGATCTGCAGGAGCTCCTCAATGCGTCGATTGCGCGCTTCAACACGGGCGATCATGCCGGCGCCGAGCCCCTGCTGGCGCAACTCCTGGCACGCGTACCGAACCATGCTGCGGCCAAGGGTAATCTGGCGGCGATTCGTTCCTTTCAGGGTCGGCACGAGGAGGCGGAGAAATTGTTGAGGGAGGTCGTTGCCGACCATCCGGATTACCTCGTTGCACGCTGTAATCTCGCCAATCTGGCCGTCCTGGATGGCAATGTGGATGAGGCCGATGCATTGCTCAAAGGGTTAGCGACTCGCAGACGTATCCATATCCAGGATCTGTTCACCCTCTACGGGTCAATGGCCTTGCTGAATCGCGCGCGTGGTGAAGTGGCGGTAGCCGATTCGCTGATCGCCAGCCTCGAACCATTGGTTCAGAACGAGGACGATGCGCGCCGACTGAAATTTGCCAAGAACCTGCAGAAGTCGGTTGGGCTTGAGACGACGTTCATTGAGGCCCTGACCGCCCTGGTGCGTCGGCCCGGGAAACCGAGCAGAGGATAGAGCGCGTCGCTGATCGACAGACAAAAAAAAGCGCGACGGGCGTCGCGCTCGGAATTTACCACCAAAGGAGGATGGAGGAGTGCACCGAAGCGCGAAGCTTCAGTACATCAACAGTTTCTTATTTACTGTTTCTCTTGTCAACCCCTTCGTGACGTCCAGGTCGTGATGGTCTCGAATCCGATCCGAAATGCCGATTTGCGGACAACGCTGTTGCGGGATCGGCCTCGCCCCCAACTGTCGTCGCGGGACGAGGCCAAAACGGGTGACCGTTTCAAGCGGCTTCGGTGCGTCACGGCGCGGTTGCGAATCACAACGGGAGCGAAGAGCGATGGCGATTGAAACAGCGACACTGGGCGGCGGGTGCTTTTGGTGCTTGGAGGCGGCCTTTCAGGGCGTCGAGGGCGTGCAGTCCGTGGTTTCCGGATATGCCGGAGGCCCCGACGCGCAGCCGACCTATCATCAAGTCTGCACGGGCACGACCGGCCATGCCGAGGTGGTCGAGATCGGCTTCGACGACACCCGGGTCAACTTCGAGACACTCCTCGAGGTCTTCTTCACGATCCACGACCCGACAACCCTGAACCGACAGGGTGCGGATGTCGGCAGCCAGTACCGCTCGGTGATCTTCTATCATTCGGATGCGCAACGCGAGGTCGTGGAGCGGGTGATCGCGCGGCTCAACGCCGAAGGCATCTGGCCCGATCCCATCGTCACGCAGGTCCAGCCCGCTCCGACCTTCTACCCGGCCGAGGCGTACCATCAGGGTTACTACCGCCGCAATCCGAGCCAGGGCTACTGTCAGGTCGTCATCTCGCCCAAGCTGGCCAAGCTCCGTGCGCGCCATGCCGCCCTTTTGTCCAAATAAACGTGGTCGACGAATCGGCGCAACCGGTGCAGCATAGCGCCATGCCCGATCCATCCTTTCGTCTCATTACCCTGGACCTGGACGACACCGTCTGGCCCTGCGTGCCCGTCATTCAGGCCGCCGAGGAGGCGTTTCACGACTGGCTGGTCCGACATGCGCCGCGTCTGGCCGAGGCCCACGATCTGGCGAGCATGCGCCGTCACCGTCGCGAGCTGATGGACGCCATGCCCGAGATCGCGCACGACCTGGGTCAGATCCGTCGCCGATCCTTGGCCACGCTGCTGGAGTCGTTCGACTATGCGACGGGTCTGGCCGAGGAGGCGCTGGCGCTGTTCGACGCGCACCGCAATCGCGTCGAGCCCTTCGAGGACGTGACCCCGGTGCTGCGGACGCTGTCTGCGCGTTACCGCCTGGTGTCCCTCACCAACGGCACCGCCAACCCCGAGATCACGCCCCTGCGCGGGCTGTTCGAGCGCAGCATCACGGCCGCCGATGCAGGTGCCGCCAAGCCGCATCCGGCGCTCTTCATCCGTGCACTCGAGCACGCCGGTTGCGAGCCGAGCCAGTGCCTGCACCTCGGCGACGACCCCTGGATGGATGTCGAGGGTGCACGCGCGGTCGGGATGACCGCCGTCTGGGTCAATCGCTACGGGCGGAGCTGGCCGGATGATCTGGCGCCGCCCGCCCTGACGGTGACGACCCTTCATCAACTCCTGGATTGGCTCGACGCCGAGCCGCAGCGCGACCCGAGGTAAGCACGCATGGATTTCGATCTCCTGGCCAACGATGGATTGGCCCGGCGCGGCCGTTTGCGCTTCGCGCGCGGGACGGTCGAGACCCCGGCCTTCATGCCGGTCGGAACCTACGGGACCGTCAAGGCGATGACCCCGGAGGAGCTGACCGATCTCGGCGCCGAGATCGTCCTGGGCAACACCTTCCATCTGATGCTGCGTCCCGGCACCGAGATCATCCGCCGCTGCGGCGATCTGCACGGATTTATGCACTGGGAGCGTCCCATCCTCACGGATTCGGGCGGCTTTCAGGTCTTCAGCCTAGGCGAGCTGCGCAAGATCACGGAGGAGGGCGTGCACTTTCGCTCGCCGGTCGACGGCAGTCCGGTCTTTCTGAGCCCCGAGATCTCCATGCAGGTCCAGCGCGCGCTCGGCTCCGACATCGTCATGATCTTCGACGAGTGCACGCCCTATCCCGCCGACGCGGCGCAAGCGCGGGCCTCGATGGCGCTCTCGCTGCGTTGGGCAGAGCGCTCGCGCGAGGCCCACGGCGACAATCCATCGGCCCTCTTCGGCATCGTTCAAGGCGGCATGCATGAGGGACCGCGCGCCGAATCCTTGGACGGGCTTATGAGCATTGGTTTCGACGGCTATGCCGTCGGCGGGCTATCGGTCGGGGAGACGGAGGCCGAGCGACTGCGCAT
This sequence comes from Thiocapsa sp., assembly GCF_018399035.1. GTDB lineage: Bacteria > Pseudomonadota > Gammaproteobacteria > Chromatiales > Chromatiaceae > Thiocapsa. The sequence continues at coordinate 4,557,293 of NZ_CP073760.1, forward strand.
CCTCGATTTTCTCGGCGATAAGCTGCCGACGGATCGCCCGCGCTACCTGATGGGCGTGGGAACACCGGAGGACATCGTGGCCGCCGTCGGGCGCGGCATCGACATGTTCGACTGCGTCATGCCGACCCGCAACGCGCGCAACGGCGACCTCTTTACGCACCAAGGCAAGGTCCGGATCCGCAACGCGGCGAATCGCACCGACGAGGGACCGCTGGATCCGCTCTGCGCCTGCTACTGCTGCCGCCATTACAGCCGCGCCTACCTGCACCACCTGGATAAGTGCAAGGAGATCCTCGGGGCGCGTCTGCAGACGATCCACAATCTCCACTACTACCAAACCCTGATGCGCGGGCTGCGCGAGGCCATCGTCGCAGGCCGCTATGGCGCCTTCGTCGGCGAGTTCGAGGCGCTGCGCGCAACACCCCTTTCGACCTGATCCAAGACGCGCCTTCAGGTGATTTCCGTAAACTTCCATACCCGTAGGTTGTGCTGACGATAGGAAGCACAACTTGCGCCGACGGTTGGTTGTGCCTCGCACGGCTCGGCACAACCTACGCCCTTGACATGAAGGTTTCCGGAATTCGCCTTAAACCGCGCCAGCTCCGACAGTCGTCGGAGCTGGCGCGGCCAAGCCACTCCAACGCATGACGCATACCGCACCGGGCGCGGTTTAAAAGACCAGGGTCCGCGGCAGGGTCGGGGCGATCGCGAAACCAGGTCGGTCGAGACGGTCTCGTCTGGAGCCCGACGCTGCAACTTGCTCCGCGCTATGCCATAATTCGGCGCCGAGTTTTCCGGAGGTCGAGCGGCCTTTGCCGGCCCTCTTCTCGTTCCAACCGCCGGATCGCGACCGAGCGATCCCCAGACCAATAGGCAATCGAATTATGAGCTTCCTGATCTCAGATGCCGTCGCTCAAGGCGAGGCCGCCGCCGGTGCGGGTGACCCCTTTTTGGCACTGCTCCCGCTGGTGCTCTTCGCGGTCGTCTTCTATTTTCTCCTGATCCGTCCGCAGTCCAAGCGCCAGAAGGAGCACCGCAAGATGGTGGAGTCCTTGGCGAAGGGCGACGAGGTCGTGACGATGGGCGGCATCGCCGGGCGTATCGCCGACATCGGGGACAACTTCGCGCTGCTCGACATCGCCGACGGTGTCGCCGTGAAGATCCGGCGCAGCTCGGTCGAGTCCGTGATGCCGAAAGGAACGCTGAAAGACCTGTAAGCCCTTCGCCCGCACCTCGGCCGCGGTGTCTCGTGCACCGCGGCGTCTTGACCGGATTCCTCCGGATCAGGGCGCGGGCGCCCTCCTTGGCGCCGGCCGGTGTCCGGCCCTTCCCCGATCGCGCCCGCTGTTGCGACTGGAATTGCAATGAATCAATACCCCTTGTGGAAGAATCTCCTGATACTGGGCGTCGTCCTCGGCGCCTTGCTCCTTGCGGTTCCGAATCTCTTCTCTCAGGATCCGTCGATCGAGATCACCGCCGCGCGCGGCTCCCAGGTGACCGAGGCTAGTCTTGCCGAGGTGCGAGCGGCACTCGAAACCGCCGGTGTTCCCGTCAAGGATGTCGAGCCGCGCGAAGGCGGTAAGCTGTTGGTGCGTTTCGCCTCCTCGGCCGATCAGTTGGCCGGGCAGGATGCGATCGAACGGGCCCTCTCCGAGCGTTACCGCACCGCGCTGACACTCTCGGCGGACCTGCCCGGCTGGGTGCGGTTTCTCGGCCTCAACCCCATGTCGATGGGGCTCGATTTGCGCGGCGGCATCCATGTCGTGATCGACGTGGACATGGAGGCGGCACTCGATCAGGCGCTCGAGCGCTATGTCGGTGACATCCGCACCGAGCTGCGCGATCGCAAGATCCGCTATCTCACCGTCGCACGCGAGGGCTCGCGCATCCTGATCAAGTTCAACGATGCCGCGATGCGCGACGATGCCGAGCAGGCTCTGAACAGCGAGTTCCGCGATCTCGACACTCAGCCCCTCGAGGAAGGCGGCAATCTCGTCATCGCTGCGAGCCTGCCGCCGGCTCAACAGGAGCAGATCCGCACCTTTGCGCTGCAGCAGAACATCACGACACTGCGCAACCGTGTCAATGCGCTCGGCGTGGCCGAGCCCAGCATTGCCCGTCAGGGCGATCGCCGCATCGTGGTCCAGTTGCCCGGCGCGCAGGATCCGGGGCGCCTGAAGGAGCTGCTGGGTGCGACCGCGACCCTCGAATATCGCTTGGTCGACACCGAGAACAGCGTCGCCGACGCCCTCGATGGCCGTGTTCCCGTCGGCAGCCGGCTCTATCGCGAGCGTGACGGTAGGCCGATCCTGCTGAACCGTCGGGTGATCGTCACCGGCGATCAGATCACCGATGCCTCCGCCGGATTCGACAGTCAGAGCGGCAGTCCCGCGGTCTTCGTGAACCTCGACGGTCAGGGTGCGCGGCGGATGCGGACCATGACGACCGAGAACGTCGGCAAGCCGATGGCCGTGGTCTTCATCGAGAACGTGACCACCACCGAGATCGTCGACGGGGAGTCCGTGAAGCGCACCCGCAAGGTCGAAGAGGTGATCAGTGTCGCGACCATCCGCGAGCCCTTCGGGCGGCGCTTTCAGACCACCGGGTTGGACAGCAGCGACGAGGCGCATAACCTCGCGCTCTTGCTGCGCTCGGGTGCCTTGGCGGCGCCGATCCAGATCGTCGAGGAGCGTACCATCGGTCCCAGCCTCGGCCAGGACAACATCGACCAGGGCTTCATGTCGGTCATGATCGGGCTGGCGTTGGTGCTGGTCTTCATGGCGCTCTATTACCGCGTCTTCGGACTGGTTGCGAACGTCGTGCTGCTGGTGAATCTCGTGATGATCGTCGCGATCCTCTCGATGCTGCAGGCGACGCTGACCTTGCCCGGGATCGCCGGTATCGTCCTGACCGTGGGTATGGCGGTCGATGCCAACGTCTTGATTTACGAGAGAATACGTGAGGAGATCCGCAACGGCAGCACGCCCCAGGCGAGCATCCACGCCGGATTCGACAAGGCGCTTTCGACGATCGTCGACGCGAACGTGACGACACTCATCGCCGCGGTCGTGCTCTTCAGCTTCGGCACCGGACCGATCAAGGGGTTTGCGGTGACGCTGTTCATCGGGATCATCGCGTCCATGTTCACCGCCATCCTGGGTGCCCGCGCACTGATCAACTTGATCTACGGCGGCCGGCGCGTGAAGAAGTTGGCGATTTGAACCGCGTGCTCGGGTGGGCTCGATGCCCTGATGCGTGACGCGCCGTCGAGGCCATCGTCAGGCTCGGCGTCGACGCGGTTCAAGCGGCAACAGGCTAAAACACGTCGAGCTCACTCGAAAATCAGCATCTTGCTCTGGACGCGGTTTAACCAATGACGATCTCAATCAAGGGCGCTCGATGTCCAGAGCGCCCTAAACCAAGGGCGATTCGATGAGAGACCTGAGTGTCATCAATGAGCTGAATATCGATTTCATGGGTATTCGCCGCCCCGCGGTGATCTTATCCGGGGTCGTGATTCTGTTTTGTATTCTGGCCATGCTGATCCGTGGCTTCAATCTGGGGTTGGACTTTACCGGCGGCACCGTGCTCGAGGTCGGCTATCAGAATCCGGCCGAGCTGAGCGACGTGCGTGCGGCACTCGAGGCGAAGGGTTTCACGGGTGCGACCGTTCAGCACTTCGGCACGCGCAGCGATGTCCTGATTCGTCTGGCCCCCGAGGCCGGTGAGGAGGCGAGTGCGGAGCTGAGCGATAATGTCTTCAAGGCATTGAGCGAGGCGGTCGGGGGGCAGGTCGAGCTACGGCGGGTCGAGTTCGTCGGGCCTCAGGTCGGCGAGGAGCTTCGCGAGCAGGGTGGACTCGCCGTCCTCTTCGCGCTGATCGGCATCCTCATCTATGTCGCCTTGCGCTTCGAGTGGCGCTTCGCCGTGGGTGCGGTCGTCGCCATCGTGCATGACGTCGTCTTCACCGTCGGGATGTTCGCACTCTTTCAAATCCCATTCGATCTCACCGTCCTGGCCTCGATCCTCGCGGTCATCGGTTACTCGCTCAACGATACCATCGTCATCTTCGACCGCATCCGCGAGAACTTCCGCCGAATGCGCAAGGGGTCGGTCATCGACATCACCAACGTGTCGATCAACCAAACCTTGTCGCGGACCGTGGTCACCTCGGGGACCACTCTGCTCGTGCTCATCGCGCTCTATATCTTCGGCGGAGAGGCGCTCAACGGATTCTCGCTGGCGCTCATCATCGGTGTCGTTGTCGGCACCTATTCGACCATTTTCGTGGCCACGGCTGCCGTGATCTTGCTCGGTGTCAGTCGCGCGGATCTCCTCCCGGTACCCAAGGAAGGGGCCGATGCGGGCAACAGCATGCCTTAGGATCCGGCGTATCAAGCACGTCCGCTTTGCTTGACGTTCAGCCGCTCGAGCGGCTGGGTTGAACCGATCTGTCAGGTCTTCATCGGCCGCTCGAATTTCTCGTGGCAGAGCACCTCGACATCGGCCACGAAAACGGTCAAGTGGTAGCCTTGGCCGATCAACACATCCAGGTCATCGAGCAGGCCGGACAGGCGCTCCGGCGGCAGAATGACCTTCAGAAGCAGGTTGGTGTCGATCTCCAGATTGCCCGACTGCAAACCGTCGGAGCCGGCGCCGCGGGCGCGCAGCAGGGTATAGCCGCTCAAGCCGGAGTGCTGCACCGCGGCGATCAGCCGTTGCTCGAGCACATCGGTGGTGATGACGGTAACGAGCTTTTCGGGGACAAGGCGGTGCATCTGCGTGGGCTCCTGCGGCTTGCGATAGGACCGGGCGACCGGGCGCGAGGGTCGCCGAGTCGATTGTGATGATCAGGCCCCGCCGGCCAACAGCAGGGCCAGTTGGTGATAGATCGGGATGCCGAAGACGACATTGAACGGGAAGGTCACGCCGAGCGACAAGGTCAGATAAAGCGACGGATTGGCCTCCGGCACCGCCAAGCGCATCGCGGGCGGGACGGCGATATAGGAGGCGCTTGCACCGAGCACCCCGACCAGCGTCGTGCCGCCCACCCCGAAACCGAGCATTAGGTGTCCGACCGCCACGCCGATCACGCCGCCGAGCAGCGGCATCAACAGCCCGAACGACACGAGAGCCAACCCGACGCGCCGAAAGTCGCCGAAGCGTCGCCCCGCCTCGAGTCCCATCTCCAAGAGGAACAGGCACAGCATGCCCATGAAGATGTCCGTGGTGAAGGGGTGTAGCGACTCCATGGCCGTCGGGTTCGCGATCGCGCCGATCAGCATCGACCCGATCAGGAGGACCACGCTGCCGTTGGTGAAGGCCTCGCGGAGGATGCCCCCCAGATGGCTCCGGCCGCGGTCTGTATCGGCCGCGAGGCTCGCGTTGGCCTTTGCGGCGCGTCCGCGGCTCCAGCTCGCGAGCAAGAGGCCGACGACGATGGCCGGCGACTCCATGACCGCGAGCATGATCAAGGGATAGCGTTCGTACTCGATCCCTTGACTCGACAGGAAGGCGATCGCGGTGAGGAAGGTGCCGGCGCTGACCGATCCGTAATGGGCTGCGATCGCAGCGGCGTCGAGCGGGTCGACGCGCCGCAACGCAAGCAGGAAACCGAATGCGATGATCGGCAGCAGGAAACCCAGCACCAGGGCCCAGACGACCGCGGCAAGGGCGTCGCCGAGGTCTGCATTCGCCAGTTCGACGCCGCCGTGCAGACCGATCGAGACCAGCAGGTAGATGGAGAGGATCTTCGCCAGATCCGGCGGAAAGCGCAGATCCGACTTGATCAGACGCGCGGCGAAGCCGAGTGCGAAGAAGAGTACGGCCGGGATCAGCAGGTTGGAAAACGCGGACATCGTGCCTCTGGGGTCCCGGACGGGGGCTTGGATGATAGGGACTCGGGATACAGCTTAACGCCGCCCGAGTCTCGATGATAATCGATGGTTGTGATACACAATATCGGTAAAAGTCGATGTATTCGCTGCGGACTCAAGCACTGCTGTCCGACGATTCGCGCAGTCAACCCAAGGTCGAGAGCCTCGGGTCGATAAGACGTCTGCGCGCATCGCGGCTCGAAGGCTTTGCGGCAGGCTCAGCGGTAGTGCTCGCCCGAGCGCTCGGGTTGGTAGGTGACCTCGTCGATGTGGACCCGCAGCGTGCCTCCGCCCGGTTTCGGCCAGTCGATCTCGTCGCCCTCGGACAGGCCCAGCAGGGCGCTTCCGACGGGCGCGAGGATCGAGATGGTCCGACCGCTGTCATCGGCATCGCTCGGGTAGACGAGCGTCAAACAACGCTCCTCGGCGGACGATTCGATGCGGAACTTCACGGTCGATCGCATGGTGACAACCTTGGGCGGGATATCCTTGGCATCCACGACGATCGCCCGAGAGAGCTCGGCCTCCAAGTCTGCTTTGCCGGGAAAGTCGGCCTCGTCGATGGAGTCCAGAAGCCGTTCCAACCGCTCGGCATCGGTCGTCGACAGAATAATGTTGGGTCGCTCGCTCATGGTGTGTCCTGACTAGCGGTAGGGGCGCAGATACCACCATTCGAAGCCCAGCTTCATCCAATGGAAGAGCCGTGTCGAAGGCAGTACCCAGTTGTTCTTTTCGGTGCGCGCGACCAGCATGCCCGTATCGTTGGCGTCGACGATGCAGACCAGCTCGACCTTGAAGGTCTCGCTCGGCGCGCGGCCCTGCAGCTCTCCGAGTAGATTCTTTACTGCCGCGCGCGCTTGCAGGTCCGCCATGTGGGCCTGCTTCGGCATCCAGTCGGGACCGGGGAAACTGCCCGAATCGCCTGCGACATAGACCCGCTCGTAGCCGGGGACCCGGCAGTGTGCATCGGCCTGCAACAGTCCGCCCGGCGAGCGCGGCAGGGCGGTGTTGTCGAACCAGGTGTTGCCCGTCATGCCGGGCATGAAGAGGATGAGGTCGGCGTCGAATTCCCCGCCCTCGGTCGTCACCTTCGTCTCCGAGAACGACTTGAGCTTATGGCCCAGATGGGTCTCGATGCCGCGGCGCTTCATCTCCGCGAGGATACCGTCGACCGCCTTCGGGCCGAGCCGGTTGCCGGGTCGTTCCGCCGGGGTGAAGAAGTGCAGGCGGAAACGGTCGCGACGCCCCTCCTTGCGCAGCTGGCTGTCCATCCCGAAGATGAACTCGAAGATGGGTCCGCCCCGCATGGAGCTCGGCTCGTTGGGGTTGCCGGCGAAACCCATCGCGATGCTGCCGCCGTCCATTGTCTTGACGCGATCGCGGATCGCCTGGGCGGCGGCGATGCCCTCGCAGGGGGTGATGGCGTGCTCGATGCCGGGGAGCTTCTTGATGAAGCGCCCGCCGCTGCCGATGAGGAGCCCGTCGTTCTCGACGGGGCCGGCGGTGGTCTCGAGCGTGCGCCCGTCCGCGCTCAGGCCGGTCGCCTCTCCGGCGAGATGGCGCACGCGCATCCGCGCGAAGAAGGGGCGCAGATCGATGCGCAGATCCTCGCCGCTGCGGATGCCGCAGGGCACCCAGATCAGGCCCGGATAGTAGATGAATTCGGCCTTCGGGCTGACGAGCGTGATCTCGGCGTCGGGTGCGGTGCGTCGGATGCTTTGAACGGCCGTGAGGCCGGCGAATCCGGAACCGACGATGGTGATGCGATGCATGAATGACTCCGGTGACCCTTAAACCGCGCCCAGCGCGGTATGCGATGTTTTTGGATGGGATCGGCCTCGGCCGACTTGGCGACCGTTGAAGCAGGCGCGGTTTAATCGATTAAAAAATATATCATTTTAAACCGCGTCCCCGCCAAGGGCTGTGGATACGCGAAACGACGAGCTCTCTCGAAAATCAGCATCTCGCTTTGGACGCGGTTTGGAAGGGACATCAGGATGCTTCGGATTGTATACCGATCCGGCAGTGAGACCGGAACAAGTGGGCACGTCTCGGGAGTGGGCTTCGGGTCGGGCGCGCCGCCGCGACCTAACGACTCGCCTCCAACAGCGGCCCCAAGATCGGCCAGACGTTGTCCAGGATACGCGGCTGCGCCTCGGCGGTCGGGTGCAGACCGTCGGCCTGCATCAGATCCCGATTCTCGGCGACTCCGGCGAGCAGATCCGGCACCAAGGGGACGGATTCGACCTCGGCGACCTCCCGGAACACCGCTTGAAAGCCGTCGGTGTAAGCCGCACCGTAGTTGGGCGGGAGGCGCAAGCCGGTCATGACGACTTGACTGCCGGCCGCGCTGCTGCGCGCCACCAGTGTCGTTAGATTGTTGCGGATGACCTCGAATCCCAGCCCGCGCAAGCCGTCGTTTGCACCGAGCTCGATCAGCACGATGGCGGGTGCGTGGTCATCGAGCAGCGCACCGAGCCGCGTCAGGCCACCGGCTGTCGTATCGCCCGAGACACTCGCATTCACGACGCGGTAGGCCAGTCCACGCTCGCGTAGACGCTCCTCGAGGAGCGACACCCAGCCGCTCTCGCGATCCAAACCATAGCTCGCACTCAGGCTGTCGCCGAGGACCAAGATGACGGGCGGGATCACCGGCGCGTCGGTCGCGCTTTTCGCGAGCGTCAGAGCGGGCAACAACATACAGGTCAGCAGGAGTAGACGGATCATGTCAGGGCAAAGACCTCGGGCCGTGTCGAAAGCGGTCGCAGTGGGGAAGTATGTTACGGGGCCGGCCGGCGGCTTGACTATCCTGGAGCGTCTCGACCTGGAGATCCAGGCCGGCGAGGCGGTGGCCATCCTCGGTGCATCCGGCTCGGGCAAGTCCACATTATTGGGGCTCTTGGCCGGTCTCGACAGTGCCACCTCGGGCGAGGTGTGGCTGTGCGGTCAGCGCGTCGACGATCTCGACGAGGACGGACGCGCGGCCCTGCGCAGCGGGCGAGTCGGCTTCGTCTTCCAGAACTTTCAGCTCCTGCCGACGCTGACCGCGCGGGAGAACGTGCTGCTCCCGCTCGAGCTGACCGGGACGCGCGACGCCGCGCGCCGCGCCGACGAGGCACTGGACCGGGTCGGTCTGACCCCGCGTGCCCGACATTATCCGCGCCAGCTCTCGGGTGGGGAGCAGCAGCGTGTCGCCATCGCCCGCGCCTACGCCCCGCGTCCCGAGGTGCTGTTCGCCGACGAGCCGACCGGGAACCTCGACCAGGTGACCGGCGAGCACATCATCGATCTCCTCCTGGACCTGCGCAGCGACGCCGGTGCCGCGCTGGTGCTGGTCACCCATGATCCGCGTCTCGCCGAGCGTTGCGATCGGCGTCTGCACATGGCGGCCGGTCACCTGGAGCAAGGCGCGTGAAGACCTGGCGAATCACCCTGCGACTGTTGGGTCAGGATTGGCGCAGCGGCGAGCTCTATCTGCTCGCATCCGCCCTGATCCTGACCGTCGCCGCCATCACGGCGGTGGGCTTTTTCACGGATCGCGTCGAAAACGCCATGGCCCGTCAGGGCGGTGAGTTGATCGCGGCGGATCTCGCCTTGGAATCGGCCACCCCGCTGCCGTCCGGCTATCGTGAGCAGGCGGAGCGCATGGGGCTGACCACCGCCGGGATCATCGAGTTTCGCAGTGTGGTGACGGGCGAGGACGGGCCGCAGCTCGTCCAGGTGAAGGCCGTGGATACCGCCTATCCCCTGCGCGGACGATTGAGCGTCCGCGATGCGTTCGATGCGCCGGATCGCGAGGTCGAAACGGGGCCGCCGCCCGGCGAGGTCTGGGTCGAGTCGCGTCTCCTGCCCTTGCTCGGTGCGGCGCTCGGCGAGGAGGTCGGACTCGGCGAGTCGCGCCTGCGCATGGGCGCCATCTTGAGCAACGAGCCGGATCGCGGCGGTGCGCTCTTTGCGCTGGCCCCGCGGGTCATGCTGGGCCAGTCGGATCTCGCGGCGACCGGGCTGATCACGGAGGCGAGCCGGGCCGAGCATCGTCTCTTGGTCGCCGGGGAGGCTGCGGTGGTCGAGCGGTTCAAACGGGCCATCGACGCGGGTCTGCCGGTCAATATCGACCTCATTGACGGCAGCACCGCCCGACCGGAATTCGAATCCGCGGTGGATCGCGCCTCGCGTTTCCTGCATCTGGCCACACTCGTCACCCTGCTGGTCGCCGGAGCCGCCATCGCATTGGCCAGCCGACGCTTCGTCGAGCGCCAGACCGACGCGGTCGCCGTGATGCGCTGTCTGGGTGCACCCAATCACCTGCTGGTGCGGGTCTTCATGATGCGGCTGGTGCTCTTCGGTCTGATCGCCAGCCTGGTGGGCTGTCTGCTCGGCTGGCTGGGACAGCTCGGGCTGATGCGTCTGTTGTCGGATTGGTTTGCGATGGATCTGCCGACACCCTCGCTCGCGCCGGTCGTCGTCGGTGTGGCGACGGGTCTGGTCGCGCTCCTGGGCTTTGCGCTCCCGCCCCTGTTTCAACTGGCGCAGGTCTCGCCCTTGCGTGCGCTGCGTCGCGACCTGGGTGCGCCGCGCGGCTCGGCGATCCTGACGGTGGTCGGTGCCGCGTCGGCCCTGGCCCTCCTGATCGTCTGGCAGGCGGATGATTTCCAACTCGCCTGGAAGCTGATCGCCGGCGTGCTCGGTGCGGTCGCGAGTCTGGTGATCACGGTGCTCGTGCTGGTGCGCCTCGCCGGCGGGCTCGCCGGGCGTGCCCGCGGGGTCTGGCGACTGGGGCTCGCGGCCTTGGCGCGGCGACCCTCCGCAGCGGTCCTGCAGATCTCCGGCCTGGGGCTCGGCATCCTGGCCTTGCTGCTGCTGGCCGTGGTGCGCGTCGATCTGCTCGCGGCCTGGCAGGAGACCTTGCCCGAAGGTGCGCCGAATCACTTTCTGATCAACATTCAACCGCAGGATGTCGAGCCGCTGGGACAGTTCCTGAGCGATGCGGGTGTGGGCGAGTCGGCCATCTACCCGATGATCCGCGGCCGGTTGGTACGGATCAACGATCGAACGATTGTCCCGTCCGACTTCGAGAATCCGCGTGCCGAGCAACTCGCCTCGCGCGAGTTCAACCTGAGTCAGGGCGCCGACCTGCAGTCCGACAACCGCATCGTCGCGGGCGCCTGGTGGTCGGGTGCGGATGCGCCTCCGGAGTTCTCGGTGGAGGAGGGCATCGCCGAGACGCTCGGCATTGCTTTGGGCGACGAGATCGCCTTCCTGGTCTCCGGTCGCGAGGTGAGTGCGCCCGTGACCAGTCTGCGCGAGGTCCAGTGGGACAGCTTCAACGTCAACTTCTTCGTCATCTCCTCCCCCGCACTCCTCGGGTCCGAGCCCGCGACCTACATCACCAGCTTCTATCTGCCCGACGAGCGCGAAACGCTGATCCCGGCGCTGGTCAAGCGCTTCCCGAGTGTGACCCTGCTCGACGTCGACGCCTTGCTGACGCAGGTCCGTCAGGTGGTCGACCGCGGCGTCATGGCGGTGGAATACGTCTTTCTCTTCACGCTCGCCGCCGGGATCCTGGTCATGTACGCCGGCATCCAGGCCAGCCTGGAAGAGCGCCGACTCGAGCACGGCATCCTGCGCACACTGGGCACCGGACGCCGGGCGCTGCTGACGAGTCTGGCCGTGGAGTTCACCGCCGCCGGTATCCTGGCCGGTGCGCTCGCGTCCGTCTTCGCCCAGCTGACCGGCTGGCTTCTGGCCGAGCAGCTCTTCGGACTGACCTTCAGCTTCAATCCGATGCTTTGGCTGATCGGGGTCTTCGGTTCCGGGGCCTTGATCGGAATGGCCGGGACAGTGGCGACCTATCCGCTGTTGATTCGCCCGCCGTTGCACACGCTGCGACAGGCGGGCTGAGAGATATCCCCTCGGCGTCTACACTGCTCGCCCCCGTGAGGGCGCGCGCTCTCTGGATCGTTGCCAAGCAAACACAAAAAAGCAGACACAAAAAAGGCGGGTCACCCCGCCTTTTCCGTTCGCCCGAATCGGGGTTATGCCTTCACCCAGTCCCCGAAGTTGTCGGTATTCTTCTCTTCGCCGTCGCCGTAGCCGGCCTCGTAGGCCTCCGTGAGGCGCTGCTCTTCGCGCTTCGGATTCTGGAGGAAACCGCACTGCCAGCCTTGGATGTACTCGTCGTCGACGCCGAGTTGTTCCATCTTGGTTACAGCGTCGTAATAGAACTGGTTCATGTCCGCTCTCCGGGCTCTTGTCGTTGACGAAGGGTCGGCTTGGAAATGCCTTGCCTTGAAAAACCTTGATCTTATTGGCGACGTGGATTCGGGTGCGTCGACCCGGATCCTCGGGTCCTCTCTCGAGTCTCGTAAGGAGCCTTGCCCGCACGACCCGCATGGTCATGAGGGGGCGAGAAGGGCTATAAGAATACAGCGTTTTTCTTATGTGTGACAAGGCGATCGCGCAGCCGACCGAGCAGGCATTGCACCCGGTCCGGGTGTTGCCTTGTGAAGGCGAGCACTAAAACCCACTCTATTCGCAACCCAACTGCGGTAGCCACACGATATCGGACCGCCTTCGACCCGGGCTGCACCCGCGGACGAGGCGCCTTTGTATCAGGCCCCTTCGTATCAGAACCCTTCGTATCAGAACAAAGAGGAAGACGACCCGCTATGCGTCCAGCCCAGTTACTCCGCGTCCTCGAGCGCGAGTTTTCGAGTACCGCGGAAGGCCACCATACCCCGGTCATGCTCTGGGGCCCTCCGGGTGTCGGCAAGTCGCAGATGGTGGCGCAGATCGCCGAGCGGCACCGAGTGCCCATGATCGATATCCGCCTGTCGCAGATGGAGCCGAGCGATCTGCGCGGGATCCCGTTCCGCGCCGGGGATCTGGTGGAGTGGGCGATCCCCGCCATCCTGCCGGATGCCGCGCGCCATGGGCCGGCCGGGATCCTCTTCCTCGACGAGATCACCTCGGTGCCCCCGGCGGTGTCTGCGGCGGCCTATCAATTGATCCTGGATCGCAGACTCGGCGAGTATCGCATTCCCGATCGGTGGGCGATCTTCGCGGCCGGCAATCGCCAGGGCGATCGCGGCGTGACCTACAGCATGCCTGCCCCGCTGGCCAACCGCTTCTCGCACTTCGAGGTCGAGACTCACCTGGACGATTGGGTCGCTTGGGCCTATGCGCAGGGCATCGACGAGCGCGTCATCGGCTTTCTGCGGTTCCGTCCGGAGCTGCTGTTCGATTTCGACCCGGCCCACAACCCGGTCGCATTCCCCTCGCCACGCTCTTGGGAGTTTGCGCACCGCTGTCTGAAGAAGTTCGAGGACATCCCCGAGCTGCTGCAGGGCACCCTGCAGGGGTGTGTCGGGCCGGCGGCGGGGATCGAGGTCGCGGCCTTCGTCGACAGCCTGGATCAGATGCCCGATCTGGATGCCATCCTGGCGGGCGAGGTCGTGCCGGTGCCGCGCGAGATCGATCTTCAATACGCGGTCGCTGCTGCCCTGGTCGGGCGTGCCATCCGCGCGCAGGGCGAGCCGGACAAGGACCGCGTGATCGGCAACATCCTCGCCTACGCGGGTCGTTTTCCGCAGCGCGAGATGGGTGTCATGCTGGTGTCGGATCTGCACCGCGCGGTCGGCAACAGTCTCTTCGAGGTGCCGGCCTTCGCCGATTGGGCCGCGGTGGTCGCGGACGTGATGCTCTATGAGTAGCGGTGTCGGCAGTCCGAGCGGCGCGGGGGCATCCGATGCCGAGCGCCGTGCGATCGAGACCAAGCTCGCGGCGGCCCGCACGCGCTTGATCCTGGATAAGCCCTTCCTCGGGGCCTTGGTGCTGCGTCTACCGATGCATGCGTCGAACCCCGAGTGGTGCCCGACCACGGCCACCGATGCGCGCGCCTTCTATTACAACCACGACTACATCGCGAGCCTGAGCCTCGATCAGACCCAGTTCATGCTCGCGCACGAGGCCCTGCATTGCGCGCTGTCGCATTTTGCGCGGCGACAGCATCGCGTGAAGCACAAGTGGGATCTCGCCTGCGATTACGCCATCAACCCGCTCTTGATCGGCGAGGGTCTGAAGCCCCCGCCGAACGCTTTGGTGATGCCGACCTACAAGGGCATGACCGCCGAGGAGATCTATCCGCTCATCGACGACAACGATGCGTCCGAGACCCTGGACACGCACGCCTACGATCGCGACAACCAGCAGGGCGGCAGCCGGTCCGGCACGAGCGAGAAGGATCTCGATCGCCGGCCCGAGCAGCCACAATCGCAGCAGGGCGAGTCCGACGCAGAGCAAGGGGCGACACGCTCGGCGCAACCGAACCAAGCCGACGGGGCCGAGGGCGGCCCCGGGGAACCCCGGCCCGAACCCCTGACCCCGGACGAGCAGGAGATCCTCTCGGTCCAGTGGCAGCAGCGTCTCGCCGGGGCGGCTCAACAGGCGCAGCAGGCCGGCAAGCTCGGCGGCGAGATGGCCCGCATCATCGACCATCTCCTGCAGCCGCGCCTGCCCTGGCGGATGCTGCTGGCCCGCTACATGACGGCCGTCTCGCGCGAGGACTACAGCTACGCGCGCCCTTCGCGTCGTGCCGGCGACTTCATCAGGCCGAGCCTGCGCAGTCATCAGACCGACCTGGTGGTCGCCGTCGATACCTCGGGCTCGATCAAGGCGGCGGAGCTGGAGGAGTTTATCGGCGAGATCGACGCGCTCAAGGGCCAGGTGCGCGCTCGCGTGACCCTCTTGCCCTGCGATGCGGCCTTGTGTGAAGGTGCACCCTTTCGGTTCGAGCCGTGGGATGGCTTGCGGCTGCCCGAGGCGATCAACGGCGGCGGGGGTACGAGCTTCCGACCGGTCTTTCAGTGGATCGACTGCGAGGGCATCCGTCCGGATCTCCTGGTGTACTTCACCGATGCCCAAGGCGACTTTCCGCCGGTCGAGCCGGCGTTTCCGGTGATCTGGCTGGTGAAGGGGCGGGGCAAGGTGCCTTGGGGGCAGCGCATTCAGCTCAACTAAAACTGAATCGCGTCCGGAGGGCTATGGGTTGTTTCGAGTCGGTTTTTGCCATTGCAGGAATCAAGACCCTCGGAGCGACGCGATTCAGGAGATTTCTTTCCCCAAGAAGCGCCTCGGCCACGAAGCTCGCGGATCGCGAAAAGTGAAGGTCGTCGAAGCCGGCGAAGGGCTCGCCCGGCGTGCGCTTTGAGGAACTACGAGGTGCGGATTGCGTCTCACCAAACCATGATGATCCGGATGTTGATCGATCGGTGTCGGCCGTTGGCGCTGGGCGTGCTTGCGTTTTCGGCGGTGGTGTCCACATCGGTGTCCGCCGATCCCTTCAGTCTTCCCGATATGGGCAGCTCGTCGGACAACATGATGACCCGCTCCGCCGAGGCGCGGATCGGCAAGCTCTTTATGCGCAGCGTGCGCAAGGCGCTGCCCGTCATGGAGGATCCGCTGGCGACCAGCTATATCGAGTCCCTCGGCAGCGCATTGGTCGAGGCCGACCGAACGGCCGGCGGGAGCTTCACCTTTTTCCTGATCGACGAGCCCGTCGTGAACGCCTTCGCAGGTCCGGGCGGCTATATCGGCGTCTACGGCGGTCTCGTCTTGGCGGCGGAGACCGAGAGCGAGCTTGCCGCCGTCATGGCGCACGAGATCGCCCATGTCACCCAGCGCCATCTGATGCGCGCATTCGAGGACCAGAGCAAGCTCAGTCTGCCGACGACGGCCTTGCTGATCGCCGCGGCCGTTCTCGGCGCCCAGGTCTCGCCCGATGCCGGGGCTGCGGCCATCGCCGGCGTCCAGGCCGCTGCGCTCCAGCGACGCATCAACTTCACCCGCGACAACGAGAAGGAGGCGGATCGAATCGGGATCCAGACCCTGGCCGGTGCCGGTCACGACCCCTTTGCGATGGCCGGCTTCTTCGAGCGGCTTGCCAAGGCGACGCGTGTTTACGAGTCCAGCGCCCCGGAGTATCTGCGCACGCATCCGGTGACGGCCGACCGCATCGCCGACTCGCTCGGTCGTGCCGAGGCGTTCGGCGTGCGTCAGCGTCCGGATAGTCTGCGGTTTCAGTTGACGCGCGCCAAGCTGCGGGAGCGTTCCTATCGGCGCGCGGAGCAGTCCGTTGCGCATTTCGAGGACACCTTGCGGGGTGGGCGTTTTCGCGACGAGGTTGCCGAGCGTTACGGCTATGCCCTCGCGTTGCAGCGCGCGCGACGGTTCACCGAGGCGAAGCGCGAGAGTGATAAGCTGATCGCAACCCATCCGAGCCAGGCCGAATTCGTTGTTCTGGACGCCGAGCTCGATCTCGCGCTCGGCAACAGCGCCGATGCCTTGGCGCATCTGAAACAGGCCGTGAGCCTCTTTCCCGGTCAGTGGCCGTTACGGGTCGCCTACGCGGAGGCCCTCATGTCCGCGGGTCAGCCCGCCCGTGCGGTGGACGAGCTCAAGGCGGTCGCCCGTGTGCGGCCGTCCAACGCCATGCTTTACGAGGCGCTCGTACAGGCGGCGACCAAGGCGGGCGATCGCACGACCGTCGATCGCTATCGCGCGGAGAAGCTCTATGTCGAAGGCGACCTCGAGCCCGCCATTCGGCATCTCGAGCTGGCCTTGCGTCGGCCCGACGTGCCGTATCACGAGGCGGCACAGATTCAGGTTCGCCTCGATGCCTGGCGCGAAGAGCAGCGCGACGAGAAGCGGCGGGGCGGGAACCCCCTGCGCGCGGCGACCTCGAACATGCGATAAAGTGCGTTCCAAGTCCGGTAGGACTGAGGTAACATTGTCCGGGCGTTGATGTCGGAAAAGTACTCGAACGAGCGCCGGTTGGATTGGAACGTCCCGCCGAAAAGGCGCCCGGCGGTCAACCGCATAATAAGATCGAAAGATGTGGAGGATTCACCGTTCATACCCCTCGCGAGTCGGATCGGGCCTCGAAGACTCGAGCGTCCGCGCAGTGAAATCAAATCTCGGACGAGCGCCGGCACCCGGGTCGATCAAGCTCGGCCGCCTCCCGAGTGCTTGCATGCATGCTGAGCAGGCCTATCGGGGGCATGGCTTTGGCTTCGGCTGCACCCTGTCCCGCGCGATGCTCGATGCATCCCAGTACCATACCCACCCATGCTCCATAGGAGATGTCCCATGATCGATGCAAAACGTCGAATCCTGCTGAAGGGTTCACTCGCCGCCGGTACCGTCGGAGTCGCTGTCGGCGCAGGTCTGCTGTCCCCCAGCCTGGTCCTTGCGAGCTGGAACGAGGCGGCCTTCCATGCGAAGGATCTGCCGGCAGCCCTGACGAGTCTGATGGGTTCGGACGCCACCGAGACCAACGAGGCGATCAAGATCAAGGCCCCGGATATCGCCGAAAACGGCGCCGTGGTGCCGGTCACCGTCGAGACGGATATGGAAGGCGTCACGTCGATCGCGATCGTCGCCGATGCGAACCAGACACCCCTGATTGCCTCGTTCGATCTCGGAGAGTCCGCGGTTCCCTTTGTGTCCACCCGGATCAAGATGGCCAAGACATCCAACGTCGTGGCCGTGGTCCAAAGCGGCGACAAGCTCTACAGCAACGCCAAGGAAGTGAAGGTCACCATCGGCGGCTGCGGCGGCTGATCGAGTCGCTCACCGCGGAACACGGCATAGACACCAAATTCGAGGTATACAGAGATGTCAGACATCAAGATCCGCGCCAAGCTCAAAGACGGCGAGACCGAAGTCAAGTGCTTGATGAGCCACCCGATGGAAACCGGGCTGCGTAAGGACAGCAAGACCGGCGAGCTGGTTCCTGCGCACTTCATCCAGGAAGTCGTCTGCAAATCCAAGGATCAGGTCGTGATGACCGCCAATTGGAGCGGCGGCGTGTCCAAGAACCCCTATATGGCGTTCAAGTTCAAAGGCGGCGAGGTCGGTGATCCGATCGAGATCGCCTGGACGGACAACATGGGCGAGACTCAGAACGCGGCCGACAAGATCACCTGATCTCGGGGCCCTCTGACCCGGCACAGGGACGTGCCCGGGCGATTTCCGCAAAATTCCATACCGTAGGTTGTGCTGACGATAAGAAGCACAACTCGCGCCGAGGTTTGGTTGTGCCTCGCACGGCTCGGCACAACCTACGCCACCGGTATAAGGGTTCCCGGAATTCGCCTTAAGTCACTTCCGACATCCTCCGGTATCATCGCGACACCTGTTTGAGCGTATCCCGATCCGAAAGCGGTCCGCTGTAGATCCCCGGTGCGCCGTTCGGGCGCCGTCGAAAGCGCTTGTAGGGCCACACGTATTGCTCCGGGCAGAGCGAGACGCACTGCTCGATCCCTCTGTTCAACGCGGTCGCCGCCTCGAGATCGTCCTCGCTGTCGATTCCGGTCGGCGCCGCGATGCAGTGCATCCTGAAGCCCCGTGCTCCCTTCAAACGTTCCGCGAACATGAAGATCACGGGTGCGCCCGTGCGGCGCGACAGTCGGTTGACCAAGAGCATGGTAAAGGCCGGAATCCCGAAGAAGGGTGCGAAGACAGCACCTTTGTCGGCCTTGGGCTCCTGATCGGGTAGGATGCCGACGTAATCGCCGCGTTCCAGCGCCTGGACCAGAACCCGGATGCCCTTCGCCGTGATCGGCGCCAGCTCGGCGCCGCTGCGGGCGCGCGAGGCGAGGATCATGTCGTCGAGATACTTCTGCGGCTTGTAGAAGATCGCCGTCGGGCCCTGTGCCGCGAGGTGTAACCCGGCCAGCTCCCAGGCGCCGAGGTGGGGGGAGAGTACGATCAAGCCCTTGCCGTCGCGCCGCTCCAACAGCTCGCCCCCTCTCACCTCGCGGACCAGCGCGAGCACCTCATCCGCCGGGCGCAACCACAAGTGAGCGATCTCGACATAGGTCTTGCCGAACTCCCGCAGATTCCGGTTGCGCAAGCGGATCTGTTCCTTCGCGTCGAGCTCCGGGAAGCAGAGTGCGATATTGACGAGGGCGTTGCGTCGTTGTTTGTTCGGCCATGACCCGATCAGCAGCCCGATGGCCGAGCCGAGGCGGTGCAGCACGCCGAGCGGCAATCGGGCCAGCAGATGCATGAGGTTGCGCACCAAGACATCCTTCACGCCTGCGCTGTTCGGTCGTTCGACGGATTGCGCCTTGTGTCCCAAACCTCTCTCCTTTCATTCTTCGCGGCCGGCCGATCCCGGTCGGGTGCGACACTGCGTCGCATCTCGGATTCGGATGACAGATCCGAGTCGCTTGATAAACTGCCGAGCGCCGCCTGTCTTCACGGGGGCCTGTCTGAACCGGGGCCGGCGCGGCGAGCAACGACAACGATTAAACCGCGCCGACTCCAACGGTCGTGACGTCTGCCGCGGCCGATCCCATCCAAAAACATCTCATGCCGCGCCGGGCGCGGTTTAACCACCAAACGAGGTATCCCCGCGTGAACGATGATCATCCGAGACCACTGACGCCCCAAGAGGCATTCGAAATGCTCGAAGAGCATCCCCAGGCGGTCCTGGTGGATATCCGCTCCTCGATGGAGTTTCTGTTCGTGGGCCATCCCAAGGGTGCCGTGCATGTCCCCTGGATCGACGAGCCGGATTGGGTGGTCAACCCCCACTTCGTCACCGAGATCCGCAAGCTGTTGCTCGGCGGCGCCGTCTGCGAGCCGGGCGGGTCATGTGCGCCGGTCGTTCTGATCTGTCGGAGCGGTAAGCGCTCGCTCGAAGCCGGTAAAGCGCTGCTCCAGGACGGGCTCAAGGCCGTCTATCACGTCGACGAGGGCTTCGAGGGCGATCTCGACGAGCAGCACCACAGAAGCACTCAAGGCGGTTGGCGCTTTCGTGGTCTGCCCTGGGAGCAGTGTTGAGCCGATCGGCCCCGGAGGTCGCTCGGCCCGATCTATTCCGGGCCGGGCAACCGAAGCATGGATCAGGCCCTGGACGCCAAGGCCGCTCGACGGTCCTCCGCATCACGTCGACAGGTCCCGAGGAGCTCGAGCCGGCGTAGGATCTCGCGCGCCGCGGCCAGGTTCTGCGGCGACGGATCGGCGAGCATGCGCTGCAGATCCTTCTCCAAAGACGCCCCCTGCTCCGCGAGATGGGTCAGCATCCCGGCCACGGCTGAAGCCGGATCGGGCCGGCTGGTCGCCTCGTCGAGGCTTTCCCGCAGCTCGATCTCGGCCATCAGGAAGCCGCCGAGGGCAGCGTATTCGCCGGCCCTCGCACCGTAGCCCTCGCTTCGGCAATCCAGTAGATCGAGAAGGTGGGCGGCACGCGCCAAGGGATCCAGCAAGGTCCGGTACGCCAGCTCGATCTCGATCGGCGACTGTTCCGGCGCCGAGTCGTCCGTCGATCGCGGATCGCCGTAGGACGTGGAAACGTCCCCGTCGAGCAGTGCACGGTAGCGCTCGGACAGGCGTGATTGGTCGACGACAAACCCGATCGGCAGATCGAAGAGATCGAAATAGTTTTTGGAGCCGTCCACAACGGCGGAGATCGTTGCCACCTGCTGCGCGCCTCGACCCGGAATCCGACAACCGAGATCGAATCCTAGTGCGTGCAGGTGAGCGAAGGCAAGCGGAGAGAATCGTTTTTGCGAGGTCGAGACGCGCCTTTGGCTCGGACGACACAGGTCCGGCACAACGAGGCGGGACGCAAAGGCTCCGTTTCAGGCGTTCGCGACGATGCGCTGAACGCCGAGCTTGACGTCGACGGCCGTGCATGTCGTCCCGGGCCGGTTGCCGGTTTCATCGCGGCGGTCCACGAGCTGCTGCAGGCTGATGTTGTTGAGATAATCGTAGATGCGGTCGCTGAGGTCGTGCCAGAGATCGTGGGTCAGGCAGGGACCGTTGTTCTGGCAGTTGTGTGCGCCGCCGCACCGGGTCGTGTCGACGTTCTCGTCGACCGCCGCGATCACCTCGGCGATATGGATGTCGGCGGCTTGGCGGGCCAGGTTATACCCGCCGCCCGGCCCCCGGACGCTGGTGACGAGTGCGCGCCGTCGCAGCTTCGCGAACAGCTGCTCGAGGTAGGACAGTGAAATGCCTTGGCGTTGGGCAATGTCGGCCAACGCGATGGGGCCTTGGCCTTGATGGATGGCCAGATCGAGCATTGCCGTAACCGCATAGCGGCCCTTCGTCGTCAGTCTCACGTGCGCCTCGCTCCGTTAATCGATATTTCACAGCATGATACGGTACCCGACCACGGCGATCAATTAATCCATATCAAATTTGCGATTAAACGTCCAAGTCGGTTGCGGGCGGGATCTCGACCGCGTCGAGCGTGGGGTCGTGCTCGAAGTGCTGCATGATGCCGCGGCTTTCGAGCGCTTGGGACATCTGCTCGACGCGCTGATCCATGTGGTGGATGTGATCGAGCATGCGGTTGATGGCGTTGGCGATCGGGTCCGGCGCATCGCGTGTGGCGCCGTAGGCATCGAAGCCGATGCGCTTGGCGGTGTCGGCGCGCCGGCGGGCGGTCGCATCCTTCGCCGGCTCGATGATGCGGCCCGGGACGCCGACCACCGTTGCGCCTGCCGGAACCGATTTCACGACCACGGCGTTGGAGCCGATCCGCACGCCGTCGCCGATCAGCAGCGGCCCCAGGACCTTGGCCCCGGCGCCGACGACCACGTCGCGCCCCAAGGTCGGGTGGCGCTTGCCCTTTTGCCAGGTGGTGCCGCCCAAGGTCACCCCGTGATAGAGGGTACAGTCGTCGCCGATCACCGCCGTTTCCCCGATCACCACACCCATGCCGTGATCGATAAAGAAGCGCCGGCCGATGACGGCGCCCGGATGGATCTCGATCCCGGTAAAGAGCCGCGCCAGATTGGACAGGACGCGGGCGAGCCACTTGAGATTGCGTTTCCACAGTCGGTGCGTCAGGCGATGGGCCAGCACGGCGTGCAGTCCGGGGTAGGTGGTGAAGACCTCGAACGCGGTGCGCGCTGCCGGATCGCGCTCGAAGACGCAGGCGATGTCTTCCTTCAGTCGTTCGAACATAAGGCAAGCCTTTAAACCGCGCCCAGCGCGGTATGCGATGTTTATGGATGGGGTCGGTCCCGGCAGACTTGACGACCGTTGGAGTCGGCGCGGTTTAAACGATTAAAAAATATAGCATTTCAAACCGCGGCTCCGCTAAGGATCGTGGATGCACCAAACTGCCAACTCACTCGAAAATCTGCATCTCGCTCTGGACGCGGTTTAAGACGTCTCGTCAGTCGGCCGAAGGTGTCGGCCGTGTGCCGCTCTTGCGCCCTTGTGCGGCGCTCAGGATGCCGCGCAGGATGTTGATCTCGACGCGATCCGGACGCGCGCGATTGAACAGATGGCGCAGACGCAGCAGCAGCTTCTTGGAGCTGTCCGGGTCGCCGAAGCCGATGTCGCGCAGGGTGTCGGCAAGGTGAGCGTGCAGACCCTCGAGCTCCTGTGCCGTGGCGAGATCGCGCGGGGTCTCGCTCGGCGGTGTACTCGAGGGTGCGCCCGTCGGCTCGGGGAGACCCTCGCGCCGACAGCGGCGGATCTCGTAGGCGAAGACCTGTGCCGCGGCCGCCAGATTGAGCGAGCTGAAGTCCGGGTTCGTCGGGATATGCACCAGAAACTGGCAGCGCGCCAGCTCCGCATTGGTCAGGCCGGAGCTCTCGCGTCCGAGCAGCAGCGCGACCTGGCCCTCGGCCGCCTCGGCGAGCAGTTTCCGAGCCGCCTCGGGTGGCTCCAGGTTCTCCCAGTCGAGCGAGCGCCGGCGTGCGCTCGTGCCGATCACGAGTCGACAGTCGGCGATGGCTGCGGGCAGGTCCGCATGGATCCCTGCGTGCTGCAGCAGGTCGTCCGCTCCGCAGGCGCGGGCCAAGGCCTCGGCATCCGGAAGCTGCTTGGGGGCGACCAGCTCGAGGCGCGAAAGGCCCATGGTCTTCATGGCCCTGGCGACGGCCCCGATGTTCCCGCTGAGGGTGGGCTCGACCAAGACGAAACGGATACGCGCGAGCGCGTTGTCGGGGTTCTCTGTCATCATGGATGCAAGTTCTTCAGAACATCAGTAGATTGTCAATCTTTGATCGGTGACGCGCATCGGTTATCTTGCACACTATGCAACACCCAAGCCTCAATATCGCCATTCGCGCCGCACGCAGTGCCGGCAAGCTTCTTCTGCGCTACATGGATCGCGTCGACTCGCTGAAGGTCGAGTCCAAGAGCCGCAACGACTTCGTGAGCGACATCGATCGCGGTGCGGAGGCGATCATCATCCAGGAGCTGCGGGCACGCTTCCCGGATCATGCGATCCTCGCCGAGGAAAGCGGCGCGCAGGGGCGCGGTGATTTCCAGTGGATCATCGATCCGCTCGACGGCACGACCAACTATCTGCATGGCTTCCCGCAGTTCTCGGTCTCGATCGCGCTCAAGCACAAGGGCCAGCTCGAGTGCGGCGTGGTCTATGATCCGCTGCGCGAGGAGCTGTACAGTGCCGCACGCGGTCAGGGCGCGCAACTGAACGACCGCAAGATTCGCGTCGCCAATCGTCCCTCGCTCGAAGGCGCCCTGATCGGGACCGGCTTCCCCTTCCGCGATCAGCGCCACATCGATGTCTATCTGCGGATGTTCAAGGACATGATCCTGGCCACCGCGGGCCTGCGCCGGCCGGGCTCGGCCGCGCTCGATCTCGCCTATGTCGCGGCCGGGCGAACCGACGGATTCTGGGAGATCGGTCTCGCCGAATGGGATTGCGCGGCGGGCGCACTCCTCGTCACCGAGGCCGGCGGCACCGTCACGGATCTCGCCGGCGGGAAGACCTTTCTCGAGACCGGCAATCTGATTGCCGGGAACCTCAAGGTGCATCGCGCGATGCTGGATCTCCTGACACCGCATCTCACCGAGCAGCTGAAGGCTTAAACCTGGATCCGGCGGGCAAGGCCCCCTGGTCGATTGGTTTCGGGCCCAGATCCACCTCGGGCGCTGGCGAAGATGCGTTTCAACGCCGACGAATCTCGGCTGGGGGTCTAGACTTCTCTGTGGGTCAATCCAGTAGAGGAGGTCATCATGTCTATCCCGTGCACGCTCGAGTCTTACCTCAAGGAACAATGCATCGACTTCACCTTGGTGCGTCATCCGCACACGGGTGCGAGTATGGATACGGCGCAGGCGGCGCATGTCCAAGGCGATCATCTGGCGAAGGGGGTCGTCGTCAACCAGAACGGGCGCTATCTCTTGGTGGTGGTGCCGTCGGACTATCATGTTGACCTCGGACGACTCCATGAGCACCTCGGCGAGCCGGTGGGCTTGGCGACCGAGGCCGAGTTGGCGGGGTTGTTTCCGGATTGCGAGCCCGGAGCCGTGCCTCCGATCGGTGCGGCCTACGAGCTGAGGACGCTCGTCGATCGCCATCTCATGGGCCTGCTGGAGGTCTACTTCGAATCCGGCGACCATGAGCACCTGATCAAGATCTCGGGGGCTGGGTTTTCCGACCTGATGCGTGCAGCCGAAGTTGTCGACGTCGGTCGTCATCTTTGACGAATCTCGGGATGCCGCTCGGGTGCGAGCGGTCTTATTGCGGGGCGACCGCTCAAAGATCATGCCGCGCCGATGATTCCAACCCTACAGATGCTGGCGTTGGTCGTCTGGGCGAACGGCGTGCCGGTCTTGTTGCGTCTGCTCATCGGGCATCGCTGCGTGCACCCGCTCGATGGCGGACGCCTCTTTCGCGACGGACGCCCTTGGCTGGGCGCCTCCAAGACTTGGCGCGGTCTCGGCGCCGCTCTGCTGACGACGCCGCTGCTCGCCGTTCTCATCGGCCTACCCTGGCTCCTCGGCCTGATCGCCGCTCTGGGCGCCATGTCCGGGGATCTCCTCGCGAGCTTCATCAAGCGGCGTCTGGGGCGGCAGCCGAGTGAATCCATCCTCTTGTTGGATCAGATCCCGGAGGCGCTCATCCCGGCGATCATGCTGATGCCTGTCTTGGATCTCTCGGCATCCCGGGTCGCGATCGTCGTGATCGGCTTCACGTTGATCGATCTGCTGCTGACGCCGGTTGCGGCGCGGCTGCGTCGCATGCTCAAGAGGATCCACGGATGGAGATGACACCCCTTTTGATCGTCGGGTTGGCGGTCTCGGTCGCCACCAACATCGGCATGGCGACGGTCTTCTTCACCCGCCGGAGCCGACGCGGCCAAGCCAATCCAACACACTACGCATATCGCACCGGGCGCGGTTTAGAGGGGCGCGCGCCGCAGCTCGTGCAGGGTGACCTCGGGTAGGCAATTGAGTCGGGCGTTGACCACCGAGGTGCCGGCGCCGACCGAGGTGTAGCCGATCAGCGCGCCGTAGCGCCAGGGTCCCGAGGCCATGGCGCGGGGACACCGGGCGTCCCAGACGACGGGAATGCCGCCGGGCAGACAGATCTGGCCGCCGTGCGTGTGACCGCTGAGCATGAGGTCGAACCCGGCGTGGGCAGCCAGCCGGTAGATCTCGGGGGTGTGGGAGAGGAGGATGGAAGCAGCTTCGTCCGGGATCCCGGCGGAGGCGCGGTCGATGTTGTGGACCTGATAGTAATGGGCATCGTCCACGCCGGCGAGGTGGATCAACTGACCATCGCGTTCGATGACGACCGCTTCGTTCAGCAGCAATCGGATCCCGAGCGCCTCCAGGCCCGGCACCAGACGTAGGGTGTCGTGGTTGCCGAGCACACCGTACACCGGCCCCTTGAGCTGGAGTCGGATCGTCGCCATGCCTGCTAGTACGCGGTCGATCGGCCCGAAGGTGCGGGCGCGATAGTCCCCGGTCAGCACGCAGAGGTCGTAATTCAAACCGCGCACGCACGCGCTGATGGCGTGGGTGTTGCGGTCCTCCATGTCCACGTGCAGATCGGTCAGATGCAGGATGCGAAATCCCTCGAAGGCCGAGGGCAGGTTTGCGACGGCGACGCGGTGGTGTTTCACCTGGATACTGCGAGCGTTGCGCTGTGCGCGGGCATAGAGTCCGCTGATGCGCAAACAGGCGCGAATCACGCCGTGAACCGAGTACCAATTCTCAGGGTAGAAGAAGTGGGCGCCGGGGCGGCGCAGCACGAAGACCTCATGGTCGCCTTCCAGCCCCAAGCGTTGGCGCAGGTGGGTGCGGCCGATGCGAGCGGCCAGGCCGGTGAGGTCGATCCCGTCGAGATCGCTCGTCGTGTATTCGGAGTCCATGCGGTGCTCGATGGCTTGGCGGTCGTGGAAAGAGGGGGAGAGGTGTCCTGTCCGGCTCCGGGTACAACCCAGGTGCTCACCGTATATCATAAGGCAGGGCGCGAAAACGTGACCCGCATCCTACCCGAGCGCGGCGCCCTGCGACGTCTCGCAGCGGGTGTGGTGGGAGAGGTTTGGGGACGATGCGAATCCAATTTCCAGAGAACCTGACCTGGGGTGCCGCTACAGCAGCGTTTCAGATCGAAGGCGCCCCGGATGTCGACGGCAAAGCGCCTTCGATCTGGGATCGTTTCACGGCGCGGCCCGGGCGCGTGCAGGACGGCAGCCACGCGGGCATCGCCTGCGATCATTATCGCCGCTACGCCGAGGATCTGGATCTGATGGCGACGCTTGGCCTGGGGGCCTATCGCTTCTCGATCTCCTGGCCGCGGGTCATGAGCGGATCGAGTACGCAGGTGAACCGGCGCGGCCTGGATTTCTACGATCGGCTGGTCGACGGGCTTCTCGATCGCGGAATTCGGCCGTTCGCGACCCTGTATCACTGGGATCTCCCCTGGTTCGAGGAGCGGCGCGGCGGCTGGGAGTCGCGTGCGACGGTCTGGCGTTTCGCCGATTACGCCGAGGTCGTCGCGCGCCGTCTCGGGGATCGCGTCAAGCACTGGGTCACCATCAACGAGCCGCTCACGGTCGTCGCCGCGGGTTATGTCTCCGGCGACCATGCCCCGGGGCGGCGCAACCCCTTGATGGCGTTTCGTGTCGCCCATCATCTGCTCCTGGCCCACGGTGCCGCGTTGCAGCGTCTGCGGGGTGTGGTGCCGGATGCGCTTGTCGGACCTGCACTGAATCTCTTCCCGGTGATCCCGCGGCGGCGCGGCGATGTCCGGATCGCCGAGCGTCTCGATGCGCTGGCGAATCGGCTCTTCGCCGATCCCATCCTGGCCGGCAGGTATCCGAACCCGGTTCGGCGTCTCCTCTCGGCCTTCAACTGGACCTTGCGCCCGGGCGACCTGGACCTGATCGGCCAGCCGGTCGACTTCGTCGGCGTCAACCATTACTCGCGCATCATCATCGAGCGCAGCCGTCTGCCCTGGCTCGGTTTTCGGCTCGCGCGCAGCCCGGATCCAAACGCGCTGCATACCGACATGGACTGGGAGATCTTCCCGCGCAGCTTTCTCGACACGCTCACCTGGCTGCGCGAGCGCTACGACAACCCTCCGGTCTATATCACCGAGAACGGCGCGGCCTTCGCAGACCGGGTCGAGGACGACGGCAGCGTGCAGGACGCGGCGCGGCGCGATTATCTGGAGGCCTATCTCTTCATGCTGCGCAAGGCGCTGGACGCGGGCAGCGATATTCGCGGCTATTTCGTCTGGAGTCTGCTGGACAATTTCGAATGGGCCTTGGGCCTATCCAAGCGCTTCGGGCTCGTGCATGTCGACTACGACACCCTGAAACGCACACCCAAGTCGAGTGCCTACTGGTACGCATCGGTCTGCAGCACGGGCGGGTTCGATCTCCCCGAGCCCATGTACCGCTCCTTGCTCGCCACGGCCCTCGACGACTCGCTCGATCTCATCGAAGAGCATGACCTCGCGAGGGCCACACCATGAAGGCAAGCGTCATTATTCCCGCGCTGAACGAGTCCGGTCTGCTGCCCAAGCTGCTCGATCGGCTCGACCGACAGACCTTTCGCGACTTCGAGATCATCGTCGCCGACGCCGGCTCGACCGACGGCACGCGCGAGATCTGTCGCTCGCGCGGCGTCACCGTCGTCGACGGGGGGATGCCGGCGGTGGGACGCAACCGCGGCGCGGCCGTCGCACAGGGCGCGCGTCTGTTCTTTTTCGACGCCGATGTCTTGCCGCCGGATGACTTTCTGGAGAAGGCCCTGGCGGAGATGGACGCTGAAGGCATGCGGCTTGCAACCTGTTGGTTCGAGCCGGACTCGGAGAATCCGCTCGACGAGCTGCTCTTCGAGCTCGCCAACACGTTCGTCAAGCTCAATCTCAAGTCGGATCCACATGCCGGCGGATTCGCGATCTTCGTCGATCGCGAGCTCTTCGACCGCGTCGGGGGATTCGACGAGTCGCTGCGTCTCGCCGAGGATCACGACTTCGTCAAACGAGCGGCCAGCCATGCGCCCCTGCACATGCTCGAGTCCACCCGGATCCGCATGAGCGTGCGGCGCCTGGAGAAGGACGGGCGGTTCAGCTACAGCGCCAAGTGTGTCCAAGTCGAGCTCTACCGTCTCTTCAAGGGCGAGGTCACCGAAGAGATTGTCGACTACGGCTTCGGATACGAGGAGGAGGACAAGACCGGTGGAACGGACGAGGCACTCAAACGTCTTCGCGAGCGGATGGAGGAGTGGCGCGCTGAGCACGCTGCAATGATCCGCCGGATCTCCAAGGAGGTGACCCCGGAGGTTCAGGACGCCATGGCCGAGATCAGACGGAATTTCGACACGCTGAAAGAGTCCGTCCGAGCCTATCTCTCGCGCTGAGGCGCGATCAGCACTTGTCGCGGGTCGGCTCCTCGGCAGCGGTCTGAGCGGCCGATTCGCCTTCGTGCTCCGCCTCCGGCTTCTCGGCACCGGGGGTCGGCTGCTTCAACGCCTTCAACTGGGAGTAGGCGAACCAGAAAAGGCCACCTGCGATCAACAAGACTTCGATTCCCTTAACGGCTCCGGCTGACATGCATGCGTCTCCTGTGGGTTTAAGTCGGGTGTGCAAACACTGGGCAAGCGGCTCAGACGTCGTCCGCCACCGTTGTCGTCCTGAAACGCTTTCGAACAACCGAGAGGTTTACGACGATGAGCAACGAAAAGGCACCCGAGACGAATCCCTGGACCATCGCCGTCGTTCTGGCCGTGGCCCTGGGTCCGCTGACCGCACTCGCACTCGGCAGCAAGTATGCGGACGAGGAGACCCGTGAGCGTGCGCGCGCCGGTTTGGTCACTGCGGCCCCTTGCGGCTCAGTCGATCGCTTCGGCCCCCGGCTCGATGAACTGTCTTCGGAGCACGGCCTCGATGCGATCGGCCGGTCCCGGTCTGCAGAATAAGTAGCCCTGACCCTCGCGACAGTCGTGATCGATGAGAAAGGCTCTCTGTGCCTCGGTCTCGACCCCTTCGGCGATGACCTGCAGACCGAGGTTCGCACCCAAGCCGATGATCGCCTTGACGATGGTTTCGGCTTGTGGTTCCCCGAGCCCTCCGCTGCCGATCTCGGCGAGGAACGAGCGGTCGATCTTCAACGTCTGCACCGGCAGTCGGTTCAGGTAGCTCAAGGACGCATAGCCGGTCCCGAAATCATCGATCGCGAGAGTAAAACCGTGGTCGTGCAACTGCGACAAGACCTCGACCGCTCGGTCGATCGAGCGCATGGCTGCGCTCTCCGTGACCTCGATTTCCAAGAGGCCCGGATCGATTCCGACCTCGGCTGCTGTCTTCGAGATCCGCTCGGCAAGCCCGTCCTGATACAACTCGGCGGCGCTGAGGTTCAGCGCCATCGGCACCGGGGAAATTCCGGCCCTGCGCCAAGCGGCCATCTGCTCGCAGGCGAGTCGTACGACGATGGGTCCGATGAACAGGATCAATCCACTGGATTCGGCGATCGGGATGAAGCGATCCGGCGGGATCAACCCGAGCTCAGGGTGATTCCACCGCAACAATGCCTCCAAACCCCGAATGCGGCCGCTGATGATGTCGACACGCGGCTGGTAATGAAGCAGCAGCTCATGACGCTCGATCGCGCGGCGTAGGGCCTGCTCGAGCCGAAACTGTTCCTGCAGATCATCGTTCAAGGCCGAGGTAAAGAACCGATGGAGCCCGCGGCCTTCCATTTTTGCGCCGTGCAGCGCGGTGTCGGCATGACTGATCAGCTCTTCGGCCGTGCTCGCATCCTCCGGATAGAGCGCAATGCCGATGCTGCAGCTCACCACGACCCCCTGCTCGCCGAGGGCGATCGGTTCGGCCAGCGCGTCGCGAATGCGATCGGCAAGCACGGAGGCGTCCTCGACGCGCCGCAGCCCGGTGGCCAGGGCGATGAAGTTGTCGCCGCTGAACCGGGCCAAGGTATCCTCGTCGCGCAGGAGCGGCTGCCAGCGTTGGGCCACCGAGCGCAACAGCTCATCGCCCGCGGGGTGACCGAGCGAGTCGTTCACGGACCTCAGATCGTCAAGGTCGATCGAGAGGAGCGCGAGAATCCTGTCGGAATGTCGGGCGGCGATCAGGGCCTGCTCGACGCGCTCGCGCATCGAGGTCCGATTGGGCAGGCCGGTGAGCGGATCGTACTGAGCCAGGTAACTCACTTGCTGCGAGAGTGCCTTGCGTTCGCTGATATCCTCGGCCAGCTTGACGTAATGGGTGACCAGGCCCTGCGCGTTGCGCAACGGGGTGATGTGGGCGTACTCCCAATAGGCGTCGCCCGACTTCCTGCGATTCTGGATTTCTCCGGTCCATGCCTCGCCGTGTTGCAGCGCGCTCCAAATCTCCGAGTCCTCGGCCTCGGTACGGGTAGCGAATCGCAGAATATCGACCGGTTGGCCCAGGACCTCCTGCGGCCGATACCCGGTGCTCTCGCAGAAGCGTGCGTTGACGTACTCGATGGTCCCCGCGATGTCGGTAATCAGCACGATGCTCGGGCTTTGCTCGACCACCAGCGCGAGCCGCTCGATCTCGCCCTCGCGTGCCTTGTGCTCGGTGACATCCAAGAGGCCACCGTAGAGTCGACGCAGCGTCGGGTCGGCGTCGTCGAGGACGCATTCGGTCGTGGCATGGAGCCAGCGTACCGCCCCGTCCTTGCGGCGCAGACGCAGCTCGCAATCGGCCCTGGTCCCCGGGTGGAGTCCGGCGACCTTGTCCTCGAAGATCCCGATATCCTCCTCGAGGAGTAAACAGTGCCAGCATCCTATCTCCAGTACCTCGGCCAAGGTGTAACCGGTGAGTGCCTCGACCGAATCGGTCATCCAGTCGATCCGGAAACCCTCGTCGGGATGCTCCATGCAGGAGTAGGCGACGTCGCTCATCATCGCCGTGACGCGCCGATAGAGGTTCTCGCTGGCCGCCAGACCGACCTCGGACGCGGTCCGCTGCAAGGCCCCGGCGACCACCTCGCCGATCACCTGCAACATCCGAATCTCATCGGCGTCCCAGTCGTGCGCCTGCCTGACCAGGTCGATCCCGAGCGCACCCCAGACCCGACCATGACTGGACATGGGCACGCTCAAGGCCGAGCGGACGGATTGACGCTCGAGCTCCGCACGTTCGGCCGCCGCCTCGTCCGGGAGCGCCGAGACATCCGGCACCGAGATCGGTGTGCGGGTACGCAGCCGCTCGGCCCACCAGGGAAACCGCTCGAGCGAGATCCCCTGGAAGTCCTGGATGAAGGGTGCGATACCCGCGGCGCACCACTCATGGGTCATCTCCAGGCTTGCGTCGTCGCTCGCCAATCGGAACAGGTAGCAGCGATCGACGTCGAGTAGGGTGCCGATCTGTTCGAGTACCCAAGCGACGATCGGCTCGAGCGTATCGCCGGTGGCGTCGATGAAGCGTGACGAGACCTGAGCGACCAGCGCCTGCAGATCCAATTGGCGCTTAAGCCCTCGTTCTGCCGACTCGCGCTCGGTGACATCGGTCACGATCCCGTGAAAATAGCTGAGCCGGCCGTCCGGGCCGAAGACGCCGCGCGTCTCCTCCTCGACCCAGTGCTCGGAGCCATCCGCCCAACGGACCCGGTAGGTCTGCCGGAAGCCGTCGCGCTGCTCTTGAGTAAATGTCTCGAAGGCCGCAACCAAGCGCTCGCGGTCTTGCGGATGAACGAGATCCAAGTAGGTCAAGCGCCGCGCGAGGAGCGGCTCGAGCGAATAGCCCCAGCGGCGAACGTTCGGCGAGGCGTAGATGACCGGCCAACCCGGCTCCGGCGCCCAATGAAACGCGATTGTGGAGCTGGCATCGATGACCTCGGAAGCCATGCCGAGTGCCGTTTCGAGCGTCACCTTGTCGGTTACGTCCAGATTCGAGCCGCGATGTCCGAGCGCACGTCCGCCGTCGCCGCTGACCGGAACGCACAGATGCTCGATCCAGCGCAGCTCGCCCGTGCGGGTGTGGATCCGAAACCGCAGGGGTTTGAATCGTTGGGTTGCGTGCGCGCCGTGGAGATGCGTGAGGTATGCGTCGCGGTCCTCCGGATGGATGATCCGCGCCAAGAGATCCGCGTCCTTCAGGAAGGCCGCCGCCGGGTAGCCGGTGATCCGCGCGCAGGTCGGGGAGACATAGCGGAAGCGTCCGTCCTCGCCCATCCAGTAGGCCCAGTCGGGCGCGAAGTCGGCGACGATGTGATAGCGCTCCTCCTGGATGCGCAGGCGCCGGTTGGCGGCGACCAGATCCTCGCGCTGCGCGACCTGCTCGGTCTGATCCACGAGGTTGCAGAGGATCTCGGCTTCGTTGCCGTCCATCTCAGGGAGACGGATCAGACGCAGATCGGCGATCAGGATGCTGTCCCCTTGGCCCCGCAGGCGAATCTCCCTGCAGTCCGCGCGGCCGGCCTTGATGGCATCGAGCAATGCATTTTCGAGCAGTCTTGTCTGTCCCTCGACAGCGAGATGGATAAAGAGCCGTCGATCGAAGGGCAGCAGCCGCTGCGCCGCCGCGTTGCCTTCTTTCACGCGCCCTTGGGCGTTGATCAGCAAGACCGGGAAGGGCAGCTCGCGATAGAGCCGGGTAAAGCGCGCGAGCGCGCGCTCGGTGATCTGCCGGCTGTCCTGCAGTGCTTGTTGCTGGATATGCAGCTCGGCATGGTAGATATGCAGCTCCTCGAGGAGCCTCTCGAAATCGAGAGTGCCCTGCTCGAAAGCCTCGATGGTCTCGTCGAAGGTGTGGTCCCGCAGGATCCGGCACGCACGCTCGCGCAGATCCGTCATCTCGGCGGCGCCGAATTTATGTGTTGTCATCTCGTCGTTACGCCTCGCCGAGGCTCCGTGGCCCCGGGAACAGGATGGTCCGGCTCTTCGCCCGCCCCGGGCGGTCGACTGCCGCGATTGGCCCACCGGCCTTGCTCGTCAGCCCGGCCCCGTCGCTGATCCGAGTCGGAGGGTAGACAAGCGCCGTAGGATAATGCGCAGCGCAGTCCACCCGACCTCTGTAAGAGCAAGGCCGGCGTGGTGTGCGCCATGATAGGCCCATCGTGACCGATTCATGAACTGCCCGCGATGTTCTGCGACGGCGAGTCAAGACAAGAGCCGAACGATCGCCTCCGGCGCAACCGGCGGGCTGAAGAGATCGCCTTGCGCACGGCGGCAGCCGGCCCCGAGCAGAAAGCGTCGCTGTGTCGTGCAGGATGGATTCCAGCGTGCGTGCAAAATCGCTGCGCTGGATCTGCATGCCCGAGACGTTCACGGCGATGCGCCCGAACGGGATCCCCGCAGCCTCCCATTCGCGGGCTTGGAAGCCGGCTTGATCCCGGGGAATGCGTTGGCGGCAGGGCTGATCGAGCACCCGGATCGCGCAGACAGACCCGGGCGCCTCGTCGGGAACACGGGGAAGCTCGGCGAATTGAAGCTCTTGGCCGTCGATGCCGACCGGGATCTCGTCCGCGAGATCCAAGCGCACGCTCTCGAGGGCTTCGGCAGCCCGCATGCGCAGGCGATCGACAGTCTCCTCTCCACTTGGGGGCAGGCTGGGCTTGTCTGCACTTGCCTGGTTGTTGTTGCGAGTGTCCGTCATGACCCCTGTCGCTATTGGTCGATCATCCGTGCCGGCGTTGCGTTGCAGGAGTCGAAGGCCGCCGCGCACGCCGCTTCCCGGAGCCGCCGGGGGTCGAGCAGGATGGCGAGGTCGTCCGCGTTCGTCGTGGAGAGTGTCACGAGTCCGCGCACGCAGGGCAGCTCGGACAGCACCTCCATCAGTGCGGGCAGTGGATGGATCGCGTCGACCGGTGCGCGCCACAGCGAGATCGGCTCCTCGATGCGCACGCCCGGGGTCTGCGTCCCGTCCGAGGCTCCGGCCTGCGCGGTGTGTCTGAAGCGGAGCACGCGCTCGCGCGATTCCTGCGTGTGGGCCGAGACCGCGGAGGATGCGCGCGCGAGGCCGAGTAGATCGGCCAATGCGGGCGCCTGCGTGTTCGGGGTCTCGGCGGGATCGGCGATGCCTCGGATGCCCTCGGCGAGAACGGCGAACCTCAGCGCGCCGAGGCTGAAGACCACCAGATCGATCTCGCCGTCGCCGCCCTCGTTTCGAGCCTCGTGTCTGCGCTCCATTCGCGTCACCGCTGCTCGGGCAACAGGGTCTGAAACACCCGATCCAGATCGAGCAGGATCACGACCTGTCCCGCATGCTCGAACACCCCGGTTGCGAGCCCGCGCAGCGGCTCGGGCAAGCTGTCCGGCGGTGCTTGGATGGACTCTTCGGTCACGTCCAGGACGTCGACCACCCGATCGACCCGCAACCCGCTGCGCACCTGCGTGCCTTGGCCGAGCAGGATGGCCGAGCGACGGGCGGACGGGATATGCGTCATGCCCAACAGATCGCCGAGGCGGACCACCGAGGCGATGTCGCCGCGAATATTGATGACGCCCTCCAGCGCCGGTGGGAAGCCCGGGACGACATGGATGGTCGTGAGCGGGAGGATCTCCGCCAGCACGCGCGCCGGGAAGGCAAGCAACGCCTCGCCGACGACGAAGATCACGAGTTTGACCTTGGCGGTCTCGACCTCGAGGATCCGAGCGTCGGCTCCGCGTCGTCGCTCCAGGAGCAACTCCAGCGCGTTGCGGTCGGACAGATCGGACTGCGATTCGGTTCGCTCAAGATCCATCGGATGTCCCCGTCGATTCAGGCGTGGGCGCGGGCTCGGGCTCGGGCTCGGGCAAAGTGTCTTGCTCCGTCGCGATCTCGACGCGATTGCGACCGCCCTTCTTGGCCCGGTAGAGCGCCCGGTCGGCGGCCTCGGTCATGGCGTCCGGGGTGTCGAAGGTCGGAAAGTGCGCTACCCCGACGCTGAAGGTGCAGCGGAACTCCTGTCCGTCCGAGAAAAAGGTCACGTTGGAGAAGCTGGTGCGCAAGGCATCGAGGATGCGCCGGGCTTGCTCCACGCCCACACCGTTCAGAACCACCGCGAACTCCTCACCGCCGTAGCGCCCGACCAGGTCGTCGTCGCGCAGGCGCAGACGCAGTGTGCGGCTCAGCGCCATGAGGACCTGATCGCCGGTCGGATGGCCGTAGGTGTCGTTGACCGATTTGAAGTGATCGACGTCGAGCATGGCGAAGCACAGGGACGTCCCGGCACGGCGCGCATTCGCCACGGCGACCTCCAGGAACTGCATGATCGCGTTGTGGTTGAAGAGCCCGGTCAGACCGTCGCGGACCATCAGGGAGTGCAGGATGCGCATCCGCTCGGCACGCAGACCGACCTCGGCGATCAGCCGGTCCGGCTCGATCGGTTTGGTCAGAAAGCCGTCGGCGCCGACCGCGAGCGCCTTGTGCTGGCGCTCCACGTCCGTCTCGGAGGAAACATAGATGATCGGCAGGCTCACATGCCCCGGCATCTGGCGCAGGATCCGAGACAGCTCCGGCCCCGAGCAATCCGGCATGTACATGTCCATCAGCACCAGATCGGCATCGAAGGTGTCGAGCAGACTCAGCACCTGCTCCGGATCGCTCACCGCCTTGGCGACCATGCCGGCCTCTTCCAGGACCGTCGCATGGAACTGGGCCAGCTCGCGGTCGTCGTCCACCACCAGGACATTGATGGGCTCGGGCGGATGCGGGCTGGTGAGCCGATCGAGGAATTCCAGCAGCTCGACCGTCTTGATCGGCTTGGTGCAGTAGGCGCTGCCGCCCGCGCGTACCGCCTGGAGGCGCCCGCCGAAGTCGTCGCGACAGGAGATGAAGATGCAGGGGATCGCCTCCTCTTCTCCGGCCCTGAGCTCGGCCAGCATCTTCGGCCCGGCGTTCTCGTCCTCGGGAAAGACCACGTCGAGGATCATCGCCGACGGGCGTTCGGCATCGACCGCCTCGCGCAGGTCGGCGAGGGTCGTGAAGGCCCGCACGCGGTAGCCGAAACAGCCGAGCTGACCGGCCAGTTGCGCGGCAAGATCCGGGTCGTCGTCGCAGAGATAGACCATCCGCTGGCTGCGATCCGCGGGTTGTCCGGGGCGTGCGCCGAGCGCGTGTCCGGATGTCGGCTCGGGCTCCGGCCCGGGAAGCTCGAATCCGGGAGTCACATCGGGGTCCACCTGCACCTCGGCGGCGAGCGCCAAGGCGGCGAGATCGTCCAGCAGGCGCGCGAGCTCGGCCGGCAGCGCGGCCTCGACCCGTCCGCCCGAGTCCATGGCATGGCGCACGGCCTGCTCGGCGCTCTCGGCGGCATCGCTGATCTGTCGGAAGCCGAAGGTGGCGCCCGATCCCTTCAAGGTATGGAAGAGGATGTAGAGCGCGTCGAGATGCGCATGATCGATCTCGCTCGCGCGCAGTTTGGCGACGGCGCGGCGCGCATCGGCAAGACGTCCGGGCAGCTGCGAGAGAAAGGACGTGCGCAGACGCGCCTTGCGGATCTGGAAGGATTCGGCCTTGTTCGGCGCGGCGGGTATGGGGACGTTTCCCCGTTCGGCAGCCATGGTTTCCTCGTTAAAGTCCGGCGACGGCCGCCGGCAACGTGACCTCGAGCGACGCATCCTTCATCAGGCAGGCAGCGATCTCCGGCGCCTGCGAATGGAGCGGTTCCGGGTCGTCCCCGGTCAGAAGAACGAAAGCGGTCGAGATCCCGCGCTCGCGCATCTCCCGGAACAGGTCCAAACCGCTCAAGAGCGGCATGTGCATGTCCGAGATGACCAAGTCGAATCCCTCGTGTGCTTCGCCGAGGGCGTCGAGTGCCTCCACGCCGCTCTCCACGAGCTTACAGTCGTGCCCCTCCGCATCCAGAATGGCCTCGGCCATTGCTCCTGCGAAGGGGTCATCGTCGACGATCAAGATACGCATGACCACTAGTCCTTAAAAAGGTGTCGGAAATGAGTTGAGCACCGAATCCAATCATTGTCGATTACGACAACGACAACGACAACGACAACGACAACGACAACGACAACGACAACGACAACGACAACGACTACCACTGCCGTGGCGAAGGAATTCTCTCGTCGAGTTGTTTGAGCTATTTTTGAACTGTTCCTGATGATCTGTGTGAGATCAGCCGAGCAGATTCCGTAAGGTGTCGACGAGATTGGATTGGTCGAAATCGCCTTTGACGATATAGGCGTCGGCGCCGACCTGAATGCCGCGCTGTTTGTCCTCGAGGGTCTGACGTGAGCTGACGATGATGATCGGCGTGGAACGGTATTTGTCGTTCTCGCGCAGTTTGGCGGTGAGCGAGAAGCCGTCCAGACCGGGCATCTCGACATCGGTGAGGACCGCGTCGAAGCGCCCGCCCACGGCCTTTTGCCAGCCGTCCAGGCCGTCTTCGGCCAGGGTGACGCGGTAGCCGGACGCCTCCAGGACCTCCTTTTCGATCTCGCGCGTGTTCAGCGAGTCGTCCACCACCAGGACGTGCTGACCCGGTTCTCCGTCATGCCGGCGCGTCGAGTCCTTCACCGCCGCCTTGATCGCCTCGCCGCGGATGCGTCGCGCCGCGTCCAGCAGGGCAGGGGCCTGGAGCAGACTCACCAGCGCGTTGGTGCCGGTGACGACCACGCCGCCGACCAGACCGCCGAGGGCCCCTCGGCCGCGCATGTGCTCGGGCAGCGGCTTGAGGACCATGTCGCGCGCGTCGATGAGCCGATCCACCACCAGCCCCAGCTTCGCCTGTCGTACCCCGATGATGACGACCAGGAGCGCCTCCTCGTGGAGTGCGTGCCGCCGTCGTACCGACGACTTGGCCGGCGCGGGCAGACCCAAGAGGTCGATCAGCGGAATCAGGGGAACCAGCTCGTTGCGGAGCACGACCGCCGGGCGTCCGGCGACCTGAATCGTCTCGATGCGGGAGGTGCGGATCAGCTCGGAGACGTGCGGCGCGGTGATTCCGAAACAGTGCCCGCCCGCTTCGAGCAGCAGGATGCGCATCACCGCCAGCGAGAGCGGGAGCTTGAGCGTCAGAGTGGTCCCGGCGCCCGGTCGACTCTTGATCGCGATCGAGCCCTGCAGGTCGTCGGTGATGGCGCGCTTGACCACGTCCATCCCGACACCGCGTCCCGAGACCTCGGTGATGATGGCGCTGGTGCTGAAGCCGGGTTGAAAGATGAGGTCGGCGACCTGCTCGTCGGTGATCTCTTGGCTGGTCTCTTGGCTGGCGCCGGTCTCGATCAGGCCCTTTTGGATGGCCTTCTCGAGGATACGCGCACGGTCGAGTCCGCGCCCGTCGTCGCTGATGGCGATCAGCACGGCGCCGCCCTCCTGACGTGCCGAGAGGCGGATCTCCCCGAGCGCCGGCTTGCCCGCCGCCAGACGTTCCTCGGCCGACTCGATGCCGTGGTCGATGGCGTTGCGTACCAGATGGACCAGCGCATCGCTGAGGTGGTCGATGATCTGGCGGTCGAGCTCGATCTCGCTGCCGCTCATCTCGCACCGGATCTCCTTGCCGAGCGAGCGTCCGAGCTCGCGGGCGACCCGGGCGATCGGGTCCAGAACCGTACCCAGGGGCAGCATCCGCATACCGAGTGCGCGGTCGTTGAGCTCGCCGATGAGGCGCTCTTGATCGAGCGTCAGGTCGCGCAGATCGAGCGTGAACCTGTGCAGTGCGCGGGCAATCTCGGCTGACTCCGACCCCGTTTCGGTGACGGTGCGCGCGGCGAGCGCTCGGGCCTCGGCATCGAGCAGACGCGCCTCTCCCAGGACGTGACGCAGCCGCGCCTGGTTGGAGACCATCTCGCCCATCAGCTTGACCAGGGTGTCGAGCTTATCCATGCGCACGCGCACGCTCTCGGGTGCGCGGATGCGTGTCGCGGTGTCGGTGCCTGTCGTTTGCGGGGTCCTCGGCGTCGGGTCCTTAGCGGATGAGGGCGCGGGCGAGGGCGACGTCGGGGTGGCCGACGGGATTTCGCCCGGGGTCGGGTTCGCGTCGGCAGCCGCCGAACGGTCGGGAAGGGGCGGCGTACTCGGCTCCGACCAATCGCCCGCGGCGGCCCTGGCGAGCCGCTCGCACAGCGCTTGATCCGGTGGCCCGGAGGCCGCGCCGGCGCCGGATGCGGCGACCTCTTCGATCATTGCGCCGATCGCATCCACACCGCGCATCAGGAGTGCGGCGAGCGCCGGGTCGGGCTGGATCTTGCCGTCGCGCAAGACGCCGAGCACGTCTTCGAGATGGTGGGCGGTCTCGGCGATGCTCGCGAGCTTGAGCATGCGCGAGGATCCCTTGATGGTGTGGGCGGATCGGAACAGGGCGTCGATCCCGTCCCGGCCGCCGTCGCCCGCGGTTCCGAGTGTGGCGAGTCCGGTCTCGAGCCGGGCGATATGCTCGCGCGCCTCGTCGACGAAACGGCCGACGAATTTGGTGATGTCGAGTGCCATGACGCGGATCTCAGGCCGTGGCGTCGGCGAGACGGGCCAGACGCGTCTCGCACAGGAAGCGCAGATCCTTCACCGACAGGAGCGAGGGCAGCGCGCCCGTGCCCTGCATGGCCAGTGTCTCGTTCTGCAGCTGGCGCAGCACGATCCGGTATTCGCGTTCTGCCGGGCCGCTCTCGCCTTCCTGGCGATAGGTTTCGGCGAGCTGGTAATGGGCCCGCCAGCAGCTCGGGTTGTCGTAGATCACCCGACGCAAGGCGCTGATCGCAGACGCTGTGTCTCCGCGCAGACGCGCGCAGCGTCCGAGCAGAAGGAGTGCGTCCGAAGACCAGGGGTCTTGCGTGAGGGCGCGTTGGGCGGCCGTTTCGGCACCGGCCGTGTCGCCGCGCTCGAGCAGCAGATGGGCCTGGAGCGCGAGAGGCTCGGCGGCGGCGTCCTCGCGATTGCAGAGAGGCGTCAGATGGCGAAGTGCCTCCTCGAAACGCTCCGATCGGGCCGATGTCAGGGCCTGCTCGTAGCGCTGCGGATCGACCGGGTTCACGACCGGTCCGATCGGCCCGGGTGGATTCGGGCGAGGGTTGATCGCGCCCGGATCGCCTCGGCCGGTCGAGGTGGATCCTGCCGCGTCGGCTCGGGGCGGCCGTGCGCTCGGGCGCGTCTGTACGCCAGTGTCCGAGCGTGCACCGAGGTGCGAGTCCGCTCGCCCTGGCGAAGGCCCGGCCGGGGTCTTCTCGAACAGGAAGACGCCGTCCAAGGCGCGCAGGCGCATCAGGCCGAAGTCGTTGGCGAGTGTCTCCGAGGCACCGACGATCAGATGACCCTGCGGCTTGAGCAGGTCGCACAACCTCGCCATGACGGCCTTGCGGGTTGCCGGATCAAAATAGATGGAGACATTGCGAAAGAAGATGACGTCTTGTCCCTGCACCTCCGTCGGGTAGGTGGGTGCGAGCAGGTTCCAGGAGATGAAATCGACCTGTCGCCGGATCGCCGCATCGATGCGGCGGTGCGTGCCGTCGACCGCCGAGCACCAGCGATCCCGAAGCTCGGCGGGCAGGACCCGAAAGGTGAACGGGCCGTAGAGCGCCGCGCGGGCGTGGTCGAGTGCGGCGTCGTCGACGTCGCCCGCGGTGATGCGGAACAGGCGCTCGGCGAGATCGCCGTAACGCTCGCGCAAGGCGATGGCGATCGAATAGGGTTCCTCGCCGGTGGAGCAACCCAAGGAGAGGATCCGGATCGGATTGCCCTTCTCGGTGTGCGCCAAGCGCGCGGGCACGAGCCGCTCCACGAGCAGATTCAGATGTGCGGACTCACGGTAAAAATAGGTCTCGTTGACCGTCAGCAGACTGGTCAGACGCCCGAGCTCGACCGGATCGGCGGCGACGGATTTGAGATAGTCGTCGATCGATCCCGCGGCAGTTGCCGTGATCCGCCCCGCCAGGATGGACTGGAGTCGTCCATCCGCGTCCGAGCCGAAGTGCAGCCCGAGACGATCCTTGACAAACGACTTGAAGGACCGGATCGGCATCAGGCGATCCCGGCGCCGAGTGCAGCGCGACGACCCGCCAGCATGCAGAGCTTGCCTGCGATGAGATCGAGCGGCAGCGTCATCTGCACGCCTCCGGCGAGGATTGCCTCGCGATTCATCCCGAAGATGACCGAGGTGGCCTCGTCTTGGGCGATGGTCGTCCCGCCGGCCTTCGCGAGTGCAAGCATCCCTTGTGCGCCGTCGCGTCCCATCCCGGTGAGGATCACCCCGACGGCATCGCGCCCGACCTGTGCCGCGACGCTCGCCAGCAATCGATCGCAGCTCGGGCGATACATATCGGTCTCCAGGCGCTGCTCCAAGCGGATGCGTCGTCCGGCACCGAGCGTCATGTGGCTGATGGAATCGGCGAGATAGATCTGCCCGGGCACGAGCGCCTCGCCTTCGACGGGGATCTTGACCGGCAGGGCACAGAGTTGGGCCAACCAGTCGGCCATCGCCCCGGCGAAGCCGTCGGAGATGTGCTGGGCGATCAGCACCGGGGCGGCATAGTTTGCCGGAAGGTCCGGGAGGATTCGCGCGAGGGCTTGAGGCCCGCCGGTCGAGGAGGCGATGGCGACGACCAGCGAGCAGGTTCGGCTCGGTTGCGTTGTTGACGACTCGTCAAGCCGCGGCGGGGCAGTCGGGTCGTCGGGCCCGTGTTTGAGTGC
Source organism: Thiocapsa sp. (assembly GCF_018399035.1). GTDB lineage: Bacteria > Pseudomonadota > Gammaproteobacteria > Chromatiales > Chromatiaceae > Thiocapsa. Next base: position 4,599,002 of record NZ_CP073760.1, read on the forward strand.
GAGCGCGCCGTTGCGCCGAATATGGCGGATGACCGGAATCCGGGCCAGGATGCGCAGGCGCACCGCCAGCTCAGGTCCCTCGTCGAAGGTCGGCTTGCGCGCGGCCTCGAGTGCACCGCGTGCGACCGCGGCCATCGCGTTGGGGGCGTCGGCCAGGTCGGAAAGGACCAGAATGGGCACGGCGTGGCGGGACATGATCTCCTCGATCGCCTGCATCCCGTCCATCTCGGGCATCTGAAGATCCATGGTGACGACGTCCGGCTTGAGCGTCAGGGTCTTCTCGACCGCCTCCCGACCATCCGCGGCCTCGCCGCAAACGACAAGCCCCGGTGCCGCCTCGATGAGTGCCCGGATCAGGCTCCTTGCGGAGCGGCTGTCGTCGACCACCAAGACCCGCACGGGTTGCCTTCCTTGCTCCTTCATCAGGGCCGGCTCGACACACCGGGTACGGTGGACGGCGTGCGTGCTCCGTCGAGTACGAACTGATCCAGGCTACCCTGCAGGGTACCCGAGAGCGCGTTCATATCGCGCGCGATATCGGCGATCCGGCGCACGGCGCCCGCGGTCTCCGAGCTGGCGGTGACGATCTCGCGCAAGGCGACCACAACCTGACCGCTGGCGGTGCGCTGTTGTTGCGTGGAGAGACTGATCTGCTGGGCGGATGTCGAGGTCTCGCTCGCCGCCTCGACGATCGCCTGGAGGATATCCGCCGTGCTGGCCGAGTCCGCGATCCCCTCCTGGATCCCGGTGGAGCCTTTCTCCGAGCTGATCACGAGACGGTTGATGGACTCCTGAATCTCGGCAACCTTGCCGGTGATCTCTCCGGTGGATTCGGTCACCGAGTCGGCCAGTCGGCGAATCTCGGCGGCGACGACGCCGAAGCGTTTTCCCGCCTCGCCCGCAGAGGATGCCTCCAAGGCGGCGTTGAAGGCGATCAGCTTGGTCTGATCCGCCACCGTGTCGATGATCTGCATGATCTTGGAGATCTCCTTGGAGCGGGTGCCGAGCGCGAGGATCTCGTTCAGGGCTCTCTGATTGTCCGCGCCGATCCGTCGCATCTTCTCCACCAGGCGCTGCATGGCATCCGAGCCGCGCAGGCTGTCGTCGTAGGTCCGACCGGCGATGGTGACGACGGACTCGGAGTATTCCGCGATCTGGGTCGAGGAGGCCGAGAGCTCTTCCATCGTCGAGGTGATCTCGGCCACCGAGGCCGACATCTGACTGGAGGTCGCGGCCTGTCCGTCGACCGCCTGCGCGATCTCGCGCGATGCCGCGTGGACCGAGAAGGCGGTCGTCTCCACGCCCGTCACCAACGCGTTGAGATGCTCGCGCATGCCCTCGAGCGCGCGAGCGAGGTCGGCCAGCTCGTCCTTGCCGTCGATCGCGCCGCCGCCGCTCAGATCGCCGTTGGTCACGCGATCGATCTCGTTGGCCAGGCGGCGGATGCGTTTGGTGATGGCATTGGCAGTGATCAGCGAGATGCCGATACTGAACAATGCGACCAGCACGCCGATGATCATGGCCTGCATGCGCGTCTTCTCGAGGACTGCGACGTACGGGCTGCGATCCATCGCGATCTCCACGACGCCGAGCGGTTTGCCCGAATAATCCGGAATCATCTCCGCATAGGCGGCGATGGGCGTTGTGCCGATCTCGAGCTCGGCGACTTGGGATTCGCCCGCGAAGGCCGCTTTGAGCGCATCCGGGCCGAGGAAGGGTTGACCTTCATGGGTACTTGCAAAGGTCTCCAACTCGCCGTCGCGCAGGATATAGAAGGCGGCCTCGACGCCGTAGCTCGCTTTGAAGGCGTCGAAGAAGGCTTGGCCGAAGGACATGCCGAACTCGACCGAGCCCAGATGGCGTCCCTGCTCCAGCACCGGCACCACGCCGCGGGCGCCGAGGCCGGCGACGCCGAATTCCAGACCGCGGTGCGGCTTGATGTCGCGGTTGGTATCCACGACCGACTGGCGGAAGCTCGACAGGTCGTCGCCGAACTTCTCCAACATGTGCAGACGCAAAAAAGACATGGCCGGCGCGGTGTGGAACTGGAACTGAACCGCACCGAAGTCGCGCGCGAGGGCCTCGAACGGCGGGTGAAGCTGCTCGGCGAGCCAGTCGCGATCGCCCGCGGAGAAACGCGCCTGCACCTCCGGCATCTCGGCGACCAGGACGCCGAGCGCCTCCGCCACGCGAACCTCGTCGCGGATCTGCGTCTGCACCATCGCTGCGAACTGACGCAGCTCGGACTCCTCCGCCGTGCGGCTCACGGTCTTGAGATTGTGCAGGCTCACGAGCGTGAGCGTGGTGATGGCCAGGATGATCGCGGCGCCGATCACGAGGAGGATGTTGGCCCACAGACGGATTTGCTTGAACATCTGGACGCGTCTCTCATGTGGAAGCAGGCGCCCGACGTCGGTCCGCCGCGGACAATACGCAAAGAGTTTAAACCGCGCCCAGTGCGGTATGCGATATTTTTGGATGGGATCGGCCCCGGCGGATTTCAGAGCCGCTGGAGCCGGCGCGGTTTAAAGTATTAAAAAATATAAAATTTTAAACTGCGTCCCCCGCTAAGGGTCGTGGATTCACCAAACGTCGAGCTCACTCGAAAGTGAGCATCTCGCTCCGGACGCGGTTTAGCTGAATTCAAACCGGCGACGGTGAGAACCCGCGGGCAATCCCGCGCGGTTTTTCGGCCGCGCTTTGGGTAGACTCGCGGGTTTTATTCCTCGCCCAGACTTTGGAGTCACGGCATGCACCGCACCAGCGGCATTTTGCTTCACCCGACATCGCTGCCCGGTCCATTCGGGATCGGCGATCTCGGGCACTCGGCCCGGCGTTTCGTGGATTTTCTCGCGGCAGCGGGGCAGGGGCTGTGGCAAATGTTGCCGCTGGGGCCGACCGGTTACGGGGAGTCGCCTTATCAGTGCACCTCCGCCTTTGCCGGTAATCCGTTGTTGATCAGCCCGGAGCTCTTGGTGGACGGGGGGTGGCTCGGCCCCGAGGATCTCGATGCCCCGGATTTTTCGAGCCATCAGGTCGATTTTCATGCCGTCATTCCGTGGAAGCGGGCGCTGATTGCCCGCGCGGTACATGCGTTTCAGGAGCAGGCGAGCGAGACCGATCGCGAGGACTATCACGCGTTCCGTGAGGCGCACGCCGACTGGTTGGACGACTTTGCCCTCTACCACGCGCTGAAGGTCCACCACGGGCATCGTCCCTGGACCGAGTGGCGCGTCGACCTGGCGCGGCGCGAGCCGGAGGCCCTGGCGCGCTGGAGCAAGGCCCATGCGCGCGAGCTCGACGCCCAACGCCTGATCCAATACTTCTTCTTCACGCAATGGTCCGGGCTGCGCGCCTATGCCAACAGCCGCGGTGTCCGTCTCATCGGCGACATGCCGATCTTCGTCGCCCATGATTCGAGCGAGGTCTGGACGCATCGTGAGTGGTTTCAGCTCGACGAGGCGGGTCATCCGACGGTCATCGCCGGTGTTCCGCCGGATTATTTCAGCGCGACCGGGCAGCGTTGGGGCAATCCGCTCTACGATTGGCCGAAGGTGGCGGCGGACGGCTACAGCTTTTGGGTACAACGCATGCGACGCGTCTTGGAGCTGGTCGACCTGGTGCGGATCGATCATTTCCGTGGGTTCGCCGGCTACTGGGAGATCCCGGCGGAGGAGGAGACCGCCGTCAACGGCCGTTGGATGCCGGGTCCAGGGATGGCGCTCTTCGACGCCTTGCGTGCAACCCTCGGCGAGGGACTGCCGCTGATCGCCGAGGATCTCGGCGTCATTACCGAGGACGTGGAGGTCCTGCGCGACGGGCTCGATCTGCCCGGCATGGCGATCCTGCAATTCGGGTTCGAGGACACCGAGGGCGGATTCGGGCGCTCATCCTTCCTGCCCCACAATCATCGTCGCAGCCTCGCGGTCTACACCGGCACCCACGACAACAACACCCTGCTCGGATGGTGGGCGCTGCGTGACCCGGTAACCCGACACAACGCGATGCTCTATCTCAACAGCGACGGCAGCGAGATCCACTGGGATTTTATTCGCAGCGCGCTTGGATCGGTCGCCGCGCTTGCGCTCTTCCCGATGCAGGATGTCCTGGGTCTGGGCGCCGAGGCGTGCATGAACCGACCCGGGACGTCCGAGGGCAATTGGCTCTGGCGCTATCGCGACGACATGTTGACGGACGACGCAGCCGAGCGGCTGCGTGTTCTGAGCCGGATCTACGGGCGGCTACCCTATCCAACCTGAAGGTGTAAGCCGTAAGCGGCGCGTTGTGCCTCGCGGGGCTCGGCACAACCTACGCAGCCCGAGCTGCTCGCGGTTTAGATTTTCATATTCCTTGGAATCTAAACCGCGTCAGCTCCGACATCCGTGATGACGGCCGTAGCCGATCCAATTCACAAACCAGGCATGCTGCTGCGGACGCGGTTCAGCAGGAATGGCAGTAATATCGCGGCAACCCCGCAAGACGACAGGCCTGCTTGCAGCCTCCGTTCGGAAAGAGCCCTTCCAGGTGCTTACGCGAGCAGGGCGTATGCGGTGAAACATGCGCGCCGATGGTCTTGATGACGACCTTCGGGGAGGGCGGCATCTCATGGGTTGCGTAATACTCGCGAAGGAAATTGATGACCGCCCAGTGACATTCGGTCAGGCTCAGACCTTCTTCTTCCGCCAATGCCGTAGCGACGGATGGCTCCCAGTCGTCGAAATAGGCCAGATGGCCTTGTTTGTTGACCTCGAGCTGCCGTCCGGCGATTTGCATGGCTGACATCGCGTGCTCCTCCACCCGTTGGGTGGTCTGGTATTGCTTTGGTAGTTTTATGCCTGTCCGATGGCTTTTGGTCCATGTTCGGGGTCGTGCCGGACCCGTGCCTGGTCCGACTAGACAATTGTCAATGCAATTTCTGCTAATCATGGACCGAAATCCGTCAGATGCAACCGGATCCAGATCAACGGGAGGTCTGATTTCGATCCAAATCGCCCGATCGCGGACGCCCGGTCAGCGCCGCGCCAGGACGACCAGATCATCGCCGCGTTGGACACGCAGGCTCAGGATGTCTCCGGTCTGGCGTAGGACCCGGGCGACGTCGCGTAGGCTCGCGACCCGTTGGCCGTTGACCTGAAGCAGGCGATCGCCCTCGCGAAGACCGGCGTTCCATGCCGGGCTGCCGGGCTCGACGGTCCCGACGGGGAGTGCCGGAACGCCGCCGCGACGATCGAGCTCGCCGAGCAAGGCACAAGCGGATCGGGGAGCAGAAGCGCATGAGTACGAGCGGGAAGCCTTTCGGGTGTTGACCGATGGGTCTATTTGAACCGCAAAGTCGCAAGGGACGCAAAGCCTTTGAATCTCGCGTGATCCGTGACCGGGCGGGCATCCTGCTCGCGCAGGTGATGCGGATCGAAGACCGACCGGAGCTCACACAAGAACAAGCCGGGCGATTGCCCGGCTTGTTTTACGATCGACGTTCATTATCGACCCGGGGCGTCACGCGTTCGAGCCGCGTGACGCGTTGCCTTTGAATCAGGCAGCGGCTTGGGTCTTGTGGGTCTCGCCCTCGAGGTACCGGCCCGGCTCGCCGCGGATCTCGATCTTGCGGGGCTTCATCGCCTCGGGGATCTCGCGACGCAGATCGACATGCAGGAGGCCGTTTTCGAGCCGCGCATCCAGAACACGCACATAGTCGGCGAGCTGGAACTTACGCTCGAAGTTGCGGTTGGCGATCCCGCGGTAGAGGTACTTGGCCTGACCCCTGTCCTCGTCGTCCGCACGGGCGCCCGAGACGGTCAGGATGTTTTCCTTGACCTCCATGGCGAGATCTTTCTCGGTGAAGCCGGCGACCGCCATGGTGATGCGGTAGTCGTTCTCGCCGCTGGCCTCGATATTATAAGGAGGGTAACCGCCGGGCTCGGAGCGGTAAGCCGTCTCCAACGCGGACGACATCCGATCGAAACCGATCATGGAGCGGAAGAGTGGTGAGAAGTCGATGTTGGTCATTGACATATCCTCGATTGAGCAATATGGAAGTTGCGCGTTCTCGTGAACCGCGGTCTCTGCAGACCTCTTGCGAGCGCCTGCGTTATGTAAAGTAGAATTCGGCGCGCCCGATGTCAAGTGGTGGCGAGTAAAATATTATGTCAACTCGAATTCCGCGGCCGTGGGTTGCGGTCTTCAGGAACAGTGGCTCTATGAAACCTTTCGATCGGTGTCCGTGCGGTGCCCCTGCAGACTCTTCGGCCTGTTGCGGACGTTATCTGGATGCGGATCTGCGTCCGGACACCGCCGAGGCACTGATGCGCTCGCGCTATGTCGCCTATTGCCGGGGGCGGACGGATTATCTGTTGCGCACCTGGCATCCCTCTACGCGGCCGTCGACGCTCGATCTCGCGGGCGAGTCGGTGCGCTGGCTCGGTCTGCAGGTGCGTCGGGTCGAGGCGGGCGGTGTCGGAGATCGCGACGGGGTCGTCGAGTTCGTGGCCCGCTACAAGATCGGCGGCCGGGCACATCGTCTCCATGAAACCAGTCGGTTCGTGCGTGAGGACGGTCGGTGGTTCTATCTGGATGCAGTGGTCTGAGCCTCGATGCCGGCGTCCGGTCGCTGTTCAGGCGCCGTTCGCCGACGCCCCGAAGATCTCGGTTTGCGCGGTGGCGCCGATCGCCAGTCCCAGCCATCGGCGTAATTGGTCGGGATCGACGCAATCCCGGATCGACGAATGCTGCTCGGGGCTGATGCCGAATGCTCGCTGATCCAGGATCAGGATGAGTGCATCGCGCAAGGCCGCCAGCTCGCCCTCGCTCCGCCCCTCTGCTTTGCCTTCCAGTTTGCCTTCTCTCTTTCCGTCTTCGCGCACCTGCTCGAGATCACGATAACCCTTGCGTTGCAACAGGTTCCGCAATGTCACCTCATGCGCCGCGTCGCGGTCGAAGAGGGCCGCGACCGGCACCGGATTGCGCAGGATGCCGGGTGCCGCGAGCACCTCGCCGGGATAGGCGAGTCGCATCGGGCTCTCGGGTGCATGGATCTCGACGCGGTGCGGGCCGATCAGCCGCACGACCCAAATCAGGCGTGATCCGGCCGCCAGCAGGTCGGCAATCTTGGCCGTCAACTCCGCCTCGTCTTGGCCGGTGTCCGCATACTCGACCGCCAACGGCGGTGCCGTGCCTTTCACCCAGCCCGGCGCGTCGGTGACATTGCCCACCGCGACATCCGGAGCGCGTAGGGTGTCCGGCGTCAGTGCGAAGCCGGTGTCGACACCGGCGGATTCCACGTCCGGGTCGCTGTCGAGGATGGTGGCGCCGATCAGGTTGGCCCGCGAGCCGCGTCCCCCGACCGGCAGGCACGCGACGGGGTGTCCCCCCGAGAGCTCGTAGGGGTCGCCGGGCTTGAGCTGATCCGCCCGGAAGGGTCCGGGGAGGTTGAAACCGGCAAGCTTTCTGGTCATGGCGCGCGACTCCGTCGGTGAAGAGGTGCGGTTTGGGTGTCGAGGGTCGAGGTTCTGCCGGTTGCCGGAGCCGATGTTTACGGAAGTGAACATGGTCGGGGCGATACGCCTCGGCTCCCACTGCCCGGGCCGCCCGGCGAGATCTCCCGAACCGAACGGCCGTAAGCCCGTCGCCATGTTCTATACTGCCATGAAGCAGAACGATGTCCAGCCCGATGCCAAGCCCGCGGGAGGTGCCGATGAACGAGTCCTTAGCCGTCACGGTCGAGGGGTTCGTGGCGGAGTCCCTTGCCACCCATGGCCGAGATCCCCGGCACCTGCTCCAGCATTTGATCCGCGTCCAGCAGCGTTTTTCCTGCGTGCCGGACGCGGCGGTAGAAGCCTTGTCCGCTGCACTGGATGTCACCCGCACTCAGGTGCGCGCAGCGATTGCCTTCTACGCCTTTCTGCACGATCGCCCGCGCGGCGCCTTCGAGATCCGTTTCAGCGACAACATCACCGACCGGATGCTCGGCAGCCGGCGTCTGATCCGTCTGTTGATCGAGCGTCTCGGGTTGACGGGCCTGCCGGCGTGGGGATGCGACCTCGTCCGCGTCGACGGGCGCGTGAGCGTCGGTCTCGCCTCCTGTACCGGGATGTGCGACCAAGGCCCCGCGCTTCTGGTCAACGGCCAAGCCGTGACCAACCTGGATGCGCAGCGGATGGATCGTATCGCCGATCTGGTGCAGGAGGGCATCCCGCTCGAGCGTTGGCCGGGCGAGTTCTTTCGGGTCGAAAACAATATCCGTCGGCGCGGACTGCTCCTCGGCAACCCGGCGACCGACGGCGCAGCACTGCGTCGGCTTGTCGATGAGGGCGCGGACGCGGCGCTCGCGGAGGTGGAGCGCTCGGGACTGCGCGGACGCGGCGGGGCGGGTTTTACCACCGCACTCAAATGGCGCTTTTGCCGCGAGGCTCCGGGGACCGATCGTTATGTCGTCTGCAACGCGGACGAGGGCGAGCCCGGCACCTTCAAGGATCGCGTCCTGCTGACCGACTATGCGGACCTGGTGATCGAGGGTATGACGGTCTGCGCTGGGGTCCTCGGGGCGCGTCGGGGCTTTCTCTATCTGCGCGGGGAGTATCTCTACCTCTTGCCGCATCTCGAATCGGTGCTGCAGCGCCGACGCGCCGAAGGTTTGCTGGGCACGCGCATCCTGGGTGCGGATGGCTTGGACTTCGACATCGAGATCCACTTGGGTGCAGGCGCCTATATCTGCGGCGAGGAGTCGGCGCTGATCGAGTCGCTCGAGGGCAAGCGCGGTGTCACGCGCAAGCGCCCGCCCTTCCCGGTGACCAGCGGCTTCGACGATCAGCCGACGGTGGTGAACAATGTCGAGACCTTCCTCGCCGCCGCGCGGGTGGTCCAATGGGGCGGCTATTGGCTCCGCGGCGAAGGCACCGATCAGTCCGCCGGCAGCAAGATCCTTTCGGTCAGCGGGGACTGCGCTCGGCCCGGTATCTACGAGTATCCGTTCGGTACGCCGGTCCATCAGGTCCTCTCCGACTGCGGGGCGGAGAATACTCAAGCGGTCCAGATCTCGGGTGCCGCGGGTGCGACCCTCTCGCCGGCGGACTTCGATCGCATCATCGCCTTCGAGGACCTGCCGACCGCAGGCTCCTTCATGATCTTCGATCACCGCCGCGACCTGCTCGACATGGTCCGCAACTTCGCCGCCTTCTTCGCGCACGAGAGTTGCGGCTTCTGCACCCCCTGTCGGGTCGGCGGGGCGCTCCTGCGCAACCTGGTCGAGAAGGTCGCCGCCGGGCAGGGCTCGGAATACGACCTGAGCGAGATGCGCCATATCGGCGCGGTGATGCGCCAAGCGAGCTATTGCGGGCTCGGGCATACGGCACCCAACCACGTGCTCAACACGCTCGACAAATTCCCGCAGATCTATCGTCGGCGCCTGGCGCGCGAGGCCCACACCCCGTCCTTCGACCTGGATGCGGCGCTTTCGGAGGCTCGCGCACTCACGGGTCGAGACGACGTCGGAGCCCATGTCCGGGACGGTTCGGAGGTGTCCTCATGAGCAAGACCTTCAAGCTCGACGGCCGCGAGATCCCCTTCGAGACCGGCCAGACCATCATGGACGCGGCACTTGCTGCCGGGGTCTATATCCCGCACCTGTGCCACAACCCGGAGCTCGCGCCGCACGGCAGTTGTCGTGTGTGCCTTGTCGACATCGGCGAGCGTCAGGTCTCGGCCTGCACCGCCGCGGCGAGCGAGGGGATGGAGGTCGACAGCAGCTCCGAGACGATTCAAGCGACGCGCCGAGCCATCCTTCAGATGCTCTTCGTGGAAGGCAATCACGTGTGTCCCGCCTGCGAGAAGAGCGGGGCCTGTCAGCTCCAAGCAGTCGCCTATTACACCGGGATGCTCGCACCGCACTTCACCCACTTCTTCCCGCGCCGGCCGGTCGATGCCTCGCATCCCGATGTCGTCATCGACTTCAATCGCTGCATCCTCTGCGAGCTGTGCGTGCGTGCCAGCCGCGACCACGACGGCAAGCGGGTCTTCGCCATCAGCGGGCGAGGTCTCGAGAGCCATCTGGTGATCGACTCGCCGAGCGGTCTGCTGGGCGACTCCTGCTTTGCCGCGGCCGACAAGGCGGCCCACGTCTGTCCCACCGGCGCCATCCTGCCGAAAGGTCGCGGCTACGAGACCCCGATCGGCGAGCGTCTCTACGACCGCGAGCCCATCAGCATCGTCGGCGACGTGCGTGCACACGAGGAGGAGGTGGTCTGATGGCCGAGAAGCCCCGTGTCGCGACCGTGTCGCTCTGCGGCTGCTTCGGCTGCCATATGTCCCTTTTGGACATCGACGAGCGGATCCTGGATCTGGTCGATCTGGTGACCTTCGATCGCACCCCCTTGACCGACATCAAGACGCTCGGCGACTGCGACCTGGGTCTGATCGAGGGCGGGGTCGCCAACGCCGAAAATGTCGAGGTGCTCCTTGAGTTTCGGCGTCGCTGCAAGGTCTTGGTCGCCTTCGGTGCCTGCGCGGTCAACGGCGGGATCCCGGCGATGCGCAACCAGTTCAGTCTCGCCGAGTGCCTGCGCGAGTCCTACTGCGACGGTATCGGGGTGCACAACCCGGGCATCCCGAACGACCCCGAGATCCCGCTGCTCCTCAACCAGGTGCATCCGATCCACGAGGTGGTTGCGATCGACTACGTCTTGCCCGGCTGCCCGCCCTCGGCCGATACCATCTGGACCTTCCTGACCGAGTTTTTGGAGGGGAAGCCGATCGCGTTTTCTTACACGCAGATTCATTTTGATTAAACCGCGCCCGGCGCGTTATGCGACGTTTTTGGATGGGATCGGCCCCGGCAGACTTGACGACCGTTGGAGTCGGCGCGGTTTAAGACATTGAAAAATAATTTATTGTAAACCGCGTCCCCGCTAAGGGTTGTCGATGCACGAAACGTCGAGCTCACTCGAGAATGAGCATCTCGCCCTGGAAGCGGTTCAGAGGGTGAGGTTCAGGGTCCGGTAACCTCAATGCCGAACCCTGAACCCTGAACCCTGAACCCTGAACCCTGAACCCTGAACCCCGAACCCCGAACCCCGAACCCCGAACCCCGAACCCCGAACCCGCCCGAGGTTTCGACCATGATCACGAACCTGGAAACCGCCCGGCATCCCGAGACCCTCAAGCGGGTCTGCATCGAGCCGCTGACCCGCGTCGAGGGTCACGGAAAGGTGACCCTGTTGCTCGACGAGGACAACCAGGTCAGGCAGGCGCGGCTGCATATCGTCGAGTTCCGGGGCTTCGAGAAATTCATCCAGGGCCGGCCCTATTGGGAGCTGCCGGTGCTGGTGCAGCGCCTGTGCGGGATCTGTCCGGTCAGCCATCATCTGGCCGCGGCCAAGGCGTGCGATCGGCTCATTGGGGTGGATCGGTTGACGCCGACGGCGGAGAAGGTGCGTCGGCTGATGCATCTGGGTCAGGTGCTCCAGTCCCACGCGCTGCATTTCTTCCATCTCTCCTCGCCCGATCTGCTGTTCGGCATCGACGACGCGGTGGCCCACCGCAACATCGTCGGTGTTATCCAAGACCATCCCGAGATCGCGATGCAGGGCGTGCTGCTGCGCAAGTTCGGACAGGAGGTCATCCGCGTGACTTCGGGCAAGCGGGTTCACGGCACCGGCGCGCTGCCGGGCGGGGTCAACAAGAATGTGAGTCTCGAGGAGCGTGATCTCCTCTTGGCCGACATCGACCGAATCCTCGACTGGGCCGAGCAGGGCGTTCAGCTCATCAAGCGCATCATCCTGACGCGCCCCGACTTTCACTATCGATTTGCCAACGTCGATGCCAACACACTGAGTCTGGTTGCGCCGGACGGCGGCTTCGAGCTCTACGACGGGGGACTGCGCGCGCGCGACTCGCAGGGCGAGACCATCTTCGATCATGCCGACGATCAGGGTTATGCCGAGCTGCTCCACGAGGAGATCAAGCCCTGGAGCTACATGAAGTTTCCCTTCATCGTGGCGCTGGGACCGGAGCAGGGCTGGTATCGGGTCGGCCCGCTCGCGCGTGTCAACAACTGCGCGCGTTTTCAGACCCCGCTCGCCGAGCAGGAGCGTCAGGACTTCGCGGCCGCCGGGGAGGGTCGACCGCTGCAGGCCGCACTCACGACCCATTGGGCGCGGATGATCGAGCTGCTGCACTGCGCCGAGGCGATCCGCGAGCTGCTCGCGGATCCCGACCTGCAGGGCACCGACCTGCGCCGCGACGGCGACCTGCAAACCACCGGTATCGGCGTGCTCGAGGCCCCGCGCGGGACACTCTTCCACCACTACGAGATCGATCCGGACGGATTGGTGACCCGCGCCAATCTCATCGTCTCCACGACCAACAACAATCAGGCGATGAACGAGTCCATCCGCCGCGTCGCCGCCGACGATCTAAATGGGCACGAGCTCACCGAGCCCTTGCTCAACCGCATCGAGGTGGCGATCCGGGCCTATGACCCTTGTCTGTCCTGCGCCACCCACGCGCTCGGTAAGATGCCTCTGGAGCTCGAGCTGCTCGACGCCGAAGGACAGCGTGTCGGACGGCTGGTGCGGAACACCGACGGCTCGATCGCCCGTTGACAGTACCTCGACGCTCTTGTCGCCGAGCCGGGACGACATGTCCCGGGGTTGCGTTGCGCCTTGCCGCGCATCTCGGAGTCTGGCTGGCCTTCGCCGGAACCATCAGGGTTTCCGCGACTGCGCCCAGCCGATCCGGCTTGACGTGTAGGCGCTGTCGATGTTTCGGTCCGGAGACTTATCGCTCCCGCCGGAGCTCCCGGGGATCAGCCACCCGTCCGCTCCCAGCGGAACACCCGCATCGGCGGGAAATTCAGCAGCTCGGTGTCGACCCGGGGGGTGCCGAGGTGGGGACTGCACAGCTCGGCCACCCGGGCGCTGGCCTGGTAGGCGACGAAGCGGCCGTCGGCGGCCAGGCACTCGGCGATGGCGGCCGCGGTGCGAGCGCCCACGGCCCGGGGCATGGTGGAGAAGGGAATGCCGGAGACAACGGCGTCGGCGGCGGCGAAGCCGTGGGCCGCGAGGACGGCCGGGAGCTCGCAGGCGCTGCCGCGGTGGGCGATGAGGCGTCGATCCGGGATGGCTTCCACCAAGCGGTGCAAGTGCGGATTCAGCTCGATGGAGAGCAGCCGCCCGTCCGGCGGCAGTGCGTCCAGGATGGCTCGGGTGGTGCCTCCGGCGCCGGGGCCGAGCTCCACCACCAGCCCCCCGATCCACCCCTGCCGCCGCCAGAACCCGGCGCATCAGGAAACGGGAGCTGGGCACCAGGGATGCTACCTGCATCGGGTGACGGAGGAACTGACGGATGAACAGAAGGCGGCCGTCCACGCCGATGTGGGATCTGCGGTTGTTCACAGTGCGTGTAGCCTCGGTTCTCGATGATCGTTGACGGTCTCGACCAAACCCCGGAGGTGCCCTTTGCCCGGAGGATTGCAACCGCGCCGGCCGAACGCCCCGGCGCCTCGGCGTGCAAGGGCTCCAAGCTCGGTCGTCGTGAAAAACAAACCTGATCCGGCTCCAACGGAAGCTCTAATACCACCTCTCGTCCACCCTCACCATCGCAAAAACGCGGAAAACGGTCGGCTTTCGGCCCGGAGTTGCTTCGCGGCAACTGCTGGCGCAACGCTCGAAGAAGGGAAATCTCGGTTCCCCCGAGGAGTCCGGGGGTCAGCCTTCGGTGCTCGGCCGGCCCTTGCGAGAGCATCACCCTCGGTGCATGCTCCGCGCCAATCTAAGGCACACACTCGGAGCAACCAAGCATGAGCAAGATCCATTTCATCGGCGGCGAGAAGGGCGGAGTCGGCAAGTCGGTGCTGGCCCGCCTGCTCGCGCAGCATCATATCGACAACAACCAACCCTTTACGGTCTTCGACACCGATCAATCCCATGGGGCCATGCTGCGCTTTTACGGCGACTACTCCAGATCCGTCCTACTCGACGCCTTCGAGGATGCCGATCAATTGATGGAGGCCGCGCTTGCCGCGCCCCGGAATGTGCTGGTGGACCTGGCCGCCCAGACCTCGGCACCCTTGTTCCGCTGGATCGATCAGAACGATTTTCTGACGCTTGCCGCAGACGAAGGGGTTGGAGTGGTCTTCTGGCATGTCATGGACGACGGTGCCGACGGTATCGGCCTGCTCCAGCGACTCATCGAGCGTTACGGTGAGGCGGCAGACTATGTCGTCGTGCAGAACTACGGTCGCGGAAAGGATTTTTCCACGTTCCGGAGCTCTCCGGCGCGAGCGGCCGCCGAGGCCGTCGGTGCCCGTTTCATCGAGCTCCCCGAGCTGCACGCGGCCACCATGCGCAAGGTCGATCACCTGGCGGCGAGCTTCTGGGCCGCCGGCCAGAGCCGACCGGGCGGGTTGGGTCTGATGGATCGCCAGCGTCTCAAGGTCTGGATGCGCAAGGCCAACGAGCAGATCGCCTCCTTGGGTCCGGTGCTCGCCGTGCAGCCGCCGTCCGAGTCCGTTCAGGAGTGGTTGACGGGCGTGTTGGACGAGACGTCGCCCGGCTGACCGCATAACCGGTGCGCCTATCGCTCTGATTCAGGCGGGATTCAGGCGAATTCAGCCATCGAAACTACCCTAAGAAGCGCCGTCAACGGTATCATGGGGAGCCAAAATTTCGGAGAGAGTCATGGCGCAGGCGACACGATACGGGCAGTTGACGTTCAGCGACCACGTGGAGCGCGCGCTCCGCGAGGGCGCCATGTGGACCCTCATGGTCGTGGCGCTGTATCTGGTGCTCGCCTTGGCCAGCTACTCCCCGGATGACCCGGGCTGGTCCTACGTGGGCGACGTCTCGCAGGTCAGCAACTCGGCCGGACGGGCCGGCGCCTGGTTTGCCGATGTCACGCTCTTTCTGTTCGGGTTCTTCGCCTATCTGCTCCCGGTGATGGTCGGCTGGAGCGCCTGGCTGGTGTTCCGCGGTCGCGGCGAGGAGCCGGCGCCGCGGACCTGGATCCTGGCGCTGCGCTGGATCGGGTTCTTCATCACCATCGTTGCCGGCTGCGGATATGCCGCGATCCATCTCGCCGAGCTCGGCGCCCATCTCCCGAACGGGGCCGGCGGCGGTCTGGGCCTGCTCGTCAGCGGCAACATGCGCGCCGCCTTCAATACCAGGGGGACCGATCTGCTGCTCGGTGGTGCCCTTTTGGTCGGGTTCACGCTCTTCTCCGGGATCTCCTGGCTGAAGGTGGTCGACACGACGGGTGCTGCCGTTCTGCAGGCTGCGGGCTGGTTCGCGAATGTCGTGCAGGGTGCGGCGACGGGCCTGGTGTTGCGTCGACAGGCTGCGGCAGCTGAGGAGTCGAGCGGGCTTCCCGAGGCATTGAATCTGATCGACGACCCCACGCAATCGGATGGACAATCGATGCTTTCGCGTCTGCAGGACGCGGCCGGCTCCGCGGTAACCGGCGCGGAAGCGCCGGGGCGCGAGCCCGGCGGGCGGCTCGGGCGTCGTCGTTTCGAGGGGGTTCCGCGGCGTGTGCGGGAGGCCATGGCAGAGCCCGAGACCCTGTCGCTCGAGGATCTCAAGCGCGGTCAGAAGCCCGTGCCGGCGGCGGCACCGCGGATCAAGACGGCACCGCGTCCGGTGACCCGACCTGAGCCGCCGGTCCCGGTCAAACAGACCCCTTCGGTACAGGCCGCTTCCGCCGCCCAGATCGCAGCCGGTCGGACCGACGAGCTCAGTCTCCCGCCGCTCGACCTGCTGGATCAGCCGCGTCCGAGCGGCCGAGCCTACTCGGACGAGCAGATCGAGGATCTCTCGCGACAGGTCGAGCTCAAGCTCGCCGATTTCGGGGTCCAGGTCCAGGTCGTGGCCGTCTACCCCGGTCCGGTCGTCACGCTCTTCGAGCTGGAGCTTGCACCCGGCATCAAGGTCAGCAAGATCACCGGACTGGCGAAGGATCTGGCCCGCGCACTCTCGACCATCAGCGTGCGCGTGGTCGAGGTCATCCCGGGCAAGTCGGTGATCGGCATCGAGATCCCCAACCAGCAGCGCGAGACGGTCTTTCTGCGCCAAACCTTCGGCTCGGCGACCTATCAGGACGCCAAGTCACCCCTGACCTTGGGCCTGGGCAGCGATATCTCCGGTCTGCCCGTGGTCGTGGATCTGGCCAAGATGCCGCACGTGCTCATCGCCGGCACGACCGGCTCGGGTAAGTCGGTCGCCATCAACGTCATGATCCTCAGCCTGCTCTACAAGGCAGGGCCGCAGGACGTGCGGCTCATCATGGTCGATCCGAAGATGCTCGAGCTCTCGGTCTACGAGGGCATCCCGCATCTGTTGACACCCGTCGTCACGGACATGAAGGAGGCGGCCAACGCGCTGCGCTGGTGTGTCGGGGAGATGGAACGTCGCTATCGCCTGATGGCGAAGCTCGGGGTGCGCAATATCGGCGGTTACAACCGCCAAATCGCCGATGCGGCGGCACAGGGCAGCACCATCCCGGACCCTACCATCGCGGCCGATTTCGCCGCCGAGCAGGGTGTCGAGGTGCCGGCGCTGGAGCATCTGCCCTATATCGTCGTGGTGATCGACGAGCTGGCGGACATGATGATGGTGGTCGGCAAGAAGGTGGAAGAGCTGATCGCGCGTCTGGCACAGAAGGCGCGAGCCTCCGGGATTCATCTCTTGCTCGCGACCCAGCGCCCGTCGGTCGATGTGCTGACCGGGCTCATCAAGGCCAACATCCCGACCCGGATCGCCTTCCAAGTCTCCTCGCGCATCGACTCGCGCACCGTGCTGGACCAGATGGGCGCCGAGCAGCTGCTCGGCAACGGCGACATGCTCTATCTGCCGCCCGGCGGGAACATCCCGCAGCGCGTGCACGGCGCCTTCGTCGACGATCACGAGGTCCATCGGATCGTCGAGCACCTCAAGCAGTTCGGTGCGCCCGCGTATCTGCAGGATGTGCTGCGCGAGCCGACCGAAGTGCTCCCGGGCATCGACCCCGAGCCGCGCGGCGACACCGAGGACACGGATCCCCTGTTCGACGAGGCGGTCCAGATCGTCGTGGAAAGCAGACGCGCCTCCATCTCGGGGGTACAGCGGCGTTTGAAGATCGGCTACAACCGAGCCGCGCGAATGATCGAGGAGATGGAGCGGATCGGGATCGTGGGCGCGGCGGAGACCAACGGAAACCGCGAGGTCTTGGCGCCGCCGCCGATCGAGGATTGAGGTCGGGTTCGGGGTTCAGGGTTCGGGGTTCGGGGTTGACCAGCACTCGCGACACCGCTTCGCGGCGTTGCGAGTCTCCTCGGCGCTCTGCGCCACGTCGCCTGTCTTTGACTTGAGCTCCGTCGTCGATGCCGGTTCCACCGATAGAATCTTTGGCGTTTTTTCGTGTCTCTGGTGGTTTCATTCGCAGTATTCAGGACTTCATATGACAGATTTCATTCCCTTGATTAATCGGTTCGGGCATCGCCCGAGGCATCTCGGTAACCTTGGTCAATCATCGCGCTTGCGCGTTGTCGTGCTCGCCTTGCTCCTGCCGTTGATCCTTCTGTCCGGGATTGCGACCGCAAATGCCGCCGAGGGCGCAAAGCGGGTCAACGACTATCTCGCCGGACTCGGCAGTCTGCGCGCCGAGTTCGAGCAGTTCACCTTCAATGCCGAGCGGACTCGGATGATGGAGTCGCGCGGCACCCTTTATCTGCAACGCCCCGGCCGTTTCCGCTGGGAGTACAGCACCCCGAATCGACAGGTCATCATCGCCGACGGCAGTCGGGTTTATCTCCACGACTTGGAGCTCAAGCAAGTCTCGCATCAAAGTCAGAACCGCGCGCTGAGCGGGACCCCGGCCCTGCTGCTTGCCGACGGCGGTCCGATCGAGACGCACTTCGAGGCGTCGCCGATCGAAAGCACGGACGGCCGGACCTGGGTCGAGCTGATTCCCAAAGCTCAGGACACCGACGTGGTTCGGATCGAGCTTGGATTCGGCAAAGACAACCTGGAGAGCCTCATCATGGAGGACAGCTTCGGACAGACGACCCGGCTGAATTTCACGGGTGCGGAGCGCAACGCCAAGCTGAGTCCGGATCTGTTCAAGATTGAACAGGGGGCGATGGACGATTTCCTGTCCTTCGACTGAAGCGCGCCTCGGTACGACATGTGCTGTTTGGTGTCTGGGTCGACCTTGCGGATCTCAACGGGCGTCGGCGCAGGCGAGCTTCGGAATGACTGATGCGCCACTCGCCGAGCGGATGCGCCCGGCAACGTTGGACGGATTCTTCGGTCAGCAGCACCTGCTTGCGCCGGGTAAGCCGCTGCGTGGGGCGATCGAATCGGGACAACTCCATTCGATGATCTTCTGGGGGCCGCCCGGCTCCGGTAAGACCACGCTTGCGCGCCTCATCTCGGGTGTCTCGGGTGCGCGCTTCCTGAGTCTGTCCGCCGTTCTTGCGGGCGTGAAGGACATCCGTGACGCGGTTGCCACGGCGCGGACGGTGCGCGATCTGGAGCAGCGACCCACACTGCTCTTCATCGACGAGGTGCACCGTTTCAACAAGGCCCAGCAGGACGCCTTTCTGCCGCATGTCGAAGACGGCACCCTGACCTTCATCGGGGCCACGACCGAGAATCCGTCCTTCGCGTTGAACAACGCACTGCTGTCGCGTGCACGGGTCTATCTGCTTCATGCCTTGGAGACGGAGGACATCGAGCGCGTCCTGGCGCGCGCCCTCGCGGACCCGGTTCAGGGGCTCGGCGATCGTGGGTTGCGTCTGTCCGAGGAGGCCGCCACTCTGCTTGCGGGCAGCGCCGACGGCGATGCCCGCCGGGCGCTGAATCTGCTCGAATTGGCGACCCGGATGACGGCGGGCGAGGAGATTACATCGGCGACCGTCGCGGAGGTGATCGCCGGCAGCGTGCGACGCTTCGACAAGGGCGGGGACATCTTCTACGACCAGATCTCGGCGTTGCATAAGTCGGTACGCGGATCGGACCCGAACGCCGCCCTCTATTGGCTGGCGCGAATGATCGACGGCGGCTGCGATCCGCTCTACGTGGCGCGGCGCATCGTGCGGATGGCGAGCGAGGACATCGGCAACGCCGACCCGCGTGCACTGGACCTGGCGCTCAACGCCTGGGAGGCGCAAGAGCGGCTCGGCTCCCCGGAAGGCGAGCTGGCACTTGCCCAGGCGGTCGTCTATTTGGCCTGCGCTGCCAAGAGCAACGCAGTCTATCTGGCCTGGAACGCGGCCCTCGCGGATGCGCGCTCGTCCGGCTCGCTGGATGTCCCGGTCCATCTGCGCAATGCCCCGACCAAGCTGCTCAAAGAGCTGGGACATGGACGGGCTTATCGCTATGCCCACGACGAGCCCGAGGGATATGCGGCCGGCGAGACCTATCTCCCGGATGCCTTGGCGGGGCGACGCTATTACAGGCCGGTCGATCGCGGCCTGGAGATCCGCATCCGCGAGAAGCTGGAGCGTCTCGATGCGCTGGACGAGGCAGCGGGACGCGACTGAACGTGGCGCTATCGTGTAGGGGCGACTGAAGTCGCCCCTACACGCCTCGAAGACGACTGCCGATGGTGGCCGCCGGGGGTACCGATACCCGGATCAGTCCCCGGGTTACCCCGCTTCAAAGAAAATCCGGAAGGCTCTTGCGGATCGCCTCGGGGCTATGGGTCGTCAAGTTCTTGTCGATCTCCCCCGCGATCAGCTGTTTGAGCGAAGGGGACTGATGTTTGCGCAGCATCCCCAGGAAAGCCGGAGCAGCGATGACGTAAAGCTTCTGCAGCTCTCCTTTGTTGCGGGCGCTCTCCAGCGTCTCGCAGACCAAGCCGGCGAAGCGCTCGGCATTCTCCTGCTTGTGCGCCTCTTCGCCGTTGATACCGTGAGCCCCCGACATGGGGTCGTGGCCTCGACCGCCCTTGTCGGTTGTCAGATCGCCCTCGTGAAGCCGGCCTTCCGGGAAGGTCAGCGTGTGGATCTCGCGCAGCGCGCCTGCCGATTTCTCTGTGGCGAAGATGCGTGCGCGGCTGTTGTCGGCGGCCAGTATCCAAGTCAACATGATGTCGTCTTACTCCCGTGCTGAGCCCGACCGCGACGCGGTCGGAGCCTTGGCTGAGACGGGACGATGGTCTTTGCGATGTGGGGTCATGCGTCGCTGCACCCGCTCCCGTCCCTTTCAGTGTAACAGGCCCGTCACGGAAATCAGTGGCCCGGTCGACTCCCGCCGGCAGCGCGTTCGACGCACTCGAGGTAGCTCGCGGCGTCGAAGGGTGCCTGGCTGCGTTGCAGCGTCCAGAGCGCCTCGGCGAGGCATTCCATGATGCGGTGCTCGGTTTCGTGCGGGTCGCCGGTGGTCTGCATGAGACGGCTGTAGAGCCCACGGATACCTGCAGGCTGATCGACGCTCAACTGCTCGAGGATGGCGATATGCAGTCCCATGTGCAGGAATGGATTGGATTTGCCGTGCTCGGGGAGATAGTCGCGCTCCAGGGTCGTCTCGCTATCGGTCATGAGACGGTGATATTCGGGGTGACGGCGCAGGACCTCGACGATCTGCGCCTCGACCGGCTCCAGGGGTTGCCCGGCTTGGGCCTTCTCCCAGGCTGTGATGAAGGTGCGACGATGGCTTTCACGGTCGTTTGCGAACATGGCGTCGAGGTTCTCGAAGGGGTGTAGTGGATTCGGACTCGGTGCAGCGGCTTTGAGGGGGCCTGTGGTGATTGCGTTCGATCTTGCGTCACGGCGGCGGCGTCTTGTCCCGATAGTCGCAGAGATCGGCGATCGGACATTCGGGGCAGCGCGGTTGACGTGCGAGGCAGACATAGCGTCCGTGCAGGATCAGCCAGTGATGGGCGTCCTTCAGAAAGACCTTGGGGACATGGCGCAGCAATGCTTGCTCGACCGCGAGCGGGGTCTTTCCGGGTGCGAGGCCGGTGCGATTGGACACGCGGAAGATATGGGTGTCGACGGCCATCGTGGGCTCGCCGTAGGCGGTATTGAGAACCACGTTGGCCGTCTTGCGTCCGACGCCGGGGAGCGCCTCCAGGGCCTTGCGCGCGCGCGGGACCTGCCCGCCGTGCTCCGCGATCAGGATCGCGCAGGTCTTGATGATATTCGCCGCCTTGCTGTTGAAGAGTCCGATGGTTCGGATGTGCGTCTTGAGGTCATCTTCGCCGAGGGCGAGCATCCTCTCGGCCGTATCGGCCACCGCGAACAGGCCAGCCGTGGCCTTGTTGACCCCCTTATCGGTCGCCTGTGCCGACAAGATCACTGCCACCAGAAGCTCGAAGGGCGTGCGATACACCAATTCGGTCGT
Source organism: Thiocapsa sp. (assembly GCF_018399035.1). Lineage (GTDB taxonomy): Bacteria > Pseudomonadota > Gammaproteobacteria > Chromatiales > Chromatiaceae > Thiocapsa. The sequence goes on from NZ_CP073760.1 coordinate 4,620,313, forward strand.
CGGCGCCGGGTTGGCGGCGCGAAGACGCTCGAAGATAAGACGGCGCTTTTCCTTGTTCATCGATGGATAATCCCGCAGGACTGTCTAAAATAACAGCCCACTTCGTCGAGCGATTTTCCGACATGAGCGATGACCTGACCCCTCGGCAGCGGCAGATCCTGGAGTTGATCAGGTCTCACATCCGCAAAACCGGGGTTCCGCCGACACGCGCGGAGATCGCCCGGACCTTCGGTTTTCGTTCCGCCAACGCGGCCGAAGATCATCTACGCGCCTTGGCGCGGCACGGTGCGATCGAGCTGACGCGGGGTCGCTCGCGCGGCATCCGGCTGATCGATGATGCGCGCCTTTCCCGGGAGGCAGAGCTCCCGATCATCGGGCGTGTCGCCGCCGGCAGTCCGATCCTCGCCGCTGCGCATATCGAGGATCTCTGTCCGATCAACCCGGACCTGTTTCATCCCCGCGCGGACTATCTGTTGCGGGTTCGCGGCAGCAGCATGCGCGATGCGGGCATCCTCGACGGCGATCTTTTGGCGGTCCATGCCACCTCGCAGGTGTGCGACGGCCAGATCGTGGTGGCGCGTTTGGGCGACGAGGTGACGGTCAAGCGTCTGCGTCGGCACGGCAACGGGTCGGACCGGGTGTATTTGTTGCCGGAGAATCCGAGCTTCGAGCCGATCTCGGTCGATCTGCGCACGCAAGAGCTGGTCATCGAAGGATTGGGGGTCGGCGTGCTTCGGTGTTTCGCGAGCGGTAAGGCTCAAGGTACGACCAGCGTCACTCCGGGCATGAGTTGATCGGGGTCTTCGAGCACATGGCGATTGGCCTCGAACAGGGCGCGCCATTGACTGCTGTCGCCGTAGCAACGGCTGCTGATCAATGCCAACGAGTCGCTGGGGCGGATCCGATAGGCACCTTGTGCGTCCAGCACGCGAGCCAGGGTGAGTTGACGCTGGTGCAGGACCTTCTCGGCGGCAGTGACGGCACGCTCCGCGGTTGCATCGCGTTTCACATCCGGATCCTGCAGTGTCTTGCGCAGTTCAGCGTAGGCATCGCGGGACGCCTGCCGCGCCTGCTCCGAATCGAGCGTACCGCCGTCTTGCGGCGGGACCCGTGCCCGGAGTGCCTCGAACCGGCGCTCGAGTGCCTCGTGAGCCGTGGTGAGCGAGAGCCTGCGGGCATCGAGCTCGGAGAGTCGCCGGTCACGCTCGCTGAGGGTTCGCTCGAGGTCGAGCAGCGCCTCCTTGAGGCGCTGTACCTCGCCGTTCATGCGCTCGATCTCCTGGCTTCCCTCCGCAAGCCGGCGCTCCGCCTCCATGCGCGCTTGGTCGGCGCTCTTGCGCGCATGCGCGGATTCCTTGAGTTTCCCCTCCATGCCGAGAAGACGCAGGGACATCGCTTCGATTTCGGCATCGGGCGAGACGGTCGGCTCCCGATCGGCCGACGGCTCCTCGGCCCCCAGGCTGCAGCCGCAACGAGCAGCATCAGGATTACGGGTAAGGGACCTGCGCGCCGAGAACGATCCCGGGTCATCATGATTCTCCTGGCGTCGTTTCGGCTGGCAGGTCTCGTGCCCGGGCTCTAAGCCACGCTTGGAAGCCCCGACAGGGCCATGGCGACCTCGTCCTCGGCATAGGTCAGATCCTTCAGCTTGCCGGCCAGGTAATCGGTATAGGCCTGCATGTCGAAGTTGCCGTGTCCGCAGAGGTTGAACAGGATCGTCTTGGCCTCGCCCGACTCGCGACACTTCTCGGCCTCGACGATCGCGGCCTTCACGGCATGGTTGGCCTCGGGTGCCGGGACGATGCCCTCGGCCTTGGCGAACTGGATGCCGGCGGCGAAGCAATCCAACTGATTGTAGGAGGTCGGCGTGATGTAGCCCAGCTTGGTCAGATGGCTGATCTGCGGCGCCATACCGTGATAACGCAGGCCGCCGGCGTGGAAGCCCGGCGGTACGAAGCTGGAGCCGAGCGTATACATCTTCACCAGCGGGGTCAGCTTGGCGGTATCGCCGTAGTCGTAGGCAAAGAGACCCTTGGTCAGGGTCGGGCAGGCCGAGGGCTCGACGGCGATCAGCTCGATGTCGCGACCGCCGCGCAGCTTCTCGCCGAGGAAGGGGAAGGCGATGCCGGCGAAGTTGCTGCCGCCGCCGGTGCAGCCGATGATCATATCCGGGTAGTCGCCGGCCATCTCCAACTGCTTTTGTGCCTCTATGCCGGTCACCGTCTGGTGCAGCAGGACGTGGTTCAGCACGCTGCCGAGCGCGTATTTGGTGTCGTCGCGCTGGGCGGCCAGCTCGACGGCCTCGCTGATGGCGATGCCGAGGCTGCCGGTGCTGTCGGGATGCTCGGCGAGGATGGCACGTCCGGATGCGGTGGTCTCGCTCGGGCTGGCGATGCACTGGGCCCCGAAGGTCTCCATGAAGGCGCGACGGTACGGCTTCTGTTGGAAGCTCACCTTGACCATGTAGACCACGATCTCGAGGCCGAACATGGATCCTGCCAAGGCGAGCGACGAGCCCCATTGACCCGCACCGGTCTCGGTGGTGATGCGCTTCACGCCCTCCTGCTTGTTGTAGAAGGCTTGCGGGATGGCGGTGTTGGGCTTGTGGCTGCCGGCGGAACTGACGCCCTCGTACTTGTAGTAGATCTTGGCCGGCGTCTTGAGCGCCTTCTCGAGTCGGCGTGCCCGATAGAGCGGCGAGGGGCGCCATTGCCGGTAGACCTCGCGCACCGGCTCGGGGATCTCGATCTCGCGCTCGGTGCTCATCTCCTGCTCGATCACGGCACGCGGGAAGATCACCGCCAGATCGTCCGCCGTAATGGGCTGTTGGGTGCCCGGATGCAGGACCGGGTCGAGCGGGACGGGGAGATCGGCGTTGATGTTGTACCAAGTGCGCGGGAGATGCTGCTCATCGAGCAGATACTTGACTGAGTCGCTCATGCTGTGGTCGAACCTCGGTAGTGGGTATGGCGACCGGCCAACCTCGCCGCCGGTCTTTGTCGTCCGTCGGCAAGTGTGCCATTTTTGTGACCGATCTTGAATCCCGTCAGGGTCAAGAGCGTCGAGATTCTCCGCGCGGGGACGGCTTATGCGGCGTCCGAAGCCCTGTCGCGCGACTCGGCAACGTGAAAGATGCGCAAGCGGTGATCTAATGAATCGGTAAGAAGATCTGTGTCAGGATCTCGTTGTCGTGCCCGACCGAGCGCGGATCCTCCGCATCTCGGGATGCGATGCGCTCGGGTCCAAATATCCGTTCAGCATCGCGAGATCCAGGTCGTCATCCTTGGCGATGGCATGCGACATCGTCGGCACCATGAATCGCAGCCCGAAGGGCATCCGCCCCCGCATGCCCCAGGTGACGCCGGAACCGCAACCCGGCCGTGGCGAGCAAGACCTCGCGCAGGAGCATCGGCGCGCCCGCAAGCTGGATAATCTGCGCGATGTCGGTGATCGGGGATTCCTCAATCACAGCGGTCCTCGGTCGAGCGTTACGCGGCCGATAGCGGGATCGAATCGGCGTCTTCCTGACGGGGCAGATAGCCGTTCCGCCGGTCAGTAAGCGAGCTCATGCGCGCCGATATCGAAAGCGCCGCGTTGAGGCAGGGTGGTGCCGTAAAAGTCTCGCGTGCCGGTTGCTAATCCAAACCGGGATCCGAGATCGAGTCCGCGGTTGATGAGCGGTGAGTTGGTCGTCAAGCGATACTCGAGCATCTTCGCCAATCCATTCGGGTTATTGATGGTCCCGCCGAGGCCCGGTCTCACGAGTCCGGGGTTGAGATTGAGTCCGGTCGGAACGCCCTGGAGCATTTCTTGGCCGGTTCCCCGGAAGGACGAGAGACTCGAGTAGAGCGTCGACCCCCATTGAATCTTGAAGGGAGCGCCATTGGACCAATAGGTGTTGCCTTGAACAGCAAGTCCCTGTTGGCCGCTCGCCACACAAAGCAGAGGAGCTCCGGCGGTCGTGAAGATGATGTTGTTGCGAATGGTCAGGGAGGATGTCCGGGAGGGCACCCGAATGCCGCAGACGTTGCCGGTTGTCGACGGGGAGAGATAGATGGTGTTGTTGTAAATGTGGCTGTTGGAGATCTCCAGCGGCGACTTGCTCCAGACCATGATTCCGCCATACGTGTTGCGGCGCCCGTCGTTCTGGGAGATGTTGTAGCGAACGACATTGTTCCTGAATGAGGGGGCAGATTCGTACTGAGCGAGAAGATAACCGGCACCATCGTTGTCGTGTGAGTAGTTGTACTGCAGTACCGAATTCGTCATGCCGCCGTCAAGATCGAAACCACCGCCGTCGGAGGCTCCCGCCGTCGTGCGATTTCCGTACGACTCGTTGAATTGAATGGTGATTCGGTTCGCTCTCCAAGCCCATATCCCGATCGGGCCACTGCTCGAGGTGTTGCGCGCACCATTGGAATGGGCCACGGATCGCGCAATCCGACCGCCGTCGACATTCGAGAGCACGATGCCGTTGCCGGTCGGTTCTCGTACTCCGGAGATGCCCTGGTTTCGGTACGCGAAGCTGCCGGTCACGAAGACGTTTCGATGGGCGTAGCCGCGGAATCCCGGTGCATCGTATCCCCAAACGGTGATCCCGTTTTTGGCATTGTCGTATGCACGAACGCCGTTGATGGAAACATTCGTAAAGCCCGTCGTCCCGTTCCATGCGCCGACCTCGACCCCTGCATGGTGGAATCCGCTTGCATCGATTCGACTCAGAGTGACGCTATCCAACTTCACGCCACCCGGAAGGTCGGTGTAGAAGATGATGCCGGCCCCATCGTTGACATCGGCTCCCGAACCCCTGACGTTGAGATTGGAGATCACGAATCCGGCTGTGTTGTAGGCAAAGATGCCGTCGCCGTCGCCGGCCAGGATCGTGGCTCTGCCCGTTCCGTAGGAGCCGATACGAATGGGCGCGGCCGCTGTTCCTTGATCAAATGCGTCGAAGAACAGATTCCCTGCGAAGCTGTCTCCGCCGCGCAAGAATACGCGATCACCGGGGTCGAGGATCACGTCATTGATCTTGTTTAGAGACCTCCAAGGCGATTGACGCGAGCCCCCGGAGTTTGTGTCGCGGCCTGCTGCACTGAGGTAGTAATCGGCCCCGAACGAGATTTGGGGCAGCATGACGAGAACGACCAGCAGAGGGATCAACATGAGTCGTCTCCATTCCGGGTTTTCGCTTATCGCTTGCGGTTCACGAACGTCTTGAGGCGCTGGCGATGCTTGATCTGGCTTGGCGTGAGCTTGTTGCGACGACCTGCGAAGGGATTGGTGCCGCTCTTGAACTCGATCCGCAAGGGGGTGCCGAGGAGCTTGAGCTCGCGTCTGAAACGGTTGATGAGATAGCGTCGGTAGGTGTCCGGGACCGACTCGGTCTGGTTGCCGTGGATGATGATGATGGGCGGGTTGCGTCCGCCTTGGTGGGCATAGCGCAGCTTGATGCGTCGCCCATGCACGAGCGGCGGTTGATGCTCTTGAACGGCGTCCTCGAGCAGTCGCGTCAGCTCGGGTGTGGAGAGGTTGCGCGTGGCATTGGCGTAGGCCTTGTCGACCTCGTCGAGCAGGAGGCCGACACCGCTGCCGTGCAGGGCGGAGACCAGGTGCATTTTGGCAAAGTCGAGGAAAGCGAGCTTGCGCGCGAACTGGGTCTTGATCTGCTCGCGTTGGTCCGGGGCCAGCCCGTCCCACTTGTTGATCGCGACCACGAGTGCCCGCCCGCGCTCGATGATGTGTCCCGCGAGCGTGGCATCCTGCTCGCCGACGCCCTCGTGTGCATCGAGCACCAGGATGACGACATTGGCCGCGTCGATCGCCTGGAGCGTCTTGATGACGCTGAACTTCTCGATGACGTCGTCGACCCGGGCGCGGCGGCGCATGCCCGCGGTGTCGATCAGGGTGTAGTGCCGACCCTGTTGCTCGAAGGGGACGAAGATGCTGTCGCGGGTGGTGCCCGGGCTGTCGAAGGTGACCAGCCGGTCATCGCCGAGGATGCGGTTGATGAGCGTCGATTTGCCTGCGTTCGGGCGCCCGACGATCGCGACCCGGATGCCTTCCTCGGTCTGTGCGGCGCCGATCGCCTCCTCGTCGGCTGCAGGGAAACCCGCGAAGACCGCGTCGATGAGATCCTGCACGCCGCGACCATGGGTGGCCGAGACCGCCATCGGCTCGCCGAGACCGAGTCGATGGAAATCGGCGGTGGCCAGCACCGGATCCATGGTGTCGCTCTTGTTGACCACCAGGCTGACCGCCTTGCCCATGCGGCGAAGCCGCGCGGCGATCTCGATGTCGCCCGGGGTACAGCCGTCGCGCGCATCGACGAGGAAGAGCAGATGATCCGCCTCGTCGATCGCGAGCTGGACCTGGCGCTCCATCAGCGCCTCGACGCCGTCGACGGCCTGGCTGATGCCGCCGGTGTCGACGACGACGTAACGGCTCGGTCCGACGACGCCGATCCCGTACTGGCGATCGCGGGTCAGGCCGGGAAAGTCCGCAACCAAGGCATCCCGCGTGTGGGTGAGGCGATTGAAGAGTGTCGACTTGCCCACGTTGGGCCGGCCGATCAGGGTGATGACGGGCAGCATGCCGTTCAGGGGCTGGACTCCGGTGGTGCGGATCCCGGCGAATCGGCCGGTGCGGTATCGACGTCGCGCGAGGCGGCACCGGCGTCGGCGGGGGCGCTCCCGCGCAGGCCCATCTTGGGCGCAGGGGCAGCGCCGACGGACAAGGCGGCCAGGGTGCCGTCGTCGGCGTAGACATAGAGACGGTTGCCGACGACCAAGGGTCGTGCCGTGATCGCCCCTTTCCCCGTGATGCGGGTGCGCCCGACCAAGCGGCCGTCGGTGCGTGTGAGCAGATGGATATAGCCGTCCAGGTCGCCGACCGCGATCAGGTTGCCCACCAACGCCGGGGCGGTCACCTGGCGGTAGCGCAGACCCTCTTGGCGCCAGCGTCCGGCGCCGTCGCTCGGGTCCGCGCCCCAGATCTGGTCGCTCGAGTCCGTAATGAAGAGGTCGGATGCATCGGCGGCGAGCCCGGCGTGCGCCGAAAGCTCGCGTCGCCAGATGACGGTGCCGGTCGCGATGTCGACGGCGGCCAGATCGCCGTTGTAGGAGCCGACGAAGGCAATGGTCCCGATCACGACCGGGTCGGCATCGATATCGGCAATGCGCGAGAGCTCGGAACGCCCGCTCGGACGGGTGACGGCGACCTCCCAGAGCGGGGTGCCGTCGGCCGGGTCAAGGTTCACGAGCTTGCCGCCCGAGAGGCCGACGAGGATCCCGGTAGGTGTCATGACCGGACTGCTGCTGCCGCGCAAGGTGAGCACGGGGGCGGGATAATTGACACGCCATTGCTGGGCGCCGGTATTGGCGTCGATCCCGTAGACGCTGTCGTCGAGGGTGTGGACGATGACTTGGGCCGTGTCGGTCAGACGCGGGACCGAGAGGACCTCGCTGCCGAGTTGGGTACGCCAGAGCTCCTTGCCGTCGCTGCCGGAGAAGGCGAGAAGCTCGCCCCGACTGGTCCCGATCACCAAGCGGTCGCCTTTGACGTCGGGGCCGCCGCTGAATTGCAGGTCGGTGTCGCGCTCCCAGAGGACGCGTCCGCTGTCCGCGGCAACGGCGACCAACCGACCGCGTGAATCGGCGACATAGAGTCGCTCTGCAGCCAGCATCGGAACCAAGTAGAGCCGCCGTCCGGCCGTGCCGCGCGTCACGCGCGCCGACCAGAGGGTCGTCAAGCCGACCGTCTGCACGATCTCGGTAAGCTTGGTCGGTGGCGTGGGATCCTTGTCGGCGCCGAGCCACGGGATCATGCCGCAACCGCTCAACAGGCCGGCGAGCAGCAGAACTCCGAGTCGGGCGGCGCCCGCTGTCGATTGCGTGACCATAGACGGATCTCCGACCGCTATCCGGCGGCGGGTAGGTTGTCGAGCTTGAGACGGATCAACTGCGAGAACCCGGTCCCTTCGGCGATCGCCTGCTCGTAGGCCGCGCGCGCCGCCACCGTATCCCCGCGTGCCGCGGCGATGTCGCCCCGCACCGCGGCGAAGTCGCCGGCAAACTCGGGACTGGTGTCGTGATCCGCAACGGTCTTGGTTGCCTCGTCCAAGCGGCCTTCCGCAACCTGGATCCGCGCCAGGCGAAGCCCTGCGATGCGAGCCAGAGCCGGATCCGGGGCGGCGCCGATCACCCCCGTCAAGGCGGTTATGGCCGCATCGGTTTGGCCCGACTCGTAGAGCGCCTTCGCCTCGACCAGCGCGCCGAGCGCCGCATAGGGCGTCGAGGCGAACTCGTCGCTCAGCATGCGGGCCTGGGCCACGACGGCCTCGGTTTGACCGGTCGCGGCGTTCGCGAGCACCTGATCGAAGACCGCCGAGCCCTGACCGGCAACGCTGTCGCGATAATCGCCCCAGTAGCGCCAGCCGACGATGGCGCCCAGTCCGATGGCGATGCCCATGACGATCGCCACGCCGTTCTCTTTCCACCAGGTCTTGATGGCTTCGACTTTTTCGTCGTCGGTCTCGTAACTCACTTCGCTCTCCGTGGTGACGTGGATTCCCGTGCGGCTTGGCCGGCGTCTTCGCCCGCCGCCGTCAATCCGGGTTCTCGATCTCTCGCTTCAGGACTTCGACCAATGCGTCGAACCCAAGCTCCTGTTGGCCACTCTCGGCCCGCAAGGGTTTGACGCCGACGATACCCTGCGCCAGCTCCGACTCGCCCAGCACGAGTGCGAAGGCTGCGCCGCTCTTGTCGGCCTTCTTGAACTGGCTCTTGAAGCTGCCGCCGCCGCAGTGTGACATGAGGCGCAGACGGGGCAGGGCATCGCGCAGACGCTCGGCCAGGAGCGGGGCCTCGCGCTGGGCCTGATCGCCGACCGCGACCAGGTAGGCATGCACCGCAGGCTCGTCGGCATGGCCCGCGAGCGCGAGCAGCTCCACCAGCCGCTCGAGGCCCAAGGCGAAGCCGACGGCAGGTGTCGCCCGGCCACCGAGCTGCTCGACCAGTCCGTCATAGCGACCGCCGGCACAGACGGTGCCTTGGGCACCCAGATCCTCGGTGATCCACTCGAACACCGTGCGGTTGTAGTAGTCCAGACCCCGCACCAGCCGCGGATTGAGACGGTAGGGGATCCCCGCCTGATCCAGACCCTGACGAATGCCTTGAAAGTGCGCCAGACTCTCCTCGCCGAGATGATCCATCAGCGTCGGTGCATCGGCGACGACCTTCTGGGTCTCGGGATGCTTGGAGTCCAGGACGCGCAGTGGATTGGTATGCAGACGTCGCAGACTCTCGGCGTCCAAATGCTCGCGCCGAGCCTCCAGATAGGTCACCAGCTGCTCGCGATATAGCCGGCGCTCCTCGGGGTCGCCGAGACTGTTGATCTCCAGACGCAGACCCTTCAGCCCGAGCGTGCGCCACAGGCGGGCGGTGAGCAGGATCAGCTCGAGATCGATATCCGGTCCCGTGAGTCCGAAGACCTCGGCGCCGATCTGATTGAACTGCCGGTAGCGCCCGCGTTGCGGGCGCTCGTGGCGGAACATCGGGCCGCGATACCACAGGCGTCGGGGTGCGACGAGCAGACCGTGCTCGATCGCGGCACGCACGCAGCTCGCGGTTCCCTCCGGGCGCAGACTCAGGCTGTCGCCATTGCGATCCTCGAAGCTGTACATCTCCTTCTCGACGATGTCGGTGACCTCGCCGATGGAGCGCTTGAACAGGTCCGTGACCTCGAGGATCGGCGTGCGGATCTCGGCATAGCCGTAGCCCGCAAGGATGCTGCGCGCGGTGTCCTCGATGCGATGCCAGGTGGCGACGGCCTCGGGCAGGATGTCGTGCATCCCGCGGATGGCCTGGATGTCTTTACTCATGTTCGGCGGCTCGATGGATGCTGACGACGCTCGGATGGGTTCGGCCGGAGCGCACCGTCACTCGGGCGATGCGGGGTCGAACGAGAAGCGCGCCACGTTGCCGCGCGAACGACCTTCCAGGTCGAAGGGCTTGCCGTCGACCATCATGCTGCTGTTGTTGACCCGCCCGACCGTGAACCGGAAAGGCGCTTGCCCCGTAACCTCGCGTCGATCTCCGGCCTTCATCTCGCCGACGATGAGGCGTTGTCCGGCGGCATCGCGGACTTCGAGCCAAGAGGGACCGGAAAACTCGAGGACGATGCCAGTCGTCGCCGTCGCCGTCGCCGTCGCGGACTCGGGGGCGGGCGTCGGGGTTTCGACATCGGGCGTCGCGGTCGTTTCGTTCGACCCGATCGTGGTCTCGGCGACCGGGTCGGCTGTCGGCTCGGGTATGGCTGCGGGCGAGACGAGGCGTGTGCCGGCTCGATCGGGGTCGGTCTCGGACCGCTCGGTAATCGGCGGCTCGGGCGGTGCCGGTGTTGCGAGGCCATCCGTCGGGATCGATTCCGTCGTCTCCTCGGGTGTCTGCTCGGGTGCCTGCTCGGCGATCTCGGGCGCCATCTCGTCGATGCCCTCGGCATCGATCGCCAGGTGATTCGGGTCTGTCGTGTCGAGGCCCAGCTCCGGTGCGAGCTCGGGGCGATCGTGCCACCAGAGCGCAATCATCGCGACGACCGCAACGGCCAAGGCGAGGCTGACGAGGCGCACCAGGATGCGGGTGCCGCCCGAATCGCGATCCGATCCCGGGATCGGGCGGGCGGGCTCGATGCTCTTCGGAGTCCCGGCATGGGCCTGATAGGCGGCAATCAGCGGCATCGGATCAAGGCCGAGCATGCGCGCGTAGTTGCGCAGATAGCCGGTGATGAAGACCGGGTCGGGCAAGAGGTCGAAGCGATCCTGCTCGAGCGCCTCGATGATCGCGGGTCTGAGGTGCAGCTGCGAGGCGATCCGCTCGATCGCCAGGCCACGCGATTGGCGTTGTACCCGCAGGCGTCGCCCCGGGCTATCGCCGAATTCGACCACGTTTTGGTCGTTCGGGTCGGTCGATTGTGTCTGGTTTGTCACTCGTGAGGTCCCTACGGCGCGCGGGTCTCGGGTGTGTTCGGGAAGCTTGCGCGCAACGCCTGCTCGTACTCGGCTGCGCGGGCTCGGTTACCTAGTGCACGTTCGGTCGTGACCGCGGCGGCGAGTGCCTCCCGGGCCGTCGCCGGGGTGCGCAAGGTCGTCGGCTCGAAATAGCGATCAAGATAGCGCTTTGCCCCTTGCATGTTGCCGCGTTTGAGCTCGATCTCCGCGAGCTTGACCAGCGCCGGGCCGAAGCCGGGGTTGGCGGTGACGGCAGCACGATAGTAGCCTTCCGCCTTGGCCGCGTCACCGGCGCTCCCCGCACAGGTCCCTGCGTTGGTCATCGCGACCCAAGGCGTTGCGTAGAGTGGATTGTCCAGGGCCTTTTTGAAGTAGACGTCCGCCTCGGCGTAGCGCTTTTGTCGGCACTGATAGGCGCCGAACGCATAGATGACATCCGAGTTGTTCGGCGCGAGCTTGATGGCGCGCTCGTAGTGCGTCGCCGCGAGGTCGGGCTTGTCCATCTCCTCGTACATGAAGGCGAGCCAGACGTGGGCTTTGGGATAATTCTTGTCGGCGTTGATCGCCTGTTGAGCGCGACGGAAGGCGACCTCGGTCTGGCCGCGGTTGTAGTACTCCTCGGCCATTTCGACATACAGGGCCGCGGGGCTGTCCTGCGGATCGAGCCCGAGCGGATCGGTGTCTTGCTGCGCGGCTTTGCTCGCGCAGCCGATCAAGCCGAAACAGAGTGCGCTCGGCATCAGGACGGCATGCGTCACGAGGCGTACGGCGTGATGAGGCGTCATGGCGTCGCCGCCTTCCCGGCCCGAACCCCGTCGTTCAACGGAATCGCGACCGCGACGCGCCCGAGCCGACGGGTGCGGTCCTCGACCCGCCCGACGAGCTGTCCGCAGGCGGCGGCGATCTCGTCGCCGCGTGTCTTGCGGGTCATGGTGAAGATGCCGGCGCCGGCGAGCCGCGCGCGAAAGGCCTCGATGCGCTCGGGCGGCGAGGTGCCGTACTGGTTTCCGGGGAAGGGGTTGAACGGGATCAGGTTGACCTTCGACGGAATTCCCTCGAGCAAGCGGATCATCTGCTTGGCGTGCGCAAGGCTGTCGTTGATGCCGTCGAGCATCACGTACTCCCAAGTGATGCGACGGCGTTTGTCGCTGCCGACGTAAGCCTTGCAGGCCGGCAGCAGCTCGGCGAGCGGGTACTTGCGGTTGATCGGCACCAGCTCGTCGCGCAGGGCATCGTTCGGCGCATGCAGCGAGACGGCCAGCGAGACGTCGCTCACCTCGCGCAGACGGTAGATGTTCGGGACGATGCCCGAGGTGCTGAGCGTCAGGCGCGTCTTGGCGATCATGTAGGCGAAATCGTCCTGCATGATGTCCATCGCCTTGACGACAGCATCGAAGTTGGCCAGCGGCTCGCCCATGCCCATCATGACGACGTTCGAAGGCGCGCTGCCCATCTGGCGTGTCGCATGCCAGATCTGACCGGCGATCTCCCCGACCGTCAGGTTGCGGTTGAAGCCTTGTGTCGCGGTCGCGCAGAAGGAGCAGTCGAGCGCGCACCCCACCTGCGAGGAGACGCAGACGGTGGTGCGGCGTCCCTCCGGGATGAAGACCGTCTCGATGCGCTGGCCGTCTTCCAGCTCCACGATCCATTTGATGGTGCCGTCGGCCGAGGGCTGATCGTGGATGATCCGCGGCAGGCGGATCTCGACGGTCTCGCGCAACGCATCGCGCAGCGCCCTGGACAGATCCGTCATGGCGTCGTATTCGACGACGCCGTGTTTGTGGATCCATTTGAAGAGACTGCGGCCGTGAAACGCCTTGAAACCCAGCCCGAGCACCAGTCTCTCGCAGTCGGCAAGATCCAGGTCGAGTAGATTGGGTTTGAGCTCGGCGTTGGCCACGGGGATCCTCAGCGGGTGCGCGGGCAGACGCCTTCCGGGAAGAAGAAGGCGATCTCCACGGTCGCGGTATCCGCGGCATCCGAGCCGTGCGCCGCGTTTTCGGTGAATGAATCGGCGAAGTCCGCACGGATGGTGCCGGGCGCGGCATTGGCCGGGTTGGTCGCGCCCATGATGTCGCGATTCTTCGCAACCGCGTCTTCACCTTCGAGCACCTGGACCATTACCGGACCCGAGGTCATGAACGCGACCAGCTCGTCGAAGAAGGGCTTGCCTTGGTGGATGCCGTAGAAGGCCGAAGCCTGCTCCTTGCTCATGTGGAGCATCCGCGCGGCGACGATCTGCAGCCCGGCGGTTTCGAAACGGCCCAGGATGGCGCCGATGGCATTCTTCGCCACCGCATTGGGTTTGATGATGGACAGGGTCTGCTCGATGGCCATGGTGGTTCCAAATAGAGGATGCGTAAAGAGGTTGGGTCGGATCGCCGGAATCGCGAGCTGGGGTTCTCGGGGCGCTCGGCCCGTCGGCTCGCCATGCGGCCCGCCCCCGTCGGAGACTTGAGTGGATTGCAAAGTCTACCGATCGCGAACGCCTCGAGCAACGCCGGCTCAGCCGTGTCCGACGTGAACGACGTCGTAGGGCATCGGCGCGAGCGGATGTGGATTTGGACCGGCCGGGCAGTTGGGCGGATAATCGGCCGACATCCATCTGCACGCAAACGGTTTTCCAGATGAGTCATTACGATGTCTTCAACGGCGACGCCGACGGTCTCTGTGCCCTGCAGCAACTGCGCTTGGCCGAGCCGATCGAGAGCATCCTGGTCACCGGTGTGAAACGCGATATCGCCCTGCTCGAGCGGGTCGAGGCGGTCGAGGGCGATCAGGTCACCGCGCTGGATATCTCGTTCGACAAGAATCGCGGTGCGGTCGAGCGATTGCTGGGGCAGGGTGCGCGCATCCGCTATTTCGATCACCACTTCGCCGGCGAGATCCCGGCCCACCCGGCGCTGGATGTCCACATCGAGACGCTGCCCGACAAGGGGACCAGTCTCCTGGTCGACGATTATCTTGATGGCTCGCAACGCGCATGGGCGGTGGTCGGGACCTTCGGGGACAATTTCGACACGTCCGCGCGTCGCGCTGCCGAGCCATTGGGCCTGACCGAAGGCGAGCTCGGCCTGCTGCGCGATCTCGGCATCTATCTCAATTACAACGGTTACGGCGAGACGGTCGACGACCTCTTGTTTGCCCCGGACGTGCTGTTTCGCAGCTTGCAGCCTTACGCCGATCCCTTGACCTTTATCGTCGAGGATCCGACGTTTGCCGCCCTGCGTGACGGCTATGCCGACGACATGGCCCGGGCGCGCGCCGTTGCACCCGCGTACGCGAGCGAGCGTCACCGTCTCTTCATCCTGCCGGCCGAGCCTTGGGCCCGCCGTGCCAGCGGCGTCTTCGCCAACGAGCTGGCCGGGCAGGCGCCCGAGCAAGCGCACGCCATGCTGACCCGGTTGCCCGGGGGCGGGTTTCTCGTCAGTGTCCGAGCACCGCTCGCGCGCCCGGACGGGGCGGATGTGCTCTGTCGCGGTTTTCCGAGCGGCGGGGGGCGCAAGGCGGCAGCCGGGATCAACCTGCTGCCCGAGGCCGAGTACGACACCTTCCTGGATCGGTTCCGCGCCGCGTTCGCATAACGAAAAGCCGCAGCGCCTCCGAAGATGCGCTGCGGCATCGGACAGGGGCTCGGCTCCGGTCCTATGATTCAGCGTCGCGTGATCCGCCCGTCTGTTTCGACGCTCACCGGGCTTGCGGTGCGGAAGCCCTCGATGACCATGTCCGAGATCAGGCGTCCGGTCATGACAGGCTCGGTCATTGTCTCGAGCATCTCGTACCCGTCTCCGCCGGCCGCGAGAAAGTCGGAGGTCACGATCCGATAACGGCGGGCTGGATCGATGGGGACGTCGCCGATCGTGGCGCTCGCAAGCCGCCCGTTCTCGATGCGGTAACGCACCCCGGAGACCTGGAGAAAGCCGCCGGGGTTGTCCAGCGGGTTGAGTGCCGCGCTGCGCTCCAGCGCGGCGAGCAGTCGGGCGCCGGTCAAGTCTCCCAGGACCAGCTCGTTGCGGAAGGGGAAGGCCTGATAGATCGCCTTGAGCGTGACGGGTCCTGCGGGGATGCTGCTCCGAAAGCCACCGCCGTTGAACAGGGCGACATCCGCCAGGGTGATCTCGCGCGCCAAATCGGCCACGAAGTTGCCGAACGGGGCCTCCTCGCGGCGAATCAGCTCGCGCCAGGCGCTGAGCTCCTGCGTGTTGAACCCCACCTCCTTGTCCAGCTCCCGCTCGGCGTCCAGGGTGATCCGCCGGACCTCCTCCGCGATCTGCGGATCCTCGGGGCTCGCGGCATCGATCGGGATGAGGGCGTAGTCGGTGCCCGTCAGGCGGCCCTCGCGGCACCGGAAATCCATACGTCCCAGCCAGCCGCCGCGCTCGCCGGCTTGGACGATGGGCACGTTTTCTACGATCACCGGCTGTGCGTAGAGGTTGTGGTTGTGGCCGCCCACGATCAGGTCGATACCGGGCACGGATGCGGCCAACCGGCGATCGTCTGCAATCCCCAGGTGCGAGAGCACCACCACCAGGTCGGCCTTGTTGCGCAGCTCCGGCACCAGGCGCCGGGCGACGGCGATCGGCTCCTCCACGCTGATGCCCTCGATGTTGCGCGGATGGGTCGCCGTGGTCAGCTCCGGCGTGGTGAGTCCCAGGACCGCGACCTTCGGCTCGCCCGGCCGGTCGATGACGACCGAAGCCAGCACCGGCAGCGGTTCCGGGTCGGACGCTACATTGGCGCTCAGGAAAGGGAATGCGGCCTCTTCGCTCAAACGGCGAAAGACCGCTTGGCCGTAATCCAGCTCGTGATTCCCCATGACGGCGGCATCCACACCCATGCGTCCGAGCAGCATCAGGTCGGGTACGCCCAAGAACAGGCTGGATGTCAACGTTCCCTGCAGAAGATCGCCCGCGAATAGGAAAACGACCGGGCGGCTTGGATCCTCCGCCCGAACCTCGGCGACCGTCGCGGCAAGGCGGGCGATGCCGCCGCGCTCGCTGGCGTCGCGCGGGTCTTCGTAGGGCTCGAGCTGGCCGTGGAAGTCGTTGAAATGCAGCAGTGTCAGGGCGTCTCCCGGCTCACACGCGGCCCGACCAAGAGCCGGTACCAGAAGCGCGACGAGCAGGAGATAAGGCCAAAGGAAAACGGGCCATCGACACTGCGACGGGCGCTCCTCGGGGCAACCGGCGACAGCAAGGTCCGGGGTGATCGCGTCGGCGAAGGAGGCAGGGCTTGGGCTCATGGCTGGTCAATTGGCATGCGGTGGGGTGGAGCGAATCGCTTTGCTTCGAATCATCTGCCGAAAAGGTAACGTTTGTCCGGACCGCTGCCGAGGATGCGGACGCCCCGCGCTTCGGAGAGAAACTGTTTTCGGGCGTCGGCGTCCAGTCCCAATTTCGCCAAGAGGCTTCCGAGCGGCCCTGCTGCGTAACCGCCGCCGGGTTGCTGCGACAGCTCTGCCTGGACCTTCGTCAGGATTTGGGACGACGTCAAGGCCGCCTTGGCAGGACTGAATGCAACCTGTGAAGGCGCCGTCGGAGCGATTGGACGGGGAACGGTCGACGCCGTGGTGCCCTTGTCCGGCATCGGCAAGATCAGGGTCGGCAAGGATGTTTCCCGGGGACTCACGGGTGCACCGGTTCCGTAGGCGATGATGCATGCGCAGCCCAGTGATCGTGCACGTTCCGCGGCGCCGATCAGGAAGTCATCGCGCGACACGATGATGACGAGGTCGCGCGATGCGATATGGTCTTTCAGGTTGGCGCCGAGCTCCATGACCAGCGCGAGGTCGGCCGCCTCTTTTCGCGTCGGCACCTTGAGGGCATGGATGGCGATGTGCTCGGCGTTGGTGCGGAGCGCCTCGGACCAGTTGTCGACTTGGCGCCCGCTGTTGTTGCCGGCGATGAATGCCCTGAGGATGCCCACGGCAAGATCGACGCGACAGGTTTCGACCAATGTCTTGGCGCATAGCGGGAGTTGGTTGTCGGCATCGACGTAAAAAACGCAGGTCCGAACGGCCGCTGCCGCATGCGGGAGCGTGGCGCATGAAGGCGTCGGCCCGACCGATGTCTTCTCCTCCGGCTCATAGGGTTCCGGGGGTGATTCGGCGACAATTTCCTGCGGGAAAGAAGCGCTCGGGTTGCTCGGCGGTGGTTGCTCGGCGGAAAAGAGAGTTGTCTCGCTCGGATCGAAGGTCGTCTCCATGGATTGGTTCCTGTCTTTATCTGCTCCGGCAACGCGTCCAGACCGCTCGATGCTTGAGCCGAAAGCTTATGTCGAAAGAGCGCGAGACGTCCAACGGGATTGCCTGAATCCCCGGATTGTGCCGAAGTGGAGACTGTGACCAACCTTCCTCTTCGTGTTGATTTCGAATCGCTGTTAAACCGCGCCCAGCGCGGTATGCGATGTTCTTGGATGGGATCGGCCCCGGCAGACTTGACGACCGTTAAACCGCGCCCAGTGCGGTATGCGATGTTTTTGGATGAGATCGGCCCCGGCGGATTTCAGAGCCGCTGGAGCCGGCGCGGTTTAAAGTATTAAAAAATATAAAATTCTAAACCGCGTCCCCCGCTAAGGGTCGTGGATGCACCAAACGTCGAGCTCACTCGAAAGTGAGCATCTCGCTCTGGACGCGGTTTAGCGCAATCGGTACGCAATCGGGACCAGGATCTCCAGCCTGGACTGGCCCATGCTTGCCGGGATCGCCGGCATCGGGGACGCGCGCCTGAGCAGCTCGGATGCGGCGTGATCGAGCGCGGTATGGCCCGAGCTCGTTTCGATGCGATGCGAGATGACCTTCCCGCTGCGGTCGATCACGAAGCGGACCCTGACGATGCCTTCCTGACGCATCTTTCGGGCTTGGGATGGGTAGCGTTTGTGACGCTCCAGCCAGGCCGCGAGCTCGGCGTAGTAACGGTGCTTGGATTTGCCGCCGTCAGACTTTCCGGCCGTTCCGCCGCCACCGCCACCGCCCGCGTCGGCGGCCGAGGGAGCGCCTGCGCCGCCCGTGCTGCGTTTGCCGGTCGCGTTGCCGACGGCTTCGGCGTCCGGGGATGCCGGCTTGGCGGCGGTCGGTCGGGGCTGCTTGGTTTGCTGGGCCGTTTGGGGTTCTTTCTTTGGCTTGGGTGCGGCTTGAGCCGTTCGTGGCGGCGGGGTCGCGCGGCTTTTAACCGTCTCGGCCTTCGGCTTCGGAGTCACGGGTTCCGCGGCAGTGATCGGCGCAGGCGGTGCGGGCTCGGCGGCCCGGATGGTCTCGGTGGCCGTCGCGAGCACGGGGGCGAGCACGGGGGCGCTGACGGCCTGGATCGCCGTCGCCTCCAAGGTCGCGGTCGGCAGGGTGTCCGCCGCGATGGATTCGACCGCGTCCGCCGCGCCGTCGCCACCGGCAGGCCCCGCCCCTCCGAGCGAGATGCGGATGCCGGGATCGTCCAGCGCGATCGGCGCCGGCGGCTCGAGCAGCTTCGCGAGGGCGAGGTGGGCGGCGAGGGCGAAGAGAAGCGCAAGCACCCACTGATGGCGTCGAGGCTCAATCATCCGAGGGTCATTCCTCTCGCGCCAAGGTCAGAAGGTCGATGTCTTCGGCCCCGGCGGCGCGCAACCGCTCGAGCAGATCGACCAAGCGAAGCGCTTCGAGGGTCGCGTCCGCCTTGATCTGCAGGTGCGAAGGGCCGTCCGCGAGCCTTTCGGCAACCCGCTCGGCGAGGGTCGTCTCGTCGAGCAGCTCGCCGTCGAGGCTGATCTGTCCCGTTCGGTCGATCAGCAGGACCAGCGGCGCTGCTCGTGCGCTCTGAGGGCTGTCCGAGCGCAGGGGGGCCAGGGCAAGCGATTCGGTCGGGGCGAGTCGGCCGGCCAACATGAAGAAGATCAGCAGCAGAAAGACGACGTTGATCAGCGGAATCAGACTGGCTTCGCTGTCGGCTGCCGGCTTGGGGCGTTTCAGTCGCATGGGGGTTCAAAGGCGCAAGAGGGTCAGGTGTGTTGCCCCGGCGTCGCGCAGCAGATCCAGGACGTCGACCAGACGCTGCAGGCTGACGCCGGGTGCGGGCTGGACCAGGATGCGCTGAGCCGGGTCTTCGCCGATCCTTAAGGCGACCCGTCCGGCAAGCTCGGCGGCGGCGATCGTCTCGGCGTTGAGGTCCAGGCCCTCGGGCTGCACGCGCACCAGCCAAGACCCGACCACCGGGGTCCCCGCGGTTGCCGAGGCCGGCGCGCCCATCTCGATCGCCTGCCAGTTGATCAGGCTGGAGGCGAGCATGAAAAAGACGAGCAGGATGAAGACCACGTCGATCAGCGGGGTCAGGCCGATCAGTCGGCGACGCGGCGCGGGAGACTCAAACCGCATGCGGGATCCGAGGCGCGACAACCGGCTGCTGCGCCGAAACGATCGGCCCGTCGAGCCGCAGTCCTCCGGTGAAGACGCGGGTCACCTGATCCTCCAAGCGACGCGTGACGCCTTCCAGGAGACGCTCCAGCCAATTCAGCGCCACGACGGTCGGGATGGCGACCGACAGTCCCGCGGCCGTGGTCAGCAGGGCGACCCAGATCCCGCCGGACAGCACCGACGGATCGACCTGACTGCCGGCCGCCTCGAGGGCGCGAAAGGCGTCGATCATGCCGATGACAGTTCCCAGCAGACCGAGCAGCGGACTGAGGCTCGCGATGACCTCGAGCCCACGCAGATAACTCCTCAAGGCCGTCAGCACCCCCTGGGCGCGTCGCTCGACCTCTTCGCGCAGCGCCGCCGGGTCATTCGCGTGGAGACTCCCGAGCATGGCGGTTCGAACCACCCCGGTGAGCGGATTACTTGCTTGCGCGAGCCGCCCTACCGCCTCGCCACATCGACCGGCCTGCCAGTCGTTCAGCGCGCTCTCGATGTGCTCGGCGCCGCCATTTCGCAAGCGGGCAAACTGCCAGAGTTTGATCAGGACGATGGTCAGGGCGAAGACCGACATCGCCGCCAGGATCAGCATCACCGGACCACCGGCGTCGAGCAGGGCGCGCAGCGGCTCGGGGATGGCGATCGTCATCGCAGAGGGCACGACGATGCCGAACCAGGACTCCGCTGCAGTCACCGGATCCGGCATGTCGGACGTCGCGGCGGTCATCGGAGCGAGAGCGGCGGCTGTCGCGGTTTCAGACATCAGGTCTTTCCTCGGGTCTGGCCTCGGGTCTGGCCTCGGGTCTGGCCTCGGATATGGCCTCGGATATGGCCTCGGATATGGCCTCGGATATGGCCTCGGATATGGCCTCGGCGTGGTGCGGTGTCATCGGTTATTTCACCAGCGGCGTCTCGGCGCGTGTCGACAGTGTCAGGCGCTCGATGCAATCGCTCTGCGGGCCTTCGGCGTCGCGACACTCGAGCACCTCGTTGATCAGGATCCGGCGGATCTCGGCGCAGTCGATGTCCGGGATATCGAACAGCTTCACGGTCGTCTTTGCCGCCCGCAAGGGTGCGGTGTCGACCGCCAGGCGTCGGGCAATCACGCCGGCTTGGTCGAACAGGATCAGGTCCAGCTGCAGCGCCTCGATCGCCGGTCCGGCGCTGTTGTCGAAGACGAGGTAGGCGCGACAAGCCTTCGTCTCGGTCTGGGGCTCCAGCTTGTTGAGCTCGAGCTTGATCTCCTGAGCGCTGCCGAGACCCGTGAAGGTGCCGATGGTCAGGAGCAGGAGTGCCTGCATGCGATTGCGGTGGTTCATCCGATGGATCCTGTCAGCTATCGAGCCGAGGATCTTCGCCGCACCCGGGGCATCGGTCAATCGGCGCCGGTGCGTTCAGTCGACGACGCTGACGAGATCGCCCACCTTCATGTGCTCGAAGAGAAAGCGCGCGTCCTTCTCGCCGACGCGCACGCAGCCGGCTGAATCCGGATAACCCGGGAGCCAACCCTCGTGCAGAAAATAGTGGCCGTAGAATTGGATGGAGTAGGGCATCCAGGCTTGCCAGCCGAGCTGGTTGGTGTAGCGCGAGGAGACCTTGTCCTTCTCCTTGCTGAGCACCGAGAAGGTGCCGAGCGGCGTGCGGTGTCCCTCGCGTCCCGAGGAGATCGGGCCGGTTCGCACGACGTGAGCGCCCTCCGCGTAGACGAACGACTGGCTGCCGATCTGGATCGTCAAGGCGCGCTTCGCCGGTTCGGCCGTCGGCTCGGAGACGGACTCCGCGGCAGCATCGCCCGGGGCAAGATCCGTTTCCGCGTCCGATGTGCGCGTGCTGTCGGTGCTCTCGGATGCCTCGGCCGGTTGGCGCTCGGGCGCCGGCCGGGTCGGGGATTGTGCGCAGCCGACGATGAAGGCGGTCGCGATCAGCAAGGGTAAGATCCGGTGCAAGAAAACCATGAGATGCGCGGGCTCCTGTTGTCGGACACCTGTTCACTAAGGACTCTATATGAGGCCGCGATCTTCTCGACACCACAATGTCGCGGTCACTCCGCCCTCGGATCCCGGAATCTCCGGGAATCCACCGGCATGCAGCCGGATCGCACGGTCCTGTGATCCGAGCCGCTCCGGTCGTTCACGGGGCCCCTCGGTCTCACGCGACCGCTGCCGCCGCGGCGGCCTCTCGAGCCCGATCGTCGATCGCCAGGCTTCGCCCGGCCAGCCAGACCAGAAGGACCACCGGGACGCCGATCAAGGTCGTGAAGACGAAGAAACCGGGATAGCCGATCGCGTCGACGATCGAGCCGGAATAACCGCCCAGGACCTTGGGCAAGAGTGTCATGAGCGAGCTGAAGATGGCGTACTGCACGGCGGTGAAGGAGACGCTGGTCAGGCTCGACAGAAAGGCGACGAAGGCCGCGCTCGCGAGTCCGGCGGCTAGGTTGTCCGCGGCGACCGCAATGTACAGCCAGGTCAGGTCAGGCCCGGCCAGCGCCAAGACGACGAAGATGAGGTTGGTGGCCGCGGACAATATGGCGCCGAGCATCAGGATCCGCATGACCCCGTAACGGGTCGCCATCAGTCCGCCGAGCAGTCCGCCGAGGATGCTCACGATGACCCCGAAGGTCTTCACGGCGGTCGCGATCTGCGGCTTGGAGAAACCGATGTCTTGGTAGAAGACGTTGGAAATCACGCCGAGCACGATGTCCGAGATCCGATAGAGCCCGATCAGGGCCAACAAGAGCAGGGCGGTCTTCAGACCGTAGCGGCGAAAGAAATCCAATGCCGGCTCGATCCAGGTCTCGCGCGCCATTACGGCGTTCACGGCCCCGGCGGCGACCAACAGCCATCCGACAGCGACCGCCGCGGACACGGCAACGGCAAAATGCAGGGTTTCCAAGAGGAAGCCGGTGATCGGCCCGCCCCCCGCCCACGCCTTGAGCCCGGAGAAGGCCCCGCCCGAGATGAAGAACCCGCCGGCAAAGGCTGCCGCGGCCACCAGGAAGACGCCGACCAGTCGCAGATAGTCCAATGCACCGTAAACATGGGCGTCGGGACGCCGGGTCTCGGGCTCGGAGATCAGCAGTGTCGTCGCCACCCCGATCAGCATGGTCGAGGCCATAACGAGATAGGTCAGCTGCCAGGCGCGGAAGCTGTAGTCGCCGGCCTCGGATCCGAACAGCGAGGCCAAGTAGAGCGCGCCTGCACCGGCGACCACCATCCCGATCCGATAGCCCGCGATATAGGTCGAGGACATGAGCCCCTGCAGGCGCGGCGCGGCGGATTCGATCCGGTAGGCGTCGATCACGATGTCTTGAGTCGCCGCCGAGAAGCCGAGCAGCACGGCCGCAATCGCCATGCGCGTGACATGGCCGGTGCCGGTCGACGGATCCACCAGCGCCATACCGACGATGGCGGCGATGATGGCGAGCTGCGAGACGAGCAGCCACGCGCGACGCCGTCCGAATCGACGGGTCAGAAAGGGCAGCGGCAGCTTGTCGATCAAGGGCGCCCAGACGAACTTGAACGAATAGCCCAGCGCGGCCCAGCTGAAGAAGGTAACCGCCTGACGCTCGACGCCGGCCTCGCGCAACCACAGCGAGAGCGAAGAGAAGATCAACAGAAGCGGGATCCCGGCCGAGAAACCGAGAAAGAGCATCGAAAGTACTCGCGGATTGGAGAGCTCGCGCGCCGTCGACTTCCATCCCCCGGTGGTGTTCGTATCGACTGGCGTCATGGGCCTCTCGATGTCGCCGTGCCGGCCGGAACCGGCGCAAAGGCGACTGCAAATGGACGAAAACACCGGGGAGGATACCGTTCGGCGAGTCCTCCGCTCAAGGTCGAACGGGACAGACTTCGCCTGACGCCGAGCCGCGGACGTACTACCATGGTCTGCGTACGGGAACCGACATCGCCGGCATGGTCAGCCGGCAGCCGGATCGTGCTCGTACAATGCAAGCCGCGACTCGAGTGACGGACAACCATTAGGAGACTCAAACGTGTCGAATGCAAACCAACCCAGTCTGACCCAACCCGATGCCGGCCAGCGCAGTGGCCTTGTTCGTCTCATGCTGGAGCAGTGGCCCTACGTTCTTCTCTTCGTCGCCGTGATCGCAGGTGTTGCCTTCACCGACATGCGGTTGGAGTTCGCGCTCCTCTACTGGCAGATCTTGATCCCGGTCTTCGGCCTCGTTGCCTTGGCGATCGGCTGGAGCTCTGCCGGCGAAGACGCCAAGGCGCGGACCGCGTTTGCACTCAAGACGATCCTGCATTGGGGGGCCCTGTTTGTCTTGGTTTGGATCCTCTATCTGCCGCAGCTCAAGGATGTCCTCAACGCCGAGCTCACGGGATTGCAGATCATCTTCCTGCTCGGCCTGACGACGTTCCTTTCCGGGGTTCACGGCAATCCGCGGATGTCGGTCGTCGGTGTCTTTCTCATCGTCAGCGGTATCGTCGTCGCTTTTCTCGACGATGCAGCGCTCATGGTGTCCATGCTTGCCGTCGCGGTGATGGTGGGACTGATCCTGTGGCAGAAATTTGCGGGCGAGAAATCCGCCGACTGAGCGAGAGGCGGCCACTGCAACCGACGGCTGCAGTGGCCTACGCCGGACCCGTGCGCGTGGAGCTGTGCGTCCTCGGCGGAACCGCCTTGGCCTCCCTGCTCACGAGCCCGAACGTTGACGGGGCAGATTCACATCCTCGAGACCGCCCACGCTTCGTGAATATCAGTTTTCGTGCCAGGCGGTGATCCACCGCTTGGCAGGGTTTCGGCGACAAGTCGCGGGACCGACTTTGACCCAGCCTGTCATCAGGTGACGGTTTCCGCAGAGGATGTGCCAAAGTGCGAGTGGGTGAAGGGAGATGTCGGCGTTGCAGACCGGCCGGAACCGCAGATCCCTTGCTGCACAGCGCGTCATGAATACAATAAACTGAAATATATGAAAATAATACCGCCCGTTGGCGGGCGGTTTTCCGTTCGGCAGCAACCGGAGTCGCCGGGCGAGGCGGGCGGAGGGCTCCGAGGCGCGAACGCGGAGCCCCATCGACGATGACCTAGGCCGTCATCTGCTGACGCGTTTGGGTCACTCGGCCTGCACAGCGGCCAAAGCGGTCATATTGAGCAGTCCCCGCACGGAGGTGCTCGGCGTCACGATGTGGGCTGCGCGGTCCGCCCCGAGCAGCATCGGGCCGAAGGCGCCGCCCTCGTTGATGGTCCGCAAGAGGTTGAAGGCGATGTTGGCCGCGTCCTGATTGGGCATGATCAGAAGATTCGCGCGACCGCTCAGCTTCGAGTCAGGGAAGCGCGCCTCGCGCACGGCGGCGTCCAAGGCCAGGTTGGCGTGCATCTCGCCTTCGACCTCGAGGTTCGGGGCGCGGGTGCGGAGCAGTTGCATCGCCTCCTGCATCTTGCGGGCGGCCGGCGACTCGTGGCTGCCGAAGTTGGAGTGCGAGAGCAGCGCGATCTTGGGCCGCAGCCCGAAGCGCTGGACCTGCGCCGCACACAGGAAGGTGATCTCGGCGAGATCCTCCGCACTCGGGTCCGCCTGCACATAGGTGTCGGCGATGAAGAGCGGCCCCGCCGGCAGGACGATGGCGTTCATGGCGGTGAGATGACGCACGCCCGGCGCGGTGCCGATCACCTCCTCGACATGCTTCAGGTGTCGTGCATAGCGTCCGACCACGCCGCAGATCATGGCATCGGCATCGCCGCATCGCACCATGGTCGCGGCCAGTACCGTCGGGTCGTTGCGGATGTACTCCTGCGCCTCGTCGGGCGCGTAGCCGCGTCGCTGGACGCGCTCGTAGAAGGTTCGGCAGTGCGTGTCGAAGTTGGTGTTCTCGCAGGGCACGATCAGATCGAAATCACGATCCGGGCGCATGGTCAGGCTGAGCTCTTTCAGGCGGTGTCCGATGACCTCGGGGCGGCCGATCAGCATCGGGCGGGCGATCCCCTCGAGGATGGCCTGCTGGGCCACCTGCAGGACGCGCTCGTTCTCGCCTTCGGCGTAGATCACCCGTTTCGGTGCGGCTCGCGCCTGATCGAAGACGGGCTTCATGGTCATCCCGGTGCGATAGGCCCGCAGATGCATGGCGGTTCGATAGGCGTCCAGGTCGGCGATGGGTCGGGTGGCGACCCCGCTCTCCATTGCGGCACGCGCGACCGCAGGGGCCAGATTCTCCATGAGACGCCGGTCGAAGGGTTTGGGGATCAGGTACTCGGGTCCGAAGGTCAGCTCGCCTCCGCCATAAGCGGCCCGCACGATGTCCGACGGCTCGGCCATGGCGAGATCGGCGATCGCCTTGACGCAGGCGATCTTCATCGCTTCGTTGATCTCGGTGGCGCCACAATCGAGTGCGCCCCGGAAGATGAAGGGGAAGCAGAGGACGTTGTTGACCTGATTCGGGAAATCCGACCGTCCGGTGGCGATGATGGCATCGGGTCGGGCGGCGCGGGCCAGGTCGGGCATGATCTCGGGGACCGGATTGGCAAGCGCCATGATGATGGGCGCGTCCGCCATCTTGAGCAGCCAGTCGGGCTTGAGGATGCCGGCGGCGGAGAGCCCCAGGAAGATGTCGGCGCCCTCGATGGCCTCCTGCAGGGTGCGCTGCTCGGTCTCGATCGCGTAGCGACCTTTATAGGGATCCATCTCCTCGGTGCGGCCGCTGTAGACCACGCCGGCGATGTCGGTCAGGGTGACGTTCTCCTTCGGCAGGCCCATGCTCACCAAGAGGTCGATGCAGGCCAGTGCGGCGGCCCCGGCCCCGGCCGTCACCAGTCGGACCTTGCCGATGTCCTTGCCCACCACGCGCAGGCCATTGAGGATGGCCGCCGAGACCACGATGGCGGTGCCGTGCTGGTCGTCGTGGAAGACCGGGATGCCCATCCGCTCCTTCAGCGCGCGCTCGATGATGAAGCACTCCGGCGCCTTGATGTCCTCGAGGTTGATGCCGCCGAAGCTGGGCTCCATGCGTGCGACCGTCTCGATGAACTTCTCGGGGTCGCGCTCCTCGATCTCGATATCGAACACATCGATATCCGCGAACTGCTTGAACAGAACCGCTTTGCCTTCCATCACCGGTTTGGAGGCGAGCGCGCCGATGGCGCCGAGACCCAGCACCGCCGTGCCGTTGGTGATGACGGCGACGAGGTTGCTGCGCGCGGTGTAGAGCGACGCGTTCATCGCGTCCTTCTCGATCTCGCGGCAGGCCGCCGCGACCCCGGGCGAATAGGCCAGCGCCAGATCGCGCTGGTTGCCCATGGGCTTGGTCGGTTTGATCTCCAGCTTGCCGGGCTTGGGATAGCGGTGATAGTCGAGCGCGTTCTGGTCGAATGAGTCCGGCATCTGGGTCTCCGTTGGGTGGTGTGCGGGGCGCTTGGCCGACTCGGTCGGTGCGGCCGTCATGTCCGGGTTATTATGCTGCGGCGCAGCAGATGGCTGCAAAGATTTCAACCGATTTGTCTCGAGCGACGCAGGGCGTACACGCGTCTTCTCGAATCAGCCCTTGATCATCTGAATCGATTCGCTGTTCGGCGGGCCCAGCTCGATATTGTCCTGCAGCTCCGCAACCTCGCCGAGGGCAGGGCGATCGACGATGGTGACCTGCGCGCCCTGGACCTCGATGATGCCCCGCCCGGCAAGCTCCTTCATCACACGCGAGAAGGTCTCCGGCTGGATCGACAGGCGCGAGGCCAGCACGCCCTTGCGCACGTCCAGCTTGACCGAACGACTCTCGGTCGAGACCTTCGTCAGCAGATAGCGAGCGACTCGGCTGCTCGCCGTATGCATGGTCAGGTTGTCGATCTCGCCGATCAGACCGCGCAGGCGCTGACTCAGCGAGCCGAGCATCAGAAAGCAGGTGTCGACCGACTCGTGCAGCATCAGCGCGAAGTCCCGCGCGTCCAAGCTCAGCAGCTCGGATGGCGCCAATGCGCCTGCGCAGACCGGATAGCGCGGGGCGTTGAGAAACATCAGCGCCTCGGCGAAGGTCTGACCGGGCGAGACCAGCTCGATGACCTTCTCCGCCCCGCCCGGCGAGAGCCGAAAGAGCTGAATCCGGCCCGTGAGAACCAGATAGAAGCGCTCCGCGGGATCACCCTGACTGAACAGAAGCTGCTCGGCGCCGAGGACGACACGCGTCGCGTGCCGGCTCACGCGTTCCAGTTGGCTCTGGCTCAGGCCGGCGAGGAGGGGGGCGGTCTTCAACGCGTCGATCATCGGACACCTTGCTGCGGGTTTGCCGTCGGTTGGCTCTCGGGTGGATCTACGGGAGCGGAGCGGGAGAGTCAAGCCGCCGCCGAGCTCGGATCCTAAGCAGCGATCAGGTTCCGCAATCGCTCACGGAGCCCCGGAGATACGGAGCGCACGCAGGAAAGATCTCGGTGCTCCGGACCCTGCGCGTCTGCGTCTGCGCTTGCGGACAGCGCGGTGCGGTATGTCGACGCCGACATGAATTGGGTGCTCGACAGCCTTTCGGGGGAACATCTTCTCGGGTTACGCTGCCGCGATCCGGTCACCTCTCCGTCGCGGTGGTCGGATCCCCGGCCGATCCAACGATCATTTGGATGGCGATAACCATACCAACTACAACCTCGAGGACATCGCGATGCGTCTTTTATCCACACTTCTCGTGGCCTTCGCCTTGACCGCGGGCGGCCTCGTGGCGCCCGTCCTGGCGAGCGACGATGACCCGCTCTTCATCAACTTGACGACGGATGACCCGCACCGCGCGAATATGGGCATCACGTTCGGGAAGAATCAGCTCGAACGCGGCCACCCCTTGACCATCTTCCTCAACGACAAGGGTGTGTTCATCGGGGCGAAGGCGAATGCCGCGACCTTCGGCGAGCACCAAGAGAAACTGGCCGCGATGATCGGCAAGGGCGCCCTGCTTCTGGTGTGTCCCATGTGCATGAAGCACTACGGTGTCGCCGAGGCGGACCTGATCCCCGGTGCTCAGGTCGGCAACCCCGAGCTGACCGGCGGCGCACTCTTCAAGGACGATACTCGGACCTTGACCTGGTAGTCGCCTTCGAAGGGCCAAGTCTTTGCAGGCTTTCGCCCTTCGGGCGACCACCGGCAGATCGCCGTTGCAGCTCATCGAGCGCAATTATTGGCTGCTGCCCGTGCAGGAGCGATCGGGTACCGATCTTCGGATGCACAGCGCCGTGCTCGGCCTGGATCTGCGGTTGGATGCGGGACAACGGCGCTTCCATGATCCCGCCACCGGCGAGCCGCTGCGCAGCCATGCGGAGGCGGAGCTCGCTCGGCAGGCGGCCGAGCAGGCAAGACAAGTCGCCGAGGCGCGTGCCGAGGAGGAGTCCGGACAGCGCCGGGCGTTGAAGTTTTGGGCGGCGCGTGCGATGAGCGACGCCGAGCCGGTGAGGCCGATGATGCGCGGGTGGAAGTAGGCGGTATAGGTCGCCAGCACCTGCGGGGTATCGCGCTGCGGATCGACCGTGTGAAGATGGGCTGGATGCGATCCGCGCGACCACCCAGCCGCTTCAGGATCGCCGCGGCCTCGACCGGCGTGGTCGGGCAGATGTCGGGGCCCGTGAACCGATGCGCGCTGATGCCCCGGTATCCGTCGACCGCGCTTGCCGGCCGAGTCAGCCCTTGCGACGCGACTTCCTGCGTTTCTCGATCGTGTCCGCCAGCACGCCGATCAAGACGCCGCCGGCTCCGATCAACATCCACAGCGGGAGCCCGATCCCGTCCCCCAGGGACACGATGCCGGCGCCTCCTTTCTCGACCGTGACGAAGGTCGCGATGATTGCCCCCACGCCCAATCGCAATGTCCAGGAGCGTGCATCCCAGACAACATGCTTCAAGGCCAGCGTCAGCACCTTGAGGAATGGCCAGGTGGCCTTGCGATCGCGGGTCAGCGCCAGCATGGCTGCCGCCTTTTTGAAGCCGCGCAAGGTCCCGTAACGAATCTCGCCCAGACCTCGCGACCAACCCAGGAGCCGGTGCTGCTCGGCCGGTGGAAGACGCAGCACGGCTTGTACGATGGCGGGTCGAGCCGCGGTTTCTTGCACTTCGGACATGGATCTTTCCTCATCAAGGCGTCCGGGCCGGCCGGACGACTGGCTTGCCGCCGTTACGGTTCCGCATTGGCGCGGATTCTATTCCGATTGTGCTCGCCGCGTCCCGGTCCCGTCGTGAGACGGCTGCCGCAGTCGATGGCCAGTGACGCCAGGCGGAAGCCCGACGTTCCGCGCGCGAACGCTTCCGGGGGTTGCGAACGCGTCAACGGGATCCGGACTGAGCTGCGCCGATTCTTTGGCTCAGCGAATTTCCCCCCGAAACAACTTGGCTGGATGCGTGCGCAGCTCGGTGCTCGGCACCGAGCTGGACGAGACGGAAGCGTCGATTCTGGCTGAGCGCATGGGGCTCGTCAGGTTGACCAACGGTGAATTACTGGTCTCCGAGGACGCGCAACGGCGCACCTTGTTTCTGCTGGCGGAGGGTCGTCTGTGCGTCTGCAAGATGGTCGGCGGGGTCGAGGAGCTGACGGCGCTGTTGCGACACCGCACGCCCGACATCGTGCTGCTCGACATCCGCCTCCCCGATCAGGATGGATTGTCGATCGCGCGGCGTCTGCGATGTGCTCGGATACCGACGCGGAGGTCTCGGCGACCGGAAGCCGGATGCGCACGGTCGTGCCTTCCCCGACGCGGCTCTCGATCCGCATCTCGCCCCCGGACTGGCGGGCGAATCCAGACACCATGCTGAGCCCGAGTCCACTGCCCTTGCCGGGCGCTTTGGTGGTGAAGAAGGGTTCGCACACGCGTTCGAGGACGTCCGCGGGGATGCCGCGCCCCGTGTCCTCGACCGCGACCTCGACGGCGTCGTCACCGGCAGCCGCGGTCGTGACGCTGATCCGACCGCCGCCATCCAAGGCATCGGGGCGTTGATGACCAGATTCATGAGCGCCTTCTCGAGCTGTCCGGGGTCGACCCGCGCCCGCGGCGGGTCCGGTGCCAGCACGGCACTCAGCTCGGCGCCCTCCGCGACGGTCACCTCGAGCAGATCCAGCATGCCGCCGACCAGCGCATTGATGTCCAGGATCTCGGGCGCGAGCCGTTGGCGCCGGGAGAAGGCGGGCGAGATCGCCGATTTCGTCCCGCCGATCCAGCGCATCCACCCGCGTCTTGAGCGCAGCGGCGATGTCGCGGCTTGCCGTTACCAGGTGCTCCGCCGCCTCGATGGTCCCAAGCTCCTGCTCGCGCAGTCGGAAGACGCCGTCGGCTTGAAGTTGGAGCTCCAGGTCGGCGATCGCTTGTGCGAACTCCGGGCGCAGTCCCGACGGGATCCTCGGGAGCAGATCCGAAAGCTGACCGCGGGTGCGCTCGAAGGCGTCACGGAACATGCGCACCTGATCGAGGCTCGGCGACTCGGCTCCGAGCAGCAGGTCGCTGAAGGCCGAGCCTGCCAACCGCTCCGCATCCAGTGGAGGTCCCTGGGCGCCGGCAGCGTGCGCTCCATCACTGCGGCCACCCCGGCACGGGTCTCCAACCACGAAGTCAGCGTCTTTGCTGACGACGATACGATCCTCGCGGCACGCCAGCGCGGTGATGTCGGCATCCCGCGTCCGATTTTGCTCGGGGGCCTTGTTCATTATCCCGGCCACCGCCATCAGGCCGCGACCGGCATCAGATAGGGCAGTTTCGGCGGGCGTGGCCGTCGGCGTCGCGGTCGCGGCGGCAAGGGCACACGCAGTAGTAGCTCCTCGAACAGTGCGGGATGTGTCCGCCCGAAGAAGCGCTCGGCGGCGGTCGTGCCGTCGGGACGGCGGATGTGGAAGTTGTGCACGGCGGTGAGCGCGGCGAGCCTGCGGTCGCTCAAGCGATGACGCCCGTGATGATGCAGCGACAGTTGGCCGTTGCGTCCTTCCACACAGGAGCTGCTGCGTTGGAACAGATCGGCGCAAGCGCCGGCGACCTGTTCGACCCGAGCGCTGTCCTCGGGCGCGAGACGCTGCAGCGGATGATCGGCGCGCCGCAGGACGTCGAGCAACGCGGTACTCGCCGCCTGCACGCGGTGTCGGGTCTCGGCCGCGGTGCTGCGGGCGGCGACGCGCTCGAGGTAGATGCCGGGGATGAGCTGCTCGAGGACCGCCGCTTCCAGCTCCGGGGATAGTGCGAGGGCCTCGACCCTGGCGGTCACGGTGGCGAAGAAGAACGCGAGCGTGGCGAGCCACTGCACGGTCAGGCGCTCGGCCTTGGCGAGGCGTTCGCGAGCGCGCTCGGGCAGCTCGGCGGCCTCGGCCAATCCCTTCAGGCGCGTCCAGACGTCGGTGAAGCGCGCCGCCACACGCTCCACCGGCTGGGTCTGTCCATCCACCGGATCATACGGGTGATACAGCACGCCGAGCTCGCGGATCAATGCGCGCGCCTCGCTCTGCCGCTCCCGTGCGCGGTCGCGTTCGGCTTCCACGGCGACCAGCGCGCTCAGGGCGGCGCCAATGCGGGTCTCGAAGTCGGGCGGACGCCCGAGCGGGCGCGGCACGCGCGCCTCGAACGCCTGCTGCGCCGCGCGCTCGGCCTCCCAGTGTCTCTGCGCGGCGGCGACGCCGGCTTCGGCCTGGCGCAGATCGCGCGCCAACGCCAAGGACGTGGCTTTGGAGACCTCGTGTTGGCCGTGAAAGAGGTCCGGGGAGTGGTGGGCACCGAAATCCGCCTCGGCATGCCGACGCAGCGCCTTGGCCTCGTCGGCGGTGCTCTGGATCACCTCCACGGCAAGCCCCGTGCAGGCGTCCTGAAGCGCCGCCGTCCAGGTCGCCGCGGTGCGATCCGCGGCGTATTGCTCCAGGACAATGAAGTTCGACACCGGCTCGATGTTGACCAAGCAGATCCCCGGATGAAAGGTTTCGTCCTCGCACACCGTCACCGCACGCGCCGGCATGCCCTCGGCAAGCGCCGTGCGCTGCTGCGCGGCCACCGCGACCACGGCCGTTTCCAAGGCGACATTCAGCGCATGCTGCGCGCCGTCGCTGACCCCGACGAAGGCCGACAGTCCGCTCAGCTCCAGGAACTCACTCACCAGCCGGGTGCCGCCCGCCGCCCGCAAGGTGATGCTGAAATGCGCCGCCAACACCAGCCGATGCAACCAATCGATCCCCTCCGGGGTGCGTGCGAAGGCCGTCAAGCCCGTCGGCGGATCCCCGCGCGGAACCTCCCCGCACCAGTCGCGCAAGGTGCTGCGCGCAATACCCATCTCGGTGGCCACGGCGCGTTGCGTCTCCCCCGCCGCCAGCCGTGCTTCGGCCGCCGCGATGTGCTCGGCTTGCTCCAAGCGTGTGCGTCGCGTCATGAGCCGATGCTCCGGCCCGGTCTCGAACGTCCGGGTAGCGCAGCGCCCGCGCTTGGTCTAAAGTCACTCTCGGCAGGATCTTCGAACATCTTTTCGAACCCTCGGTTAGTTTGCACTTCCAAGGGTATGAAATTTCGTGGGTCCTGCCAAATCCCCGCACATCCGTCACCAAGCCCCGGACTCGGACTTGGACGGGCTTATGAACAACGCCTGCTCGGGCAAGTCGAGCGTATGCAGAACATCGTGCCCGCGTGCGTTCAGCCAGCGCGCCAGTCGTCTCGGCAATTGCGCATCGACGATGAACCTCACGCCGCCAATGGCTCGATGCGCTTGGTCTGTGTCACTCGAGCGGCAAAGGCGAGGGCTGCGAGGATGTCTTCGCGTGTCAGATCCTCGTAGTCCGTCAGGATATCGTCGATCGTCATTCCGCCCGCAAGCCATTCGAGGACATTTTCAACCGGGTAGCGTAAGCCGCGAATACAGGGCTTGCCATGGCAGATGCTCGGGTCGATCGTGATCGAGTCATTCATCATCGTGTCCTTTGTCGGTGCTTATTAGCGCAGCTGGTGTGGGTTGAGACTCGCGCTCGGCTCGAAGTGCTTTTGAAAACCCTCTGTAGTCTATTCCAACGCTCCAGGTCAACCCGGTCTTGGGGAGCGGGAGGAGTCCGTCCGACCGAGACCACCCGGGTCGAACAACCCCGTCTCAATCGGCCGTCTCAGACACCCCCAGTGCCTCCCGATAATGTCGGCGCTGGCTGTTGCGACCCAGACGGTCGGTGAGGGCCTCCCAGTCCGCTGCGGCGGCGCGCAGACCCTCCTCGGGGGTCGCGCTGCCGCCCATGACGCGGTCGAGCTGGTCTTCGAGGGCGGCGTTGTAGGCGCGATAGCCGGGCAGGCGCAGGTCGCGCGCGATCTGGGGTGCGGAGAGGCTGGCGCGCAGCACGCCCAGATAGTCATTCGCCTGACGGTCTCCGAGCAGGCGCCGCCAGGGTACCCTTTGCGCGTCATCCCCGCCGCCGTCCTCGGCTCCGCCGCCGCGGGAGCACTCTCCATGTACTTCAGCGTCGGGCTGCGCGCACCCCACGGCCAGTTCCAGTTCCGGGGACAGTGCGGCCTGGCAAGGCCGCGTGTTCTAGCGGGTGGGAATCCCGCCTGGGTAATCGTGCGCCGCGAGCCCAGTATCGAGCCTTGCGGCGTGGACGGCAACGGACACGTCGATGCGTAGGCACGAAAGCAGGCGAGGTGCAAAGGTAACGGGTGGAGCCGACCTTGAAGGTGTTGAGCCCCGTAAAGAACAGTCGGGAGTGCCGACGGGTTTGTCCCTCCGGCAGGCAACAATCCGTGCTGCGCGATGGCGAGCGGTACGGATACTCCCAGGGTCCGAGGCCGTATCGAGCCTGACATGGAGAACACGTGGTAACCAGGGAGATCCACGTATCGGTCCGCCGGAGGCGGGCACCCGTGAACAAGTGTAGAAAGCGAGGACACGGACGGTGGTGCGTGGAAGTCGGAGCCATCCATACGAGCGATGACGCCCGGTAATGCGGGTCGAGCAAAGGGGTGGCGGTTTGAGACAACGCGAAAGCGACACACGGCCCTACGCCGAGAGGATTCTGTCCGTGACAACCAAACTTGAGCGTTTCACACTGATGGCGCGCGAGCAACTGCGAGAGCGGTTCAATTCTCTGATGGGGTTGTTGTTCGACCCCGAGGGCTTGCGCGAAAGCTTCGAGCGACAGAAAGGAAACAAGGCGCCCGGAGTCGATGGGGTAAGAAAAGACGACTACGGAAAGGACCTGGACGCGCAACTGGACGACCTGTCGGCGCGGATACGCCGAATGGGCTACCGGCCGCAACCGGTGCGGCGCAGCTACATTCCCAAGGGGGATGGACGCTACCGTCCGCTGGGTGTGCCGAGCTTCGAGGACCGATTGGTGCAGGATCGGCTCAGCCGCCTCCTGCAAGCCATCTGGGAGCCGGAATTTTGCGACTGCTCGTATGGCTTTCGTCCCGGTCGTAGCGCGCACGATGCGTTGCGGCGGGTCGCGGAGGTCATCACCAACGCAGAAACGCAATGGGTGGTTGAGGCCGACATCAAAGGCTTCTTCGATCATCTCTCGCATGCCCATTTACTGCGCTTCCTGGAGCACCGCATCGCCGATCCCAATCTTCTGCGGATCGTGCGGCGCTTCCTGAAGGCCGGCGTCATGGAAGACGGCGCATTCACGGCCAGCGACGAGGGTGCCCCGCAAGGGGTTTGGTCTCGCCCGTGCTCAGCAATATCTACCTGCACTACGTGCTCGACCTGTGGTTCGAGAAACGTTTCGCCAGGGGCTGTGCCGGCAAAGCCTACCTGATCCGCTACGCCGACGACTATGTCGCCTGCTTCGAGTACGAGGCCGATGCCAACGCCTTCCTGGCCGCCATGACCGAACGACTGGCGTCCTTCGACCTGGAAGTCGAACCGAGCAAAACCGCGCTGTTACGCTTCGGCAGCCACGCCCTTGGGCAACGTGCCGACACCGCGGCAGGATCGCGCACCTTCAGCTTCCTCGGCTTCACCCACTATGTGGGCCGTAGTCGTCGGGGCCGGTTCGTGGTCGGGCGCAAGACCGACGGCAAGCGCATGGCCAAGAAGCTCAAACTGTTGAACGAGCGACTACGCGGCCTGCGCACGCAGGGCGGGGCGGCCATGCTGGCCTACCTCGTGCGCCACCTGCGCGGGCATCTCCAGTACTACGGGGTGAGCGGCAACGGCCGCGCCTTGGCGAGTTACATCCACTTCGCCGGCGGCCTGCTGTTTAAGTGGCTAAACCGCCGCAGTCAGCGCCGCTCGTTGACCTGGAAGCGCTTCAGCGCCGCCATTCGCCCCCTGCTGCCGCGTGCTCGGATCATCCATGATCTCTACCCCGTCCCTTGGTGGATGACTCAAGCTGGGAGCCGGATGGTGTAACACTCCAAGTCCGGTTCTGCGAGGAGCCGGGAACGAACCGTCGTATGGCCGAGATCATGTGGCACCGCCGGGAAACCAGGCGGCAAACCGAGAACACAAACATCAGCCTAACCGACGGCAAGAACCCGGCTTACTCTCCGTGCGGCCTGGCAAGGCCGCGTGTTCTAGCGGGTGGGAATCCCGCCTGGGTAATCGTGCGCCGCGAGCCCAGTATCGAGCCTTGCGGCGTGGACGGCAACGGACACGTCGATGCGTAGGCACGAAAGCAGGCGAGGTGCAAAGGTAACGGGTGGAGCCGACCTTGAAGGTGTTGAGCCCCGTAAAGAACAGTCGGGAGTGCCGACGGGTTTGTCCCTCCGGCAGGCAACAATCCGTGCTGCGCGATGGCGAGCGGTACGGATACTCCCAGGGTCCGAGGCCGTATCGAGCCTGACATGGAGAACACGTGGTAACCAGGGAGATCCACGTATCGGTCCGCCGGAGGCGGGCACCCGTGAACAAGTGTAGAAAGCGAGGACACGGACGGTGGTGCGTGGAAGTCGGAGCCATCCATACGAGCGATGACGCCCGGTAATGCGGGTCGAGCAAAGGGGTGGCGGTTTGAGACAACGCGAAAGCGACACACGGCCCTACGCCGAGAGGATTCTGTCCGTGACAACCAAACTTGAGCGTTTCACACTGATGGCGCGCGAGCAACTGCGAGAGCGGTTCAATTCTCTGATGGGGTTGTTGTTCGACCCCGAGGGCTTGCGCGAAAGCTTCGAGCGACAGAAAGGAAACAAGGCGCCCGGAGTCGATGGGGTAAGAAAAGACGACTACGGAAAGGACCTGGACGCGCAACTGGACGACCTGTCGGCGCGGATACGCCGAATGGGCTACCGGCCGCAACCGGTGCGGCGCAGCTACATTCCCAAGGGGGATGGACGCTACCGTCCGCTGGGTGTGCCGAGCTTCGAGGACCGATTGGTGCAGGATCGGCTCAGCCGCCTCCTGCAAGCCATCTGGGAGCCGGAATTTTGCGACTGCTCGTATGGCTTTCGTCCCGGTCGTAGCGCGCACGATGCGTTGCGGCGGGTCGCGGAGGTCATCACCAACGCAGAAACGCAATGGGTGGTTGAGGCCGACATCAAAGGCTTCTTCGATCATCTCTCGCATGCCCATTTACTGCGCTTCCTGGAGCACCGCATCGCCGATCCCAATCTTCTGCGGATCGTGCGGCGCTTCCTGAAGGCCGGCGTCATGGAAGACGGCGCATTCACGGCCAGCGACGAGGGTGCCCCGCAAGGGGTTTGGTCTCGCCCGTGCTCAGCAATATCTACCTGCACTACGTGCTCGACCTGTGGTTCGAGAAACGTTTCGCCAGGGGCTGTGCCGGCAAAGCCTACCTGATCCGCTACGCCGACGACTATGTCGCCTGCTTCGAGTACGAGGCCGATGCCAACGCCTTCCTGGCCGCCATGACCGAACGACTGGCGTCCTTCGACCTGGAAGTCGAACCGAGCAAAACCGCGCTGTTACGCTTCGGCAGCCACGCCCTTGGGCAACGTGCCGACACCGCGGCAGGATCGCGCACCTTCAGCTTCCTCGGCTTCACCCACTATGTGGGCCGTAGTCGTCGGGGCCGGTTCGTGGTCGGGCGCAAGACCGACGGCAAGCGCATGGCCAAGAAGCTCAAACTGTTGAACGAGCGACTACGCGGCCTGCGCACGCAGGGCGGGGCGGCCATGCTGGCCTACCTCGTGCGCCACCTGCGCGGGCATCTCCAGTACTACGGGGTGAGCGGCAACGGCCGCGCCTTGGCGAGTTACATCCACTTCGCCGGCGGCCTGCTGTTTAAGTGGCTAAACCGCCGCAGTCAGCGCCGCTCGTTGACCTGGAAGCGCTTCAGCGCCGCCATTCGCCCCCTGCTGCCGCGTGCTCGGATCATCCATGATCTCTACCCCGTCCCTTGGTGGATGACTCAAGCTGGGAGCCGGATGGTGTAACACTCCAAGTCCGGTTCTGCGAGGAGCCGGGAACGAACCGTCGTATGGCCGAGATCATGTGGCACCGCCGGGAAACCAGGCGGCAAACCGAGAACACAAACATCAGCCTAACCGACGGCAAGAACCCGGCTTACTCTCCGTGCGGCCTGGCAAGGCCGCGTGTTCTAGCGGGTGGGAATCCCGCCTGGGTAATCGTGCGCCGCGAGCCCAGTATCGAGCCTTGCGGCGTGGACGGCAACGGACACGTCGATGCGTAGGCACGAAAGCAGGCGAGGTGCAAAGGTAACGGGTGGAGCCGACCTTGAAGGTGTTGAGCCCCGTAAAGAACAGTCAGGAGTGCCGACGGGTTTGTCCCTCCGGCAGGCAACAATCCGTGTCGCGGTATGGCGTGCGATGCGGGTACTCCTCGGGGTCCGAGGCCGTATCGAGCCTGACATCGAGAGCATGCGGTAACCAGGGAGATCCACGCATCGGTCCGCTGGAGGCGGGCACCCGCGAACAAGTTAAAAGCGAGGACGTGGGCGGCGTTGCGTGGAAGTCGGAGCCATCCATACGAGCGTTGACGCCCGGTAACGCGGGTCGAGCAAAGGGGTGGCGGCCTGAGACAACGCGAGGGTGAAACACGGCCCTACACCGTGAGGACTCTGTCCGTGGCAACGACGCTCGCGCGTTTCACACAGTCGGCGTGCCCCGTCCTTGGGCGGTGCGTGCGAAGCCCTGCGCTGCGGCGGGTGCCGTCAATGCGGAGTCGACAGGGCGCCGGATCGCTCCCCTGTTCCACTGTGAAAGACTCGGGCTGGGAGCCGGATGGTGTAACACTCCAAGTCCGGTTCTGCGAGGGGCCGGGAACGAGCCGTCGCATGGCAGAGATATTGTGGCACCGCCGGGAAACCAGGCGGCAACAGAGAACACGAACTTCTTGTTGTTGCTCACTTAGTTTCACCGCCCAATTCCCGAATTATTTCGCGCGGAATGCTCGCGGTTTTCCCGCACTGATCACCCCGGTGGTGCAGTGTCGGCAGGTGGAGGAGTGCGAGGAGCCCGAGGAGCGCGAAGGCGACGTGTGGAGTGCGTCGCGGCGGTGATCGACGCGCCCGGGTCGGGCGCCTGTGGGGAGGGTGCCCGGCGGGTGGCGACCCGCCGGGCGCGGGTCGGTCAGAAGGGCAACGGATCGTCGAAGTCGGTGCCGAAGAGGTCCAGTTGGGTGACGGCGTCGGGCGGCGGGTCCGGGTCCGGATCGGTGTCCTCGCCGTCGAGCCACTGCTGCACGGCCGCTCCGTAGCGCGCCTGGATCTGCACGAGCAGTTCATCCAAACAATCCTGGACGGCCCAGGCCTGCTCGGGCGTCCAGTCCTCGGGCAGGAGGATGGTGAAGGGTTCGGGAAGCCGACTCATGGGGCGACCTCCTCGCGGGCAGTCTGCACGTGCTCGGCGGTGACCTGACGGGCCTGCTCCAGGGCGGCGCCGGTCA
Source organism: Thiocapsa sp. (assembly GCF_018399035.1). Classification (GTDB taxonomy): domain Bacteria; phylum Pseudomonadota; class Gammaproteobacteria; order Chromatiales; family Chromatiaceae; genus Thiocapsa. The sequence goes on from NZ_CP073760.1 coordinate 4,659,412, forward strand.
GCGCGTAGTGGGCCAGACGATTGACCTTGCGGGGCATGCCGCGGGTGGCCTGGAACAACGCCTCCACGGCGGGCGGTTCGAACAGCGGCAGCTCGCAGCCGGCCAGGCGCAGACGATGGGTCAGATAGGCCGGCAACTCCTCGCGGGTCAGCCCGGTCACGTGATGACGTACCACGATGCGCTGGGCGAGCGACTCGTGCACCGCCATGCTCAGACGGCGGCGCAGCTCCGTGAGCCCGACCAACAGCAGACAGAGGCGATTCTCCGAATCCATTTGGTAGTTGGTGAGCAGGCGCAGATCCTCGAGCACCTCGTTGCGCAGATGATGGGCCTCGTCGACGATCAGGACGGGGCGTTGCTTGGCCTCCAGGCTCAAGCGGGTGATCTCGGTGCGGATGGTGCGGAAGGCCGCCGCACGGTTGCGCTCCACCGGGAGTCCCAGCTCCCAACCGATGGTCTTGTACATGTCCATCACGTTGCCGGTGGAGAGCGGGATATAGAACACCCGATAGAGTCCCGGATGCAGATCGGCGGCGACCTTGCGGCAGACCGTCGTCTTGCCCGAGCCGGCCTCGCCGGTGATCAGGCCGATGGCACGCAGCTCCAGCAGATGTTTCAGGCGCGCCTCGGCCTCGGTGAGGCTGGCGGCGGCAAACAGCGCATCCGGCGGCGGAGTCAGATCGAAGGGAAAGGCCGTGAGGGCGAAGTGTTTGCGGTACATCAGCGCCCCTCCAGGGTGTCGGCATCCGTCTCGGGCAGCGCGCGCAGGCGCAGCGTCGAGGGTGCGGGCTCGGGGGCCGGGCCGTCCACGGCCAAGGTGCGCGAGGGGCGATCGCGTTTGACGAAGCAGTTCGCATACGTCTGGACCGGACGTGCCGGGTCGTGCTCCCGGCCCTCGAAGCAGACCTGAATCGGCCGTTCGGGCGGTGCGTCCGGATCGTAGCGCAGGGTAATGTTCTCCCCGACCAGGGCGGCGTCGACCTCGTAGACGACCCCGTGGAGGCTGACCGTGCGATCCTTCTGCACCTTGCGCACCGCCTCGTGCAGGAACAGATCGGCCAGATCCAGGCCGGGTTCGGGAAAGCGCACGCCCGCGCCGGTGCGCGCCCACTGCTCGAGCGGGGTAGCACCGTCCAGGCCGCGATGCGGGGTGTGGTGATACTCGCCCTCGATCCAGCCGGCGAGGCGACGATTGAGCGCCGCGAGGCTGGCCAGATCCGCCTCGGTCAGGCGGGTCAGCAGCTGGGCGCGCACGGTCTTGAACCAGCGCTCGATCTTGCCCTTGCCTTGCGGTTGATAGGGTCGGGCGTGGATCAACGCGATGCCGAGCTTGGCGCAGACCAGGGCGAGCTGCTTGGAGCGGTAATTGGCGCCGTTGTCCACATAGAGCTTCTGCGGCAAGCCACGGCGCAGGATCGCCTGCGCGAGCACCGGCAGAAAGGTCCGGGTGTTCTCCGAGAGGGCAAAGCGCGCGTACGGGATCACGCGGGTCGCATCGTCGATGAAGGCGATCAGGTAGGTCTTGCGTTTGACGCGCTCCCCGACCACCACGGCCGGACCGTGCATGACGTCGCTCATCCACAGCTCCCCGGCCTGCTCGAAAGCAAACCGGCGCCGGTCCTGCGTCTGACTCGCCGTCTTGGCCGCGTCCATCAGGCCGTGACGGGCAAGCAACCGATGCACGGTCGAGGGCGGCAACGGCAGGTCGGGCGGGACCTCGGGGCGTTGGCGCACCGCGCGGATCACCAACTGCACCGACAGCTGCGGGTTGGCCTCCTTGGCGGCGAGCAGCGCCTCGACCACGCCGGGCGGCAGCCGGCGCGCCTGGCCGCGATCGGCGCGCGGTTTGGGCAGGAGTGCGTCGAAGCCGCCGCGCCGATAGGCCCTGAGCCAATCGCGGATGGTCTCGGCGGCCACCCGGGTGCGGGCGCTGCCGGGGATGGTGTGCTCACGCTCGGCTTTCGCCTGGATCGCCTCATACAGGCCCTTCCGTTCTTTGGGCCACGGCACGAACTCGGCGATCACCCCGTAGCGAAACAGGGCGATGTCGTGCTGAACATCGGTTTGCGGGTCACTCATGGACGCACTCCGCGGCTGACGCAGGCGGTTTGCCTGCGCGGGAGACCCTACGCCTGGCATCCCGGCGGGTCAGGCCCCGCACGGTGTTGGACGCGGGGGAGCGCACCGCCGCCCGGGTGGCGCCGGGGCGCGAATCCGAGCGGCTGGGCAGCGCGTCCAACCACGCCGCGGCGATCCCGCGCAGCGCCACCAAAACCTGCTCCACCTCCAGGTGGTCGGCAAACGCCGTGAGGGTCGGCTCGACCAGCGCGAAAGGCTCGCCCAGGATGCCCTTGATCCGATGCAACGCGCTGTGCACGTCCTGCACGCGCCGTCGCACCCAGCGCAACGCCCGGGTAGCTCGATGTCCAGACGGTGCTGCTTGCACAGCGCTTCCAGACTCGGGGCCTGCTCGGCCGCACTGACCACCGCCTCGACCTCCGCGAGCGTGCCCGAGAGGCGCGCCGCCAGACAGTCGGGGAGCAGACTGAAGGTGCGATGCCCCTCGGGACAGTACCAGCGCGCCACGCGCGTGCCGGGCGGGGAGACCCGCGCATAGGTCCCGTGCCGAGCGAAGTGACACCCGCCTTGCGGATGCAGCGGACAGCGCGGAAGACTTGCATCCAACCAGGCTTGCTGGATAACGTAGTCCGCGCCGGTGAGATGACACTCGAAGCGTAGTTGCACCGGCCATCGGCCCGCACGGTTGCACCCGTGGCGGGCCTTCTCATTTGGAGGAGGGTGAGGCGATTGTGCCGGGGCGACCGCGAGAGTGCACGCCGGTGAAGCGTGCGGGACATCCGCGCTCCGCGCTTACCGCATTACCTCACCGGAAAACGACATCACCGGTGGAAGATTCCCTGCAAAAATGGCCGGTGGTTTGCGGATCAGGATGGGAAACAACACTTCTGTCTACACGACGGTGAGAACCCGGCCTACTCTCCGTTTACTTAGGTGATTTCCGGGAAAGCATCGACCAACATGTAGATACTCTGTTCTGACGCAAGTCCGATTTGCCTCCTATCCATCATTTTTTTCTATCCTCATCGTTGTTTCGGCGGGATGGTCGTTGAGCAGCTGCCAACCCCATCGGACCCACCTTCGATGATGGATGGGGCTTGGCTGCGGGTGGGGCGCGGGCGGACTCCGTGTGGACAACACGTGAATGCCGCAAGCGGGCGTGTGGACAAGCCGGGGACAACCCGCTCCCGGCGGGTTGCCCCCACCTTGACCACACTCATTCACCCGTTGCCCACACTGCGCCGCACTGAAGCCGCTGCTGGCTGCGAGCGTCTGCGACGCGACTGCTGCTGGTTTTTGATCAATGAATGCCCTGCGCCGTGGTGGTTGAACGCGCTCGTCTTGTCGGCGGCTCTTGGACGGCCACGCGCGTGCTGTCGGGCCAACCGAGGAGGGTGCCGTGGCGGACATCGCCGAGGTGCTCATGCCGCGGCCTCGCGAAGCAAGCAGAAGCGGCTGCCGTCGAACGCTTGGCGGTGCTTGAGCATGGCATAGATGGCATGCAGCAATTTGCGCATGACCGCGCAGATGGCCTGAATCTTCTTCAGGCCGCGCGCTTCGATGAGATGCGTGTAGTAGCTGTTGACGTGCGGTTCATGGCGCGCGGCGCTCAGCGCGGGCATGAACAGCGCCTTGCGCAGGTGGGCGTTGCCGGCCTTACTCAGGCGCGGGGGTTTGTTCACGCTGGTGCCCGAGGTGCTCTGGCGCGGATCCAGTCCGGCCAGGGCGACCCATTGCTTGGCACGCATGTCCTCGGGCAGCACCAGCAGCTCACCCATGAGCTGGATGGCGCTGGCGGCGGCGATGCCGGGGATGCCGGTGAGCAGCCGGTAGACCTGCGCAAGCTCCTCGTCGGCGCTGATGCGCGCATCGGCCCAGTCACGCAGGGCATCAATCTGGGCGGTGTACTGGTGGATGCTCAGGCGCACGTCATCCAGCACCACGGCCGGCGTGGTCGTGCTTTGCAGCAGCGCGTGGAGTTGATTCTTCGCCCGCGTGCGATCGACCACCAACGCCTCCAGGCGCCGGGCGCAGGCGCGCAGCTCCAGTGCCTCGGTCGCCGGGCGCCGCCATGGCTCGAACGGCATGCGCCGGGCAAACTGCGCCAGCACCCCGGCATCGACCGCATCGCTCTTGTTGCGCGTCTGCAATGCCTCGGCAAAGCGCTTGGCGGCCTTGGGGTTGAGCACCATGAGCGCCAACCCGGCCGCATCGATGGCCAGCGCCAGGTCAGGTGATAGCTGCCGGTCGCCTCCAGGCACACCCGCTCCACCCGCGCACCTTGCAAGGCGCTTAATCAGCGCGGCATGACCGCTTGGTGTGTTGGCAAACTCGCGGACCTTGCCGAGCTTCTCCTCGGTGCTGACGGCCAGCGCCAGGGTCTTGTGGGCCACATCGATTCCGGCTGTATTCATCGTCTGTCTCTTCAGGATGCAACGCGATATTATGATTCCCGGTTCCCCGACCCTGTACCCTCGCCTACCGACCTTGTGTATGCAGGCTCCCGGACATGTCCACGGCCTCGGATACTCTTCGGTATGGGCGAAGAGGGCGGGGAGCCCATCTACATGCAAGCTCTGAACAGCGGAACACGACATCCAGGCTTCAGGGGCGAACGGCTTCCCGGGCACTCTTCATAAAGTCCGTTTATCGCTTTCCTTGTCAATCCCTTCAGAACAGAACATACAAGGGGCGACTTTAGTCGCCCGGTAAGCATTGGCAACACGCACGGCCGGGATGATCATTCCCGGAAATCGCCTTAATACCCTAGACGAGATGCTTCGGATCGGTTAGAACACAAAGTGATGTTTTTGTGACGAGGGGTTGACCGACCGATGGCGAGACTTCCAAGAGTGGTTGTCCCGGGGCTTCCGCATCATGTGACCCAGCGCGGTAATCGACGCCAGCAGACCTTTTTTAGCGACGAGGACTATGCCGAGTATCGGCGACTGCTCTCGACGTCCTGTCGAGCGTGCGGCACGCAGGTTCTGGTCTACTGCCTCATGCCGAATCATGTACACCTGATCCCTGGTCCCGGGCGATGAGCTCGGTTTGCGTGACGCGCTAGGCGAGGCGCATCGTCGCTACACGCGCATGATCAATTTCCGGGAAGGCTGGCAAGGGCATCTTTGGCAGGAGCGTTTTCACTCGTTCGTGATGGACGAGCGGCATCTGATCGCCGCTGCGAGGTCTGTGGAGCGCAATCCCGTCCGCGCGCGGCTCTGTGCAGGGCCGGAGGACTGGCCGTGGTCAAGTGCCCGGGCCCATTTGGCCGGAGCTGACGACGAGCTCGTGAGCGTGCGTCCGCTGTTGGAGCTGATCTCCGACTGGGATCGCTTCATCGGCGAGCCTGACGCCCCGGACATCGCCGATGTACTACACGCGCATTCCGGCACCGGCCGCCCGCTCGGTCCGGATTCCTTTGTCGAAGATCCGGAGCAACGCCTCCGGCGTCCGCTCAAGCGAAAAAAGCCCGGGCCGAAGGCAGCGCGACGGGAGTCTCATACCCGGGACCTCTTGGAGCTGCTGAAACGGGATTAGGTAAACTGTCCATGGAATTGCATGCTCCAGCTGGCGGCCGACATGATGGTCGGCACCGCGCCCACGGGATTCGGTCACGAGTACGCTCCGGGCCACTATATCGACGCCTGGCTCGCACTGACCGAGCCCGGGGGCTGGAGCGAGGCGGAACTGGAACGGCTGCGAGGTTTGTTCAAGTAGTGGGGGCCTCTGACCAGTTCAGGGGCCGATCGGCGCATTGCAGCGCTTTCTCTGTTTCATGGGGTCCGACGGAAATGCGATACCTTCTGCTCGCCCTGTTTGCAGCCGCCCTTGCCGACTGTCAACCTGAAAAGACCACCGATCTTCCTGCGGCGCCATCCGCGGAGCCGGACTCTGCCCCGGTGATCGACATGCACACGAGCCGTATTGCGCTCGATTGGGCGGGCATTTACGAGGGCCTGCTGGCCTGTGCGGACTGCGCAGGCATCCACACGCAGCTGACCCTCGAACCGGATGGCAGATTCGAGATCGTTACCAGGCCGCTCGTTCGTGACGCAGCGCCCTCCTCTGCACAGGGGCAGTTCGATTGGGAGCCTTCCGGAAACACCATTGTGCTCGATGCCGAAGGGGGCGGGAAGCGCTTCGCCGTGGGCGAGGGGCGTCTCCTGCTGCTGGAAACCGGGCAGACACAGCCGGCCCGGGACAGGGCCGATGCCACGCTGCCGCAGTCCTCTCCGGCCTGGCGCAGTACCCGGCAGGATCTGGGCGACATGCTCGAGGACCATCGCTGGATGCTCGTCGATGCGACCGACGCGGCCAATCGGCCTATCGACGCCCTGTTCCCCGACGCAGAGCGATCTTTCGTCTTCCACTTCGCCGGATCGCGTCTGCACGCGCCGGGCGGCTGCAACGGATTTCGTGGTGCCTTCGCGATCGATGCCGACGACAGGCTCGACGTGACCGGCACGATCAGCACGATGATGGCCTGTCCCGCACCGCTGATGGAAGCGGATGCGGCACTCTCGGCGCTGTTGGCCGAGCCGCTGGAAACGGTCCTGGTTCGGGGCGTGCAGCCCACGCTGGTCCTTCTCACAAAAGCCGGCGACGCGTTGGTGCTGACGGGAGAACTCACACCGGAGGCACGGTTCGGGGCCCCGACCACAATCTTCCTGGAAGTTGCCGCCGAAACGGTGGAATGCGAGGAGTCGATCCGCGGCGACGGCCTATGCCTGCAGGTGCGCGAGATCAGCTTCGACGAGCAGGGACTGCGGGTAGGCACCTCCTCCGAATGGCAGGCCTTCACCGCGGACATCGAGGGTTATCAGCACCAACCCGGCATCCGCAACGTGTTGCGCGTCAAGCGCTTCGAGCCCGTGGCCGGGCCGGCTAGGCCGCAGGGGCCGATCTACGTGCTGGACCTGGTGGTCGAGTCGGAGGTGGTCGCACATTGACGCCTTGCGATGGGACGCGCGTGCGGACACGGGATCAGCTGCTCCGGCGCGGTCGCCCTCTCAAGTCCGCAGGCAGGCTGTTCCGGGTCCAGCGGCCTCGGTGGGTCCGATAGCCTATCGACTTCGGTCGCTCACGCCGAGGGCCTGGGAGACCGCTCAGGGTCGGTTGCTGCCCCAACTGGAATGGGCGTGTTCAGCGGGGTGTAAAATTTCCTGACAGCCGCGAGCCGGCTCGGGCGGATTTGCGGTCTGATGCGGGGGCGGCCGATCAGGTGTCTCTTATCTCCGCGTGTACTCATTTCTCGGGGTCGGCCCGAAGCGCCGTTTACCGGCGCTGCTCCGGCCACCTGCCTACGCTCGTTGCGGTCGGTCTCTGAAGGTGGGGCTTCCGGGAGGCTGCGCCTCACGAGGAACCGGCACCGGCGACGTAGGCGCAGTTCAGGCGAAGCTGCGGTATGGTGAGCAAGCCAAGGGGTATGCCGGTGAATTCCGGCAGGCAAGAACCACCTTTACGAAAGTCAAGATCCATTTGGCCCTTCCCCTCAACCTAGCTCCGTACAGAGCTTGTAAATCGGACATTACCGTACGCCATGACTACAAGGCTCGCGCAGAAGCATGCGATCAAAGGTTCTCGGGAATTTGAGCTTGTCGATGACGAGGTTCGGTACATCATCAAGTCGCCGCTCAGAACGGAGTCTTTGAGCGTCGTTTTGTACGTCTTGGACCCTGAGCCTCTGATATCGGGTTCGACGCTTTCGTTTGTCAGCCAGGTGAACAGAGAGCCACTGGTTGAGTTGTTTCTCGATGAGCCGGACAGGGAGACCTTTAATCAGTTCGTGAGCACTATGCGGCGACGGATCATCGAGGAGGATTTCGGCCGGCTTCGCGTCCCGGATAAAGGCGTCGATGTCAACGTCGACGGAGTCACCGAATCGATTGATATGCTGCGGAGATACGTGGACCCGCAGGAGATCGAGGCATTGCTTGCTGCCTTGGAGGAGCTAAAGCAGACGCCGGATATTCCGCACTGCCTGCAACGCGTCGCGGAAGCATTCAATGAGCTCGGTATTGCGCAAGGCCAGGTGCTGCTCTATGCGCCTTACATCAATTCCCTGTTGTCAGGGGCCGGTGCAGAGAGTGACCGCGCAGACACCGATAAGTAGTCCGATCGACATCTCCTTTCGCGACACGATCGCTTCTCTAATTCGAGATCAGAATGACTGCAAAAGTAGAGATATACGGCACAAGCAGCTGCAGGAAATGCGTTGACGTTCGGGCGCTGTTGGACCGATACAGCATCGAATATGTCGACCATCTGATCGATTTGATGCCGCTTGAGAAAGACGAGATGTTCCGGCGCTGCGGGCTCAAGTACTACCCCCAGATATTCATTAACGATGAACATCTCGGAGGAGAAGCGGAGTTGATGATGCTGGAGGCCGACGGTCGGTTGCGGAAGCTAATGGGTTTGCAAGAGCAGTCTTAATCCCGGATTCGAGACTGACGTCCGCGAGAGGGGTGTGATATTTCCTGACACCCCCACGCGGTTCGTGGGGGTGTCCGCTTCGGGGTCGAGAACGGACCCTTCCGCCGCATCTCGGCCGGTGCCGCAGTGCGGAAAGATCGGCGGAAGTCAGATGAGCGAATCTTAGACTCGACTTTGGCCAATCTTAGGCGGTCGCCGCGAGCTGCTCCAGCAGGCGATCGAGGCGCTTGGAGGACATTAGGACCATCTCCCCCTGGGGCGGTGAGTTGGCGTCATTCTCCTCGGCCCGGATGGTGCGCCGCACCAGGGCCAGGCAATCGGAGAAGGTGGCCTGGGACTTCAGATACCAGGCCGCGGAGCGCGGCAGCGTGTCCCGGCGCTCGCGCCACCGGTAGACCATGAGACAGACGAGCGAGAACAGCGCCATCAGCATCGGCGTGGTGCGTGCGATCGCCAGATCGTTCCACTGGCGCTGGGTCTCGACGCCGAGATGACGGCGGACTTCCTCGAAGGTGACCTCGAGCGACCAGCGCTGGACGAACAGCTCCACGACGCGGGCCGGCGCCATGTTCAGGTCGGTGGTGAAGAAGGCTTGCGTCGGCAGCCGACCGTCGGGATCGACCACGAGCACCCGGGGAATCGGCAACGGCGGTCATCCCGGGTGTGCCACAGACACACCTCGCTGAGCAGGCGCAGCGTCTTGGGCTTCCCATACCATTGAACCGCGACCTCCTCGCCCCGGGTGCGCGTCTCTTCCTCGCGCGTGGCGAGCTTGGCCAGCACGCCGCCTTTCTTCGGCTTGGGACCGCGCCGCCCGGCCGCCTCGTCGGCCCGTTTCGACGGCGCCAAGCGGGTGAGAAAGGGCAGCGCCCAAAGCCGCTTGCTCCACGGCACGGGCACCAACAACGCCATGCAGATCCACTCCAGCCCCAAACAGGTCACCACCTTGCTGCGCGAGGAGCGCACCGCATCGCGATACATCCCCTTCGCCCGAATGCGCGCGCCCTTGCGCCGTTCCAGCGTCTCGTCGACCGCCACCACGATCGGCACATCCGCCGGCAACATCCCGAGCAACAACCCCGGCAGAATCCGCGCCCCTTGGCGCGACGACCAGCGCGCCCGATTCAGCACCCGGTGGTCACGCTCGAAGCGCCGCTCCGCGCTCAGCCCCACCGCCCGCAGCGCTGCCGTCACCGTGCGCGGCCCTTGCGCCAGCAGCGTTCCCGTCAGCAAGACATGCAGATGCGCCAGGGTCGGAGCGGTGAACAGGCAGGCAAAGGGCTGCAGAACAGATACAATCGAGGCTGGCAGAGGGAACATTCGCGGGCAGGTCCGAGGTTTTGGTCGACATCGGACGATACCGCCCGCGGCCCTCTGCCGCCAAATCCATCGGGTCCGTCACCATCGCTCCGGGCACCTCGCGGCCTTCCCGCCTAGGCCCGGAAATGGCCAAAGTCGAGGTAAACTGTCCCTGGAATTGACAATGTAATTGTCGTTGAATAAGTCACGCAATCAACTTCTCAGCGGCAGGTATCCGCCATCGTCGCGCACGTCATAGAACCTAATTTGATTGCGTCCTGCTTCTTTGGCTTGGTACATCGCTTTGTCAGCCCACTTGAGGATGTCGTCCTGACTTGCTTCGTGATGGATGAATAGCGCGACACCGATACTTGCCGTGCAATGATGTTCGACGGTGGTCTCGGCACCACTTTCGCGCGCGAATGTTAAAAAATAAGCCTGTGCTAGCGAACTACGAATTTTCTCCGCAATATGTTTTGCCTGAACTCGAGCGTCAGTTTTCTCCGCCATCAGGTCGCCGACCAGCACGACAAACTCATCGCCACCGAAGCGAGCCACCGTGTCAGTCTCGCGTACACAGTTTTTCAATCGATTTGCGACCTCAAGCAACAGTATGTCACCTACCACATGTCCATGCTTGTCGTTGAGCGGCTTGAAGTTATCGAGATCAAGGAACATCAGTGCGCCATAGCAAGCACAACGCTTGCTGACTGCCATCGTCTGACTCAGGCGGTCATTGAGCAGGCGGCGATTGGGTAGCCTCGTGAGCGAATCATAAAAGGCCAACTGACGTACATGATCTTCCATCTGTTTGCGCTCAGTAATATTGCGCGTCACGCCGAGAATGCCAATAAACTCACCGGCCGCGTTTTTCATGCCGCAGGTAGTCACTTCGGTCCAGACGGTTGATCCGTCTTTGCAAGGCTGTTCTAGTTCGCCGCGAAACTCAACAAACGCCTGGCCCGCCGCCATTGCAGTGATGGACTCACTCAGTGCTTTTTCCGCAATCGGTATCGACGTCGCGGTTAATACTTGCGCCAGTGACTGCTGCATGACCTCGTCGCTGGTGTAGCCCCTGAGTTTCTCAACTGACGGGCTGACATAGGTGAATCGAGCGTCGAGGTCCATCATCCAAATGACATCTGTGGCGTTATCTGCCAAAAGTCGATGCCGTTCTTCGCTGGCCCTGAGCAGCTCGTGATTTTTTTGGCTCGAGACCATCGCTTGGCTGAGGTGTCTGTTGATCCGGTGAATGTAGAAAGTGACGCTGCTTACGATGGCCAGCAATATGCCAGCGATGAAAAGCCATGTCAGATCACGCTCTGATTTTGCGTTGTAGATAAATCCGTCGAGGGAAAAGTTTTCCGACAACAAGCCGAGATCAGCGTAAGTGTCGGCAATATGGCGCCAGCGGCCTGGGTTCATGTAACCAATTTCGATTAAATCGGTACGCAAAAGAGCGGCCATGCGCTTGGCTTCAAACAAATAAAACTCACGCTCATGCTGCTGCGAGTATTTGGCCACAATCAGATCCGCAATTTCTTCTGGGTGCGCCATCGCGTATTGCCAGCCGCGCAAGCTAGCGACACGCAAAGCCTCTACGCGCGCGGGATCATTCCGTAATTCTTGTTTAGTGGTGAATAGGTTGTCACCGTAAAAATCGATGCCGACGGAACGCGGCGTGTAGGTGTGATAAGCGAAGCCCGCACGATCCAGATAATAGGGTTCATTAGTCACGTAGGCGGAGATGGCATCTACCTTGCCGTCGATCAGGTCCTGCGGATTGAAGCTATGCTCGATCTGGGCGATGCTCGCCAGCGGTATGCCCTCTTGCTTGAGATAGGCCAACAACTCGTCAGATTGCGGTTCGATCATCAGGCGTTTGCCGGCCAGATCGTGGATTGCTTGGACAGGCCCCTGTCGGCGAGCAATAAGGACCAACGGCGAATGCTGAAAAATCGCCGCCAAAACCACCACGGGTTGGCCGGAATGACGCGCCAAGATCAGGCTACTGTTCCCCACGCCATACTGCGCCTTGCCGCCCAGTACGATTTTTAGCGGATCATCACCCGGAGAGGCTTCCTGAATTGTCACATCCAGACCTGCTTCACGGTAGTAACCCTTTTCTTTTGCTGCGTAGTAGCCGGCAAACTGGAAGGCATGGCTCCATTTGAGTTGCAGCGTTACCGCATCCAGCGCATGGGTAAGCGGAGGCCATCCGCCCGGAAAAATAAGGATTACAACTAGGGCGAACCGAAGGAAGAGGCGGAATCGAGTGGGCGAAATCAACATGATGTGATTTTAACCGTGTTCATCAGCCTCATGGGGTCGGGTAGCAGGGCGACGTTACCGCCGCCCCGCCCCCTAAGAACCGCCCCCTAAGAACCGTACGTGCGACTTTCACCGCATACGGCTCAAGCCTTGGAAAGGCGCCGTGAAGCACCCGGTCGTGTCAGGGGAAGGGGCAGGGCCGATCATGAGAAGGGCCAGACCCCGTGAAGCAGGAACGCGTGGTTGGCTGCGCGCCGCTGCCGGAAGTAATCTGCGTCCTTCGGATCGTACGGGTTGGTGCCTGCGCGGACATGGAGATGCCGACGAATCGGGATGTATGCCAGCGCGAGCAGTGTGAGGCAGCCGTCACCGAACGTCGAGGCGTTTCCCGAGATTTTCTCCCAGCTGGACTACTGGGGACCCGAGTCACCGCAGACGACTGAGCAAGCACTGGCGGCACTGCCATTTAAACCGGAGAGGATCCTCGAGATTGGATGCGGTAACGGCGTGGCGACCTTGGTTCTAGATCGGGCTGGTCGGCATGCCGCTGTACATCACATCGTTACCCACATCTCCGCTCCCCATGATCCGCTGCGGCGAGTAGCGCAGGATCAGATCTTGTATTCCTGCGTTCCCGTGAGTAGCGCAGGACCAGGTCTTGAAAACCTGCGTCTCTGGGCTGAGTTGACGCTATGGCCAGATCATTCCGAATCGCGCTTGCGTGGGTCCTCGAAGGTTCTTTAGTCCCGAACCGCGCGAGGGAATCAGGCTCGATATACGGAGCTCCGGTGGCCCACGCGGACGATTTCAACGATCAAGCGCTCGAAGATGAGCATCTCGCTCTGGACGCGGTTTAGATCAACTCAACCTGACACCTTTTTCCAGCAGTCACCCATCCCATTGAAGGCCGGTGGCCTCAGGCCGCGTCGCGGATGCCGACATGGATCAGGATCTCGTCGTAGGGCGCCAACAGGGCGCCGTCGTCGGCGCGGTCGAGGAGCCCGAGCTCCACGAGATCGGTGACATCCGTGTGCACGTTCTTGTAGTCGCGGCCGAGTGATCGAGCGAGCTGCCGGACATTGAGTCCCTCATGCGAGGCGACATGGCGCAGAAGCTCCAACCTCTTCTCAGTGATGGCGGAAAACAGCTCCCGGAGGCGGCCAAAGGCGAGCTTCGGCGTCGTCTCTCCACCGGCCTGAATCTCATGCCAGGTGTCCGCGAACGCGCCTAGGGCCGCCTGCGGACTCAATACACTGATCTCGATCTTGTTCATTCCCACCTTCAGCCGCCGAGATGCGCGCAGTCGTTTCTGAAATCCGCAAGCAATTGCTCCACCGATAAGAATCCGTAAGGCTCCTCCCGGTCGCCGTAATGCCGATGATCGCCTTTGCCCGTCTCGTTGTCGTAGCGCACCAGCGACACCCCCGAGCGTCCGCAGAAGAGTCTGTACTCGAGGCCGTGAGGCCGATCCGCTGTCGGGCCTGGCAGCCTTGCTCGTCACTCCGGCCATCGTGGCACGTGGCGCAGAGCGCCAGGGGCATGCGTGACACCGCAGAGCGGGTGTCACGAGCGACTGATGTTTTGGGTGGCCGGCCTTACGAGCGAGGCCGGCCTGGCAGCCTCCAGATCACCATCTCGCAGATGAGATCACCCTGACCGGCCTTGTAGCGGAAGAGTTGACGCGCCTTCATGAACCGGCACGACGCAAAACCCGGTTATGGCGTAGGAAACCATAATAACCTGTCGGTCGTGTCAAGCGCATCCGGTCTACCCGCCGTACAGGTCTTCCAGCCCATGGGTGAGACGGGCCTGTCCGTCTTGCACAGCGCCCGTGCGCGCTCGGGCCGGAGAGAGATGGCGATGTGCGCCGAATCGTAGCCGCCTGCTTCGAGGGTCTCGGGCTCGTTCTTGGGGCTGAGGATGTCGACGGCGGTGATCGGGGCGGCGAGATCCTCGGCGAGCAGCGCATTGAGGAAGTGGATCAGCAGGTCGCGATGGTGGTGGGACCCGAACAGGGTCTTAAAGACGCAGGCGACCTTGGGATCGATGGGGCGGTGCCTATGGGGAGCGTATTGGTCGGGCGGGGCATTGATAAGGCGGCTGCCCGGGCCGACAGGCTCCTACCGGATCCACAGCGTCTTGGCGTTCACGAACTCATGGATGCCCGAGGCGCCGAGCTCGCGCCCGTAACCCGACTCCTTGATCCCGCCGAAGGGCAGGCGAGGGTCGCTCTTGACCAGTCCGTTGACGAAGGCGCATCCGCACGCCATCCGGCGTGCAAAGCGCTCGCCGCGCGCACTGTCGCGGGTCCAGACGCTGCCGCCGAGCCCGAACCGGGTGTCGTTGGCGATCTCGAGCGCCTCGCCCTCGTCGGCCGCGCGCAGGACGGCCGCCACGGGCCCGAACAGCTCGTCGTCGTAGGCCGGCATGCCGGGCCCGACGGCGTCGAGCAAGGTCGCCGCGTAGAACCAGCCGGGGCGGTCCAGGGGTTGTCCGCCGAGGATCAGGCGTGCCCCGGCGTCGAGGCTTGCCACCACTTGCTCATGGAGTGTGTCGCGAAGGTCCGCACGCGCGAGCGGTGCCAAGGTCGTCTTCGGGTCCAGGGGATTGCCCGGAACCAGTGCCTCGATGGCGGTGCGCAGGCGCGCGACGAACGCCTCGGCGATTGCGTCGACGACGATGAATCGCTTGGCCGCGATACAGCTCTGGCCGGCGTTCAAGAAACGCGAGCGCACGGCGGTCGCGACGGCCTCGTCGAGGTCGGCGTCCTCCAGCACCACGAAGGCGTCGGAGCCGCCGAGCTCGAGCACCGTCCGCTTCAGGTGCTCGCCGGCGATGGAGGCGACCCGTCGGCCGGCCGCGTCGCTGCCCGTGAGGCTCACGCCGCGCACGCGCGGGTCGGCGACGACACCCTCCGCGCGGCTGGCATCGATGAGTAGCGTGCTGAAGATCCCGTCCGGGGCGCCCGCGTCCTCGAACAGTCGCTCGATCTCCAAGGCGCAGCGCGGGACGTTCGAGGCATGCTTGAGCAGGACCGGATTACCCGCCGCGATTGCGGGTGCGGTGCAGCGAAACACCTGCCAAAACGGGAAGTTCCACGGCATCACGGCGAGCACAGGGCCCAGCGGCTGATGAACGACCATGCTGCGCGAGGCATCGGAGGCGATTGGCTCGTCGGCAAGCAGTCGTTCGGCGTTCTCGGCATAGTAGTCGCAGACCAGCGCGCACTTGCCGATTTCGGCCTCGGCCTCGCCGATCAGCTTGCCCATCTCCAAGGTCATCCACCGGGCCAAATCCCGCGTTCGGGTGCGCAGAAGCGCGGCGACCTCATGCAGCAGACGCGCGCGTTCGGCGACGGGCCGCGATCCCCACGCCGATGCGGCTCGCGCCGCGGCGTCGAGTGCGGCCTCCAGCGCGGTCTCGTCGATCGTTTCGATCTGCTCCAGGGGCTCGCCGGTGTAGGGGTTGATCGATTGCAATGGCATCGGTTTGTCTCCTCCGTTTCGGTCGGTTCCGAGAATGGCCCCATTCCGGTTTGAACCGCAACGGCGCCGAGTGTGCCCGGGCGCTTTCGATCCGGCCGCCTTGTTATGCCGCACGCGATTTCCGCAGCATCGGACACAGGGCGATCACGGCGACCAACTGCCATCGGCTACTGCACACATTGGGTTGGTCGGACGCCGAGCCGCTCATGCGATCCTTGACCAACGCACTGCAGAACCACGACGACGAGCCCAACCCCGCGCAGAACGACCTGGCCGCCGATCGGCCTTGGCGGGAGAATCTCGAGCTCGCCGGGACCCTCCCGTCGGACTGGCAGAGCGGAACGCCCGAGCCGACGGCGCTGCCGGATCTGCTTGCGACCTTCCGAGAGGGCAGCGCCACGGACACCGCTCGGGTGAGCGCCGCGGCGCTTCGGCAGGGCGTCGACCCGCAGACGCTCTGGACGGCGATCATCCTCGCCGCCGGCGAGCTGCTCCTGCGGCAACCGGGCATCATCGCGATCCACGCCAACACGACCGCCGAAGCCTTGCATCAAGGCTACCGCCGCAGCGGGGACGATCGGACGCGCAGGATGCCGATGCTGCAGGCGGCCGCCTTCATGCCCCTGTTCCGCGATCGACTCGGCAGCGGGGTGCGTCCCTTGAGGATCGACGGGTTGGAGTCCGAGGACTCCGCGGCCGAGCCGGACCGGCCGCTCGGCGAGATCTTTGCCGCCATTTCTGAATGGACCGAGGACGCCGCAAAACGCGGTCGTGGTGCGCGCTCGAGGGTTGCTGCGGTCCTGAGTCGCCTCTACATCGCCTCCACGTTGCCTCTATATCGTGGTCGTGCCTTTCGCGGAAGTCGCCCGAGAATGCAAGCCTGCTCCGCGCGCCGATGCCTCTTCAGGGATCGTCGTCCAAAAGGGGGCAGTGGACTGCACACCACAGGTGACTCGGGCGGTCGCGCAGGCGTCCGAGCAACCCAATACCGATCCAGGAGGCCCCGCCCATGTGCGGACGCTACGCGCTATACAGCCCGGCAGATGCCATCGCCGACCTCTTCGGTGCCGCCCTCGAGAGCGAGGGTCTCGCCCCGCGCTACAACGCGGCCCCGACGCAATGGCTGCCGGTGATCCGTCAGCGTCCGAGCGGGGAGCGGGTGCTCCACGCCCTGCGCTGGGGCCTGCTGCCGAGTTGGGCCAAGGACGAGACGATCGCCGCCCGACTGATCAACGCCCGCGCCGAGACGCTGGCGGAGAAACCGGCCTTTCGGGCGGCCTACCGAGCACGGCGCTGTATCGTTCCCGCCGACGGATTCTACGAGTGGGCCAAGCGCCCGGACGGCAAGCAGCCCTATTTCATCCATGCACCGGACGGCGCCATCCTGGCCTTCGCCGGCCTCTGGGAGCGCTGGACCCGCCCCGCGGACGCAGCGGCGATCGACAGCTTTACCATTGTAACGACCGAGGCGAATCCCCGAATCCAGCCGCTGCATGACCGGATGCCGGCGATCTTGGCGCCCGAGGTCGTGGACCTCTGGCTCGACCGCACGACCGATCCGGCTCGGCTCTCGGAGCTGTTGATGCCCTTTCCGCAGGAGCGGCTTGCGATGCGCCCGGTCTCTCGCGCGGTGGGGAATGTCCGCAACGAGGGGCAGGAACTCATTGCGGAGGTGAGTCACCCGTCCCCGGCGCATCGCTCGGGCGATGATCCGTCGGGGCGGGCGCGGGTATGAACGACGGGGTTCGACGGACCCTGACCGTCCTCGCCGCGGTCGGGATCATGATCGGCTTCATGGTGCTGTCTTGGTCTTGGATGGCGCCGGCGATCGCAGTCGACGGGGAGACACGGTTCTTCCTCTGGGAGGAGGGCTCGGGGACCGCTCTGCAAGTCAAGCTGGCCTTTTTCGGGGCACTTCTTGTCGCCGCGCCGATCTATCTGCTGCTCTTACGACTGCCCTGGCTGAGGACGCCATCGGTGTCGGACGCGGCATCGCCGTCGCTCAGGATTCCCCCATTTTTGTGGCTCGGCATCGGCCTGGTGATGACGGTGGCCGTGATCCGGCTACCCTTGCCGGGCTTGCCTGATCTCGGCGGCGGGCGCCCCGATGCCCCACCGCTCGATTGGGTTTGGCTGTTTCTGCTGACTGTGCTGTTGCCGACTTGGGTGGCCGTCGTCCTCTTTGCCGTGGCGGTCGGGCCGAGAGCCGCTCCCGCTGCGACGGCGGGTACGGTAGCCTTGCCGACATCCGCTTTGGTCGTGTACTTGTGCCTGACGTTGGGGTTCTTCCATCTCTTCTGGGGCGGCACATTGCGCATCGCCCCGATTGTCCATCGCGATCAGGTCACGGTGCTGGCCATCGAAACGATCGGCAAGCCCTATAAGGCCGGCATCGTCCACTGGATGTTCGCCGAGGTCAGCCCCTGGCAGGGTGTCGACGGGACGCAGCGCCTACAGATCCTCGATCGTGATTGGATGGATCGGCTTGAGATCGGCCAGACTATCGAGCTGGGTTGGGCGAGCGTCTGGAAGGTGCGTGTCATCAAGACCATCGAGGCCGTGGATGCTCCGGAGCCGTCGATCGTCGCGCTGTGATCGGCTCGTCCGCGATCAATGAGTCGCGCGTTATTGACACGGTGAGGGAATCGCGCCGATTGTTTTCGGATCGTTGCGCGGAGGCATGTGGTCCCTTGGAGACCGACCTTGCGGCCGATGTATCATGCGACCGAAGCCAACCCCGGAGCACACGCATGACCAGAATCGGAACACCCGGCGCCGCGGGCGCGACCCGCATGATGTTGCTGGGCTCGGGCGAGCTCGGTAAGGAGGTCGCCATCGAGGCGCAGCGCTTCGGGGTGGAGGTGATCGCCGTGGATCGCTACCCGGGCGCGCCGGCGATGCAGGTCGCGCATCGCAGCCATGTCGTGAACATGCTGGATGGCGACGCACTCGCGGCACTGGTGGCGGAGGAGGATCCGGCGCTGATCGTCCCCGAGATCGAGGCGATCGCCACGGCGACCTTGCTGGATCTCGAAGCCGCGGGCCGTCATGTCGTGCCCACCGCACGCGCTGCGCATCTGACGATGAACCGCGAGGGCATCCGTCGGCTGGTCGCCGAAGAGCTGGGCCTGCCGACCTCGCCCTACCGCTTTGCCGATGACGAGGCCGGCTACCGTGCCGCGATCGAGGCGATCGGTCTGCCCTGCGTGGTCAAGCCGGTGATGAGCTCCTCGGGCAAGGGTCAGAGCACCGTGCGCAGTCCGGAGCAGGTGCAGGCCGCCTGGGATTACTCGCAGCAGGGCGGGCGGACGGGCTCGGGTCGCGTGATCGTGGAGGGTTTCGTCGCCTTCGACTACGAGATCACCCTGCTCACACTGCGTCACGGGGTCCGGACCAGCTTCTGCGCGCCGATCGGACATCTGCAGATCGACGGCGACTACCGCGAATCCTGGCAGCCGCACCCGATGTCGGCCGGCGCGCTGGCCCGTGCGCAGGAGATCGCCGGTGCGGTGACCGATGTGCTTGGCGGTACGGGCATCTTCGGCGTGGAGTTGTTCGTGCGGGGCGATCAGGTGTGGTTCAGCGAGGTCTCGCCGCGTCCGCACGACACCGGGTTGGTGACGCTGATCTCGCAGGATCTCTCGGAGTTCGCGCTGCATGTGCGGGCCATCCTGGGTCTGCCGGTACCGCTGATCAGGCAGCTCGGCCCTTCGGCATCGGTGGCGCTCCTGGCGGAGGGGAGGTCGCGAGATCTGCGCTTCGGCGGTTTGGATCGCGCACTCGCGGAGTCGGACACGGCCCTGCGCCTGTTCGGCAAGCCGGAGGTCGACGGCAAGCGTCGCGTGGGTGTCGCGCTGGCGCGCGGGGAGACGCTGGAGGAGGCTCGGGAGAAGGCCCGGCGTGTTGCGGAGGCGGTCGAGATCGAGCTGGCTTGAGAGGGTAGGGTGTGGGATCGCCATCCTCGGTCGCGGGGACGACCGAGGATGGCGATCCGGCAGACCGGCGCTTATCCCTGGTTGTGGTACCCGAGGATGCGCTCGACCTCGTTCTTCGAGCCCAGGATCACCGGGACCCGCTGATGCAATGACTCGGGCTGCAGATCCATGATGCGCTCCGTACCCGTGATGGACCCGCCGCCGGCCTGCTCGACGATGAAGGACATGGGGTTGGCCTCGTAGAGCAGGCGCAGCTTGCCGCCTTGACCCTTGGTCTTCATCTTGCTGTCGATGGGATACATGAAGACGCCGCCACGGGTCAGGATGCGATGCACCTCGGCGACCATAGAGGCGATCCAACGCATATTGAAGTCATCGCCGCGCGGACCGTCCTTGCCGTCCAGACATTCCTGAACGTAACGCTGTACCGGGGGCTCCCAGAAACGCATGTTCGAGGCGTTGATCGCGAACTCGCGCGTGTCCGTCGGGATCGTCATGTTCGGGTGGGTGAGGATGAACTCGCCGATGTTCTGATCCAGGGTGAAGCCGTTCACGCCGTTGCCGGTGGTCAGGACCATCATGGTGGACGGCCCGTAGAGCGCGTAGCCGGCGGCGATCTGTTGGGTGCCGGCTTGGAGGAAATCACGCTCGCTCGGCGCGGCGTCGCCGCCCTGAATGCGCAGGATCGAGAAGATGGTGCCCACCGAGACGTTGACGTCGATGTTCGAGGAGCCGTCGAGCGGGTCGAAGGTCAGCAGGTATTTGCCGCGCGGATATTTGGCGGGGATGTCGTAGATGGTGTCCATCTCTTCGGACGCCATCGCCGCCAGATGCCCGGCCCATTCGTTGGACTTGATGAAGACCTCGTTGGTGAGGATGTCGAGCTTCTTCTGGGTCTCCCCCTGGATGTTCTCGCTCTCGGCGCTCCCGAGCACGCCGACCAGCGCACCATGGTTCACCATGTTGCTGATGACCTTGCAGGCCGTGACGATATCGTTGAGCAGGGACGTGAAATCGCCCGTGGCGCCGGCCACGTGGCGCTGCTCCTCGATGATGAACTGGGTGATGGTCGTGCCGTTGTGCATGGGTGTCCTCTTGGTTACGGGCTCGTCGAGCGCTTTTAATCTATCGGCAGTATAGGGTTTTCCGGTCCTGCCATAAACCCGGCGCGAGGTTGCGAAAAGGCTGGTTCGGTCGGTCAGCGCCCGGGCCGTTTCGCCTGGAGTTGCGCGAGCGCTTCTTCGGCCGCTTTGCGCGCCTGAATCTCTTGATCCAGACGCTGCTCGAGCGCCATGCGTGCCTGCGTCTCGGCCTCGGCACGTCGGGCCTCCGCCGCGGCGCGTTCCTCGGCCTCGCGCCAGCCCGGCAGCACGAATGCGGCGTAAACCGGGTCACGACGCATCGCCTCGAGCGAGGGCTGCGCGATCAGATCATCCGGCCGGAACTGAAGGCCGGGCAGGACGCGGGAGTAGATCACGCCTTCCTCGGGTGCCATGGGGGCGTAGACACCCGCAGTGGTCAGTGTGTAAAACGCCTGACGGTCGGGTTCGCGGTGCAGAATGATGTATTCCTTGACACCGCCGGCGGCATATTCGGCCTTCTTGGTCACGGTGTCGCGCACGATGCCTGCGGGCTTTCGCTCGGACAGCGCCTCCACACAGAGATCGAAGACGCCGTGATAGGAGGCGTCGAAATACAACAGCGGCTGTGGGTTGTCGTTGCGCACCACGCCGAAGTCCGGCTTGCGGATTACGGTCCCGGTGGGCAGCGGCAACCTGAAGCCCAGCTCCAGTGCGACCATCTTGGCGATCGGCCGGGCGCTCAGAAAGTGTTGCAGGAGCAGCGTGAACCAGGCATAGACCAGGTAAGTGCCGTAATCGGACACGGGTTTCTCCTCCAGGCGACCGTTGTTCCACTCGTAGTGGATGTCCGATTCGAAGTAGTAGTCGCGCCAGTACTCCTCCTCCGTGACCAGGCGACCCGCCTGCGAGACGGGTTGAACGCGGTCTGTTTCAGGTGTCGGTGGGTACTGCTCGGCTTGAGCGGCTGCGCGCGTGGACATGGTGAAACCGACCTCCGTTAAACCGATCATCTTCGCGTGCCCAACAGGTTAGCAGTTTTCGAGTCCGGCGCGCCTGCATCGATATCAACCCAACCGGCGAGGTTGCAGGATCCGGATGTCCGGGGGATGATCAGGGTTCATTGGATCCCGTGCCGTATCCGGCGCACCCCATCAGCCAACCCCCTTGAGCGAAATCGACAGCGTGCCTCTTTCGGATCCACCGACCCGCGCTGCCCGCGAAGAGACGATCGTCGCGACCCCGCCGTCCGAGGCTCAGCCTGTCACGCGTCTGAAGGCCCATCTGCTCAAGGGCTATCGGGGACGGATCGCCGGCGAGTCGACTCAGGCCGCGCGGTCCGCGCGCTGGCTCGATCTTCCGGACGATCTCGCACCCTCGCTTGCCGAGGCACTGCGGGCCGACGGTCGCGCGCGCCTCTACAGCCATCAACGCGAAGCCTGGGATCTGGCCCGCGCCAAGCGGCACTTCGTGGTCGCCACGCCGACCGCTTCGGGCAAGACGCTCTGCTACAACCTGCCGGTGCTCGATGCGGTGCTCTCGCAAGGCCGCAAGGCGCTCTATCTCTTTCCGACCAAGGCGCTCGCTCAGGACCAAGCCGCCGAGCTGACGGCGCTGAGCCGTGCGATCCAGGCCGCCGGCGGACCGGGCGTGAAGGCCTTCACCTTCGACGGCGACACGCCCGGCGATGCCCGCAAGGCCGTGCGCACGCGCGGCGATATCGTGCTCAGCAATCCGGACATGCTGCATCAGGCGATCCTGCCCCATCACACCAAGTGGGCGCAGTTCTTCGAGGGGCTGGCCTACATCGTGGTCGACGAGCTGCACACCTATCGGGGTGTCTTCGGCTCGCACGTCGCCAATGTCTTTCGGCGACTGTTGCGAGTTTGCCGTTTCTATGGCGTGGAGCCGATCTTCATCTTCGCCTCGGCCACCATCGCCAATCCCGCAGAGCTGGCCAAGCGACTCTGCGGCGCGTCGGTCGCGGCCGTCACCGAGTCCGGCGCGCCGCAGGGCGAGCGACATCTCCTGCTGTGGAATCCGCCGGTCATCAACCCGGATCTCGGCATCCGTGCCTCGGCGCGCTCCCAGACCACGCGGATCGCGCGCACCGCGGCCAAACTTGGGCTCAAGAGCATCGTCTTCGCGCGCTCCCGTCTGATGGTCGAGGTCATCACCAAATATCTGAAGGATGTCTTCGATCGCGACCCGCGCAAGCCGCCGCGCGTGCTCGCCTATCGGGGCGGTTATCTGCCGAGCGAGCGCCGTCGCGCCGAGCAGACCATGCGCGCCGGTGCCGTCGATCTGGTGGTCAGCACCTCGGCGCTGGAGCTCGGGGTCGACATCGGCGCCTTGGATGTCGCCATCCTGAACGGCTATCCGGGGACGGTGGCCGCGACCTGGCAGCGCCTCGGGAGGGCAGGGCGGCGACTCAAACCCAGCCTGGGCGTGATGGTCGCGACCAGCGACGCGCTCGATCAGTACATGATGCGCCATCCCGAGTTCTTCTTCGGTGCTTCGCCGGAGCACGCGCGCATCCATCCGGACCAGCTCTTGATCCTCATGGACCATGTGCGCTGCGCCGCCTTCGAGCTGCCGTTTCGCGACCGCGAGTCCTTCGGCGCCGAGGATCTCGGCGAGATGCTGAGCTATCTGCGCGACGAGGGTCTGCTCCAGCATCAGGGCGACCGCTGGTTCTGGGTCGCCGACAGCTATCCCGCCAACGCCGTCTCCCTGCGCTCGGTCGCCGAGGGCAACTTCGTCGTCATCGACACCACCGGCGGTGCCCGGACGGTCATCGCGGAGGTCGACTACAGCAGCGCCCCCGGCACGCTCTACGAGGGCGCCATCTACATGATTCAGTCCCAGCCTTACCAGGTGGAGCGTCTGGACTGGACCGGCCGCAAGGCGTTCGTCACCCGCACCCGCGCCGACTATTACACCGACGCGATCGACTACACGCGGCTCAAGATCCTCGCCCGGTTCGACGGCCGCGCCCAAGGCCAGGGCGCGACGGCGCAAGGCGAGGTCCATCTGGTTCGACGCTATCCCGGCTACAAGAAGATCCGCTACTACAGCCACGACAACATCGGCTACGGCAACATCGACCTGCCGGATCAGGAGATGCACACCACGGCGGTCTGGTGGCAGGTCGAGCCGACCGCGTTGGAGGCCGCGTTGCCGGATCGCCAGCAGGCGATCGACGGCTTTCTCGGCGCCGCCTACGCGCTGCACCATGTCGCCGCACTGCGGTCGATGGCCGAGATCCATGACCTGGGCCGCTCCGTCGGAGACGGGCAGGGGACCTGGTTCGCCATCGTCGGCGCCGAGGGTCGCGGCCAGATGCGCGGACCGGACAACGCGCCGTTGGATCCCATGTCGGGCCAGCGCTTCGAGCCGACGCTCTTTCTCTACGACAACTATCCGGGCGGCGTCGGACTCTCCGCGCCGCTCTACGACGATGCGGCGCTGCTGGTGGCCGACGCCCGTGATCTGGTCGCCGCTTGCGGCTGCACCGCCGGCTGTCCCGCCTGTGTCGGGCCGGTCTTGCGCGGCGACGAGGATCTCGCCGTCACGCCGCGTCAGGCGGCCTTGAAGGTGCTCGATCTCTTGGGCGTGGTCGGCGTTCACCGGTCGGTGACGGTTCAAGAACAAGGTGTAGAGATGCGTGAACGGCATCAGTCGTAGGTTGGGCAAAGCGCAGCGTGCCCAACGGCTCCCCGCGATGCCGGCGCGGGTTGGGCACGCTGCGCTTTGCCCAACCTACCTTTTATGGTTATTTTGAATCGTTCCGAGGCCGGGTTCGGCGCGTGGCGAGGAGTCGAGCCGTTGCGTTGACTCCGAGTCGGATCGTGATTACCGTCGGAGCGACATGATCAGCGCGCGCCCAGCGACTCCGAAAGAGCAACGCGACGATGAACAACATATCGGATGATGACATGCTCCGCCGCGAGATCGAGCTGATCGGGTCGGTCAAATAGGTTACCGCGATGCTTTCTCGATCCGAAAACAAAGCTGAACGATGGCGTCGCGCGGGATGCATCTGAGCGAGCGCCTGCGCTGCTTGCGCGGTCCGGCTCCCGCTCAGGAGGGAGCAGACGCCGGTTTATCCCCGTCGGCCGACCGACCTTCGCTTGCCGAGCGGCTTCGGCGGATGTCGGTTGGACCGTCGCGCGCAGCGAGTGCACATGGACCGCAAACCCATGTCCTGGCCGAAGCGGTCGGAGCCGTCGAGATCGCGCCCGGCGTCCTCTGCCTCGAGCGGAGGTTTGTCGGGCACCGCCGACACGGCCAGGTGTCGATGGGGCCATGCGGCGACGCCTGCATTGACGCCTTGATCGATCGGGGCTGGGTGACAGCGGCTTCTCATCTTGCCCCTCGGTCCGCGTCCGAACCGGTGGCTCACTCCCAGACCGCGACCGATCTGGTCTGCCTGGACACCGAAACCAGTGGTCTGGCCGGCGGCACCGGGACCTGGGCCTTCATGACCGGACTGCTGCGCGCACGGGACGACGGCTGGACGTTGCGCCAGTTCCTGCTGACCCGTCTCGACTCGGAGCCGGCCTATCTGGAGGCGATCGCCGCCGAGTTGACGAGCGCCGGCCTGCTCGTCAGCTACAACGGCCTGTCCTTCGACATCCCTCTGCTCGCGACACGCTTTCGCCTATCCGGCCAAGCCGATCCACTCCCGGCCCTGCCGCATCTGGACCTCCTAAAGCCGGTCCGGCGCGCTTACGGTCGGGTCTGGCCCGATTGCCGTCTGGCCAGCGTCGAGCAGCGCCTCTTGGGGTTCAAGCGCAAGGACGATCTGCCGGGTTCCGAGGCGCCCGCGGCCTGGCTGGCCTGGTTGCGCACAGGGGAGGTCACTCCGTTGGCCGGCGTGCTGCGCCACAACCGCTGGGATCTGCTCTCGCTTGCGGCCTTGATCCCGCGTCTGGGCGAGGTCTTCGCGGATCCGGGTGCGTTCGATGCGGATGTCCGAGCGGTCGCCGCCTATCACCAGGCGCAGGGTCGATCCGAGCAGGCGTTTCATCTGCTCAGCTCCGAGCGTCGACGCCTGGACACGACCGGACTCATGGACCTGGCCCGCCTGCAGCGTCGACGCGGCGACTGGGATCAGGCCCGCGCGATCTGGGAGCCGATTGCGGCTCAAGGTGATGCAGAGGCGCGCACGGAGCTGGCGAAGTATCACGAGCACCGCACCCGCGATCTGCGCCGTGCCCTCGCGCTCGCCCGCGAGCTTCCGCCCGGCCCGCTGAAGGAGCTGCGCTGCGCACGACTGAACGCCAAGCTCGATGCCCGCGACGGCGGGTCTTCCAGTTTGCTGGACGCCCTGGCGGCAACCCTCGACGGGTCCCGCCCATTCGATCGGCCACCCAACCCTTAAGTGGCTCGTGACATCCGCTCTGCGGTGTCACGCATGCCCCGTGGTGCTCCGCGCCACGTGCGATTGAGCAATCGCTCTGCACGGCCACCTCCGCGACCCGGATGGCTGAGGCCCCAATACCCATTCCCGAGCCAACCCGGCGCACCCCTGGTCTACTGCGCTTATACTTCCCGAATACCGACCAACCGCGGAGACGATCCATGCGCGATCTTGCCGAAGCCCGATCCATCAGCGTCGAGGAGTATCTGGCCGGCGAAGCCGTCGCAGCGGTTCGCCATGAGTACATCGCCGGCGAGGTCTTCGCGATGGCCGGTGCGACCGAGGAGCACGCGACCATCGCCGGCAACGTCTTCGCGTTGCTGCGCGCACATGTCCGCGGCCGCCCATGCCGGGTCTATATCGCCGACATGAAGCTTCGCGTCGAGTCGGCATCCGCCTTCTTTTACCCGGACGTGTTCGTGACCTGCGACGCCAGGGACACGGCCGAGCCGCTGGGCAAACGCTATCCGCGGCTGATCATCGAGGTGCTGTCCGAGTCGACCGAAGGTTACGACCGCGGCGCCAAGTTCGCCGACTACCGGCGTCTCGACACCTTGGAAGAATATGTCCTGATCGATTCGCGCCGTCGTGCCTGCGAGGTGTTTCGACGCCGTCCGGAGGGCTGGCTGCTCGACGCTCCGCCGGAGAATGGCTGGCTGGTGTTGCAATCCATTGACTTTGAATGTCCGCTTGAGGCCGTCTACGAGGACGTGCTGTTCCCGTCCGCGGGCGCCGCGAACAGCGCGCGAGAACAGAACGCGTTCTAGGTCGAGTGGCATCGTGTCGCGCCCGCCGGTGCGACCCGAATGATGCACCAGCCGCCCTTCACCATGACCCCCACAACCATTCGTCTGATCGCCGAGATCAGCGAAAGACTGGGGCGTCTGTCCTTTCAGATGGAACACCGGTGGAAAGTCTGGTGCATGAGCACCAGCACGACTACTACCGCGCGATCCAAGACAGCACCGCCCAAACCGATTCGGCACCCTTCATTGAATTCATGCTCGGGATGATGCGTGCCGCGATCATCGTTTTCACCCCCCAAGTCGCCCCCCGACTGACCCCGCAAGTCATGCGGCTGTTGCAGGTGAGTCGGGGGCGGATGAGCCGTGATCAGTTACAGGCGGCGCTCGGCTTGAAGGACCGCAAGTCCTTCCGCGACCGCTACTTGCGCCCCGCGCTTGACGCAGGACTGATCGCCATGACCTTGCCCGATAAGCCCAACAGCCGGCTGCAGCAATACCGGCTCACGGCTGCAACGATCGCTGCTTCGGAGTCATTCTTCGTGACGGCAACGCCTCAGCAGCGTGCAGACTCGCCATGAAGATCATCCATATCGCAGTCGAGTGCGCGTGCCAGGCGCGCCAGCAAATCGGCGGAGGGGTTCGCCTTGCCGTTTTCCACCATCGAGAGCATCTGCCGGGTGGTGCCGGAGGTTTCGGCCAAGGATTGGAGCGTCAGTCCGCGGTATTCACGCCAGACCTTCAGCGGTGCCTCCCCGCCAACAACCGGTCGACGAATGCCGCCGGGAAGGTGGTCTCCTCGCTCATGGTCGCCTTGGCATCCGCAATGTCTTGGAGGGTTTCCAGCCGCTCCAGCAAGGTCTCCCACTCATCGATCGGCAACACGGCCAAGGCCGAAACACCGTTCAACTGGATAATCTGTACGCTCATTGATAGACATCTCCGCGTGGTCCGATCTTGCTGCAACGCAACGTGAACATGGCTGCATGTTAAGGGGTTGCCGGCGCATGTAAAGTGCTGTTTAACATGCCGGGTAGGCGCCAAAGCCGAGAGGAGCAACCAGCAACATGAGATAGCATCTGAGTACCAATGACACGGTTTTATGCATCTCGCTCCGGCCCAAAGTCTCGATACAACACCATGAGCCCACAAAAATCACCTTGATCCCGATGAACACGAGAGAACACTGAATGCATGAGCACCCTTGGCGCGATCGCCTACAGGTCTGCCTGATTTGCGCGCTGACAACGCCGGCCTGGGGCCTGGAACCGCCTGGTGTGCAACTGGCGGCCGTGGAAACCACCGACATCGTCGAGGAGGTCCGGCTCACCGGAACCGTGAACGCCCTGCGAAGCTCCCGCTTGTCCACGGCCGTTGCCGGCCTGGTGAACAACGTCGCGGTCGACACCGGCGGGAAGGTCAGTCAAGGCGACCTGCTGATCGGGCTGGACGATGAGCAGGCGGCGTTCGAGCTTGCCGGGGCCCGTGCCGAAACGGACGAGGCCAGGGCGCGACTGGAGGAGGCCCGTCGCAGGCTGGAGGAGGCCCGGTCGGTGGGCCGCGGGAATATTGCCGCGACCGAAGTCAGCACCCGGGAAACCGATGTTGCCGCCGCGGAGGCCGCCGTCGCCCGTCTGGAGGCCGCCGAAGCACACCGACAGGTGGTGTTGCGCCGACACCGCGTGGAGGCCCCTTTCGACGGTGTCGTCAGCGATCGTTCCAGCGAATTGGGCGAGTGGGTCACGCCGGGAGACACCTTGCTGACGCTCGTGGACACCGACCGCCTGCGGCTGGATTTTCAGGTGCCCCAGGAGGCTTACCGCAGGATCGGCGAAGGCTCGGAGTTGCTGATCGACGGCGTCGGTCCCGACGGCGACACCATCACGGCCGAGATCGATGCCCTGGTCCCGGACACTGCCGAGGCGCTCACCGTATTTGCGGGGTCGTCCGGCGCGTCCCGGCACGGCCACCGGCAGGTCATGGAGCACCGCGTTCACGCGCAGACGCGAGAGCAGATGGGCACGGGAGCCGAGCGCTTGGCGCAAGGGCTTGAGCAAGCCGTTGTTGCCGAACCAGCTGTCGGTGACCCCGGGATCGGCGCCCGCGCAAAGATCCCGGCGAAGCTCTGGATCAGGCGCACGGCTTGGGTGAACTTGGTCTCGAAGGTGAGCGCCCGACCGCGGATGCGCACGCAGCGCAGCGCCAGGGTCGCCTTGCGCAGGTAAAAGGCGAAGGCCAACGGCAGGCAACACCAGCGCCCGTGAATGACCTTCAGCAGTCCGACCGTGACGATGGTCTGCGCCCACGGAAAAGCGCTTTGATTGGTCTTGGCGGCATGGTCGAAGCTGCGCTGACAGGCAAACACCTTGGTGCCGGTCTTCGGATTGATCGAGTCGTCCAACACCACCAGCAGGCGCCCGTCGGTGAGGGGGTCGGGGATTGCCCGCCAGAGCACCGCCCAGATCCGCGTCCACGGCAGCTTCACCGAGGCCATGAAGGTGTAGTACTTCGCCTCGCCGATCACCACGCCGAAGAGCGTGGCGATGGTGCGCAGCAGGTTGGAGGTACGCGAGGCGGTGATCGGCAACAGGATCGCCTGCAGCGTGAGAATGAACCAGCGGGCGCGTTCTCGGCCGTGGTCGGAGTTCGGAAAAAGGCCCTGGAATTGAATGGCGAGTGCGGGTAGGATCGGCATCGAATGCGGCTCGTATTTGGCGTCTAATCATTGGCTTAGGCACCTTTCATTATACGCTTGCGCGAGCCTGCATTCATCTTCAACTGCTTGTTTATTCACCGAATCGTCCGCGTTTTTCACACTCGTTCGGTCATCGTGGCAGCCTGGATTTCATCAATAAGCTTTCACTAATATGCGCGCATATTCGTGGTTGCTTATATTATGATATGGCTGCATGAAAGTGAGAAACTTCAGTCAAGTTTAAGCCGGCACAAGTTTGGCCTGCTCGAACAGGTCCGCGAGGGCCTGTTGCAACCGGCCCATGGCGGTGGCGATGGGCCGGTTGGGTGCCTTCGGGCAGCCGTCGAACAACTGGGACAAGCCCGGCCGCAGGATGCGGCTGTGGACCTTGGTGAAGAACAGGGCCACCCGCAGTCCCTGATCGGTGACCCGGTAGCGATGGCTTTGCGGGATGCGTTCGATGAGGCCATGCAGCCGGAGTCGGCGCAGATCGTAGGTCATCCGCCCGCTGGAGTAGCCAAGCGTCCGGGATCGGGGCGGAGAGGACGCGGTCCTGCATGGCGCTCCAGAAACCGGGTTGGTTCATGCCCTTGTCGTCCAACGGCTCGCCGCGTGCGCGCAGGGACTGGTCGCAAAAGCCGTAGAAGGTTCGGGCGTGGATCTTCGGGCCGACCTCGAAGGTCTGGCAGAAGAAGTCTTCGACCAAGGTGCGTCGAGCGGGATCGGGTTCGCCGGGGCCGAGGATCCGTTCGATCCGCCGGGCCAGTCCGTCGGTGGGGGCGGCATCAAGGATGCGACTTTGGTCCAGGCCGGCCGCGTTGAGATTGCGGACGCGGTAGTCGGGGCCGAGTTGCGCCTCGAGCAGCGCCAGCGTCTCGAACTCTCCCGAATGTGCGCCCGCGAGCGCCAAGGGGCTGATGTCGGAAGGGATTATTCTGGCCATGAGCGTCCGTTCTCGATGGTGGGGATCAGCGTTTGCCGATGCCGACGCCGACGCCGCGTCCGACCTAATAGCGACCGGCTGGGCGCTCGGCCTCGTCCTTGGCTGCTTCGGGTCCGGCGGCGGCCCGGACGACCTTGCTGCGCGTGCTCCGACCGTCGTGATGGGTGGTGTCGCTGATTTGAGCGCCGTAGGTGTCCATCGTCGGGGACGTTCTCCATGAAATCGCAAGGACGTGTTCGAGTGTAGACGCCGTGCGGTTTGCGTGAATTGATGAGCGTCATGGTTTGCGACGGAGGTGCCGCCCCTAGCGGGCGAGTGCGCGCAGCGAGAAATGCTCGATGCTGCGTGCCCCGACGGGGTCTGAAAGGACCGGGAGGATGCCGCGGTATCTCGAGGGGCGGAACGACGAGGCCGTGGGGCGGCGACGGATGCCGTTCTTATCTTCGCGGGCGATTCCCTGTATTCTGCCTCGAAGCATTGGTTACTCTGGCACCTTCTATGTGCACTTGCTCCCGAAGGCCTTTCCGCCGCTCAAGGATTCCGGTTCCGATGACGGTCTCCCTGATTCTGCTATGGCTATGGGTTGCGCCGCTCTTCGCCGCGCCCCAGGCCATCGAGCCCCTGGCCAATCCGCTTCGCCCCCCGGATACGTCGAGTCCGCAGGCGACTGCACAGAGCCTGATCGTCAACCTTGAGGACGCCTACAAGATCGCGGAGGATCCAGGGACATCCCGGGAAGAGACCCTCGAACCGCTGCGCCGCGCTTGGCGTACGCTTGATCTGAGCGGCGTGCCGGCGGAGTTTGCCGCGGACATCGGCCTCGAGGCGGCCTTGCTGCTGAAGGAGACCATCGACCGCGTGGGTTTGCCGCCCTACGAGGAGATCCCGGACGCCAGGCGCGTGGAAATCGACGGGATCTCGAAATGGCGCATCCCTTACACCGAGATCACCATCGCACAGGTCCAGGAAGGGCCTCGGACCGGCGAGTGGCTGTTCAGCCCCTCGACGGTGGAGCGTGCGGAGTCGTTCTACGAACGGGTCTCCGATCTGCCATATCGTGCAGAGGCGACGCCCGGACTCTACTACGCCTACAGCCTCACCCCGGGACCCGGTTTGAGCCTGTCCTGGAACGCGGGCCTGCCAGCTTGGTTGGGGCAACAGGTCTTGGGGCAGACGGCGTGGCAGTGGATCGCCGCAGTCGTTGTGCTCATGGCTGGTTTTGCGTTGGGCGTGGTCGGCTATCGCGCCGGACGGCGAACCGATAAGCGTCGTCGAGAGCACGATCAGATCTCGCGAAGGGGAGCCATCCTGGCCCTCTTGTTCGGGGTCGTCCTGGTGCAGGGTGTCAAGCATTTCATCAACGAGATCGTCAACTTCACCGGCCACATGCTGATCCTGAACAAGCAATTGTTCGTGATCCTGGAATACACGCTGCTCGGCTGGCTCGCGGTCTTGATCCTGACGCAGATCCCGGAGGTCGTGATTCGCTCGCGGCGCTTGCGTCCACGGGGCATCGACAGCCAACTTCTCCGGCTCGGGTTCAAGCTACTGGCGTTCGTGGCGATCGCGGCATTGGTGGTGGACGGGGCGCAGCGCATCGGCCTGCCTGCGTATTCGGTCATCACCGGTCTCGGCGTCGGCGGTCTGGCGGTTGCCCTGGCCGCTCGCGAGACGCTGGCGAATCTCCTCGGCTCGCTGGCGATCATGCTCGATCGACCCTTCCGGATCGGCGACTGGATCAAGATGAACGACAACGAAGGAACGGTCGAAGACATCGGCTTTCGAAGCACCCGGATTCGTACCTTTTACGATTCGCTGCTCTCGGTGCCTAATTCGGTCACGGTCAATGCGGCGATCGACAACATGGGTGAGCGGACCTATCGCCGTGTCACGACGAAGCTGAATATTCGGTACGACACCGGGCCGGAGCGAATCGAGGCCTTTCTCGAGGGTATCAAAGAGATCATTAAGGCCAACCCGACCACACGTAAAGACTACTTTCACGTCGTCATGCACGACTTCGGCCCTCATGGGCTCGACGTCTTGCTGTACTTTTTTCTACAGGTCCCGGACTGGTCCGCAGAGCTTGTCGAGAGGCAACGCGTGTTCCTCGAGATCATGCGGCTCGCGGATCGATTGGGCGTGGAATTCGCATTTCCGACTCAGACGATCGAGGTCGAGACCATGCCGGGACAGCCGCATCAAGCGCGACCCGTGCAGAAGCCGACAGAGCTCTCGGCAGTCGCGCGTGACTTCGGCGCAAACGGCAGCGCCGCCCGCCCGCGCGGCTTGGGACTCTTTACGCCTCCGTGCGAGGAGCGCTGAGCATCTCGTTCAGCGGTGGCATGGAGGCCATGGTCGGGGCGACTGGACAAGTGCTTCTGCGCTCGGGGACGATGTAGCGGCGCGAGGAACCATCCCGAGCGGGTCCGCCTTCGGTATCGATCAAAGCTGACGCCGGCGGCTCGGTCACAGTGACATTCCAGCCCGTCCTCCAACTCTCCGAGTGCGGCTCCGTCGGCATGTCCGCCCGGGAAGACGGGTCATGCTTTCGGGCTCGACGAGATGATAAAGCCGAGCCAGACCGGTCCCCGGAGCCGATTGAAGGCCGAATCGGCGGGTCATTTGCGATGACCGGCAGGCATGCCTATATTGACGGTGTTGATTTCAATATCGAGCGTCTCTCCATGCCTCTGCAAATTGCCAATCCTGCCGTCGTCGGCAAGGTCGAGCGGCTCGCCCGAGTGACCGGTTTGAGTAAGACGGCTGCCGTGGAGCGCGCGGTCGATCAACTGCTGCGAGAGCTCGATGGGGCCGCCGAGCCAGCCGCCTGCATGCGTGCGCTGCTGGCGCAGCTCGATCGCATCCCGGACCGAGCGGACGCCTTCGATCCTCTCCCTTGGGACGAGGCGGGACTCCCCGAATGATCGTCATCGACACCTCGGCGCTGGTGGCGATCGTCTTCGGGGAGCCGGAACGCGAGGCATTCGTCGACATCATCCAGAAAGCGCCGCGCGCACTGATCAGTACCCCGACCGCGTTGGAAGCCCGCATGGTCGTGCATGGCCGAAGGGGCGAGCGCGCGGTTGTGCTGTTGGATGATCTGCTGCGCCTGCCGATGTTCGAGTTGGTGGCGCCGGGCGAAGCCGAGCTGCAAGCCGCGTTCGCGGCCTTTGTCGCCTATGGTCGGGGCAGTGGTCACCCGGCCGGCTTGAACTACGGCGACCTATTCAGTTACGCGCTTGCCAAGGCCCGTGGACTTTCGCTGCTGTTCAAAGGCGAGGGTTTCTCGCAGACCGATATCCTTCCTGTTTGGCGACCCGCGTCTTGACATTCGATATCTCGGTACAGCGTCACGAGGCCGAAGACATCGCCTTGATCCCGATGAAAACGAGAGGACACTGAATGCGTCACCGCCCTTGGCGCAATTGCCTGCAGATCTGCCTGATCTGCGCGCTGACCCCGCCCGCGTGGGGTCAAGAGCCGCCCGGTGTGCAACTGGCGAATGTTGAAACCACCGAGATCGTCGAGGAGGTCCGTCTCACCGGGACCGTGAACGCCCTGCGAAGCTCCCGCTTGTCCACGGCCGTTGCCGGCCTGGTGAACAAAGTCGCGGTCGACACCGGCGGGAAGGTCAGTCAAGGCGACCTGCTGATCGGGCTGGACGATGAGCAGGCGGCGTTCGAGCTTGCCGGGGCCCGTGCCGAAACGGACGAGGCCAGGGCGCGGCTGGAGGAGGCCCGTCGCAGGCTGGAGGAGGCCCGGTCGGTGGGCCGCGGGAATATTGCCGCGACCGAAGTCAGCACCCGGGAAACCGATGTTGCCGCCGCGGAGGCCGCCGTCGCCCGTCTGGAGGCCGCCGAAGCACACCGACAGGTGGTGTTGCGCCGACACCGCGTGGAGGCCCCTTTCGACGGTGTCGTCAGCGATCGTTCCAGCGAATTGGGCGAGTGGGTCACGCCGGGAGACACCTTGCTGACGCTCGTGGACACCGACCGCCTGCGGCTGGATTTTCAGGTGCCCCAGGAGGCTTACCGCAGGATCGGCGACGGCTCGGAGTTGCTGATCGACGGCGTCGGTCCCGACGGCGACACCATCACGGCCGAGATCGATGCCCTGGTCCCGGTCGGCGAATCGCAATCCCGAACCTTCCTGCTGCGCGCGATCGCGCCCGACGGCTTTGCCGCCCTTCCCGGAATGGCCGTCGAGGCGGTGCTGCGGGTCTCGGTGGGGGAGAGCGGGTTGACGGTCTCCCGCGATGCGATCAACCGCTACCCGGACGGTCGCGTCACCGTCTGGATTGCCGCACCGATCGACGGGGAGCTTTACGCGGTCCGGGAGAAGCGCGTCACCACCGGCATCGGCTTCCGCGATCGCGTCGTCATTGTCGAAGGCTTGCAAGGCCATGAGCAGGTCGTCGTCCGAGGCAACGAGTCCCTGGATGACGGCATGAAGGTGCGCATCGCCGAGCGGACGGCGCGCTGATGTTCGCCGGCATCATCCGTCACGGCACCCTGGTGGCCGTGATCACCCTGATCCTGGCGATCCTGGGCACCGCCGCGGCCTTGCGCATTCCGGTCCAGATGATCCCCGATCTGGAAACCCGCACGGTGACGGTCGAGACCCGATGGCCGGGGGCGACCCCGCAGGACATCGAAAAGGAGATCCTCATCGAGCAGGAGCGCTACCTGCGCAATGTCCCCAATCTGACCCGAATGATCTCTTCCGCGTCCTTCGGCGCATCGGAGATCGAGCTGGAATTCCCGTTCGGTGTCGATATCACCGAGGCCCTGATCCAGATCAACAACGCCCTCAGCCAGGTGTCCGATTATCCCCGCAATGTGGACGAGCCGCGCATCGTCGCGGCGTCCTTCTCCGCCAATGCCTTCATGTACTTTCGGATCTCCACCCTGATCGGCAACCCCCGCGAGTTGGACATCGACCTGATGCGGGACTTTGTCGAAGACCGGGTGCGGCCGCGCATGGAGGGCGTGCCGGGTGTCTCCGAGGTCACGGTCGGGGGCGGTGCCGAGCGTCAGGTCCAGATCACCGTGGACGAGCTGAAGCTGGCCCAGCGCGGACTGAGCCTGCTGGACCTGCGGGACGCCATCACGGCCCGGAATCGCGATATGTCCGGCGGCGAGATCGATTCGGGTAAGCGCAGTTATCTACTGCGGACCCTGGGACGGTTCGAGGACCTGGAGGAGCTGGAGCAACTGGTGGTCTCGCGCACCGGCGACAGCCTGGTCAGGCTGTCCGACGTGGCCAGTGTGCGCCAGGATCACTCCCGGATTCGCGCGCTGTCGTTCGTCAACGGCCAGCGGGTGCTGGGGTTGCAGGTCAGGCGGGAGACCGGCTCCAACGTCATCGACATCAAGCGGGCCATGTTGAAGGAAGTGGACGCCATCAATCGCGAGGTGCTGGAGCCCGCCGGGTTGCGGCTTGACCTGACCTCGGACGATGCCCGGTACGTGGAGGCGTCGGTGGCCAACGTCTGGACCAATCTGGCGATCGGTGCGGTGTTTGCGTCCCTGGTGTTGTTTCTGTTCCTGCGCTCGTCGCGGGCCACGCTGGTCGCGGTGATCGGCATTCCCTTGTGCACCATCGCGGCATTCATGGGCCTGCTGATCGCCGGGCGCACCATCAACGTCATCTCGTTGGCCGGGATCGCGTTCGCGATCGGGATGACCGTGGACAACAGCATCGTGGTGCTGGAGAACATCGAGCGCCATCGCCGTCTGGGGCTGAATCGGTTCGACTCCGCGCTCAAGGGTGTCCAGGAAGTCTGGCCGGCGGTGCTCGCATCCACCATGACCACGATCCTGGTGTTCCTGCCCATTTTGTTCATCGAGGAGGAAGCGGGACAGCTTTACTCCGATGTCGCCATTGCGATCTCCGCAGCCATTCTGGCCTCCATGCTGGTGGCGGTCACGTTGGTTCCCACCCTCAGTGCACGGATGGGCTTCGGTGTGCGCGAAACCGTCGCGGACGGATCCGGCAATGCGCCTTTCGGAGGTCGGGCCGGCGGCTGGGCCGGGGGCATCGTGGGTGTCGTGCGCTGGCTGGTCGGCAGTGGCGTGCGACGGGTGCTCACCATCCTGATCACGGTTGCACTGAGCCTCTGGATCATCCTGACGCTGACACCCCCTGCCGAATATCTGCCGGAGGGCGAAGAGCCGAAGACCTTCGCCTCCATGAACGCGCCACCCGGCTACAACCTGTCGGAGATGGAGGTCATCGCCAAACAGATCGAAGGCCATTTCCTGCCGCACGTGGGCGCCGCGAGCGACGCCTTTGATGCCGGCGAGGTCTCGGTGCCGCCGATCGCCTTCCTGAACATGCAGGTCAGCCCCACGAACGTGCGCATCATCGCCGAGACCGTCGATCCGCTGCACATCGAGCCCTTGATGGACGAGATCACCGGGTTCTACGAGCAGTTTCCGGGCATGCGTTCATTTGCGGCCAAGGGATCCATCATCTCCAGCAACGACGGCGGGACCCGCAGCATCAACCTGGATATCTCCGGCCCGGATCTGGTGTCCATCTACCGCGCGGCCAACGCCGCCTACGAACGTGCCCGGGAGATCTTCGACAACCCGCGCATCCAGACCCAACCGCGCACGCTGTCGCTGGCTCAGCCCTTGATCCAGGTGCGCCCGGACTGGAATCGGGCCGCCGAGCTGGGTCTGGACACCGAGGCGATCGGCTTCACCATCGCCTCCCTGACCGAAGGGGCGTACCTCGACGATTTCTTCCTCGACGACGACAAGATCGATATCTATCTGTACGGGAGCCAGGGCCGGGAGCCTCGCCTGGACGAGCTGCCCAACGTGATGATCCACACGCCAGGGGGCGCCACCCTACCGCTGTCCGGCCTGGCCACCATCGAGGAGGCCGTGGATGCCGGCACCGTACGTCGGGTGGACGGTCGCCGAACCGTTACCCTGAATGTGATTCCGCCGGACGACGTGCCTCTGGAAACGGGTGTCGAGCGGGTAAAGGTGGAGCTGCTGGACGCCATGCGCAGCAGTGGCGAGCTGCCGTCGGACGTGAGCGTGGAGATCTCCGGGGCCAGTGACCAGCTCGACGCCACCCGCGACGCCTTGAGCGGCAACTTCCTGATTGCCTTGCTCATCATCTATCTGGTGCTGGTGGCGATCTTTGCGCATTGGGGCTTCCCGCTGCTGATATGACCGCCATTCCATTGGGCATCGCCGGCGGCATTGTCGGGTTGGCGCTGCTGAACCTAGTCGGCGGCTTATTGCCGATGATCGGCCTGATGCCGCTGAGCCAGCCCTTCGACATGATCACCATGCTGGGCTTCCTCATCCTGATGGGGACGGTCGTGAACAATCCGATCCTGGTCGTCGACCAGGCACGTCGGAATCTCAGCCAAGAGGGCGTGTCTGTGGTGGACGCCGTGGTGGACGCGGTTCAGACCCGCCTGCGCCCCATCGCCATGACGACCCTGACCACCCTCTGCGGCCTGTCGCCGCTGGTCTTTCTGCCCGGCGAAGGCACCGAGCTTTATCGCGGTGTGGGGGTAATTGTCTTGTTCGGGTTGATGGGTGCGGCGACGGTGACCGTCACCTTTCTGCCGGCTTTGACTGTGGTCGTGCTGTCGTGGGGGGAGAAGCGGGCGACGAAGAGCGAGTTGCCGTTGTCAATGAATTGAGCCGGCTCCGTTTCCCTTGCATGAGATCCGGGAGAGCCACGGCGTCGAGCCATGATGGCACGTCTTCTGCGCTAAACTTGACAAGACCGACCACCCGATTCAGCCAATCAAGTAAGTCCGGAGCCCGACCATGCCGACACCAACCATCAATCCGGACTTCGCCCCGGTGCTGGAGCCCCTCGGGAACGGTGCCGGCGATTTCTTCCTCGCCGCCGGTCTGTACCAAGCGCACAAGATCAGCTTCGGCGCCGCCGCGGCCCTCGCCGGCCTTGGCTACGAGGAGTTCCACTACCGGCTTAAGGAGCACTTCGGTCACGGCTTTGTCATCGCCGACGAAACCGTGGAGGACGACCTGCGGCTCGTCGAAGCGCTCGTGGACCGGCGCTCGTGAGACTCGTCACCAATGCCAGCCCTCTGATCTTCCTCGCGAAGATTGAGTTGCTTCCGATGCTGCGGAGCTGCTTCTTGCAGGTTCTCGCACCACCGGCGGTGGTGGCCGAGACCAGATTGGATCTGCCAGGCTTCATCGAATGCAGGGAATGATCCGAGATCGGGCATGCGTTCGTTCGCGACGCGATCGGCACCCTGCATCGGGGGGAGGTGGAAGCCATCGTCCTGGCACGCGAGCAGGGCATCGATCTCGTTGCCATCGACGACAAAGCCGCCCGGAGCAGAGCCAGTCAGATGGGCCTGAGGCCCATCGGCACCCTTGGCCTGATCGTTTTGGCCAACCGCCTGGGCCACCTCGACGCATCGACCGCGATGACCAAGGTCGATGAGCTTGTGGACATCCACGGCCTCTATCTCTCGAGCCAGGTTCGCCGGCAAATCCGCAGCCAGCTCGGAGGATCATTCACGGGCACGCTCAAGCGCTGAACGCGACTTAAAGGTCGGTGAGCCATGAAGTAATTCAGCCTGGCCGTTCGCAGTAACAACAGTAAGTCTAGCGGGTTGAAGTCCCGTCCGAGGAGTTGTCCGTACGACTCGGTAGCATGAGGAAGCGGCGTCTTGGTAACAAGGGGTCGTAAGTTTCCCCCCAGCAAAAGAGCAGGCCGTAACGCAAGTGAACCTAGAGGTAGCCTCGTAATATTAGGTTGGAGACGCCGACCCTGTGGACAGAAGGGGAAGGTCGTTGGGTGGCCATTGGAAGAACGGAAGTGATGGTCATCGTCTCTCGGGGTAGCAGGGGCGGCATGTACTTGAAGACTGATCTGTCCAGTGCTGGAGATCCATGACGGGGGTGGAGAGAGGCCACCGACGGCGGCGTATAAGGCAACGAAATCGTCGCCGCCCGTCATGGAAGTCGGAGGGGTTCGTAGTACCGTTTGAGACTGGGGGACAACACAACCCTCGGTCGAGGGAAGGGACCCTACTTTGTTCACGCAACCAACGAGTGGAGGATCAGGGGATTGCCATGTCGCTAATCACCCCGGAGACGATCAGGACACTTCAGAGGAAGCTCTACGCTAAGGCCAAGCAAGAACCGGCCTACCGCTTCTACGCGCTCTATGACAAGGTGTACCGGGAGGACATCCTCCGTCACGCCTGGAATCTTGTCCGGTCAAACGCAGGCAGCCCGGGATTGACGGGGTCAGCTTCGCGGCCATTGAGCAAGGCGAAGGGGTAGAGGGGTTTCTGCAGGAGATCGCACAGGAACTGCGCGAGAAAAGCTACCGCGCCCAACCGGTACGGCGTGTGATGATCCCCAAAGGGGATGGCCGCGAACGGCCGCTGGGGATACCCACCATCCGCGACCGCGTGGTGCAAATGGCCGTCAAGCTGGTGATCGAGCCGATTTTCGAGGCGGACTTTACGCCGCACTCCTATGGGTTTCGACCCAAACGCTCGGCGCACGATGCCATCGACGATATTGCCAACGCACTCTGGGCCGGACACACTCATGTCATTGATGCCGATCTGTCGAGCTACTTCGACACGATCCCCCACGCTAACCTCATGGCGGTGGTGGCCGAACGCATTGTCGACGGACGCCTCCTGGCGCTTCTGAAGCAATGGCTGAAGGCACCCGTCATCGGCGTGGACGATCAAGGAAAACGCAGGACGGTCGGTGGAGGAAAAGCCAACCGGGTTGGCACGCCGCAAGGTGGTGTCATCTCCCCGCTGTTGTCGAATCTCTACCTGCATCTGCTCGATCGCATCTGGGACCGGCATCGGCTGAAAGACGAGCTGGGGGCACACATCGTCCGCTATGCGGACGACTTTGTCGTGCTCTGTAAGCAGGGTGTGGAAGAACCGCTGAACGTGGTGCGCCACGTCATGGATCGACTGGGTTTGACGCTCAATGAGACCAAGACCCACGTGGTGGACGCCAAGGAGACGGGCTTTGACTTTCTGGGTTTTACGCTCCAGATGAGTCGAGGCGCCAACACCGGCAAATGGTACCCAAACGTACGTCCGTCGGACAAAGCTGTGGGTAAAATCACGGCGAAAGTGACGGAACTAACGCGACGGGAGTTGACCTGCATCCCGCTGGATGATGTGGTTGGAAGCGTGAACCGCAGCCTTCGCGGCTGGGCGAACTATTTCCATTTCCGCAATTCCAGTCTGGCGATGAGTAAGGTTAGGAACCACGCCGAACAGCGGCTGCGAATCCACTTGCGCAAGCGACACAAGGTCAAGACCTGGGGTGCGGGTTACGCCAAATTCCCGTCTCACGACCTCTATGACCGCCATGGACTGCACCCACTCCCGAAAGGACCCGGCTGGAAGACGGCGCATGCCTTGGTGTGAAGAACATCGGAAAGCCGTGTGCGGGAGAACCGCATGCACGGTTTGATGAGGGAGGGCTGGGAGTCACAGCCATGTCCTGGCTATTTAGGCACCGCGAAACGAAAGGCGCGGAAACAGATAAGCCACGGCTACCGTAATTGGCGACCTGCTCTCTACTCTACCCTTTTCCCCTCTTTTCCCCTAGCTCGGAGGATCATTCACGGGCACGCTCAAGCGCTGAACGCGACTTAAAGGTCGGTGAGCCATGAAGTAATTCAGCCTGGCCCCTTTTCCCCTTTTCGGACTCTCGGCTGGTTCCGGTTGGCGTGTTGGAGCGAACCGTCGCGACGGAAGCCCTTGATGGATATGAGGTCCACCTGGATGGCAAGACCAAGGCAACCAAACGGACGACACAACGCCCGGATGCCGGACAGAGGCGTCGCTTCGACATCTTCGAAGCGCGCTGATCGGATCTCAGAAGAGAGATGCTTGTACGCCGATGTCCGTTGGGTATGAGGCTGGAGTTTGGACCTGTTTGCCTTGCTCTTTGTGGATCTGTTGTGACATCGATGCGCAACCATCCAGGACATGCTCGAAGGCGACCAACCCATCTGCTGCCGTACGTCCCGCGCACAGCTCTACGAGCGCCTGACTGTAGACGACGATCCGGACATCGTTGAGCGACAGGTGCCGTCCGGTGCTGTTGAAGCGACGGACTTTTTCCGTCGCCGCTGTCGCCGCGGCCTCCAGAGCCTTCTCGACCGCGACCAGTGGGCGGCGATCCGCGGCCACCTTCCGGCAGACCATCAGCACATCCAGATCGATCGGCGACTTCGCGGCCAGTTTCGGCATGGCGACCGACATCTCTGCTTTGACCGGTTGGGCCTGAACCAGCCTGAAACCGGCCCCGAGCACCGAAGCGGCCACCGACGTCCACCCATCCTCGCGCGAGTGATGGTAAGAGAACACCAAGAGTCCCTCGTCTTTGAGAGCGCGATGGCACTCGGTGAAAACGCCTTTCAGCTTGTCCGAGAAGCGGTCGGACTCCGTGTCCTGCACTTCCCGAGGATGACGGGTCGTGTCCGGAGTCTCCGCGTCTGCCTCTCCGAACCAGAGCCGATGCCAGACATGGAAGAAATCCGCCAGCTCGGAATAATGCACGTTGTCGTAGAAGGGCGGATCCGTGACCACGGCATCCACGCTGCGGTCGGGGAGATCCGTAGCGGCCGAGTCCCCACAGGAGAGATAGACCGCTCCAGGCGCCAATCCGGACGACGGCCAAGCGTCCAGTACGTCGGCCCCCATGGGGCGACTCTTGCCGAAGAGCTTGCGCCCCGCCGGTTTTCCGGCGGATCGGTCCAGGGTGATCTCGAAGGGCGCGGCCTTGTAGTCGACAGCGCGCAGCAGCCGCGATTGAAACAGGTTCAGGAAGGAGCCGGAGCTTTTGCTCGTGCCCCAGAGGTTAGCCTCGATGGGGGTGCGCTCGGGCTTGAGGACATGGTGCGAGAACATGTGTCGGACTGCCCCGGTGCCCTCGCCCTTGTAGCTCGCGAACAGATTGTTGAACTCCAGCACCCCGGACAGCAGTATGAAGAGTGCGTCCCGCTCCGCACACGTCGGCAAATCGCCGATCGCACCGGCCAGCAGACCGATGGCCAGCAGTTGGCGGCTGTTGAAAAACTGGTCCCAACGGCGATAGCCGTAGTTCAGGACCTGGCGGGTGTTGTATCCCGATTGAATCTCGACCTGCGGGATTGGCGGCGCTAAGACCTCAAATGCGTGACAGGCGTCTTGGTAGGCCGCCTCGTCCGCGGGCGTCGCCCGCAGATACTCCTTGGTGCCGTCTGCACGCAGAACCAGCTTCGCGTAGAGCCTGTGTCGAGGCGGCTCACCTTGGGCACGCGCGGTCTTCGCAATCGGAAACCGGCTGCCGCAATGCCCGCAGTGAGCACTCGCGCCGACCGCAGGTCCTGCATGGGGATCGAAGGTCTGTTGGCAGGCGGGACAGCGGACCAGCTGGTCGGTGAACTTCGCGGGGAACAC
The DNA here is from genome assembly GCF_018399035.1 of Thiocapsa sp. Classification (GTDB taxonomy): domain Bacteria; phylum Pseudomonadota; class Gammaproteobacteria; order Chromatiales; family Chromatiaceae; genus Thiocapsa. The sequence continues at coordinate 4,702,252 of NZ_CP073760.1, forward strand.
CTCGCCGCAGTGGGCGCAGATCACCTGAACGCCGGGATGCTTCTTCACATAGGCGTGCTTCGCGAAGATTCGGCTCGAGAACAGATCTACCGGCGTACTGCACTCCGGACAGTCGAGCTGCTTCACCCAAAACCAGTAGAGGACATCGCAGGGCTCGCCGTTGCCGTCCCGGCTGGCGTGAAGCGCCCGAATCCGTGGGGCCGCAGTCGCTTCGAGCTGGGCAAACAGATTCAGCAGGCGGGTTCGGTCGATCGGCGCCAAGGCTGTTCGAACGACGCGCCAAGCGACCGGATTGATGTCCCGCCCGATCACGGTACAACCCAGCTTGTGGGCCTCCCCGATTGTGGTTCCGCTGCCCATGAACGGATCGTAGATCACCGGCCCCGGCAGTTTGACTGCGCTCGCATAGAGATCCATGACCGCCGTTCCCTTGGGCGTCGCGCAGCCCAGGATCACCGCCCGGAACACGCTGCCGAGGCGCTGCGCCCACCACTTGTGGGTATGGTAGATCGGACGCCAGACCTCCTTACGCCAGCTCTCCACCTCCGCGATGTCGCTCAGATACTCGAAGGGAAAGCCGTCCTCGATTGCTCGTATGCCCGGTTCGCCGAGCACTGCCTCGCCATAGGACTCGCCGGACTCCGCAACCATCATTCCGGCAAGATCGGTCAGGGCGGCAGCGACCTGATGAGGGGCTTTCTCGACGAGCTGACGCAAGGAAGGCGGGAGTCGCCCTGCGATCAGGAGCAGCTCGTCGAACGGAATTTCAAGCACCCCGGCGAGGCGGGCAAGCAAGGTTTCCGAAGGCGGTGTTGCCCCGGATTCAACGCGGGAAAGATGGGCGGGGTCGATCCGGCAGCGAGACGCGGCCGCGCGCAGCGATAGGCCGAGTTGTTCGCGGCGGGTCTTGATGACGTCGTGGATGGTCATGGCGACAGGGTAAGGAGTGTTGACGGATCAGTCAACAGGCAGGGTTAGGGGTCAAAGGCAGGGGTCCAGGGGTCGGGTCTTGACTTTTGCCTTGGCAAGAGTCACGACCCGACTCTGTTCCTCGCTCGGCAGCAAGGAGTGGCCTTAGCGCAGCTCGGCGCGGGTGATGGCGGAGATCGCAACCGCGTTTGCCATCAAGGCCGCCCGCATCCGCCGATCAAGCGACGGAGAGCGCTTTTTGAGGAAATAGCTCGAGATGTCCGTGTCGATGAGGTAACGGATCATGCCGACCAGTCTTCCCGCGGGTTGCGGGGCACCTCGACCGGATTCGACCGTTCCGACAGAAAATCTGCGGGCAGGGGCGCCTCGTCCAGCAGCATGAACAGCGATTGCAGCCCGTCGGAGTATACTGATCTCGAGTTGCAAGTCGTGATCATCGTTTCCGCCATCCGCACCAAGCGCCAGTTTCGGAGACGGGATATCGAGCTCCGAACTGGCGCTCAGGCGGCGCGTAACAGAAGCTCGATCTCTGTCGGCCGCCGCTATGTGCAGTGCGAATGATTGAGCCAAGCGCCTTTTTCTCCCGATGCGGATCATCCGCGCCCCGTCGTTCAGCAGGAGATCAGCCCATGATCCAGTCAGTCAGGCCCCAGGCCAACGGCCAGTCCGGGCCGCCGGACATCGAGGCATTGGTGAGCTCTTTCATCGGCCGGATCGGCAATGGGCCGGGCAAGCGGCCGATAAAGCTCTTCATCGCCGTCGTCATCGTGCTCGCGCTGCTGTGGGGGGTGTTGTCCTCCTGGTACACGGTCCAGCCGGAGGAGCGTGCGGTGGTCAAGCGCTTCGGTGCCGTGATCGGCATCAATGACCCGGGCCTGCATTTCAAGATCCCGTTCGGCATCGATACGGTGCAGTTCGTCGCCACCGAGCGGGTGTTGAAACAGGAGTTCGGCTTCCGGACCACCGGCACCGGGGAGGGCGGGCGCACCACCTACAGCCCCCAACAGTTCGAGGATGAATCGTTGATGCTGACCGGCGATCTCAACATGATCGACGTGGAATGGGTGGTGCAATACCGCATCAGCGACCCGATCAAGTTCCTCTATCAGATGCGCGAGCCGACCCGCACGCTGCGCGATATCTCGGAGTCGGTGATGCGGCGCATTGTCGGCAATATGCTCGGTTCCGAGGTGCTGACGGTCGGGCGCGTCGAGATCCAGCAAAAGGCCGGGGAGGAGATCCAGGCGCTGATGGATGCCTATGATGCCGGCATCCGGATCAACACCGTCGAGATGCAGGACGTGGTGCCGCCGCCGGCCGTGCAGCCGGCCTTCAACGAGGTCAACGAGGCCCGCCAGGAGCGCGAGCGGATGATCAACGAGGCGCAGAAGCGCGTGAATCAGGAGATCCCGAACGCCGAGGGGGCGGCGCTGCGCACCGTCGCCGAGGCCGAGGGCTATGCGACCGAGCGGGTCAATCGTGCAGAGGGCGAGAGTGCGCGCTTCTCGGCAGTACTCGCCGAGTATCAACAGGCCCCGGCCGTGACCCGCTCGCGGCTCTATCTCGAGACCATGAACGCGGTATTGCCGGGGATCGGCCAGGTGCTGGTCGTGCAGGACGGCCAGATGGGTCCATTGCCGTTGCTTGAGCTCAATCGCCCAACCCAACCGGCGACCGGAGGTGGTCAATGAAAGCGCTCCTGATCGCCGTTGCGGCGCTGGTGCTGGTCGTCGCCAGTGCTTTCATTCTCTACACCGTGGATGAGGCCGACCAGGCCATCATCGTGCAGTTCGGCCAACCCATCGGTGGCGTGATCACGGAGCCTGGCCTGAAGGTCAAGCTGCCGTGGCAGGATGTGCGTTATTTCGACAAGCGCCTGTTGGTCTGGGATGGCGATGTCACGCAGATACCGACCCTGGGCCGCGAGTTCATCCTGGTGGATACCACCGCGCGCTGGCGGATCGCCGATCCGCTGCTGTTCCTGACCAGTGTTCGCGACGAGGTCGGCGCGCGCACCCGCCTCGATGACATCATCGACTCGGTGGTGCGCGACATGGTGTCATCCACCGAGCTCGAGGAGATCGTGCGTTCCAAGGACTGGGAGGTCAATGTCGATGAACTCGAGGACCCGACCCTGGCCGACCGCACCGATGTGAACCTGGAGATGCAGCCCAAGCTCGGTCGGCAACTGCTGGAGCAGGAGATCCTGGCCCGCGCCCGCGCCTCGATGCCGGCACTCGGCATTGAACTCGACGACGTGCGCATCAAACGCGTGAACTATATCAATTCGGTGCGCCAGCAGGTCGAGCAGCGCATGATTGCCGAGCGGCAGTCGATCGCCGAGCGCTTCCGCTCCGAGGGCCGTGGTCGCAGCCAGGAGATTCTCGGCAATATGGAGCGGGACCTGCGGCGGATCCGCTCCGAGGCCGCGCGCGAGGCGGAGGAAATCCGCGGTGACGCGGATGCCGAGGCGACGCGCATCTATGGTGTCGCGTTCGGTGCCGACCCCGAGTTCTATTCGTTCTTCCGCACGCTGGAGAGCTACCACGCCCTCGGCGCCAACAGTACCCTGATGCTGCGCGCGGACTCCGACTTCTTCCGCTATTTGGAACGATCCCAGGGGATGGAGGAATCCCGGGTGGTGGGGCAGGAATAGTCCGGACAATGTCCTAACCGACGGAACACGGAACAAGAGGATTATCGGCGATCATGATCGGCCGCATCTTGCCGCGTTGATCAAGCTGCCGAGAAGGTGCATTTGAGCCGGTCACTGGTTGTTCACAGACAGGCCTTTGGGCCTGTCTTATTTTCAAACCCTTCTCATCTCCCTTCTTTTCACTGTCCCCTATTTTCCCGATCGGGCCTGCCACTGCCGCCGAGCCGATCGCGCCCGTGGGGCGCCGTGAAGTCCAGTGCCGGCCCCTTCGGCACGATGCCGGTCGGATTGATCTGCCTGTGGCTGCCGTAGTAGTGCCGCTTGATGTGGTCCATGTTCACGGTCTGCGCGACGCCGGGCACCTGATAGAGCTCGCGCGTGTAGGCCCAGAGGCTCGGATAGTCCACCAAGCGTCGCTGATTGCATTTGAAGTGGCCGTGGTAGACGGGGTCAAAGCGCACGAGGGTCGTGAACAGGCGCCAGTCCGCCTCTGTGATCCGGTCGCCGACCAGGTAGCGCTGCCGTGCGAGCCGGGCTTCGAGCTCATCGAGCGTCTCGAACAGCCGATCGAAGGCCACCTCGTAGGCGCTCTGCGTCGTAGCGAAGCCGGTCCGGTAGACGCCGTTGTTGACGTTCTCGTAGACCAACGCGTTGATGGCGTCGATCTCCTCCTGCAGCTCCGCCGGATAGAAGTCCAGGTCGGCGCGTCCCCGGGCGTCGAAGGCGCTGTTCAGCATGCGGATGATCTCTGACGACTCGTTGTTGACGATGACGTCACGCTGCTTGTCGTAGAGCACCGGCACGGTGACGACGCCATCGAAGCCCGGCGCGCTGTGCTCGTAGAGCTGGTGCAGGGTGTCGAAGCCGTGCAGCTGATCAGGCGTGGCGCCGGGATAGTCGCCGAATACCCAGCTCTCCGGCGGCATCAGCGGATGCACGACCGAGACGGAGATCGCATCCTCCAGGCCCTTCAGCGCTCGGAAGATCAGCGTGCGATGGGCCCAAGGGCAGGCGTAGGACACATAAAGGTGATAGCGGCCGGGCTCGGCCTCGAAGCCGTCCTCGCCGGACGGACCCGGGGTGCCGTCCGGCGTTACCCAGTGCCGAAAGCCGGATTCCCAGCGGATGAATTCACCCGTGTCCGCGTCTGCGTCAGTCATATTGCGGTCGCCGTCCATCGGAGGTGATACCAGTGTCATCAGTCGCCGAGCGCTGCCGGGAAGCTCGAACGGCTCGTCGAGACAGATAGTCCGAGGATAGCAGGAAACCCTGGACCTCCTGAGGCATGGACTCCACCGCACTTGCGTTACCCCGATCGGCGGCGTCTATGCTCTTGGATCAGCGACCAACCGCGGATCCCATCCATGCCTGATCTTGCCGAAGCTCAATCCATCAGCGTCGAGGAGTATCTCGCGGGCGAGGCTGTCGCGCCCGTTCGCCACGAGTACGTCGGCGGCGAGGTCTTCGCGATGGCGGGTGCCACCGAGGGGCATGCGACCATCGCCGGCAACGTCTTCGCGTTGCTGCGCGCGCATGTGCGCGGAAGTCCGTGCCGGGTTTACATCGCCGACATGCAGCTGCGCGTCGAGCCGGCGTCCGCCTTTGTTTATCCGGACGTGTTCGTGACCTGCGATGCAAGGGACGCGGCCGAGCCCTTGGCCAAACGCCATGCGGGCGTGATCATCGAGGTCTTGTCCGAGTCCACCGAGGGCTACGACCGCGGCGCCAAGTTCGGCGATGACCGGCGGCTCGACGCGTTGGAGGAATACGTCCTTGTCGACTCCCGCAGCCGTGCGTGCGAGGTCTTCCGCCGCCGTCCGGAGGGGTGGCTGCTCGATTCGGTGCCGGCGGACGGGCGGCTGGTGCTGCAGTCGATCGGCTTTGAATGTTCGCTCGATGCCGTGTACGAGGACGTGGTCTTCGTGCAGACCGAGTCAGCGGATACCGACTGACCACCCGCAGTGGCCGGACGCACGCCGCTGGTCGGTCGTCCGAGCGATCGCCCGCATCGTCAAAGAACGGTCACATCGGTTCTCTACAATCACGGACTTTCTGACCGGGAAGGAGGCTGCCGTGATGAGTTTCGAAAGATCGCGCCGTGTGTTTTTGGCTGGTGCGGCTGCGCTGGCCGCGCTGTTGGCCGCGCCTGCGGGCGCCATGGATCCGCGCTATACGGATGCGGACGGTGACCTCACCGCGGATCCGCCCGCGGATGCCAAGGACTGGCTCGACCCGAACGTGCTGATCTTCGCCTACACCCCGGTCGAGGATCCGGCCGTCTATGCGAAGGTCTGGGAGGGCTTCCTGAAGCACATGGAGGAGAAGACCGGTAAGCGGGTTCAGTTCTTCCCGGTGCAGTCGAACGCGGCTCAGATCGAGGCGATGCGGGCCGGTCGGCTCCATGTCGCCGGATTCAACACCGGATCCAACCCGCTTGCGGTCAACTGCGCCGGCTTCGTGCCCTTCGCCATGATGGCCTCGGCCGACGGCAGCTACGGCTACGAGATGGAGATCATCACCTACCCCGGCAGCGGCATCGAGACGGTCGAGGACATCAAGGGCAAGAAGCTCGCCTTCACCGCGCCGACCTCCAACTCGGGCTACAAGGCACCCTCGGCGATGCTGAAGGCCGAATACGGGCTGGAGGCCGAGAAGGACTTCGAGCCGGTGTTCTCCGGCAAGCACGACAACTCCATCATCGGGGTTGCCAACAAGGACTATCCGGCCGCGGCGATCGCCAACTCGGTGCTCGCCCGGATGCTGGCGCGCGATGTCGTCGAGCCGGAGCAGATCCTCAGCCTGTACAAGTCGCAGACCTTCCCGACGACGGGTTACGGTCTGGTCTACAACCTGAAGCCCGAGTTGGCCGAGTCGATCCGGGACGCCTTCTTCAGCTACCCCTGGGAGGGATCGGCGCTGGCCGCCGAGTTCGAGAGGTCGGGCGAGTCCCAGTTCATCCCGATCGATTACAAGACCCATTGGGAGGTGGTTCGGCAGATCGATGCCGCCATGGGGTCGAGCTACGACTGTCGGTAAGCTATCAGCTATCAGCTATCAGCTATCAGCTATCAGCCATGGGTCTGGTAGGCTTGCCGGTTTTTTGACAGCCACGATTGTTGCTCCGTGAGCCGCGTTTTTCTTGACCTGCTCCGACCGTCGACCCAAACATGCTGACGGCTGACGGCTGACGGCTGACGGCTGACGGCTGACGGCTGACGGCTGACGGCCAGGCCTATCCCAACTCCGAGCGCGCCTTTTACCCATGCTCCGTCTCCATTCCCTAACGAAGCGCTATCGCACCGGTGACCTGGCCTTGTCGGAGATCTCGCTCGAGATCCCGGCGGGGCAGGTGGTCGGGCTGATCGGTCCGTCCGGGGCGGGGAAGTCGACGCTGATCCGTTGCGTGAATCGCCTGGTCGAGCCGACCTCGGGTCGGATCTGGTTGGGTGATCTGGAGCTGACGCGGCTGGGCCGCCGTGGCCTCAGGCATGCGCGCCGTCGCATGGGGATGATCTTCCAGGAATATGCCCTGGTCGAGCGGCTGACGGTGATGGAGAACCTGCTCTCGGGGCGGCTCGGATACCTGTCCTTCTGGAGCAGTCTGATCCGACGGTTTCCGCCTGCGGATATCGAGAATGCCTTTCGGCTCTTGGATCGCGTCGGGCTGATGGAGCATGCGGACAAGCGAGCCGATGCACTCTCGGGCGGTCAGCGCCAGCGCGTCGGGATCGCTCGCGCGCTGGCCCAAGAGCCGGAGATCCTCCTGGTGGACGAGCCGACCGCGAGCCTGGATCCCAAGACCTCTCGCCAGATCATGCGGTTGCTGCGCGAGGTGTGCGCGGAGCGGGGTCTGGCGGCGATCGTGAACATCCACGACGTCGTGCTGGCCCGTGAGTTCATGATGCGTATCGTCGGCCTGCGCGCCGGGGCAATCGTCTACGACGGAGGCCCGGATGGACTGACGCCGGCGGTCCTGACCGAGATCTACGGCGAAGAGGATTGGACCGCCTCGAGCGATCTGTCCGACACCGGGCCGTCCCCGCGCCCGGGCGTACCGGATGCCGATAAGCTGGTCGGCGCCTTGTGAGCGGACCGGCGGTACTGCCCGATTCGGCGAGCGAGCGGACCACGCGCTACCCGAGGCACTGGCGGCGTCCGCCGCTCATTTCCAACGGCCGACTGCGCTGGGCGATCTACGCCGGTGTCCTCCTCTATCTGGTCGTCGGCATCGGCGCCGTCGAGGTGAACTGGGGGCGACTGAGCGAGGGCTGGGAGCGCGGTCTGCGCTTTCTCGGCGGTTTCATCGAGCCGGACTTCGTCTCGCGCTGGGACGACATCCGCGCGGGTTTGATCGAGAGTCTCACCATGACCCTGACCGCGACGGTGGTCGGGGTCTTGATCTCCATCCCGGTCGGGATCGGTGCGGCGCGCAACATTGCACCGTCCACGATCTATCTCGCCTGCCGTGCCTTGATCGCGCTCTCGCGCTCGCTCCAGGAGATCATCGTCGCCATCCTCTTCGTCGCCATGGTCGGGTTCGGGCCGCTGGCGGGCTTCCTGACGTTGACCTTCGCGACCATTGGATTTCTCGCCAAACTCCTGGCCGAGGACATCGAGGATATCGACGCCGCTCAGGTCGAGGCGGTCCGCGCGACGGGCGCCGGCTGGTGGCAGGTGCTCGATTACGGCATTCGTTCGCAGGTGACGCCGCGTCTGATCGGACTCTCGCTCTACCGGCTCGACATCAATTTTCGCGAATCCGCGGTGATCGGGATCGTCGGCGCCGGCGGGGTCGGGGCGACCCTGAATACGGCGCTGGATCGCTATGAGTACGACTCGGCCGCGGCCATCCTCATCCTCATCATCGCGATCGTGCTGGTGACCGAGTACGTCTCGGGTTGGGTGCGGACTCGGGTGCAGTGATGGCGATTCGGCAGACACCCGATGGCCCGATCTGGCGCAAGCGCACGACGCCGCAGTCCATTGCGCTCTGGTTCGGCTGGCTCCTGTTGGTCCTCCTGTTCGTCCTGGCCTGGGAGGCGATGACCCGCAACCAGATCTGGGCCTTCGTGTGGGACGCCCCGGAGCAGGCCGCGGATCTCTTCGGGCGGATGGTGCCGCCGCGCTGGTCCTACATGGACAAGCTCTGGGGGCCGCTGTGGGACACCATCAACATCGCTACCCTCGGGACACTGCTCGCGATCGTCCTCGCCGTCCCGGTCGCCTTCCTCGCGGCGCGCAATACGACCCCGAGTCCTCTGCTCGTGCGCCCGATCGCCATCTTCATCATCGTCGCCTCGCGCTCGGTGAATGCGCTCATCTGGGCGCTCCTGCTGGTGGCCATCCTCGGCCCGGGCTTGCTGGCCGGGATCATCGCCATCGCGCTGCGCTCGATCGGCTTTATCGGCAAACTCCTCTATGAGGCGATCGAGGAGATCGACCTGCGCCAGGTCGAGGCCGTTCGGGCGACCGGTGCCGGTCCCGCACAAGTGCTCGACTACGGGATCGTGCCCCAGATCATGCCCGCGTTCGCGGGGATTACGCTCTTCCGCTGGGACATCAACATCCGCGAGTCCACGGTGTTGGGTCTGGTGGGTGCCGGCGGGATCGGGCTCCAGCTCAAGGCGTCTGTCGACAGCCTCGCCTGGCCGCAGGTCACCCTCATCTTCGTCGTCATCCTCGGAACCGTGATCCTCAGCGAGTGGGTTTCCGCGCGGGTGCGTGCGGCCCTGATCTGAGCGGACCCTTGCGACGGGTACGCGGATCCGCGATCGGATAAACTGCCCGACTCTGTCGAAGCATTCCACCTCATCCGATGGCCAAACCAAACCAAAACGCAAGCTCACCCCTGCCGAGAAGGCGGCGAAGAAACGTCGACGTGAAGAGACCATGGTCGTCTTCATGAACGGCAAGCAGAAATGAGCAACGGAAAGATCTACCTGGTGGGCTTAGGTCCCGGCGACATTGCCGAGATGACGGGCCGTGCACGCGCGGCCATCGCGGCATCCGACGTGGTCGTCGGCTATCGGACCTATGTCCGGCTCATCGCCGACCTGCTGAAGGACAAGCAGGTCATCGCGCGCGAGATGGCCGAGGAGCTGGACCGCTGCGGCGAGGCATTGATGCTGGCGCAGGCGGGACAGACCGTCGCGCTGGTCTCCTCCGGCGACGTGGGTGTGTTCGGGATGGCCGGCCCGCTGTTCGAGCTGCTGTTCGAGCAGGGATGGACGCCGGACACGGGGATCGAGGTCGAGGTGGTGCCGGGCGTGACGGCGGCCTCCTCCTGCGCCTCCCTGGTCGGTGCGCCACTGACGCATGACTTCTGCGCCATCTCGCTCTCGGACATGCTGACCCCTTGGCCGGTGATCGCGCGGCGTCTGGAGGCCGCAGCGCGGGCCGATTTCGTCACGGCGCTCTACAACCCCAAGAGCAGTCGGCGGCCGGACCAGCTTCTAGAGGCGCGTGATCTGTTTCTGCGCCATCGCGATCCACTGACACCGGTCGCGGTCGTGCGTGCCGCTTATCGCCAACGCCAGGACGTGCGTCTGACCACCTTGGCCGAGATCGCCGACGGCGAGGTCGGCATGTTGACCAACCTCATCATCGGCAACTCGAACACCTTCGTGCGCGCAGGCATCATGGTCACGCCGCGGGGTTACGGGCTCAAGTATCGGTTGGCCGACGGGACAGCGCGCCCGGGCGAGACGGCACGGGTCTCCTTGTCGAGCGGACTCGAGGGTTGGCGGCACGCCCTGGTCGAGACCGCACTGAGCGAGGGGATCGAGGCCGCCGCTCGGACGCTGGATGCGACCGCGGGTCAGGTCCTGGATGCCTTGTCCGAGGCGCCGATTGCGCCTTGGCGTGTCGTTGGCCACCAAGCGCCCGAAGCGCTCTTGGACGAGGCGCTCGGCTGGCACAATCCGACACTGTGCATGCAATCGCCGGGTGGCGGGTCGGCCGAGCTCAGTCTTGCGGATGCGCGGGTCCAGGCCGATCCGGACAGCATCGCGATCGAGGGCGCGGGCTGGCGCGTCGTCCTGCCCCGGGCGGCACTTGCGGGTCTCTATCGTGTCGGCCTGCCGAGCGGCGAGGGGGTTTGGTTTCAGGATGCCCTGGGCGAGACGCTCTGTCGGATCCAGCGAGGTTAGGCGATTTCCGGTCCGATACCCTAGGTTGTGCTGACGATAGGAAGCACAACTCCGACGGTTGGTTGTGCCTCGCGCGGCTCGGTACAACCTGCGTTCCGGGCGTGACAGCGCCGGAGTCCGGTTGGGCAAAGCTCAGCGTACCCAAGTGCTCCCTGTGATGCCGGCGCGGGTTGGGCACGCTGCGCTTTGCCCGACCTACGGCTTTGTTTTTGAATCGTCACTCTGGAGGCCGGCGTTGCATCGGAGCGGAACTGCGATTCTGGCGCTGACCCGCGGAGGCGCGACGCTGGCGGGTCGGCTTGCGTCTCGGTTGGTGGTCTGCGAGGTCGTCTCCGGGGTCGTCTCCGGGGTCGTCTCCGGGGTCATCGAGGTGTATGTCCAGGAACGGTTTCATCGTTCGCTGGCCCTCGACGACGGCGTGCGGGTGGAGTCGATCGATGGATCGGTTTCCGCGCTCGTGACTCGGCTCTTCGTCGACCGAGCGGAGCTGATCTTCATCGCCTCGGCCGGTGTCGCCGTGCGTCTGATCGCGCCTCTGCTGGCGGATAAAACCCGCGATCCGGCCGTGCTGGTGATCGACGAGGCCGGGCGCTTCGTCGTCCCCCTCCTGTCCGGTCATCTCGGCGGTGCCAATGCGCGCGCGCAGCGGATCGCCGGTCTGCTCGGAGCGACGGCGGTGCTGACCACGTCGTCCGATGTCCAGGGCACGATCGCGGTCGATCTCCTGGGGCGTGAGCTGGGCTGGCGGGTCGAGGCCGATCGCGAGGCTCTGCTGCATGCCGCGGCGGCCGTCGTCAACGGCGAGCCTGTGGTCATCATCGAGGAGGCGTGCGGGCGCGAGTGGTGGGCGTCGGAGCGACCGCTTCCCGCGAATCTTCATCCGGTCGCATCTTGGATCCACGCGGGAGAGGCCGCCGCCTATCTTTGGGTGACGCGCAAGAGGATCGATCCTGAGCTGCGCAGGCGGCTGGGACGACGTCTGGTCGTCTATCGGCCGAATGTGTTGCCCTAAGACCTTAGCCTGCCGACCGGGCGCGCAAGATGTCGTAGGTTCGCTCGAGCGAGGCGGTGATCTCGCGCTCGCGGTCGACGGCAAAGGCCAGGAATGCCTTGGCGATGGTCGAAAGATCGCGCCCCTTCGGGTGGACCAGATACCAGGTCCGCTCGATCGGGAAGCCCTCGACGTCCAACATCGCCAGACGCCCTGCACCTCCGTCGAGCGTCAGGGTGTGTAACGAGAGCGCGGAGATTCCGAGGCCGGCGATGATGGCGTGCTTGATCGCCTCGTTGCTGCCGAGCTCCATGCGCACGTTCGGGCGCAGGCCCCGCTCGGCGAAGCGGCGCACGACCGAGTCGCGGATGCCCGAGCCGGGCTCGCGCAGCAGGAAGCGCTCCTGTGCCAGACGTTCCATCGTGATCCCGGATTGACCGACCAGGGGATGATCGGTTCGCGCCAGGACGATCAAGGGATTGGGTGCGAGAAAGGTCGCCTCGACATCGAGGCCGGCGCGGGCGGGCTCGCCGAAGATGTAGAGATCATCGTCGTTGGCGGCCATCCGCTCGATGATACGCGTGCGGTTGGTGACCTTCAGCGAGACGTCGATGCCGGGAAACTGGTCGCAGAAGGCACCGAGTATCTCGGGAGCGAAGTATTTTGCGGTCGTAATGACGCCGAGACGAAAATGCCCGCTCTTCAGACCCTTGAGGTCGGCGAGCTTGATCTCGAGGTCGGTGAGCGAGCGCAGGATGGTGCGACACGCGGCATAGACCTCGCGTCCGGCATCGGTCGGCTCGACGTTGCGGCCCACGTGCAGGAATAGGGGCGTCCCGACCGTGTCGGTCAGTTTCTTGATCTGCATCGAGACGGTGGGCTGGGTCAAAAACATCTCCTCGGCGGCACGCGTGAAGCTGCCGAGACGGACGATGGCCTCGAGAAGTTGAAGCTGACGCAAGGTGGCGTGTCGCACGAAACGACCGGTTGCCTCGCTTTGGGGCAACCCATTTTTGGTCTGGCTAGACGTGGTCATCCTCTTGCCCTGCTGACGATTGAGCCCGGATCGGGCAGCCGAAGCGGCCATCACCCGGCCGGTGAGCGATCGGATGAATGCGATCGTCGAGGCCGTCGAACCCTTGAATGAACCACGAAGCGGACAACTGCCGGATCTGGGTTGACGGGACGGTGGAGGCTTAGTCCGGCCAGACCCTGCGAGACCGCGATGCCACGATTGTCGGCTGTGCAGTCGTATGGGCGGGTTTTCGGGAGGTGGGTCGTGCGCCGGAGACGATCGCGGAGCGGGGTCCGGAATCGCTCTCCTCCGCGTCCTTGCCGTTTGTCGATGCGGACACGGCGCCGACCGTCGTGGATCGAGGTGTCGCTTTCGACTTGGCGGATGTCCGTCTCGGTGCCGGCAACGGCAATGCACCGATCGGCGTCTCGGCGTCTTCGGGCGTGTCTTCTTTGATTGGCTGATCACTCATCGAGGGTCTTCTCGTTGTCGAGCAGCGCATCGATCTCGCGTGCGAAGTGCCGAAGCGGCTCTCCCACCTCGGTCGCGTCGTCCTCGGCATGGACGGTGATGTTCACGTAGGTTCGCCCGAAGCTCATGTCCGGATAAATGCCGACACGCTCCGAGACGCTCGCCGCCCGATCCAGAAAGTCGCGGGTGGCCTCGTAGTCGGCAAACTCCAGACGGCGTTCGAGGCGTACGGGGCGCTGACGTTCGGTCCAGCCTTGATTCATGACGGGGATCTCTTAAAAGTAGGCCCGTTCGGAGGGGTCACGATAGCGCGGAACGCCAAGTGAGGCCAGCCAGTCATCGATCTCGCGGGCGTGGGCGGACTCCTCGTTCAGGAGCGCCTCGAAGAAGTCACCGTTCTCCCGATCCCCGACGCGTCGGCAGAAGATCACCGCCTCGTGATAAAGGGCGACGATCTCGGCCTCGAGCAGCGAGTCCTGAAGCAGCAGGTCAACCAGAGTGCGCGAGACGCCGGCCGGACGCAGTTGCGAGCCGTTCGGTGCAACGCCCAACGCCAACATCCGCTGGATGATGCGCTCGGCATGCTGCATCTCTTCGACCGTTTCCTCGCGCAGGCGGATGGCCGTCTCCTTCAAGCCCCAAGCCTCGGCGAGCGAGGCCTGGGTCATGTACTGCTGGACTGCGGACAGCTCCAAGCTCAGGGCACGACCGAGATAGCCAAGGGTACGAGGATGAATGCGTACGTGTCTCATGCTTCAACACCCTTGCCGCCGGTATCGAGCGGCTCATGGCTGAACGCCGCTCGATCAGTCGGCGGCCGCCGGCAGGGTCCGGTTCAGGATCGGCTCGACCTCGCGGTGCGGGCGGGCAATGATGTGCGCCGCGACCAGGCCGTCGCCGACGCGCTCGCAGGCATCCGCACCGGCACGCACCGCGGCGTTCACCGCACCTGTCTCGCCGCGCACCAGCACGGTCACGTAACCGCCGCCGACGAACTCGCGCCCGATCAGGCGGACCTCGGCGGCCTTGGTCATGGCATCCGCCGCTTCGATCGCGGGCACCAATCCGCGCGTCTCGATCATCCCCAATGCGATCCCGTAGCTTTCACTGGCCATCTGTGCTCTCCGATTGTTGAGTGTCGTGTTGTTCGTTATAGGTCGGTTGGGCAAGCGCAGCCTGCCCAACCTGCGCCGGCATCGCAGAGAGCAGTAGGGCACGCTGCGCTTTGCCCAACCTACGGCTAGCCACTCGCCACTCGCCACTAACCACTCGCTGTTTGCTCATCGCATATTGCCGACGTCTTCTCAGTCGACGGCCGGGCCGCCGACCGGGAGGATCGGCTCGACCTCGCGGTGCGGGCGGGCAATGATGTGCGCCGCGACCAAGCCGTCGCCGACGCGCTCGCAGGCGTCGGCGCCGGCACGCACGGCGGCATTGACCGCGCCCGTTTCGCCGCGCACCAGCACGGTCACGTAGCCCCCGCCGACGAACTCGCGCCCGATCAGGCGCACCTCGGCGGCCTTGGTCATGGCGTCCGCCGCTTCGATGGCGGGGACCAGTCCGCGGGTCTCGATCATCCCGAGCGCGATTCCGAATTTTTCGTTTGCCATCGTTCGTGTCTCCTCTGTGTACCAAGTCGCCGCGGGCGATGCTGCCCGATCATCTCCAATCCGGATTCAAGGCCGTCCGCCGGTGCGGACAGCGACAGCGGATCCGCTGTCGCTCAAAGGGCCGACGGGTGCACTCAGGCCGCCTTTGCGGCGAGGGCCGCAGTCGGCCGAGCCGCCGCTTCGTCCTGCGCCTCCCAGTGATCGATAATCCCGCCGATCGTCAGATCGGTCAGGATCCCGGCGTCGCCCATCGCGTAACGCGCCGCCGAACCGCTGACCACGAATACCCAGTCGCCGGGTCGGGCGTCCACCGGGTCGGTGGCGACGTACTGCTTGCCTTTCGTGTCCTGCAGGAGCCGCAGATCCCAGTGCCCGAGCCCGTTGACGCGATGCGTGCAGACCAGCGATCCGATGACCTGCCGGATCTCCATCAGTCTGCACCTCGCGACCCGGCGGCACCCGTCTCGGGCGGCCAATGATCGATAATGCCGACGATGGTCAGATCGCTCGGATACTCCTTGCTGCCGGCCGCCTCACGCGCCGCGGAGCTGCCGACACAGATCACCCAGTCGCCGGGCACGCAGCCGACTGAATCGACCGCGACCTGCTGTGTGCTCCCGTCGCGCACCACCAAGAGATGCTTGTGCTCGAATCCCGGGATCCGGTTGGTCGAGACCAGCGGACGTTCGACCTGACAAATCTTCATCAGTGGCCTCCCGCCGCAGGGGCGTTCAGCGAGCTTCCGACGACCTCGATGCCGGCACCCGCGTCGCTGTCGCGCACGACGAGTAGTCGGTGCAGTAGCCCCCGGTCTGCCAAATCGGTAAATCGACCGGCGAGCGCGGCATCGAGCCGGCGACAGCGTGTCACCGCGCGCTCGCGCGCACCGGGCACCCCGCCGTGATAATCGAAGCGGATGACGATCGGGATCGGCAGACCGCGCGAGACATTGAGCCCGCCGAAGATCTTGCGCCCGACGTCCAGATCCGCCGCACCTTCCTCGACCGTGTACAGATAGGCGAAGTAGGTCAGGTTGCGCAGCTGGATCTCTTCGAACCCGATGCCGACACCCATGAAGCGCTCGGCGTGCCCCACATCCGCGTAGTGTCCGCCGTGCACCTGGCGCACATAGTCGATCTGCGACAGGTTGTTCTCGATCAGCCGTGCGACCAACCGGAGCATGCCCGGATCGGCGGTTGCCGGGGCGTGCGCCTTGATCAGCTCGGCGACCCGCGCACGCGCTGCGGTCGGGTCCAGGTCACGCGTGATCGCGTGGACCTTGAGCGCATCGACCGACTGCGTCAGATCCATGTGGCCCTGTCCGTCGGGCACGTGCACCCGGATCGCGTCCGTGTCCGTGTCTAAGCCGATCAGCAGCAGCGCCACCGAGGCACCGCAGCAGAAACCGTTCTCGACCGATTGGCGGAAGGCCAGGAGTCGGTCCAAGGCGGCCTGTGCGGCCGCCGCATCGTTCGACCCGTGGGCCGCGCAGCCCTGGTGATGCGGATCGACCGAGCTGTAGTGATAGATCACCGACTTCAGATAGCGGGTCGGTGCATCCGCGGTGTTCGGTACGCCTTCACGGAATCGACCGAGCTCGACCTCGCCCCACTTGGAGACGGTGTTCTCGACATCGAACAGTCCGCCGGCGTAGGGCTTGCGCCGCACCGCGCCGCAGGGCAGACGCAGCACGTAGCTGATCGCGTGGGCCAAGCGTCCGTCTGCACAGGGCGTGACATCCAACTGATGGAAGCCGCAGTCCTGGAGGAAGCGGTCGAAGTCTCGGACCTCGCGCCCGCCGAGCGGGTCGTTCGCGAAGAAGTCATCGGTCATCCGACCGTAGGTCTCGAACACGCACCAGGCGAACAGACGGCGCAGATCGAGCTGAGTCACCCAGGCGTCCGCAAGCATGTACCCGGGCAGATCGAATCCCAGCTCGGCCCGAGCGATCGACTGGGCCTGCTGCTCGAAGTCGGACTCGTGCTGGAGCGCCGAGATCTGCTTGAGCACGGGCACGATCCGATCGAATGCCGTCTTGATCCGCTCCTCGTAGCGCTGCAGTCTCGCGTTGCCGTCGCGGTCGGTCAGCGGGTGTTGCCCGCTCGGACCCGGAGCCTGTCGGGGCTCCGCTGCCGCAACGCCGACCCGCTTGGTCTGGCGTGCCGTGCGCTTGGCGGCATCGGCACCGGCTGCTCGCGACGGAGGCCGCGGCCGTATCCGTTGACCCCGAGCCTGTGGCGCCGGCTCGGTCGTGGCCGGTGTCGGCCTAGCCGATTCGGCCGTCACCGGCTCAGGCGTCGCTGCGGGCGCACCGAACTCGGACTCGCCTCGCGCACGCGGCCGGTAGGCCGGCACTGCGGGTGCGGGTGCGGATGCCCAGATCAGGCTCGCTCGGGTTGGACGGCGTTGGCTCGACATGACCTCTTTGTCTCGTCAGGTTCCGGTGTTGGCTTGCATTCGGCTCGGTCGGGCAGACCCGATCCCTCGTGCCGGTCGCTCGTGCGGGGCTCAGCCCCGCGCTCCACCCGAGTAGGTGATGAGCGACCCGCGGTCCGTGTTGCCGCTGGCCCCGGTCACCCGACTCACCGGCGCCGGAAGCTCCTCGTTGCGTTTGGGCTTGACGGTGGCCATCGCGGCCATCGGACCCGGGCGGGTCGGGTTGCGGCGCCGTGCCGAGGGACCCTCGGTCCCGGTGACACGCTCGCCACGCTCCCAATCGTCACCCGTGATCTTTTTCCCGGCGGTTTGGCCCTCGCCCGTCACGCGGGAGCGGACCGCTGCCGGAGACGTGTCGGCTCCTGCCGTCTCGGCAGGCGCCATCTGCAGGAGGTTTCCCGGCACGGACGAGACACGGTCGAAGCGAAACTGCTCAGTGCCCGTGATCTTGCCCGTGCCCATCCCAAAAGGGCCGGTAATCCGCCCCTCCTGCTCATAGAGGGTGCCCGTCACACCGCTTACTTGACTCGGCTGAAACGCCTGGCGTGCCGGCGACGCGACGCTGAAGCTCTGCCAGGGCGCGGCCTCGATTGGCTGAGGCAGCGGCTGCGGGAAATCGCTGTGACCGGGCAGGGCACCGCTTCCGCAGGTCTCCTCGATCTGGTCGATCCCGATGTAAGGCGTACCGCTGATCTCCTCGCAAGCACCCCTGGCCGCACCTGTCATGGCCCCGCCGATCCCCGGCTGGATGCCGGTCATGCGTGCTGCCATCGCCGCTGCCATCGGGCGCATCCGCTCGGCGATCAGGCGCTGCTGCTCGGGGGCGCAATAGGTCGCCGTCTGCTCCAGTCCGGCATAGGGCGTGCCGGTGACCGCCTTGCAGGTGCCGGGCTCGTCACCCGTGACCCGACCCGAGCGCCCGGTCTGGGTGCCGGAGACCGACAGCCCCTTGCGGGTCGAGGACAGCCCGACCTTCGGTGCCTCCATCGGGGCCGGCTGAATGCCGCAGAACTCTTTGTACTGTTCGGCGCCGATATACTCGTCGCCGGTCACCAGCCGACAGCTGCCGGGCTCGTCGCCGGTCAGCTTCGCACTGCGCCCGACCCGGGTGCCGGTCACGGAACCGCCGCCGAGTGTCTGCGTCAGGTTGACCTTCGGCGGCGCCTTCTTCAGATCGGGCAGGTCACTGTTGGCCGAGGACATGTACTGGCTGCCGGTCGGCTGGATGCCCGCGCCGTGCTCGTTGCCCGTGACCTTGGGCGAGAGGCCCGGGAGGACACCCGAGACGGCGCGGCCGCCGGTGGTTTGGGTCCGCCCGGTCTGACGCGGGTTCGGCGTCAACTGGGTCCCGCAGAATGCGCTTGCCTGCTCGGCCGACAGATACTCCGTACCGGTCACGCTCTTGCAGGTACCGGGCTCGTCGCCCGTCACCCGGCTCGAGCGTCCCACCGCGTTGCCGGTCACCGCGTTGCCGTGACTTGTCGTGGTGACGTGAACCTTCGGGGCCTGTTTGGGTGGCTCGGCCTGGCAGAACTCGCGGAAGATCTCCGCACCCATGTATTCGGTACCCGTGACCTCGCGACACACGCTCGGCTCGTCGCCCGTCACCGAGCGACTGCGCCCGACCCGGGTGCCGGTCACGAATTGACCTTGCGCGGTCTCGCTCAGACCGACCTTCCAGGGCTGATCTTCGGCTCCGCCGACCGGACGCTCGCGCCCGGGCCTGACCCGGCCCGTGGCTTGGACCTTGCGCGTCCCGGCCGAGCCTGCGGCACTGCGATGGGCGCGGACGGTCTGCGCGAGATCGCGCCCGGACAGCTGCGGGTTCGCCTGCCGCGCGAGACTCGCCGTCGTGGCCGGCGTATTGACCGCGGCTTTGCCGCGCCCGGAGGTGGCGGAGCGTCGGGCGAGCGCCAGCATGCGCCCCGTGGGCTTGATGGCGGTGATGCGCTTGCCGTTGCGGCGCGACCCGTTGGACGAATTGGTCGAGGTGCCGAGGGACGATGCGCCCCGGCGATCCGACGAGAGGCGCGCAGCATCCGTCATCGAGCCGCGCTCCTCCGTCGTTTCGGGGTTTCCGCCGCAGCCACATCCGCAGTCCGATCCCTCGTTGCGAGCGGCCTTGGCCGGCGCCTTCGGTGTCGGGACGCGCGTTCGATCCGCCCTGCGGTCTGCCCGCTTGCCGGCCTTGGACAGCGCCTCGCGCCGAGCCCTCGCCTCCGCGCGACTGGATCCGGAGGCCGACACCGGCGCTTGAACGCGCCGAGCAGGCGAGACGACCCTGGATGCCGAGAGAGCCGAGGCGGCGCCGATCGACATCGCGCCGGACATCGACTCCGCCGCGGCAGCCGGAGCGGCCTGCGGAGCCGCCAGACGCCGGGCTGGGCCGACGTCGGGTGTGCGGCTGCGCTCGGCCGCCCCTGCGGCGGCGCTGGTTCGCTTGCCCTGAGTGGACAAGGCACGGCGGCGTGCCAGGGCCGCCTCGCGGCCGCTCGATCTCAGATTCGCATTGCTAGCCATGGTCGTTCCCTTGGACGTGGAGCGCATGAGCCGTGATCGCGACGGAGGGTCGGAACCCTGACTCCGTTCGCATCAGCGGCTCGGCGATCACGCCGCCCGCTCGGTGTTGAAACACTGGATCTCGGGTACTCGGCACCGTTCGGTCGGGCGGTGCTTGGAAGCAACGCTCGACCTCGACTGCCGTGAGCCTTGCGATCAGCCGCGACCCTCGAACACCACGAAGCAGGAGCCCTGGCTCTGGGTGTAATTGTCGTAGCCGGTGACACGGACATGGTGATCCGGGTAGGAACGATGGCACGCCTCGAGCTCACTCACCACCTGGGCCAAGTCGGTCACCCCGAAGAAGGGCAGCTTCCACATGGTCCAATAGTGGTTCGTGGCTTTGCTGGGATGGATATGCTCGATACCCGGCGTCCAACCCTGGGCGATGATGTAGGCGATCTGATCGAAGATCTCCTCTTGGGTCATCGGCGGCAGAAACCCGAAGGTCTCCAGGGTGTGCTTTGTCTGGTAGTCGCCCGTGGTGCTTTGGAAAGGCATGGTTTCGGTCCTCGTTGTGCGAATGCGTTGGGTTCGAGTGAGTGGATCAGAGCTTCCAGCTGCCGGCCTCCAGCTTCCAGCCTCCTGCTATCAGCTGCTGCCGGGGTTGAGTCCCCCGCCACGCGGCGAGTCGCTTTGCGACTTTGCCTTGGCGGACTCGGATCTCAGCCCGGGCCATCCCGAGCAGGAGGCCGGAGGCTGGCGGCTTGCCCTTAACCCACGTCGAGCTTGTCGACCGTGTCGAACTCGAACTTGATCTCTTTCCAGGTCTCCATGGCGATCGCGAGCTCGGGGCTGTGCTTGGCGGCTCCGGTCATGATCTCGCGGGCTTCCTTCTCGAGCTCGCGACCCTCGTTGCGGGCCTTGATGCAGGCCTCCAGAGCGACACGGTTGGCTGCGGCGCCGGCGGCGTTGCCCCAGGGATGCCCTTGGGTACCGCCACCGAATTGAAGCACCGAGTCGTCGCCGAAGATGGTGACCAGCGCCGGCATGTGCCAGACGTGGATACCGCCTGAGGCGACGGCGAAGACGCCGGGCATGGAGCCCCAGTCCTGGTCGAAGAAGATGCCGCGGGCGCGGTCTTCGGGGATGAAGGACTCGCGCAGCAGGTCGACGAAGCCGAGCGTGGAGCCGCGGTCGCCCTCGAGCTTACCCACGACCGTGCCGGTATGCAGGTGGTCGCCGCCCGACAGACGCAGGCACTTGGCCAGCACGCGGAAGTGGATACCGTGCTTGGGGTGACGGTCGATGACCGCGTGCATGGCACGATGGATGTGCAGCAGCATGCCGTTCTTGCGGCACCACTTGGCCAGACCCGTGTTGGCGGTAAAACCACCGGTCAGGAAGTCGTGCATGATGATCGGCTGGCCCAGCTCCTTGGCGAACTCGGCGCGCTCGTACATCTGCTCCGGATCCGGAGCGGTGACGTTCAGGTAGTGGCCCTTGCGCTCGCCGGTCTCGCCTTGCGCGGCGGAAACGGCTTCGGCGACGAACTCGAAGCGGTTCTGCCAGCGCATGAAGGGCTGGGAGTTGACGTTCTCGTCGTCTTTGGTCAGGTCGAGGCCGCCGCGCAAGCACTCGTAGACCGCGCGACCATAGTTCTTGGCCGACAGACCGAGCTTGGGCTTGATGGTGGCGCCCAGGAGCGGACGACCGTACTTGTTGAGCTTGTCGCGCTCGACCTGGATACCGCTCGGCGGTCCCATGCAGGTTTTGACGTAGGCGATGGGGAACCGGATGTCCTCCAGGCGCAAATGACGCAGCGCCTTGAATCCGAACACGTTGCCGACGAGCGAGGTGAGGACGTTGACGACGGAGCCTTCCTCGAAGAGATCGATCGGATAGGCGATGAAGGCGTAAAATGCCTCCTTGTCGCCGGGCACGTCTTCGATGCGATAGGCGCGACCCTTGTAGAACTCGAGATCGGTCAGGAGCTCCGACCACACCGTACTCCAGGTCCCGGTCGAGGACTCCGCGGCCACGGCGGCGGCGACCTCTTCGCGCGGCACGCCGGGCTGCCCGGTGCATTTGAAGCAGGCCAAGAGGTCGGTGTCGAGGGGGACATAGTCCGGCGTCCAGTACATGGCCCGGTATTCTTTGACACCGGCATCGTAGGTCTTCACGCTCATCGTCAGCTCCTGTGGTCTGTGCCTGATCCGCCTCGCCTGCGGAGGCCGTTTCGAACTCTGGGTGTAACCTTACTCTAAGGCGAGGTATAGAAAATATTCAATAATCTCTATTGGTGACATCGGCGATTGTCTATATATTTCGGCGGTGCCTTAACCCCGGTGTGAAAGTTTATTGCCTGTTGCTGATAGGGTAATCGATTCGTCGTCCGCGTATCTATAGATATTTCTCGATGCAGCACTTGAGAAACTTCGATTATCGCTTACCACACGCGGGCCGGATACTAGCGACTCGTCTACAGTTGACGACTTCGGAGTAGAGCATGCGCGTACTGAACGAGATCCGTTTCGACAATCTTCGCGGTGACCTCTTCGGCGGTGTCACCGCCGCCGTCATCGCCCTGCCGATGGCGCTCGCGTTCGGGGTCGCGTCCGGGGCGGGCGCCGAGGCCGGGCTCTACGGCGCGGTTCTGATCGGTCTGTTCGCGGCGCTGTTCGGGAGCACACCCACGCTCATCTCCGAGCCGACCGGCCCGATGACGGTGGTCTTCACCGCCGTCATCGCCTCGCTGATCGCCGCCAACCCGGAGCAGGGCATGGCGATGGCGTTCACGGTTGTCATGCTGACGGGCCTCTTCCAGATGGCGTTCGGGGCGATGAAGCTCGGGCGCTATGTCACCATGATGCCCTTCACGGTGATCTCCGGATTCATGTCGGGGATCGGGATCATCCTGATCATCCTGCAGCTGCCGGGGCTCATCGGTCAGGCGGCGCCGGGTGGCGGGGTGATCGGGACCCTACAGGCCCTGCCGGAGATGATTCGTGCAATCGATCCGCAGGAGGCGATCCTGGCGGGTCTGACCCTTGCGATACTGTTCCTGATGCCGGCGCGGGTCAAACGGATTCTCCCGCCGCAACTGGTCGCGCTGGTCGTCGGCACCCTCATTGCGGTCTGGTGGCTGGGTGATCAGGATATCCGTCGCATCGGCGAGATTCCATCCGGACTTCCCTCGCTGCAGCTGCCGGTGTTCACCGCGGACCAATGGCAGGTCATTTTGATCGATGCGCTCGTTTTGGCGATGCTCGGCTCGGTGGATGCCCTGTTGACCGCGGTGATCGCAGGCAGCTTGACCCGCAAGCAGATCGACTCGGACAAAGAGCTGTTCGGGCAGGGCGTCGGCAACCTGGCCTCCGGATTGTTCGGCGGTCTGCCCGGGGCGGGGGCGACCATGGGGACGGTCGTGAACATCCAGGCCGGCGGTCGGACCGCACTCTCGGGTTTGACCCGGGCGGCGATCCTGGCCGTGGTGGTGATCTGGGCGGGTGCCCTGACCGCAAACATCCCCTTGGCGGTGCTCGCGGGTATCGCGGTGAAGGTCGGTATCGACATCATCGACTGGGGCTTCCTGGCCCGCGCCCATCGGGTGTCGATGAAGGGCGCCTTGATCACCTACGGCGTGATCGTGATGACGGTCTTCGTCGATCTGATTACGGCGGTGGCGATCGGCCTCTTCGTGGCCAATGTTCTGACCATCCGACGTCTGGCCGACGTGCAGGAAGAGTCGGTCTGCGTGCTCCCGGCGCGGCGCAAGAGCGACGAGGCGTCCTGCGCCGGTCTGTCGTGCGAGGAGCGCTCGCTGCTCGCTCAAGGTCGCGGTCGGGTGAAGATTCTCTATCTCAGCGGCCCGCTGGTCTTCGGTGCCGCGGCCGCCATCAGTCGTCAGAGTCCGAAGCTCGAAGGCGCACAGTCGATCGTCATCGATCTGAGTCAAGTCCCGCACATGGGGGTGACCACTGCGGTTGCGGTGGAGTCGACGGTCCGCGATGCGCTCGCGCAAGGCCACGCGGTCTACATGGCCGGTGTGCACGGCCAGCCGCGCGAGCGTTTGGAGCACCTGGGTTTACGTGGGGTCATGCGCGAGGATCGCTGGGTCGAGGATCGCGAGTCGGCGTTGACACTGGCGTTGGAGCAGTTGCCGCCGCGGTAGCTCCGAGCCGGCGGGTCGAGAATTGTGCAACGGGCCGTCTTGCCCTCGGGGTTTGTCGCCAATACCTCCGTGCCAACGCGGTATCACGGGATGAACGAGGAAACGACGATGGTGCGTGCAACCGAAACGGCGATCCGCTGGGTCGAGCAAGGCAAGGTCCCCGACAGCGTGACGCGCAGCGGCATTCGTGCCTTGCTGCGCGGACGTCTGGCGACCTTGCCGACGGAGGATTGCGAGGCGGCGATGCGCGAGAAGCGCGACTTCATCGCCATGATGGACGCCTCGCCGATCGCGGAGGTGCCCGAGCGTGCGAACGAGCAGCACTACGAGCTGCCGGCATCCTTTTTCGATCTTGTGTTGGGGCCGCGTCGCAAGTACAGCTCCTGTTACTGGCCCGAGAGCATCACGTCGCTCGAAGAGGCGGAAGAGGCGTCCTTGCGGATCACGGCGGAGCGTGCCGGGATCCAAGACGGCGATCGGGTGTTGGAGTTGGGTTGCGGCTGGGGCGCATTGAGCCTGTACCTGGCCGAGCGGTTTCCGAGCTCCCGGATCACCGGGGTCTCGAACTCGAGCGGGCAACGCACCTTCATCGAGGCGGAGCGGGACCGACGGGGTCTGACGAACCTGGAGATCGTCACGGCGGACATGAACGACTTTCAGGCCGACGGCCCGTACGATCGAATCGTCTCGCTGGAGATGTTCGAGCACATGCGCAACCATCGCAAGCTGTACGCCCGAGTCCACGATTGGCTCAAGCCGGGCGGGCATTTTCTGATGCACATCTTCGTTCACCGCGAGCACCCCTATCCCTTCGAGGACGTCGGCCCGAGCGACTGGATGAGTCATTATTTCTTCGCAGGCGGTATCATGCCGAGCGACGATCTGCCGCTACACTTTCAGGAGGATCTCAGGCTGCTGACGCGCTGGCGCTGGGATGGCCGGCACTACGAGCGCACGCTCAATGCCTGGTTGGAACGGATGGATGCCGCACGCGATCGGATCTGGCCGATCCTGGAGGAGACCTACGGGAAGGGTCAAGCGGGGGTCTGGTGGATGCGCTGGCGGCTCTTCTTCATGGCCTGCGCGGAGCTGTTCGGGTATCGAAAGGGGCAGGAGTGGTATGTGAGTCACTATCTGTTCGAGCGTCCGGTCTGAGTCCGGCTTGGGTCCGGCTTGGTCCGGCCGGCCGGTCACCGCCGCTGAAAGGCGTTTGACCGGCGGGCCGGTGACTGCGGCCTCGATCAGGCCTTAACGTCCTTGTTGGTGTTGATCTTCAGCGGCATGTAAGCGGGGCAGGTACCGACGGCGCCGGTCGCGAGCACGACCAAGCCGATGATCGAGAAGAGCATCGTGCTGGTGACGATGCCCAGGAACACCAGCACACCGCCGGCAGCCATACGGATGTTACGATCGGTTTTACCAACATTTTTGATCAGGGTCATGAAGTCAACTCCATTCTGTAAAATGAAAAAAGAGAGCGAGCGTGCGCCGAGCTTCGCCGATGGTGCGGGAATTTCGAGGCTGTTCCGGATGGATTCGCCCGTGTGGCTCGGCCGCTCCTGCATCGGTGACCTTCGGCGGGAACGGATACAGTATACCTATTCCCGGCCGCGGGGTTCGTTGCGATCCGGCAATCGGTGCCGGCGATCGCCCTGCGAGCGCGACTCTGCGCAAGCGGTTGATGCCTTCGTGGGATCCCCGGCGCTGCACTTGGTTCCCCGATGACCTCGGCTTCTCTCCCGAGCCAGCGGCTTCGTCGTGCCGCCCGCATCATCGCCGGCGGCGGCGTGGTCGCCTATCCGACAGAGGCCGTGTTCGGCCTGGGTTGCGATCCCCGGAACGGCGCTGCGGTCGCGCGGATTCTGAGCATGAAGCGCCGTGATGTCGCCAAGGGATTGATCCTGATCGGCGCGGATCCGAGTCAGCTCGAACCCTTCGTCCTGCCGCTCGCCGCCGATCGGATGGCGGAGATCCGAGCCAGCTGGCCGGGTCCGAACACCTGGTTGCTGCCGGCGCGGTCCGAGACCCCGTGTTGGCTCACCGGGCATTTCGACACCCTGGCAGTTCGGGTCACGCGACATCCGCTCGCCGCCGCGCTTTGCCGCACCTACGGAGGCGCCATCGTCTCCACGAGTGCGAATCAAGCCAGCAGACGACCGGCCCGGACGGCATTGCAGGTCCGCTTGGCGCTCGACGAGCCTCCGGACATGATCCTCGCCGGGGCCTGTGTGGGCTCGGATCAGCCGTCCTGTATCCGCGACGGGCGGACGGGGCGGATGCTGAGGGCCTGATCGGTCGAGGGTGGGCACGATGGCACTCGGGGCAGTACCCGAAAAAAGCCGCCGGTTCGACGACGGCGGCGACATAAGGCCCGAGTTGCGCGGAAGGCGAGGAATCTCACACGTGCGAAGCCTCAACGCCGCTGTCGGAAGGTCCAGGGTGTCTGGTGGTCCCCCGGCGTCGCCCAGATCCCCATCGAAGCGGCCCGTGCCTTGCGCTCGGCGCGGAAGAATCGCGACTCCTCGCAAAAGCGAGGATAGACCGCAGCCTGTCCCTGTTTGACCTGCTCGAGGTTCAGCGAGAGTCGCTCACCGTCGGCGGTGTACACCTCCGCCACCGTTCGTCCGAAGCGGTCGGTCTCGATGGGCCGCATCTCGACCCGATTCGTGGCGATCCGCTTCAGGTGTGCCCGCGACCGATTGCCCCAAGGCTTTTGGCCCTTCTCGGGCGCGTCGATACAGTACAGGCGGACCTCGACGGACCTGCCGCCGCAGGTCAGCCGGAGCGAATCTCCATCCAGCACCTGACCCAAGGTGCAGAGTCGACCTGAACCGGCGAATGACCAGTCGATCGGGATCAGACCCGGTCCCCAGCGTTCGATGACCCAAGCGCCGGTCACGGCCAGCGCGATCAGAAGGCTCGAGAGGGCAGTGCGACGACCTCGCCACCAACGGCTCATCGGCGCGCTCGCCGCGGCATCCAGCCGTCAGCCATTGAGCCACAAATGCACGACGATGCTCGCGAAATACCCCAAGGCGATCTCGGGCGTCCATCGCAGATGCGCGAAAAAGGTATAGACACCGCGGGCTTGTCCCATCAGCGCAACGCCGGCCGCCGACCCGATCGAGAGCAGCGAGCCGCCGACGCCGGCGGTCAGGGTGACCAGGAGCCACTGCGCCTGATCCATGTCCGGATTCATGGTCAGGACGGCGAACATGACCGGAATGTTGTCGACCACGGCCGATAGAAGACCGACGGCGACATTGGCCGCGATCGGCCCCCATTGTTGATACATGACATCCGAGGCCATGCCGAGATAGCCGATGAACCCGAGTCCGCCGACACAAAGCACGACGCCGTAGAAAAACAGCAGGGTGTCCCACTCGGCGCGTGCGACCTTGTTGAAGACATCGAAGGGCGTGATGTCGCCGATCAGATTCGCGCGCTCGGCATTGCGCTGTCGCCAGCCGTGATGGCTCATCCGAAGATAAAAGCCGAAGAATTGCAGATATCCGAGCCCGGTCAGCATGCCGATGACCGGCGGTAGGTGCAGAAAGTTGTGGAAGGCGACCGCTGTCGCGATCGTCAGCAGGAACAGCAGGATGATGCGCCTGGCGCCGCGTCGCATGTGGATGTCCACCGACGCCGACGCCGACGCCGTTTCGGGCTTGGTGTCGGGCACGGCGTGGTGCATGAAGAGAGCGGGTATCAGGAAATTCACCAGCGCCGGAATAAAAAGATCGAAGAAGCCGAAGAAATCGATGATGCCCTTCTGCCAGACCATCAGGGTCGTGATGTCGCCGAAGGGACTGAAGGCCCCGCCTGCGTTCGCCGCGACCACGATGTTGATGCACGCCAGGGTCACGAAGCGGGTGTTGTCGCCGCCGACCGCCATGACGACGGCGCACATCAAAAGCGCCGTCGTCAGGTTGTCCGCCACGGGCGAGATGCAGAACGCCAGTCCGCCCGTCATCCAGAAGAGCGCACGGAGACCGAAGCCCTTGCGGATCAACCAGGAGCGCAAGGCATCGAACACCTGCCGCTCCTGCATGGCGTTGATATAGGTCATCGCCACCAGCAGGAAGAGCATCAGCTCCGAGTATTCGAGCAGGTTGTGCCGTACCGCCGCCTCGGCCTCGTGGGTGAGACCGTTCCGGGAATAGACGTAGGCGATCAGTGCCCAGATGAGTCCGGCCGCGATGATGACCGGCTTGGACTTGCGCAGGTGCAGGAACTCCTCGGCCATCACCAGAATGTAGGCGAGGACGAAGATGATCAGGGCCGCATAGCCGACGGAGTGCGCGGTCAAGTCGATCCACTGCCCGGACTCGCCCGCGAGCGAGAGGCCCGGCACGAGCAGAGCAAAAAGACCCATGAAGGGCAAAAGCGAAAGGCGTCCGGAGACACGCATGATCATGAATCCTGCTGGGGTGGGGTGTCGAAGGCGTGGGCGAGCGGGTCGGTATTGAAGTCGACCGCGCGCGCTATCCTCGAGCGTCTGCGTCTGCGTCTGCGTTGGCCGTCCTGTGCCGCAAGCGCCGTCGACCGACGCGACACGCCGCAAACCTCCGCGCGCCGACGGCGGTGCTCACGATACTAGCGGATTCATCAAGCGCCAAGCGGGTTTTACATGGAACAACAACACAAGACCTTGACCATGACCCTTCTGATGACACCCGACATGGCCAATTTTTCGGGCCATGTTCACGGGGGTGCGACCCTGCGGCTTCTCGACCAGGTCGCCTATGCCTGCGCCGCGCGCTATTCGAACCACTACGTGGTCACCCTATCGGTGGACCAGGTCTTCTTTCGGCAACCGCTGCGCGTGGGCGAGCTCGTCACCTGTCTGGCCTCGGTCAACTACACCGGCAACACCTCCATGGAGGTCGGGATCCGGGTCATCGCCGAAGACATCATCCACAAGACCACCCGTCACGCCATGACATCCTACTTCACGATGGTCGCGGTCGATGACCAGGGACGCCCCGTGAAGGTGCCTGAGCTGCAGATCGAAACCCCCAACGAGCGTCGCCGCTACGAAAGCGCAGCCCTGCGGCGGGAGTTCCGGCGCGAGATCGAGCGGCGCAACGACGAGATTCGCCAGGTGCATAAGTGTCGGGCGGGGGAGTTGTGACAATCGTGTCGCCGTGGCGTCGGCGACCGAGACGGACGAACGGCCCGACGCCATCATCCTCTTCATCAACTCCTATCACCGCGGCTACGCGTGGAGTGACGGAATCGAGGACGGCATGCGGGAGGTCTTCGCCGCGTCCGGTCAGCGCATCGAGATCTCCTACGAGTATCTGGACAGCCGCCGATTCGCCTTCGGCAAACTGTTTCACCCCGAGGTGCTCGATGGCATCACCAACATCACCGGCGTGAACGAGGAGATGAGCGTGGAGGGGACGATCGCGCTCGCGCTCAGTGTCCATCCAGACCGTCGCACCCTCGCCTTCGTCACCTCGACAGGCGACGACACCAGCCGCCGAATCAGCGAGCTGGTGGAGCCTCTTCTCCTTTCCCGAAAAGATCCCGATCGTGACATCCTGGTGCTCAAGGACGTCTCGTTGGAGACCTTGGGCCGGCGTCTGGAGGAGCTGCCGGCCGATACCCTGGTGTTCCTCAGCGGACAGCTCACCGATCAGGCAGCGGGGCGCGCACTCTCGCCGGTCGAGAACGGCAAGCTGATCTCGCAGATCAGCCCCTTCCCGGTCTACACCTTTTGGGGCTTCCACCTGGGAACAGGCGTGCTTGGCGGACGTATCCTGACCGGACGCGAGCAAGGCCGGGTGGCCGACCGCACGCGCGAGCTTGAATCGGCGTATGCCCAGCTGGCGGAGCTGAGCATGACCGACAGCCTGACGGGCCTAGCGAATCGACGCTGTTTCGACGAGACCTTAGGTGATTTCCAGGAAAGGATCTACCGGCGTGTAGGGGCGAATGAATTCGCCCCTTGTTCCTACAGGTCTTCCTGGCATGCTCAGACGGGATGCCAATTCCAGGAAATCGCCTAAACCGCGCCCAGTGCGGTATGCGATGTTTTTGGATGGGATCGGCCCCGGCGGATTTCACAACCGCTGGAGCCGGCGCGGTTTAAAGTATTAAAAAATATAAAATTTTAAACCGCGTCCCCCGCTAAGGGTCGTGGATTCACTAAACTTCGAACTCACTCGAAAGTTAGCATCTCGCTCTGGACGCGGTTTAAGTCGCGTCCGCTCCAGGTGAGTTCCGAGAAAGGGCGTCCCTGGCTCGACGAGAGAAGACCTTTGCTACCATTCTCGTTGTCGTTGTCGTTGTCGTAATCGACAACGACAACGATCGCGGAAGCTCTTCACTGCTCCACTAGGACGCGACGTCCAGGGTCTCCACCTCAAAACCGACAACGGTCCGTTGCGCGCGGCTGAATTCAACGCCGATGAGATGGATCAGCTGGCCTGCGGCGCGGTATCGATCGGCGTATCCGCGGTCCTTGATCTGTTGCAGCGCCCGCCCTTGCGGCGTCAATTCGACCACTTTGAACTCGAACAAATAGATCTGGCCATTGAAGCGTAACGCCATGTCGAGGCGGCCGTGGTTACTGGACTCCTCGGGGGTTAGATCCAACCCGAGGGAGGCAAAGTAGGCATAGAAGACGCTGGCGTAGTAGCCCTCGTACCGGGCGATGGGGTTGTCGCGATACCAGTCGCCGGGGATGCCGTCGAAGAAGGCCGTGAAGAGCTGTTTCAGACCAGCGAAGTCATTGACTTTAAGGAGTCGGTAGAGCGAGCGACGGTTGCGCGTATCGTCCGCTTGGCTTGGGGTCCAGGCGTCAAGCAATGCCGTATTCAAGCTCTGATAGACCTCGAGGTTCGGGTAGCGCAGCTTGTAAAACCAGGCTCCGCTGACTTGTTCCTCCGCGGCGATCGTCAAATAGCCAGCCTGAAACAGCAGTGCCTCGGTTGTCATGCGGTCGACGTCGAAGCTTGCCAGCAGGGCTGCGTCGGTTTCCATCTGTCCCAGGGCCGGCAACCAGGTGTGGCGTTCAGTCAAGACATCGATCAGGAAGGTCGGTGTGGCGGTTTCGAACCACCAGGGACGAAACAGGCGTTCTTGAAACAGCAGCAGAACGTCATACGGGTTGTAGACGGCATCCCCGGTCCAGTTGTAGCCGTTGTACCAGTCCCTGATTCGACCGCGATCCAGGTCCGCCAATTCCGGTGCGAAAACGCGGTCCAGATCCGCTTCGGTGTAGCCGCAGATTGCGGAGTATTCGGGTGAGATGGTGATGTCGCGCAGCGTGTTGAGCCCGGAAAACAAACTGACCTTGCTGAACTTTGAGACCCCGGTCAGAAAGGCAAACTGGATGTGCGCATCGGCTCCTTTGATGACCGAATAGAGATTGCGCAGTCCATCGCGGATCTCCCGAGCCGCCTTGGGACGCATGAGCGTATCGAGGATGGGCTTGTCGTATTCGTCCACCAGCACCACGGCGCGCTCCCCATGCGCCTCGGCAGTGTGGCGGATCAGTTGCGAGAAGCGACCGGAGAGGCTGCGATGGGTCATCTCGACACCGAGGAGTCGCGCATTGTCGTCCAGCAATTCACCGATTTTTTCGTCCAGCTCATCCCGGTTGCGGATCACCCCTTCAGCGAAACTGAGTCGAATCACCGGAAATCGACGTCCCCAGTCCCAGTGACCGTGGACATCGAGTCCACGAAACAGTGGCTCGTTACCGGCAAACAATTCGCCAAGCGTGTCGAGAAACAGGGATTTTCCAAAGCGGCGCGGTCGCGATAGGAAATAGTGCGTTCCGTTCTGGATCAGTTGCAGCGCGAAGCCGGTCTTGTCGACATAGTAGTGGTCACCCTCGCGGATCTTGGCGAAGGTCTGAATCCCGATGGGGAGCGTCTTTCGCGTCATGACCGCATCGGCTCAGAGTGCCGCGATCTTCCCGCGCTGCGCCTGCAGATCCCCGATCGCCCGCGACTGCTCGGCGAGGCGTGCGCGCTCCTTGTCGACGACGGCGGCCGGGGCCTTGTCGACGAAGCTCGGGTTGGCGAGCTTCTGCCCGATGCGGGCGATCTCGTCGGTCAGGCGGCCGATCTCCTTGTCGAGACGTTTGAGCTCGGCGTCTTTGTCGATCAGGCCGGCCATGGGGATGAGGAGCTTCATGGTGCCGACGAGCGCGATCGCCGATTCGGGCGCGCTCGACTCGTCTTCGAGCAGGGTGACGGATTCGATCCGGGCGAGGAAATCCAGATAGGGCCGGGCGACGGCGAGCCAGGTCTTGTCCTGCTCGGAGGCGTTGGCGACCAGCACCGGCAGCGGCTTACCGGGCGCGATGTTCATCTCGCCCTTGATGCGACGCACCCCGAGGATGACCTGCTGGACCCATTCGATCTCGGCCACGGCCTCGGGGTCGTCGGCGCCCGCGTCGGCGACGGGGTAGGGTGCCAGCATGATGGTCTCGCCTTGCGCACCGGCCAGGGGCGCGACCTTCTGCCAGATCTCCTCCGTGATGAAGGGCATGATGGGGTGGGCGAGCCGCAGCAGGGTCTCCAGCGTCTCGACCAGGGTGCGGCGGGTGCCGCGCTTGGCGGCATCGCTGGCGCTCGTGCCGGTGAGCACCGGCTTGGACAGCTCCAGGTACCAGTCGCAGAAGGCGTTCCAGGTGAAGTCGTAGATCGCCTGGGCGGCGAGGTCGAAGCGGTAGCCCTCGATGGCGTCGGTGACCGTCGCCGTGGTGGCGTTGAGCCGGGCGCGGATCCAACGGTCGGCGGCGGAGAGCTCCAGCGCGCCGCCCGATTGATCCGGGTTCTGGCCGCAGTCTTGATCCTCCGTGTTCATCAGCACGTAGCGCGAGGCGTTCCACAGCTTGTTGCAGAAGTTGCGGTAGCCTTCGATCCGACCCAGGTCGAATTTGACGTCGCGTCCGGTGGTGGCGAGCGCGGCGAAGGTGAAGCGCAGCGCGTCGGTGCCGAAGCCGGGGATGCCGTCGGGATAGTCCTTGCGGGTCTGTTTGGCGATCTTCTCGGCCAAATGCGGCTGCATCATTCCCTTGGTGCGCTTCTCGACCAGGGCTTCGAGTCCGATCCCGTCGATCAGATCGATGGGGTCGAGTACGTTGCCTTTGGACTTGGACATCTTGTCGCCGTGGGCATCGCGTACCAGGCCGTGGATGTAGACGTCCTTGAAGGGGACATCGCCCATGAATTTCAGGCCCATCATGATCATCCGGGCGACCCAGAAGAAGATGATGTCGAATCCGGTGACCAGCACCGAGGTCGGATAGAAGGCGTTGAGACGATCGGTCTGCTCCGGCCAGCCGAGCGTACTGAAGGGCCAGAGTGCGGAGCTGAACCAGGTGTCGAGCACGTCGGGGTCCCGGAGCAGGACGACCCGGGACCGAAGCCGTGGCGCGCGCGGACCTCGTTCTCGGAGCGGCCGACATAGACGTTGCCTTCCACGTCGTACCAGGCCGGGATGCGGTGTCCCCACCAGATCTGGCGGCTGATGCACCAGTCCTGGATGTTGCGCATCCAATCGTAATAGGTGTTCTTCCAGTTGTCCGGGACGAAGCGGATGCGCCCGTCCTCGACCGCGGCGATGGCCGGCTCCGCCAGCGGGGCGACGCGCACGTACCACTGATCGGTCAGATAGGGCTCGATGACCGCGCCCGAACGATCGCCGCGCGGCTGCTGAAGCCGGTGCTCCTTCACCGCGGCGAGCAGGCCGAGCGAGTCGAGATCCGCCACGATCAGCTTGCGGGCCTCGTAGCGGTCGAGCCCGACGTAGGCCGCGGGCAGCAGTGCGCCCTCCTCGGGCTGGTTGTCGCGGATCGCGGCATCCGGGGTGAGGATGTTGATCAGACCGCCGTGCGGCTGATCGGCGATCGCGGTCTCGTCGCGATGGCGCAGCCAGACCTGGTGGTCGTTGAAGTCGTGCGCGGGCGTGATCTTCACGCAGCCGGTCCCGAACTCCGGATCGGCGTGCTCGTCGGCGATCACGGGGATGCGCCGGCCGGTCAAGGGCAGCTCCACGAATTCGCCGATCAGGTGTCTGTAGCGTTCGTCTTCCGGGTTGACGGCCACGGCGCAGTCGCCGAGCAGGGTCTCGGGACGGGTAGTGGAGACGACCAGATGCGCCGGTCCCGTCGCGCCGGGCGGCAGCGCCAAGGGGTAGCGGATGTCCCACATGTGGCCGGACTCTTCCTCCGAGATGACCTCCAGATCGGAGACCGCCGTGTGCAGCGCCGGGTCCCAGTTGACCAGACGCTTGCCGCGATAGATCAGGCCCTCTTCGAACAGACGCACGAAGACCTCGCGCACCGCGTTGGAGAGGCCCTCGTCCATGGTGAAGCGCTCGTGTTGCCAGTCGAGCGAGGAGCCGAGACGGCGCAACTGGCGGGTGATGTTGCCGCCGGATTCCTGCTTCCAGTCCCAGACGCGCTCGATGAAGGCGTCGCGTCCCAGATCGTGACGGGTTTGGCCGGTGGCCTCCAATTGGCGCTCGACCACCATCTGGGTCGCGATCCCGGCGTGGTCCGTGCCCGGTTGCCAGAGCGTGCGATCGCCTTTCATCCGGTGATAGCGCACCATCGTATCCATGATGGTGTTGTTGAAGCCGTGACCCATGTGGAGGCTGCCGGTCACGTTCGGCGGCGGGATCATGATGCTATAGGCCCCGCCCCCCGTGTCTTCGTCCCGGGTGCTCCCGGTCTGGTCGGCCGGGACGAAATAGCCCTTCTCTTCCCAGAGGCGATACCGGTTTTTCTCGAGGGTTTGGGGGTCGTAGTTCTTTTCCAGCATGATGGTGTCGCCGTCTGCGAAGCGCGTTCGAATGAAGTCGCGAGTATAACCGAAGGCGCTCGACGCTTAGGGGCGCTCGACTGCGCGCGACTCGGTTGGAGCACCGCGGCGCCGACGGTTTAAGATCAGCCGGGAATCTGCACGGGGGACAGGGGCAGGCGTGATGGGAGTCGACGACAGACACAGTGGCCCCTTCAGCGGGCCGACCGGTTGGATCGAGGAGATCGGCTTCGCCGCGATCGCCCTTGCGAGCTGTCTCGGCCTGTATTTGAAGATCTTGCTCGGCCGAGCACGCTTGGACATGCCGGCCTTCGCGGCATCCCTGCGTCAGGCCGGGCTCTCCATTCTGCCGGCCATCACCTTGGTCACCGCCTCGCTCGGCCTGATCCTCGGTCACCAGATCGAGTCCATCCTGACCGAGCTCGATCTGCCCGGGCTCGTTGTCCTGACGCTGACCTATGCGACCGTCATGGAGCTGGTGCCGATCTTGGTGGGGATCCTGGTGGCCGGTCGGGCCGGTGTCGCGCTCGCGGTCCGGCAGGCGACGCTGACGGTGACCGGCGAGATGGACGGACTGCTCGCAAGCGGCATCCACCCCGTCCAGTTCACCGCCGGTCCGGTCTTGCTGGCGATGTTGATCATGAGCTTCGCCTTCGTGGTCTGGGGGACCTTGGTGACCTTCTTCGCGGCCGGCGCCTGGTTGTGGACGATGGCCGGGATCTCGCCTGCGCTGCTCTTCGAGTCGTTGATCCGAGCGCTCAGCGTCGGCGCCCTGATCGAGGCGTTGATCAAGCCCTTGCTGTTCGCGCTCTTGATCGCCCTCATCGCCACCGTCAACGGAACCGGCGCAGGCCGCAATCCGGAGGGGATCTCGCGCGCCGCGACGCGGACCATGATCGGGGCGGTCTCGGCGATCTTGGTGATGGACCTTCTCTATATCGTGTTCTTGCGGGTGTGATGCAGCAGCCTCCGGCCTCCGGCCTCCAGCCTCCGGCCTGCGGCAAGATCGTGCGGTGTGCCGATGACGCCGGCAATGACCTGGCGCGGCGACGGCGGTCTCGGTGGGCGCCGTGACGACGGCGCTGGTGCTCGAGGGGGTCTATCAGCATGTCGGCGGGCGCATGGCGCTCGACGACATCCGGCTCTCGTTGCCTGAAGGTGCTTGGTTGCTGATCTGCGGTCCGAACGGCGCGGGCAAGAGCCTCTTGACCCGATTGATCTTGGGACTGGACCGGCCCTCGGCGGGTACAATCGAGGTTCTGGGACAGGATCTGAGTCGGCTCGGCGAGGCCGCGATGGTGCGTCTGCGCGGCGACATCGGGGCGGTGCTGCAGCGCGGCTCGCTGCTCTCCGATTACAGCGTGCTGGACAACCTCCTGCTGCCCCTGCGCAACGTGCCCATGACCCGTTACGACATGGCCCGGGCGGCGCGCTTGGTAATGACCTTGTTGGGGCTGGACGGACTGGAGAATCACATGCCCCGCGGACTCTCCTTGGGCCAACAGAGACGCGTGGAGCTGGCACGTGCACTCATCCACCGTCCCAAGCTGCTGGTCTGGGACGGCCTTTCGGATGGGCTCGACCCGACTGTCGCGCGCGAGACCCTGGAGGTCCTGCGCACTTTAAGGGAGAACGGCAACCTGACCCTGATCGCCACCGACAACGTCCCGGATGCCTTGGCCGGAGCCGCCGATCGGGTTGCCGTGATGGAGCGCGGCCAACTGCTGTTCGAGGGCACGCCGCAGGAGCTCGAATCCGCCGGCGCGGCCCGCCTGGATCTGCGCGCAGCCCTGTGGGGACATCCATGACCGAGCCCTCGGGTCCTGCGGATCGCCGGCTGGATCGGCTCTATTCTCCGCCCGAGATCGGCGCGCCGGGCAAGCGTCGGGCGCGGGCCGAGCGTCGCGACCTGCTGTTTGCCGGCATCTTCGTGATTGCGATGGCGGCCTTCGCCGTGGCTGCGTTCACACTGGTGCTGCCCGGCCTGTTCGGGAAGACCTATCGGCTGCAGGCCTATTTCCCCGACGCCGACGGACTCGATGCCGGGCTTCAGGTGGTTCAGGAAGGTTATGTCATCGGTCTGGTCGAGCGCGTCGAGCCCGTCTTCCCGAGCGCCGATGCCCATCGGCTCCATTGCCCGGCGCCCTCTGACGACATGCCGGCGCGCTCGCCGACCCTGCCCTGTTTCCGAGCGACCTTGCGGATCCGCGACAATTGGCCGATCCCGCAGGGCAGTCACGCGCAGTTGGCGCCGCTGGGTCTTTTGAAGGGAGAAGCGATCAGCATCCGGCCCGGCAGCTCCGCGGATCTCTATGCCGACGGTGCCGTGATCGACGCCAAGGCACCCGATATCGATCTGACCGAGCGGCTCGCCGCGCTCACCGAGACGGTCCGCATCGTGGTCGAGGAGAGCATCGCCCCGACGCTCGCGAGCATCCGCGATCAGGTCAAGACCATCGAGCTGCTGATCGGCACGGGCGAGGACCAGGGCGAGAACCGCGATCGGCTTGCGGGCGCCTTCGAGAATCTCCGACTGCTGTCCGAGAACCTCGTCACGGCGGTCGATCCGGATGCGATCGGCGCCATTCTCGGCTCGGTGGAGGAGATGACCGCGAGCCTTGCGCTCATCACCGGCGACATGACCGGCAGCACCAAGGACATCCGGCGCGCGGTGGCCGATTACGGTGATCTGGCGGTGGACATCCGGGGCTTGGTCAACGAGAACCGTCCGGCGATCCAGCGCTCGCTCGACGACACCCAATTCCTCCTGCAGTCCCTATCCGCCGCCTTGACCCCAATCTTGACCAATATCGAGGACGCGAGCCGCAATCTCTCGGCCCTCGCGCGCGACCTGCGCGGCGACCCAACCTTGATCATCAAACGCCGTCAGCAAGAGGAGCAGGCGCCATGGTTCCGCTGAGGATCGGTCACCCGCATCAGGCGTCGACGATCTCGAGCCGCCTTTCGACGCGCTCGAGCTTATCGCTGAAACGATCCAGGCGAACAGACTGTTCGGCGAGAAAAACGTGCAGGCTTGCGACATCGCCTTCCAGTCGACCCAGGCGGGTCTTGATCTCGCGAATGTCTTCTCGACTCTCGCGCTGGGCATCCAGGACCTTTTGTACCATGGTCATGAGGAGTTCCAAGCTCGCTTCCGGCACCTTCTTCTCCCATTGTTCAGCATGTTTTACAAGAATAGCCCAAAGTCAGTTCCGCCTCACGTCATGTCTTGTGTCGCGTGCCTGATCCCGGAGTCATCGTTTGACGTCGCCATTTCAACGCTCTATGTCCGATAGGACGGGTCTGCGCCGCCCAAGCCGTCTCCTCCCCGCACTGATGCTCGTGCTGCTCGCGGGCGGTTGCGGCTCGCCTGCGCCCCTGCGCCCCGACCTTTTCTATGCGCTCGACCCCGAGCCTTTGGAGTCCCCGCTCGGCACGCCGCTGCCGGCAACCCTGTTGGTCTCGGATCTGGCCGCGCGCGGCTTCCTCGGCGGGAGGCAGATCGTCTTCCGTACCGAGGCCGAGCCTCTGCAGGTGCAGCGTTACGACGACCTGCTCTGGGCCGATCCCGTCCCGCATGCACTCGCGCGCAACCTGGTCCGTGCCGTGCGGCACGCGCAGGTCTTCGAGTTCGCCGTGATCCCGGCCGATCGCGCCCGTGCGGACTATCTGCTCGGCGGCGCGGTGGAGCGTTTCGAGCATCTACCGACCGCGACGCCGCCGCGGGTGGCCGGTGCACTCAACCTGGCCCTGGTGCGTGCCGACGACCGTCGCACCCTCCGGGATCGTAGTTTCCGGCGCGAGGTCGAGGTGCAGGGCGACACGCCGGAGGCCATGGCCGAGGCATTCAACCGACTGGCGGCCCTGCTGGCCGCCGATGTGGTGCGCGACCTGCGGACGCTGCCCGGACCCGCGCGCTCCTCGGAGACGCCATGATCGGCGCGATGGGTTTGGTCTCGTGCGCGTGCCCGGACGGTGTCGATGCGACCTGATCGGTTCGCGGCGCTCTATCCCCGCGGTCTGGATCGGATGCGCGTCGCCTGGGAGCATCTGCGCATCCCGGGGCCGCCGGCCGAGTTTGCACTGACCCGCACCGAGATCGAGCACCCCGACCCGCAGCGACGCTTCGCCCGCCGCACGATTCAGGAGATCACCTGCGACGGCGACCGGCTGGCCCTGATCGACAAGGCGTCGCCCCACAGCCTCTTCGACCTTATGGTGTCGGAGATCTCGGATCCTCCGAAGGCCACGCCCAGCGCCGTGGAGCCCATCACCGGCGGCGTCCTCTGGCGGACCGGGCTCGCCTTCGTGCGCTTCGTCTCCGATCCGCGGATCATGCGCCGTTTCGATCTGGCCGACGGCGAGCTGCACCTCGCGCTCAACTGCGACCCCAACACGCACGACCGCGAGAGCGTGCAGGCCGCCAAACAGTTTCATCTCCATCTCCTCTATTGGAGCGGCGAGGTGTTGAAACCGCTGGAGAGCGCCGGGCGATTCGGCACCGTCGCGGATGTCCGGCTGCGCCGTCAAGCCATCGACCCGCTTGCCTTCTTGGGCGTAGACCTGATTCACGCGTCGCTTGCCGGATTCGATCTCGGCATTCCGGGTGCCCGGCTGGCGATGCCCGACGAGCGCTTGACGCTCCGAGGCGACCGGCCGCTCGGCTGCCTGATCGAGCTGCCCGGCTGGCAGGTGCTCGACGACCCTGCGTTCGAGGATCTCATCCGGCGCCTACATCTGCGCCTCGAGGCGCTGGCGGCGGATCTGCTCGAGGTCTTTACCGGGCATCGCCGAGCGCCGTCGCCCTGGCATCGCCATGCGCTGCGCCCGCATGCCGACATTGCGCGTCGTCTCGTCGCGCTGCCGGTGTCCGCGCGGATTCGGGCCGGGCTGGGCGAGCTGTCCCTGGCGCTCCGAGACCTTCCCGTATCGACCGCCCGCCGCCTTGCTCGGACCGACGCGCGCCGCCGCACGGATCTGATGACACTGAATCAGCCCTGCTACGCCCTGAATCTCCATGCCCCCGCGCGCAACCGCCCGGGTGCAACGCTCGAAGACGCCGGGGTCGTGCACCTGACCATCCAGCCGAAGCTCTTCTCGGGCATCGGCGGGGCCGGTCTGCTCGGGCTCGGCGGTGTTCCCAGCGTGTGTATCCTGCGTGGCGAGGGACGTTTGAGCGTCGAGAGCTGGCATCGTCGAGGCCGGTTCCAACGCGCTTTCGCCGAGCGCAATCAGCGCCTCCAAGGCAATGATCCCGATATCCGTTTCGGGCCACTCAAGCGCTTTGTCGACTCGAGCACCGGTTGGGCATGACCGCCGGTGGATTTCTCCGATTTCGCCCACCTTTGGATCCTCTTCTCGCTGGCGTCGGCCTTTTTTCACGCCTCTCGCCTGGCGGTCACCAAACATCTCAGTCTCGATTTCTCCACCGAGGTGCTGACGTTCTACGTCAACCTCAGCAGCCTGGTCATCACCCTGCCGCTGATCCTCTGGTATCGTGATTTCCCCTTCCATGAGCCGGCCTATCTCATGGCCGTCCTCAGCGGGGGCATCTTGTCGGCCTTCGGCGGCTGGGCGTTGAACGCGGCGCTGCACAAGACCGAGGTCTCGCTG
This sequence comes from Thiocapsa sp., assembly GCF_018399035.1. Taxonomy (GTDB): domain Bacteria; phylum Pseudomonadota; class Gammaproteobacteria; order Chromatiales; family Chromatiaceae; genus Thiocapsa. The sequence goes on from NZ_CP073760.1 coordinate 4,742,582, forward strand.
GTCGGACCCCTGATGACGCTGACCCCGGGCTTCGCGATCCTGATCGAATGGCTCATCACCGGCGCCTTGCCTGCATCCGTCGGTCTGCTCGGTGTCGTTCTGCTGGTGGGCGGGGGCTATATCCTGAGTCTCGGCGACCATGAGGTGCGCTGGTATCTCCCCTTCAAGCGGCTGGTGACGGACCCCGGCAGCGTGCTCGGGCTCGTTGCCGCCGCCTGCTTCGCCGCTGCGAGCGTGGTCGGGCGGATCGGCATCCAGTTGAGCGATCCGCTGTCGTTCGCGGTGATCGTCGCGATCGTCAACCCGCTGGTCATCTTCGTCCTCTTCAGTCTCCGCGACCGGGGCTTTTATCGGCAGATCTTCACGCCGCAGGCGCGCCGTCGCATCCGCCCCCTGCTGGTCCTCGGGGCGCTGTTCGCGCTCATGCGCATCGCCGACCAGATCGCGCTCAGCCTGACGTTGGCCTCCTACGCCATGGCCGTGAAGCGCACGGCGGGGGTCTTTTCCGTCGTCCTCGGGCGTTGGTTCTTCAACGAGCAGCATGTCGTCATCAAGCTGATCGGCGCCGCCGTCATGCTGCTCGGGGTGCTGGCCTTGACGCAGAAGTAGATTCGGCAGCTGCGGGCGGGGTACGCCGGCGTTTGTGCCACAACCGGGGGCAGCAGGTGCCGGGACCGTCGCCGGGATGGGTGTAATATCGATGTTTCAGGTCGAAGGTCGGGTTAGGCGCGCCGGTACAATGCCGGAGATTGTTTGCCGAGGCCGATGCGTGCCGTAATCCGGCGTTCGGCGGTTTGCGGCGAGTTCGGCTGTCGGATGACGCTGCGCTGATCCCACCTACGCGGCGGATCGGCGTGCGGAAGGGAGATCGGGATGACGATCGTGGTGGTTGCGGAAAAGCCGAGCGTCGCCCGCGACATCGCGCGGGTGCTGGGTGCGCGCCGCAAGGGCGAGGGGTTTCTGGAGGGCAACGGCTATCGGGTGACTTGGGCGATCGGGCATCTGATCCATTTCGCCGAGCCGGACGAGTACGGCGATGCCCAGGGTGTCGACTGGGCGGGGCGGTGGTCGGCGGATCAGCTCCCCATGATCCCCGAAGCCTGGAAGCTCAAGACCGCGAAGCAGACCGCGGCCCAGTTCAAGATCGTCAAGGCGCTCATCACGGCACCCGATACCGAGCGTCTGGTGTGTGCGACGGATGCCGGCCGCGAAGGCGAGCATATCTTTCGACTCATCTATCGGCACGCCCGCTGCAAAAAGCCGTTCGACCGACTCTGGATCTCCAGCCTGACCGACGAGGCGATCCGCGAGGGCTTTCGCGCGCTGCGCCCCGGCCAAGCCTACGATCATCTCGCCGATGCGGCGCGTGCCCGTGCGCAGGCGGATTGGCTGATCGGCATGAATCTCACGCGGGCCTACACGGTGCACAACCGGGTCCTCTGCACGATCGGACGGGTACAGACGCCGACCCTGGCGATGATCGTCGCTCGCGATCAGGTGATCGCGAGCTTCACCAAGGCATTCTTCTACGAGCTGGTCGCGCATCTGACGACCGCCGATGCGGCGCATTTCGACGCCCGCTACATCCGCGACGGCGAGACCCGCATCGAGAAGAAGGAAGAGGCCGAGCGGCTCCACCGCGAGCTGAGCCCCCATCGCATCGGGCGGGTTGCGAAGGTCGAGAAGAAGATCCGCACCGTCCGTCCGCCGCCGCTCTATGACCTGACCAATCTGCAGCGCGATGCCAACCGGCGCTTCGGTTTCACCGCCGCGCAGGTGCTCGAACATGCCCAGTCGCTCTACGAGACCCACAAGCTCATCAGCTATCCGCGCACCGAGAGCCGCCACATCTCCGAGGACATGCTGCCCGAGCTGCCGGGCATCCTGAAGGGTCTGCAACATCCGCTCGCCGGCGAGGCATTGGGCCGGCTTCAGGCGGGCCATCGGCTGGGCAAGGCGTACGTGGACCGCACCAAGCTGACCGACCATCACGCCATCCTGCCGACCGGCAAGACACCTTCCCCCGATCTGCCGCCCGCGCTGCGCAAGATCTACGACCTGGTGGTCACGCGCTTCGTCGCGGTCTTCCTGCCGGATCAGCGCATCGAGGAGACGCGCGTGGAGATCGCGATCGGGGATGCGACCTTCCTGGCGCGCGGTGCGGTGGTCCTGGAACCGGGCTGGAAGCGGGCCGAGACCGGCGGGCGTGCCGAGTCGAGCGGCACGGGCGAGTCCGGTTTGGACCAGACCGGCGCTGACCAGACCGGCGAGTCCAACGTCTTGCCGCCGCTGGTGAAGGACCAGCAGCTCCAGGTCGACAGCTTGGAGGTGCAGGAGAAGGAGACGCAGCCGCCGCGTCACTACGACGATTCGACCCTCTTGGCCGCCATGAAGAACGCCGGTCGCGAGATCGAGGACGATGCCTTGGCCGCGGCGATGAAACAATCCGGTCTTGGCACGCCGGCGACGCGTGCCGAGATCATCGAGAAGCTGATCCGCACCCGCTATGTCGAGCGCCGACGCAAGCAGTTGCATGCCACGGCCAAAGGCATCGCCCTGATCGGCCTGGTCGCACCGGCACTGCGCAGCCCGGAGCTGACGGCCGAGTGGGAGCAGCGCCTCAAAGACGTCGAGCACGGCGAGCTGCCGGTCGAGGTCTTCGATCGCGACATCATCGGGTTTCTGCGCGAGCTGGTGCCGCAGATCGCACAAGGCCCGGCAATGTCTGCCGAGCAGGTGTCAGCGGAGCGCGCCGAACGCCCGGCGAGAAAGGGCGCGAAGACCGGGCGGGTAGGGGGTACGCGGAAGTCCGGGCGGTCGCGCCGGGGCGGCGCCTCGGAAGGATCGACCGCATCTCGGACGGCCGGTCTCGGCGCCTGTCCGATCTGTCGCGAGGGCGAGATGACCGAGAACGCCCGCGCCTATGGATGCAGCCGTTATCGCGAGGGCTGCGGCTTCACCGTCTGGAAGACGGTCGCCGGTTTGACCCTGACGCAGGATCAGGTGCAACGCCTCGTGGCGGAGGGTCGGCTTCCGCGTCTCGAGGGCTTCACCTCGAAGGCGGGCAAACCCTTTGGTGCCGGGTTGCGGCTGGATGCAGCGGGGAAAGTGGTTTTCGATTTCGAGTCCGAGCCGACCGACACCGGGTCGGCACAGGTGGGCGCCGAGGGCGGGCAGGAGACTCGCAAGACCACTCGATCCAGCCGAGGCCGGCCGGCGGTCCCGGAAGGTGCGAAGGACAGCCGCGCGTCGACCCCTTCGATTCGCGACCGCCCCCCCGTCTGCCCCAAATGCGGCCAAGGCAGGATCATCGAAGGCCGTCGCGGCTTCGGCTGCAACCGCTTCCGCGAGGGCTGCGACTTCGTGGTCTGGAAGACCTACGAGGGCCGGGATCTGGAGGAGACGGACATCCGTGACCTGATCGAGCACGGACGGACCCGGTCGATCGCAAGCAACGAGGCCGCCGCGGGTCCGCTCCGACTGCGTCTCGATGACCGGTGGCAGGTCGTGGCCGACTCGGACGCCGCTGCGACCGAGGGGTCTTGACCGCCGAGTGCAGCACGGCAGATGTGTCGAGCCCTTTCGTTGTCGTTGTCGTTGTCGTTGTCGTGGTCGTGGTCGTGGTCGTAGTCGCATCGATAGTCGATTACGACAACGACAACGACAACGACAACGGTCTCGGAATCGCTGCACGGCTCCGTTCGCCGAACGCCGGCACCGGGCGGTGCCGGCGGCCCCGGCCGATGCCGGTCCTATTTCAGCTCGGTCGCGTTGATCCAGAGCACGGCGTCCTGCGACAGCTCCTTGCCCTCGTGCTCCTTGGCCGGGCCGGAGCCGAGGCAGGCGAAGCCCCAGACGCCGGGGCGCGGGATGCCGAAGGTGAAGACACCGTTGGGATCGGTGACGGCGACGACGGCGCTTTCCGGTACCGGGCCCGTGTGGTCCTTGCCGAAGGCGTTCGCGGCCATGTCGATATCGGTGTTGATGTATTCGATCTCGCATTCGACACCGGCGGCGGGCGCGCCCTCGCTGAGGAGCTGACCGCTGAAGGTGCTGCCGACGAAGACCTGGTAGGGCTTGTTCAGCGGCACGATCTCGGTCGGCAGGCCAAGGGGCTCGCCCCAGCCGGTCGGCATGCCGCCTTTGTTCACGATCATCTTGGTGATCTGTTGAATATAGGCACCTTCGGCCTCTTCCAGGTAAGGGGCGGGAACCAATGCGAAGAGATAGTCGCCGTTGCGCCTGACCTTGTAGGTCGTCTCGTAGGCCTTGGCCTCGTTCTGCGGACCTTTCCAGGTGATGGGTGTCAGGCTGCCCTTAAGGTCGGTCTCCTCGCCCTTGAAGACAACGACGAACCGCTCCGGCTCGCCCATGTCCATGACGTTGCTGTTCTCCATCGGGTGGCCGAAGACCAGCTTGAACGGCACGTCTGCAGGCTCCGCGAGCATCACATCGGGGGTGTAGAGGAGCTGGAAGTGGGCGTGTACCGGCGCGGTCAGCCCGACGGCGATGAAGGCGGCGAGCGGGGCGAGGGCGGCGCCCCGGGTGATTTGCGTCATGTTGGTCGTACTCCTTATCAACAGTGGGTTGGGGAATTTCGGCGGCCGACGACAGAACCGAAGCGGTCAGGGGAGGCGCATCGACCCCGTCGGCAGCGAGGGCCCGACGCGGAACGCTGCACGCGGGGGCCTGATTACAGGCAGCGGGTCGTTACTCGACGATGTCCGTGCCCGCGATCTCGATCTGGTGCCCGGGGCCGGCGTCGAAGACGACCTTGTATCTGCCGTCGGGTTTCTGGAACTCGTACTCGCTGTCCTCGCTCATTGCGCCTTCGAGTACGGCGTTGCCCGAGGCGTCGAGCACGCGGATCGCGACACCGGATGCGGACGAACCGTCGGAGAACCCGCCTTCGCACAGCACGGTGCCGTCGCCGTTGTCGTAGCAGGAGCAGAGCGGGGTGTGGGCGAGAGCGACGGAGCCGATGAGCAGCAGGGCGGCGGCGGGGACTGCGAGCATCGTGGACTTGAGCACAGGGTTCTCCTCTTGAACGGGTAGATCGGGGCGCGCCGCGGTGGCTCGCGGGTCCCGCGGCCGGCGACGGACGGCGACTCTCGTCCGCACGGCGCGCAATTCACGGACAGGTTATCAGGCTTTGCGTGCGTTAGTAAATAGCAATCGTTCGCGTTTGTATTGGCGATGCCGTCGGCGTAGACTGCGGCGTCGAGCACCCGTCGTTGCACGTCCGACAGAGACGGTGCTTCGATTCAGCCGGTATGCGCCACACAAACCCTCAGCGGAGACCGATCGTGAGTCACGAGACGGCGCCGCAAGCGTACCCCGCAGTGCCGATGACCGCGGCCGCGGCCGCGCCGGCCATCGAAGTCCGCCATCTGGCCCACCGCTACGGCGGGCGCTTCCTCTATCGGGACCTCAATTTCGCGGTGCCGCAGGGCAAGGTCGTCGCGCTGCTCGGCATCGCCGTCGCGGTGTCGATCGCGATTTGGCTCCTGCGCCGCCGCGGTCCGCTTCGCCGGGTGATGCTCCCGGCCTTCGCGTTGGTCGCGCTCACCGGTCTCTACGGGCTCCTTGCGCTCGCGCTGTTTCCGCCTGAATCCGCTGCGGATCGGGGTTACGGAGCGTCCGCCGGAGAATAAATAACAATCATTCTTGTTGTCGTTTAGCGTCGGTCGCGCTTAAACTGACAACACCTTCCAGTTCGTGTGTCTACTCTCAACTTGAGCCCTCCCATGTCCCGCACCCCCGATTCCCCGCCCCGCACGCTGAACGACATCCCGCCGGGACAGCGCGTGCGCATCCGCGGCCACCGGTCGAGCGGGGCGGTGCGCCAGCGCCTTCTCGACCTGGGGTTGATGCCGAACACGGTGGTGACGATGGTGCGCAGTGCCCCCCTCAACGATCCGATCGAGATCAAGCTTGCGGCCGGCAGCATCACCTTGCGCCGACAGGAGGCGGCGACCGTCGAGGTCGAGGACCCGAACGAGCGCGACGACCGGCGGCAGGATGGCATCGAAGGCGGACGATCGGGCAACCCGGCCTCCGAGGAGTCTCGCCCATGAGCGCAACCAAACCCCTTCTGGTGGCCCTCGCGGGTCAGCAGAATGCCGGAAAATCGACACTCTTCAACCTCTTGACCGGCGCGCGGCAACATGTCGCGAACTATCCGGGCGTGACCGTCGACAAGAAGTACGGCCAGTACGCGGATGCCGAAGGCGCGGTCCGGACGGTAGACCTGCCCGGCACCTACAGCCTCACCTCGTTCTCGCTGGAGGAGCGGGTTGCTCGGGAGTTCCTGCTCGCCGAGCGTCCGGACGTGACGGTGAACGTCGTCGATGCCTCGAACCTTCAGCGCTCGCTGCACCTGACGTTTCAGTTGCTGGAGATGGGTCTGCCGACGGTGCTGGCGCTGAACATGATGGACGTGGCCGCCGGCCGCGACATCCGCATCGACCACAAGGCCCTCGCGCGCCGGCTCGGGCTGCCGGTGGTGCCGACGGTCGGGCGCAAGAATCAGGGCCGCGAGCCGTTGCGTCAGGCGATCCGGGCGCGGGCGGCGGCGAACGACCCGGCCGGCAGTCCCGCGCCTCCGGTGGACTACGGAGCGCTCGAGCCCGCGATCACCGAGCTTCGCACCGCGCTCGACGCGCTCGAGACCCTCGGCGACACGCCGCGCCGCTGGCTGGCGCTGAAACTGCTGGAGGGCGACATCCAGGCCGATTGCCTGCTTGCGGGCAGCGTCGGCGAGGCCATCGCCAACCCTCTGCTGACGCGCGCCGAGGCCTTGCGCAAGGTCTTCGCGGCGGCGGAAGGGCGCTCGGTCGGGGACCACGTCGTCGCCTGCCGCGACCGCGCCGTCACCGCGCTGCTCGCCGGCGTGCTGAGCGGTGCGGCCGGCGGTCGCCCGACGCTGACCGAGCGCATCGACCGCGTGGTGCTGAACCGCGCCGCCGCACCCTTCTTTCTGGTCCTGACGGTCTTCATGATCTACCAGGTGTCGATCGTTTGGGGCTACGAGCTGACCACCTATACCTGGCCGCTCCTGGCCGGGCTGCGCGAGCTGATCGCCGGGCTGCTGCCTGCGGCCGGGTTCCTGAACGATCCCTACACGCGCGCCATGGGGCTCTGGCTCGTGGACTCGGCCAACACGCTGCTCAACTACGTGCCGATCTTCCTGATCCTGTTCGCGGCCATCGCCGTCATCGAGGACACGGGCTACATGGCCCGCATCGCCTTCATCCTGGACAAGATCCTGCACCGCTTCGGGCTGCACGGACAAAGTACGCTGCCGCTGATCTTAGGCGGGGTGTTCGCCGGCGGCTGTGCGGTACCCGGCGTCATGGCGACCAAGGGTATTCCGGACCACCGGGCGCGCATGGCGACCATCTTCGCCGTGCCCTACATGAACTGTCTGGCCAAGGTGCCGCTCTACACGCTCTTGCTCGGCATCTTCTTCGTCGAGGATAAGACACTCATGATGTTTTACATCTCGACGATGACCATCATCTTCGCGCTGCTCGTCTCGAAGCTCCTGACGGTCACCCTGCTGCGCGGGCAGGAGACCTCGCCGTTCGTCATGGAGCTGCCGCACTACCACCTGCCGACCCTGTGGGGCGTGTTGCGCCGCTCGTTGGAGCGCACCTGGCAGTACGTGAAGAAGGTCGGTACCGTCGTGCTTGCGGTCGCCGTGGTCGTGTTCACCTTGCTGCATGTGCCGGGTTTGCCGGCGGAGCGCAGCGCCCATTTCGAGCAGCAAGGGCAGGCGGCGGCCGTGCGTTTCGAGCAGGCACTGGCCGGCAACACCTATCATGACGCGGTCCTCGGCGGCGGTGCCGAGTCGCTGGTCGCGCTGCTGAACTTCGAGACCGACTACAAGCGCGCGCGGCTCAACGCGAAGGGCGAGGCCGGCTCCAAGGTGGTGGCCGAGCGTTTCGAAACACGCAACCCGAGCTTCTATGCGTTGGTCAGGCCGCCATCCGATGATCAGGATGCGAGGCAGGCCAGCCGCGCCCTGCGCGATCTCGCCAAGACGCGCCAGACGCTCCGGCGGGAGATGCGCGAGGAGCGCATCACTTACTCCGTGCTCGGCAGCATCGGCCGGGGTCTGGAGCCGGTCACCCAGTTCGCGGGCTTCGACTGGAAGATCAATGTCGCGCTCTTGGCGTCGTTCGCCGCGCGCGAGAGCAGCGTCGCAACGCTGGGCGTGCTGTTCCAGCAGGACGACGACGCCAACCAGACCCTGGAGCAGCGCATGGGCGCCGAGACCGCGGCCGGCGGGGCGACCACGCTGATGGCCGTCGCGCTGATCCTGTTCTTCGCGCTCTATCCGCCGTGCCTCGCGACCACCATCATGGTCAAGGTCCAGACCGGCTCCTACAAATGGATGCTGTTCTCGATCGTCTTCCCGACGCTGCTCGGGCTCGCCGTCGCCAGCCTGGTCTACAGCATCGGCACCGCGCTCGGGGCGAGCGGCATCCAGGTGATGACAGCAGTCTACCTCGGCGCGTTGGCCCTGCTGCTCGTGGTCGGGCTGGCCGGCGGGCGGCGCGTGGCCCGGCGCGGACTGCTCGCCTGAGGGATGCTGGGGTCCCGGCGCGATGGCGGGGCTTCCGGCCCTCGCTCGGCGCGCCTTCCGGTGCAAAGGTATTCTCTCGTCGCGTTGTTCTACGCATTTTTGAACCCTTCCGTACCCCCTTGATGGACAACCCGACGAGTATCCGATGACCGATCAGATCCCCGATCAGCTCGCGCATCCGGCCGATCTCGCCGCGCCATCGGTCACAGGTGAGCTGAAGCCGCCGGCGCCGCTTCCGTTCACGGCATCCGAGTTGGCGCTGGATCCCGCGCCTGCGATCGACATCTCCGCCGAGCAGCCCGCCGGCTGGGTCGATCTGGCCGTTGTCGCAGCGGTGGTCGGCGTGGCGCTGGTCTATCTCTACCGCAAGCTGTGGCGCCGTGGCGGCCGCTGCGACGGCTGCGGCCAGGGTGCGTGCGGCGTCGAGCGGGTGGCGGACAAGTCACGGCCGTCGCACGCGGTAGCGGTGGCAATCCCTCGAAAGCCCCCGGGTCGCGAGGCCCGATGAAGGTGTGTCTACGGGCCGCAAGGATGCGCGCCGCGCGGGCCCCGCGGGTGCAGTGCGGGCCTTCGTCCGAGCGGCATCTTGCCGCGAAGCCGGCGGTCCGGCCTCCGGGCGGTCGGGCTTAACGCAGATTCAAGCCAGCGATGCCCAACCCAGCCGCACGGGCCACCGATCACAGCCGTCCCCGTCCGGGTCGCGGGACTCCGCCGGTGCTGCTCGTCATCGGCGCGCACCGCGGCGAGCTGGGTTTCGGCGAACGGGTTGCGGCGCGTCTCGATCCGGCCACCTTCGCCGTGCTGCGTATCCCGCTCGGTCTGTCCGGCCAGCGCCCTCTGCCCGACGAGCTGACGAGCTGGCGGCAACGCCACGGCGAGCTGTATCTGCAGATCCTCGAGCGCGTACAGCCGGGCCAGCAGCTGATCATCGACCTGCACACCGGCATCGATGAGCTGCGTCGCTCGGCCGACGTCTTCTGCGCCGCCCCGAACCTGCTTGCACGCATCGCCTCCGCGGGTCCCGTCGACGGCGACCCGGTTCGAGGCATCCAGCTCGTGGCCGACACCGGCGGCGCACTCGCCGATTTGGCCGGTGTCCGCCCGTTCCCGCTCGCGCGACCGGATCTGCCGCCGCTGGTGTGGGACCGGGCCACGCCCCGCTATGTGGGTGTCGAGGTGTATGTCGCCTGCGAGGGCAGCGGCAGCCCCGACGACCACGCCTTCGCGGCCGATCTGCTCCGACGCATCGTTGCCTGCGCGATGGGGGACGGCGCCGTCTGATCCGCGCGATCGGGTCCGAACCGGCACGGACAAGCAGGTTCGGCAAAGACCGCGTCGATCTTCGTTGAAGGCTTTTTCGACGGATCAGGTGCGAGCTGCGTCCTTCGAGAGCCCACAGACGAATGCGGGGCTTTCAGACATCCGCCTTGTCGTGAATCTGACAGACGCCTGGTCTTCTCCCATTAAAACAAAAGTATAGCGGTTGGCATAGGGCCTGCTTAAGAAGCTCCAAAGCGAACGCCTTCGGAGCCTTCATGAAACAAAAAGAGATCGCCGCGCTGCTCGACGAGCCGGCGTGTGCGCACAACGCGAAAGATAAATCGGGCTGCGCCAAGCTCAAGCCCGGCGCGACGGCCGGCGGCTGCTCCTTCGACGGGGCTCAGATCGCGCTTCTGCCGATCGCCGATGTCGCGCACATCGTGCATGGCTCCATCGCCTGTGCGGGCAACTCCTGGGACAACCGCGGGGCGCGTTCGAGTGGTCCGAGCCTCTACAAGATCGGTATGACGACCGATCTCACCGAGCAGGACGTCATCATGGGCCGCAGCGAGAAGCGGCTCTTCCTCGGGATCAAGCAGGCGATCGACAGCTACAAGCCCGCGGCGGTCTTCGTCTACAACACCTGCGTGCCGGCCTTGACCGGCGACGATGTCGGTGCGGTCTGTCGGGAGGCGCAGAAGCGGTGGGGCACGCCCGTGGTCTCGGTCGATGCCGCCGGCTTCTACGGCACCAAGAACCTCGGCAATCGGATCGCCGGCGAGACCATGGTCGCGCAGGTCTGCGGCGGACGCGAGCCCGACCCGGTCCCGCCGGGGATCGAGCACGAGGGCTTCAAGGTCCACGATGTGAATCTGGTCGCCGAGTACAACATCGCCGGTGAGCTCTGGAACGTCCTGCCGCTGCTCGACGAGCTGGGTCTGCGCGTGCTCTGCAGCCTCTCCGGGGATGCGCGCTTCCACGAGGTGCAGACCATGCACCGCGCGGAGGTCAACATGATGGTCTGCTCCAAGGCCATGATCAACGTCGCGCGCAAGCTCAAGGAGACCTACGGCATCCCCTGGTTCGAGGGCAGCTTCTACGGCGTCGCGGACGTCTCGCAGGCGCTGCGTGATTTTGCGCGGATCATCGGCGACCCGGATCTCACCCGGCGCACCGAGTCACTCATCGCCCGCGAGGAGGCCAAGATCCACGCGGCACTCGAACCCTATCGGGCGCGTCTGCAGGGTCGCAAGGTCCTGCTCTATACCGGCGGGGTCAAGTCCTGGTCGATCATCTCGGCCTTGCAGGATCTCGGGATGACGGTGGTCGCGACCGGCACCCGCAAGTCCACGGAGGAGGACAAGGCCCGCATCCGCGCGCTGATGGGCGAAGACGCGGTGATGATCGAGGACGGCAATCCACGCGGTCTGATCGATCGGGTCCGAGAGAACGACGTCGACATCCTGATCGCCGGCGGGCGCAACCTCTACACGGCACTCAAGGCCCGCATCCCCTTCCTGGACATCAATCAGGAGCGCGAATTCGGCTACGCCGGCTATGTCGGCATGGTCGAGCTGGCGCGCCAGCTCTGTCTGACGGTCGAGAGTCCGATCTGGGATGCGGTGCGGCGTCCGGCGCCCTGGGCCACGGCCGAGGGGCAAACCCATCCGACACCGGCGCAGTCCCTATCGCTCGCCGCAAACGAAAGCGCCCCTGTCGAGGTGCCGTCCCATGCCTGAGATCATCAAGCGCAACAAGGCCCTGTCGGTCAGCCCGCTGAAGGCCAGCAACACGGTCGGCGCAGCACTCGCCTTCCTCGGATTCAATCGGACCATCCCGATGCTGCACGGATCCCAAGGCTGCACCGCCTTCGGCAAGATCTTCTTCGTGCGTCATTTCCGCGAGCCCATCCCGCTGCAGACCACGGCGATCGACCAGGTGAGCGCCATCATGGGCAGCGAGGCGCAGGTCGTCGAAGGGCTGAAGACGATTTGCGAAAAAAGTGCACCGGACTTGATCGGGCTGCCGACCACCGGCTTGGTCGAGACCCAGGGCGCAGACATCGAGATGGCGGTGCGGGTTTTTCGCGAGACCTGGCCGCAGTTCGCGGGCATCGCGGTCGTGCCGGTCTCCACACCGGACTTCACCGGCTGTATGGAATCCGGCTATGCCCAAGCAACACAGGCGATCATCGAGACGCTCGTGCCGACCCGCGCCGAGGCCGGCACTCGGCCGGGACGTCGCGAGCGTCAGGTCAATGTCCTGCCCGGATCGCATCTCACACCCGGCGATATCGAGCATCTGAAGGAGTTGATCGAGGCGTTCGGTCTGTCCCCGATGGTGTTGCCGGATCTCTCGGATTCGCTCGACGGCCACCTGCCCGAGACCGACTACAGCCCCTTGACCATCGGCGGCACCCGCGTGAGCGATCTGGCGAGCGTCGGCGATGCCGCGGCGACCCTGGTGATCGGCGCCTCGATGGACGCGGCGGCCGATGCCTTGGCGGAGCGCACCGGCGTTCCGGATCATCGCTTCGCACATCTGATGGACCTCGATGCCGTCGACGGGCTCGTGATGACGCTCTCGCGGATCGCCGATCGCCCGGTCCCGGCCAAGGTCGAGCGGCAGCGCGCGCAGCTTCAGGACACCCTGCTCGACTGCCACTTCATGCTCGGCATGTCGCGTTTCGCGATCGCCGCGGAGTCGGACCTGCTGGTCGGCTTCAGCCGGATGCTCGCAAGCGTCGGGGCGGAGGTCGTCGCGGCCGTGGCCCCGGCCAATGCCCCGGCCTTGCAGGATGTTGTCGCACGCGAGGTCAAGATCGGCGATCTCGAGGATCTCGAGATCACCGCGCGCGAGCGCGACGCGGAGATCCTGATCGGCAATTCGCATGCGGTCCACACCGCCGAACGGTTGGGCATCCCGCTGCTGCGCGCCGGTTTCCCGCAATACGACCGCGTCGGCGGGTTTCAGCGGACCTGGATCGGCTATCGCGGCACGCGCGACGCCATCTTCGATCTGGCCAATCTGCTGCTCGGCGAGGAGCGCGGCGAGATCCATCCCTATCGCTCCACGCTCAAACAGCGCTCGGAGGCCGAATGCGAGATGCCGCGCCCACACTGACACGCTGCATTGGGAGCCGAGCCCGGACCCGCGCGACTTAATTTTCGTTCGATTCATTTTCATTTTCCTTAAAGCGCGGCCCTCATGAACCGCGACGTCGGCAACCGGACGACAGCCCATGACACACACACACGCCGCGACCAAAACAGCGCTTTAAGGAGCCCCGATGGGAATGGAACGACGACTGAAGGTTCTGAGCATGAGCGGCGAGGCGACATCGATGGAGACCGAGACACGTATCAAGGCGGCCTTCGCTTCCTCGGACATGAAGCAGATCGACCAGCACTTCGGCGCGGCCGAGTCGTTCGTCGTCTATGCGATCGATCCGCGGGAGCATCACCTGCTCGAGGCGATCCAGTTCGCGCGGCTCGCGATGGACGGCAACGAGGACAAGCTCGCCGCCAAGATCGCGGCCCTCGAGGGCTGCGACGTCGTCTATTGCGAGGCGGTCGGGGCCTCGGCCGTCAGCCAGCTTCGCGCCAAGGGCATCCAGCCCATGAAGGTCAGTCCGGGGACCTCGGTCAGCCGCTTGATCCGCGATCTGCAAGGCGAGCTGCGGGACGGCCCGAGCGCCTGGCTCGCGCGCACGCTCGCCGGCCGGTCCCCGGGGCGCAACCGTCGCTTCGATGCCATGGAGTCGGAGGGCTGGAGCGAATGATCGAGACACCCGCCACCGTGGTCGATGTGAAGCCGGGCGTTGCCTGGGTCGAAACCGTTCGGCAGAGCGCCTGCGGGCACTGCGAAAGTGCCGGCAGCTGCGGCACCTCGGTGCTTGCAAAGCTGTTCGGTGCGCCACGGAGCCGGTTGCGGATCGACGACGCACAGGGGCTGCGGGTCGGCGAGCAGGTCGTGATCGGCATCCCGGATGGAACACTGGTCCGGGCATCGTTCGTCGCCTACCTGATCCCGCTGGTGACCCTGATTGCGGCCGCGGGCGTGGCGACGCGGCTCGGCGCGGGCGAGGGGACCGTGGCCCTGCTCGGACTCGCCGGACTCGGCATCGGACTCTGGCTGAGCGGACGCATCACCGGCGGGCCATCCGCCCGCGAGCACTATCGCCCGGTCCTGGTGCGCCGCGGGGCCTCTGCGAATGTTCCGATGCCGTTCTGACACACGATCTGTACACACGCATGTCCAAGACGGACAGCCACTTAGAAGAGGAAATCACCATGACCGAGACACTTGCAGGAATCGCCGCCGACGAGGGTCTGATGCAGACCCAGTTCGTCATCGAGATGGACCGCCAGATGCGCGCCATCGACCCCTACGGCGAATTCGACGGACTCTCCACCGCGCAGCTCCTGGAGCCCTTCATCCTGACCAAGGAGAAGCGCCAGCAGATCCCCTTGGTCGGGGATCCCGACGAGACCGTCGTGGCGCGGATCAAGGCCTACTACAACGCCATCTCGGCGATGATCGAATCCGAATGCGGACTGATGGCGGTGCCTTTGGTCTACCTGACCCACGAAGGGTTCGGGCGCGTCGTCATCACGGTCGGGAAGCTGGTCGTGCTGGATCGCTCGCTGCGCGACGTGCACCGCTTCGGCTTCCCGTCCCTGTCGAAGATGAAGGACGAGGCCGACAAGGTGTTGTCGGTCGCGCTCGAGCTGATCGGCGGGCATTCCAAGGTGGCGGGCCTTTAAATCGCGCGGTCTGCGATCGGCGTTCTCCGCGAGGGCCACGGGCCTCTTGGTTGTCCACGACCCTCGCGGGACGCGATTTAGGTGATTGAACAACTTCAGGCGCAGGTTGGAGGTTGCGGGTATGACGGCTGATGAGATTCGTGCCTTGGAGAAGGCCGTGAGTAAGGCGAAACGGATCGCCACCGAGCGGGCCGGGGAGCTGCATGATTTGGTGGAGGATCGGTTGCCCGCGGGGTACGAGGAGATCCCGGGCATCGCTCAGACCACTTACGATGCCTGCCTCGCGTGGGCGCAGGCCAATGCCGCGCTGAAGGCGGCTCAGGCCGAGAGTGCCTGAACAAAACCACTTTCCGAACATGGAGAACACCCATGAGTGTCATCACCGGCATCACCCGCGGCGGCGTCCAATGGACGCCTGCGTTCATCGAGAGCATCAACCAAAACAACTGCATCGGCTGTGGCCGATGTTATAAGGTCTGTCCGCGCGATGTCTTCGAGCTGGTCGACCGCGAGGATCTCGATCTGGAAGCGCTCGACGACGAGGGCGACGACGATTTCGACGAGGCGCCCGGGATGGTGATGAATCTCAAGGACGCGCTCGACTGTATCGGCTGTCAGGCATGCTCGCGGGTCTGTCCCAAGAAGTGTCTCTCGCACGAGCCGCTTGCGGCCGCTGCTTAAACCGCGCCCGAAGCGGTATGCGCTGTTTTTGGATGGGATCGGCCCCGGCGGACTTGACGACCGTTGGAGTTGGCGCGGTTTAAACCGCGCCCAGTGCGGTATGCGATGTTTTTGGATGGGATCGGCCCCGGCGGATTTCAGCTCCGCTGGAGCTGGCGCGGTTTAAAGTATTAAAAAATATTAAATTTTAAACCGCGTCTCCGCATAGGAGTCGATCATCCGCCCCGGGGATCCGTCGGGCCGACGCGAGACCGTCCATCACGGGCATGTGTATGTCCATGTCCATCAGGATGGCGTCGTTCGCCGTTTGGTCGGTCGTCGCTACCGTGACGAAGATGACCGTGATCTCGCGGGTCATCCTCGTCTGCTCAGCGGGTCGGGGGGCGACGCTCGATGGGATCGCCGGGATCGGCCGGTCGAGCGCTAGGCCGGATGGACTCCCCGGATCAGGCCGTAATGGGCGCGATGGTGATATCGACCCGACGGTTTAACCGCCGGCCGGATTCCGTCTCGTTCGAGGCGATCGGCTGATTTTTGCCGTAGCCGGTGGCGATGATGCGCTGCGGCAACACGCCGTCGCCCTCCATGTAGTACTGAACGGCACCGGCGCGACGTTGAGAGAGCAGTTGGTTGTGCTCCGCAGAGCCGGTGCTGTCGGTGTGTCCGGAGATCAAGAGCTCGGTCTTGCCGTATTTCCTGACGATCGCCGAGATCTTGTCCATGGTGCTGTAGAAGCCGGGCTGGATGCGGTCCGAATCGATCTCGAAGGTGGTGGCCCCCGTCATGCGCACCAGCAGTTGATCGTTCGGCAGTTTTTGCACGCTGATCATGCCGCTGGCGATCTCGTCGGCGAGCGCCGCCTCGAAGTCCTTGCGTTGGCTTTCCATGTAGGCGCCGACGGCGGTTCCGACGAGCGCCCCGCCGACCGCGCCGATCAAGGCCCCGCGTCCCGCGTTGGCGCTGAGCGAGCCGATGATCGCACCCGCGGCTGCCCCCGGCGGTGCCGAGCGCTGCGCCGGCGCCGGTCTCGGTCAGGCCTGAGCCGTCGGCGGCGCAGCCCACGACGAGAACGGCGACAAGTGCGGAGGCGGCGAGGCGGTTCAACGGACGTGCTGTCATCTGGGTTCTCCCGAGGCGATTCGTAGTTAAACCGCGCCCAGCGCGGTATGCGATGTTTTTGGATGGGGTCGGCCCCGGCAGACTTGACGACCGCTGGAGTCGGCGCGGTTTAAGAGATTAAAAGGGTCGAAGATTCCAACCGGCGATCATAACAGAGACGCGTACCGCTCGTGTCGGGGAGGTGTGGCTGAAATGGCCCCTTTTCATGCTGCGTCGTCAGCGTGTCGGCGCTCATCGCGCATGTGATGCGTCACACGCCGCGTACGGGTGCGAATCGGCGTCTACGCTTGTCTCGGGCTTGAGCGACACAACATGTTCCCGAACGAAACACCATTCGCGGGACATGCGATCCATGCTCAGACTTGTCGTCAACCTCGTCGCCTTCCAGATCGCCTGGTTCGCCTGCGTGCTGGGCGGTGCGCACGGATGGCCTTGGCTCGGGGTCGGCGTCACCGCGCTGGTCGTTGCCTTGCATCTTTGGATGTCGGACGGGCCGCGTCGCGAGGCGATGTTGTTGGTGCTCGTCGGTGCCATCGGAGCCGTTTGGGACGGATTTCTGGTGCGCTTCGGGTTCCTCGAATACTCGTCGGGCATGCTTCTGCCCTGGCTTGCCCCGGTCTGGATCATCGCCATGTGGGTGGCGTTCGCGACGACCCTGAATGTCGTATTGAGCTGGCTGAAGGGGCGTTGGACCCTGGCGGTCGTGCTCGGCGCGATCGGCGGGCCGCTCGCCTTCTACGGCGGGCACAGGCTCGGCGCAGTCGCCTTCCCGGACACGTTCGTGGCGATGGCCGTGCTTGCAGGTGGCTGGTCCTTTCTGATGCCGCTGAGCGCTTGGCTGGCGCAGCGTTTCGACGGCGCCGGCTTTCCCAAGGCGGCGACCTTGACCACACTCACGGAGGACAGCGCAGGTGTTTGATCTCGATCTCTATCTCACCGGCTTGGGCGCCGCACTCGGCATGGGTCTCGGCGCCTGGCTCGTCAGCTTGAAGCTGAACGACGTCAGCATTGTCGACTCGCTCTGGTCGCTCTTCTTCCTGCTCATGGCCGCGGTCTTTCTGCTGGGTGCACCGGAGGTGGGCGAGCGTGCCTATCTCGTCTTCTTCCTGGTCACGCTCTGGGCGGTGCGGCTGAGCGTCTTCATCACCAAACGCAACTGGGGCCACGGCGAGGATCGGCGCTACCAGGCGATACGGGCGGAGAACGAACCGGGTTTTCGCTGGAAGAGCCTCTATATCGTCTTCGGCCTGCAGGCGATCCTCGCCTGGATCATCGCGCTTCCGCTGCTTGCGGCGACACTCGGCACCAACCCGCTCGGTTGGCTCGACTACGCGGCGTTGTCGTTTTGGCTGGTCGGGCTCTTCTTCGAAGCCGTCGGCGATCAACAGCTGGCCGACTTCAAGGCGCGGCCCGAGAACAAGGGCAAGGTCATGGATCAAGGGCTTTGGCGCTACACCCGCCATCCCAATTATTTCGGCGAGGCATGCATCTGGTGGGGCTACTTCCTGTTTGCGCTCGCTGCCGGCGGCTGGTGGACGCTCGTCTCGCCGGTGCTCATGACCTTCCTGCTGCTGCGCGTGTCCGGTGTGGCCTTGTTGGAAAAGGATATCGGCGAGCGCCGGCCGGCTTACCGCGACTATATCGCGCGAACCAACGCCTTCTTTCCGGGTCCGCCGCGACGGGTCCGGAGAGATTCGAATCTTTGAGAAATTAAACCGCGCCGGCTCCAGCGGCTCTGAAATCCGCCGGGGCCGATCCCATCCAAAACATCGCATACCGCACTGGGCGCGGTTTAGGTACCGGGAGAGATTCAGATGGAAACAGGACAACGCTGGTTGCGGTCGCGACGCGCGATCCGACATCAGACGCAGGTGCCCGCCGGTCGCCGTTGGTGGTCGGCTGCCGCGGTGGCTCTGATGGTTGGTACCGCACCGTTAGCTTGGGCCAATACCGAGTCGGCGAATCTGAGGTTCAAGGTCTTCCTCGACCAGGATCCGATCGGCGAGCACAGCTTCGATATCCGCGCGCTCGGCGAGGAGGCGCAGGTGTCGAGCCGCGCCAGTTTCGATATCAACTTCTGGATCTTCACTGCCTACCGTTATCGTCACGAGAGTCGGGAGACCTGGCGCGACGGCTGTCTGCAGACGATCGAGGCCACCACGGACGACAACGGCAAGGACTATCGTGTCCGCGGCGAGGAGAGCGGGGAGGCGCTTGCCCTGTCGGCCAACGGCGAGTCGCGGCGTCTGCCCGGCTGCATCATGACCTTCGCCTACTGGGACCGTGATTTCCTGGAGCAGGAGAGCCTTCTGAACCCTCAGACGGGCGAGCTGGTGCCCGTGCGCGTCCAGCCGCAGGGGACCGACTCGATCCGCTTCGGCAGCGAAGAGGTCGCCGCGGCCCGCTATAAGCTCAGCACCGACGAGCTCGACCTGATCCTCTGGTATTCGGACGAGCACGGATGGATCGGTCTCGAAAGCGATACCGGCAAGGGCAAGACGCTGCGTTACCAACGGATGGCGCCGTCATGAAGAGACTCTCGGCGCTTTTGATCACGCTACTCGTGCTCGCCTTTGCGAGCGGCTGCACCGAAGAAGGAGGCGCGCCCATGGATACCGTCAAACAGGTCGATCTCGAACGCTTCATGGGCAAGTGGTACGTGATCGCCAATATCCCGACCTTTGTGGAGAAGGGCGCCTACAACGCCGTCGAGTTCTACGCCCTGAACCCGGACGGCACCATCGCGACCACCTTCACCTTCAACAAGGACGGATTCGACGGGCCCTTGAAGACGCACAACCCGAAGGGCTTCGTGCGCGATACCGACACCAACGCACTCTGGTGGATGCAGTTTGTCTGGCCCTTCAAGGCCGACTTCCGCATCGTCTGGCTGGCGCCCGATTACAGCATCACCGTCGTCGGCCGGTCCAAGCGCGACTATGTCTGGATCATGGCCCGCGAGCCCGAGATCCCGCAGGCCATGTACGACGACATCGTCGCCTTCCTCGGTGGGCTCGGCTACGACACGACCAAGATCGAGAAGGTGCCGCAGCGTCCGGGCGGGTGAGGTGTGGGCGGGGGCGTTTGCCCCCGCGCGTCCCTTTCCGGCAACACGCTCGAAGACTCAATCGGGCTCGCGGATGAGCTCCCAGGCTTGTGCCGGCGAAAGAATCCGAACCTTCTCCTGAGCCGCAGCCAGATCAAGTAGATCGGCATCGCCGCTTACCAGCCAATCGGCATCTCCGACAAGCGCTGTCCACACGAACTTGTCGTCGTCCGGGTCGCGACTGAAGCGCATTCGGTCGTGGTCATGCTGATCCAACTCAACCCATTCCGTTGCTGCACTGAAGTCGTGAAGGAGCGCTTGACGGTGCTCCAGCGTAAGGTACCGGTCGAATTTGGGACGCCACAAGCGGGTCTCCAGCTCGGCGAACGTTTCCCGGGAAAACAACAAGCGTCCGTGCTCAAGTATGAAGTGCGTCACGAGCGAGGGCGGCGTGCCGCTCGTCAATGCGGCACTGATCAACACATTGGTGTCGATCACCGCACGCTTAACTGTCATCGGCCAGAAGCGTTTCGAGCTGCTGCTCGGTCAGCCCCCGAGCTGTGGCGTGCGCGGCGGTTTGATCCAACGTTCGGCGCAGTCGATCGGCGTAAAAAACCCGCATGGCCTCGTAGTCGCTTGGCGACACCATGATGCCCACGACCCGGTTTCTGCGTGTGACGCGAACGGGTTCGCGTTGCACGCGGTCGATAAATTCACCGAAATGGGTCTTGGCATCGTTGGCTGTGAAGGTTTGCATACTCGGGCTCCGTTGCTGTTGAATGATGGCTAAACTAGCCGAATCGTTCGATTCGTTCAATGCGCGTCGATCCTCGTCCGCGTCGTTTCTCATGTTCATGGCCATGTGCTCGGCGCTTCTCGGCGCGAGAGCAACCGCCTCGTGTGAGTTTTTTCGTTGCCCTGTCGGTCTTACCTTCCTTATCCTCCCCCGATTCGGGTCGACCGGCCCGCCTCCAGGCAGATCGCATCATGTCCGTCAACGCTTGGCTCAAGTCTCACCGTCCGCTTGCCGGTGCTGCGCTGACGCGCACCATCGGTCTAGGCGTCGGGCAAGGGCTGCTCGCCATCGCACAAGCCTGGTTGCTTGCCTTGATCCTGAACGCCGTGATCTTCGAGGGGGCGGGTCTGACCGAGATCGGGCACTTGATGGCGGTCCTGCTGGGGCTCTTCCTGGTGCGCGGCGTCGCCGTCTGGCTGGGCGAGCGCTCGGCCTTCCAAGCCGCTGCCTTGGTCCGCGCCGGTTTGCGCGATCAGGTGTTCCGCCACCTGCAACACCTTGGCCCGCGCTATCTGGCCAACGAGCGCAGCGGTGCCTTGGTCGAAATGCTCACCAAGGGGATCGATGACCTGGAGGGCTATTACGCCCGCTTTCTCCCGGCCATGACCCTGACGATGATCCTTCCCGTGGTGATTCTGGTCGTCGTCTTTCCGGCGGACTGGGTCGCGGGTACGGTCATGCTGGTCACCGCGCCCCTGATCCCGCTCTTCATGATCCTCATCGGGTCGAGTGCTCAGTCCAAGAATCAGCGCCAATGGAAGGAGCTCGTGCGCATGAGCTCGCACTTCCTCGACGTCATCCAGGGCCTGACGACCCTGAAGCTCTTCGGGGCGAGCCGTCGCGAGGCGGACGAGGTGGCGCGCATCTCCAATGCCTATCGCAGCAGCACCATGCAGGTCTTGCGGGTCGCCTTTCTCTCATCGGCCGTTCTGGAGTTCTTCGCCGCCATCGGCATCGCCATCATCGCCGTGTTCGTCGGCTTTCGGCTCTACGGGTTGGTGATGCCGCTGCCGGAGTGGCTGATGGCGCTCCCCGAGATCACCTATCTGCAGGGCCTCTTCATCCTGATGTTGGCGCCCGAGTTCTATGCCCCCTTGCGCAACATGGGGGTCCAGTACCACGCGCGGATGGCCGCCTCCGCCGCCGCCGAGCAGATGATCCGGGTGCTGGATGCCGAGCCGGAGGGGCGATCCGCATCCGACCCGAACGGCTCCGATCGGGCCGCATCCGGTCCCGCCCGGCTGCAGGCCCCAAGCCCCTTCGGTCTGCGTTTTCAGGATGTGCATTTCAGCTACGAAGAAGGTCGCGATGCACTGCGCGGCATGGACTTCGAGGTCCCCGCAGGCGCCCGTGTCGCACTGGTCGGGACCAGCGGGGCCGGCAAGACCACCGTGATCAATCTCCTGCTGGGCTTCCTCTCGCCGACCTCGGGTCGGATCCTGATCGGCGAGCAGGTGCTGTCCGACCTCGACCTCGAGGAGTGGCGCAGCCAACTCGCCTGGGTCCCGCAGCAGCCGCGTCTCTTTCAGGGGACGATCGGCGACAACATCCGGCTCGGCCGCCCGGATGCGGATCTCGAGTCGGTCCGTGCGGCGGCCCGTCGCGCCCGTGCCGCCGACTTCATCGAGGCATTGCCTGCCGGCTACGACAACCTGGTCGGCGAGCGCGGGGCGGGTCTCTCGGGCGGTCAGATCCAGCGCATCGCACTTGCCCGCGCCTTCCTGCGCGACGCCCCGCTGGTCATCCTGGACGAGGCGACCGCCAACCTCGATCCCGAGAGCGAGCGCCTGGTGCAGGAGGGCATCGAGGAGCTGGCCAAGGGTCGCACCCTCTTGGTCGTCGCCCACCGACTCGCGACCGTGCGCCGGGCGGACCGTATCCTGGTGCTCGCGTCGGGTCGGGTCGCCGAGTCCGGGACGCACGAGACCCTCTCCGCGTCGAACGGGATCTATGCCCGTATGATCGCGGCCTACGGCCAGACCGCACCCGGGCAGGCCGACGTTTGGAATCCGGAGCGGGAGGACGATCGATGAAGGAGCTGTTGCGTCTCTGGAGCCTGTTTCGGCCCTATCGCGGCTGGATGATTGCCGGCACCCTGATCGCCCTCTTGACCCTGATCGCCAATGTCGCGCTCATGGCCTTGGCGGGCTGGTTCATCACCGCCATGGCGGTGGCCGGTGTCGCCGGGGTCGCCATCAACTACTTCGCGCCCGCCGCCTTGATCCGCCTGAGCGCCGTGATGCGCACTGCCGGTCGCTATGCCGAGCGCCTGGTCAATCACGAGGCCACCTTCCGGCTGATCGCCGAGCTGCGGGTCTGGTTTTACCGCCATCTCGAGCCGCTGGCCCCCGCGCGTCTGCAGCAGTATCACAGCGGCGACCTGCTGAGCCGCATCCGTGCCGACATCGACGCCTTGGACAACCTCTATGTCCGCGTGCTGGTGCCCGTGGCGGTCGCCGCCATCAGCACGGTGCTCTTCTTCATCTTCCTGCTCCTGCACGACCCGTTGCTGGCGCTCTCCGGGCTCGCCTTCCTGCTCATCGCCGGCGTCGCCTTGCCCGTTTGGTCGCAAGGGCGCGGTCAAGCCCCCGGGCGTCGGCTCGCCGAGGACGAGGCCGAGCTGCGTGCGGCCGTCATCGACGGTGTTCAGGGCATGGCCGAGCTGACGATCTACGGGGCCAACGCGCGCCAGGCCGAGCGTATCGACGGCCTGGGTCGGCGCCTCATCGCCGACCAGGCCCGCTTGAGCAGCGATCACGGCGTCACCCAGGCGGCGGTCGGTCTGAGCGCGAGCCTGAGCCTCTGGGTGCTGCTCTGGCTCGGCATCCCCATGGTGCACGACGGCACCCTGATGCCCCCGCAGCTGGCCATGCTCGCACTCTTCACGCTGGCGAGCTTCGAGGCCGTCGCGCCGTTGCCCCAGGCCTTCCAGCTTCTCGGTCGGACACTGGCCGCCGCGCGGCGACTCTTCGCCATCGTCGATACCGATCCTCCCGTCGTCGAGCCGACCGCACCCTCGCCCCGACCGGAGCGCTTCGACATCCGCTTCAGCGGTGTCGGATTCAGCTATCCGGGTGCCGCGACACCGGCCGTCGCCGACATCCATCTCGAGGTCCCGCAGGGCACCCGAGCCGCGGTCGTCGGCGCCACCGGCTCGGGCAAGAGCACGCTCTTCAACCTGCTGCTGCGCTTCTGGGAGCCGGATGCCGGAGACATCAGTATCGGCGGTCACTCCATCACCACCTTCCGCGGGGACGACCTGCGCAGTCATATCGCGGTGGTCAGCCAGCAGACCTATCTCTTCGACACCACCATCCGCGAGAACCTGCAGATCGCTGCGCCCGAGGCCACGCAGGAGGCGATCGAGGCCGCCTGCCGCGTCGCCCAGATCCACGACTTCATCAGCGAGCTGCCCGACGGCTACGGCACCTGGGTGGGGGAGACCGGGGTGCGTCTCTCCGGCGGACAGGCCCGGCGCATTGCGGTTGCCCGCGCCCTGCTCAAGGATGCCCCCATCCTGCTGCTGGACGAGCCCACGGAGGGTCTGGATGCCGAGACCGAGCGCAGTCTCATGCAGGCGCTCGACCGTCTCATGGTCGGGCGCACCGTGCTGCTCATCACCCACCGCCCCGCCGGGCTGGATTGGGTCGACCGCGTTCTGGTTCTCGACAACGGGCGCGAGATCGCCCGCGGCGATTCCAACGTCATCCCGGAAGCCACGCAAGGGGCCTTGCTGCGAGACGCCGCGGGCGCGGCGGCGTAAGCTGACGGTGAGCGAGCACATCCCCGGTACAGGACAATCCTCATGACACAGCCCGCGGCGCTTCTTCACATCGATCTCGACGACTATCTGCAAGGCGAGCTGGCCAGCGACATCCGCCACGAGTATGTCGCCGGTCAGGTCTTCGCCATGGCGGGAGCCGGCGAGGTGCATAATCGGATCAGCCTGAACATTGCGTTTCACCTGCGCGCAGCCACCCGCGGCACGCCCTGCGGCGTCTTCATCAGCGACATGAAGGTGCGGGTGGCGGCACACGAGGCGTTCTATTACCCGGACGTGCTCTGGACCTGTGATCCGCACGACCGGGAGTCGCTCTACAAGACCTCTCCCTGTCTGATCGCCGAGGTGCTCTCGCCCTCGACCGAGATCATTGACCGGCGTGAAAAGCTCATCGCCTACCGGACACTTCCGTCCCTGCGCGACTATCTGCTGGTGGCGCAGGACAGCCGTCGCGTGGAACGGTTTCGGCGCACTGAGGCGGGAGATTGGCGCCACGAGATCATCGAGGAGGGTGACCTGACCTTCACCTGCGGGAGCCTCGAGGTGCGACTGTCCGTGGCCGACCTGTACGAAGACGTCGTGCTCGGGGGTTGAAGGCGCCGCTCGGCATCGATTGCCGAGGCAAGGAACCGGCTCACCCGCGCAGCACAGGACCGCGGCTTCGAGTGGTCCGCAGGAAATACTTGTTGGACACCAACGTGGTCTCCGAGGGACAGACCACGGTTTCTCGAGGCTGTAAAGGGCACAAAACACAGTTTCCCAAGTCAATCAGAGACAACCGTGGTCCGTCCCCGGTTTCCCCGGCGTGGGCATCACCGACGACAGCGACACCGGTATTTACATGGGCGCAGGCTTTCCGTAGCCACCCCTGTGCAGCGGCTGCTGCGTACTGCAATGCCGATTGAGTTGCGTTTCCGCGAAATGAAAACTGCAGTTTGAAGTTCCGCGCAGCCCCGTCTAGGATTAGCGATGTACCCCGAGGGAAGTCTTCATGTCAGTCGTCCAACCCGAAGAGGTTTACCTGTGAAAAGGATCCAGACCGTGTCATCCATCAGGACGAGCTCTGAAATCAAGGGTTTCAGATCACTGGTCCACTCCGTCGGTGCACCGCTCAGGGCCTTGGATCAAGGCCGGATCCAACTGGGCTACGCCAGACGCATCGCCGCTCGCGACCGGCGGAACTGGCTCGACGCCAAAGTCTGCTGATTCGCGTACCCCGGGCGGTTGGTGAGGCTCCTGCATTGCGCGTGCGCTGCTCGGAGCAAATCAAACCGGGGAACGACAAGCCTCCGTCGGCCGTGCGTTCGGCCTGATTCACGAAGGCATGGGCAGTCGGGATGTGCATTGCCTGAAATCGCCTTGGGATGAAATGCGTTGCCCGGGCGTCAGTCGGCTGGCCGTCCGAAGCGGTACTGGATCCGGGTCGGTCCGCCTTTGACCTCGCGTATGACCCAGGCGGCGTGGAGGTTGCCGGCGTCGTCCAGGGCGATCGACGGATGGCCCTGCTCCTCGGGGCCGGAGGCTCCGGGAAGCGGCAGGTCTTCACTCCATGCGCCGTCGGCATACCAGCTCAGGAGGATGTCGCCCTGTCCTTCGCGCTCGTCGGTCCAGGCGACGACGAGCGTACCGTCGGGGTGGCCGGCGGCGCTGACGTGCCATTGCGCGGACAGCTCGCCGAAGTCGTCCTGCACTCGCTCGTTCGGGCCGAATCCGTCCGGTCCGAGGTGTCCGGCATAGACGTCGTAGCCGTGACGGAAGTTGCGCTTATCCTCCCAGGCGGCGAGCAGGCGATCGGCACCATAGGGTGCGATCGCGACACGCGCGACGCCGTGACCTGCGCCGAAGGGCATGTCGGGACCGGGCGGGTCCTCGCTGATCCGCGCCGGCGGATCGAAACTGCAGGGCTGACCGGGTGCGCTTGCCGTGGCCATGATGATGGTGTGACCGGGGCGACGATCCTCCCAGGCGACGACGAGTCGTTCGCCGACCTGCGCGGCGGTCGGGAAGAGTTGGTCGGCGATCGGGGCCGCGGCGTCCGCCGGGCAGCGCGTTTTGACCGCCAAGCTGAGCGCGCCGTCGCGGCCGAGCGTCGCCGTCATGATCCGCGCGACGCCGGTCTGCCGATCCGCCCAGACCGCGACGAGATCCCCGGCGGAGCCGTCCAGGCTGACTTGAGCACCTTTCGGGCTGAGCTCCGCGGGCGGCCCGAGCCCCTCCGGGGTTGCGAGCCGCACGAGGATCCGTCCGTCCTCCTCCCAGGCGACCGCGAAGCGTCGATCGGGCAGGGCGGCGACGGCGGGCTCGAAGGCCTCGCCTTCGCCGCTGATCCGGATCGCGGGGGCAAAGACGCCGGCATTCGGATCCTTCAGTGCCAGGTAGGCGCGCGGGGTCCCCGCGTGCTCGTCGTCCCAGACGACCGCGACCGTCCCGTCCGAGACGGCAAGGCTGCGTCGTCCGGCGGACGACATCTGATGGAAGACGCCCGCCGAGGTCCCGGCCACCTCGATCGACGGCTCATCGAAGGTCCAAGGCTGCGCCGCGACCGCCCCCGAGGCCGTCGCCAAAGCCAGACCGGCAGCGAGCGCCCAAGGGAAGGAGGCGTGGACCGGACGCCCGCCGCAAGCCACCACAGAACGGCTCACGAGGCACCCGCGGCGGCGAGTGCCTCTTGGATTTTGGTGTCGGCTTCGAGTAGATCCTCGATCCGCTGTACGCCGACCAGACGCAGGACTGTCTCACCGTCCGGCGTCATGAATGAAAAGACGGGCGTGACGAAGGCGTCGTAACGGGTCCCGAGCTCGCGCTCGGTGATGCGCTCGCCGCTGGGCAGGCGCAGGCGCTCTCCGCTCTCGGCATCGACATAGGCGAGTGCGTAATGCGCGGAGTAACGCTCGTGCACCTGCGCGTCGGAGAATGCCTCCTTGTTGGTCTTCTCGCAGTAGCCGCAGCCGTAGCGGCCGAAGTAGACGAACAGCGGTTTGCCCTCGTCGCGCGCCTGTTGCATGGCCCGGTCGAAGGGCTTGAAGGCGTAGCCGTCCGGCGCCTCGGCGTGGGCTGCGGCAGCGGCTATCAGGAGAAGGCCGAGGAGGGCCGATCGAGCGAATCGGGTCATGGGTTCAAGCTCCCGCGAGTGGATGAAAGAGGGTGCGTACGGCACCTTAGCAAAAGCCGGTGCGGACCGGCACCCGGGGCTTGGTCGCACCTCCAGCGAGTGTGGCTCCTGGCGCAGAGCGCCGCGGGGCATGCGTGACACCGCCGAGCGGTGTCACGAGCGACGGACCGTAACCAGGATTGGACGTCTGAGCGGTGAGGATGGGTTTCGCTGTGCTCTACCCATCCTACGGGTTTCGGTTGTTCTCGAATCTTTCCCGGGGAGTCGAGATGTTCCGGCGGTCAACGTCGCCAAAAGGCCGGCGAGAGGATCACCAGGATGGTCAGGATCTCCAACCGCCCGAGAAGCATGGCGACGACGCCGAGCAGCTTGCCGAGGTCGCTGACCGATTGGAAGGTGAGGGCGACCTCGCCGAGCCCCGGGCCGAGATTGTTCAGGCAGGTGGCGACGGCACTGAAGGCATCCAGCGGGGCGAGCCCGGCGTGGATCATCAAGAGGGTTAAGGTCGCGACGGCGAAGCTGTAGAGCGCGAAGAAGCCCCAGACCGAGCGCGCAAGGCGGGGGTCGACGATGCGTCGGCCCAAGCGCAGCGGCAGGATGGCGTGCGGATGGATGAGCTGGCGCACCTCCTGCGCGCCTTGCTTGACCATCAGCAGGACCCGCAGCACCTTCATGCCGCCGGCGGTCGAGCCGCCGCACCCGCCGACGAAGCTGATGTAGATGAGCAGGAGCGGGAGGAAATCCGGCCAGTGGGCGAAGTCGACGATCCCGAAGCCGGTGCTGGTGACGATGGAGACCACCTCGAAGGAGGCATCCCGCAGGCTGGCATGCACCTGATCGTAAGGACCCTCCAGGTAGAGGACCAGACCGACCAGCGCGACCATGGCGAGCACGAAGCCGAGGAAGGTCCTGGCCTCGGTGTCGCGCAGATACTGCATCGGATTGCGGTCGAGCCAGACCAGGTAATGGACACCGAAGTTGATTGCGGCCAGGAGCATGAAGACGACGGCCACCGCCTCGATGGCAGGGCTTGCGAAATGGCCCATGCTGGCGTCGTGGGTCGAGAAGCCGCCGGTCGATACCGTCGACAGACTGTGGGAGACGGCATCGAAGGGTGTCATCCCCGCCAGCCAGTAACCGGCGGCGCAGGCGAGGGTGAGCGCGAAGTAGATCAGCCAGAGCGCACGGGCGGTTTGGGTCAGGCGCGGGGTCAGCTTCTCTTCTTTGAGCGGCCCCGGCGCCTCGGCCCGGTAGAGCTGCATCCCGCCGATGCCCAGCATGGGCATGACCGCGACCCCGAGCACGATGAGTCCCATCCCGCCGAACCACTGCAGCTGTTGGCGGTAGAAGAGCAGCGAGCGCGGCATGCTGTCCAGACCGTCGATCACGGTCGCACCCGTCGTGGTGATCCCGGAGGTGGATTCGAACAGGGCATCGACCGGCGAGAGACCGAAGCCGTTCATCAGCGGCCAAGCACCCAGGAGACTCAGCAGCACCCAGAAGAGGGTCACGACCAGATAACCGTCGCCCACGCTCAACTCGCGCGCGCGACGCCGACCGATCAGCCAGAGGAAGGCGCCGCCCGCGAGCGAGCCGACCATCGGCCAGAGGAAGTGGACGACCTCTGCCTCCCGATACCAGACACCCACGAGGATCGGGCCGGTCAAGGTGATGCCGAAGATCAGCGCATAGATGCCGACGATCCGACCGACCAGGACCAGGTTCATGGGCGTTGGTTCACGGGCGCTCCCGAGCGCCTGCTCGGGCTCCGGCAAGCCTCCGCGCAGCGCGCCGCCCGGAGTGCGCCGCAGGAGCCGCCGGGCGAGCAGACTCAGCGGACGACACCGAGCACCTCCAGATAGCGCTCGGCGCTGCGTTGCTGCGTGTATTCGCAGACGGCGGAGCGCAGCGACTCGGGGGGCAGTGGGTGCTCCAGGGTGTGCTGCATGGCAGCGGCGAGCGCCTCGACATCACCGACCGGCACCAGCGGCCCGTAGCGCCCGCCGTCCAGGAGCTCGAACGGACCGCTCGGGCAATCGGTCGAGACGACCGGGATACCCAGCGCCATGGCCTCGGTCAACACGTTCGGCGAGCCCTCCCAGGCGGAGGACAGCACGAACAGACGGGCACGCGCGAGATAGGCATAGGGATTGTCTTGAAAGCCGAGCAGCGCGACGCGGTCGTTTAGACCGAGCTCCACGATCAACGCCTCCAGCTTGGATCGGCCGCCGCCCTCGCCGAGAATCGCGAGTCTGCAATCGATGTCCCGCGGCAGCCGCGCGAAGGCATGAATCAGCGTCGGGAAGTCCTTTTGACGCTGCAGGCGCCCTGCACCGAGGATGACCGGCGGCTCGCCCGGTGCGAGCCATGAATGCGGACAGGGCTCGGCGGCCAAGCGGTTCAGCTCCGGCGTGATGACCGGATTGCGGATCACGCTGATCTGCTCGCGCGGCAGGCGGGCGATCCGGGCGGTATCTTGCGCGACGCCCTCGGAAACGGCGACGATGTGATCGATCCGCGGGTAGAGCAGACGGATCGGGGTATAGCGCAACCACCGCTCGACTCCGGTCCTTTCGGCCATCGCCGCGGACAGGTGGGTGCCCAGACGCATCACCAGGCGGGTGTCCGTCCCGGCCAGCGCCCGCGCCAGCACCGCCGCCCTGCCGGCGCGATCCTTGGCCGCCAAGAGGGCGGCGGGGCGACGGCGCCGAAGATAGCGGGCGAGCGCCGGGGCGGCGAGCGCACTGTGGCGGGTACCCAGCTCAATCCGGTTGACCTCGGGCGGGAGTCGGGCGAGATGCGGACCGGAGGCGCGCATCAGGACCAGATCGACGGGCTGCCCCAGGTCAAGGACACCGCGGATGAGGTTGACGAGCATGTGCTCGACTCCGCCGGCACCCGAGAAGGATGCAAAGACGGCGATGGGGGGCTTGGTGCTCGGCATGAAGGTCTCTCGCGGAGGATCGGGTGTTATAGTTTCGTGTCTGCATGAGATTTGAACCCAACGAGGACAGAATCATGGCGGTGAAGAAGATCCTGATGCTGGTCGGCGATTATGTCGAGGACTACGAGGCGATGGTACCGCTTCAGATCCTGCAGATGGTGGGCCACAACGTCCGGACGGTCTGCCCGGACAAGAAGCCCGGGGACTGGGTGCGCACCGCGATCCACGACTTCGAAGGCGACCAGACCTACAGCGAGAAGCCGGGGCACCGCTTCGCGATCACGGCCGACTTCGACACGGTCGATCCCGCCAAATACGACGCCTTGGTCATCCCGGGCGGCCGCTCACCCGAGTATCTCCGATTGAATCCGCGCGTCATCGAGCTGGTCCGGCATTTCGCGGCCGGCGACAAGCCGATCGCCTCGGTCTGTCACGGTCAGCAGATCCTCGCCGCCGCCGGGATTCTCGAAGGCAAACGCTGCACGGCTTATCCGGCCGTGCGCCCCGAAGTGGAGCGCGCGGGCGGCACCTGGTGCGAGGTCAACGAGACCGTCTCCAATGCCTACACCGACGGCAATCTGGTGACCGCCCCGGCGTGGCCGGCGCATCCGGAGTGGATGCGCAAGTTCCTCGATCTGCTGGGCACCCGCATCGAAACCTGATGAAACAGCGGGTCTTTGTCTACGGGACCCTGCTGCGCGGAGAGGTCAATCACCATCTGCTCGCGCAGGCGGAGTATCTCGGGTCGCATCGCACGGCGGCGTGCTTCTCGTTGTATCTGCTCCGCGCCTATCCGGGCGCGGTGCGTGGCGGCGCAACCGCGATCCGGGGCGAGGTTTACGCCGTGGATCATGCCGGCCTGCGCCGGCTCGATCGTCTCGAAGACTATCCCGCACTCTACGACCGCCGACTGCTGGCGACGCCGTTCGGCCGGGCCTGGATCTATCTGTTTCGCGGCTCCGTGCGTGATCGCCCGCTGATCCCGGGTGGCGATTGGCGGACCTTCGTGGCGGATCCCGACTCCATCCGCGCCGCCGGCGTGCGCCGCGTGCGGGATCCCAAGACCCGCGCCTCGCGGCTCGGCGATGCGAGCCGTCAGACGGTTGCGCAGCCGATCGAGTCGGAGCCGGTCCGCTCATCCGCTTGATCCGAGCCGTAGGAACGGTTCAAAAGTAAGTCAAACAACTCGACGAGAGAATACCTTTCCCACGCGTAGTGACGATTCAGAAAAAAGGTGAACGCCTTGATGAACGCGTAGGATGGGTAGAGCGTCAGCGAAACCCATCCTCCAAACCGCCGCGTTGCCGGGTTTCGGGCTGATGCGCTTGGGGCGGGCTGGATGGGTTTCGCTGTGCTCTACCCATCCTACGTGTCTCGGTTGTTTTTGAATCGTTCCTTATCGTTGTCGTAATCGTAATCGTAATCGTAATCGTAATCGACAACGACAACGACTGGATTCGGTGCTCGATTTATTTCCGACATGTTGGAGCAACCCCGATGTCCGAAGAAGGCCGTTTCAAGATCCATCTCGAGCAGCAGGAAGGTTTTCAGATCAATGTCGCCTTCGATTGGAAGCACGCCGCGGACCTGCTCATGGACGAGCCGCCTCCGTTGGGCGAGCAAAAGGGACCGAACGCCTCGCGTCTGCTTGCCGCCGCTGCGGCCAACTGTCTGAGCGCGAGTCTGCTCTATTGCGTCTTCAAGGAGGAGCCGCCGGACAATTGCCTGCGTGCCGAGGCGGTCTGCGTCATGGTCCGCAACGAGAAGAAGCGGCTGCGCGTCGGCCGGATGGAGATCACCTTGATCCTCGGGGAGGCCGTGACCGCATCCCCGCGCTTCGCGCGTTGCAAGGGTCTCTTCGAGGACTTCTGCGTGGTCTCGGCCAGCATTCGCCAGGGGATTCCCATGCGCGTGACGCTTCGGGACGAAGCGGGCAATGTCCTCCACGAGACGGAATGAGGTGCCGTTGGATGCGACGAGCAACCGCTCCGGTCTCGCGCCGTCGGTGTGGATCGCCGATCCGAACGGGTGCCCCGAGCCCGACGAGATCGACGCCGCACTGAGCTCTGTGGGCTTGACCGACCCGAGACCCGTTCTGGTCTTGGTCGGGGGTGCCGCGAATCTGTCCGAGGCGGTGGCGCCCGCGCTGCTGACACTCTTCGAGCGGATCGCGCCGCAACTCGACGCGCTCGGCGCGGCCGTCATCGACGGGGGCACCGCCTTCGGTGTCATGGCGCTGATGGGGCGGGCGCGCCGCAGCACCGGGGCGCGCTTCCCGCTGATCGGGATCGCGCCGCAAGGCGCCGTGGCGATCGACACGGCCAAGCCCGAGCAGTCTGTCGACAAGGAGGGCAAGGCGCGGCTCGATCCCGAACACACCCACTTCATGCTGGTGCCGGGCGACGGCTGGGGCGACGAGTCGCCCTGGATCAGCGCCGTGGCCGATCGCCTTGCCCGCGGGCGCGGGACGCTGATGCTGGTCGCGGCCGGCGGGGAGATTACCCGTCTGGATGTGATGCACCGACTGCGGACCGGCGGTCGCGTTCTGGTGCTCGCCGGCAGCGGCGGCATTGCCGATCGGCTTGCCGACCGGCGTCGCGACGGCGGGAGCCTTCCCGATGTCGATGTCGGAGAGGCCGAGCGCGACCTGATCGAGGTGTCGGGTTTGGCGGACGCGCACGAGACACTGCCTGCGCTCGTCGAGCAGGCCCTCGCACGCTGAGGATGCGAGACGGGATGCCCTTTGCCTTCGGCCCGCTTCCCATCCTGGTCTGCGGCCCCGGGCCGCTTGCGGATCTGGTCGTCGAGGGTCTGCGCCTGGAGGGCCGCAAGGCCCTGCGGATCGATGCACAGCGCTTGGAGATACTCGATCCGAGACGGATTCGAACCCTCATCCTGGCCGATCCTCCGGACGCGCCCGCGCTGGTCGAAGCCATCGCTGCCCGTGCCGAGCCGCGCGGCCGGCGGAGGCGAGCCACCCAACGCCTGATCCTCATGCACGGACAGGATCCGCCACCGCCGCTTCCCGTGCCGGACCCGAACGGATCCCTGCGACTGGAGACCTTCGCGATCCGCAATCGCGCCGCACGTGCCCTGCTGAACCGTTGGCCGCTGCACCTCGGCATGGACCCGCGCTTCGGCCAACGGCCTCATCTGCTCATCGCCGGCTTTGCCGATCCGGCTCAGGCGATCCTGGTGCATGCCCTGCGCCTGATCCAGTACGGGACCGGCCGGCCGCGCATCAGTATTGTTTGCGCGGACGGCGATGCGGTCGGTGCCGCGTTCCTGGGCGCCTATCCGCAGGCACCCGAGGTCGCGGACATTCGATTCGGCCCGATCGAGGACACCCCGAGCATGCTGCGCGAGACATGCTCGCAGGAGACACACGCGTCCAGCGCACCGCCGACCGATGCCGTGCCCGTCACGCTTGCCGTCGTCTGTCTCCCGGACCCGGCGGGAGAGGGTGTCGAGACCGTTCGGCAGCTCGCGCGCGAGCTTGCAGACATTCAGGGTGTTTCACCCCCGATCCTGTTCGAGATCGGTCTGCCGCAGGTGGTCGGGACTGCAGCGGCCCGGGGCGGGATCGAGGATTGGGACGGCCAGATCATCCCGGTCTCCTATCTGCGCGAGGTCTGCCGGGCCTCCGTGCTGCTCGACGGACGCGGCGACGAGGTTGCCCGGACCATCCACGATCACTATCGCGACAGCATCGCCGCACAAGGCCGCGATCCGGGGCTGGAGCCTGCCGGTCAGCCCTGGGAGCTGCTGGCGACATCCTATCGCCAGGCCAACCGCCATCAGGCCGATCACGTCTGGGCCAAGCTCGCCGTGACCGACGCCAGGGCGGTGCCGGAGGAGATGGTCGAGTCCTTCGTACTGACGCCCTTGGAGGTCGAGCGGCTCGCCGTCATCGAGCACGAGCGCTGGGCCGCGGATCGTCATCTCGACGGCTGGAGCTACGCCCCCGTGCGGAACAATCAGCTCAAGCACCACCCCCAGCTGATCCCCTACGCCGATCTTTCCGAGCCGATGAAGGATCTGGATCGCTTTGCGGTGCGCGGTCTGCCGACCCTGCTCGCACGCCAGGGGCTCGGGATCCTGCGCTTGCTGATCGTCGGAATCCCGCAGCCCGCTGCAGGCTGTCCGGGCGGCATGCGGTTGCGGCGGCTCGCCGACCAGGCCCTCGACCGACTGGTTGCCCGTTACCCGGATCGTGCCCTCGTGCTCGCCTCGACCCTGACCGATCGGCGCTCGCGCGAGCTGGTGCGCGAAGCCATGGATCGCGAGCAGGGCGTAGGGCTCTTTCTGCTGCTTCCGCGCCCCTTGGGGCACGTCCTTGCCGAGCTGCCCGATCCCCACGACCGACGTGGTTTCTTGACGCTCGCGGCGCGGGCCGAACGGCGGATCAGCCTCAACGGCGATGCCGACTTGGCGACCTGGCTTTCCGGGCGCGTCGACATCAGTCTGATCCTGGGTGATCGGGTCCCCGAGGGCGTGGTCGACAAGCGGGTGCGACTGGATCCGGGTGGTTCGGGTCTCGACTGGAATTTCGAGTATTGATGGATCGATGGCCTCGAGGCGCGTCCACAGGGTTGCACCGGAATTGAGCGTCGATCTCTCCGCCCAGTGCTTGAATGCGCGGTTGGAGGTGATGATCGTGGCGCCCTGCTCGTAGCGCTGGCTGATGATCTGAAACGATAGGCCAGCTGTTCGGCCAACGGCGCTTGCGGCCGGGGTGGTGGACGCGGCGCTCTTCATGCGTCCTCCTGCGTCTCGCGTGCAGTGCCTTCTGCTCCTCGGCGGTAAGACTGGCTCACACCCGCTCGACGCTCAGTTCCGCTCGACTGGCGGCTGTCGGCGGCGGTGTCGTGGTGCGGTCCGGCTGCGGGGTGTAACCTGACGGTAGATCGACGACGGCTTCACGAGGATAACCCAATGCACATCGCTCTTTTCGGCGCGACCGGGGGAACCGGACGCCAGGTTTTGGAACAGGCCCTTGCGCAGGGATATGTCGTCTCGGCACTGGTGCGCGACCCCTCGAAGCTCGCGGAGCAGACAGGACTGACCTTGGTCCCGGGGGATGTCCTGGATCAGGCTGCGACAACCCGCTGCATCCAAGGTGCCGACGCCGTGATCTGCGTGCTGGGCTCGCACGGGAGCCGAGAACCGATCGAGGCGATCGGCACCCGGACCATTCTCGACGGCATGCACGACACCGGCGTGCGCCGTCTCGTTGCGGTGACCTCGCTGGGTGTCGGAGACAGTCGCGAGCAGATCAGCTGGGCGTTCCGCGTCATCATGGATCTGACGCTAAAACCCATCATGATGGCCAAGGAAGAGCAGGAAGGGCTCATCAAGGCGAGCGGGCTCGACTGGACCATCGTGCGCCCCGGCGGATTGACCGATGGTCCCCGCACCGGCGCCTACCGTTTCGGCCGCGACCGTTCGATCAAAGGCGGGCGCATCAGCCGCGCCGACGTGGCGGATTTCGTGTTGCGGCAGTTGACCGATCCGGCCTTCATTCACCAGACCCCCGCGGTGAGCTGACCGCAGGAGCATACGATGTCCGAAAAACCCGTCGCCGTCGTGACCGGCGCCAATCGCGGCCTGGGATTTGAAACCAGCCGTCGACTGGCGGCCCTCGGCTATACCCTGATCCTCACCGCCCGGCGTGAGCAAGAGGGCCGCGCCGCCGCGCAGGCCCTGGCAGCGGCGGGTCGGGATGTCCGCTTTCAACCGCTGGACGTGATCGATGAATCATCCGTTCAGGCCCTTGCCGAGACGGTTCGCGGCATCGGCCGGCTGGACGTCTTGGTCAACAACGCAGGAATCGTCCCCGACCCCAAGCCCGGAACAGAGGAGTCCAGCGTCTTTGCGGCAGACCTGGAGACGGTGCGCCGCGGCATGGAGACCAACGCCCTGGCGCCGCTGCGGCTCTGCCAGCTGTTGATCCCTTTGATGAATGGCCGAGGTCGCGTGGTCAATGTCTCCTCCGGCATGGGTCAGCTCGACGAGATGAACGGTTGCTGCCCGGGCTACCGGCTCTCCAAGGTCTCGCTCAATGCACTCACCCGGATCTTCGCCGACGAGTTGCGCGACACGGGTGTGAAGGTCAACGCGGTCTGTCCGGGCTGGGTCCGCACGAATTTGGGCGGCGAAAGGGCACCACTGTCGGTCGAGGAAGGGGCGGAGGGCATTGTCTGGGCTGCGACGCTCCCGGATGACGGGCCGAGCGGCGGCTTTTTCCGACATGGAGAGCCGATTCCCTGGTAGCCCGGGTTCGGCGACCCGGGCGGTCGGCCAGGGCACCCGCAGCGGCGAGTCGCGGTAGAACCCGATCCGCCGTCTCGGCCTGCCGTCGTTTGCTCCCGGATCACTGAGCGCTGTCCTCGTGCGCGCGGGACGAGGCGCCAGGCCATCGGCCCCTACTGAAACCGGTCATCCGAGCGGTGGCTTGAGACCGCGGAGGCGACGTTCTCGAACCAGCCGGTGCGTACCTCTTTCGGCGTGTCGAACGCAGGGACGTAGGGCTTGATGTCCAGGAGCGGGGTTCCGTCGAGAATATCCACGTTCGTGATGTACAGCAGACTGCCCTCGATCTTGTCCAATCCCACGACCGACAAGCCGATCGCGTTCGGGCGTTTGGGTGCGCGGGTCGCGAACAGACCGCGCGGTTCTCGATCCAGAAACGGGATCGGTCGAAGACTGAATCCGCGGCTGTGGTGAAAGTGGTAGAGCAGGATCAGGTGCGAGAAGCCGTCGAGATCCTTCAGACCCGCCCGGAACGCCTCGAGCACCTCGATCGTCCCCTGGACGCCGAGCGCGCCGGTTGGCTGAATCGGCATATCGGTGGGCTCCGCAAAGGGAGAATGGATGGTGCCGATCGGCGTGTATTCGATAGTCATAAAGCCTCAATGACGGTGACCTTGTCTACCCGAGCGGCGTAGGATGGGTAGAGCCTCGGCGAAACCCATCCTCCAAACCACCGCGCTGCCGGGTTTCGGTCCGATGCCTTTGGCGCGGGTTGGATGGGTTTCGCTTCGCTCTACCCATCCTACGTGTTTCGGGTGTTTTTGAATTGTGTCCAGTCGATACCTTTTGGTCGCCTGGTGCCGTCGCCCCACGACGAACCGCTATCGACCGCTCGGGACGCGACTCAGAAGCCGAGGCCGATGCCGCCGCCGATCCCCCCGAAGCCTCCGCTGCCGAAGCCGATTCCGAGATAAGGCGTCAGACGAGGCGTCCATCCGCCCCTGTCGTCGCCGGCCTCGTCGGGCCAGAGGCGCACCACGGCGTCCTCCAGGACCGGAAAAGGGTAGCTTGCCTCGCCGACCTGACCGTCGCGCACGCCGCCGATGCGGCCGGTGACCGTGATGCGGCGCCCGGGGCGATAGTCCGAGGGCTCCAAAAAACCCGTTTGGCTGGCGATGAACCGACCGATGGGTTGGCCGCTCGTCGTCGGTTTCCCGCAGCGGTCGAGCCGGTAGCCGATCGTCTCGATCTCGGTCTCCCGGGGGAGATTGCGGGTGTCGGCGATCACGCCTCCCCAGGTGACCACGGCGCCTTCGCCCTGACCGAGCGCGCCGACGCTCTTGGGCGTCAGCCCCGAGGCGCCGACCGGTTCGACGCAACCTTGCCGGCTTGCACAGCCGCCGAGCACTGCGAGCGCGAGGAGAAGCCCTGCGAGCATCCATGTTGTCCGTCCGGCGGCGCCTCCGAGCGCGGACAGACGTCTCCTCGGCCAAGCCGGGCTTGATCGTGGGTGTGTGCTCATCTGCGCGTCACCTCTAATACCAGGGTCCGTACCACGGACCCGACCAAGGCCCGTACCAGGGGCCGTACCAAGGACGATACCAGGGATAGTCGTACGGCAACGGGGCGGCGACGGTCGGCGGGTCCGGCCAGAGATACCAGACATCGCCCGCGACGACCGGATAGGGATAGGGGTATTCGCCGACATCGCGGGTTTCCATCCGAACCAGCGGGCCGACCACGGTCAAACGACGTTGTTTCGGATACTCCGCGGGATCCTTGAAACCGGGCAGCTCGACGATGAAGCGACCCTGGCCGCGGGCGTCGTCGTCGGGCTCGCCGCTCCTGCTCAGGCTGCGGGCAAGGATCTCGATCCGAGTGGACTCCGGGGCGTTGTGCACCTTCAGGATACTGCCGCCCCAACGCACGCGCTGTCCGATGAAGGTCTCGGGCCGTTGCTGGACCTCGGTCACGGCGGGCGAGGGCAGTGCCGGGTCGCGGATCGCCTCGGGCACGCGGCCGGTGGCGCATCCGCCGAGCACGAGCAGCGCGACGACGGCGATCCGGAGTGTGCGGCGTCGGGTCATCAGGGCGCTGGCCGAAACGCGGTCGGCCATCCGACCCGAAACCGGATCGGGAGCGCCCGCGGAGCCGGCCGCGCCTTGGGCGTCACGGATGGCTGGTCTTGGCCGAGCCGGAGCGGCGCTCACGGTAGACCTCGAGCTCGTCGGCGGAGAGTGGCCGGGCCTCATCCTCCAACATTACCGGGATATCGTCGCGAATCGGATAGGCGAGCTGCGCCGAGATCGAGATCAGCTCTCCGCGCGCCTTGTCGAAGATCAGCGGACCCTTGGTGACCGGGCAGACGAGGATGTCGAGCAGTTGTTTGTCCAGCATGGTGGATCTCCGCAAGGCTGTAAGGTCGATTCCCGATTCTACCGCTCCGGAAGGAGACACAACCAGCGATGGTTGTCGGCGATGCGTTGAAAAGCCGACGGTGTCCCTGCATTTTCCGGGGACCAAGGCATGTCGCCCGGTCGTGGTCATCGCGCACGGGTTCGCGGGGTCTCGTCAGATGATGCAGGCATACGCGGTGACCCTGGCGCGCAACGGCTATCTCGCCGTCACCTTCGATTTCCCCGGACACGGGCGCAATTCCACGCCGTCTATGGCCTCCTGACTGCACTCGGCGTGTGGGTGATGCGCCCCGCGGGGCCGGCTCGGCATGGCCCGGTGAGCCGATCGGCGATGGCGATCGCGATCCTCGCCGCATCGGGCTATGCGACACTCGCCTTTGCCGTCCCGACGGATCGGTTCGTGACGGCCTTGCTGCCGGGTTTGGAGCGTCTGCACTTGGTGCTCGCGATCTTCGTCGGAACACTCGTCTATTGTCTCGCGGACGAATGGGCGACCCGTGGACCCGGAGCGGCACGGGGCGGATATTGGTTGACCAAGCTCCTCTTTCTGATCTCGCTGCTCGCCGCGGTGGCGCTGAATCTGAACGAGCTGTTCTTTTTGGTCATCATTGTGCCGGCGATACTGGTGCTGTTCTTGATCTACGGCCTCCTGAGCGGCTGGGTGTACCGCCGCACCCGCCATCCGGCCGTCGCCGCCGTTGCGAATGCGATTGCATTCGCGTGCGCCGTCGCCGTCACCTTTCCGCTCGTCGCGGTTTGATGACCCCAATAACCATACTAATGCCGGGGATTCTGGCCATGCCGACGGGCCGGTGCCCGATATTTTTTGATCCGGCGCAGGCTACTCTTGGATTTTGGTTTCGCGTAAACTACCAAAAGCGCTATGGTTTACTGGAGCTGCGACATCGATCGCAGCCTGTACCCTAGGTCACCACAAGAAAACCGGCCGCCCGGCCGAAGCGCCTCGAACCACCAAGTTTATTACCTATCGACCGGAGGAGTTTTACCATGGTCGCATTCGCCGAATTACACGCGCAGAACCACAAGATTACGGAGCTCTCGAATGTCTTTCTCTATTTGGTTCGAGACCGTTCCATGTGCGATACGGATGTCACGTGCGACGTCTTCT
Organism: Thiocapsa sp.; assembly: GCF_018399035.1. Taxonomy (GTDB): domain Bacteria; phylum Pseudomonadota; class Gammaproteobacteria; order Chromatiales; family Chromatiaceae; genus Thiocapsa. The sequence continues at coordinate 4,782,475 of NZ_CP073760.1, forward strand.
TCGATCTGACCAATCGCGTCAAAGAGCATATGGAGCTCGTCGATCGGGAGATCTGCAGTCAGCTCATCTCCAACCCGGATCAAAAGGTCAAGAACACCGCGAATCGTTTTCTCTCCGGCTCGACCGAGATCAAACGGATCTTCAATTCCTATGTGAAGCAGTGGTGTTCGCAGAAGCGTCGCTCCTTGACCATCGATGATCATCCCTCGTTTCTGCAGGATACCGAGCAGATGTTTGCGCTGGTGATGGACCGCATTCAGCGCGAGACGGAGCATCTCTATCCGCTGATCCGGAAGCTCGAAGGGTCAGATAAGAAGGTGGCGTAGCGGGGGTGATTGGGCGGCCTCTCGGCCGCCATTGAATCGCTGGGGCCTGTCCCGGAAACCACCTCTGGAACGATCAAAAAATAAACGAACGACGTGTTCGGCAGCGTTCATCAAGGTGTTCACCTTGTTGCTGAATCGTCGCTCACTCCTGCCGCAAAGACGCAATCCAATCTTTTTGAGCCTCGCGCCGGCTCCGCTGTTCGAGTGCCGATCGGATCTTCTCCCGAGTCTGCTCGAAGTCCACCGATCTTGCCGGCTCGATACGCTCGCAGAGCAGCAGATGAAAGCCGAGGTCGGACTTCAGGGGTCCGCTCACCTCCCCCGCCCGCAACCTGAATAGGCCCGCGTCCAACTGCGGGAAGAGTTGGCCGGGTCTGACGAGTCCGAGGTTTCCATCCTCTGTTGCCGTCGGGCACTCGGAATGCCGACGGGCCAGCTCGCCGAACCGCTCGAGATGGCCCTTCAGCTCGGCCGCGATCCGCTCGATCCGCGCGAGCGCCGCGTCGCGGGCGTTCTCCGGATAATCGTCGTTGACGGTGATGAGGATGTGGCGCGCGGCGCGGCGCTCCGGGGTTTGGAAACGCTCGCGATGCAGCTCGTAGAAGAGCCGCTCCTCGATCTCGGTGATCGGCTCGGCGTAGGTGCCCACCCGCTGCATGACGGCGTCGAAGGTCAGCTCGCGGAGGAGCGCGCGGCGCATGACGTCCTCCCTCAGGCCGTTGCGTGCCATGTCCTCTTCGAAGGCGTCCGTGTCGGGATAGCGGCCCCGCAGCTCCTGCAGCGCGTCCTCGATCCGCTGCTCCGGCACGACCGCATCCAGCGCCTCGCACGAGGACAGCACCAGGCTTTCCAGCGCGAAGGTCCGGCGTGCCTGGCTTTCGACCTCGGCCATCCGCTGCGCATCCAAGCCGACCAGATCGCATTGAAACCGCTCGATCGCCGCGCGCAGCAGGTGATAGCGATACTCGTCGTTCATCGACGCGACCGGCGGTTGACGAAGGGATATCGTGGTCACTGCGCTTCGGCCTCCCGCTCCGGCGTGTCCGCTGTCACGCCCTCGGTGCGGGCGGACTCGATCAATGCGGATTCGGGCACCTGCAGCGTCGGCCTATCCGCGAAATGAACCTCGTAGGCGACTCCGGCCGGATGATCGCGCAGCACACGCATCACCTCGCCGATCTCTCCGGCCTCGACCAAGACCTTGCCCTGAATGCCGAGCGGCACGCGGCTGGCGACCTTCTCGCGTGCCTCGAAGCGGCTCGGCGTCCAGGGTGCCGCGGCGGCTTGTAGCTCCTCCTCGCGGCAGCCCACGACCAGGTCGTGTTCCAGGAAATGCACCGAATAGATGATCTGGTCTTGGAGAAAGGTCCCGATGTCGCGCACGAACCCGGTACTGCCGCGCCGAATCAAGAGGGTTCCGGTCGGGCGCCCCGGAAAGGTGCCGTCGTTGCGCACGTTGCGCACGACGCGCACCTCGTCGCCATACTCAAAGCCGGGCCGCATTGGGCATCTGCTCCGTCAGGTCGCTGAGCGCGACCCGCACGCTCTTGGGCTCGTTCATTCGAAAGACGCGAAAGACCTTCTCGGTCGCGGCATCGGAGACCACGAAATCGCGATAGGCCGACTTGAGGAGATCCGCATACAGGGCGCGACGGGCAATCCCCGAATCGGGCATCTCGTCGACCTGCTCCAGATAATCGTGGAAGCGCTGAAGGATATGCAGACGATTGACATGGACGACGGACGGATCGAAGTCGATCTCGAAATAGGTCAGAAAATCTTCGGCGCTGGAGAGCTCCTCGAGGTCGAGGTCGAATTCATTGTCGGTCATGGTTGTCTCCGTCTTGGTGGCATGATTGAGTCGCATCTCAAACAAAATACGGTGTTTGAAGCCGAGCTAGCACCCTTGATGCCTTCTTGGTGACTCCGGCAATCGAGTCGCGTGGCGCGGAGCATGCTTGACACCGCAGAGCGGGTGTCACGAGCTCCAGGCTTTGCTCATTGTCGTTGTCGTCATCGGATTCCGGACGACAACGACAACGACAACGACAACGAAGAATGCTGCGACGGTTTGTTCAAGACTTGCGGTTTAGCCCTTGAAGTACCGTACATTTCCCCCCGCGCATTCAAGCTCGGATCGAGTCACCGCAGACCGCGCCATGGCATGCAGCTCGCCGATGCCGAGCCGATCGCTGGTGTCGACCTCGGCGATCTTCTCAAAGCGTTTCAGTGCGCCCGCTGCATCGCCAAGGCGAAATAGGAGGTATCCCGAGCCCTTCAGCGCCAACAGCAGGAATCGCGTCAGGCTCATCGAGATCAGCACGGACTGCCCGAGATCGGCCTCGCGCAAGTCGTGCCAGTCGGTCGGCAAATCGAGGCGGGCCGCGGTGAGCGCGATCGCGCGATCGGCCGTGATCAGGGCCTCGCGGTATCGGTGTCTGTAGTAGAAATAGCGATAGAGCGAGACCAAGACGGTCAGGTGCTCGGGCTGGAGAAAATAGGCGAGCAGCAGGCGATCCTCGGCGGTGTCGTCGCCGTAGCCCTCCGCTGCCTCCTCGAGGAGCCGCTCCACCTCCGGCGAGACCGGCTCGTCGAAGTACATGGGCTCGCCGTCGAAATCCAAGAGATCCATCAGGCTTCTCCTCTCCGGCCTACTGGACCCGCACGGCCCAAGGGTTGCCGATCTCGACGAGGAAACCCATCAGCTCCGGGGCCTCGGGCGCGCGCTTGCTCTCGGACGCAAAGCGCCGGACCAAGGGAAGCAGCCGGTCGGCCTCGTCGAGATCCAGCTCGCAGCGCAAGAGATCGGCATAGGCTTGGCGGACCGCGTGTCGGCCGGAATGCTTGCCGAGCACCAGGTGATGCCGGCGCCCGACCTCGGCCGGATCGATGCCTTGATAGTTCCGAGGATCCTTCAGCAAACCGTCGACGTGGATCCCGGACTCGTGGGTAAAGGCGCCGTCTCCGACCAGGCTCTTATGCCAAGCGACCGGCTTGCCGGACGCGCGCGCGACCAGCCCGGAGAGCTCCGCGAAGGTGTGCAGGTCGATCCCGCTGTCGATGCCGTGGATGTGCTTGAGCCCCATCACCACCTCTTCCAGCGCGGCATTACCCGCCCGCTCGCCGAGCCCGTGGACGGTGGTGTTGAGGTGCGTCGCACCTCCGCGCACCGCCGCCAGGCTGTTGGCAGTGGCCAGCCCGAGGTCGTCGTGGGCGTGCATCTCGATCTCGATGTCCACCATGGCCCTCAGGTCGCGCATGCGCGCGTAGACCGCGAAGGGATCCATCAGGCCGACCGTGTCGGCGAAGCGGAAGCGTCGGGCGCCGGCATCTTGGGCGGCCTCCGCGGCGAGCCAGAGCATCTCCGGATCGGCGCGCGAGGCATCCTCGGCGCCGACGCAGACCTCGAGCCCCATGTCCAGTGCGACCCCGACCCGGTGTCGAATCTGCGCGATGACCCAGGCGCGGTCGCGTCCGAGCTTGTGGGTGATCTGCTGGTCGGAGACCGGGATGGACAGATCCACCATGTCGACGCCCAGGTCACGGCATTGCGCGATGTCCGCGGGGCGCATCCGCGTCCAGACCATCAGGCGTGCGCGCAGTCCGAGCGCGGCGACGGCGCGGATCGACTCGCGCTCCTCTTCTCCCATCGCCGGGATGCCGACCTCGAGCTCGGGCACGCCGAGCCTGTCGAGACCCTGCGCGATCGCGAGTTTCTCCTCGATCGAGAAGGCGACGCCGGCGGATTGCTCGCCGTCGCGCAGGGTGGTGTCGTTGATCGTGACCTGTTGCGGTTCCATGCCCGGTTCCTCGGAGACGTTTGAATTCAGATCAAAGCAACCATCGGGCCATTAAATATTAGCGTTCATGAACAGAGGCTTGCGCGCATCCGAGTCTCGGATTGGAGCCTTTGCGACAGGGCCTTGCCGGGGTGCTGTCGCAGATTCAACGGCATTGCAGAAGCTTGAGCCGCGAAAGCCTTTGCACCGGTCACGCCTTTGCGGTTCCAATAGTCCGTTGGATTTCAACGAGCGGAATGCGGATGACCGAACGATCGACCCTCGCCGGGGGCGCCACCCTCGCCATCACGGGCTCCGGCGGCAGCGGGGCGGTCACGGCGGGGCTCATCCTGCTCGCTGCCGTCGGGCGCGCCGGCGATTACGGCCTGCTCGGTCGCTCGGCCGGTCCGCAGATTCGCGGTGGGGAGTCCGCGGCCATGCTGCGCTTCGGGCCGCAGCCGATCGAATGCATGGGCGATCGCTTCGATCTGCTTGTCGGTCTGGACTGGGAGAACGTCGCCCGCTTTGCCGACGAGCTGCCGCTGGATCGCAACAGTCTCATCCTCACGGACGCGCAGGCCGAGCCGATCCCCGAGATCCTCCTGCGCTCGGGTGCGCAGGTCCGCAGCCTGCCCTGGAAGGCGCTGGCGGATGCCGAGACCGAAGGCCGCGTGAACATGGTCGCGCTCGGCATGGTCGGCGCGATGCTCGGTCTGCCGCTGGATGCACTGGAATCGGGCGCGCGGGCGACGCTCGGCGGCAAGGGCGGCCGAGTCTTGACCCCGTCGCTCGATTGCATTCGCTCGGGCTATGCGGCGGCCGACGCGGCGAGTGTGCCGCCGTCGGCGTTCGCGCCGCCCGTCGCGCGCTGGAACATCAGCGGCAACGAGGCCGCCGGGCTGGGCGCGGTTCGCGGCGGGGTGCGGTTCGTCGCCGCCTATCCCATCACGCCGGCCAGCGAGGTGCTCGAGTGGCTGGCGCCACGCTTGGAGCTGCTCGGCGGCTCCTTGCTCCAGGCCGAGGACGAGCTGGCCTCGATCAACATGATCATCGGCAGCTCCTTCGGCGGCGTACCCTCGCTCACGGCAACCTCCGGCCCCGGTCTCAGCCTGATGGTCGAAGGCTTGGGTCTGGCCGTGGCGAGCGAGACCCCGGTGGTGGTCGTCAACGTCCAGCGCGGCGGTCCTTCGACGGGCATCCCGACCAAGTCCGAGCAGTCCGACCTCAACATTGCACTCTACGGCCTACACGGCGACGCCCCGCATCTGGTCCTGGCCGCCCTGGGTATCCGCGATTGCATCGACACGGTCGAATGGGCGGTCGGTCTGGCCGAGCACCTGCAAACGGTTGCCATCGTGCTGTCGGATCAGATACTGGGCCAGTCGCGCGCGATCATCGACCCGCCGGGCGACCGGGCGTTCGGGGCAGGGGAGAGGGCGCACCTGCATCGCCTGATCGCACAGGACGCCGACCCCGATCACCGGCGTTATCGGCCGATGTCGGACGGGGTCTCGCCGATGGCCTTACCCGGACTGCCGGGCGGCATGTATACGGCCGAGGGTTTGGAGCACGGCCCGGGCGGTGCGCCCTCGAGCCGTGCGATCGACCATGCCGAGCAGCTCGAGAAGCGTCTGCACAAGCTGACCGGGTTCGACTATGGACCGGGTTGGGCCGAGATCCGGGGCGAGGGCGACCACCTGCTTCTGACGTGGGGTTCCTCTGCTGGCCCGGTCTTCGAGGCCGCGGAGCGTCTGCGTGCGTCCGGTGTCCCGACACGGGCGATCGCCCTGCGCCTGCTGGCGCCTCTGCAACGCGAGGCGCTGCTCGAGGCGATCGGCTCGGCCGGTTCGATCCTGGTCGTGGAGCAAAACCAGACCGCACAATGCTTCGCCTATCTCCATTCACAGCAGGCGCTCCCGAGACACGCCCGGTCCTATGCGCGACCCGGCCCCTTGCCGTTGCGCCCCGCCGAGATCATGCGTGCGCTGACCGATCGCGACGGGCGCGAGGAGATTTGAGATGGACGCAGCAAACATCGCACCGACCCTCCGAGCCAAAGACTACAAGTCCGACGTCGCGCCCGTCTGGTGTCCGGGCTGCGGACACTTCGCGGTGCTGTCCGCCGTCACCAAGGCATTGGCGCATCTGAGGCTCGCCAAGGAGCGCGTCGCCATGATCTCGGGCATCGGCTGCTCGTCCCGACTGCCGGCCTATGTCGATGCCTACGGCTTCCACGGCATTCACGGCCGCGCGCTGCCGATTGCCTCCGGGCTCAAGGCGGCCCGGCCGGACCTCACGGTGATCGTAGCGGGCGGCGACGGCGACGGTTTCTCGATCGGGGGCAACCATTTCCTGCACGCCTGCCGGCGCAACATGGACCTGACCTACATCGTCATGGACAACGAGGTCTACGGCATGACCAAGGGTCAGGCCTCGCCGACGACCCAGCCGGATTGGGCCAAGAGCAAGCTCACGCCGCACGGCACCGGCATGCGGCCCTTCCTGCCCACGGCGATTGCGCTCGCGGCCGGCGCGAGCTTTATCGCCCGTGGTTTCGCGGGTGACCCCACCGGTCTGACCAAGCTGCTGGTGGAGGCGATCGAGCATCCGGGATTTGCCTTTCTGCAGGTCTTGAGTCCCTGCCAGACCTTCCGCCCGGAGCAGAAGGAGTGGAAGCACCTGGTCCATCCGAGCGACATGGCGCCGACCGACGATCCGGTCGAGGCCGCCCGCTTTATCCAGGCCGACGACGGCATGGCGCTCGGCCTGCTCTATGTCCGGCGGCTCCCGGTCTGGCAACCGCAAAACCAGCCGACCGCGACCCCCGCGGATCTGGAACGGGAGTTTGCGCTATGAGCACGCCATCGAGCCCGCCATCGACGCAGCGTATCGAGTCCGTCGCCGAGTTTCTGGTGCATGCGCTCGAGCTCGAGCACGAATCGGCCGAGCGTTACCGCCAGCTCGCCGAGACCATGACCCTGCACCACAACCACACGGTTGCCGCCGTCTTCCGACTCCTCGCCGACATGAGCGCCGCACACGCCTCCGAGGTGACCGCCCGCGCCGAGGGCATCCGGCTCCCCGAGATCGCCCCCTGGGCCTTCAAATGGGCCTGCCCCGGCAGCCCCGAGGTCGATTGCGACGACTTCGACGTCAGCTATTTGATGACCCCGCTTCAAGCCCTCGAGCTGGCGTTGTACAACGAGATCCGCGGTCGCGACTTCTACGCCTTCGTCGCCGCCGATTCACCTCAGCCGCAGGTCCGCGTGCTGGCCGCCGAGATGGCCGCCGAAGAGAACGAGCACGTCGAGCTGGTCGCCACCTGGGTCGAGCGCGAGCGCTTGGCCCCGACCCGGATGCCCGAAGATCTGGATCCGCCGAATCAGCAGGGCTGAAGCCCGACCCTCGGAACTGCGACGACCCCGTCCTGTGGTCGCGCGCGCCGAGCGCCTCGCTCCGCATTGATCGTCACCCGGCGTGACTCCGGGAGGAGGAAGAACGATGGGCATGTTCGATTCGCTCTATATCGAGCTGGATGGCCGGGATCTGGAGATCCAGACCAAGCGCTTCGATTGCATCCTTGGCAACTACCACCCGGGCGACTGGATCGGCGGGGTCCCGCCGGGGATCCGCGTCTACTTCGACGTCCTGAAGCTCGATGCGAGCGGCGCGCTGGTTTACGGCACGCATGCCGAGCACGCGCGGACCCTGACGCTCTTCGTTGTCTTCGCCCAAGGCGTCTTCGTGGAGTATCAGGTTCGTGACGGCGAGCTGGCGCCGGAGGCCATCGAACGCACCCTGCTGGGGTTGCGGGAACACTGGAGCGATTCGGCACGTCTGCTCGGGTTTATGGTCGAGGCCCTGCGTGCGAGGCAGCAGCGGATCAGGGCACTCGGACATCGGCTTGGTCGCGTCTCGTCGGTCGTCAGGAACGCCCGGCGCTTGCGGGCCGGGGAGACGCTCGGGGGTGTCCTCGGTTTGATACACGAGGAGGAACGGAAACTGGCCGAGGGCGAGGATCCGTTGGAGGTTGTGGCCTGGGTGCTGGACGATGAAACCTCCGGCTGGGGGCTTTGGGGTGACGGCGCCAGCCCGGATCCGTTGGACGACTATCGGCTCTAAACCGCGTCCAGGGCGGCATGCGTCAATTTCATTTGGCGTTTGGCTTTGGAGATGTTCTGGATCTCGGTGAGATGCGGTTTAAGATGGTCGGAGGGCGATCGACAAACAGAACGAGGTTAGACGCGATGACAGGACAACAAACAGAGCGGGTGCCGATTGCACTCCAGGGCCAGTACGACGCGATCACCGCGTTGACCGACCAATTCTGCGAGGCCCATTTAAATACCGAGTACCGTGATCTCTGTCGACGGATGGTCGCGAAACTCTGCCGAAAACGACCCTCGCCGCTTGCCGCGGGCAAACCCAACACCTGGGCCTGCGGGGTCGTTTACTCGGTTGGACGAGTCAACTTTCTGTTCGATAAAAGCCAGACCCCGACCATGACTGCCGACGAGCTGTGCTCGCCCTTCGGCGTCAGCAAGAGCACGGGCTCGGCGAAATCCACCGCGATCCTTAAATGGCTCAATTCCCATCAAGGCGATCCCAACTGGACACTCCCCAGCCGGCTTGGCGACAACCCGTTGGCCTGGATGATCCAGGTGAACGGCTTCATCCTCGATGCCAGGACGGCCCCTCGCGAGCTTCAAGAAGAGGCCTTGCGGCTTGGGTTGATCCCCTATCTGCCATGAGCGGCAACGAGGAGACGAAGAGGAAATGGATCCGGTTGTAGTGATCGACTTCGAGACCACCGGTCTCTCCCCGGACATGGGCGACCGTGCCACCGAGATTGCGGCCGTCTTGATCCGCGACGGGCGCATCGTCGATCAGTACCAGAGTCTGATGAATGCCGGTCTGCGCATCCCGTCCTTTATCGAGCACCTTACCGGGATCAGCAACGCCATGGTGCGCCAAGCACCGCCGGCCAGCCAAGTCATGGCCGAGGTCGCGGACTTCGTCGGCGACTACCCCCTGGTCGCCCACAACGCCTCGTTCGACCGCAAGTTCTGGGATGCCGAGCTGGCACGCATCGGGCGCAGGACGCCGCAAGCCTTCGTCTGCTCGATGCTGGTTGCCCGTCGTGTCTTGCCCCAAGCACCCAATCACAAGCTCGGTACCCTGGTCGAATACGCCGGGTTACCGGTCACCGGTCGCTATCACCGAGCACAGGCCGATGCCGAGATGGCGGCGCATCTGACGCTGTATCTGGAGCGGGCCCTGATGGAGCGGTTCGGGCTCACCGAGGTTAAGCACGACCTGCTCGGGCGGATTCAGCGGACGGCGAAGACCCAGCTCGAAAGCTGCATCGCGCGTTACGGCGGAGCCGGCGCGTCGGCAGCGGCAAGCGGATGAGTTTCGCGACAGGAATGTGTCGATGCCAACCGAGGCGGTATCACGAAACTTCGGATTCCTGCGGGCTTATGAGCCGCAGCTCGATCGCCTCGGCGCCCTGGCGGAGCGCTATTTCGCCGATGATCCCTCGACCTGCCTGATCAAGCTCCGCCAGCTCGGCGAGGAGCTGGCCCGCCAAGTGGCCGCGCGGAGCGGTCTTCTCGCCACCCCGGAGGAGCCGCAATCGGACCTGTTGCGTCGTCTCAAGTTCGAGCGTGCGGTTCCTCCCGAGGTCCTCGACCTGTTTCACCAGGTCCAGATTCTAGGCAACCGCGCGACGCACCATGGCTACGGTGACCATCGCGATGCCCTGACCACGCTCAAGATCGCCCGGCAACTGGCGATCTGGTTTCACCGGACCTTCGGGAAGGACACCGGCTTCAAGCCCGGCCCGTTCGTACCGCCGACCGCACCGCAGGCCGCTTCGGAAGCCCTGATGGAGGAGCTGGAGCAGTTGCGCGCCCAACGGGCGCAACTGCTCGGCGAGGCCGAGAAGGCGCGGGAAGCGGTCGATGCGGCGAGGGTCGCCCATCGTGGGAAATGGGGACAGACCACGTTGTTCTGCTAGACTTCGCGTACCCCTGTTTCCCTGCCTGGTCCCGTTACCATGCCCAGACGCGCCCGGATCGTCGCCGCCGGTTATCCGATGCACGTGATCCTGCGTGATCCTGCGCGGGATCGACCGGGCCGCGGTATTCTTCGACGACGCCGATCGGCGTTACTTCCTGGAGTGGCTGGCCGCGGCGGCGGCTCAGGAGTCGGTGGCCGTACATGGCTACGTGCTGATGACCAACCATCTCCACCTGCTGATGACCGCGGAGCGCGACGCCGGGGTGGCGGCCGTGATGAAGCACCTCGGGCAACGGTATGTCCAGTATGTCAACCGCACCTATCGCCGCACCGGCGGGCTGTTCGAGGGCCGTTTCCGCTCCGCGGTGATCGAGGCCGACCCCTATCTCTTGGCGTGTCAGCGCTACATTGAGCTGAACCCGGTCCGGGCGGCCATGGTCGCGGCGCCCGGTGATTTTTTCTGGTCCAGCTATCGGGCCAACGCCCTCGGCGAGCGTGACCCCGTGGTCACGCCGCATCCCGTATACCGCGACCTGGCGAGTTCCGACGATGGGCGCCTGGCCGGCTATCGCCGGTTGTTCGCGGGCGAACTGAGCATCGAGCTACTCCAGCGCCTGCGCGACTGCACCAACGGCGGTTTTGTCGTCGGGCGCCCCCAGTTCGAGCGGCAGATTGCCGTCATGGTTGGCCGGCGCACTTGGAAGGGGTCCCCGGGGCGGCCGCCCAAGGAAACCGACGTCGGAGCGCAAACGGAATTGGCCTTCTAGAAAACGTGGTCTGTCCGTTCGCAGTAACAACAGTAAGTCTAGCGGGTTGAAGTCCCGTCCGAGGAGTTGTCCGTACGACTCGGTAGCATGAGGAAGCGGCGTCTTGGTAACAAGGGGTCGTAAGTTTCCCCAGCAAAAGAGCAGGCCGTAACGCAAGTGAACCTAGAGGTAGCCTCGTAATATTAGGTTGGAGACGCCGACCCTGTGGACAGAAGGGGAAGGTCGTTGGGTGGCCATTGGAAGAACGGAAGTGATGGTCATCGTCTCTCGGGGTAGCAGGGGCGGCATGTACTTGAAGACTGATCTGTCCAGTGCTGGAGATCCATGACGGGGGTGGAGAGAGGCCACCGACGGCGGCGTATAAGGCAACGAAATCGTCGCCGCCCGTCATGGAAGTCGGAGGGGTTCGTAGTACCGTTTGAGACTGGGGGACAACACAACCCTCGGTCGAGGGAAGGGACCCTACTTTGTTCACGCAACCAACGAGTGGAGGATCAGGGGATTGCCATGTCGCTAATCACCCCGGAGACGATCAGGACACTTCAGAGGAAGCTCTACGCTAAGGCCAAGCAAGAACCGGCCTACCGCTTCTACGCGCTCTATGACAAGGTGTACCGGGAGGACATCCTCCGTCACGCCTGGAATCTTGTCCGGTCAAACGCAGGCAGCCCCGGGATTGACGGGGTCAGCTTCGCGGCCATTGAGCAAGGCGAAGGGGTAGAGGGGTTTCTGCAGGAGATCGCACAGGAACTGCGCGAGAAAAGCTACCGCGCCCAACCGGTACGGCGTGTGATGATCCCCAAAGGGGATGGCCGCGAACGGCCGCTGGGGATACCCACCATCCGCGACCGCGTGGTGCAAATGGCCGTCAAGCTGGTGATCGAGCCGATTTTCGAGGCGGACTTTACGCCGCACTCCTATGGGTTTCGACCCAAACGCTCGGCGCACGATGCCATCGACGATATTGCCAACGCACTCTGGGCCGGACACACTCATGTCATTGATGCCGATCTGTCGAGCTACTTCGACACGATCCCCCACGCTAACCTCATGGCGGTGGTGGCCGAACGCATTGTCGACGGACGCCTCCTGGCGCTTCTGAAGCAATGGCTGAAGGCACCCGTCATCGGCGTGGACGATCAAGGAAAACGCAGGACGGTCGGTGGAGGAAAAGCCAACCGGGTTGGCACGCCGCAAGGTGGTGTCATCTCCCCGCTGTTGTCGAATCTCTACCTGCATCTGCTCGATCGCATCTGGGACCGGCATCGGCTGAAAGACGAGCTGGGGGCACACATCGTCCGCTATGCGGACGACTTTGTCGTGCTCTGTAAGCAGGGTGTGGAAGAACCGCTGAACGTGGTGCGCCACGTCATGGATCGACTGGGTTTGACGCTCAATGAGACCAAGACCCACGTGGTGGACGCCAAGGAGACGGGCTTTGACTTTCTGGGTTTTACGCTCCAGATGAGTCGAGGCGCCAACACCGGCAAATGGTACCCAAACGTACGTCCGTCGGACAAAGCTGTGGGTAAAATCACGGCGAAAGTGACGGAACTAACGCGACGGGAGTTGACCTGCATCCCGCTGGATGATGTGGTTGGAAGCGTGAACCGCAGCCTTCGCGGCTGGGCGAACTATTTCCATTTCCGCAATTCCAGTCTGGCGATGAGTAAGGTTAGGAACCACGCCGAACAGCGGCTGCGAATCCACTTGCGCAAGCGACACAAGGTCAAGACCTGGGGTGCGGGTTACGCCAAATTCCCGTCTCACGACCTCTATGACCGCCATGGACTGCACCCACTCCCGAAAGGACCCGGCTGGAAGACGGCGCATGCCTTGGTGTGAAGAACATCGGAAAGCCGTGTGCGGGAGAACCGCATGCACGGTTTGATGAGGGAGGGCTGGGAGTCACAGCCATGTCCTGGCTATTTAGGCACCGCGAAACGAAAGGCGCGGAAACAGATAAGCCACGGCTACCGTAATTGGCGACCTGCTCTCTACTCTACCTGTTTACAGTCCTGTTTACACTCCTATCTGTTTACACTGTTTACAATATGGCGGCCCTGATGGTGGCGGAGTCGGACGCCGAGGCCCGCTTTCGTGCCCGAGCTCGACGGGGACAGGGCAAAGCCGAGCGGGGGCTCGGGTTGCTGAGTCAGGCGGCCGGACAGCGTGGCGAGGACTAGGACCCATCCCGGGATCTTTCCAAAGCGAAAATCCACGCAGTACCGGCAAGACATCGACCGGCTCGCCGAGTGATTTGTGGTGCTATCGCATCGGGGACGACCGGGTGATCTGCGAGATTGACGAACCACAGGAGGCATTCATGAACTGGCCGCTTCAAGAACAACAGGATCGCTTGAATCAAGTGGTAGAGGAGGCGCTGCGCGCAGGGCCGCAGGTGATCACCGCCAACGGTGAAGAGACCGCCGTGGTCGTTTCCATCGAGGAGTACCGTCGGTTGCAGTCTCCCTCCGACACGCTGGCGGATTTCTTGATGCACTCGCCCTTGCGTCGGAGCGGCATCCGCATCCAACGGGACCAGGACCTTGAACGGGATCTGAACCTGTGAGGTTCCTCCTCGACACCAATGTCGTGTCCGAGTTTGCCAAGGACGAGGTGGACCCCGGTATCCTGCGTTGGCTGTCGCATGGCGACGAGCAGGCGATGGTGATCAGCGTCGTGACGATCGGTGAAATCGAAAAAGGCATCGCCTGGATGCCGCAGGGCAAACGTCAGCGGGCGTTGGAGGTTTGGCTGCAATCGAGTTTGGTGCCCCGCTTTCGAGAGCGCATCCTCCCGCTGGAGCTCGAAGACCTGCAGCGTTGGGGTCGGATGATCGGATCGGCACTCAAAGCGGGGGCGCCGCTTCCGCAGATGGATACGCTGATTGCCGCAGTTGCCATGAATCGCGACCTGATTTTGGTGACCCGAAACACCGATGATTTCATACGAACTGGCGTCAAGCTGCTCAATCCCTGGAGTTGATCGCGTGCACGAGGGCTGCGGACAGTCCGATCGGAGCCTGACACGACCACGCCATCGGGTTGCCGTGCAACGCGAGAGTGCATGACGGTGAATGCCCATCCGGAGATCCGAGGCATGGAGCACACCAAACAGTCCGCATCGTTCCAACAACGCGACTGGCAGCCGCGCTACCGCAGCACCACCAGCGACGTCCTGCACGACTTCTACATCCCGGCCCTGCGCGCGAGCGTGCGCTACGACCGGGTGGCGGGGTATTTCCGCTCCACCTCGCTGGCCGCGGCCTCCCAAGGCTTTTCGGCCCTCGTCAAGAACAAGGGCCATGTGCGTCTCGTGGTGGGGGCCGATCTCGATCCCGAGGATGCCCTGGTCATCCTCGATCACCGGGACGACGGGCGTCTCGCCGCGACCTTGTTGGCGAATCTGGCCGACCGGCAAGGCTGGCCCGAGTCCGTCGAGAACGGACTCGTGTTGTTGGCGTGGATGCTCAAGGCGGGTTGTCTGGAGATCCGCGTGGCGTTGCGCCGCCATCGCAAGACCGGCGCAGCCCTCCCTTACGGTTCGCGCGTCGATGGTTATGTCCACGAGAAATGGGCCGTCTTCACGGATGCCGAGGGTCATCGGCTGATCGCCGAGGGGTCCCTGAACGAGTCGCGCACGGCGCTCGAGATCAATGCCGAAAACATCGGCGTGCACGGTGATTGGTGGGGTCCCCGGGAAGCGGTCCGAGCGGATCTGTATGCCGGGGACTTCGAGACCATCTGGGAGAACCGGGATCCCGGGCTCTACGTGTTGGACTTGCCCCTGGCGGTGCGCGAACGCCTGATCGAGATCGCCGGCATCGTGACCCGTCCGAAAGAGATCGACGGGTCCAGCGAGTTGCCGCCGGACGTCGCGGGACCGACCGCGCGGGAGTGGCTGCAATTCGCCATCCTGCGCGAAGCCCCGCGGATGCCGAACGGTCGCTTTGTCGGGATGGCGACGGCTCCGGTCGCGCCCTGGCCGCACCAGGCGATCGTGGCGCGGCGGCTGATTACCGCCTACCCCTACAGCTTCCTGCTGTGCGACGAGGTCGGTTTGGGGAAAACCATCGAGGCGGGCTTGGCCTTGCGTTCGCTGATCTTGTCCGGATTGGCGCGACGGGTCTTGATTGCACCGCCCGCGAGTCTCGCTCGGCAGTGGCAAGACGAGCTGGCGAGCAAGTTCTTCCTGCGTTTCGGGCGCGCGCTCTCAGGTGCGCAGGTCCGGCACCTCTACAAGCATCCGCTGGAGGAGCAGCTCCCGGCCAAGTCGGTGTTCAGCCCCGCCTGCGTGATCGTCTCCACCGGCTTGGTTCGGCGCAAGGAGCGTCAGCAGGAACTGGCCGGGCAGACCTGGGATATCGCCTTGGTGGACGAGGCCCACTATGCCCGCCGCAGCAACTCGACGGCCGGACTGGTGGTGCAGCCGAGATACGGGGATCTCTACCGGGCGCTCGAGCAGACCTTGCGACCGCGCACCCGCGCCCTCTGGCTCGCCACCGCCACGCCCATGCAGCTTGACCCGATCGAGGTCTACGATCTGTTCCGCCTGACCCGGCGCGTCGGTCCCTTTCAGGACGATCCGTCTCTGACCCAGGCGTATTACGCGATCCAGGGCTGCATCCAGCGCGGCGAGACGGTCTCCGAGGAGGAGCTGACCTTCCTGCGCCGGGTGCTCGGCTCGATCCAGCGGCATGATCCGGAACTGGCCGTCTTCATCCGTCAGACCGTCTTGAGCTCGGCGAATCGCACCCAGTACGAGCTCTGGCTCAAGCAGGGCATCACGCCGACTGCCGCGAGTCTGAAGAAGCTTGCGCGCCATCTTCTCGTCCGCGCCGCTCTCGAGGGTGATGATGCGCCACAACCGCGCCCTGCTGCGCGTCTACCAGGAACAGGGCGAGCTGACCGCCAACCTGGCGCAGCGGCACATCCTGCCGATGCGCAAGATCCAGTACACGTCGCAAGAGCACGCCGCGTACGAGGCACTGGATGTCTATTCGCAGGAGCTGGCCAGACAAATCACCGCTGCCAACGACCAACAGGCGCGCGTCTCCACCGGCTTTTACCTGAGCTTCCTGCAACGGCGTTTCGCGTCCAGCCTGTACGCCATCGGCGAGACCCTGCGGCGCCGACGCGAGCGGGTGAAGTGGACGCTGGAACACCTGTCGGCGAAACCGCGCAAGAGCCCGGCGGCATCCGAGGCGTCCGATCTCGACGAGGATCTGGAGCAGGACGAGGACGACACGGAGGTCATCGAGCAGTTGCTCAAGAACCGCAGCGAGACCGACTTGCGCTGGGAGTGGGAGACGCTCACGCAGATGCTGGCCGGCAGCCTCTACGACGCGGCGCCGCCGTCCTCGAAGACCCAGGTGCTCCTGGGGTATGTGCAGCAACGCCGGGAGGCGACCCGGCCGGGGCGTGTTGCCCAAACGGTGATCTTCACCCAGTTCTGGGACACCCTGGAGGATCTGGTGCGGCGCCTGCGACAAGCCGAATCCAAGCTGCTGGTGGGGACCTATTCGGGGCGCGGGGGTCAATACACCGATCCGCAAACCGGCACGCTGGTCGGGACCGAGCGCGACGAGATCAAGCAACGCTTCCTGCGCGGGGAAATCGATATCCTGGTGTGCACGGACGCCGCCGCCGAGGGCCTCAATCTCCAGACCGCGGACTTTCTGGTCAACTTCGATCTGCCCTGGAACCCCGCAAAGGTGGAGCAACGCATCGGGCGCATCGACCGCATCGGTCAGCTCCACCAGGACATCTATGTCCAGAACCTCTGCTATTTGGGCTCGGTCGAGGAGATCGTCTACGACCGCTTGCTCACCCGCTTGGGCAGCATGATCTCGGTGGTGGGGGATCAGCAGGTGTCGTTGCTGCCGGTTACCGAGGAGGATTTCCGCCGGCTCGCCACCGGCCAGGTCACCGAGGCGCAGTTGGAGGCCGAGGCCCGCCAACGCATTGCCGTCTCGCAGCAACGCATCCGCGAGACCGAGTTGAGCGGCCAGGAGATCTACGAGATCTACCAACGTTTGGCGCAGACGCATGCCGCGGAGCGCTTGCCCGCAACCTTGGACGGCATCTGGACGGTTCTGAACGAATCGGCTTCGCTGCGGGCCTTGGGGTGTGCCGTTGCCGCAAACCTGTCCGGCACGCCGCAAGAGCCGCTGTTGCTGCGGGGTCTGCCCGGGATCGTCGACGGGACGGCGTTGACCGTCGACCGCAAGCTCTATGACGACGGGATCGCGTCACTCGGGTCGCGGTTGCGGTTCGCGACCTACGGCGAGCCTGTTTTCGATGCCGTCCTCGCCATCGGTGGCGACTGGCAACCGCCCGGGTGCGTCCGGCGGATCGCCGTCACACCCCACGGGCTGGATGTGGAGTACGTGGCGTTCGTCGCCGCCGTTGCGGATGGCGAGGGGACCGCGCTGCGCCTCATCACGGACTTGGACGCGCTTGCGGCGGTGGATCTCGACGAGACGGTGACCGTGTCGGAGGCCGACACCCTGCCCTTTGTCGCGCAACTACAGGCGCTGGCCGACGAGGAGTATCGCCTGACCGCCCATGTGGCGGGCGTCGAGTCGGACAACGAGCGCTCCGGGCGAGCCCAAGCAGCGCTGGCCCTCGGAACAGCCTTCGGGTTCATCAAAGGCCGCCAAAAGACGGGCCTTGCCGATGAGAACTTCTGGAAAGAACTCGAGGCCTGCCGCAAGCTGGTCGCGGAACGGTTGGCTCAGGGCGGCGGCAGGTCCGTGCAGCGCATCCCGCTCATCTACGATCGCGTCGCGACGGCCTTCGTCCCGTTCGATGTCAAACGCAAGATCAGCGACGAGAGCTTCTGGGTCGATACGGCACCGGCCCCGTTGCTGAACGCCGCCCTGGATGCGGCAGCCCGGGTCGGCGAGGGGATCAAGAAGAAGAAGTCGGAGCTGAGCACGGAAGCTGCGTTGAGCAGGATCGCCAGTGAAATGAAGCGCAAGCTCGCCTGACGGGGATATTTTTCCTCGATCGTACGATGCGGAGAAGTCGTGTGGAGTAGCAACCGTGCTCGATTGATCGCCGCATCGTGATGTCAGTGCTCGCAGAAGGCTAAGAAGCTGAATTTCTCGGCTGGGAAGTCGTCCGGCACGATCTCGACCGCGGCACTCAGGACGATCGCGGGATACAAGCACATGCAGGGTCAAACAAGCAGCGTGTCATAAGCCGCTATTGCGTGAGATGGCAACAACATAACGCGGATGAATAGATAGGAAAACCCGCTTTTATGTCCCACCGAGAACACAACTGCAACCGTCGCTCAACGCGCGAGCTTCGGGGGCAAATATTTTTTACACGATTATTGTTGCGCAATGGAGTATGTCAGTAGAGTTGGCAGAACTAACCAAAAGCGCATTTGGAAAACAAAACCATGCCAGGATCCACGTTCCAAACCAACCCATACGACTTAGACAAGCTGCTTGAGGATTGCCACCGCGGGATACTTCAACTGCCGGAGTTCCAGAGAAGCTGGGTGTGGGACGAGGATCGCATCAAGAGCCTCATTGCCTCCGTTTCCCGCGCCTTCCCCGTGGGCGCCCTAATGACCCTGGAGACCGGCGGCGAGGTCAACTTTAAGCCCCGGACCGTAGAGGGCGCGCCGCCGGACGCCAAGCAAACAAAACCGAACGCTTTGCTGTTGGATGGCCAGCAACGCATGACGTCACTCTACCAGGTCACTCTGCGCGGCAAGGTCGTGGAAACCATCACCCCCAAGAAGAAGAAGGTCCGCCGATGGTTCTACTTGGACATCCGCAAGGCTCTGGATCCCAGCGCCGACCGTGAGGAAGCGGTCATCGGCGTCCCCGAGGACAAGGTCATCCGCAAGGACTTCGGCCGCGAGCCTGTTCTCGATTTATCCACCCCCGAAAAAGAATATGCCCAACTGATGTATCCAGTATCAAAGGTTTTCGAGTGGGACCGATGGCAGGACGCATTTGACCAGTATTGGCGTGGAGATGAGCACGAGCAGATACGCGACGACTTCCGCTCCTTCAAGCGCAATATCCTGGAGAACTTTCGCTACTATCGAGTACCGGTCATCTCTCTGGATCGCTCCACCTCCAAAGAAGCGGTCTGTGTTGTCTTCGAGAAAGTCAACACCGGCGGCAAAGCCCTCGACGCCTTCGAGCTGGTGACCGCCATGTACGCCGCTTCCGGCCATGAGTTACGCAAGGACTGGTTCGGCGATGACGTCAAGCCAGGCCGACACCAGCGCTTTAAAGAGACCCACCGCCCTGCGGACTCGAACACGGGCATTATTGCCGAAGTCAGCAACACCGATTTCCTGCAGGCTATATCGCTCTTCTATACTCGCGACCGACGCCGTCAGGCCGCCGCCGCCGGCAAGACGGGCAAGGAGTTGCCAGCCATCACCGGAAACCGTCAGGCGCTGCTGAACCTGCCTCTGGATGCCTATAAGCAGTATGAAAAGCAGGTTGAAGCCGGTTTCGTCAAGGCTGCCCGATTCCTGCACATGCTGCACATCTACCGCATCTTTGACCTGCCGTATCAGTCCCAGATCGTGCCCCTTGCCGCTATCCTTGCCGACATCGGGGACGCCTGGGAGCATCAGGCAAACCGGGAGAAGCTGGTCACCTGGTACTGGAATGGAGTCTTCGGTGAACTCTACGGCTCGGCTGTGGAGACTCGCATTGCCAAGGACTTCGTGGAGGTGACGGCTTGGCTTCAAGGCGATCCTGCGGCGACCACCGTCACCGAGACCATGTTCCGCGCTGACCGCCTCAAAACCATGCGCATGCGGCTCTCGGCCGCCTACAAAGGGGTCAACGCCCTACTGATGAAGGAAGGCGCCCAAGATTTCCGCTCAGGCCAAAAATTCGATCACACCGTTTTTTTCGGCGAGAACGTGGACATACACCATATCTTTCCCCAGGAATGGTGCAAAAAAAGTGGTATGAAGCCAGTAGAATACGACCCGATCATCAACAAAACCCCTCTATCCTACCGCACAAACCGCATCATCGGCGGCGTCGCGCCTTCGCAGTACTTGGCCAAACTGGAGAAAGGCGACAAATCCAATCCGCCCATCGAGCCGGCTAGGCTGGATGAGTACTTGCGCTCCCATCTCATCAAGCCGGACCTACTCCGCCGAGACGATTTCAAGGGATTCATGGCCGATCGGCAAAACCGCCTTCTAACGCTCATCGAACAGGCAACTGGCAAACCGGTTTACCGGGGTGATATTGCAGAAGAGGGCGAGGACATAGGGGACGACGAAGACGCGGTGGCGGGTGACATGCTTGCTCCAGCTTAATTCCGCTCTAGGCGAAGGCTTTAGGGCCATCGTCCGGGAGGTTCGCTGGATGTAAGAGAAGGCATCGCGCATGCGGAGTCGATCCGTCGAAGGCCCACGGCGCACGACTGCTTCTCGCAGGAACGCCTCGTGTGCGTTATTTCAACTTTATTGATAATCGCTGCCGGCCGCGATCCCCGAGCCGTCGCAGATTGGCACGCAGATCGGTTTCGCAGCCCATGTAGATGGTGTGGCCGATCTCACCCGCGACTTGGGGCCGGCCGACGAGGTGACCGTCGGGCGTCACCGTCAACTCGGCCAATGCGGGCGTCGTGTAGACACGCTCGAACAGATAACCCACGATGGCCCCCATCTGCAGGGACATATCGGGGTATCGTCCTGGGTTGAGCTTGTGACCGAGGTCAAGGATCGTCATGGGTGGAGTATGACCGACAATGCTACCCTCGCGACGGCGTTGTTCATAGTCCCGTCCAAGTCCGAGTTCATGGCTTGGTGATGGGCATGCGGGGATTTGGCAGGACCCACGAAATTTCATACCCTTGGAAGTGCAAACTAACCGAGGGTTCGAAAAGATGTTCGAAGATCCTGCCGAGAGTGACTTTAGACCAAGCGCGGGCGCTGCGCTACCCGGACGTTCGAGACCGGGCCGGAGCATCGGCTCATGACGCGACGCACACGCTTGGAGCAAGCCGAGCACATCGCGGCGGCCGAAGCACGGCTGGCGGCGGGGAGACGCAAACGCGCCGTGGCCACCGAGATGGGTATTGCGCGCAGCACCTTGCGCGACTGGTGCGGGGAGGTTCCGCGCGGGGATCCGCCGACGGGCTTGACGGCCTTCGCACGCACCCCGGAGGGGATCGCTTGGCTGCATCGGATGGTGTTGGCGGCGCATTTCAGCATCACCTTGCGGGCGGCGGGCGGCACCCGGCTGGTGAGTGAATTCCTGGAGCTGAGCGGGCTGTCGGCCTTCGTCGGGGTCAGCGACGGCGCGCAGCACGCGCTCAATGTCGACTTGGAAACGGCCGTGGTCGCGGTGGCCGCGGAGCAGCGTACGGCGCTCGCCGAGGGCATGCCGGTGCGTCAGGTGACGGTGTGCGAGGACGAAACCTTTCATCCGGGGATCTGCCTGGTGGCCATCGAGCCGGAGTCGAACCTCATTGTGCTGGAGCAATACGCCGCGGATCGCACCGCGGCGACCTGGACCGCCGCGCTTCAGGACGCCTGCACGGGGCTCGCCGTGGAGGTGATCCAGAGCACCGCCGACGAGGCCAAGGCGCTGCGTCGCCATGCCGAGACGGACCTCCGTGCGCAGCATTCCCGGACCTCTTTCACGGCCAACACGAGGTCTCCAAAGCCACGTCCTTGGCGCTGGCGCGCGACGTGCGCCGCGCTGAAGCCGGCGTGGCGGCCGCGCAGAAGCACTGGGAGGCCGAGCGCGCGGCGCAGCAGGCGTTCGAGGCGCGCGTGCCGCGCCCGCTCGGGCGTCCACCGGCCTTCGAGACCCGCATTGGCGCCGCCCTGAGCGCGCTGGTCGCCGTCGAAGCCGAACGCGACCGCGCACGGGAGCGGCAGAGCGAGGCGCGCGCATTGATCCGCGAGCTCGGCGTGCTGTATCACCCGTATGATCCGGTGGATGGACAGACGCAGCCGGTGGAGCGCGTGGCGGCGCGCTTCACCGACGTCTGGACGCGCCTGAAGGGATTGGCCGAGGCCGCCGAGCTGCCCGAGCGCGCTCGCGAACGCCTCGCCAAGGCCGAGCGCCTGACCGTGCAGTGGCTCGCCACGCTCGCGTTCTTCTTCGCCACCGTGACCGCCAGGGTCGAGGCCCTCGCGCTATCCCCGGAGCTGGAAGCGGCGGTCCTCGAGCAGCTCATCCCCGGCATCTACCTCGAGCGCGTCGCCGCCCGCAGCACCGCGGCCGAGACCCGACACCGCGTGCAGGCGGCGAGTACCGCGTTGCTCGACGTCCTGCGGCGCGCCGATCATCCGCTGCAGCGTCTCGCGCCCGAGGACAGCGCTCGGGTCGAACAGGTCGCCGGCGCTTGCGCCGATCTGTTCCAACGCAGCAGCTCCTGTGTGGAAGGACGCAACGGCCAACTGTCGCTGCATCATCACGGGCGTCATCGCTTGAGCGACCGCAGGCTCGCCGCGCTCACCGCCGTGCACAACTTCCACATCCGCCGTCCCGACGGCACGACCGCCGCCGAGCGCTTCTTCGGGCGGACACATCCCGCACTGTTCGAGGAGCTTCTCCTGCGTGTGCCCTTGCCGCCGCGACCCCGACGCCGACGGCCACGCCCGCCGAAACTACCCTATCTGATGCCGGTCGCGGCCTGAGGGCGGTGGCCGGGATAATGAACAAGGCCCCTCGCGACAGAGTTAGAGCTCCGAGAACAGCAGTCGCGAACCATTGGATGGGCGCGCGCCATGAGCGGATAGTCATGGATCCCGGCGGGCAGGTCGAGCCGGATACATCTTCAAGTAGTTTTCGTATCGAACACCCGATGACGACGGCAATACACTACATCCGTCCTCGGTCCAACGCATCGCCCGCAACAGCGTGTACACATGGAGGATTTCAGTGAGCAATAACGAATGCCCAAAGTGCGGGTCCCCGAAGCATCCACTCATGGCCTGTCCAGAGTGCGGATTTACCCACCGATTGGCCGCGCAAAGCGCCATACCTGACACCATCGATTCAAGTCCGGCGATAGCATGGCAACCGCCGCCGATCGCCGATCAGACCAAGAGCAGTTCAGCACCCGTCATCAGGCACAAGCGCCGCCGCCTGACCCCCGTGGCCGGCTCGTCGGTCCCCGTTGCGCGGTCTGCGATAGCCCGGCCGTGCCCGGCGAGGCGCTGTGCGCGCAGCATCGCGAGGATTCGGAGTTGTTCGACTAACCTACCGTCGGTACGGTTGCAGAGCCGGGTGGAGTGAGTCGATCTTGATGGGTCCCCGATAGCTGACCACAACCGAGGTAGATCGCGCGCCGAATGAGTCGATGACGGGGAAGAATGGCATGGCCGAAGCATCAACCCCCGCTCATTGGAGGCGTACCTGTACCTGATGGATCTCGGGTGTCGCGGTTCGCAGCAGATCCCTCCCCTGATCAAGTCATTTCGACGAGCCGGGGTGGACCGTCGGGGGCTTGTACGAGCGTCGCGCTGCCGCCTCACGGGCACCCCAACCCCCAAGCCCGACACACCAATTCCGGATGATCGATGAAGGGATTGCGGTTCCCCTGAACCGCCTCGATGCGGTCGTTGCGCTGGCGCTCCGCATCCGTGCAAATAATGCCACTCAACCTCATGAAATATTTAGCGTCTTTCTGGGGATACCTCAGGGACAGACCACGGTTTCCTGCTATCATCGCTCCATCCTTATCCTTCGAGACTGCAGCCGATCGGTATGCCTCGACACGCCCGCATCGTCGCCGTCGGCTTCCCCATGCACGTCATTCTGCGGGGCATCGATCGGACCGCGATGTTCTTCGCCGAGGGTGATTATCGGGTGTTTTCGGGTACCCTGGCGGCGCTTGCGGAAAGCGAGTCCGTTCGCGTCCACGCCTACGTTCTGATGACCAACCACGTGCATCTGCTGATGACGCCTGCCACCGAGCGTGGACCCGCTCGGCTGATGAAGGGGTTGGGCCAACGCTGCTGTATCTGGACCTTGCCGATGCAGACGAGACGCGACGCTCTCGGTACCGAGGGCTCTTCGCCGACGCGATCCCGCAAGACATGCTGACAGCCCTTCGCGACGCGACCAACGGTGGCTTCGTCTTGGGCAGTCAACGCTTTCAAAGGCAGATTGCGACGATGGTGGGTCGGCGCACGTGGCCCGGCACGTCGGGCCGACCGAAGCAAGAGCCGGTCGACACCAATCAGCTCGGTCTACCGACATAGGCACGAAACCATGGTCTGCCCCTGGCTTGCTCTCCGCGCTTGGAATAAGGCTGTTGGCTACCTGAACAGTTACGTAAAAGTGCTGCTCGCTGTCGTTTGTTGCGCTCTTTTCGGGCTCGGCTCTGCGCTGGCTGAGCCGAGCGAGCTCAGGGGCGGTTGGTCGCCAACGATGCCGTACCAGTACGAGTCGGTGACTCCAGGCGGCCTGGGCGTTGTCAGCGGCGTTGATCTTGAAGTGATGAAGGCGGCCGCCCGCCGATTGGGGATTCGCCCGATTTTCGAGGAGGTGTCCCGGGCTGCCAACCTGGAGGCGGTGCGCGAGGGCCGGCTCGACTTCTGCCTTGCGGTGGAGCCGACGGCATCGGAGCGCGAATCGGCCTGGTTTACGGTGCCGTATCGCAGTGCGTCAATCGCGATCATCACTCGGCGCGGCGAAGCGAGAGTGGGGAAGCACGGGGATGATGCAGTCGATAACCTGCGCAACCTATTGGCTGCGGGCACGACAGTCGCGGTCAACCGCTCGCTTGACCCCGGTGCGGAAGCAACCGCGCTCCTCGAGTCGGAAGCCGTTCGCGGCCAGGTGCTCGACACCCGAACCGACGCGGAATCCGTGGCGCTGTTAATGGCGGGCAAGGTTGATGCGGTGATCGGTGATCGGCTCTCAATTGCGAGTGCGGTTGTCGATGTCGGTGCCATCACTCGGGTGCATGCGCTGCCGGGCAACCTGAACCGGCCTGCTTTGAGCATCATGCTTTCGAGAAAGACGGTCTCGCCGACGACCTTTCAGGCGCTTGACGAGGCCCTGCGCGAGATGCACGATTCGGGTGAGCTCGACCGGATTTCGCGCCACTATCTTGCGCCCAAGGTCCTGGAACCGGCCCTGCAAACCCTTTGGTTTCGCAGCTTCGATATCCTCGGCACCATTGCCTTTGCGATCTCGGGCGTGCTGATCGCTCGTCGCGAGCGCTATGACATTGTCGGGGCCTTGGTGTTGGCGGCGTTGCCGGCGGTGGGCGGCGGTGTTATGCGCGATCTGATCAGCGGACGAGCGCCCATCGGCATCCTGCAGTCGCCAACGCTGCTGTTGTTGGTGCTCGGAACCGTCGCTGCCGGTGCGGTCATCTTTGCCGTTCAGGATCTTTGGGGCAAAGGCCAAGCGCCCGCGGAGGCGCCGGATCGGGACGACGGGTTTCGCTGGGCCTCGACACGCGGACTGCTCGAGATATCCGATGCGATCGGGCTCGCAACCTTCACCATTACCGGGGTGATCGTCGCTGCGGTGCAGCGCTCCGAGCCGCTGTGGCTATGGGGCCCGCTCCTGGCGGCGCTAACCGCCGCCGGCGGCGGCGTGCTTCGGGACGTGCTTCGATCGCAGGCGGATATCCCCACCCTAAAAGGCACGATCTATCCGGAGATCGCCTTGTTCTGGGGGTTGGTCTATTCTTTGGTGATCTATTTTCACGGCCAAGAACCGCTCCTGGGCACGGTGATGATGACCACCGTCGTCGTGATTATTGCTGGCTTTCTATCACGGATTCTGGTCGTGCATTTCGGCTGGCAAAGCCTCTTCTTGGGTTTTCCCTCGAGGCGCGGGCGTTGACCTCCGGAATAAGCTCCTGGCGCGGATTCTGACCCCCGCCCTTTTATCGGCTAACCTTGAAACCGTGGTCTGTCCCTGAGGTATCCACAGTGCCGGTCCGCTCACGCAGGCCGCCACTGCGGCGAACAACGTCGCGAGACGTGTGCGGTGAATGGACTGCAGCAACGGATCGAGGCAGCGGTGTAAGAGGGTTCCGACATGCACGGGAGGTCTCCTGGCGGGTTTTGTCGCTGTCCAGGGACAACGACCTCCCGCGCATGTTCCGCATCCGTGCAAATAATGCCACTCAACCTCATGAAATCTTTAGCGTCTTTCTGGGGATGCCTCAGTCACAGTGCTATGTTCTCAGACTAAAAAACACTGCATCCGTCTTCGTTCCAATGCATCGCCCGCAACAACCAGTACACATAGAGAGTTTCATTGAGCAGTAACGCATGCCCCGAGTGCGGGACCCCGAAGCATCCCCTCATGGCTTGTACGGATTGCGGATTCACCCACCGATTGGCCGCACAAAGCACCAAACCGGACAGCATCGTGGCGAGTCCGGAATTACCGTTACAACCGCCGATAATCGCCTATCAGACCAAGGCCAGTTCAGCACCGGTCATCAGACACAAGCGTCGTCGCCTGACCGCCGTGGCCGGCTCGACGGTCCCCGTTGCGCGGTCTGCGACAACCCGGCCGTGACCGGCGAGGCGCTGTGTGCGCAGCATAGCGAGGATGTGGGCCTGGTCGACTAGCCTACTCGGCGATACAGTCGCGGTTCCATCGACACGCACAAAAAACGGGGCCAGCGGCCCCGTCGTCGTCAATTGGGCGCGGCCGACGCCGCGCCGCAGAGGTATCAGGAACCGCCGAGGATGGCGTAGGGCACAAGAGGCATCAAACAAATCGCCACAGCCGTCCAAAAGGCACGGCGGTTCCAGGAATGCAGTGCTTCATCGCTCATCGTTGTCACCTCGATTGATCGTTTGGTTGACGTTGGTCTGTCGTACCAACGATCCCGAAGATTGGAACGGTCCAGCAGGCTTCAACGAATACCGCAGACACTCCGTGGTATATACCTAGTGTTATGGTAGGTCTTTATCCGATGTTCGACCTGAGCCGGACAAAGGGGGCTCAAGGCAGGGTAGGCGGAGCCAGGTGACGTGTTGCCACATATCCCATCCTGTCGCGCGGCCTCTCCGTCCGGCGTGCAGTCCAAGTCCCGCTCCGGGTTGAGCAAGTCGACCGCAATGGGTTCCCGATGGCTGACCACAGCCGAGGTCGATCGCTCTTGCGAGCTCAGGCCCCGGCGAACGGAGCGATATCAGGGCCGACCTCGCGACGCGACAACCACCCATCCACCTGCGGAAGGTCGCCCGCCACCCGCAATGCCAGCCGCTCGTACTTGGCGACATCCTCCCCGAAGCCGGCGAAGCTGAAGCCCGCAAAGGTGTCGTCCGACCGTGCGTCGCGCTCTTGGAGCCGTGCACGATCTCCTACCGGCAGGTAGGCGACCTCGAGCGACTCCTCGGGGATGACCGGCCCCCATGCGGTTAGCAGCGGTCCTCGATCTCTCCGGCCAAACTCAAGGATGAAGCTGCCGCCGTACTTCCAATACTGGATCGACAGCAGATCCTGGGCGTCGTCCCTTAGCCGCATGAAGTGGATGGACTTGCCGACGAAACCGGCCGCAGCGAGCACGGGAACAAGTTGCTTGCGAAACGCCTTGCGCATGAGTTCGCCTTCTCGGGACATCTTGGAACCTCCGTCGTGGGGTGGGGGCTCGACGGCCGAGCCCTGATCACGGACGAGAGCGGTTCTCCCGAGAGGTCGGTAGATGCTCAAATGACGCATGGAACCGACCGGCCTTCGAGCATCCGCTGCGCATGCGGCAGGTTAGCACCCGGCGGGGATGTGGCGAACTATCGCGGTTCCCTCGCCCCGGATGACCGACAACCATGTATCGCATCCGCTCAACCCTGCCACCGACTCTGGAGCCGCGTGACGAGGAGTCGGCTAGATCAATGGGCAACGACTTCTGCATCAACCAGCACTGTGGGTGCTATCCTTAGGGCAATGTCCGCAGCTTGTGGCAGGGCCGGAAACGAGATACGGCACCGTCGCCAGGCCGCCGGGAGAGACAGGAGAGATCATTCGGGATGATCGGTCTGACAAGGAGATAGGCATGCTGGATGAAGACGGCCAACCGCCAAGCCGGTTCAGCCAATCGCGCTTGAGCGATCGAGGTATCGACGAGCTCATCGGGCTCTGTCGAGGTGTACTCGCCGATGGCGTCTTGGTCGAATCGGAGGTGCGATTCCTCGCCGACTGGCTCGATCGGCATCGCCATATCGCCGAGCAGTGGCCTGCGGTCGTGCTGTACAAGCGGATTCAGGAGGTCTTGGCCGACGGCGTCATGGATTCCGACGAGGAGCGCGACTTGCTCGCCACCTTGCTGGACTTGACCGGGGCGCCGGTCCTCGGTGAGTCGGCCGCCAGCATGTCGACCGCGCTGCCGCTCGACGACCCACCACCGACCCTGACCTTCGACGGCTGGTCCTACTGCTTCACCGGCACGTTCGCCAGCGGCACGCGCAGCCAGGTCCAGCAGGTGGTCCGCTCGCTTGGCGCAAAGGTCTGCACGGCACCGACCCTCAAGACCAACATCGTGGTGATCGGCTCCATCGGCAGTCGGGATTGGATCCATTCCAGCTACGGCCGCAAGATCGAAAGTGCCGTCGCGATGCGGGAACGCGGGCATCGGATCGCGCTGGTCGGGGAGGAGCACTGGTACGAGACGGTATCGAGGCTCACGCTCAATGGATGAGCCAAACGTGCGCATCGTGATCGGCAGGCCAGCCGCTTTCGGCTTCGGTTGTGTTCGGGTTTGAGGGCATGACGCTGCCGCCCGAGCTTCTTGCCCCTGCGCGCCTCTGGTCACGCGCAGCGGTTCTCGCTTCTCCCTCGCCGGTCCCGCGCGAGCCGGGCGTCTACGCCTGGTACTTCCGCGATATTCCGCCTGGCGTGCCGACCGCTGACTGTCGACGCTGCGGGGAACTCACGCTGCTCTACATCGGCATCGCCCCGAAGGCGCCACCGAAGAACGGCGCGCGCCCCAGCAGCCAGCGGCTCGTCGATCGCGTGCGCTATCACTACCGCGGCAATGCTGAGGGCTCGACCCTGCGGCTCACGCTCGGGTGTCTGCTCTCGGAGACGCTTGGTATCGAGCTGCGGCGGGTGGGGAGCGGCAAGCGGATGACGTTTGCGGACGGGGAGGGCGCGCTGTCGGGGTGGATGGCGGATAACGCGTTCGTGACTTGGGTTGTGGATCCGGCGCCTTGGGTGTTGGAGGAGGAGCTGATTACGGGGCTGTCGTTGCCGTTGAATCTGGATATGAATCGGGGGCATGCGTTTGGTGCCGCGTTGCGCGACGTGCGGAGGCGGGCGAAGGGGACGGCGCGGGAGCTGCCGGTTGTGGGCAGCGAGTAACGTGCCCTATAAAGGTTTCTTGGCCGGATAGGCTGTTCGTTTCTGTCCTTTCAGGAGGTCCCGATGGGCGGTAACCGATTGAACTGGGATATGGAGAATCGGCGCGCTCGGGCCAGACGTCATGGCTCCGAATCAGCCTTCGTGGATCTTCCTCCGACCGGATCGTTTGCCGACCGCGCCCGCTATTTCGACAAGAGCCAAGGGAAATCACCTAAGCCGCGCGAACCTCTGAAACCCCTGGTCAAACCCGCACCGCTGCGCCCCCAGTCACAAAAGGTGGGAAAACAGAGCCAAGGGACGCCACGGCAGACCACACCGACCACGCAATTGGCGAAATGCCCCGAGTGCGGAGCGCTCGTCAAAAAACTGCGCGCGCACATCACGAAGGCACACCCGGCTTTGGCGGCCACCAATGGCAGCGAGAAAAGGCCCAAGGCGGCTTCCAAGAAGCCGAGTCCAAAGGAGCAACCTAAGCAGCGCAAGGCGAAACAGCAGGTGCAGACGGCCAAGCAACTCTTGCCTGCCCTTGGTCCAGAGCAGTGCCCGTTCTGCGGTGCGCAAGCATCCGATCTGCATGATCACATCCTGGACGAGCATGGATCTGAGAAGCTCGTGCAGTGGATTCTTTCTCGCTGATGAGCAGACAGTCCAGGAGTTGGGCATGGCAAAAGACCAGCAGATCCCGCAGTTTCACGAGCTGATGAACCCTCTCCTAAAGGCGCTCCGCGACCTTGGAGGATCCGGCTCGATTGCCGAAATCGGAACCAAGGTCACCGAATCACTGGAGCTTCCGGAGAGCGTTTTGAACACTCTCCACAACCCCGAGAAGAGTAGCCAGACCGAGTTGGAGTACCGCTTGGCATGGGCGCGAACATACCTTAAGAAATTCGGGGTGCTGAACAACTCGAACCGCGGGGTTTGGGTCATTGTCCCGGAACAACAGCATGTCGAAACCGTTGATCCTCCAGACGTCGTCAAGACGGTCCAGGAGCTCCACCGCCGCGAGCGCTCGACAAAAGAGTCCATTGGATCAATCGACGAGGATCTGCCCGAGGCCGCGGAAAACTGGCGGGCCTCGCTCCATCAAGTCTTGACGAAGGGGATGAGTCCGGATGCCTTTGAACGGCTCGTCAAGAGGATGCTGCGGGAGTCCGGTTTCGTGAAGGTCGAGGTCACAGGCCGCAGCGGCGATTGCGGCATCGACGGCAAAGGGATCATGCAGATCGGTGGTCTGCTCAACTTTCACGTGATGTTTCAGTGCAAGCGATACCAGGGCTCGGTATCGCCGAGTGCGATTCGAGACTTCCGCGGGGCACTCGTCGGCAGAGCGGACCGGGGTCTGTTCGTCACGACCGGCACCTTCACGAGCGAAGCAACCAAAGAGGCCACCCGAGACGGCGCACCGCCGATCGATCTGATGGACGGCGAGCAGCTCATCGACAAGCTGAAAGAGCTTGGACTCGGCATCAGGACGGAGATGGTCGAGCGCGTCGACATCGACGAGGATTGGTTCAAGAACATTTGACACCGCATCAGCCAACGCGGAATTCGGCGTAGCGATCGGAGAGGCCACGTTCTACGCCGTCGTGTCCTCGGTGAATCCCCTTACTTTCGGCAGGATACGTGGTCTTTTCGGCTCACGCCCGGGGTAGCTCATGAAGGCGTTTCAACAGTGTCTTTGAGCGAAAGCTAAGCTGATTGACGGCGTCTTTCCAAGGCTTGATCCATCTGCGGTGAACGATGCCAGCATGGTGCTTAGGATGCGAGGTGAAAGACAGGTCATTTTGCTACCAGACCGCTCCGCTCTCCTAACCTCGCGGACGCATGAGACATCACTTCAACTCGTCACCAAAAAAACATAGCACCGCTACTGTGTTTTGACCTCGGGTTGACGCCGATCAACTTCCCGTGAGTTGGTTCGACACATCATCTAGTTGGCGCTATAGTGGCCGCACACAACATATAGTGGATGAGCTACTGATAACTATCGGATCTCTGGCCTGACACGGCCAAAAAGGCGAAGCCCCATGGAGTTAGCGCTCCATGGGGCTCCAGGCGTAAACCAGTTCTACCGAGGGCAGACGGTTGGTCTACAGGTCTCGCCGCCTTCAGATTACCCGGAGGTCCTCCTAAGAACAAGTGAACTTGTCAAGGAGGTTCCTTTATGGACCTAGCAAGTGGACTACAGATCGCAGCAGCGATCTTGTGGATCCTGGCTGTCCTAGCCGGCAGCCAGTAAGGGATAACGAAGGACAGGGATGTCCATCGATCAACCAGTTCTTCGGCAACGGCAAGACCCACATCATCATCGGCAAGACTCAGATCATCCCTGTTGGTGCGGGACAGTATTCGCCGCCGTCAACGGTCCAAGAGACGCAACGTCTTCCCATCCGCCTCACCCCCGAAATACACCTCCAACACCCGCCGAAACACCGACCCCGCCGGCGACACCTCCGCAAACAGCGTCACACACGAGCGCAGCTTCAAATCATCCGGCGTCCCGAAGATCTCCCGCGCCGAGCGTCCCTGAACTGCCAGCACCACCTCGGCACACTCGACGAGCCGCGGCCCGAGCACCGGATGCTCCAGGTACGCCCACGCTTCGTCGAGACCGCGGATCGCATACCGCCGTGCCGTCTCGCTGAACCCGAGCCCGTCGAGCTGGGGGAAGATGTACCACATCCAGTGCGTTCGCTTGCGGCCCGAGCGGATCTCGGCGAGGGCAGGGGCGTAGTCGTGCTCCTGCGCCCGGAGGAATCGGTTCAGGTCGTGGGGGTCTTCGGTGGCCATCACAGCACTCCTGGTCTGGGCTCGACACCGATCGCTGACGGCATCGGCCATAGTCAAGCCGGTCGCTATGTCCGCTCCACCGGCTGCGTCCGCGACTCCACCCGGTTCGCCGCCTCGAAGATCGCGTACAGGCTGACTTGCGCCAGATCGACCTGGCCGATCAGCGAAGCGAGATAGTCCTTCGAGCGCGCCTGAACCCCGTTGCGCTGGCACACCAGCCAGGCGACCGCCTCGGCCTCAGTCTCGCAGAGCTCGACCGGCAAACGGGATCGATCCGGCCAGCGCCCTTTGCGGTCCCGACCGACGTGCCCGCAGTAGATGTGTCCCAGCTCGTGGGCGAGGGTCGCAAAGCGCGTCGGCAGATCATGCTTGGCGTTTAACCTCACCCGATACGGCATCGCCTTTTGGGCGGGATCCAGTGTCGGTTGAAGCGTGATCCCGGCCGCGGTGCCCGCCAGCAGAGCCCCATACTGGTCGGTCTCGACGACGGTGATCCCGAACTTCTCCGCAGCCTTGCGGGTGTTGTCGTAAACCGCCTGCGGCAGCTCCCCGTCGGCGAAGAGCGAAGACGCCTTCTCGCCGGGGATCTCGCGGCCCTCCGTATCGCTCACCTCGTAGAAGAAGCGCACCGGCCCGAACGGTTGCAGGAGGACGATCGGGATGGCGTCGGGCAGGACGGTGCGACCGCGCTTGCGCCACTGCCGGCGACTGGCCACCGCCGCGGCGCCCGGCCGCTGGACCCTGACCAGCATGGCGTTGTAGACCGAGAGGCTCTTGAAGCTGCGTACGAAGTTCAGGAACGCGTCGAAGGCGCCGGCCCCGGTTGTCGTCAGCGCCTGCTGAAAGAGCCCGTCGATCGCCGAAGCGCAGTCCTCGAATTGGGCGAGTCGGGCGAGGCCCTGTTTGTCGTCGTCTGCTGGCGGGTTAGTCGGTATTGCCTCGGTCATCCTGCGTCTCCGTCGCCGATTGTCGAAGTCCTGTCTGTCCGTATGATGCGCCCGTCGGTGGCTCAGGGGGTGAGCCTGTCACTTCTGGATGTCCTCCCGACCGACCGTGACGCAAGGCATCAACCATCGCACCACCGCCGCCGCCCGATGATCAGGACCGGCAGCAGCATGGGGACCAGCGTCGGAAACACCCACCAAGGCATCAGCTCGCTATCCTCGACCCCGAAAGCCCGGATCGACCACGGCAGCGCAGCCATGAACAGGAGATACGGTGCCACCATCAGCCGCCAATAGCGGGTCCGGGGATAACGCCACGGACTGAAGACGACGGCCGCGCCGACCCCCAGCCCGGTCAGACCGAGGCCGACCAGAGCATCGACCTGCTGACCACGGAACGCGAACAGGATGGCGAGCACCGGGATCCAGCAGAAGGCACCGACCCAACCGCCGATCCAACCGAGCTTCTCGCCGGTACGCAGACGTCGATCGCTCTTCATTTGCCCTCGGGCGTTCATGACGAGGTCGGCCCCTTGACCACAAGCGCTCCCGACGCGACCCCCAGATCGGCGGCGATGACCGCGCATTTGGCCTGCAGCAGAAAAAAGACCGGTGCCGACACGGTGCTGAGCGTCTCGTAGTTGGCCTGCCCCTTCGCAATGATCAGCTCTGCCTCGGCGAAGCGTTCGCGAAAGGGTTCGGCGCACTGCTCGAGCACCGTACCGGGCGCTTGCGAGCCGTTGTCGATGATCTCGGCGATCCGGTCGATCCCGGCAGCCAAGGCATCCTCGCGGGTGGCATCGTTGATGATGGGGCCGCCCTTCACGACGTAGGTCACCGGCCGGTCGAGGTGCTCGATCAGCACCCGATCGAAGACCGTTTCCCCGGCGTTGTCGGCCAGATAGAGAACAACCTTTGCAGACCCGAGCGCATGACGCAACGCCGCGAGCCCATCGATCGCCAGGGGCGCTGCGAGCACCCGCGCCAATGTCTCGTCCAGATCGTAGGTTTCGGACGCGCCCAGATCGATGATGTTGCCCGCGATAGCGATACGCACGGCGATGTCGAGCGGATCGGCCGCCCTGTCAACATGCTCGCGGAGCACGGGCAGCAAGGCCAATGCCTCGCGGGTCGCCTCGGCCTTGGCCTCCCGGTAGGGGTCCGGGTTTGCGGTGCGCGTACGCACCAGGCGGTGAATGTCATCCGCCATGATCGGCGGCGTGGCCTCCTGGGGCAGTGCATGTAGCCGCTCCAGTGTCTCCAGGAGAATCTCACGCTGCAGATCGGGCGTGGCGCCGGCACGGCGCGCTGCGCTCAACGCCTGGCGCAGAAAGCAGGGATAGCAGTCGAGATTCGTGTGCATGGTGCAGTTGGCCTCTTATCCGATGGCGGCAGGTCGGGGATTCGCGCGCCGGCGTCCGATGGTCGCATCGGCGCGCGTCCGGGGTAACACATCGGAGCCTGCCGGATGGGCTCAGTCCCACCACAAGGCGATCGAATGCCTGGCCTTCAGCGATCGGCCCAGCACCCATGCGATGAAGCACGGGTCTTCCGGGTCGGCCGCCGCGATCGTCTTTGCCGCCGCCGGTGTCCACCAGCCCTCTCGCTGTGCCGTCTCCGAGACGCGCGCCAGACCGGCTGCGTCGCCGTAGCCTTCGAGCAGCTCCGGGCAGAGCGCGCCGAGCGACGCGATCAACCGGGACAGGTCGCGCGGGAGCCTGGCGAAGGCGACCCGCAGGGCGTTGTCCGTCACCTCGCTGACCGTGACGCCATAGCCTTGATCCCACAGCTCCAGTTGCCGGACCAGGGCCTCGGTCGTCAACCCGACATTCGGACCGCCGGTATGCTGCTCGGCGAGTGCCGCGAACTTGGCAGGGGGCGCAGGTGGTTGCTCGGATGGCGAGGCAGATCGGCCCCGGTCCATCGCGGCCTGCAACCCATCGGCGAGAGCCGTATGGCCTGCATCACGCGCGAGGAAAGCGGCGGTCGCGCGCGGGTCGCCATAGGCCACGGCGAAGAGGTCGGCCCCGGCCGCGACCAAGAGCTCGACGAGGGCCTGTTGACCGTCGCGGGCGGCCTGCACCAGAGGTGGCTCCTGCGCGGCATGGCGCGGACCGTCCGGCGACAGTCCGTGCTGAAGGAGCCGCCGCAGCATCGCAACATCCTGCCTCATCACCGCGCAACCGATCAGGTCGATAAAGGGCGCATCCGTCGCCGCACCTTGCGCCAACAGAGCCTCCACTTGATCCGAGTCGCCGGCGAGCACCGCCTCCTGCAGCAACAGGGCCGGCTCGTCGCCGCGATCGGCGCCGTGCTCGAGCAGCAGATCGGCGATCCGCTGTTGCCGTTTGGCGACCACCGGATTGTCGCGGGCCGCGAAACAGGCGCCCCACGGCGTCCAACCATTGCGATCGCGCCGGTTCGGGTCCGCACCGTGCGCGAGCAGCACCTGAACCGCGCGCGAGCTGCCCATGCCGCCCTGGATGGCCTCGGTCAGCGGCGTGCAACCGTTCTCGAACACAGCATCGCGATGGACACCCGCCGCGCAAAGCACGGCGATGCGGCGCGCCCCGTCGGGCTGATCGGAGCGCGCAATGGCGAGATACAACGACTGGAGCGGATCATCGCCGGTCATGTATCGAGGTCCCCGGAGTGAGGCGACTGCGTGTCGCCGCCGGGCCTCAGGCCCCTCGCGCGTGGTCGACGGGCCAACAACCGGGTGAACCAGCCGCCACGGCGCTTGGCGAATCCGATGTCCTCGTCCTCGCCACCGGCGAGACGTCGGGTGCCCCATGCTCGGTTGCCATCGATCTCGACCCCCTCCAGACGCTCGCCGACGAAAAGCGACGACGAGACCGAGCGGCCGGAACCGGCCGCGCGAAACGTCCGCTCCAACGCCGCCGCAAACCACCCCGGATCGGCGATTCCTTTCAGTATCCGCTTGAGCAGATCCTCGTACCCGCCGACGATCGCCCGGTGATCTGCGGACGGTGTTGCGGCTCGGGCCGAGGATACGATGCGCTCCACGCCGGCAATCAGCTCGGTGACCATCTCCGCGTTGATCGAGTGCTCGGCACCGAGGTCGCGGAGAATGGCGGCGCCGCTCGGACCCTGGCCGACCAGGCGATTCACTCCGTTCGCGGCGATCTTCATCAGATCATCGCGATCCAGCGTGCCGAAGAAGCCATCCCAATCGCCGTTGGTCATCGCGGCCTGCCCCTCGGCAAAGGTTTCTGCTGGAGTGGTCAGCGCCATCGTCATCTCCCGATGAATGAACCGCCTGATTCGATCCGTTGCCGCCGTGCCTACCGCACCACATACGGCGTCGTCGTCACCCCGGCCGCGCCCGCTCCGACCAACTCATCCGCGTTCGCCAACACCGGCTGAATCCAACCGCTCGCCGCCGACCGCCCCGGGTCGAACGACGCCTCCGTCCAATCCACCCCGGTCAGCAGCACCGACAGCATCCGCGCCCGCTCGGCGCACGACAGATAGAGATTCGTCACCAATCCCGGCCGATAGGCCGTGTTCGGGAAGAACGCCTGGAACGCAAGCGTCCCCTCCTCATAGCCGAAGCTGCCGAACCCGTAGCCCATCGGGGTCTCGCTCAAGGCGCGAGCATTCAGCTCGAGCGCCAGGTGCCGCCCCTCCACGTCCGATGTCACCGACACGGGGAAGCGTTGCCGCAACGCCAAGCCGTGGCCATGCCAGGGGTGGGTCTGATCCGTGGCGACCTCGCAGAGCGAGGAGGCGCGCTTGCCGTGGGGAAACTCCACCGTAAAACCCGTCGCGTCCCCGGTACCCAAAAGGGCAGGGGACTGGTCCAGATAGGTCTCGGCGAAGCGCACGAACTCATCGCCCGGCCAGCGTGACGCCGCCCGGCCCTCGGCATCGAGTCGCAGCAGGGCCTCGGCGATCAACGCATCCGGCTCCGCGCGCAAGCCCCGTTCGGGATGGCCACTCCGGGCGGGCGCAGCACCGACCGCCTCGGCGATGGCCGATACGCCACGATCGGCATCACGGATCTGCAGCATGGCGGCCAGGCCGATCAGACGCCGCATCCAGCCGTCGGTGTCCGCGTAGACCCGCACGAGTGTGCAGAGATCCAGGGTGCGGCGCGCCGGGTCATAGACCGGACCGGCCATCCCCGCCGTGCGCAACATGACCGCCTGGAGCACAGCCAAGACCTCCTCGTCGAGATCCAGGTCGCGCAGCAGCTCGGTGCGAACTTGCACCAGAGCCGCCGGCGCACCGTCCGGCCCGGCTTCTCGGCCGATGACCTCCAGCGTCTGAGCCTGCCGGTGCGGCCACCAGCGGAACCCGCGCTCGGTCTCCTCCGACCAGGCCGCGTCGACCTGGAACAGCTCGGTGCGTAGCCAATCCAGCGTGTTCTGTCCAACGCTCATGCTGATCCTTCCCTCGGGTTGTGGTGGGGCAAGCCGCCGTCGATGCCCCTTGCTGTAACGCCATGCGTGATCCGGTGGATCATGAACCGCGCTTGAGCTGGATCCCATCCTGCGGGGAATGCCCTACCTCACCACATACGGCTTGGTCTTCACCCCCGCAGATCCGGCCCCCACCAACTCCCCCGCATTGACCAACACCGGCTGAATCCACCCCAGCCGGCTCTCCGCCAGCCCCTCGCCGTAGCGAATCCGCCGGAAGTGGCCACACGGGCGCGCCCGGCCCGGTCGGCTGCCGGAAAGGGATGGACGCGACCACGGGATGCCCTCACAGTCGGTGCCCAAGGTGCTGCAACCTCAATGCTCGTGCGCGATACTGCCGCGACCCATCGGTAACCGAGTTCGGCGCGCGCCAACCGAGAGCGTCGCGACGGAGGGCGATGCCGAGTCCTGTCCACTCTATCCCGACGTGATCCGACCTCCGACACCCATGTCCCTACTCAAGCGAAAAAACACCAAACAGAAGAAGATCTCCGCCACCTTCCTGGCGTTTGTGACCCCCACCCTCAACCCTATGGGCCTGTCGCCGGCAGACCCCGAAAGCGAGACCCTGATAAGGGTCTGCTGGGCGACCTGGAATGCCGTGGTCTTCGCCGATTTCGTCGGCAGGACCGATCTCCTCGACGCCTTGCTCGATCCGACACGCTCGAGCCTTGCCTCGGTGATCCTCGTCAAGGCGTTGGTCGAGCGCAAACGATCACGCCGCTTCGCCGCGGACGACCGAGCGATCGGCGACTACAAGATCAGAGTCGTCGATGGCGAGATACGACTCTGGGCCGAAGCGCGCGATCCTTACCCCAAGGATCAGAGGGCATCATGACGGGCATAGGGCGCGGCTTCCCGGTCGGCACCTCGGCCAGCTACGGGTTGGGCAAACGCCCCGACACGCGCTCCGCGATCTGCTTCCCGAAGCTCAGCCGATCTCCGGCGAACCGCCCGCTGGCTGACAGGATGATCTGGTAAGGCCCCTCGAACACCGTGAGCTGGCCGGTATCCGCGTCCCAGCCGGCGGGTCCGGCAAGACCTTCGACGGGTACGGGAACAGCCACGTCGCCGAGCTCGCGGCGCAACTCGTCCACATACTCCGCGTAGGCTTGCGCGGGGTCAGCCGCACCATGCGCCTTGACCAAGAGCCCCACACTGAGCATCGGCGCGTCGGTATGGGCGTTGTCGTAGTTGCACATCGCCGCCCAATACGGCCCGCTACCGAGCGCCTTGCCGTTGGGCACCCCGACAACCGAGCCATACACCGCCTCGACATCCGCCTTGGTCAGCAGCGCGCAAGCATCGACCGGAGGGGGCGCAACGGCCTCCGCCCGGACCGCAGCCCAAGGAGCGCAAAGTATTCCGGCGAGCAGGAGCGGGATCGCCAGACGGGATCCCGACGACGTGGAACAGGGTTCGCAGTGGCTGAGCAGCATCGGGTAGTCCCTTCAGTGGCCGAACGGTTCGATGACACGATGAAAGGTAGCTCACAACAGGCGGCATGATGGCGGCATGCCGGAGAAGCGGAGATGACGCATCACCGCACCACATACGGCTTCGTCTTGACCGCCGAGGAGCCGGCCCCGGTCAATTCCCCCGCATTCACCAACACCGGCTGAATCCACCCCAGCCGACTCTCCGCCAGCCCCTCGCCGTAGCGGATCCGCCGGAAGTGCCCACGGCGCCAATGCGGCTTCACATGCCGATCATCCCCGCGCGGCAATCCGCCCGGCGCCCCCGAGCCCGCCCAATCCGGCTCCGCACTCGGCCCGATCAGGATCCGGTCATAGGCCGTGGTCAGCTTGCGCCCGATCTTGGCCGCCTTCTTCGGCCCGAGACCCCGCAGGCGCTTCTCCAGGTCCGTGCGCTCGGTTACACGCCGCTTTTCGGCGTCGGGCAAGTTCAGGTACAGCAGCACCTTGGCCAGCTCCGAGATTGCCGCCGTTGCACAGGCGATCTCGACCGGCAGTGGCGGCAGCACCCCGGCATCCTCGCCGCGCGGCGCGGCATAGTAGGCATTGTGCCGGGCGAGCATGGCGCTCAGACACTCGTCCTCGTCCTGGATGAATAGGGTCACGTCCTGCGAGGCATCGTCCAGCGCATACCGCTTGCCGATCGGCGAGCCGGTGAAGATCAGCTCGATCACGCGGGTCGGACGCGCGGGATCCAGCCGCAAGGCGGCCCCGCGGGTCTTGCGTTCGTGCAGGACGTGGTGGGGCGGCACCTCGTGGCTGCCGACATAGGCCCCTTCGAGCTCGTGCAGATCGGTCGCGCGATTGTAGACCTTCAGCGCACAGGGGCGCGGGAAGGCGATGTAGACCGAGGTGTAGGGCGCACGGAAGAACCGCACCGGCAACCCCTCGGTCAGATCCGTTGCGCCCAAGAGCCTTTGAAGAGCGGGCGCCACGGCGAGGATCGGGTCACCATGCACCCGCAGTCGCGCACGCGCCAACAGCAAGAGGAATGTACCCAGGTTGTAGCTCGCCGGCGCATTCATCTGCAGTCCGGCCAACCGCGCCAGCTCGGGCACGTTGCGCAACAGCCAGGAGCTGGTCACCGACGGATCCAGAAACAGGGGTCGCAATCGTTCGCGCAATGCGTCCCCGCCGAGCAAGGATGCTTCGATCGGCACGCCGAGGGCCGCGTCTACACGCACCGGATGCGGCAAGGCAAGGACGGCAGGGTCATGCAATCGGTCCATCAGGCGATCGACACCGGTGTGAGCCCTGCGGGCAGTTGCATCTTCGAGCCAGTATAAACCCGATCGAGGTTAAGGCCGCGCGCGGTTCCGGCAAGGACCGCGATCCTCTGCGCCGATCAGCCCCCCGGTCCCGACTCCTCCAGCACCACGTCGAACAGCTCCAGCACCGGATGGCCCGCATAGGTTCCCTGAGGCGCTTTGGCCTGCGCGTGGGCCTTGTGGAACGCCTCGGACTCGCGCCAAGCATCGAAGTGACCGCGCGAGGCCCAGGTCGTGTGGGATGCGTACAGCGTCGTCTCTTCGTCTTCCGGCCCCTTGAGGAGCCGAAAGGTCACGAAGCCCGGCACCTGCGCGAGCCGGGATTGGCGCTCCCGCCAGAGGCGCTCGAAATCGGCCTCGAAGCCCTGGTTGATGCGAAAGCGATTCATGGCGATGAACATCGATCGGATACCTCGTGCGGTGACAGTGAATGAGCAAGCGATCCGGCCTGGCCGGGCGTACGCGTGGCAGACCAGCCCGGTTGACTGCCCGAGACGGAGACGGTCCGTGCCGCTCCTCCCACGCGCCCGGAGCGGGCACAATGCGCGATGCGCTTGAAGCATCGTCAACCGGGGTCGCGGAGCAGATCGATGACGAAGAATAGCAGCGTGCGGGACATCGCGGTGTCGGGGTTTAACCTCGCCAAGCGCCGGATGCATTCCCTTTCGATCAAAAGCCGAACGCGGCCAAGCCGCCAGCGACGCCTCGCCGCGATCCTCGCGTGCGCAATCGTGTGGCTCCAGACGGCGCAGGCCGATGCATCGAGCCCGCTCGAACCGGAGGGCGTCTTTGTCTCGACGCAGCCACCAACGCCGGGGACGACGTCCGCATGGGAAGCGGCCGGCATCGCCGAGAGCGTCGCGGCACTGAAGAGTGGTCCGGACTTCCCGGATGTGCCGCTGATCGTTCTGGTTGCGACCGATCATGAGGATACCGCCGACGAGGACACCCACGTGACGGTGTTCGTCGGGGCGCACCAGCACCGGCTCCCGTTCGACTTGGTCGCGGCCATGCAGGCGCTCGGCGCGCGGGGTCGCTACATCAAGCTGCGTCATATCGGCAAGAACCTGCTCGACTTCCATCTGGCCTTCCATCTCGGGGAGCTGGTCGCACGCAACCCCGAGGCGACCTACCGGATCGTCTCCGAAGACGGCGGATTCGATGCCCTGATCGAAGACTTTCAGGCACGCGACCTGGCCGTCGAGCGCCTGCGCGTGGAGCCGGCGCCGACCGGAAGCGTACACGAACAAGAAGATCATCCCACGTCTGGCGGAACCACAGCCCCGTGAGTTAGGGGCGTAGCGCCTGCAATGGCCTGCACCGATCCCACGACGATGCCGATCCACAACCGTGTCGTGTCCCTTGTGCGAAACTTTTTCGCGTTACAATCCGGCTTCACGAAACCTCAACCGTCCGCCACCTCGGGTGACCACGCATGTCCGATCTGCTCGAAACCCTCCTCCCGGCGATCCCCGAGACCTTCTTCCGCCGCCTCGAAGAGCGGGTGAACGACGGCGCCGCGATCGCCCACACCCAGGCGTTGCGGACCCCACCGCACCTCCCGGCGCACCGCATGCGGCTGGGTACCACCCGCTATTTCGAGCGCGGCGAAGCGCTGCGACTGAGCGCCGAGGACGTCGGCTTGAGCCACCGCTTCGTGATGGTGAACACGCACGCCGAGATTCTGGTGACGAGCGGGCCGGTGCTGATCTCGCACGCCAAGGCAGATCACTGGGGCGATCCGATCGAGGACAAGGACTACAAGCTGGAGCTGGCGTGCCACAACCCCGGCGATGGCGAGCAGCTCACCCTGTGGGAAGAGGCCGACCCTGCGTCCGGCATCCTCGCGGTCGTCGTGGTGCAGTACGCGCGCCCCGGCTCGGAGCAGGATGAAACCGTGCCGACTCAGATCGGCTTCGGCGTGCCGACACGCGATCTGAAGGGCTGGCATCTGCTCAAGCCGCTCGACCAGATCTACGCATCCTACGCCGACCGCACGGGGCGCCTGCTCGACCAGGCCCGGCCCGTGCTCAAGCGGAACCGGGACCGGCGCGGGACCACGGGGCAGGGCTGAGGCAAGCGACGGAACGACACTCATGGCCGCACGTACACCGGGCTTTCAGGCCCTCCAACTGACCCGCGCGCGTCTCGCCCGCGGCCTGACGCGCATCGCCCTGGGCGAGGCGGTACAGCGCTCGGCGCCGACCGTCAGCAAGTGGGAGAGCGGACAGCAAACGCCCGACCCCGCGGCGCTCGCGCGCCTGGCCGAGGTGCTGCGCGTGCCTTGGGACTATTTTCTCGACACCCCGTTCGAGCCCGGCTCGCGTCCGCGCTTCTTTCGCTCCATGGCCAACGCCACCAAGCGGGCGCGCGAGCGCATCGAGCAGCACCTGACCTGGCTGCAACGCCTCGGCCACGACCTGCAGACATGGGTGGACCTGCCGGCGCCGAACCTGCCGGAGCTGGACATCGGCGATTTCCGCCTGCTGCGCGGGTGCGACCTCGAAGAAGCGGCCTTTCGGGTGCGCGAGCACTGGGGTCTCGGCCGGGCGCCGATCCCGGACATGCTGCTGGTGCTGGAGAATGCCGGGATCGTCTGCGGCCGATGCTCCTTCGGGGCGCCGTCCATCGACGGCGTCTCGCACTGGTCGCACGCCGACGACCGCCCCTATGTCCTGATCTCCTCGGACAAGCGCACGGCGGTACGCTCGCGCTTCGACGCCGCCCACGAGCTCGGCCACCTGGTCCTGCATCGCCACGTCGACCCGCACGCGCTTGCGCACCGCGACGAGTTCAAGGAGCTGGAGAACCAGGCGCATCGCTTCGCCGGTGCCTTC
The DNA here is from genome assembly GCF_018399035.1 of Thiocapsa sp. GTDB lineage: Bacteria > Pseudomonadota > Gammaproteobacteria > Chromatiales > Chromatiaceae > Thiocapsa. Next base: position 4,825,425 of record NZ_CP073760.1, read on the forward strand.
CTGATGCCCGCCGACGGGTTCACCGGCGAGCTGCCCGAGGTCTCGCTGGAAGCCTTTCGCGTCCTCAAGCCGCGCTGGAAGACCTCCATCGGCGCCATGATCTACCGCTGCAAGGACCTGGGCCTGATCACCGAGGTGCATGCCGGGCGCATGTTCAAATCCAGCAGCGCGCGCGGCTGGGCCCGCGGCGAACCCGAAGACGAGGTCCTGCCGATCGAGCAGCCCCGCCTGATGGAGCGCTCCATCCGCCTGCTGCTCACGCAGGGCGGATTCAGCGTCGATCGGCTGCTCGCGCAGCTGCGGCTGGCCCACGCCGACATCGAGGCCCTGGCCGGACTGCCCGCGGGGATGCTCTCCAATCGCGGCGCGCACATCACCCTGCTGCCGACACCCAGACTCAAGACCGCCACGCTGCGGGACACGCCCGCCGAGGTCATCCCGTTCTAGGGTCGAAGGCATGATCATCACGCCCACGGACGACCCGACCCTCGCCTACTACGAAGACCAGGCCGAGACCTTCTTCGCCGAGACCGTCGAAGTCGACATGGCCCCGCTGTACGCCCGGTTCCTCGCCCACGTTCCGCCCGGCGGGCACATCCTCGATGCCGGCTGTGGGTCGGGGCGCGATGCGCTGGCGTTTCTGCGGCTGGGCTATGCCGTGACCGCGTTCGAGGCATCGCCGACGTTGGCGCGGCTGGCCTCCGAGCACTGCGGCTTTCCGGTCGAGGTTCGGCGCTTCCAGGAAATCGACTGGGAGGATCGCTTCGACGGCATCTGGGCCTGTGCGAGTCTGCTGCATGTGCCGATGGTGGAGCTGCCCGAGGTGCTGCGGCGTCTCGGGCGTGCGCTCAAGCCCGACGGGGTGCTCTATGCCTCGTTCAAGTACGGAGCAGGGGAGCGGGAGCATGGCGGTCGGCGGTTTACGGATCTGGACGAGGAGGGGCTCGCTGCGCTGGTCGAGGGGGTGACGGCGTTCGCGGTGGTCGAGACCTGGGTTACCGGGGATCGGCGGGAGGGGAGGGAAGGGGAGCGGTGGTTGAATGCGATTGTCGGGAGGGGATTGCCGATACACGCGGGGCATCGGATGTCCGGGCAACGTCATGAGTCGTCGGGGCCGGCCGAGGGTGCGATCTGAAGGTTGGGATTGCCGCCAGTCGAGCCGCCCCGCCCGATACCGGTTCTGCCCATGACAGATCACGCAGCTCTGGCGGCGATCAGGAGGAACTCGGTTGAATCCAGTCGCTCAGACGAGTCGACCCTATGGCGGGAAAACGCGCATTGGAGACTCCCACGGCTGCTTACACCACCGATCACTTCGCGCGGACAGCTGTCAGTCGAGTTCCCGGGATCGGCGACGGCTGGGCCCCATGAACGGTCTGTCGCGGTCCTCGGCATTGCGACGCCGAAAGATCGCTGTCGGCCACTTGCGGCCAGCAATGCTTTGCGGGCTGCGGTCCGTAATCGAATGGATAGCCGACACTCAGCAGTTCATGGAGTTACGTATACTGTCCCCGGAGTTCCCAGTGCTTGGGACGGGTTCGAGACGGCGCCTGTCGGCTCCTTTCAACCCAACCCCTTCGGCCTCTACGACACGGCTGGCAACGTCTTCGAATGGGTCGCCGATTGCTTTGCGGAGACCTTCGCAAAGGCCCCTGCCGACGGAAGTGCCCATGATAATCCCGCGGGCTGTGGTCAGCGGGTCTATCGGGGCGGCAGTTGGAGCTTTCCGCCCCGCGAGGTGCGCTCGGCAAATCGGTGGCGGGACTTCCCGACCGGCTCCAGCGACGACATGGGCTTTCGGGTCGTGCGCGAGTTCGATCCGGAGCGTTGATCCACGGCCCGCGGCCGGACTAACCCAGGAGCGAGTAACCCAGTCCCGCCAGCGCGCAGGCCGCGAGCACCGGGATGACGCCGACCTTGAATCGCCACAACGCGACGAAAGCCGCGATCGTGAGCAGCAGCGAGAACCACTCGAAGGGTCCGGCGAACGGCGTCGCCTCGCTGCCCTCGGGCCAAAGGACATGCCTGGCGTATGCAGGAATCGATGCTTGCTGATCCAGCGTCGCCGCTCCACCAGCTCGGTATCCCCCTCCGTGGTCTAATTTCGCGATGGTGACCCGGGATTGGACGGTGAGGATCTCGCCGATGGCTGTCCTGGTCATGGAACCGAGACGCGGGCTAAAGCCGACGGTGCCGCCTCACCGGATTACGCCTAGCATGCAGCACCGGCAGCGCTACAGGGATTGCCCAAAACCCGTGGCGGCCGCATGAACTCGATGTTGGCGGCTAGCACCGCAACGGGGCTAGATTTGCCAACAACGGCGAGGTTTATGAGGTCACGGGGAGCATAGTGATGGGTCGCGAGGAGTTAACCTCGTGGGTGCGCCCGCAGGGCGGCGGGCGATTAGCTGTCTATTTGCCGGTGCCGGTGCCGGTGCCCGGCGAGCAAGGCGCGCCCCGCTTCGCTGACGCGGCGGAGCTCGTAACCGGGTCACGGATGGCGATCCAACCACCCACCGCGCGCCCAGCCCCATGACCGCCTCCGTCCCGCGCAACCACGACATGGGTGTTCTGAATGGCACGCTGCAATGACTGACACCGAGTGCGCCCCGCATGCCACGGTGGGCAGGTTGGCGCCACCTCTGACCCCAGGGGGTGCGCTGGTGCCGGTGCGCGACCTGCTGCAACAGCCAACTGGAAATGAATGAGGAGTGGCCATGGAAAGAGAGCCCGGATCAGCGGAACCTGGCGAAACGATCACGACGATTCTTGTGGTCGACGACGAACCGGCGAATCTGACGCTGCTGACGCACCTGTTGCGGCCGGTTTATCAAGTACGCGCCGCGAATTCGGGGGAACACGCACTGCGTGCGGCGACCAGCGAGCCACGTCCGGGCCTCATCCTGCTGGATGTCATGATGCCTGGGATGGATGGCTACAGGGTGCTGGAGCGCCTGCGCAACAACCCGGTCACCACCGACATCCCGGTGATCTTCCTCACCGCAATGGCTGGCACCGATGATGAAGAGCGCGGGTTGCAGCTCGGTGCTGCCGACTACATCGTCAAGCCGATCAAGCCTGCACTCGTGCTGGCCAGGGTGCGCACACAACTCGAAGCAAAACACACCCGCGACTGGCTGAAAGACAAAAATGCCATCCTCGAGGCCGAGGTGGCCCGGCGGATGGCCGAGAACGACCTGACCCAACTGGTCAGCATCAGGGCGCTGGCGCATCTGGCTGAAACGCGCGACCCCGAAACCGGCAACCACATTCTGCGCACGCAGAACTATGTTCGTTCCTTGGCGCTGCAGCTCAGGCAGCATCCGCGTTTTTCCGCCTTCCTCGACTCGCGCACGATCGACCTGCTGACCAAGTCGGCGCCATTGCACGATATCGGCAAGGTCGGCATACCGGACAACATCCTCCAAAAGCCCGGCCCGCTGACGCCGGAAGAATGGGTGATCATGAAAACCCATTCCCGGCTGGGTTCAGATGCCATCGAACAGGCCGAGGCCGATGTCGATCAGCCGATCGACTTTCTTGTGCTGGCCAAGGAGATTGCCCACTGGCACCACGAAAAATGGGACGGCAGCGGCTATCCCGATGCCCTCAAAGGCGAAGAAATCCCGGTTTCCGCGCGCCTGATGGCCGTAGCCGACGTGTTCGACGCCTTGATCTCGTCGCGTGTATACAAGCCCGCGATGAGTTATGAAAAGGCCCGCGAGATCATTTCCGAAGGCCGCGGCAGCCATTTCGATCCGGATATCGTGGCGGCCTTTCTCGACGGCTTCGTTGCCATCACGGCCCACATCGTTACCCACATCTCCGCTCCCCATGATCCGCTGCGGGGCGGGGGCTGGACACAGAACCGCTGAGCTGGTGAAATTGTCCCCTCGTCAACTGCAGGGGGCAAGGTACAGTGAGCGAGCAGAGGCCGGAGAAGCTGTGTGGGCGGGCGTTGAGTGCGGCCGATCTGGAGGTGATCCGAGAGGAGATCGGCCGTGCCGAGCCGGCGAACCGTGCCGAGATTGCCCGGCGGGTGTGCCGGGCCCTGGAGTGGACGAACGCGCTGGGTGAGCCGAAGCTGATGAGCGCCCGGGTGGGGCTGTTGCGGCTGCACCGGGCGGGCCTGATCGAGTTGCCGGCACCGCGCTGGGGCAATGGCAATGGGCGCGCACTGACGCACGCGGCGGTGCTGTGGCCGCCTGAGCGTCCCCTGGACGGTCGGGTGGATGGGCTCTCGGGTGTGCGCCTGAGCGTGGTGCGCGAGAAGGCGGCTTCGCGGTTATGGAACGGCCTCATCGATCGCTACCACTACCTCGGCTACAGTCCGCTGCCGGGGGCGCAGATGCGCTACCTGATCGAATCGGATCAAGGTCTGCTCGGCGCCTTGGGCTTCGGGGCGGCGGCCTGGAAGGTCGGCGTGCGCGACGCCTGGATCGGCTGGGACCGGTTGCAGCGCGAATCGCGCCTGGGCGCGGTGGTGAACAATGCCCGCTTTCTGCTGCTGCCGTGGATTCGCGTGCAGCACTTGGCCTCCAAGGTGCTGGGGCTCGCGGCACGGCGGGTGGGCAACGATTTTGCCGAGCGCTACGGCGAGCGGCCGGTGCTGCTGGAGACCTTTGTGGAGTTGGCGCGCTACCGCGGAACCTGTTACGCGGCGGCCAATTGGCAGTACCTGGGCGAGACGCAAGGGCGGGGCAAGTGCGATGTCGCCCATCGCGCGACGTTGCCGCGCAAGGGCGTCTTCGTCTACCCGCTGCGCGCGGACTTCCGCCGCGCCTTGGGGGTGGCGGCATGAGCGCGCTGGTGGCGGAGTTGGCGGACATCGATCTGGGTGACGTGCGGCTGAATCGTCGCGCGCGGCGGGTGCTGCAACGCTTGGGGAGAAACCGACGCTGAGTATCCCGAGCGCGTGTGGCGGTTGGGGCGAGACCCGTGCGGCCTACCGGCTGTTTGATCATGCCGCGGTCAGCGCCGAGGCGGTGCTCGCTCCGCACATTGCCTGCACCGTCGAGCGGATACGCGAGCACCCACGGGTGCTGTGTATCGAAGACACCTCGGAGCTCGACTACACCGGCAAGAACGATATCCAGGGCCCGGGGCCGCTCAACTATGAAACCCGCCGGGGGCTGTACCTGCATCCCACCCTGGCGGTCACCCCCGATCGGTTGGCGCTGGGCCTGCTCCATGCCCACACTTGGGTGCGTGAGCCCGGCAGCCTCGCCCAGCCCAAGGACGCCGCTCGCCCGATCGAAGAGAAGGAAAGCCTGCGCTGGATCGACGGCTTCGCGCGGGTGAACGAACTCGCCGAGCAACTGCCCGAGACGCGCCTGACCTATCTCGCCGATCGCGAGGCCGACATCTACGAGCTGTTCGTCGAGGCCCCGTGCCCGGACACCGGTGCCGACTGGCTGGTACGCGGCCAGCACGACCGCGTCCTCGGCAAGGACGCCGAGGGCAATCCCGAGACCTTACGCCAGCGTTTAGACCAGGCCCCGGTGCTCACCGAAACCTGCTTCGATCAACCCGGCGGCAACGGACGCACCGCCCGCACCGTCCACCAGCAGATCAAGGCCGTGCGTCTGAAGCTGCCGGCCCCGTATCGGCGCGATCGCAAGCTGGCCGAGATCGAGATCACCGCTATCCTCGCCACCGAGCTCCAACCGCCACCCGGTGAGGACCCCGTCGAATGGTTGCTGCTGACCAACCTGCCCGTGACCACGCCCGAGCAAGCGCTGGAGTAAATCAGTTGGTACCTGTGCCGATGGCAAATTGAGATTGACCAGACATGGTGCCTCCATAAATCACTCAGGCGGGGTCGACCGAGGGATCGTCGCTCCCGATGCGGACATGCCGTGCCCAGCGGCGGGGACGCTGCGCAGGGCACGCAGGCGCTCGACCTCGGCGGCGTCGGCGCAAATCAACCATTGGCGCTGACCGCCCCGCTCGACCCGGCGGGCCTGCAGCACGCCTCTGCGCAGCCAGCTGAACAGGGTGACCGACGGCATCTCCAGTTCCAGCGCCAACTCGCGCAGGCTCCATTCGTCGGCCTGCCGATCGACCCAAGGCGCTTGACGGCGCGTCGGTGAACCCGCCGCGACACCCTGACGGGCGAGCAGCGTGGCGACCATCGCAGCGTTGAAGGTCTGCCGCCGTTTCGCCGGATGCCACTGCTCGGCATTGAGTTGCCGCGCGATCTGCGCACAGGTCTGCCCCTCTTGATGTCAGCATAGAACACGCGCCGCCAGTTCGGGATAGGTACTGAGCTGCTCCAGGCGCGCGACCGGGCGGGTCAGGCGTTCCCGGGTGTGGTGACCGCCGATCCAGTGCACCTCCACGGCGACCTGCTCGCTGTCGTCGACGACCGTGACGATGACCCGCTCCACGAGCAGTCGCACGATGGCTTGGCGCTCGTCGTTGCCGGTGGTCTCGGCGGTCCAGAGGGCGGGAAGATCGCCGGCGAGTTGGCGGATCCGCGTGCGCTCCTCGGCCGACAACGCGGTCGGCTCGCTCGCCATGCATCGCGCATACTCGGCCTCGAGCTGATCCTGCGCGGCCAGGGCGGCCTCCCAATCCTGTTCCAGGGTGCGCGCCACCAGCCGATTCTCCGGCTCGACCGCGCGATACTGCCGCTCGGCACGCGCGGCTTCGTAACGGGCGCGCTCCAGGCGCTGTTGCCAGTGCTCGTGTCGGCGCGCGCGCTCGCCCTGGAGGTCCTCGGCGACCCGACAACAACGAGGGACCCGCACGGACCACGCCGCCGGCTTGGGCGGTATTGGCCGCGAGCTGCCGCAGATTGTGCTCGTATTGGTCCCGGGCGATATAGGCCGGCAGGTGATCTTTGATCAGCACCTCCCACTGCTGCGGCGGCGCGACCGTACGCCCGGTCGAGGGGCGTCCCGGCTGGCGACGGCGTGGATCCGTGGGGCGACGTCCGTAGACGTAGGCACCGGCGTAGATGGGGTTGTGCAGCAGGTTGCTCAGCGTCACGCGGTTGGGGCGACGCCAATCGAGCTCGCCGGTGCGCGGACCGCTGCGCACGCGATCGGGCAGTTGGATGTGATGGTCGACCAGATAACGCAGAACCCCGTTGATCGTGCCGCACCGTTGGAACTGCCGAAACACCGTCTCGATCACGCCCCGAACCTGCGCGTCCGGATCCTTGATCACCTCTCCGGATGGCGCGCGGACATAGCCGCGCGGCAGCAGCGAGTGCAGCTCTCCGCGGCGGGCCTTCGCGCGCTTGCCCTCGAGCATGCGCTGCTCGAGGATGTGCAGCTCCGCTTCCGACATCGTCCCCTTCAGTCCCAACAGCAACCGGTCGTTGTAGGTCTGCGGATCATAGATCCCGTCGGCATCCCCGATCAGGGTATTAAACAGTCCGCACACCTCCAGCAATTGATACCAGTCCCGCGAGCTGCGCGCCAAGCGCGAGATCTCGATGCCGAGGACGATGCCGACATGATCCAGACCGACTTCGGCCATCAGACGCTGAAAGCCGGGCCGACCCTCGGCGCTCGCCCCGGAACGGCCCAGGTCCTCATCGATCAGAAGGATCTGCGAGGGGGACCAGCCCAGCTCCACCGCCCGATCCACCAAGGCGTACTGCAGCCGGGTCGACTCCTGGTGGCGCTCCACTTGCTGCAGCGTGGATTGGCGCACGTAGACCACGGCTTGGCGCTGCAGATGCGAGGACTGGATCTTCCCGTACGTCGGGTTGGCCGGCGCACGGTACACGGGCGAGAGGACGGTGCTCATCGGCGTTCTCCTCTGCCGTCCCGACTGCGCTCAGCCGGTGTTCGACCAAGCGGCTCAGCAGGACAATCAGGCGCTCTCGCTGCCGCGGCGGCAGTGTGCTCCAGTGGATCGGAGCCTTGCGCGTCATGCCGGTGATCCAGCCATTTCGCAAGTTCCAACAACGCCCTACAATCCAGTATTGATGAGGTTTGGGGGGTTGTCAAAAATGCATCTACGGCGGTTTTCGTGATGGGGTATCGAGATTTTCTTCAGAATCCTCAAAAGCGGCTGTCGCATCGAAGAACTGCAGCTGGAGAAGCGCGAACGCCTCGAGCCGGCACTGGCGTTCTACATGATCATCGCCTGGCGCGTGCTGTTGCTCACCATGCTCGGACGCGCGTGTCCCGAGATGCCTTGCGATGTCGTCTTCGATCGGGCCGAATGGCAGGCGGTCTATCTGGTGACCCAACGCAAGCCGCCACCCGAGACCCCGCCGTCGCTCGATCGGATGGTTCGCATGGTCGCCGGCCTCGGCGGGTTCCTCAACCGCAAGCGTGATGGCTTTCCCGGACCCCAGACGATCTGGATCGGACTCCAGCGGGCTGCCGATTTCGTGCTCGCGTTGGAGGCCCAGCGCACTGCCGACGGGGAGAGTTGTGGGTAACGATGTGATCACGGCCATCGCCGATCAATACCAGGACCGGGGCAACCCGAAAGGATAATGGGCACCGCAACGGGGTCGCGCACGATCGAGCCAACTGAGGCCGCTGCAGGGCTGGGTGTTGCTGTTCTAATAGGACTGCTGCCAGAATAAAAGCCAATATGATCAGACCACTGCAGCGCTCGCTCAAGACCCGCGTCACCCTGTTATCTCTGGTGATTTTTGCCCTCAGCCTGTGGGCGCTCGCCTACTACGCGGCGAAGATGCTGCGCACGGACATGGCGCAGTTGCTGGGCGACCAGCAACGCTCGACAGTGGCCTTGGTGGCCGCAAACATCGATCACGAACTGAAGGACCGCCTGACTGCCCTGGAGACGATCGCGGTCGACTTTGGCAAAAGGGAATTGAAATCGCCAGCAATGCAGCAGGACAACCTCGAACGCCGGTCGATCCTGCCCTTGCTGTTCAACGGTGGCTATTTCGTCACGGATGCCGCAGGCACCACCACCGCCTCCGTTCCGGTCAAGGCCGGTCGCATCGGCATCAACTACAGCCGCTTCGACAACGTTGCTGCGGCGCTGGGTGAAGGCAAGTCGGCAATCGGCGCCTTGGCAATCGGCGTGGTATTACGGGTTCCGGTCTTCAGTCTGGCGGTGCCGATACGCGACATGCAGGGGAAGGTCGTTGGCAGCCTGGTGGGTGTGATCAACTTGAGCGCGGACAATTTCCTGGACAGGATCACCTCGAATGCCTATGGGCGAACGGGAGGCTATGTCCTCGTCGATAGACAGCAGCGGATGATCGTCACCGGCACCGACAAGAGCCGCATCCTGGAAGCCCTGCCGCCGTACGGGGTTAGTCCGGCAATCGACGCCTTCCTGGCCGGGCGCGAGGGCTCGGTCATATTTCGCAATCCCAAAGGCTTGGAAGTGCTGGCCTCAGCCAAGAACATCCCTGTGGCGGGCTGGTATGTGGCCGGAACGCTGCCGACCGCAGAGGCCTTTGCCCCGATTCACGACATGCAGCGGCGCATGCTGATGGCCACGATCCTGCTCACCCTGATCGCCGGCGGACTGACCTGGTGGATGCTGCTGCGCCAACTGGCGCCGATCGGCGCCGCCGCCGCTGCCCTCGGCACCCGCCCGGGGCAAGGCCTGGTGCCCGAACCGCTACCCGTGACCAGGCAGGATGAAATCGGGCAATTGATCAGCAGCTTTAACAGCCTGCTGGATGCGCTGCGCAGGATCGTCAAAGATCTGGGAGAAACACAGCGCATTGCCCATATCGGCAGTTGGCATCTGGACGTGGCAACCAATCAGGTTGTTTGGTCGGAAGAACTCTACAAGATGTATGGATTCGATCCATCGCTGCCTGTTCCGCCCTATACCGAGCACATGAAACTGTTCACCCCTGAGAGCTGGGAGAGGCTGTCCTCGGCCCTGGCCCATACCCGGGAGACCGGCGTTCCGTACACGCTCGAACTGGAAACCGTCAGAAAAGACGGAAACACTGGATGGATGTGGGCACAGGGCGAAGTCGAAGTCGATTCGGCAGGCAAAACGGTGGGCCTCTGGGGCGCTGCGCAGGACATTACCGAGCGCAAGCAGGCAGAAGAAGAGTATCTCAAATTTTTTACGATTACAGAAAAGGCACTTTTTGGGAGTGTAATAGCAGATCCGGAAGGAAATCTTGTTTATGTAAACGATTACTTCGCTCAAATTCATGGTTATACTGTTAAAGAACTTACTGGGAGTAATCTTGACATATTTCATAGCGATGCACAGATGCTTTTGGTAAGAAAAACAATAGAAGATGCATTGAATAAAGGAAATATTGACGCGCTTGAAATTCCTCATTTGCATAAAAACAGGCACGAATTCCCCATGCTAATGAGTTTGGCTGTTATAAATGACTCACTTGGTAAACCCAAATACATTGCCGCCACAGCACTCGATTTAACCGAGCAAAAATCAGCCCAACAAAAACTACGAAATACAGTAAATGATCAAAATTTAATGCTCAATAATGACCCAACTCTCATCTATTTCAAAGATTGTTATAATAAAATAATCAGGGTTACCGAAAGTGTTGCCAAAGCCACAGGTTTGACGCGTGAGGAGATTGAAGGGCGACCTTCGAAAGAAATTTATCCCGACATGGCTGATAAATATTGGGAAGATGATCTGGAAGTAATAAAATCAGGAAAACCAAAACATAATATCGTTGAACCCTTGACAGGCGTCGACGGTTTAAGTCACTGGCTGTTGACAACCAAAGTACCTGTAAGAAACGGTTCAGGAGAAATAGTTGGTATTTGTGTATTTTCTACCAATATCACCGATTTGAAGAATTCTGAACTTGGGCTTATAGCAGCCAAAGAAAAAGCAGAAGAAAGCGAAGCGACACTGCGCAAACTGTCGCTCGCCATTGAGCAAAGTCCGGAAAGTATCGTGATCACCAAACTCGACGGCACGATCGAATATGTCAATGACACCCTGATGCAAATAACCGGCTATTCCCGCGAAGAGTTGATCGGGGAAAATACTCGCATCTTCAAGTCAGGCCAGACGCCGCCGGAAACCTACGCCGCGATGAGGGCCGCCCTGGCGCAAGGGCAGTCGTGGAAGGGGGAATTCCACAATCGCAAGAAAGACGGCACCGAATACATCGAATTCGCCATCATCACGCCGCTGCGCCAGCCCGACGGATCGATCAGCCACTACGTTGGGGTGAAGGATGACATCACCGAGAAGAAGCGCATCGGCATCGAGCTTGACCAGTACCGCAATCACCTGGAGGACCTGGTGGCGCAGCGCACGGTGGAACTGACCGCAGCACGGCAGCAGGCCGAAGCCTCCAACGTAGCCAAGAGTACCTTCCTGGCCAACATGAGCCACGAGATCCGCACGCCGATGAACGCCATCATCGGCCTCACCCACCTGATGCAACGCGCGGGTGCCACCCCAGAGCAGGCGGACCGGCTGAACAAAATCGACAACGCGAGCCGGCACCTGTTATCGATCATCAACGACATTCTCGATCTGTCCAAGATCGAGGCGGGCAAGCTGCGACTGGACGATTCCGACTTCAACCTCTCGGCCGTCCTCGACAACGTCGCGTCCATCATCACCCCCGCGGCGCAGGATAAGGGCCTCGCGGTCGAGATCGACCGCGACTCGGTACCGGCCTGGCTGCGCGGGGATGCGTTGCGGCTGCGCCAGGCCTTGCTCAACTTCGCCGGCAATGCCGTCAAGTTCACCGACACAGGTCGTGTCATGCTGAGCGCCCTGCTCCTGAAAGACGACGGCGACGAACTGCTGGTGCGATTCGCGGTCGCGGACACCGGCATCGGCATCACGCCGGAAGCCAGGCAGCGGCTGTTCCAAGCCTTCGAACAGGTCGATGCCTCGACCACGCGCAAGTACGGTGGCACCGGCCTCGGGCTCGCCATCACCCGGCAACTGGCGCAGATGATGGGCGGAGAGGTCGGCGTCGACAGTACGCCCGGGGTGGGTAGCACCTTCTGGTTCACCGCCCGACTACAGCGTGGACATGGCCTCATGTCCTCCAACACGGTCGAACCCACGAGCAATGCCGAGACGCAACTGCGCCGGCAGTCCCCCGTCACGTGGCTGTTGCTCGCCGAGGACAACCCCATCAATCGCGAAGTGGCGCTGGAACTGCTGCACGGCGTGGGTTTGGCCGTGGATACGGCGGAGGACGGCCGGCAGGCGGTGGCCAAGGCCGCCGCCCGCGCCTACGACCTGATCCTGATGGATATACAGATGCCCGACATGGACGGCCTTGACGCCACCCGCGCCATCCGCAAGCTGCCCGGCTGGGAGGCCAGGCCCATCCTGGCGATGACGGCGAATGCCTTTGACGAAGACCGCCAGGCCTGCAAGGACGCGGGGACGAATGACTTCATCACCAAGCCGGTCGAGCCGGACGCACTCTTCGCCACCGTGCTGAAGTGGTTGCCAGCGGGGCAAGAGACCGACCGCGCCGATGACGCGATCGGCGCGCCGGCCCATCGGCCAGGGCATCAGGTCGCGTTGCCGACCCGCTTGACCGAGTTTGCCGGTCTCGAAACCGACCGCGGACTGCGGGCCCTGGGTGGCAATGCAGTCGCCTATGTGGCCTTGTTGCGGCAGTTTGCCGCCGGCCATCGCGACGATCCGCAATGCCTGCAAGACGCGCTTGCCGCAGGCCAGGCCGAAGCCGCCAGGCAACGACTGCACAAGCTCAAGGGAGCCGCCGGAACCCTTGGCGCAACCGCCCTGCATGCCGCCGCGCTGGCGCTCGAGCACGCCTTGCGCGCCAAGGAGACGGCATCGATACCCGGGCTCGTGGCGGCCCTGCAGACCGAAATGCAGGCCCTGGATGCGGTACTCGCCCAATTGCCCGAGGCGGCAGAAGAGGTACCGGCGCCCGATCCCGAGCGGGCGCGCGCGGTACTCGAGCAACTGGCACCCTTGCTGGACCACGACGATACTGCAGCCACCGATCTGTTCGAGCGCAGTCGGCCGCTCTTGCTGGCGACGCACGGGGCGCCAGCCATGCAACTGGGACGGCAAGTGGCGGCGTTCGACTACCCCGGTGCGCTGGTGACGGTGCGCGACCTGCTGCGGCAGGCACCTGAAAATCAATGAGGATGTGACGCTGTCGAGGCCCTTCGCGATCGGGGTTTACGAGGTCACGTTCGATGAATTCGATGCCTTCTGCAACGCAACCGGTCACGTCAAACCGGACGACTCCGGCTGGGATCGTGATCGACGCCCTGTCGTCAACGTGACCTGGAACGACGCCGTCGCTTACACCCGGTGGCTGAGCGTCCAAACGGGCCAACGTCATCACGAGTTCCGGGGACAGTGCGGCCTGGCAAGGCCGCGTGTTCTAGCGGGTGGGAATCCCGCCTGGGTAATCGTGCGCCGCGAGCCCAGTATCGAGCCTTGCGGCGTGGACGGCAACGGACACGTCGATGCGTAGGCACGAAAGCAGGCGAGGTGCAAAGGTAACGGGTGGAGCCGACCTTGAAGGTGTTGAGCCCCGTAAAGAACAGTCGGGAGTGCCGACGGGTTTGTCCCTCCGGCAGGCAACAATCCGTGCTGCGCGATGGCGAGCGGTACGGATACTCCCCGGGGTCCGAGGCCGTATCGAGCCTGACATGGAGAACACGTGGTAACCAGGGAGATCCACGTATCGGTCCGCCGGAGGCGGGCACCCGTGAACAAGTGTAGAAAGCGAGGACACGGACGGTGGTGCGTGGAAGTCGGAGCCATCCATACGAGCGATGACGCCCGGTAATGCGGGTCGAGCAAAGGGGTGGCGGTTTGAGACAACGCGAAAGCGACACACGGCCCTACGCCGAGAGGATTCTGTCCGTGACAACCAAACTTGAGCGTTTCACACTGATGGCGCGCGAGCAACTGCGAGAGCGGTTCAATTCTCTGATGGGGTTGTTGTTCGACCCCGAGGGCTTGCGCGAAAGCTTCGAGCGACAGAAAGGAAACAAGGCGCCCGGAGTCGATGGGGTAAGAAAAGACGACTACGGAAAGGACCTGGACGCGCAACTGGACGACCTGTCGGCGCGGATACGCCGAATGGGCTACCGGCCGCAACCGGTGCGGCGCAGCTACATTCCCAAGGGGGATGGACGCTACCGTCCGCTGGGTGTGCCGAGCTTCGAGGACCGATTGGTGCAGGATCGGCTCAGCCGCCTCCTGCAAGCCATCTGGGAGCCGGAATTTTGCGACTGCTCGTATGGCTTTCGTCCCGGTCGTAGCGCGCACGATGCGTTGCGGCGGGTCGCGGAGGTCATCACCAACGCAGAAACGCAATGGGTGGTTGAGGCCGACATCAAAGGCTTCTTCGATCATCTCTCGCATGCCCATTTACTGCGCTTCCTGGAGCACCGCATCGCCGATCCCAATCTTCTGCGGATCGTGCGGCGCTTCCTGAAGGCCGGCGTCATGGAAGACGGCGCATTCACGGCCAGCGACGAGGGTGCCCCGCAAGGGGGTTTGGTCTCGCCCGTGCTCAGCAATATCTACCTGCACTACGTGCTCGACCTGTGGTTCGAGAAACGTTTCGCCAGGGGCTGTGCCGGCAAAGCCTACCTGATCCGCTACGCCGACGACTATGTCGCCTGCTTCGAGTACGAGGCCGATGCCAACGCCTTCCTGGCCGCCATGACCGAACGACTGGCGTCCTTCGACCTGGAAGTCGAACCGAGCAAAACCGCGCTGTTACGCTTCGGCAGCCACGCCCTTGGGCAACGTGCCGACACCGCGGCAGGATCGCGCACCTTCAGCTTCCTCGGCTTCACCCACTATGTGGGCCGTAGTCGTCGGGGCCGGTTCGTGGTCGGGCGCAAGACCGACGGCAAGCGCATGGCCAAGAAGCTCAAACTGTTGAACGAGCGACTACGCGGCCTGCGCACGCAGGGCGGGGCGGCCATGCTGGCCTACCTCGTGCGCCACCTGCGCGGGCATCTCCAGTACTACGGGGTGAGCGGCAACGGCCGCGCCTTGGCGAGTTACATCCACTTCGCCGGCGGCCTGCTGTTTAAGTGGCTAAACCGCCGCAGTCAGCGCCGCTCGTTGACCTGGAAGCGCTTCAGCGCCGCCATTCGCCCCCTGCTGCCGCGTGCTCGGATCATCCATGATCTCTACCCCGTCCCTTGGTGGATGACTCAAGCTGGGAGCCGGATGGTGTAACACTCCAAGTCCGGTTCTGCGAGGAGCCGGGAACGAACCGTCGTATGGCCGAGATCATGTGGCACCGCCGGGAAACCAGGCGGCAAACCGAGAACACAAACATCAGCCTAACCGACGGCAAGAACCCGGCTTACTCTCCGGATCTGTGATTCAATGCCGCGACGGGTGTCCGCTGCCCGCTCGACTGCGGACCCCGTCCGGCAATGCACCAGTGTCATCTCTGGGTCGTGACCCGCTCACATCCCGGCCGGCGGGCACATCCTCGATGCCGGCTGTGGATCGGGGCGCGATGCGCTGGCATTTCGGCGGCTCGGCTATACCGTGACCGCGTTCGAGGCATCGCCGAAGCTGGCGCGGCTGGCCTCCGAGCACTGCGGCTTGCCGGTCGAGGTCCGGCGCTTCCAGGAGATCGAGTGGCAGGACGCATTCGACGGCATCTGGGCCTGCGCGAGTTTGCTGCATGTGCCGATGGCGGAGCTCCCGGATGTGCTGCGGCGTCTCGGGCGTGCGCTCAAGCCCGACGGGGTGCTCTATGCCTCGTTCAAGTACGGAGCAGGGGCGCGGGAGCATGGCGGTCGGCGGTTTACGGATCTGGACGAGGAGGGGCTCGCGGCGCTGGTCGCGGCGGTGACGGCGTTCGCGGTGGTCGAGACCTGGGTTACCGGGGATCGGCGGGAGGGGCCTTGTTCATTATCCCGACCACCGCCCTCATGCCGCGACCGGCATCAGATAGGGCAGTTTCGCCGGACGCAGTCGGCGGCGTCGGGGTCGCGGCGGCAAGGGCACACGCAGGAGAAGCTCCTCGAACAGTGCGGGATGTGTCCGCCCGAAGAAGCGCTCGGCGGCGGTCGTGCCGTCGGGACGGCGGATGTGGAAGTTGTGCACGGCGGTGAGCGCGGCGAGCCTGCGGTCGCTCAAGCGATGACGCCCGTGATGATGCAGCGACAGTTGGCCGTTGCGTCCTTCCACACAGGAGCTGCTGCGTTGGAACAGATCGGCGCAAGCGCCGGCGACCTGTTCGACCCGAGCGCTGTCCTCGGGCGCGAGACGCTGCAGCGGATGATCGGCGCGCCGCAGGACGTCGAGCAACGCGGTACTCGCCGCCTGCACGCGGTGTCGGGTCTCGGCCGCGGTGCTGCGGGCGGCGACGCGCTCGAGGTAGATGCCGGGGATGAGCTGCTCGAGGACCGCCGCTTCCAGCTCCGGGGATAGTGCGAGGGCCTCGACCCTGGCGGTCACGGTGGCGAAGAAGAACGCGAGCGTGGCGAGCCACTGCACGGTCAGGCGCTCGGCCTTGGCGAGGCGTTCGCGAGCGCGCTCGGGCAGCTCGGCGGCCTCGGCCAATCCCTTCAGGCGTGTCCAGACGTCGGTGAAGCGCGCCGCCACGCGCTCCACCGGCTGCGTCTGTCCATCCACCGGATCATACGGGTGATACAGCACGCCGAGCTCGCGGATCAATGCGCGCGCCTCGCTCTGCCGCTCCCGTGCGCGGTCGCGTTCGGCTTCCACGGCGACCAGCGCGCTCAGGGCGGCGCCAATGCGGGTCTCGAAGGCCGGTGGACGCCCGAGCGGGCGGGGCATGCGCGCCTCGAATGCCTGCTGCGCCGCGCGCTCGGCCTCCCAATGCGCCTGCGCGGCCGCCACGCCGGCTTCAGCCCGGCGCACGTCGCGCGCCAACGCCAAGGACGTGGCTTTGGAGACCTCGTGTTGGCCGTGAAAGAGGTCCGGGGAATGATGCGCACGGAGGTCCGTCTCGGCATGGCGACGCAGCGCCTTGGCCTCGTCGGCGGTGCTCTGGATCACCTCCACGGCGAGCCCCGTGCAGGCGTCCTGAAGCGCGGCGGTCCAGGTCGCCGCGGTGCGATCCGCGGCGTATTGCTCCAGGACAATGAAGTTCGACACCGGCTCGATGTTGACCAAGCAGATCCCCGGATGAAAGGTTTCGTCCTCGCACACCGTCACCGCACGCGCCGGCATGCCCTCGGCAAGCGCCGTGCGCTGCTCCGCGGCCACCGCGACCACGGCCGTTTCCAGGGCGACATTGAGCGCGTGCTGCGCGCCGTCGCTGACCCCGACGAAGGCCGACAGTCCGCTCAGCTCCAGGAACTCACTCACCAGCCGGGTTCCGCCCGCCGCCCGCAAGGTGATGCTGAAATGCGCCGCCAACACCAGCCGATGCAACCAATCGATCCCCTCCGGGGTGCGTGCGAAGGCCGTCAAGCCCGTCGGCGGATCCCCGCGCGGAACCTCCCCGCACCAGTCGCGCAAGGTGCTGCGCGCAATACCCATCTCGGTGGCCACGGCGCGTTGCGTCTCCCCCGCCGCCAGCCGTGCTTCGGCCGCCGCGATGTGCTCGGCTTGCTCCAAGCGTGTGCGTCGCGTCATGAGCCGATGCTCCGGCCCGGTCTCGAACGTCCGGGTAGCGCAGCGCCCGCGCTTGGTCTAAAGTCACTCTCGGCAGGATCTTCGAACATCTTTTCGAACCCTCGGTTAGTTTGCACTTCCAAGGGTATGAAATTTCGTGGGTCCTGCCAAATCCCCGCATGCCCATCACCAAGCCATGAACTCGGACTTGGACGGGACTATGAACAACGCCGGCGGGAGGGGAGCTGTGGTTGAATGCGATTGTCGGGAGGGGGTTGCCGATACACGCGGGGCATCGGATGTCCGGGCAACGTCATGAGTCGTCGGGGCCGGCCGAGGGTGCGATCTGAAGGTTGGGATTGCCGCCAGTCGAGCCGCCCCGCCCGATACCGGTTCTGCCCATGACAGATCACGCAGCTCTGGCGGCGATCAGGAGGAACTCGGTTGAATCCAGTCGCTCAGACGAGTCGACCCTATGGCGGGAAAACGCGCTTAGTGGTCACCCACGACCCTGCGCCTGGGCGCGTGCTTACGACCCGCTGGAGACACTGGTGCCGCGCCGGCCGGAGTCCGCAGTCGAGCGGGCAGCGGTCACTCGCCGTGGCCTAAGATCTGACCCTCGTCTCGGACCTGCGCCGCTGATGGCGCGCGGGGATGACGCGACGCGGGAGCGTCACGCCCTCCTCCCACGCGGGGGCGTGGGAGCGAGAAGAACCCCGGCTCCTTTTCCCGCTACTTCGGCACCGGGGACAGGGCACCGGGGACAGCATAGAATCGGGCTTGGTCGCGACCATTCGCCTTGGCCTGATACATCGCCAGATCGGCCTGTCGGAAAATGTCCTCCGCGACGCCGTCCATGCCATTAAACAGGGTGACGCCCAGCGAGGCGGTGCAGCGATGTTCGATCAGGGTGTCGGGGTGCCCCGGCCGGGTGATGGTCAGGCGATAGGGCGCGGATAGGCGGCGGCGCACCTGCTCGGCAATCCTGCCGACGTACCGGGCGGCCTCCGCCTCCTCCGCGCTTAGGTCGCCGATGAGCAGCACGAACTCGTCACCGCCCAGGCGTGCCGCCGTATCGGCGGCACGCACGGTCAGGGTCAGGCGGCGCGCTACCTCGATCAACAGCAGATCACCGGCGGCGTGCCCGTAGGCGTCGTTGAGCGGCTTGAAATTGTCCAAATCCAACAACAGCAAGCCACCATGGCAACCGCTGCGGTGGGCGGCGGCCCGTACCTGACCCAGACGGTCATCGAGCAAACGCCGGTTGGGCAGGTGCGTCAATGGGTCATAAAAGGCCAGGGCCTTGATCTCTGCCTCGGCGCGTTTGCGCGCCGAGATGTCGCGGATGAAGGCGACGATCCTGCCGGGATCAAACGGCAGGACCTGGGTGCTCGCCTCGACCTCCAAGAGCCGCCCGTCCTTGCGGCGCTGCCGGGTCTCGAAACACGCGGGCTCGATCGCCCACCGGCGCCCGCGCTCGGCATCGCCCCCGCCGTCGGCGTCAGCGGCGTCGATATCCGCGACGCCCATGGTCAACAATTCCTCGCGGCGGTAACCGATCAGGTCACAGTAGGCTTGGTTGACGTCGAGGAAGCGCCCGTCCCGGTCGCACAGGAAAAACCCGTCCAGGCTGGTGGCGATGATGGCGCGGTACTCCTGGTCGGCCTGGATCGCCTGGCGGCGGGAGCGCTCGAACGCGAGTCCGACATACCCGAGATTGGCGACCACGGCGCTTAAGATACCGGCCAGCATGATTAAGATGCGTGCCGCGCTTGGGTCCATCAACACGGGGGTGACGCGCCCCAGCGACAGGCCGATCAGGGTATTGAGAAACGACACTGCCAGGAGCAGGTAGACCCCGGCAATCCAGCGGGCGGCGCGGCTTTGCTCCTGCTGCGCGATGCGCCAGCCTACTGCGGCCAACCAGCTAAACAGAACGACAAAGGCCGCGTTATGGAATTGCATGCGCAGCAAATCATCGCGCAGCCCCAGACGGATGCCTTCAAATCCGAGCAGGTACAAGGACGGGACGGCGGCCATCAGAATCAGCGGCAATGGTCTGCCCAGGTCGCGGCGCAGCGCTTGGATACGCATCATCACGCCAAGGCACATCAGAAAATGGGCGAGCGGAAAGGTTGCCCACTCCGGAGCCAGGCCACGCAGCGCGAACAAGGTCATGGACAAGCCCAGCAGTAGGTCGCCGCCGCACCACAGCGTCACCACCCGCTGCCGGCGGCCGTTCAAGACCAGGTAGGTGACCATCGGCATGATAAAGAAGAGCAGTGCCGTGGCCAGGAACAGCGAGGGGATATGAAAGAGCGGCAAGTCCTGCCTCGTCAGAAGATGGTGAGTACGCGCACGGCGAAGCGCCGGTCTTCAAACAGACCGTTGTCGGTCTTGAGGTCGCCGCCGTATTGCAGGATCAGGCTTCCGAAAGGCAACTTGATCATGCCCGACAGCGTATAGCGCTGCACCCGCAGCGCGCCGCCCCAGGGCGCTTCGTCGATGCGTGACGCCCCGCCCTGGCTGTAGAAATAGCTCAGGCCCAGGGTGAGGGGTGCGGCCGGGGTCTAGCTGAACGCGACTTGCCAACTGTACAGCAGCCGTTGCTCGAGGGTGCCGATCCGGCCGGCACCCCGGCGGTACGCGTCGTTGTCGCCGAACCACTGGACATCGAACGCCGTCATCGCGTTGACGCGTGACCCCAGGCGGTGGCTGTACCCCGCCTGCACGGCCGCCTGGTAGCGGTTCTCGCCCGGGTTGGTATTGAGCGACAGGGCACGCTTGGCGTCGTAGCTGCCGGTGGGCAGGGTGACATAGCCGGCCACTGCGGCATAGCGCCCATTCTCACGATCGGCATAGGGCCAGGGCGGCCTCGAAGGCGGCCTCGAAGGCGGCCTCGGCCTCTACCTGCGCGATGGCCGTCCGACCTTCGTCTACAACTTCCTTAGCCTGGAGCGGCCGACCTTTGCCGGGAAGGACCCCCTGCCCAAAGGAAAGTCGCAGGTCGCCGTGAAGGTACCCCGGGCCGCTCGCCTGCCTGACGTTGGCGCAGCGAAATGCTGACCCCTTGATCGCGAAATTGTGAGGCGCCCGCGCCGGCTCAAAACTGATAGACGAGCTTGAGCCAGACGTAATCCCCCTCGAGCCGGTTCTTGGTATCCAACTCCCGGAGCCATCGCACCTCGGTGACGAAATTCTGCTTACCCAAAGGGAGCACATAGCCAAGCACCGGCCCGAGGCCGGCCGTGCGGCCCTTGAAGTCGCCGAGGATCGGACGCTGTCCGCTGTCTGCGGTCACCTGCTCCACCCAGAAGCCTTCGAGGCCCAGGGTGAGAAAGCCTTTCCCCGCAGGGATGAGCTGCTGGACGCTGCCCTCCAGATGCACCAGCGTGCCGCTTCGGTAATCGGTGTCCGGGTTTTCGGTATTGAAGACCAGACCGCCGTGGAGGGCCGCGTTGAAGCCGTTGCCGGCGTTGTTGTATGAAACCCCCGCCCAGGGATTGAAGGACCAGTAGTTGAGCCCCGGGTTGGCCAGACGGCCCATCTCGTAGTCCCCGGTCGGGGCGTAGACGGTCAGGGCGGCGTTGTACTGCCAGGGACCGTCCTTCCAAGCGAGCATCGCCGGGATCAGCGTGAGATCGCCGAACCCGGAGGCCGTATCCCGTACCCGCCTGTCGCCAAGCACCGTTTCGATCTCGCCCTCTACTGTCATCCAGACATAGGGCAGCATGACGCCGACGCTGTAGTGGGCACCCGCAATCGGCGTTTCGACGGTGTAGAACCCGCCGGCGAGCAGGACGTCGCTGGTGGCCTTCAAACCGAACACGTCGATGCCTGCGACCGGGATCTGCTTGGAGAGATCGGCATCCCCCTCGTAGTGGAGGTAGATCGGCTCGATGACCCAGCCGGGCCGGGCGGGCGCAAGATCGATCAGGGTGGCCACCGAACCCGGAACATAGTGTCCGGTCCCGCCCTCCGAGGAGCCGGCTATCGGAGGCACCAGTACACAGGCGGCCAGGGCAAGGCCGGCGGCCGCGCGTGCGATGAAATGCGTATTGGTCTTCCGCATGGTCTCGTTTTCCGTGGATCGGCGAAGGTGGTCTTGCCCTACCTGCGTTCGCGTGGGCAGCGGCTCGCGCTGCGTCCTGCCGGCGCTTGACCCCGCTCAGAGCATCGGGCTGGACTGCCATGGTCAGCTTCTCAATGTCCCCGGAGAACGCATCGCCGGGGACCCGGAGATAGGTCCCCGACGATGGGTCTGGTCCGTATCCGGGTTTGAAGCGGTGCCCTACTGTTTGGGCGTGAAGCTGCCGCTCTCCTGA
Source organism: Thiocapsa sp. (assembly GCF_018399035.1). Classification (GTDB taxonomy): domain Bacteria; phylum Pseudomonadota; class Gammaproteobacteria; order Chromatiales; family Chromatiaceae; genus Thiocapsa. The sequence goes on from NZ_CP073760.1 coordinate 4,847,234, forward strand.
CGCGGCGGGAACGCCTTGAAGGTCTCCATGTGCGTCGCGACGATCTCCATCAGCGGCATGACCACGTACATGTGGCGCACCAGCCAGTCGTCGTAGTAGGAGGACTCCAGCGGTGCGGTCTCGAACGGATCGGCGCGCAGATCAACGATCAGCGGCGCCTTGCGCGGCTCCTGCCCGAGCAGCCAGGCGTCGAGGCCATGATGCGGTTGAGTGGAGAAGTGGCCCTTGAAGGCCCCGACGCGCACCGCGCCGAGGCTGCCGTCGTCCACCCAGGCGAAGAATTCGCGTCGCGGTCCTTCCTCGCTCTCTCCGGTCAGGTACGGCAGGAAGTCGTAACCGTCGAGGTGCACCTTGAAGGTCTTGTCGCCGATGGTCGCACCCTCGAGCAGCTTCTCCTTGATGCCGGGCTCGCCCACCGCGGACATAAGCGTGGGGACGAAGTCCTCAAGGCTGATGATGTCGTTGGAGGTCCGTCCGCCGGGGATCCTTGCCGGCCAACGCACCATCAGGGGCACGCGGATGCCGCCCTCCCAGGTGGTCGCCTTCTCGCCGCGGAAGGGCGAGGTGCCGCCGTCGGGCCAGGAGAATTTCTCCGCGCCGTTGTCGGTGGTGTAGACGACGATGGTGTTGTCGGCGACGCCGAGCGCGTCGAGCTTGGCGAGCAACTGTCCGACCAGGCCGTCGTGCTCCACCATGCCGTCGGCATAGATGCCCCGTCCCGTGGCACCTTTGCTGGCGTCCTCCAGGTGCGTGAAGATGTGCATGCGGGTGGTGTTGAACCAGACAAACCAGGGCTTGTCCTCGGCCTGCTGGCGGTCGATGAAGTCCACCGTCGCCGCAAGGAATTCCTTGTCCACGGTCTGCATGCGCTCGCTGGTGAGCGGTCCGGTGTCCTCGATGCGCCCGTCAGCGTAGGAGTGGATGACGCCGCGCGGGCCGTACTTGTCTCGGAACGCGGGGTCCTTCGGATAGTCCGGGTTCTCCGGTTCCTCCTCGGCATTCAGGTGGTAGAGATTGCCGAAGAATTCGTCGAAGCCGTGCTTGGTCGGCAGATGCTCGTCGCGATCACCGAGGTGGTTCTTGCCGAACTGACCGGTGGCGTAGCCGAGCGGTTTGAGCAGCTCGGCGAGCGTGGGATCCTCCGCCTGAAGTCCGATCGGGTCACCCGGCATACCGATCTTCAGGAGCCCCGTGCGCTTGGGGCTCTGGCCGGTGATGAAGGCCGCGCGCCCAGCGGTGCAGCTCTGCTGCCCATAGGCATCGGTGAAGAGGACGCCCTCCTTGGCGATCCGATCGATGTTGGGCGTCCGATACCCCATCACACCCTGGTTGTAGGCGCTGGTGTTGTACCAGCCGATGTCGTCGCCGAAGATCACCAGGATGTTGGGTTTGTCGGCGGCCACGGCGAGCGGCAGGTAGAACGGCAGCGCCAGGGCGCCGAGCAGGGATGGCCAGAGTCGTCGCTTCATCGGAGTTGTCCTCGTTGGTGGATGGGATCTGCGGAGGGAATGTCGGCCGGGAATCGCGAAGCCTTTATCCGGCCGCGGTATATCAGAGCGGCGCGCTGTCGGCGCTCCCCTGAATCACGAGGCATGAGCCGGTGGTCACCGCTCGCGGTTTTCGGGAGAGGGCGTCTATTTGCCCTCGCCGAGGGCCTGTGGGTGTCGCCGAACAGGGTCTTCATTTGGGAAACAGCAGCACGACGTTGAACCTGAACGCCCAACCGTCCGGCCCCGATTCGGTGCTCGCGGCGTAATAGCGCGGGCCGGCCTGGAACTGCACCAGTTGCCCGCCGATCTTGGTCAACTTGGCAACCTGGGCGGCGATGGGCACGTTCCATTGCTCGCCCTCCCAGTCGTAGGTGGATTCAGTCTGCAGTGTGTAGGTCCAAGCCGTCGGCGTGGTGTAGGAGAGAAAGGGCTGAATGAAGGTGCTGTTGATGTCGGCTCGATCGCTCGGCCCGGTAAAGGACCAGATATGGTTCGCGAGCACGCCGAAGGTCCACTTGCCCCTCTGTACCAGCCCGACCGCAGTCGGCCCGGCACCCCATTTCTCGCTGCCGAGCAGCTCGTCGGTCGCGGTGGGCAGCAGAAAAACGGGGCCTGCGCCCCAGATCAGTCCGCCGGCGGTCGGCTCCTTCGGCGAGAAGAAGAGACTCTGTACTGTGTCCGAGAGGCCGAATTGTTCGCCGGCACCAGGAAAGATGCCCCACTGATCGACGATCGGCAGGATGGTGCGGGAGATCAGGTTCCAATCCTCGCCGATAGAGATCGGAATCACCGGCTGGATGTTCAGCGTGTAACGGCTGCCCCGGTCGTCCGGCCCGATGTTCTGCTCCCAGTTCGACTGGAAGGGCACGCTGATCAGCGCGGCCACCGGATTGGACAGTTGCTTGGCGAGGGCAGCCGCATCCTCGGCGTCGGCAGCCGGAAGTCCCAGCAGGAGACCGGTGGCCAAGGCGATTTGCGTTTGTATCGGTCTCATTTGGTACCTCTTGAGATCACGGATTCCGAGCCATCCGATCCACCTGCGGAGTCATTCCGGGCAAGTGCGAGTGCCGAAAGACGAATTTCGAGTAACTCAATAGAAATCAGGGCGATTTACTTCATGCCCGCCCGCAGGTTCATCAACGCCTGATCGAAGCCCTCGACCCGGATCAGTCCGATGCGTGGGTACTCGAGGTCGATGATGATGTAGACCGCCAGCGCCATCACCAGGGCGAAGCCGACGATGTGCAGCCAGGGGCGCCCCTTGCTTCCGGCCATGCCGTAGCCCGCCATGAGCGCCGCGGCCAGGGTCAGGACGACCAGCATTCCGTAGATGATCATTGGCGGGTGTATCGCGGTCGCGTTGGTGCGCGTGGTCGTGATGTCGAACATGTCGTTGAGCGCCGGCAGCAGGAGCTTCAGCGCGTCCGGCGAGGCACCCTCGCTGTGGGCGGCGGCGATCGCCGCCGTCCAGATCTCGCCCTGCATGGCGTTGGCCTGCGTCATCACTACCCGTGCCGCCTCGACATCCGGCAGCTTGCGATAGGCATCGATGCGGGCGTCGAGATAATGCCGGAAGCGCTCCTGCATGGTCCCACGCGCACCTTCGGGGAGCAGATCGAGCCGCAGGTAGGCGGTGCCGATTGCATTGGTCTCCTCCACGATGAGCTCACGGCGGTCATCGAAGCGCGAGGCGGCCCCCGAGAAGGTGAAGGCGATCAGCAGCCCCACCAGACCGAAGATCGCCCCCTCGACGGCGCCCGTCCCGGCGCGGGCTCCGTCGGGGTCGCGCCTGAAACGTCGCTCACCGATCCGCCGGCCCAGTTCCAGCAGGATCAGGATTCCGATGAAGAGTCCGAGGGCGAGCAGCCAGGCGACTGAAATCTCACTCATGACGATCGCCAGGTGTGCCCGTCGAGCCCTCCGGTGCGGACGGAAAGACCCGCGCCCAGTCGCGCTGCATCGAGACAAGCAGCCAGCCCTTGGAGCCGGCATCGTCGAGCCCTTTGGAAAGGCGGCCGACATGGCTTTCGCGGTCGTACACGTACTCACGCTCGCCGTCGTCGTGGTGGAGGATGAGTCCCAACCGCTTACCTGGGCCGGCCGTCGTCCATTCCAGCATTTGGTAGTCGCCGTCCGAGTTGCCGAAGGCGAGGATGGGCCGGCGTCCGATATGGCGCTGAATGCCGACGGGCTTGCCCGCCTTGTCGTCGATGAAGGCGATCTCCGGCTCGCGCAGCAGCACGGGCGTGCCGTCTTGCACCGCGTATTGCATGGCGATTTTCGAGCCGATGACCTGCTCCGGCGGGATGCCGTAGGTGCGCTCGGTCCAGGGACGCATGAAATCGATGCCGCCGCCGGAGACGATGAAGGTCTTGAAGCCGTTGGCGCGCAGGTAGTCCAGCAGCTCCAGCATGGGCTGGTAGACGACCTGGGTATAGAGCCGGTCGAAACGGGGGTGGCGCGCGGAGGCGATCCAATCGCTGACGATCTGCTCGAACGCCTCGGTCGTCATGTTCGCATGGGTGGCGGCCAGCAGCCTGTTCACGCCATCCGTGCCCGTTGCCTTCAGTGCGTCCAGATCACCTTCCAGCAGCGCCTTGAACGGCTGCTCGTCCTGCCATTCCGGATGTTCGGGCGCGAGTGCCTTCACGCGGTCGATGACAAAGGCGAGTTGGGTGTACATGGGCTGCTCGACCCAGAGGGTGCCGTCGTTGTCGAACACGGCGATGCGCTCGGCCGGGGGCACGAAGTTCGGGCTGCCCGCGCTCGTCACGTCTTCGACGAATGCGGTTATCGCGGTCTTGGTCGGTCCGTCCGTCCAGGATGGGAGCGGCCCGGCGCTCGTGAGCGGACTGAAGGCCAGCAGTGCGACGAGGGTCAGAAGATGACGCATGGGGACTCTCTTTGGGTGAAGTCGTTGGCCGGCTGCCGAACCGGTGGCCTGTGGCGAAGGCCCGTCACTGATCCCTGCGCCGGCTCGCGCGACATCCCTGTCTGCCGATCCGGCCCGGGGTCAGCTTGCCACCGGGATCAGCGCGCGCCTGGACTGGTCAACTGCTCCATCACCTGGTCCAGGTTGAAGCTCCCGGCCTTCTGCCTGGGCGGGTACTCCTTGAAGGTCATCAGGAACTGGCCAACGTAGTCCTTGGCCGCCGACAGCAGGAAGACCCGATCCAGAAACCAGTCGTCATAGGTGTTGGAGGTGACCATGCCGCGCTCGTAGGGGTCGCGGCGCAGGTTCACGAGCAGCGGGACGCGCAGGTGTACGAAGGGCTCGCGCCAGGACTGGAAGGTCGCCTCCGCGCGCTGTTCCAGGAAGATCGCCTTCCAGTCGCCGTAGCGCAGGGCGGTCATATCGCCGTCGTCGGAGAAGTAGAAGATCTCCTTGCGCGGGCTGTCCTGCACCGCGCCGGTCAGCATCGGCAGAATGTTGTAACCGTCGAGGTGGATCCGGTAGTCGCGCCCGTTCGCCTGATAGCCGGTGAGGAGCTTCTCCTTGACCGTGGGCTCGCCCGCGATGGCCAGGAAGGTTGGCAGCCAGTCCATGTGGTGGACGATCTGGTTGTTCCAGGTGCCGGGCTTGATGTGCCCCGGCCAGCGCACCATCGCGGGGACGCGCCAGCCGCCCTCCCAGTTGGTGTTCTTCTCGCCGCGGAACGGCGTCATGGCCGCATCCGGCCAAGTATTCATGTGCGGGCCGTTGTCGGTGGAGTAGAAGACGATGGTGTTGTCGGAGATCCCCAGTTCGTCGAGCTTCTTCAGGAACTTACCGATATGCAGGTCATGCTCGACCATGCCGTCGGAGTATTCGTCCTGCCCCGAAATGCCGCGCAGCTCGTCCTTGACGTGAGTACGGAAGTGCATGCGGGTGCCGTTCCACCAGACGAACCAGGGTTTGCCGGCCTTGGTCTGCTCTGCGATGAACGCGAGCGCGCGCTCGGAGGTCTCGTCGTCCACGGTCTCCATGCGCTTCTTGGTCAGGGGGCCGGTGTCCTCGATCTTCTGGGTGCCGTCCGGCAGGGCCCAGGAATGGATGACGCCGCGCGGGCCATAGCGCTTGCGGAATTCGGGGTCCTTCGGATAATCCGCGTTCTCCGGCTCCTCCTCGGCATTGAGGTGATAGAGGTTGCCGAAGAACTCATCAAAACCGTTGTTGGTCGGCAGCATCGCATCCTGGTCGCCCAGGTGGTTCTTGCCGAACTGCCCGGTCGCATAGCCTTGTGCCTTCAGGAGGCCGGCGATGGTCGGGTCCTCCACCTGCATGCCCTCGGCGGCACCCGGCATGCCGACCTTGGAGAGCCCGGTGCGGAAGACACTCTGGCCGGTGATGAAGGACGAGCGGCCGGCGGTGCAGGACTGCTCGCCGTAGTGGTCGGTGAAGGTCATGCCTTCAGAGGCAATGCGGTCGATGTTGGGGGTTTGATAGCCCATCAGCCCATGGGTGTAGGTGCTGATGTTCGACTGGCCGATGTCGTCGCCCCAGATGACCAGGATGTTGGGTTGGTCGGCGGCCCCCGCGGAGGACAGGGCTCCCAGCGCAGTTAGGGTCAGGCCGAGGGCGCCGAGTAAGCGGCGACGGCGGTGACGCCGGAGGTGCTCTGGTTGCATCATGTGAATACTCTCTGCGTTCAGGTTGAGAAGGGTTGCGGTTGAGAGTCGCCAGAGGCTGAGCCCGGCCACCTTCCCTGATGGGTTTTCCCCTTAAAATCGTCCACGTTCATGAGTGGAAGCGGTGGGCCTCCCTCCGGGCGCCCGGGCGACAGCCCCCGTCAAGAGTCTCTAAGTTATTGAAAACGAATATGAAGGCTTGTACCGCGCCTCAAGACCAGAGCAAGGGCGCCGTCTGACTCGGTCTGGGAGATCGGCGCCTGCTGGGCAATATGCGCCGGGGTGCGGTTACCCGTTCCCCCGGCAGCGTGCAGTCGCCACACGCCTCTGCGGCGCAGAATAGGCCATCGTTTTACTGGGTCGCTATCCGTTTTGCGCAAAGAGGCAGACATGACAAAACCCTTTCCGAACACGGCATCGGCGCCGGCGGCTGCGCGCGCCAGCGTCGCCCCGCTGGGACTGCTCGGTATCCACGACACCGACGATCCCTGCCGCTATGAGCGAAGCGCCCAACCCTGGGAGGTCATCGGCACGCCGATCGGCGGCGGACAGTTTCGGGTGCACAAGGTCTTCGTCGCCACGCCCAACTGCCTCCTCTATCGCGAGTCCTGCGCGACCCGGCTCCAGGTCCAGGCGCTATCACCGGAGGGGATGCTCGCCTGCGCGGTGCCGCTCAAGCTGGGCAGCCACAGCTCCTACTTCCGGCGTTCCCTGCACGAGCGTGGGTTGCCCGCCACCCTGCCGACGGGATTGGAGGCGGTACTCGACCAGGGTCAGGAGCATCTTTTGCTGCTATTGCAGTTGTCCCTGCTGCGCCGGGTCCTCCCCCCGGCACAGGCGGGTCTGCTGGAGGCGGGCGCGGCGGCGCAGGTCCTGCCGGCGTCCAGTGCGACGCTACGGGCATTGGGCCGCTGGCTGAATGGCTTCCTGGCGCGCGTGCATCGTTCCCCGGAGATGCTCCGGCACCCGGCCGCCGTCGTCGCGCTAGAGCGCGAGCTGGTCCTCGGTCTCGCCGCGCGGATCCTACCGACGGGGCCAGACATCCGACCGGAGCCAGAATCCCGTCGGCGGCGGGGCTACGATCAAGCCATCGAGCTGATCCGCTATGCCGACCTGGACGCCCTGGACCTGCCCGATCTGTGTGCCGCGTCGGGGGTGAGCCCCCGTACCCTGGATTACGCCTTTCGCGAGCATTTGGGCATGTCACCCGGGGCCTTCGTCCGCAAGCTCCGACTCCATGCGCTGCGTCGCGCCCTGCTCGCGAGCGACGCCGGGCAATCCACCGTCACCGAGCTCGCCTATCACCTCGGCTTCACCCATCTCGGGCGCCTCGCCACCCACTACCGACAGACCTTCGGCGAGCTGCCCTCCGCCACCCTGGCGCGTCCCTTTCCGGGCGATTACCCGCCCTTCTGGACGGGGCACTCCGGCGGCGGGACAAGAGCGGCCGTGGTCAACACTTTTCCGTAGCGAGCGCTCCTGTCGGGCTTTTTTTTACCTCTTCCGTCACTGTCGCCCGGTACGCCTTGACCGCCCGCCGGAGGGCCGGAAAGTGCCGGGCAACCGGGCAACCCTGTGCCAGACCCCTAGCTCGGCGCGCCTGGTCGGCCTCGCTGAGCCGACCGGCGAACACCAGTTCGGCGCCGCTGGTGATCGCTCGCACGTTCGGTTCGCCGAGCGCAGCGTTCCAGCGGCGCATCGACAAGGTCGGCTCTCAGATATCGCCGGCAGTGGCGCCGCCGATCTTCGTAGACTATAGGGCGGAAGAGATCTTGCAGAAGGCCATGCATCGCCAGAGCGAGAGCGGAGGGTCTTGACTATTGCCCCTGTACTCGGGCGAAGGAGCAACACCATGGGGCTAAGGGACCAAGGTCAAATTTTCGATCTGTCGGGCGGCCGCTTAGGGTCCCTTAGCTGTCGCGAACAGAACCATGCTCGGTGACCTCTCCTAGCCGACCAGAGTCGCTCACGGGCGTGCCTGCGAGAGTCTCCAATGCGTCCGGAACGGTCCTTCGGGACAAGGTACCCAACGACTGGTCTGGGTCGGCTCCGTAAGCTCCCCCGACGTTCAAACGACGTCGCCATGCGAAAAAAACCCAGCAGCCGGATGCTCGAATCGCCGACCCGCCGCCTTCTCAAGCCCTCGCCGAATTCGGCCGCTCAAGCCGCGGAATCTCCGCGGGGTCGACCAAGAGCAGGATGGAGCGCGCTTTCCCCGGCGTGCGGCTGAGCAACCCCTTCTCCGCGAGCGTAACGAGCATCTGATGGATGGTGGGGGGTGACTTCCCGAAGAAGCGCTGCAGATCGGCTTCAGCCGGAGGTTGGCCGAACATCACCGAGTAGTTGTAGATGAAGGCCAGGTACTGGCCCTGCTTGGCGGTGAATCGCTCGGCCATGTCGTTCCTCTACGGCAGACGCTTTCCTTCCAGGGATGCGCGGTCGATCGACCAGCGCGCCGACCCCGTCGGGCAGCAACGCGGATCGCCCGGCTTCGGCATGGTCGTCGTCAGCTCGATGCGGTCCGGCAGGAAACCAACGTCGCGCGGCTCCATCCCGTAGACCTCACGCACGCGCCCTGTCAGACGATAATCCGCCCCCGAACGGCTGAAATGCCCCATTTCGATCGTGACATTGCCGGCCGCTCCTTCGATCGCCCGGTACAGGACCCCGATGGCCTCGGTCGCCCGCGCAGGAGTCGTGCTGTCCGGGAGCCAATAGGCGGAGACGGATTCGCCGCCGAGTGCTTGCTCGAGCAACTGTTCGGTCTTCGGGTCAATCGCATCATCCGCGATAAGCTCGGCACTCGCACCCAAGACGACCAACAAAGCAAGGACTGCGCTGAAGATAGAACGATTCTTCACGGCATTCGATCTCCGTAGGGTATGAAAGATACTGGGATAGGGGAGTGCGCGGTTCTTCCGAGAAGCGCCGTTGGGCATTCCATGGCAGAAGGCTGACTGGCGGGCCAGGAAGCTCCGAACAGTCCAAGGTCGGTCTTTGCTGACGGGAGTGTGCCACGGACAGCGTCATTCGCCTACGTTGACCGAGGCCGCTGACGGCGGCTGAGACCGCCGTCGAACCGGTCAACTCAATCGATAACTCATCAATCGATTCCGCCAAACAGCTCCGCAAACGGCGCCAGAAACCGCCGCTCCTGCGACCAGTCCGCAACCGCGAAGGCCACCTGCGCAAAGACGCCGGCATGCCGCATCAAGGCGTCATGAAAATCGCGCGCGGTGCGGTACGGATCGTTGCCGAACGCGCCGCAGCCCCAGGCGCCGAGCACCAGGGCGGTATAACCGTGGGTCCGAGCGATGTCCAGGACCCGCGTGATGCGGTGCTGCAGCAGATCGCCCGCGCGCGGTTGGCCGACCCCGGGTTCGTAAGGCGCGGCGCAGGTGATGATGCTCAGCGGCCAGTGCGCGTCGAGGGGCGTACCGTCATCCGTGCGGAACACCGGCACGTCCGGCGAGAGGATTGCCCAATCGGTGGAATCCGGCAGGGTCCTTTGTCGGTGGGCGTCGTACATTGGATCGCCGCGCAGCGTCGCGTACAGCGCGCTCGAGCGGCACAGCACCTCCTCCTGTGCGCGGGCGCCGTGCAGGAATCCGCCGCCGGGCTCGATGCCGTTGGCGAAGTTCAGCGCGAGGACCCGCTCGCCCGTCTCGGTCAGGCGCTTGGCCGCGATGAACGTCGTCTCGTTGGCCACCTGCACGCCGGTCTGACGCCGGCTCGGCAAGGGCGCGGGGGGCAAGGCCGCATCCGGCGGCAGGCTGCGCTTGGCGGCGACGGCCGCGGCGACCGCCTCGCGCCAGTCGACCGGACGACCCGCGCGGTCGACATAGACCCCGCGCTCGATCGCCTCCAGCGCACTGCGCCCGAGTCGGGCGGCCTGCTCCCGCGGCACGGCAAGGTCGGCGCGGCAGCGCTGCGCGTGCGCCTCGGAATCGAGACAGGGCAGCGCGACCAAGCGGACCGCGGTCGCTTCCGGGTCGAGGCGGTCCATGGCCTCGCCGCGCAACCCGTGCGAAGACGCGGAGCGGCTCATCGCGATCCTCCAAACTCCGCAGCGAATGGCCCGAAGAACGCCCGCTCCGATGCCCCGTCCGTGACCGCGAACACGACCTCGGCGAAGGCGCCGGCCTGCTCGCGCAGTGCCGCGTGAAAGATCGCCGCGATGCGCGCCGGGTCATTGCCGTAGGTACCGCACCCCCACGCCCCCAAGACCAGCGCCTCGTATCCGAAGGCACGCGCGACGGCCAACACCCGACGGATCCGGCTCTCCATCAGAGCCGCCGATGCCTCCACCCCGAGTGTGGGCGCGTAGGGCGCCGCGCAGGTGATGACGCTCAGGAGCCAGGGGCGCTCCAGCGGCGTACCGTCATCCGTGCGGAACACCGGCACGTCCGGGGAGAGGATCGCCCAATCGGTGGAATCCGGCAGTGGGCGCGTCGCGTGGTCCGCATACATCGGACCCCCCTGCAGGGTTGCGAAAAGCGCGCTGGAGCGGCACAGCACGCTCTCCTGTCCGCGGTGGCCCTGGAGGAACCCGCCGCCCGGCTCGATACCGTTGGCGAAATTCAGCGCCAGCACCCGCTGCCCCTGCTCACTCAGCCGCCGAGCCGCGGCAAGCGAAGTCTCGTTGGCGACCTGGATCCGCGTGGTCGGATAGACCGGCGACAGCGAACCGGGCAAGGGCGCATCGGGCGGCAGGCTGCGCTTGGCAGCGACGGCTGTTTGGATTGCAAACCGCCAATCCACCGCGCGACCGGCGGCATCGGTATAGAGACCGGTGCCGAGCGCCGTCACGGTCGCCTTGCCCCACGCCGCTGTCTGCTGACGGGGGATCGCCCGCAAGTGCGCGCTCGTCTCGGCGTGTTCCCGGCTATCCACGGCCGGCAGCACCTGAAGACGCGGTGCCGGGCGCGACGGCTCGCCACGGTGCCTGCCGCCGTCTTCGGTACGGCCGGACTGCCGGTTCCTGTCGCGATAGAGGCGCTCCTTCAAGTCGCGCGGGGTCTGCCGCGTGCGATGCTGCTCGCACTCGGCGTCGAGCGCCTCGGCCAGTGCCCGAAGCGCAGGTTCCTCGGCTCCGTAGGCGCGAATCGCCGCGGCGCCTTCGCGCAGATGCGCTCGCGCTTGCTTGAGATCGCCCGCGCGGTTGGCGGCGGTCGCTGCAAGGCGAGCCCGGCTCGCAAGCCACTCGCCCACTCGCTGCTCGACGGCACGATCATGCGGCTGGGCCTTGCGTCGGGCGCTGTCGACCCAGGTCCAATCGAATCGGGTCTGCGCCAAGATCGCCGCGCCGTCGGTCACCCGCACCTGCACCGCGCACTCGGTATCTTGCGCACCGGGAGGGAAACGCACCGCCACCAGCAGATCGAGCACCTGGTCGCTGGCCAGGTCGCCGGGCTGAATGGTCAGGCTCCGCACTCCGGCCGTGCTGGTCCAGGGACCGAGCACCTCCATCTGCAGATCGGACGCCCACTCGAGCTGGATCCGTGGCGCGGCGTAGACGACCTCGAGCGCATCGCCCAACTCGCGATCCATGACGGCCGACATCGTCTCGGCCCGGGCGATGTCGTGGAAGGCACCGCCCCCGGCATCGGCCAGGGCACCGAGCAGGACCTCGTCGTAATCGTCGCCGACCCCGAAGGTGCCGGTGACGACACCGAGCCGACAAAGCTCGGCGGCGTGGTGCGCCAGGATCGCAGGATCGACGATGCCTTGATTCGCCTGGCCATCGCTCAGCAGGAAACACCGATGCAGTCGCTCGTCCCCGTCCGCACGCCCGATCAGGGCGCATCCGGTCAGCCACCCCCCGGCCAGATCGGTACCGCCGCGCGGCCCGACCCCGTCCAAGACCCGCGCAGCAGCAGCTTGCGCCTCGTGCGCCCGACACAACGGCAGCAGGGTGTCGACCTGCTCGTCGAACACCACCAGCGCGACCCGGTCTTCGGACCCGAGACGCGCGATGGCCGCCTGCGCCGCACCACTGGCATGCGCCCATTTGCCGCCGCCCATGGATCCGGAGCGGTCGAGCACCAACGCCAGGTCGAGCGGCCGACGGGTGCCGACCGAACGCGGGACTCGCAGTCGCAGATGCAGATACCGCCGACTGCGCCCGAGGCGCCGGATCAGGTGCCGGTCGGTGGCCAGCTCCAGGCCGAGCCGTCCGGAGCGCGCCGCGCCCGCGCCGGGTTCGGCCATGTCGTCGTCATCGTGGTCGACTGCAAAGACACACAGATGCACCGGATGCCCGTCCTTGACCAGCGCACCGCCCGCCAGACCGGGACCGAAGAGGCGCCAATCCTCGCCCTCGCCGAGGGCCGCGAAGCGCTCGACATCGGCAGCGCCGACGGCATCGAGCCACGCCCGCGGGTCCGCCGGCGTCGGCTCTGCGATGACGTCGTTCTGCGCATCCAGCGCATCGAGCGCGTAGCTCTCCACAAGCGTGCCCAGGACCGCGGCGAGGGTCACGGGACTGTCGAACAGGTCGAGACCCACCACGCGGCCATTCACCGCAAACAGCGCCCCGCATTGGTTCGGCTGCGGCGTGAAGGCGTTGCGATAGGCATCGAGCGCTTCGCGCCGAGACGCATAGATGTCCGCCGCCGCCCCGGTGGCGGAGGCGACCCCGAAGCGTCGCGACTTCTCGGCGATGTCGCGCCAGACCGCCCCCTGATCGCTCTCGCGCGATCCACGCCGACGCAGCGAGCTGGTCACATCGGCCGCCTTGCGGGCACGTCCGGTCGCAAAGTGCGCACGGCGTGCACTGGCGAACGCGGTCGATTGGGCATGCCAGCGACCCTGCTCGACACAGGAGACCGGAATCGTGATGGTCTTGTGCGCCGGGGCCAGGATCGTGAGGTTGAGGATGCGGTTCTGCTTGGCGCCGATCAGCTCCTCGCCATCGAGCAGCAGCACGGGACGATCGCCGTCATTGACGAAGCACAGCTCCGGCACCGAACCCGACGCGGAGACCTCGGTCACGCGGGCAGTCCCGTCGGCCAGGGCGGCATCGAGCAATCGATAGCCCGGCTCGGCCACGCCATCGGCCAAGAGCGGGAACAGGGTCAGCTGACCGTGCTGCATCGGCGATCCGATGGTCACGCGGGACAAGCATTCGGCGATGACGGACATCCTGTGGTCTCCTTGAAGTGTCGCGGCCGGCGCACGCCATTGATCGCGCGCCGGTGTCCTGGTGTCCCGGTTCAGTCGTTGCCGATGAACAGCCGCTTGGCCTGTTCCAGCAATGCGTCGAGCCGGCGTTGATCGGCGCGGGCCAAGGGCCGGCGCACATGCAATTCGATGTCGGGATGCAGGGTGATCCGCTCCCAGGTACTGCGGGTCGGCGTCTTGGAAGCCGCCGCCTCATCGGTCCCGTGCGTGGGCGGCGTCTCCGGGGTCGTCTCGCCCTGGCTCGACCGAGCCATCACCCGGCGCACATAGTCGGCGGCCGAGCGCGGCTCGTTGCGGACCTCGCCCTCCACCTCGGCGAGCGCTCGTGCCACACCGGCCGGATCGAGTCCGGCCAGCCGCGACTTGATCAGGGCCAGCGGCTGGTGGGCATCCTGCAGGCGGCGAATCAGCCGGAGCCGATCGAGGTGCTCCCGGCTGTAGCTCGACGCCGGACCCCGGCCATTGGGCGACGGGAGTAGCCCTTCCGCGAGGTAGTAGCGGATCGTCCGCACGGGGACGTCGGCGGCGCGGCTCAGGCTGTTGATGTCCAGGGTCTCGTTCATGGGAGTTAATATAGACAGTGACAGTTAGGCTGTCAATACAGCGTTATCGGAGAGCGAAGCCACGCTGGTTGAACGATCGGAAGTCTCTCCTCCGGCGGAGCATCGTGCGCTCTGGTGCAATCGCGTCGGATGACGCGGCGTTGTCGCGACCGCCGTCGAGGCGTCGCGCATTGAGCTCTTTGGGTCGCGTTGTGGGGCTTCCGGAAGGTCGACTGGGAGTGCCACTTCGACGTCATCCGGGACTGCGCCAGCCTGCTGCATGTGCCGCCGGCGAAGCTCACGGAGGTGCTTCGGCGTCTCGGGCGGTCACTTGTGCGGGCCGGCGTGCGCTAAGCTTCGTTCAAGTACGGGGCAGGGGAGCGGGAGCATGGCGGTCGGCGGTTTACGGATCTGGACGAGCAGGGGCTCGCGGCGCTGGTCGGGGCGGTGCCGGCGTTCGCGGTGGTCGAGACCCGGGTCAGCGGGGATCGGCGGGAGGGGAGGGAGGGGGAGCGGTGGTTGAATGCGATTGTCGCGAGGGGGTCGCCGACATCGGCGGTTCGCCGGATGTCCGGACAACCTCATGAGTCGTCGGGGCCGGCCGAGGGCGCGACCTAAAGGTTCGGATTGCCGACCGTCGAGTCGCCTCCACCAGTGCTGTTCCAGTCAGGGACGCCGGTGTTTCGTCGGTCGGAGTCGTCATCGGGCAGACCGCCGACGTTCACCCCCTTCACGAGCTCCTCATACTGGCCGCGGAATTCCGAATCACACCCCGGGGTTCGCAACCCGCTCGCATCCGACGCATCGACACAAGAAGGGAGGTTGATCATGACGAACGTGCGCCTGCGCGATGTGACGAGCGATGACCTGCCGCTCATTGAACGCTGGCTGCACGCGGACCATGTGCGCCGGACATGGGGAGACCCCGAGGAGAACATGCGGCTCCTGCGCGATGCACCAGCCGATGGGAGTTGGCGTGCCATGATCGAGGCGGCTGGCCGCGCTGTGGGACTTGTTCTATGGCAGCACCCCACGCGCCGGGAACTGGATGAGGCCGGCCTCATCGACATCCCGGAGACCGTGATCGATATCGACATCATGATCGGCGAGCGCGGTGAAGTCGGAAAGGGCGTGGGATCGGCAGCCATCCGTCTCGTCGCGGAGCTGGCCTTGTCCGATCCCGCCGTGCCCTTCGTGATTGCGGCCGCCCTGGTGGACAACCATGCCTCGCAGCGTGCCTTCGCCAAGGCCGGCTTCCGCAACGACCGGGCATTCGACGACGTGCCGAGTGGGCGTTGCGTGCTCATGTCGCGTCCCCGTCAGGACGGGGAGGTCGCTCATGAGCGATCCTAGTCCGCGTTTTCTGGAGATCTTCTTCGAGGTCTACGAAGACCTGCCCAGGCAGGGTCCAGGGAACCGTGCCTGCGCCGCAAGGGCACTCGGTCTGTGCCATGAGCTTCCGGAGTCCCCGGCAATCCTCGACCTGGGTTGCGGAGTCGGCGGGCAAACCCTCCACCTCGCCGAGCTGACCTCGGGCTCCATCCTGGCGATCGACAGCCACGCCCCGAGCATCGAGCGCCTGAGGGAGGCAGTCGCCGGGCGCGATCTGTCACAGCGCATTCACGCCCGCGTTGCCGACATGGCCAACCCGGCGTTGCCGCACGGGAGCTTCGATCTCATCTGGTCGGAAGGCGCGCTCTACAACATCGGGATCGGCAATGCCCTGCGGATCTGTCGCGGCTTGCTGCGCCCCGGCGGCTATCTCGCCTTCACGGATGCGGTCTGGCGCAAGGAGAACCCTCCGGCCGAGGTCCAGGCGAGCTTCGATCTGGACTACCCGGCCATGGGCCGTGTCGACGACGTCGTCGCGATCGTCAAGGCTTCCGAGTTCGATCTGATCGGCCACTTTACCCTGCCGAACGATGCCTGGTGGGATGACTTCTACACGCCCATGGAACAACGCATCCATCAGTTGCGTGGCAAGTACAGCCGGAGCGCCGAAGACCTCGTCATCCTCGACATCCTTTCACAGGAAGTCGAGATGCACCGTCGCTACGCAGATTATTACGCCTATGAGTTCTTCGTAGCGCGTCATCCCATTGCAGTCACATCCGCCACACAAACGAGCGTCGGCAGCCGCCAGGTCAGCGGACCTTGCGACCCTGGTCATGGCTCCTAGCGGGGAATTAGGAAAGGCCGGATCCGTTAGAGGAGTCGCCGCCGGCGATTCCGTGGTAAGCCCTCTATTGCCCTCGGCTGCCGCCATAGCGGTTCTCCCGCACTCGGACCGATCAACTTCCACCGCATGCCACCCTTAGCTACCCAGGAAGGCCCGACGGGATGCTCTCGTTCTCACGTCCCGTCGGCGGCGGCCTCCCCGACTGTCCAGCGGGTCGGTTCCGTCAGTTTGTTCACGAGGCTACGTCTTGGTTCGCTTGCGCTGCGGTCGGTGGTTTTGCACACTCGGAACTCACCACCCCCCGGTTATCCAGACGACGCTCCGGTTCACCGGAAAGGTGCATGAGCAACGCTTTCGGTCGGTTCCCCACCGGACGATGACGAACTCGCCCAGTTCTTCGCGCAGTCGCTCGACCTGCTGTGCATCGCTGGTTTCGATGGCTACTTCAAGCACTTGAACCCTGCTTGCTCGCCTCGCTGATGGCGATCCCGGCGGCGGCCCCGATTGCCGGCTGCTCTGCCGTGCCCAAGAGCAACGCACGGGCGCAGCAACATTGCGCAGTAGGCTCGCCGGTCTGGGGCATCGCTAGAGTAGCCTTGAGATCAGGTAAAACCCGGCGAAGGCAGTTAACAGGATGAGACCAACGTAAGAGAACAGGATCATCGCCCTGCCCGGTCGGTCTTGCAGCGGCATCTCGTCTGAAGTCACGGCGCGGAGGTTCAGGTAACCCAAGATTGGCGCGGTGATGAATGACAGCGTGGCGGCGAAATCGACCATGCCGGTCAGGTTGCCGAGGAATTTCTGCAACACGATGACCGTCAGTACCGCAAGCAGGATGAGGGCGATCCAATAGGTGCGTCCGATATCGTCGATCGGGCCGGGCCGCGTTTGGCTCAACACCTGAATCGACCGGTCGATCGCCCTGGGAAACCCATCGATGACGGTGATCGACGTGGAGATCATGGTCGTGAGCAATGCAATGAGCACGATCGGCCGGGCCCAATCTCCCAGCGTCCCGACATAGAGGTCGAGCAACTGCCCGGCGAACAGCGGGCCGCTCGGGTCAAAGGCGATTCCCGCCCCATGCATTACGGTGGCGCCCAGTGCGAGAAACGCGAACGCGAGAATGCCGGTGCCGATGTAGCCGATATTAAAATCGAGGCGGGCGCTTGAGACCGACGAGCGGCTGCCTGTGGATCGGTCCTTTGCCAATGTCCAGAGCGAGCTCCAGACGGACAAGTCGATGGCCGTCGGCATCCATCCCATCAGCGCGAGCAGGAAACCAAGCTCGACGATGTTGGGATCGAACCGCGGCAAGGGTTCGAAGGTCGTGTAATCCGCGCTCGGCAGCGTGACGACCGCGGCGACAAGCGTCGAGACGGCCAGCAGCGCCATGACCACCTTCATCGACGCATCCAGCAACCGATAGCGGCCGAGCCAGAGCATCAGCACCGCCGCCAGGCAGATCGCTCCTCCCGTGAGCGCGAGCGGCACCTGGATGCCGAAGACGATGTTCAACAGATAGGCGGTGAACATCACCACGGCCACCTGTACGATCAGCGCGGTGGCCAGGGTGATGAACAGATAGAGCCAAAGCGCCCAGGAGCCGATGCGGCGATAACCCTCGACAAGGCTTTTACCCGTGGCGGCGGCATATCGGGGGCCGAACTCGAAGAACGGATACTTCAGCACCAAGGCCAGCAGGATGAACCCTGCGAGTCCGAACCCGGCAAGGGCGCCGGCGCGAGTCGATTGCACCAGATGCGACACGCCAATCGACGCACCAGCCCAGAGCAGTCCTGGGCCGAAGGACAGCCAAAAAACGGCGCTGCGGCTGCGAGCGCTGTGAGGCGGCGCGGTTTCTCCCGCGCCTGCAACGGGCTTGTCAGTGCGCCGACGTATCATCCGGAACTGCGCCCCCCTGCTCTGCGCTCTTCAAATCGTTGCCGTGATCGGCGCCGAGATCGGCATTCAGGTAGGCCGGGACCATGGGCAACTGCACGTCCCAGCCATTGGTGTCGTCGATGCCGACCTTTGCCCCATTCAGCGACAGGTCCAGCACATGTCCGCCGATACTCCGGTCCGCGGAGAGAAAGTGCAGATGCAATCCCGCCACGTTGACGCCGTTCATGAAGGCGGGGCACCAGAAGCCCATCAGTGTGCCCTCGACATCTTTGCGCTCGAAAACGGCTTGATTTCGCGTGACGTCCACCAGCGGCGGGAAGGGTCTCTGCTGGCGCGCGACGCTGCGATAGGTGATGTTGGCAAAGCGCCCATCCACCCGAACGGCATAGGCAATGTTTCGGCTCGGCAGATTGCGTTCGAGCCATTGCGAGAACGCCGCGAAGTTCTCGAGCTCCGGCGCATCAAGCACACGATCGGGCTCAAAATGAGTGACCGCCATGAACGGAGTGCCCGTCGAGGGCGGCATGACGTTCATGGAACCGTCGAAGGTCGCCTGATAGACGATGCCGTCGAGCACCATCATTTCTCCATCGACGGCCTCGAAGGTGCCAAGGCCGAAGCCGCCGTGGTCCAGCACGTCGTCCACGGTCGCCACGCTGTCATAGATGCCGGACAGCAGGGCGTCGATGGTGGATACCTGGTATAAGACATCGCGTTTGTCCTGGGCCTGCGCGCAGGACGCGACGGCGATCAAGATGCCAGTGATCAGTACGCGCATGGACTTGCTCCGTGTGGTGAAAAGGAGGGGCCACGCCATCGGCCAAGAGCGGGAACAGGGTCAGCTGACCGTGCTGCATCGGCGATCCGATGGTCACGCGGGACAAGCATTCGGCGATGACGGACATCCTGTGGTCTCCTTGAAGTGTCGCGGCCGGCGCACGCCATTGATCGCGCGCCGGTGTCCCGGGGTCCCGGTTCAGTCGTTGCCGACGAACAGCCGCTTGGCCTGTTCCAGCAATGCGTCGAGCCGGCGTTGATCGGCGCGGGCCAAGGGCCGGCGCACATGCAATTCGATGTCGGGATGCAGGGTGATCCGCTCCCAGGTGCTGCGGGGCGGCGTCTTGGGAGCCGCCGCCGAATCGGTCCCGTGCGTAGGCGGCGTCTCAGGAATCGACTCGACCTGTCTCGTTTGGGCCATCACCTGGCGGACATAGTCGGCGGCCGAGCGCGGTTCGCCTTGAACCTCGCCCTCTAGCTCGGCAAGTGCTCGCGCCACCCCGACTGCATCGAGTCCGGCCAGCCGCGTCTTGATCAGGGCCAGCGGCTGGTGGGCATCCTGCAGGCGGCGGATCAGTCGGAGCCGATCCAGGTGCTCCCGGCTGTAGCTCGACGCCGGACCCCGACCATTGGGCGACGGCAAGAGTCCTTTCGCGAGGTAGTAGCGGATCGTCCGCACGGGGACGTCGGCGGCGCGGCTCAGGCTGTTGATGTCCAGGGTCTCGTTCATGGGAGTTAATATAGACAGTGACAGTTTTACTGTCAATAAAGCGGCGCCGAGGAACCAAGCCATACAGGTTGAAGAATCCGCAGACCCCTCGATGCAGGGATGAGCGCTGCCACCTCGCCTGTTGAAACCCGAAGCACGACGACCTGTCTGAGCCTGCTTCGATCCGTGCCTGACGAACGGCCGGTGTGATTTGATCGTGCCGTCCAGCCGGTCTGCGTCGTCCCGCCACCACATCTCGGAGAATGCTCCCGATGAAACCCTGGAATCCGCGGTTGCTGCTGGTCGCCGGCTTGTGCCTGCTCGCAGCCGTCCAAGCGCATGCGCAATCCGAACCCGCCGCCGACAGCCTCTACACCTTCCACACACCCAGCCGCGACGGGATCGGCAAGACCTATTTCGGCCGCGAGATCTCACAGGTCATGGGCCACCAAGGCGCCGCTTGGCTGGAGCGAAGGACCCGTGTCGTCGAGGAGCGGCCCGACCGGGTGGTGGAGGGCATGGGGCTCGCGCCCGATGCCCGGGTCGCCGACATCGGCGCCGGGACCGGCTATTTCACCTTCCGCATCGCCGAGGCCGTCCCGACGGGTCGCGTCTACGCGGTCGACGTGCAACCGGAGATGCTCGAGGTCCTGCACAAGCGCATCGAGCGACGCACGATCACCAACGTGGTCCCGGTCCTCGGCGCGGAGGATGATCCCAAGCTGCCGCCGGAGAGTCTCGATGCCGTGCTGCTCGTGGATGCCTACCACGAGTTCGCCCATCCCTACGAGATGATGCAGGGCATCCGCCGTGCGCTGCGACCGGGCGGACGGGTGTTCCTGATCGAGTACCGCGGCGAGGATCCACGGGTCCCCATCAAACCGCTGCACAAGATGACCCAAGCGCAGGCGATCACCGAGCTCGAAGCCGTCGGGCTGCGCTGGGTCGAGAGCCTCGACATCCTGCCCACGCAGCATTTCATGGTGTTCGAGAAACCCGCCGAGGGCTGATGCCGTGCACCGAATCGACCGCATTATCGAAGCCCCCGCCGGCGTCGCCTGGCGGATCCTGATCGACACGCGTGAATGGCCGATCTGGGGGCCGAGCGTGCGCGCGGTGGAGGCACCAGCGGATCTGATCGGCCCCGGCATGCGAGGCCGGATCCAGACCCCGGTCGGCCTCTGGCTCCCCTTCGAGATCACCCGATGGGAGCCCGAGCATGTCTGGGCCTGGCGAGTCGCCGGCGTCGAGGCCACCGGGCATCGCGTCGATCCGCTCGGACCTTCTCGCTGTCGCCTCACCTTCGAGATCCCGCGCTGGGCACCCTTCTATCGCTCGGTTTGCGATGCGGCCTTGCGCCGGATCGAGGAGCGGGCGCGGACTTGCGCTTGAACTGAGCTTGATACGCGCCGACGCAAGGTGGGCGCGTAATCCATTCGCACCAAAAGGTCTCGATCCCGACAAACCGAGTGCTTACCCTGGTGTGCGAGATCTGCCGCGCAACCTGGAACAACCGCATATCGACCCGGAGTTGACCCGACTGGAAGCGGCAGCATCGGAGGCGCAGCCGATCGATCATGCGGTTCTGGACTGACTGCTGCGGGAGAGGATACTGCGGGAAACAGCGGAAGCCGACCGGCCGGGTGCCCGATCCACCTCTGCCATGCGCCACCTTTAGCGTTCAATAACCCCCGTTACCAGATCAAGCCGAAGTGCCTCGGCCTGCGTCAGCCAGCGGATGCGCTCGCTTGAGACATTGCCCGCGATGGCCACCAGCTCCGGATCGATCCCCATACTGCTGAAGTAGCGCAGATAGTTCGCGAGCAACTGCTGACCATCTTCAAGACTGCCTCCCCCGGCGAGAAGGGATGACCGATGGATACCGATCTGCGAATCCGCAAATGCATACCGGTCAACGCCTCCGGCGAGCGCGAAGGTGCAGGCGCTCGCGCAGAGATCGCCCGCGAAGGTCTTGATGTTGTTGCTTCTGACGTAGTAGCCGATCATCTGCGCCTCGGAGACCAGCCCGCCGCTGCTCTCCAGCCCCAGAACAGATGCACCGGTCCTGCGTAAAGCCTCGATGACAGCTTGCCCGTCCCCTTCCTCGAAGTCGCCGTCGAAGACGAGTACGGTCCCGCCGGAATCGGCGTCGAAGGAGGAGATCTTATCGTCGCCTGCCCGCGCATCGACTTCGGCCCGCGCGGTCGGCGGTTCGGAAAACGACGGCTGCAGCATTGGCGGAGCGACAATCTGCATGCAGTTGCGGTAGGCATTGTTGAACGCCAGTGCACTGCCAGAGAGGTCGACCATCAGGCTGCCGACATTCGTATCGATTCTGAGCCGATTGCCGTGCTTCAGATCGTAGACGGCCTTATCCGAGAGAGTAAACGCAACCAGTGGGGTTCCTTCGACGTAGAATGGTTCAACGTCGACACCGTTGTAGGTGTTGGTGTCGATGATGAAGCGGACCGAGGTGATCTGGTCGTTTCCTGCCAGAGCGAAGTACGCATCATTGCAGTCGGCATCGGACGCGAAGATCACCCGCAGACTGATGCCGTTGTTAAATTCAGTCGATGCGATGTTCCGATTCCAGTTCCACGCACCCTTGCCACCCTGCTCGATTATCGCTTGGGCCGCAACAGTTCCTGAGACCGAAGCGCCCATAATCAGGAGCGCCGCAAGTGTATTAAGAAAAGTTCTCTCTTTCATGCTTCCTGCCAAACAGATCCTATTCTCGACCTCACCCTGCAGATACAGGGTCCTATGAACTTCTTTCATTTTTCCGGCCACCGCACGCAGGCCGTGAACGGCATCGGATAGGTCCTATCCCGTGTGATGATGCTCACCGGAGGAGTTAGCCTCTTTTCCGAGACCGTGGCACCGAGATTGTGCCGGGCCGTCGACGCAGACCGAGTCAGGCGGTCCGAGTGCGGTGGATCGAAGGTAGGATGGGTTCCAATCAACCGCCAGAACAGATCGCCTTCGTTGCGGTTGCCACGTACGGGTTCCGTGAGATCGCCGAGTAGATCCTGACTCGTTGTGCTCATCTGTCCGGCAGTCCTTCGCTTCTCGTCTGAATTGGTCCGTCCCGCCAGGGCAAGAGATGTTCGAGGGCATCCGCTACCATGGGGCCAATAATATCACTCTCAGGAATACAAGTGACCTGTTATGTCCTCCCTTTGGCGGCAAGCTCAACCCAGCCCCTTCCCCAACATAAAGATCCCCGCGCTGGGCACCCTTCTACCGCTTGGTTTGCGATGCGGCCTTACACCGGCTCGAGGAGCGGGCGCGGACTTGCGCGTGATCAAGTCGCCCCGTCGGTCCCCGATCGAGAGAACGGTTCTCCCGCGACAAACATGGGCGTTGACTGAGGCATCAGTCGAGCGACTCGGACAGAACACATCTAGAATCCACCTCGCCTGCAAAGGAATCCTCGCAAACACCAGGAGAGCGCACCATGAACGACTCCAACAACCGCGTCACCGTCGTCGACATCCAGATGCCTTTTTGGTCCATGGTGGTCTTCATGGTGAAGGCGGCCATCGCGGCCATACCGGCCATCATCATCCTCTCCATCTTTTTTGCGATCGTCACGGCGATCTTCACGGCCATGTTCGGCGGCATGCGCATGATGTAGCTGATGCAGAGGAGCTGTCCGGCCATTGTCTCCAGGGCGCCGCAGCGCAGACGCAACACGGGGTCGCCCTCCTTGCCGGGCGGGATGGCGTCAAGCAGGTGTGTGGCCCAGACAAGCATGCACCGCGCATCGCCCCGCGAAGGCGAGGGTCAGGATTCGTCGCTCACACAGGCAATAAAGTCCTCGATCGGTTTCCACGTATAGTGCTCGGTCGATCGAACCGACAGTTGACTGCTGCGTTGTGCATGATTGGTTGAGTGCGTTGACGATCGCATCCATCCGCGCGCTCACCGGCGCGGTGATGGCCGTAAGGTCCCGTCGTGCGCGGGGCGCGCCCCGGGGGACCGTTCAACTGCCCGATCTGGGGCCATGCGTTGCGTGCGTGCGCGGGCTGCAGGACGGTGGACTTGTTGACTGTGCGCTCTTCGCGACCCTGGTGAGTTTGAACCTTCAGTGAGTCGAGGGCGACCGGTGCGCTGCTGCCGCCGCTCACGGCAATTCCGGTGATCGGTCGCATCCCGAGATTGCCTAGGTACTCATAGCAACGCCTGGCAGCACATCCCTCTCGGCTACCGCCCATGCGGTGTTCGTTGGATGACGGTCAAGCTGCAGCCCCTGACATCGGCTCGAGCGCGCATCGACGCACGTCAAGCCTCCGTCTCAGGGCCGCCCCACACCCGTGAGGGGCGGGCTGCCCGCGTCGGGCTGGCCAGCCTCCAGCCGGTAGGCGTTGTGACAGGCGACACAGACCTCCTGCACCCGCTGCAGTTGCCGTAGGCTGTGCAGGGGGTCGTTGTGCGCCAACGCGTCGCGGCCAACATCGGCAATGGCCTCGCGCATCTGGAGCATCATGAGGCGGAAGGGCTGTGGGAGGTTGCGCCGCATGCGCTCGAAGCGGCCCGGGTTAGGACGATGGCCGCCCGTCGCTGCCTGAGCGCTGTTCTGTTCCGCCATCGGAGGCGCAAGCGAGGGGCCATCGGAGGCCAGGATCCGCGCCCGTTCGAGCGGTGGGTGCACCTGCTCCGCCAGCCGTTGAACTTCAATCATTTCGCCCTCGACTGCCGCAGCCAGGGTCGCCGTCGCGTAGACCAGATAACCGCGCATCTCTTCCAGAAGATGCTCGCGGTCGTTCTCCGGCAGTGTGACCGGCATGCGCGTTTCGACCTCCGCCAGCGCGCTGCCTGGAATGCTCAACAGCGCCATTAGCATCAGCATACGAGAAAGACGGGCACCGCAACGGGCGGGCCGCAGCCGGGGTCCGTGATGGACTCTCTGTGTCATGGATGGGTGTCGCTCGGTTGGTGGAATCAGAAGTTATAGCGCACGCCAAGATAGGCATAGGGGCCGGGATCCGAACCCAGACCGGGGTCGATCTTTTCGTCGAGCAGGTTGTCGATGCCGCCGTAGAACTCCACTGCGGCCAGCGTCGGCGGCATATAACTCGCCTTGAGATGGACCAGGGTGTAGCCGGCGGCGGTCTCGATGCCGGCCCGTCCGGAGTAGTCCTGCTCGCCTGCATAGCTGACGATGGCGTGCAGGAGCCAGTTCGCGCGGGCGTAGTCGAGGGTCAGACTGGCGAGGGTTTCGGGGGTGTTGAGCAGCGGATCGCCAGTCTCGAGGTTCTCGGCGCTGAAGTGGGTGAAGGCCGCGCGGGCACGCAGCGCTGGGGTCAGACTAACCGAGCCCTCCGTTTCGACACCCTGGATGCGCGCCTCGTTGATATTGCGAAAGGTGTTGTAGGTCAACAGGCCGCTGCCCTCGCGCACCCTTTCGATGCGATCCGTGACACTGGTGTGGAAGAGGGTGACGCCGTAGTCCCAAGCCGCGGCCTCGCCGGCAAGGCCGATCTCGAAGGTATCGCTCGACTCGGGATCCAGGTTGTGGGCGCTGGTCTTGCCCTGTTCCGGATTGATGACCTCGGCGCCGAGCATGGGGACACCCTGTGGATTGACCTGATCGACATAGAGGCTGCGATCATCCGGCGCCTTGTAGCCCTGGGCGAAGTTCGCACGCAGCCGCGCCAGTGGCGAGAGGGTCCAGATCCCGCCGGCCTGGAAGGACAGATGCGAGCCGCCGACCGAGTCGTCATCGTAGCGCGCCCCATAGACCGCATTCAGACTCGGCAGGATCTGCCACTCGTGTTGCAGGAAAGCCGAATCGAAGGTGCGCGTGTCGGCATCGAAGGAGGTGGATTCCACATTGTTGTCGCGGTGCTCCAGACCGCCGAGCACGGAATGGTTCTCACCCGGACTCCAGACGCCGGTCAGCTCGTTGACCCATTGATTCATGGTAGATTCACTGCGCGAGCTGGCCGAGTCATTGCGGGTGGCGTAGCCGAGATCCGCATAGTGGACAGCGTAGACCACGCGGTCCTTGTCGTAACGGCTGTAGTGCAGCCGGTAGCGCAGATCGAGCGTGTCGAACAGCGACCAGTCGAACGTCAGGGCGGTATCCAGCCGCTCGTTGTCGTCATACTGGCGTGCCGGGATGTTCGCTGCCTGGATCGCCTTGCCGGCGGCCATGACATTCGTCGCGTAGCGGCTGCTGATATAGGTGCCCTCGCGCTCCTCGCGCATGGCGTTGAGATCCAGCGTCAGCTTGACATCGGGGGTCACCTGCCACTCGAGCGCACCGCCGATGGTGTCCACGTCGGCCTGGTCGCGGTAATCCACATCGACCTCATAGCTGTCCTTGAGCCCGTTTCTGATTCTCGCGTTGGGATGCCTGGAAGGCGCGACCTGAGCTCCGGATTGAGGCACGCTCACCTGCGCCGTCTCGCGCTCCGCATAGATGTCGCGATGCAGGTGGCTGGCGTAGAAGCTGAAGTTCAGCGTTTCGTTCCCGCCCCGCAGATCACCTGCGAGCATGGCACGCGCGCCGTCGCCCCGGTCATTGGCGCCGTACTGGATATCGCCGCCGCCCTCCAGCCCGGCCGCCGGACGCTTGGTGATGATGTTCACCACACCGCCCAAGGCATCAGCCCCATAGAGCATGCTGGCCGGTCCGCGCACGATCTCGATGCGGTCGATCATGGAGGCGGAGATGCGCTCCAGCTCGAAGGCATTGCTGAATTCGCCCACGATACGGCGACCGTCGATGAGATAGAGAGTATCCGATCCGCCGAGGCCGCGGATCTGCAGGTTGCTTCCGGAGGGGCTGACATAGAGTCCGGGCGCCAGATCGAGGATGCCCCGCAGCGTGGTCGCGCCCGCCGCCTTGACATCCACTGAGTCGATCAACTGGATCGGTGCCGGAGAGGTGGTAATGTCCTGCTCGATACGGGTGGCGGTGGTGACATAGACCGTCGGAAGGACTATCGACGTATCGCCGGCTGCCGCTTGGGACGAGCCCAAAGCCAGCAGGACGAGAACGCGGGCAGACGGGCTGCCGGCCGAGGGTCGGGGGTGTGGTCATGCGGATGCTCCGGCTGCCTGGTTACGGTTTGGCTGCCGAGACCGCGTCGGGGCATTCGGTGGCTAAGGTGAGTTGGTTCGCGGATATTGAATCACAGTGATTCGCATTATCTTATTGAGAATCCGCAATCGGCTGGGTAACCGTCAACGCAGATGGAAGTTGATCGGCACCGCGACGGTGAGCTGACACTGGCTCATACCGGGTGGAAAGGCGGGCATGGGGTTGGCGCGCTCAAGCATGGCCTGGACATCCTGATCCAGCAGCGGATAACCGGATCCGCCGACGATCCGATGGGAGAGCAGGCGTTCGTTGCGATCGATAGTGCAGAACGCTCTGACGGTGCCTTCCTGGCTCAGCCGGCAGGCCGGGTCCAGTCGCCCAGTGCGGATACGGCATTGCGCGACATCAAGGAACTGCTCGCGCATGGCATCCTGTGAACAGCGGACGCGGGCGGGCGCAGCACCCATGACGAGCTGAAACGCTGAGGTGTCCTTTGGGTGGCCGAGGAGACGCTCGGGCACGCCTGTCTTCTGCCCATGCAGCGGACACTCGAGGGCACCTAAACCGCGTCCAGAGCGAGATGCTCACTTTCGAGTGAGCTCGAAGTTTGGTGAATCCACGACCCTTAGCGGGGGACGCGGTTTAAAATTTTATATTTTTTAATATCTTAAACCGCGCCGGCTCCAGCGGCTCTGAAATCCGCCGGGGCCGATCCCATCCAAAAACATCGCATACCGCACTGGGCGCGGTTTAGGCGCCAGTACACGATGGATGGGGCCTGAGCGACGCGCATACGCAGGCGCCCATTCACCCGGTCGCCCTGGTCACGGACGCGCGGATCGACATGACCCCGTGGGAACGGCACGACCTGGCCGTGCAGATCGTCCGCGATCGTCTCATCGACGCAGGCAATGAGGTTACCGCCAGGTATGGAACCCCAATATCGATCCCTCGAGCTGGTTCATCGGCGCGAGTCACGCGCCCGAGTGGGTCGCGGTCCTCAACTGGGTGAACCGCTGCGGATTGGCGATCCTCCTGCAGCCACCGCAGCGGCGCGAGGATTGGATTGACGTGGCCGATCATGCGCTTGAGCTGGGCACATCGACGTGTCTCGTGATTCCGGGCATCCCCATCCGTGCGCCTGCAGCCAGGCGAGCAGCGGTGCCGATGGATATAGCGGCTCAACGTGATAACCCAAAGCTTCCTGGAAATTTTGCATGACCCTAATGATAGAGGGATTTCAGCAAGCCCCATTGATAATTCTTATTGGGCTATCAGGAAAAATTTACATTTGCCGTGCCAACTTTGACCGCAATCCGGGAGATCTGGCAATAAATGTCTTGAATCAGTAAGATAACGCGTGAGCAGATGGCGCCCTTTTGCTATAATTTCAGGTAAAAACCATTGAAATTGAATACAAAAGGCCCTCTGCTCAATGTTCATTCTACGCGACCTGCTCACCCAGCTCCAAGCGACCTTCTCGCAGACCTCCCAAGGCCAACAGCGCAAGGTCTGGTTCGTCTACACCCTGCTGGCGGTGGCCGTTCCCTTCACCTCTTCGATCACCTCCAATGTGTTGCGCACGCTGCGCACGCTGTTTGGCATGAAGGTCGAGAGCCAGCGCTTTGATGCCTTTATGGCCAGTTCGACACTGCCGTGGTCGCGTCTCCGGCGAGTGCTGTGGGGGGCGATTCCCAACCCGACCACGGCGGGCCGGGTGTTGGTGGCGTTGGATGATTCGATCAATCCCAAGACGGGCAAGACGATCTTCGGCTGCGGACATTTCCACGACCACGCAGCCAAGAGTAATCAATCCGACGATCCCTGGTCGCAGTGCATTTTGGCCATCGGGTTGCTGAAGCGGATCAAGGGACGCTGGGCCTGTCTGCCGTTGGACTTCCGCTTCTATTTGATGCAGAAGGACATCGCGGCGCAAGGCGTGACGGTCCGCCGCGACGGTGCGGTCGTTGCGTTCGAGACGAAGATGGCGCAGGCCGCGGCGATGCTCGAGGCGGTGTTCGCGCACTTCGGCCAATCGGTGCTGGTGGTGACCTGCCCTCGCTGGTCGGGCGACTCCTCCATGCCAGCGTCCGCACCTCGCCCAGCCCCGAGAAATGGCTGCGCCCGGGCGCCGTCCGCACGGCGTGAAATAACCTGGCTGAGGATGACAAAGGGCTGCAGTTTGTCGCTTGCGCATGGCGATACCATGATACGGGCAACTCCTAATATTTGCGTAGGTTTAGTAGGTGATTCGCGTCGTTCCCCGCGCGTTAGTTTTCATCCGAACACTTGACCAAGGCCACTTTAATGCCTCGTATGACGCGTAATAGGCTTGCTGTATGGAGGTCAACGCCGACTCGGCGCGAAGCCCCGAAACCTGGTCCGTTCGCAAAACGCCAGTGGCGCACGCGGGTCAACAACAAAAAACGGGAGGAGTGCGATGAGATGTTCCATGCTTTGGCTGGTCCTGGCGCCTTTGGTCGGTTGGTCCGGGCTGGCGCAGGCCCTTACCGGCGATGTCGATGTCGGTGAGTCATTAGCAAACCAGTACTGCGTGGCCTGTCATGGTCCCGGCGGGGTGGGGCTCGGACCGATCCCATCACTCGCCGGGATGCAGGCGCAGAGCTTCCAGGAGACGATGAAGCTGCTGCGTTCAGGGAAACGCGAGAGCCCCACCATGGGGCAACTGAGCGCGGAGATGACGGATCAGCAATTTGCCGATCTCGCCGCCTACTTCAGCGGACTCGAGCCGGTTACCGACCCGCTCGAGCAACAACGCCTGCATCATGTCTCCGCCGCGGCCTGTCAATGGTGCCACGAGGACATCTATCGGCAATGGGCCGGTTCGATGCACGCGAAGAGCACGGCATTGCGTGATCCAATCCACGAGATGATGTATCGCCAGGAAGTGGGTGATCCGCGCGAGGAGGGTCAACTGCATCAGCGCTCGCAGCGCTACCCGGTCTGTCTGCAATGCCATGCGCCGAACGCAGCGAAGGATGGATCCACCAAGCTCGATGCCATGGCCGCCTACTCCGAAGGCGTGAACTGCGTCGCCTGTCATCAGATCTCCGGCTACAAGGGCGTGCGCGGCGAGGGGGGTGCACTGCGCCTGGGGCTGCAGGCTTATGAAACATCAAGCGTCCTGCAGGGACCGATGGGGTATCCGTTCGACAAGGTGCGAGCCTTCGAGGGGCCGGACGACGCAGGTAACCCCCATGTCGACAAGCTCGATGCCTTCGGGCAGCGCGTCTCGGCGACCCTGCCGATGCAGGGCAACCCGGGCATGTTGCGCGGCAACGACCTCTGTCTCGGCTGCCATCACCTGCGGCCCAATCCGCAAGGTGTGCCGCTGTGCGCGACCGGCGACGAGTTCGATGCGAGCGGCGCTCAGGTGACCTGTCAGTCTTGTCATATGCCTATCGCCGACGGGGTTGCGCACCACGGCATGCCCGGGGGCCATGATGTCGCCCAGCTCGCGCGCGCGGTGCAACTCACCGTCGATGTCGAGCCGATCGAGAGCGGCGTGCGCGCCAATGTCGTGATGCAGAATCAACTGCCACACAAGATGCCCACCGGCGCACCCTTCCGTAATGTTCAGGTCAAGGTGACCGCGCTCGACGCGAATGGCAAGGTCCTCTGGGAGAACTATACCGATGATCCCCAGAAGGAGGCGCCCGACGCCTACCTCTTCTATCAACTCGCCGATGACGAGGGCAACCCGGCGATGCCGCCGGTCGCAACCCAGGTTGGGGTCGATTCACGACTCGCGCCACACGAACGACGCGTGCTGACCTATGAGATTCCGGTCAAGCCCGCGGTGGTTCGCGCCGAGATGTTTTATAACCTCGTCTTCAAGGGGATGAAGCCACGCGTCATGGAGTATACCGACGACGAGACCTTGCTGGAGCCGAAGCGCATGGCCTTCTTCGAGGCGCATGTCACGCCCTGAGCCTAGCGCCTGAATCCATTGCCCGGCGTGAAGAGCGCCCGGAGACGACGGCCCGATCCGGGTCTTCCCGGGCGTGATCGAGCAGGCCCACCGGTTCGATCGATCAATAAAAGGGGGCGGGTGGCCGCGGGTAGGATGTTCAATCCCCCGGCCTTTCCCATCAAAACCTTCATGCCGTTTTCATGTCGAGCTTCGGCGCCTTGAACGCCTGTCGTCGCCGGGCCAGCATGGAGTCGCCGAGATGCGTCTTGACCCAGCACTCGACATCAAGGGTACGCACCGAGGTCATCGCCTCGTGAATGAGCGGGCCCGTCAGATCGGTGAGGAAGGCGGGAATCGCCAACACCAGCCGGCCGATCTCCTTGAGGGGGCCGCGTGCGGTGAACATTTTGTATTTTCCGAACACCGATTCGATGATGTCGGAGGACGCCAGCCAGGTTGCGCCGGGCGGGATCTTGGCGGCTTGTACCTCGACCTGTTCCAAGACCCGGTCGGTAAAGCGGGCGGCTCGCGGAGCGAGCGCGGTGCGCGGTGCGAGTGTGGCTTGAAGCGATGCGCAGACGCCGGCGTGCAGTCCCTCGGACTTGAGAACGCTCTGGATGGCCTTGGACTGTTCCATCATCTGTGCATAGACCGCCAGATCCTCGCGATAGGCACTCGCCCAAGCGAAGCCCTCCAGGAAGCGGGCGCGGCCGGTGTCGGCGAGATCCCAAAAGGCGTCGTCCAGATCCGTGAGCTGCAGGTCGGACGCCGCCTGAATGGCCTCGCAGAAGGCTGCCTTGTCGGGATGCCGATGGCCCAGCAGCACGTGCAGGGGACGCACGCGGGCGACGCCCAAACGGTCGCGCAGGTGGTCCCGGCGGCGACCGTCAGAACGCAGGTGGGCCGAACGGCACTGAAATCTCCCCGCTCCTGGTAGGCGAGCAGGTTTTGCGCCCACTCGACATGGGTGTCGACGTGCATGAAGCGCGCCTTGGTGCGCTGACGCGGCGGCAACAGAAAGGCCAGGTCGGTTTGCTGAAAGGACGCCAGGGTCCGCTTGCAGTGCGCCAGAAAGGTCTGCCAGCGCGCGTCGGGCTGCAATTCGGCCTTGAGCAGGGTGGCGATGCGGTGCGAAATATCATAGGTTTCCACACAGTCTGTCGTCTGTTCCCGGCGAAACAGCGTGATCCCCTTGTGCAGGTCGCTGCCGTGATCGGCGACGATCTGCACCGGCACACCGGTGCGCTCGGCGACCTCGCGCAGCACCGTGGCGACCCACTCCCCGGTGCTGTGCGTCGTCACCTTCACGGCGAGCACCTGCATGGCCCGGTGCGACGGGCTGTAGCCGGTCTCGAGCAGCCGGGCGGCGGGGATGCCCAGAATCACGAGACACTTCGATGTGCCCAGTTCAAGCGTATGATCGGCGATGTAAATCCAATCCTCGCGCCGCTGCGGAGGCTGCAGGAGGATCGCCAATCCGCAACGGTAAACCCAGTTGAGGACCGTCGTATGCGCCGGCATGCTCACCGGCATCCAGGGCGCGAGCAGACTCAGTACGCGGGGCACCCCGCGGCTGCCGAGTCCGGCACCCAGGTACATCTGCAGCGTCAGTTGAATGACCAGGAGCGAATGCCGGTGACCGGGCGGGGGCAAGCGCAGCAGCTGCCGAGCCGCAGCGTCAGGCTCCTGCGCCTCGCCGACCGGTGTCGCCTCCGACGCCGCAGGCGGGCCACCGCCTTGCGCCGCCAGCGCCCGGTTTTTCCAATAGGCACGGCTCGCTTCCAGATCCCGGATCTTGACCCGAGCCGCGCGCAGGCGCTGTTGCTTGTCCAGGGCTTTGGCCCGCCACGCATCGCGCGATGCCCGGAACAGTCGGGCCAATCGGGCCACGGGGGTTTTGAAGGTGTCCATCGGTCGGCGTCGGCTCGGATTTGGCTGGGGGATCCCGGTGCCGCGAAGTGTGCCTGGAGGCGACAGGGCTGTCGATGGCAGCCGGCGGCAGGACCGCCGGCGCATCACCGCCCGCACCCCGCGACACGAGACCGGCATGAGCTATTTCGTGCCTTATCGGGTCAGATTGAACTCCCTAGGCCGCGGGTGATTGCTCACCCGCGGCTCCCGTAGATCCGGACGTGCCCAATTCGGGCATCCGGCACTCTTCGACCCCGGCGGATCACCCGCATCAAGCGATACAATGCACGTGATGTCGCCTTCCGCAATCTGTACGACGTCGGCTCCGCACTTGACCGGTCGACTGCATGAGCTCGGCGACGAGATCAGGCTCATTCATGAATATCTACCCCATGCTTTTATGGCGGGGCCTTGATCATCGTTTGGTCCAGCTGCTGGTGATCCTTGCGTCCTCAGGGCTTCCAGCCCTGATTCTGTCAGGCCAGGATGGCCTGACGACGCATTCGGTGACCGCTGTGGGCGAAGGGATGATCGAGGCCCATGGCGGGGATCTTTTTCCTGCCGATCGAAGCGGCTGCGAACACACAAAAAGGGAGATCCTCTCGACCATACGGAATCAGCAGGGCTGATGGTCTTACACCGGCGGGGTCGGGTCTATAAGGCTGGCCCGTAAATCGCATCTCTTTAGGTGAAGAAATGCGCGGCCTCCGCGACGGTTCTCGCGAACCCCGCCAACCCCAAGGCCCGTCTGATCCAGCGAGGGTCGCCGCGACGGGCGCTAGTCGACAGGCTCGCGGCCCGACGTCCGGCGTCGGCGGAGCACGAGGCGCCTCAGCAGAGATCCGCCGGCAATGATCACCACCAGGACTGCGAACAAGGCCAGCGGGCCGAAGGGGCTGAACCCTGCAACTTGGTCATGTAGCTGCCTCATGGCCACCGCCCAGCCCAGGATGGCGACGTAGTTCCCGGCCAAGACGACCCCCAAGGTGACCCGCATCGTGAGACCCAGGAGGACGCCGATGGCGCAGCCGACGACGGGCCCGGTCATCCAGATCGGCGACCAAACAAAGAGGAATAGGCCGATAAGCCCGTAACGGCGGATCGTCCCGCGATGGCGCTCTGCGGCCTCCCGAACCGCGCGCAGGTAGGGTCGCAGGGTCTTCACTTCCAAAATCCCGCGCCAGCTGAAGACGAACAAGGGGTAAAAGGCCAAGACCAGGATCGTCTCGATCAGGAGGTTGGACAGAACCACCGTGAGGTCATCGAGTCCGGTGGCGTATCCGAGCGACATGGCTGTGACGCGCCCGAAGACCAGGTTGGTCGCGATGACGGCCGCAAGTAATTGCCCGTACCCCGGGGACCACACGGCCACTATCGCCAGTGCGGCCAACAACGCAAGAGACAGGCAGAGTGCGGCCAGCAGGACCAGACCTTCGGACGTCCGCAGGACGGATTTCCAAGACGAGCTCATGGCATGCACCCGGTGTTTGATTCTTCCGCTTGCCTGCGGAGCGGTGGGTTAAGTCAACCGTGCTGAAGGGCAACGCGCTGCCGAGTCTTGCCGGGCTTGGTGTCGCCGCGACGGATTCCGGACACCGACAGGCGTCGAGAGGCGCAGGTCCCGCCGTCGATCGAGACGAGACGCGGTGGTATCGTTGGAGTGCTCTGTTGGCCAGGCGATCCGATAACGATATCAAGGAGAACGTCAGTGTCCGAAGTCAAATTCTACTCCGGTGAATCCGTTCCGCTGGAGATGCACAAGGTCCGCATCGTCCAGAAGCTTCTACTCGTCCCGATCGAGCAGCGTCATGCGGCCATCACCGAGGCGGGCAACAACACCTTTCTGCTCAAGAACCGCGACATCTTCCTGGATATGCTCACCGACAGCGGCGTCAATGCCATGAGCGATCGGCAGCAGGCGGCCATGATGGTCGCCGACGACAGCTACGCCGGGTCCGAGACCTTCTATCGCTTGGAGGATAAGATCCGGGAGATCTTCGGGACGCGCTACTTCCTGCCGGCCCATCAGGGGCGAGCCTGCGAGAATATCCTCTCTCAGGTGCTCGTACGGCCGGGCACCATCGTTCCGACGAACTACCACTTCACGACGACCAAGGCACACATCACGCTCAACGGCGGCACCGTCGAGGAGATCTTCACGTCCGATGCGCTGGAGGTGACCAGCGAGAAACCCTTCAAGGGTGATATGGACCTCGAGAAGCTCCGGGCCTTGATCGCGGAGCAGGGTGCCGAGCGGATCGCCTTCGTGCGCTGCGAGGCCGGCACGAACCTGATCGGCGGGCAGCCCGTGTCATTGCAGAACATGCGCGATGTCGGCCGGATCTGCCGCGAGCACGGCATCCTCGCCGTGCTCGATGCCAGCCTCCTGGCCGACAACCTCTACTTCAACAAGATCCGCGAGCCCGAGTGTCGCGACATGAGCCTGCGCGAGATCACCCGCGCCGTGGCCGACCAATACGACCTCATCTACTTCTCCGCCCGCAAGCTCGGCTGCGCGCGCGGCGGCGGGATCTGCATGAACAGCGAGGATCTCTACAAGACGATCCGCGAGAAGATCACCCTCTACGAAGGCTTCCTGACTTACGGCGGCATGTCGGTCCGCGAGATCGAGGCCATCACGGTCGGTCTCGAGGAGACGATGGACATGGACATGGTCAGCCAGGGTCCACAGTTCATTCGCTTCATGGTCGAGGAGCTGGCCCGCAAGGGTGTCCCGGTGATTACGCCGCCCGGTGGGCTCGGCTGTCACATCGACGCGCGGGCCTTCCTCTCGCATGTCCCTCAAACCGAGTATCCCGCCGGCGCGCTGGGCTCCGCCCTCTATCTCGTCGGCGGCGTTCGCGGCATGGAGCGCGGCACGCTCTCCGAGCAGCGCAACCCGGACGGGAGCGAGAAGCTCGCCGACATGGAGCTGCTGCGGCTCGCCTTGCCGCGCCGGGTCTTCACCATGTCGCAGGTGAAGTATGCCGTGGACCGGATCGTCTGGCTGTACGAGAACCGCCGAATGGTCGGCGGTCTGCGCTTCGTCGAGGAGCCGAGCATCCTGCGCTTCTTCTTCGGACGCCTGGTCCCGACCTCCGATTGGCAGGAGGCCCTGGTGGCCAAGTTCCGCGCCGACCTGGGCGACAGCTTGTAGGGGCCTGAGATGACCTCGAAGCGTGCGACCTTGAGTCCCGAGAAGGCGGTGAGCCCCCGGCCGCCGGAATCCCGCGTGGCTATCTCCGTGCGTCCAAGCGTGGGTAAGGCCGGCCGGCAGGCGAGGGGCCATCGGTTCCCGATCGCCGATCACCTGTCGGAATCGCAAGGCCGGTGGCTGGAAGCCGGTGGCCGGGGGCGCCGCCCGACATGAGCGACTGGTCTCCAAGCTCCTGGCAGTCGCACCGAGCACTGCAACAGGCGACCTACCCGGATCCGGCGGCCCTCGAGGCCGCCCTGTCGGAGCTGCGCGGCCTGCCTCCGCTGGTCACCTCCTGGGAGGTCCAGTCGCTCAAGCGCCAGTTGGCCGAGGCCGCGAACGGTGATGGTTTTCTGCTTCAAGGCGGCGACTGTGCTGAGGGGTTCGCCGACTGCCAATCCGACATCATCGCCAACAAGCTCAAGATCCTGCTCCAGATGAGCCTGGTGCTCGTGGAGGGGCTCAAGCAACGGGTCATCCGGGTCGGTCGCATCGCCGGGCAGTACACCAAGCCGCGCTCCGCGGATACCGAGACCCGCAACGGCATCACCTTGCCCAGCTATCGGGGCGATCTGATCAATGGCCCCGCATTCACCCCGGAGTCGAGAACGCCCGACCCCGGTCGTCTCTTGCTCGGTCACGGGCGAGCGGCCCTCACCCTCAACTTCATCCGCGCCTTGTCCGAGGGCGGGTTTGCCGATCTGCACCATCCCGAGAACTGGGACCTGGCCTTCATGGCCAATTCGCCGCGTGCTCGGGACTACCGCAAGGTGGTCGAGTCGCTGGGCGAATCACTGCGGTTCATGAAGGCGGTGGGCGGCGGCTCGGGCGAGCTGGCGCGGGTGCAGTTCTTCACCAGCCATGAGGCCCTGCACCTGCATTACGAGCAGGCGTTGACGCGACAGGTCAGACAATTCCCCGGCTGGTTCGATCTGAGCGCCCACATGCCCTGGATCGGTCTGCGTACCGCCGATCCGGACGGTGCCCACGTGGAGCTCATGCGCGGCATCGCCAATCCGGTCGGGGTCAAGCTCGGTGGCGACCTCTCGCCCGAGTGGCTCGAGGCATTGGTGGAGCGGCTCAATCCGCAGCGCGAGCCGGGGCGCTTGGTCCTGATTCATCGCTTCGGCGCCGATCGGATCGAACATGAGCTGCCCGCGATGGTCGAGACCGTCCGGCGGACCGGCAGTCCGGTTCTCTGGGTCTGCGACCCTATGCACGGCAACACCGAGACCACGGCGAACGGCTACAAGACCCGGCGCTTCGAGAAGATTCTGAAGGAGCTGTGCCTGGCCTTCGACATCCATCGCGAGTCGGGAGGGCGCCTCGGCGGCGTCCATTTCGAGTTGACCGGGGACGATGTCACGGAATGCTTGGGAGGCGCCCGCGGCCTGGACGAAGTCGGCCTGGAGCGCGCCTACGTTACCCAAGTCGACCCCCGTCTCAATTACGAGCAGGCGCTGGAGATGGCGATGGCCGTCGTGCGCAAGCTGCGCAGTTGATCTCCCTGCACGCGGTTTCTTGCCAGGAACAGTTCAAAAACAGCCGAAACACGTAGGATGGGTAGAGCGACAGCGAAACCCATCCAGCCCGTGCCAAGGGCATCGGACCGAAACCCGGCAACTTGGCGGTTTGGAGGATGGGTTTCGCTGCGCTCTACCCATCCTACGCGTTCATCAAGGTGTTCAGCTTGTTTCTGAATCCCCACTAACCCATCGCAGCATGCAGCTCCGCGGCCTGGAGCGTGTTCTCGAGCAGACTGGCGATGGTCATGGGTCCGACCCCGCCGGGCACGGGGGTGATCCAGGAGGCGCGTTCGGCGCAAGGCGCGAAGTCCAGATCCCCGACCAGGGTGCCCTCGGCGGTGCGGTTGATGCCGACGTCGATCAGGATCGCGCCGTCCTTGACCCAGTCGCCCGGGATGAAGCGGGGGCGTCCGAGTGCCGCGACCAGGATGTCGGCCCCGCGGGCCTTCTCGGCGAGATCCTTGGTTCGGCTGTGACAGACGGTGATGGTGCAGCGCGCGGCAAGCAGCTCGAGGGCCATGGGACGGCCGACGATGTTGGATTGTCCGATAATCACGGCATCCAGGCCCTCGATGCGCCGGCCCGTGCGCTCGAGCAGCGTCATCACACCCTTGGGCGTGCAGGGGCGTAGCAGGGGCCGACGCAGCACCAAGCGGCCGACGTTGTCGGGGTGGAATCCGTCGACGTCCTTGGTCGGCAGGATGCAGTCGGTCACCGCGGCCTCGTCGATCTGCTCGGGCAGCGGAAGCTGAACCAGGATCCCGTCGATCTTCGGGTCGGCGTTGAGTCGGTCGATCAGATCGATGAGGTCCGCTTGGTCGACCGTCGACGGCAGATCATGCATCTCCGAGTAGAAACCGACCTCTGCGCAGGCCTTGCGCTTGTTGCGTACGTAGACCTGAGAGGCGGGGTTCTCGCCGATCAGCACGACGGCGAGGCCCGGCGGGCGTCCGCCCGCAGCCAGGATGGTATCGACGCGGTTGCGAATCTCGACGCGGATCTCCGCGGCGACGGCCTTGCCGTCCAGAATGTGTGCGCTCATCGTGGTCTCGTCATGCGATCGTTGGGCGGCATCATAGCGAGCGCCGGGGCGTATGAAAACGCGGCCGCCGTCGCCCGCCGAGCAAGGGTTCGCGGTGGATTGACTCCGTCGTCGATCGGGCGTATAGTTCCGGCTCTTCGATTTCGGGATGTCTTTTCCGAAACCGGGGTATAGCGCAGTCTGGTAGCGCGCCTGCTTTGGGAGCAGGATGTCGGGGGTTCGAATCCCTCTACCCCGACCAATTGCCCGACAGGTCGCTCACAGTGAAGTCGCTTTGGGCGCCGGGCGCCGGCTTCGATGCGCACTCGATCGGCGCTCGTAGCTCAGTTGGATAGAGCAACGGCCTTCTAAGCCGTGGGTCGCAGGTTCGAGTCCTGCCGAGCGCGCCAAAATCAAGCTCGACAGGCCGTCAGCAGGGAGAAATAAAGCGTGCGGATGCGCGCAACCCAGGGATCGGCGTTTTGCTATGGTGGACGTAGCTCAGTTGGTAGAGCGCAGGATTGTGATTCCTGTGGTCGTGGGTTCGAGCCCCATCGTCCACCCCACCTTTCAGGCTCTGCGATCGGTCCATGTCGATCGCATTGACGCACTTCTCGGGTCGTTAGCTCAGTTGGTAGAGCAGTGGACTCTTAATCCATCGGTCGTAGGTTCGAATCCTACACGACCCACCAAAAACGCAGAAACGGCCGGTTGCATCGAAAGGTGTGCCGGCTTTTTTGTGCCTCCTGACAATCAGCGCGTCGCCGGCGGGGCGTGGCTTACCGTAAGGGGCTCGACCGGATCACCGTGACCGGGATCGGCAGCAGTTCATTTCGCCGTTACGCTCATCGACTTGACGCCCCCCGCCAGCCTGACTACCCTCGCGCGATCGACGTAAACCCCGCAAAATGCATCGGTAGGGCAACGGGCGGTCGGGCGGGCCTCCTGTCGGCCTCCTCGACGGCCGCTGATCCATGATCGCCTTGCCCTTCGGCCCGAGCCCACGGCCGATACCCCGGTGTATCGCTCGATCGGTCGGGCTGCGCGCGACGCCTTGCCCGCCGCCATTACCTCATCGAGAGCCAGCGTGTATCCCAAGTATTTCGGGCTTAAAGAGCCCAGCTTCTCTATTGCGCCGGATCCCCATTATCTGTTCCTGAGCGAACAGCATAAGGAGGCCCTCGCGCATCTTCTCTACGGGGCAGGGGAGAGCGGCGGCTTCGTTCTTCTCACCGGCGAGGTGGGGACGGGCAAGACGACCGTCTGTCGCGCCTTCCTGGAGCAGCTCCCGGAGGGGGTCGAGGTCGCCTTGATCCTCAATCCCGCGGTCACCGCCAACGAGCTGTTGCTCAACCTCTGCGACGAGTTTCGGATTCCGGTACCCGAAGGCGAGCGCTCGGTGAAGGCGTTGGTCGACCGGCTCAACGTCTATTTGCTGGACGCGCACGGCAAGGGTCGTCGACCCGTGCTCATCATCGACGAGGCGCAGAGTCTGCGCCCGAAGGTCTTGGAGCAGGTGCGTCTGCTCACCAATCTGGAGACCAGCAAGCACAAGCTCCTGCAGATCTTTCTGATCGGCCAACCCGAGCTGCGACGTCTGCTCGAGCGCGATGCCCTGCGCCAGATCAACCAGCGCGTGACCGCGCGTTTCCACCTGCGGCCCTTCACGCGCGAGGAGACCGGCGACTATATCCGCCATCGGGTCGCCGTCGCCGGTGTGGATCGTCCCTTGTTTACCGCAGCGGCGATTCGACGGATCTACAGCTGCTCCGGCGGGGTCCCGCGCCTGGTGAATATCCTCTGCGATCGTGCGCTGCTCGGTGCCTGCGTGACGCGCAGCTCGCAGGTGACGCCGGCGATCGTGAAGCGGGCGGCGCGCGAGGTGCAGGGCGAGTCGATCGATGACCTGCCGCGCCCGGCGGTGCGACCCGGATTCGCCGCCGCAGCCGCCTTCGTGCTCGCGATGATCGCCGGCTGGCTCGGCTATGCCTGGGTGTCCGACGACGCGGCCGCGCTTCTGGCCGATCTGCTCCCGGGCGAGCGTACCCTGCTGGCCGGTGGGCCTCGTCCCGAGACGTCTCCGAGCCCGGACGGGGCCGGTGAAGGGGCGGATCGCCAGGGTGTGCCCGGGTCGCCTGATTCCCTGCTCGGCGTGTCCGACGGCAGCGCGGACGCCACGTCGGCCGAGTCGGTTGGCGTTGCGGCTTCGGGTGAGGTGGCTCCGGGTGCGGATGGCCCGCTTGACGGCGCAGCGGCGGACGCGCTCCCGCAGATCGACCCCGCGCGCTTCGAGCCGGATGCGCTCGCCGAGACGCTTGCCCGCATCGCCATGCCCGAATCCGATGCCCTGCGTCTGCTGTTGCTGCGTTGGGGTGTGGAGGTCGAGAGCCTTCCTGCGGGCGACCCCTGCGCGCGTGTCGCCTCCTTTGGGCTTCGGTGCGAGCGCGGGCAGGGTGACCTCGGTGTTCTGCGGCTCTTCGATCGTCCGGCCTTGCTTCGCGTTCAGGACGCGGGCGGCGCTCGGCGTTTCCTTGCCCTGAGCGCGCTCGATGAGTCGTTCGGGACACTTGCCCTGCCGGGCGGGAACGAGCTGACGCCGCTTGATCGGCTGGAATCCGTCTGGACCGGTGATTACATCCTGGTGTGGCAGCCGCCGCCGACCGGGTCGACGCTGATCGGTCCGGGTGCCTCCGGGGAGTCGGTGCGGTGGTTGCGGGATCTGTTGGCAAAGGTGCCGGCCTCGGGGCTTCCGGCCAGCGATTCCAATTATTACGATACGGAGCTGACGCGCTCGGTCCGGGCGTTCCAGGCGTCGCGCGGCTTGGTCGCGGACGGGATCGCCGGTCCGCGCACACTCATGCAATTGCACAACGCCGTCGATCTCCCCGGAGTCCCCAGGCTGCTCCGGACATCCGACGCGTCCGAGCCCGCGAGTACGGAGCCTAAGGAGCTATGAGCTATATCCTGGAGGCGTTGAAGAAGTCTCAGCAGGAGCGCGAGCTCGGGCGCGTCCCGACCCTGGACACCAGCGGCATGTTCACGGAGGACAAGGAGCCTGTGCCGACCAGTCATTGGGGCTTGCTTGCGGTCGGCTTGGCGGCGGTGGCGGTGGTCATCGCGCTCTATGCGGTGCTGCGGACCCCCGCGCCGGTGCCTATGCAGGCCGGTGCCCAGCCCGGAGCGGCCGCCACGCCGATGTCGACATCCGCGCCGGCACTCTCGGCAACGGACTCCGGGCAACCTTCGGCTGACGCGGTGCCGATGATCGCCTCGGATGACGCTGGTTTGCCCGCGTCCTCGCAGGCGCAGACAGCGCCGCGTGCATCGGGGGTGCCGACCGCGTCGCCGCGCGTGTCCGGCGTTCCCGGTACTGGCCCGGAGAGGTTCCCGGGCGAGGAGCTGGGGTTCGCGGCAGAACCGGATCCCTGGCTGGAACAGGAGCTTCAGCGTCAGCTGGATGCCGAGCAGGCGGCCTATGCGGAGCCGCCCGCGCCCCGGCGCAGGCCGCAGCGTGCGGCCGTGCCGCCGGACCTGGTCGAAGACATCGAAAGCTTCAAGCAGCAGGTGCGTCGCGAGCAAGGCATTCCACCCCCTTTGGAGCAGCGCCAGCCGGCGGACATCCGCGGGGATCCCACTAAACTGCGCCTTACGCCATTGCAGCAGGCGCAGCTGCCCGCCTATTTCATGACCGTGCACGTCTTCGACGAGGATGCCGGCAAGCGCTTTGTGCTCATCAATGCGCTGCGCTATGTCGAGGGTGAGGAGACCCGCGACGGGATTCGCATCGAGCGCATCATCCCGGAGGGTGCGGTCCTGAGCTATCTGGGCAATCCGTTTTTCGTGCGTCGCTGATGATAGTGGTTAGTGGTTAGAAATGAATTATAAACAGTGAGTTAGCGACCGGAAAGCCGAAAAACCGGCGTGTTGGGCAATCCCGAGTGGCCTGAGGCGTCGAGTCTCCGTTCTGGACGCCGTGTCTATCCCCCGGCACTCGCAACAGGCTCGCGAATTCCGTAAAGTGCGCAGCTCCGCGCGTTGCTCGATCCAGACCTCCTCAACCCCGACCCCGGCGCCGTCCAAATGACACAATCCAAGGCTCGCGACACCGACGCCATGCATCGCCATCTGCGCGACGTCGAGCGGCTGTTGGCGCGCCTGCGGCTGGTCGACACCCTGGTGCATCGCCAGAAGATGCCGCATCAGGAGCTGGTGGAGAACATCACCCACAGGCAGAACCTGGGTCGGCTGCGTCGCAAGCTCGATCGTCTGCATCCGGCGGATATCGCCTGCATCCTCGAAGCCTTGCCGCTCGAAGACCGGCTGTTCGTATGGGATCTGGTCAAGGCCGAGAAGGACGGGGACATCCTGCTGGAGGTCTCCGACGCGGTCCGTTCGACCTTGCTCGGCACGATGGACGCCGAGGAGATCAAGGCTGCAGCCGAGACCCTGGATGCCGACGAGCTCGCGGATCTGGCCCCCGATCTGCCGCCCGAGATCATGCAGGATGTCATGGCTTCGCTCGATCAGGAGGAGCAGGAGCAGGTGCGCGCGGCCATGTCCTATCCGGAGGGCACCGTCGGCGCGCTGATGGACTTCGACATGGTGACCGTGCGCGAGGACGTCACCCTGGAGGTGGTGCTGCGGTATCTGCGTCGGTTCGAGGAACTACCGGACCATACCGACAAGATCTTCGTGATCGACCGCGAGGAGCGTCTGCGCGGTGTTCTGACCCTGGAATCCCTGCTGATCAACGACCCCGAGACCGAGGTCTCGACGGTCATGCAGTCCAAGTCGATCGTGAGCTTCTCTCCGGACGACAGCGCCGATTCGGCCGCCAACGCCTTCGAACGCTACGACCTGGTTTCCGCCCCCGTGCTGGACAGCGAGAAGGGCGTGATCGGTCGCCTGACCGTCGCCGACATGGTCGATCATATCCGCGAGGAATCCGAGGCCGAGATCCTGAGCAATGCCGGTCTACGCGAGGAGGAGGACATCTTCGCGCCCGTGATCCGCTCGGTGAAGAACCGCTGGGCCTGGTTGGCGGTCAACCTGGTAACGGCCTTCATCGCCTCGCGCGTCATCGACCTCTTCGAGGGCTCGATCGAAAAGCTGGTGGCGCTGGCCGCCTTGATGCCGATCGTCGCGGGCATCGGCGGCAACGCGGGCAATCAGACCATCACCATGATCGTGCGCGCGATCGCGATGGGACAGGTTCAGCCGTCCGCAGTGTGGCGGCTGTTGCGCAAGGAGATCGGCGTGGCCGTGATCAACGGCATCGTCTGGGGCGGGGTCGTCGGTGTGGCGGCTTGGCTGCTCTACGGCAACTACGAGCTGGGGCTGGTCATGACCGCGGCCATGATGCTCAATCTGCTCCTCGCGGCGACCGCCGGGGTGGTGATTCCCCTGATCCGTCAACGGCTCGGTCGCGATCCGGCGCTCGGCAGCTCCGTGTTGATCACCGCCTTGACCGACTCGGGCGGCTTCTTCATCTTTCTCGGTCTGGCAACGCTGTTCTTGCTTTAAACCTAAACCGCGTCCCCCGCTAAGGGTCGTGGATTCACCAAACTTCGAGCTCACTCGAAAGTGAGCATCTCGCTCTGGACGCGGTTTAACTCGAGATGACCCTACGCCGAATCGCAGTGGCCGCGCCGATCTCGATCGGGCTCGCATTGATCCTGCTCGGAGTCCTGCTGCCGGGCGGCGAGCGCCTGATCCGCGAGAATCTGCCCTTGGAGACGCATGTCACGGTGCTGGCGCCGGGCGCCGACGGGGCCATCTTGGCCGCCACCCAGCCGGCGAGATCTGGCGGTTCGACGGCACCGGCTGGAAGCAGGAGGACGCCGGACTCGAGGGCCGCCTGGTGCTGGCGC
The DNA here is from genome assembly GCF_018399035.1 of Thiocapsa sp. GTDB lineage: Bacteria > Pseudomonadota > Gammaproteobacteria > Chromatiales > Chromatiaceae > Thiocapsa. The sequence goes on from NZ_CP073760.1 coordinate 4,891,135, forward strand.
TTCGCGGGGAGCCGAGCCGTCATCCGATCGGGACGGCGACCGGGCTCCTGTCCGTGTCCGGTCTCGCGCCGCCCGGCAACCCGCGGGTCAGCGATGTCCTCGAGACCGAGGCGGGTCTTTTGGCGGCGACACCCGAGGGTCTGTGGGTGCATGCCGGCGATACCTGGCACCGCCCGCTCGCGGACGTGCCGCTGTATCGGCTGGCCGAGCAGCGGCGCGAGGGCCGTGTCCATTTCCATGCGGGGACGATCGGCGAGGGGGTCTACTCGGCCTCGCTCCAGACGCTCCTCGCGCCCTGGACGTCCAACAGTCGCGGGCTCCCCGACGGCGTGAAGGCACTCTGCTTCGCCGTGACCGAGGGCGGCATGCTCCTCGTCGGGACGGATCAGGGCCTCTATCGGCAGGCCGCACCGGGCGAGACCTGGGAGGCGTTGGCGCCGTTCCCGCGCGAGCGCCGCGTGCTCGCGCTCTATCGCGCGCCGCCGGACGCGCGCGGCCTGCAGCGGCTGTGGATCGGTACGGATGACGGCCTGTCCGCGCTCGCGCTTGCGGAGACGCGTGACGGTCTCTCGGTTGCCGGCCCGCTGCAATCCTTCGATGCGCTTTGGGAGCCGCCCGAGACGGGCGTGAGCTGGATCCTTCCGGTGGCGGGGGATGGCCTGATGCTCAGCGCCGGCGCCGTTTATCGTTTAAGCGCGGTGCGTTATCCGGGTTGGTACCGGTTCGTGCTGGCCGGTATCCTGTTGCTTCTCGTCGGCGGTTGGCTGTGGCTCGGGTTCAACCCGGAGCCCGCCCGCGACGACGCCTAACCCTTGTTCCGGATCGAGGTTTCACTATGGATCGCTTTACGCGAAACGCCGTCATCGGCTCGGGTGTCTTGGTCGTGCTGTTGATCCTGTCGCTGCTGCCTTGGGGCGGGATGGCGTTCGGACCGCGCATCTGGCAGCTCAATGCGGTCTTGGAACGGGACCCCATCCTCGCGGAGTATCCCTACGAGTTTAAGGCGCTGCTTTTTTTGAACGGCATCGTGACCCTGTCGCGCCCCTATGACGCGGAGGTTTCGGTGAACGAGGCCCTCGTGGCGATCGCCCCGACACTGGCCGGCAAGCCTGTCGATGATCCGGCCTTCGCCGCCGCACGCGACCGGCTGCAGCGCACCGAGTTTCACGCGATCAGCCTGATGCTTGCCGAGCCCGACGTGGGCTCGATCGTCTGGTCGCTGGATCGGGCTTGGCTCAATCGCCGGGGGATCGCGTCCCCGGCTCCGAATCCCGCACTCGGCGGGTCGATGTAGGGCGAACGGGTCATGCAGCATTTCTATTTTCTACTCGGTCTGGGCGCCTTCGTTGCGCTCGCCTTCGGGTTCAGCCTGTGGCGCCGATTCAGGCAGCGCAACCGCTTACCCTACCGTGTCGATGCCTTTCTCCTCTCCCCGCCGCAGCGTGCCTTCTGCGCGGTGCTCGAGCGCGCCGTCGGGCAAGAGTATCGGGTCTACGCCAAGGTCCGAGCGGCGGACATCCTCGAGGTCGAGCGCCGGCTCGATCGGCGTGCCCGCGAGCGTGCCGAGGAACGCCTCGCCGAGCAGGTCTTCGACTTCGTGATCTGCACCCGGGAGTCGAGCGCCATCGTCTGTGCGGTCAATCTTGCAGGGCGCTCGCGGTTGTCGAGACGCCCGCCGAAGAACCGGCTCGACCGCATCTGTGCCGCGGCCAAGCTCCCCTTCGTGCGCTTTCGCGAGAGCGACGTCTATTCGGTGGTGGAGGTCGAAGAGCAGGTGTTCTCGGCCATGCAGACGCTGAGGATCCATCCCCGTGCCGAGGAGCTTTCGGTCCAAGACACCCGCGAGGCGTTGCGCGACCTCTCGGATGTCATCGGCAACAAGGTTCCCGAGCCGCGCCGCATCGAGCGCCCGGCCCGTCCGACGCCTCCGGCACCCTCTACTGGCCGAACAACGCCGAGTACTCCAACCCCGATCAAGCCGCGTACCCGCACCGAGCCCAGGCTGCACCTCGACGAAGACCTCGACATCGGCCACGAGGAGCAGATGCCCGAGCCCCGAATCGAGGTCGAATTCGACGAAGACCGCCCAAGGCGAGCCAGGATCTAAACCCTCTCCCCTCAATCTCCTGAACCGCGTCATCCCGAGTTTTCATATGAGCGGCGAGGGCGAAAGGGCCTCGCCGTCAACCGAATCACGCCTGACGCGGTTCAGCTCGGATCGATCCAGATCTGCCCTTCCGCCACCACGAGCCGATAGGTCCGAATCGGCTCGTCCGCCGGCGCGTCCATCGGCTCGCCGGTTGCGAGGCTGAAGCGGCTGCCGTGCAGCGAGCACTTGATCCGATCCCCGTCGAGACAGCCGTAGGAGAGCGGATAGTCCTCGTGGCTGCAGTTGTCCTCGACGGCATAGAATCGCCCGTCGACGTTCGCGACGATGTACGCCTGATTGTCCACGACGACCTTCAGAAACTTGCCGGGCGCGATCTCATCGGTGCCGGCGACGGCGACATAAGGTGTGTCCATCGGCATCTCCTCAGCGCACCCGTTTTGCGGCCTTGCCCGAGTCCAGCACGTCGCGGATCCGATCCGCGGCGACCTCCAACGAACCTTCGCGCCCGAGATGCCAGAGGATCAGCGCGCCCGCGAACACCAAACTGTCGTAGGTCGGGCCTTGCGCGCCTTCCAGGGCGGCGATGCCCGCCTGCGCTGCGGCCTGCGCGGTCGCGAGCACATCGACCGCCACGGCGATCTCGTCGCCCGGTCGGGTGGTCTGGGGCAGATCCTCGGGCAAAGGGACGGCGCGCACCGACTGGGCGATGCCCAGCGCGGCGGGATCGACCTCGAAGGACTGCTCCTCCGACATCTGTTGATAGTTGAAACAGGTGCCCTTCTGGCGCAGCGAGGGGATGACGCCGCCCTCGACACCGCGGATCAGGAGTGCGGAATGAAAGCCGGCATGACGCGCCAACATGGCATAGATGCGCGGATAGGGCTTGTGGACATACCCGGTGACCAGATGGGTGTGCTTGCGCCCGTGGATCGGCCGGGCCAAGACCTCGACCGTGGTGATCGCCTGGCGCTTGACGATGGTGGAGCGCAGATCCACCAGGTTGTGCAGCGGGGCGCAGAAGGCGCGTTGGTCGACATAGCTCCAGCCGAGCGCGGGTTCGGCCAGTCGCTCCGCCGCCTCGACCGGCGAGAGGTCGACCGGTACCCCGACGGCGTCCAGGATATGGCGATGGGTTACGCCGAACTTCGGACCGACCGCATGTGCGCCGTGACTGATCGCCGGCACACCGCACTCGGCGAGCACCGGCATCAGGAAGGGCGACGCCGGCAGGCAGCGGTTGTAGCCGTCGTAGGGATCGGCGATGTCGGCGACGTCGTCCACATCCGCCACGACATGGCCGGTGGCCTCGCGCACCGCGTCCAGGATGCCCTTGAGCTCCTCGTCGGTCTCGCGCTTCATCCGCAGGGCGATCAGGAAGATGCCGGCCTGTACCGGGTCGACCGCGTTATCCAGAATGGCGCCCATGCCGATGCGGGCCTCCTGCGCGGAGATGTCCTTGGAGAGCTCCGGACCGGTCGCGATGCGCTGGATGATCGAGCGCATTTGGGTCTTGACGTTGCTCGATGCGCTGTCCTGACTGTTCATGATTGTCCTCCGGGACCTGATTGTTTTCGGTGCCGACCGTCGGGTGCCGTGCTCGGACCGAGTCTTGACGACCTGCCCGCCATTCTGGCGACTCGGGCGCGGGATCTCAACGCGCGGGAAGGGTGCGGGTTGGTGCAAGATACGGCCGTTCACCTTTCGGAGTCGATACACATGACCCATTGCGTTCGTTTGCCCCGGCGCGCCCTGTTCGGCATCCCGGCCCTGCTCGTGCTGCATCTCGCCGCCGGTTGTGCCGGCCTGACGGCGCCTTGGACGGCGCCCGAGGTCGTGCTGCTCGGGGCCCAGCCGAAGCTCCTCGGCGTCGATCGTCAGTCCTTTCTCGTCAACCTGGGCGTGACGAACCCCAACGATCGCGCTCTTCCGATCAAGGGCCTGAGCTACCGGGTCGTGGTTGAAGGTCAAGAGCTCGCCGAGGGTTCAAGCGAGCTCGCACGGCTGATCCCGGCGGGCGGGACCGAGCAGGTCGACGTGGAGGTCAACAGCAACCTGCTGGGCTTGATGCCGAGCTTGCCCGGCCTGCTGCTGACCAAAGGCAGGCTCGCCTGGACGGTCAGCGGAATCGCCGACGTCGATGCCGGCGGCGTGCGTCTGCCCGTGCCCTATCGGCATAGCGGCACGATTGCGCCCGCGGCGTTGGTCTCGGGTGCGGGGTTTTAAACCGCGTCCAGAGCGAGATGCTCACTGATGAACGCGTAGGATGGGTAGAGCGTCGGCGAAACCCATCCTCCAAACCGCCGTGTTGTCGGGTTCCGGTCCGATGCCCTTGGCGCGGGCTGGATGGGTTTCGCTTCGCTCTACCCATCCTACGTGTTTCGGTTGTTTTTAAATCTTTCCAAAGAGTTTTTCTCGTGGAGTTGTTTTACTGACTTTTGAACCAATCGCAGTGCGTTCGAGAGCGGATGCGCTTGATGCCGCGTGAGCAACCCTTCGGGAGTTTCGTCGCGCCGGAACCCTCCCGACAGTCGAGCGATCCGCAACCGTCATCAAACCTTCATTTTGCGCAATATTCGTTCTGGGGTATGTTTCCATCCGTGACGATCCACCCGACCGATGTGTTTGCCGCGCTGGCTCACGAGACACGCTTGCGTTGCCTGATCCTGCTGATGCGCCACCCCGAGCTCTGTGTCTGCGAGCTGACGCATGCCATCGGGGCGGTTCAGCCGCATGTGTCCAGACATCTCGCGCAGCTGCGCGAGTTGGGTCTGGTCACGGATCGACGCGAGGGTTTGTGGATCTTCTATCGCGTCAATCCGGCGCTTCCGGATTGGGTCGCCGCCGTGCTGCGCGAGACGTTCGACGCGGTGTGCGGCGAGCGGCCCTTCGTGGAGGACGATCGGGTGTTGGCCCGGATGCCGAACCGGCCGGTTGTGCCCCGCTGCGCCTGACCGGGTGTCTCGCTGTTCGGGGACCGTCGAGGGCGTGTCGCCGTCATGTCGGTGCGCGCGACGAAGGTGCTCGACGATCCGTCGCGATCGATCGCCGGACGCTCGTCCGGTGAGGTTTCATTCTACCGAGGACTCACCCATGGTCGAGAGACCCTATAACGTGCTGTTTTTGTGCACCGGGAATTCGGCACGCAGCATCTTCGGCGAGTGCATCGTCAACCGATTCGGGCGTGGCCAATTCAATGGCTACAGCGCCGGCAGTCATCCGAAGGGCGAGGTGCATCCGCTGGCCCTCGAGGTCCTTCGGCGCAATAACTATCTGACCGATGTTCTGCGCAGCAAGGACTGGGCAGAATTTGCCGAGCCGGCTGCGCCGGTGATGGATTTCGTCTTCACGGTCTGCGACCGCGCGGCGGCGGAGATGTGCCCGGTCTGGCCGGGTCAGCCGATGACCGCCCATTGGGGCGTGCCGGATCCGGCCGAGATCGAGGGCAACGAGGTCGCGCGGATGATGGCGTTTCGCCAGGCCTTCGCCGCGCTTCAGAATCGGATCCAGATCTTTCTCAGTCTGCCGCTCGCGTCTTTGGATCGTCTCAAGCTGCAACGCGAGCTCGATGCAATCGGGCGTTCGCCGCTCCCCTCACTGGAGCAGATCGAAGCCGTTCAAGCGGAATCGGAGGAACGATGAGTGTGCGTGTCGGGATCAATGGCTTTGGCCGGATGGGGCGACTGGGCCTGCGCGCCGCCCGCGGTCGGGACGGGCTCGAGTTCGTCCGTATCAACGAGATCGCGACGGACGCCGCCGGCTCGGCACATCTGCTGAAGTTCGATTCGGTCCATGGTGTGTGGGGTGCTGATTGCACGGGCGAGGGGGATGCGATCCGGATCGACGGCGGAGCGATCGCCTACAGCCGCACCCCGGCGTTGACCGACACCGATTGGTCGGACTGCGACATCGTCATCGAGGCGACCGGCAAGCACCACAAGAAGCCCGAGACGCTTCGGGGCTATTTCGATCAAGGGGTGAAGAAGGTCTTGGTCGCGGCGCCGACCACGGGTGCTCTCGACATCGTCTACGGCGTCAACCATCAACTCTACGATCCGGCCGAGCACCATCTGGTCACCGCCGCGTCCTGCACGACCAATTGTTTGGCCCCTGTCGTGAAGGTCATGCACGAGCGGATCGGGATCCGCCACGGCACCATGACGACCATCCACGACATCACCAATACCCAGCGGATCGTCGATCTCGGCCACAAGGATCTGCGCCGCGCCCGTGCCTGCGGGCAGTCACTGATCCCGACCAGCACCGGCTCGGCCAAGGCGATCACCAAGATCTTTCCGGAGCTGACCGGCAAGTTGAACGGGCTCGCGGTCCGCGTGCCTTTGCTCAATGCCTCGCTGACCGATTTCGTCTTCGAGGCCGCGCGGGCGGTAACGGTCGAGGAGGTCAACGGGTATTTCAAGGCCGCGGCCGAAGGCGAGCTTGCGGGGATCCTCGGCTACGAGGAGCGCCCGCTGGTCTCGGTCGACTACAAGGATGATCCGCGCTCGTCGATCGTCGATGCGCTCTCCACCATGGTCATCGACGAGACGCAGGTGAAGGTGTTGGCCTGGTACGACAACGAGTGGGGCTATGTGAATCGGATGATGGACATTGCGGAGATGTTGGGAGAGGGGTTGTAGCGGGGAGGATGGGTTTCGCTGCGCTTTGCCGGGGCCGGGGCGTCGGAGCGGGGAGGATGGGTTTCGCTGCGCTTTACCGGGGCCGGGGCGTCGGAGCGGGGAGGATGGGTTTCGCTGCGCTTTACCGGGGCCGGGGCGTCGGAGCGGGGAGGATGGGTTTCGCTGCGCTCTACCCATCCTACGGCTCTCTTTTTTTAGCGTTTGATTGTTCGATAGATAATGCGCTGGCGGGAGATGATGGATACCAATACGCGCAATTACCTGACCGTTACCGCGGGCTATTGGGCGTTTACCGTCACGGACGGGGCGATCCGGATGCTGGTGGTGCTCTATTTCCACCTGCTCGGCTATTCGCCGTTCGAGGTGGCGATGCTGTTCCTCTTCTACGAGGTCTTCGGCATCGTCACGAATCTGGTCGGCGGCTGGCTGGGTGCGCGGATCGGGCTGAACCTCACCATGCACATCGGCATGGGGTTGCAGGTGGTGGCGCTCGCGATGCTGACGGTGCCGGATGCCTGGTTGACCGTGGCGTATGTGATGGTCGCTCAGGCGATGTCGGGCATCGCCAAGGACCTGAACAAGATGTCGGCCAAGGCGACCGTGAAGACCCTGGTCGGGGCGGGCGGGGAGTCGCGGCTGTTCAAATATGTCGCCATCCTCACCGGCTCGAAGAATGCGCTCAAGGGTGCCGGCTTCTTCATCGGCGCGGCGCTGCTCGAGTTGATCGGTTTCCGCGGGGCCTTGGCGGTGCTCGCGGGGATGCTCTCGATCGTCCTGATCGTGACCGCGATCCTGTTGCCCTCGGGCGTCGGGCGCATGGCGTCCAAGCCGAAATTCACGCAGGTCTTCTCCAATACGCCGGCGATCAACTGGCTCTCGGCGGCGCGCTTCTTTCTCTTCGGCGCGCGGGATGTTTGGTTCGTGGTCGGTCTGCCGGTCTTTCTCTACTCGGCGCTGGGCTGGAGCTTCACCCAGGTCGGCACCTTCATGGCAGCGTGGGTGATCGGTTACGGCCTGGTGCAGGCCGCAGCCCCGCGACTGTTGAACCTCGGGCGGTCAAGTCAGGCGGTTCGGCGTCATCCGGGCGGTCGCACGGCGCGACGTTGGGCCGTGCTGCTTGCGATCGTGCCCGCGGGCATGGCCTTGGCGCTTCACCAGGGCTGGCCGCCGGGCGAGGTGCTGATTGCCGGTCTGATGCTGTTCGGTGTGCTCTTTGCCATCAACTCGGCGGTGCACTCCTACCTGATTCTGGCCTACTCGGACTTCGAGAAGGTCTCGATGAGCGTCGGCTTTTATTACATGGCCAATGCCGGCGGGCGGCTCGCAGGGACGGTCCTCTCGGGTCTGGTCTATCAGACGCAGGGGATCGAAGGCTGTCTCTGGTGGTCGGCGGGGTTCGTGCTCGCTGCCTTCCTGCTCTCGCTGCGTCTGCCCGAGGTCTCCGAGCCCAAGCCGGTCGAGGTTGCCGCCTGATGCCCGAGCCAAGCTCTGCTGCATGACACCCGCATCGGGAGCCGGCCGGGTGTTGATTCTCGCCTGCGGGAATCCCTCGCGCGGTGACGACGCCCTCGGTCCGCTCCTGATCGATCGCCTGGGCCTGGATCCCGATCTCGCGCGGCGCGGCATCGAGACGCTGACCGATTTTCAGCTTCAGATCGAGCACGTCCTCGATCTACAGGGCCGTGCGTGTGTGATCTTCGTGGATGCGGCCGCCAGCGGCCCGGAGCCCTTCACCTTCCTTCCCCTGTGCCCGAGCTCGGAGACGTCGTTCAGCACCCACGCACTTGCACCGGGTGCCTTGCTGACCCTGTTTCGGCAGGTCACCGGGCAAACGCCACCGCCGGCCCGCGTGCTGGCGATACGCGGTTACGGGTTCGCGCTCGGCGAACCCTTGAGCGAGCGTGCCTCGGCCAATCTCGACCGGGCCGCGCGCTTTGTGAGCCGGCTCTTGCGTTCCGACGGGTGCGTCGGAGGCTCGGATCAGTAGATTGCCCGGGTGTTCCAGGGTCGACCGAGCATGAGGTAGAGCGCCCCGAAGCCACCGTCGGCGTAGCCGTATCCAAGGTAGATGGGGCCGATGAAGGTGTCCGCGCCCAAGAAGAGGCTGCTGCCGAAACGCAGGTTGTCGAATCCGATCTCCGAGCGTTGGTCCCAGACATTGCCCGCCTCCAGCGAGGCCCCGGCATAGGTGCTGAGGAGTCCTGAGGTGAGGTTGCGCATGTAGACGGCACGTGCGAGCCCGAGGTTTCCACCCGAGAGCTCGTCCTGATTGAAGCCGGAGAGGTTCAGGAAGCCGCCCAGTCGGTAGAAGGCCTGAGCCGGTTCCTCGCCGCCGAAGCTACCGGCCATCCTGATGCCGGTCAGGAGCGTGTTCTTCCCCCAACTCCGGGCGTTCAGCAGATTGAACCCGGCCTGATCGTAGTTCTCGGATGCGCCGATCTCGGGTCGAGAAGTCAACGCGAATGCGCTGCCTACCCAGCCGCGACGCGGGAAATTGGCGCTGTCCAGGGTGTCGAGATAGAAGGTGAGGTCGAGCGATCCTTCGTCGAATCCGTACCCCTGCATGCCGGGGTCGCCGTAGCGAAGGTCGGCATCGCCCGCGAAGCGTCTGTACTTGAGTCCAAGCCGGCCCCAGTCGCCGAAATTCCGGCCGCCTTCGAGCGAGCCGCCGAGACGCGAGATGAGATATTTCGCCGATGGATTGTCCGATTTCTCGGGCTCGAACAGGGTCAGACTCTCGGTGAAGTAGCCGGCCGTGGCCTCGACATACCAGCGCTCCAAGGGGTCGAGCGGCTGATAGAGCTCGGTGACGATGCCGGGCTCCTCGCCGGCCTGCAGAAAGGTCCGCCATTCGGCGTTCAACGCGTTGACGGGCGCCATCGTGTAGGCCGCGCCGACGTTGAATCGCGAGTCGCCCCCGGAGGCGGAGGATAGCTCCAAGCCGAACTGCAGGGAGCTGGTACCCCATGACTTCTCGGTGGCGGTAATCACCAGCTCGGTCTCGTCCTCGGGGGTCTGCTCGACGCGGTAGTGGACCGACTCGAAGTTGTCCTGATCGAAGACGCGGTCGATCTGCGCCTCCAGGGCATCCGGGTCCAGCGGCGCGCCGAGCGGCACATCCAAGCGCTTGGTGATGAGTGCGTCGGCCAGGCGCGAGCGATTCTCCACGCGTACCCGATCGATGATCGGCAGGGGTTCGCTCGCGAGGCGTTGTTGCTGCAGATAAGCGGCATAGCGGGCCGTCGGGACCTCGAGCGCCGCCAGTGCGATCTCCTCCCCCTGAGCACCGCGCTCGCCGATGGCGATCGCCTCGAGCATCTTGTTGAAGTCCGCGGCCGTGACCGTGCGCCCCAGGGGCGGTGTAATGAGGACATCGCGCCCGCGCAGCTTGGCGATCTCCTCCTGAGTGTTGCGCCAGGTCACGAGTCCCATAACCTGGTCGAGCATCTCCAGGACATTGTTGATGTCTTCCCGGTCGCGACGGGGTCCGCCGACGTCGACGGCGATGATGATGTCCGCGCCCATGTCGCGGACCACGCTGACCGGCAGGTTCATGGCCAGACCGCCGTCGATGAGGAGCAGATCGCCGATCTCCACCGGGGCGAAGGCCGCGGGCACCGCCATGCTCGCGCGGATCGAGGTCGCGAGATCGCCACTGCCGAGGATCACCGCCTCCCCGGTGACCGCGTCCGTGGCGACCGCACGGAAGGGAATCTTCAGGTCGTCGAAATCATGGATCGATCTTGCGGGAAGCGTGTAACGGCGCAGCGCGAGGTCGAGCCGATGGCCTTGGATCAGGGCCGGGACGAGATTCACCTCACGCTTTTCCTCGTTCACCCCCGGTCTGGCGCTCAACAGGAAGTCGTTGTCGTCGAGCTTGCGATGGATGCGCCGATCCTGGCGTGGGGGCTCGTCCTGAAAGATTGCCGTCCAGTCGATCTCCTCGATGGTCGCCTCGATCTCGTCGGGCGACATGCCCATCGCATAAAGCCCGCCCACGACAGCTCCCATCGAGGTCCCGGCAACATAGTCGACCGGGATCCCCATCCGCTCGATGACCTTCAGAACCCCGACGTGGGCCGCGCCACGTGCCCCGCCGCCCGAGAGCGCCAAGCCGATCGTCGGTCGTCCCGCGGCCTGCGTAGAGGGGCTCGGGATCAGAAGTCCGAGCAGGGGGACCAGCAGCAGGGCCAGTCGCAGCGGATGCTTGAGAGCACGCAAAGACACGATGTCGTTCCTCGTCGACGAAAAGCGTTACGTTAGCATGCCCTCGATGCGCCGCGTCGGCTCGCATCGCTGCGCTGCACGGATCGGCCATAGGCGAGCCTTTTCGGCTAGACTTCGGTCGTCGAACCCTTCATCGAGGATGCCCGACGATGTCCTGCAGCATGCGTGTCTTGGAGCCTGATTCGGATGGCCTGTCCGGAACCCGCCGCGTCTCGTGTCGGCTCGGGCGGCTGGTCTGCTTCTTTCTTGTCGGTGGCTTGACGTTGTCGGGCTGCAGCGAAACGAATGCACCCGCGCCGGAGATGCCGCCGCCCTCGGTGATCGTGGTTCCCGCGGAGTCCCGCGTCGTCGACGAGGAGGCATCCTTTGTCGGGCGGGTGATCGCGGTCAACCGGGTCGATCTGCGTGCCCGGGTCGAGGGTTTCCTCGAAGAACGTCGTTTCACCGAGGGCCAAGAGGTGAAGGTCGGCGATGTCCTCTTCGTGATCGAGCCCGGTCAGTACACGGCTGCTGTCGAGCAGCGCCAAGCCGATCTGGAAAAGGCGCGGGCCGATCAACTCAACACCGCCGCCCAATTGGCGCGCGGACTGGAGTTGGTGAAGGCCAAGAACATCTCGCAATCCTCGGTCGACGAGCTGCAGGCGGCGGATTCGATCGCGAAGGCGGGCATCACGCTTGCGCAGGCGGCCCTGACCCGGGCCATGCTCGATCTGAGCTATACCAAGATCACGGCGCCGGTGGCCGGCCGCATCGGGCTTGCGAGCTACACGGTGGGCAATCTGGTCGGTCCCGCTTCGGGCACCTTGGCGACCATCGTGAGTCGTGACCCCATCTACGTGCAGTTCCCGGTGACTCAGCGTGATCTGCTCGCTGCGCGCGAAACCATCGAGGACAAGGGCGGCAACGCTCGGGATGTGAAGGTACGTGTGCGTCTCCCGGACGGCACAGTCTACGAGCACGCGGGGCGTCTGGATTTCGTCGACGTGACCACGGACCCGGGGACGGACTCGGTGACCCTACGCGCCGAGCTGCCGAACCCGGACGGCATCCTCGTCGATCGCCAGTATGTCGGGGTCCTGCTCGAAGCGGGCGCACCCGAATCGGCGATCCTGATCCCGCAGTCGGCGCTTCAGGTCGACCAGCAAGGTGTCTACGTCATGATCCTCGATGCCGACGGCAAGGCCCAAACGCGGCGCATCGAGACGGGGCAGAACAAAGGGGCGGATGCCGTCGTCACCAAGGGTCTGGCCGAAGGGGAGCTGGTCATTACGCAGGGGATCCAGCAGGTGAGACCCGGTCAGGCCGTGAGCGCCGCGCCGGCGACGAGCGCTGCCGCGGAGCTCGAGCAATGATCTCCGATGTCTTCATCGACCGGCCGCGGCTCTCGATCGTCATCTCGGTCGTCATCACGCTGGCGGGCCTGATCGCTATTACCCGCATCCCGGTTGCTCAGTTTCCCGACATCGTTCCGCCGCAGGTCTCGGTCAGCGCGGCCTATCCGGGCGCGAGCGCATCGGTCGTGGAGTCGACGGTGGCTCAGCCGATCGAGTCGCAGGTCAACGGCGTGGACAACATGCTCTACATGCAGTCGACCAGCGGCAACGACGGCAGCTACTCGCTCACCGTCACCTTCGCGCTCGGCTCCGACCCGGACATCAACACGGTCAATGTGCAGAATCGGGCCAATTTGGCGATGGCCCAGCTCCCGGAGGAGGTCAAGCGGCAGGGGCTGACGGTTCAGAAGAAATCCAACGCCATGCTGCAGGTGGTGGCGCTGTCTTCGCCGAAGGGGTCCTACGACGGGCTGTTCCTGAGCAATTACGCGACCATCAACGTCCTCGACACCCTGGCGCGCGTGCCCGGCGTGGGACAGGCGTCGCTGTTCGGGCCGCTCGACTACAGCATGCGGATCTGGCTCGACGCGGATCGTCTCACCGCGCTCTCGCTCACGCCCGCGGACGTCATCGCGGCGATCCAGAGCCAGAACATCCAGGCCGCGGTGGGACGGATCGGCGCGCAGCCGATGACGGCCGACCAACAGTTCCAGATCACGCTCCAGACCCAGGGGCGCTTGAGCGATGCGGCCGAGTTCGAGCGCATCGTGGTGCGCGCCAACCCGGACGGCTCCACCGTGCTGGTCTCGGATGTCGGGCGCGTCGAGCTCGGCGCGCGTCAGGCGGACTCCTTCAGCCGCTTGGACGGACGGGACGCGGCCGCCATCGGGATCTATCTCGCCCCCGGCGCCAATGCGGTGTCCGTGGCCGACGGTATCGAGGCGGCGATGGATCGGCTCGCCGAGCGGTTCCCGGACGATCTCGGCTATACCTTGGTGTACGACACCACGGACTTCGTAAACGCAAGTCTCGAGAAGGTCGTCCATACCCTGTTCGAGGCCTTCGTCCTGGTGATCCTGGTCGTGTTCCTCTTTCTCGGGAGCTGGCGTGCCACGCTGATCCCCTTGATCGCGGTGCCCGTGGCCTTGATCGGGACCTTCGCCTTCCTGCTTGCGATCGGTTTCTCGGCCAACACCATCTCGCTGTTGGCGGTCGTGCTGGCGATCGGGATCGTGGTCGACGACGCCATCGTGGTGGTGGAGAACGTCGAGCGCATCATGGAGGAGGAGGGGCTGCCGCCACGCGAGGCCGCCAAGAAGGCGATGGGCCAGATCACCGGGCCGATCATCGCCATCACCCTGGTGCTGCTGTCGGTCTTCCTGCCGGTGGCCTTCATCCCCGGGATCACCGGACAGCTCTTTCAGCAGTTTGCGGCCGTCGTCGCCTTCGCGATGCTGATCTCGGCCGTCAATGCACTGACCCTGTCGCCGGCGCTGTGCGCCGTCCTGCTCAAGCCGGGCGGTCATCGACGCGGGCCGATGCGCTACGTGATGGGCGGGATCGATCGGGTCCGCGACGGCTATGCCGCGATCGTCGCGCGGCTGGTGCGTTTTTCGATGCTGGTTTTGGTGCTGATCCTCGGCATCGGGCTCGCGACCGGCTGGCTGTTCAAGATCACGCCGACCGGGTTCCTCCCGGAGGAGGATCAAGGGGCCTTTATGGCCCATGTACAGTTGCCGCAGGGCGCCTCGGTGAGCCGGACCTTCGAGGTGGTCAAGGAGCTCGAGACGCTCGTGGAGGCGGATCCGGCGGTCGCGCACGTGGTGACGATCACGGGCTTCAGCATCCTCGACGGCGCGTTGCTCTCCAACTCCGCGGCCGTCATCGGGCGCTTAAAGCCGTTCGATGAGCGCAAGACCGCGGATCTGAAGGTCGATGCCGTCATCAATCGGATCGCGGCCCAAACGATCGGCATCCCGAGCGCGCGGGTCATGCCCTTCAATCTCCCGCCGATCGTCGGTCTGGGGACCGGCGGAGGCTTTCAGTACCAGCTCGAAGACCTGCAGGGCCGCACCCCGGAGGCGCTCGCCGGGGTGATGCGCGGACTCATCCTCGCCGCCAATCAGGATCCGGCCCTCGCGCGCGTATTCTCGACCTGGGCGACCGACAACCCGCAGGTGTTCCTCAATATCGACCGCGAGAAGGTCCAGACCCTGGGTGTGCGCATCAGCGACGTCTTCAACGCGCTGCAGGCGACCTTGGGGGGCTACTATGTCAACGACTTCAATCGGTTCGGGCGGGTCTGGCAGGTCCAGGTGGAAGGCCGCGAGGCCGATCGTCGGAGCGTCGAGGACATCTACCGGATCCATGTGCGCAACGACCAAGGCGCGATGGTTCCGCTGCGCGCACTGCTGACCCCCGAGCTGATTCTGGGGCCGCAGCTCCTGCAGCGTTACAACAACTATCGCAGCGTCACGATTCAGGGCGAGCCGGCGCCCGGCTTCAGCTCGGGCGACGCCCTCGCGGCAATGGAGCGGATCTCCGCGACGACCTTGCCGGCGGGCTACGGCTTCGAGTGGACGGGCACCGCCTTTCAGGAACGTGAAGCCGGCGGGCAGACGCCGATCGTGTTGGCGCTGGCGGTCTTGTTCGCCTATCTCTTCCTGGTCGGGCTGTACGAGAGCTGGTCGATGCCGGCGGTCGTGCTCCTGAGCGTCACCGTCGGGGTGCTCGGCGCGCTCTGCGCACTCTGGGTCGCGGGTCTCTCCAACGATCTCTATGCCCAGGTCGGTATCGTGGTGCTGATCGGGCTGGCGAGTAAGAACGCGATCCTGATCGTCGAATTCGCCATCGAGCAGCGCGCGTCCGGGGCCTCGATCCTGGATGCGGCCACCCGGGCGGCGCGTCTGCGGATCCGTGCCGTCCTCATGACCAGCTTTGCCTTCATCCTCGGCCTGGTCCCGCTGGTGATCGCCAGCGGTGCCGGCGAGGCCAGTCAGCGCGGCGTCGGCACGGCCGTCTTCGGCGGCATGCTCGCCGCCTCGCTGATCGGGATCTTCCTGATCCCGATGCTCTACGTGGTCTTCCAGCGGTTCCGCGAAAAGGTCCACGGGGGTGTCAAGGTTCGGGATCCGGGTCCGATTCCGGAGCATGAGGCTCCGGTCTCGTGACGTCCGATGGGGCTGGATCATCCTCGATAGAGCTCATGCGGATGCAGGCACGGCATTCGCCGTCCGATTGAACCAAAAGGAGCAACCATGACCGACGCCGATACCGTTTCCAAGCATCGCCGGTTTTCGTCTCAGGCACCGGCTCTGAGCCTGGCCTTCACGCTTCTGCTCCTTGCCGGCTGCGGCGACCAGGTCATCGTCGAAGGCGTGAACGTCTCCGACGGGGATCTCGTCGGAGACAGCGTCATCGACAATCCGGCGGCGGATGCCGCGGGGATTGCGGCCGGCGAACCCTATGCGATCGGCAATCCCTACGAGGAGG
The DNA here is from genome assembly GCF_018399035.1 of Thiocapsa sp. Taxonomy (GTDB): domain Bacteria; phylum Pseudomonadota; class Gammaproteobacteria; order Chromatiales; family Chromatiaceae; genus Thiocapsa. The sequence goes on from NZ_CP073760.1 coordinate 4,906,935, forward strand.
CCGAAGAGGGCGAGAAGAACATGGGTCCCAATGCGCCGGGGTATATCCCCGAGACCATCGATTAGTAAAGCATCGGAAACACATTGACCACCGAGTCCAATCGTTGTCGTTGTCGTTGTCGTAATCGACCACGAGCACGATTACGACAACGAACACGAACACGATTGCGACAACGACAACTGCGGCAAGGGTCTTCCCTTGTCGAGTTTTTGTACTCATTGCTGAACCCTTCCTTCGGTGGCGTGACCCGAGCAGCCCGCCCTTGCAGGGCGATCCGCAGGGTCGGCCCGGGTCGGAAGCTTCGATCATGAGACATCCGGTTGTCGGCTTTACGCTTGCTTCCGTGCTCTGCCTGGCGGCGCTGTCGTCTGCATCCAGCGCCGAGAACGCCGCCATCGGCTCGCTGAATCCGTCGCTGATGTCGGCGGAGGGTCTCGAAGCAAAGATCGCTCGGACCGAGACGAGCGCCGATCTGGACGCCGACCTCAAGACCAAGGTTGTCGCCCGCTACCGTGAAGCCCTCGCCAATCTCAAGGAGGCCGAGGTCAACAGGGACCGTGCCGCGGCCTTCGAGGAGGTTGCGCAGGCGGCACCCGAGGAGACGCGGCGCATCCGCGAACGGATCCTGGCGGCCGGTGCCGCCGATCCAGCACAGGGGCTCGGCGTCGATCCGCAGACGCCGCGCAGCGAGATCGCGCTGCGTCTGCGTAAGGCCCAAGCCGACCTTGCCGCGGCAGAGGCGCGGCGCGCCGATTTCGATCGCCAGCGCACCTTCCACGAGAACCGCCCGACCATGATCCGCCAGCGTCTGACGGCGGCGCAGGAGCAGCAGGACGGGATCGCCGCCGCCTTGCGGTTGGAACCCGGCGGCGGAGAGCACCTGTCTCTGACCTCGGGCGCCGGCTCTTCGCTCATGCAGGCTCGTTGGTGGGCGCTTGAAACCCGCTATGTCGCCTTGAGCACCGAGATCCGGGCATTCGAGCAAGAGCTGATCAGTCAGCCGATGCGGTTGGAGCTGCTCGCGGCCAGGCGCGACGAAGAGGCCGCCAGTGTCGAGCGTCTGCGCACGCAGGTCGAGGCATTGAAGGCGCGGCTCAACGACAGGCACGAGAACGAGGCGGCGTTCGCGAAGGCCGAGGCCGCGCGGATGCTGGAGTTGACCAAGCAGTCCGATCCACTGCTGAGGCAGCTTGCGCGCGAGAACGCCGAGCTGACGGAGCAGCTCTCGGCCATCGCAGGACGGCTCGACGGACATGACGAGGACGAGGCGCAGGCACTGCGGTTGGCCGAGCGGATCCAGGCCAATTTCGAGCGCGTGCGGGCGGCTCGGGAGGTCAGCGGGCTGACCGAAGGCATCGGCCCGCTTTTGCTCGAGCACCGTGCGGACCTGCCCGATTTCGCGGTTCATACCCGCAATCTGCATGCGCTCGAGCAGCAGATCGCCGCGGTCAACGTCAGCCGGCTGCAGCACCTCGACGAAGCGACCCGCATCGCCGATCCGAACCGGATCCTCTCCGAGCTTGCCGCCAAGCTCCCGGCCGACTCCGAACCGCAGGATCTCGATACCCTGCGAACCTTGATCGTCGGGCGCCAGGTGCTGCTGGCAAAGCAACTTGAGGCCGAAGGCGTACAGATCGAGGCGCTGCAGAGGCTCAAGGTCGCCGCGAGTCGGATGCTGGATGTCGCTCGGGCCTACGATTACTTCCTCGAAAAGCACTTGTTTTGGCTTGGTACGGAGGCAAAGATCCGTCCGGCGCACTTGGCGAATCTGCAACCCGAGGTCGGGCGCCTGTTGTCGCCCTCGGTCTGGTCGGAGCTCGGCCGCAGTCTCACAGGGCGGATTGGGACCTCGTCCCTGTCTTGGCTCGCGGCGTTGCTGGCGGGCCTGCTGCTCTGGAAGCGCCGCGCCTTGATCGCGGCGATCGAGCGCGCCTCGGTCCGCACGGAGCAGCCGGGTCTCGGCGACACGCGGCAGACGCTGCATGCGCTGATGCTCACGCTGTTCCTTGCGGCACCTCTGCCTCTGCTGTTCGGTGCCACCGGCTGGGCCCTTCAGAACGCCGCACAGGGCACGGAGGTGTCCGAGACGGCCGGGGTTCAACTGGTCCGCATTGCGGTCGTGCTCTATGTCCTGCTGCTGTTGCGCGGGATCTGTCTGCCGCGCGGTCTGGCGATCGGGCATTTCCAGTGGCCGCAGGCCGGCGCGCAGCGGCTGAGGTCGGAGGTCGGCTGGCTGATTTGGATCCTGGTTCCGGCGATGCTGATCCTCGGCAAGGCGATCAGCGTGGACCCGGATGCCGCGCTTGGACTGGTCGGGCGGCTCACTGCTCTGATCGGCGTCGCGGCGATTGCCCTGTTCTTTTTCCGGTTGTTCCACGCCAAGAGCGGCCTTCCGGCGGTGTCGCGGAGATCCCCGAGCGCAGGTCTGTTGTCCCGGACCTACCCGGTCTGGTACCCGGTGCTGGTGGCCGTTCCCTTGGTGATCCTGGTTCTCGTCTTGGAAGGTTACGCCTATTCGGCGCTCGTCCTTTGGGATGCCTATCTGCTCACCCTGGGATTGAGCGTCGTCTTGCTGTTGCTGCATGCGCTGGCCTCGAGCTGGCTCATGCACGCACGCGCCCGCTTGGCCCGCCGGGTTGCACGCGAGCGCCGTCAGGCTGCCGACGCGCAGCGTGATGCCTTGGCAGGCGCGGAGCTCCTCGCCGCGCCGTCGGACTATGCCCATGTCGATCTCGCGGCGGCGGGCGCAGCCGGCCGAGAGCTCTTGGAAATGGGGATTGTCATCCTCGCCCTGGTCGGTCTCTACGCCATCTGGTCGCCGGTCTTTCCGGCACTGGGCATCCTCGACGAGGTGACCCTCTGGCACACCACAGGGATCCTGGACGGGGAGGAGACGGCGCTGCCCGTCACCCTGGCCGATCTCGGGCTCGCGCTGTTGTACTTGGTTGCGATCGGCGTGCTCGCCAAGCGGTTGCCGGCGATGCTCGAGATCATCCTGAGCGAGCGTCTGCACATGGCCTCGAGCAGCCTCTATACGGTCACGACGCTGACGACCTACGTCATCGTCGCCCTGGGTATCGTGCTGGCGCTCAATACCGTCGGTGCTCAGTGGTCCCAGCTCCAGTGGTTGGTGGCGGCCGTAGGGCTGGGGATCGGGTTCGGCCTGCAGGAGATCGTCGCGAACTTCGTCAGCGGTCTGATCATCCTGTTCGAGCGCCCGGTGCGGGTCGGCGACGTCATCACCGTGGACGGGACCGACGGCGTGGTGACCAAGATCCGCATCCGTGCCACCACGATCCGCGGTTACGATCGCAAGGAGCTGCTGGTCCCGAACAAGGAGCTCATCACCGGCCGGCTGCTCAACTGGTCGTTGTCCGACTCGGTGACGCGGATCATGATCGTCTTGGGCGTGGCCTACGACACCGATGTGGACCTGGCCCATGCCTTGATGCGGGAGGTGGCGCAGGAGAATCCGCGCGTGCTTGCCAACCCCAAGCCCGCGATGAACCTCGAAGGGTTCGGCGACAACGCCCTGACTCTATCGCTGCGGGCCTATATCGAGGACATCGAGCATCGGGTCGCCATCACCTCCGAGCTCAACATGGCGATCATCCGCAAGTTCAGAGACGCCGGCATCGTCATCGCCTACCCGCAGCGCGATCTGCACCTGGATACGCGCGGACCCTTGCGGGTCAAGCTCGAAGGGGACGGTCGAACGGAATCCCGCGACGCGGACGGCGAGGGTCCCGCCGGACGGTGATCGGGTGGCGTCGAGGTGCAAAAAAGGAGCGGGTAGATATGCCGAGGCGGTCGAGCCGGACTTAAACCGCGCCCAGCGCGGTATGTCATGTTTTTGGATGTGATCGGCCCTGGCGGATTTCAGAACCGCTGGAGCCGGCGCGGTTTAAAGTATTAAAAAATATCAAATTTTAAACCGCGTCTCACCGAGATCGAGGACATCTCCGAAGCTAAACGCAACATGAAAATGACGCATGTCGCTCTGGACGCGGTTTAATGCGCCTCCAATTTGCCCAGCTCGCCGAGGATCTCCAGCACCAGTTGTCGGGTCTGCGTATCCATCCCGCGACAGAGCAGGTCCGGGTTGCGCTCCCCGTTGATCAGCGGGCGGACGACACCGGCCAGCCGGGCCAGACTGCCCCCGACCTTGCTCATCTGATCGGCCATGTTGCCGATCAGTACCAGCGCCTGCGGGTCGGTGCGCGCGGCGTGGATCATGTGCGCGAGGCCGGGCGCGGCGAGGGTCGGATCCTGTGCTCGGCTCGGATCCGGTAGACTGGCGGGGTCTTGGAGCCCGCGCAGGACGGATTCCGCGATGACCCCGTCCTCTTCGTCGAGACCGCTCAGGAGCGCGGGCGAGCGCTCTCCCTTGGCGATGCGCCGCAAGACGGCGACAAGCGCGCTCCAACCCTGTTGCTCGGCCCCTGCAAACAGGGCCTCGAGCTCGGCTCGACCCTCCGGGCGTTGGGTCAATGCGACCACTTGGCGGATGAAGGCGGCATGGACCAGTCGGATCTGCTCGTTGCGTTCCGGGAGGCTGGACACGGGAGAATCTCCTCGTTGAAAAGTGTGGTCAAGCGCGACAGATCCAACTGACGAGGTTCACGGGCCTCGGTGACGGTTCAGAAATAAGGTGTACAGATGCGTGAACGGCATCAGCCCTAGGTTGGGCAAAGCGCAGCGTGCCGAACTGTTCTCTGTGATGCCGGCGCTAATCGTTGTCGTTGTCGTTCTCGTTCTCGTTCTCGATTACGACAACGACAACGACAACGGCGGAAAAGGTATTCTCTCGTCGAGTTGTCTTACGTATTCTTGAACCGTTCCCTATCATCCATGCGGGCTCTTCGCGAAGAGTCCCCACCTGCCGTTCGCACCCCGACATTGCACCATCAAGGAGAGCTCATCGATGCAGATCGAAGTCACAGGCATTCTCGGTTTGATTCATCTGGCTCTGACGATCTATGCGATCGTCAAGATCGTCGGCAGCTCAGCCGGCACCGGCTCGAAGGTGTTGTGGATTGTTCTTGTCCTTTTGCTGCCGGTCGTGGGCCTGATCCTCTGGCTCTTGCTCGGTCCGAGCTGAGCTCAGAGGATCGGTCCCAACATGGCGATGCTGTTGTTCAGGAGCCGTCGGCCCGGCCCCCAGGCCGCGACCGTCCCGGCGTCGACGGGGCGGGATCGCGCGATATAGCTGTCCTGGCGCTCGCGCATGGTCGCCGTGAGCGCCGGATCGTAGACGAGGATATTGTTCTCGAAGTTGAGCTCGAAGCTGCGCCGATCCATGTTGGCCGATCCGATCAGGGTGATCGCCCCATCGAGCGTCAATGACTTGGTGTGCAGGAGCCCGCCTTCGAACTCGAAGATCCGCACCCCGGCGGCGAGCAGGTCGGCGTAGTAGCTCCGGCTGGTCGCGCCTACGACGAAGGAGTCGTTGCGGGCCGGAAAAACGATGCTGGTCTTCACGCCCCGATAGGCCGCCCCGCAGAGCGCGCTCTGCATGGCTTCATCGGGGACATAGTAAGGCGTCGAGATCACCAGCTCTTCGCGTGCGCTGTAGATCAAGGACGCGAACAGCTCGGGCATCGCCGAGGCGCGCACCGTCGGTCCGGTGCCGATCACCTGTGCGGCGAATCCCTCGCTCGCCGCCTGCACGGGGGGACGGCGCAGCAGCGCATCGATACCGTCGTCCACATGCGCGAGCCAGTCGCTCGCGAACAGGATCTGATTCTGGCGTGCGATCGGCCCTTCGAAGCGCATCATAGCGTCGACCCAGGGGGCATACTTGGCCTTGATCCGGAACTCGGGATCGGCGCAGTTCTGGCTGCCGCAATAGGTGATGCCGTCGTCGATCACCAGGATCTTGCGATGGTTGCGCAGGTCGATGCGTCCCCCGAGCGGGCGCAGCAAGGGGTTGCCGATCGGCAGTGCGCGCGCCAGGTGAACGCCCGCGTCGGCCATCCGCGTCCAATGGATCGAATGGATCAGCCGGCGCGAGCCCAGGTCGTCCGCCATGGCCCGGCAGGTGACGCCGCGCTGGGCCGCACGCTCCAAGGCCGCGACCATCGCCAGCCCGTTGTTGTCGGGCAGCCAGATGTAGAAGTTCAGATGGACGTGATCGGTTGCGGCGTCGATGTCCGCGACCATCGTGTCGATCGCGGCATTGGAGTCCGCCATCAGGGTCGCCCGGTTTCCCCCGACCGGGGCAAAGCCGCTGATGGATTCACCGAGTCGGAACAGGTGCCGATAGGTGTCCGGGATCTCGGGCGGCGCAAGCCGGCGATCGAAATCATTCGCCAATTCAGGAACCCGTGCAACGATGCGCCGCATCCGTTCGCCGCGATGTCGCCCCAGATTGACCTCTCCGAGCAGGACGTAAGCAACCGCCCCGACCACCGGAACCGCCAGGATCACCACCACCCAGGCGATCCGCGATGCCGGCTGCCGATTCGGCCGCAGCAGCACCCGCACGACCAGTCCGACTTGGATGAGCAGGTGGAGGAACAGGATGATCATGGATTCGGCCGACTCGGGAAGGTCTCGGTCCAGAGCCCGATGCCCATGACGAGGAAGGCAACGGCCAGGACGACACAGGCAATCGCCGCGATCAGGGTTGCGATCTCGGCGCCTTGGCTGCGGCGGTGCTTGAAGCCCCAGAATGCTCCGGCGACCGTGATCAGAAAGCCGAACTCGCCGATGAAAAGTCGGGTGAGCAAGGGCATCCCGCGCGCCGCCTGCGTGTCTACTCCGCTGCCGGGCCCGCTGCCCAACGCAAGCACCAGCGCGAGGACCAGGCCGAGACCTGCCGCGGCCCAGGTGAAGGGGAATCGTTTGCTCATGCGCGTCCTCGCCTCTGCGTCTTCCAAGAAGCCTATTGTGCATTATCCTGGATCCGGCAGCCCTGTTGTCGTGTCGGTTCGGATTGAACCATTGCCGAGCGCAGCCATCTTATGCTGCAGTGCACAATAACGGCTCGGATGACCGGCGCCGGCCTCGAAAGCCGGCCGGGGCGAGGAGCCGGGTCGGTGCGTCGAGAATCAGGAGATGCTTGCCATGAAGATCAGTATCGCGCGTGCCCGCAGCCGAGCCTCGCCCCGCGGCGAGGCCGTGCGTCTGAAAGACGGTACCTTTTGTCGGATTTGCCCGATCGAGCGAGACGATCCGGCGATCGTAACGGCCTGTTTCGACGGTCTTTCAAATGCGTCGCGTCGATTGCGGTTTTTCGGAGCGAAGCGCGTGTTGACCGAAGCGGATCTGGCGTACCTGACGGGTGCGGACGGACACGATCATCTCGCCTTCGCGGCGCTCCGCCGGACGGTGTCGGGAGGGAGCCCCGAGGTGCTCGGCGTGGCCCGGTGCATCCGCTCCAAGTCCGGATCCGAGCCAGTATCCGAGCCAGTATCCGAAACAGCGGAGCTGGCGATGGCCGTTGTCGACCGGGCTCAAGGAAACGGCGTGGGGACCGCGTTGCTCGAGCATTTGATCGAGGAGGCGCGGGAGCAGGGAATCCGCCGATTTCGCTGCGAGGTTCTCGCCGACAACGAAGGGATGCGCGCTCTGGCCAGACGGCTCGGCGGCCATCCGGTTTGGTTGGACGACGGCACGCTCGAGTATGACTGCGCACTGCCCGAGGCCGTGTCGATCCACGCAGGTTTGGAGCTGGATCAGGCCCGGGAACCGGCCCTGCCGTGGGAGGCGGGGATGCCGGGTACCCCGGAAAGCGCTCCCCGGCGGAGCGCGGGTACGGTGACGGAGGCCTGGACCAGCTCATGGGAGCGCGCGGCCAATGTCTCGATCGCCTTTTTCGAGACTGCTGCCCTAACTTGGTACGATCGTGTTTTACCGAGTCGAATCGAGGGTCCTTAGGCGATTTCCGGGAATGATCATCCCGGCCGTACGTGTTGCCAATGCTTACCGGGCAACTAAAGTCGCCCCTACATGTTGGTCGATGCTTTCCCGGAAATCACCTTAAACCGCGCCGGCTCTAACGCTTGTCAAGTCTGCCGGAGCCGATCCCATCCAAAAACCTCGCTTACCGCGCTGTGCGCGGTTTAGGATCATGACCATCCGCTCGTTCGAAGAGAAGCAACCGAGGATCGATGCGTCCGCGTGGGTCGACGAGACCGCTGTGGTGATCGGCGAGGTCACGCTCGGTGCGTCTGTCTCCGTGTGGCCCGGATGCGTGATCCGAGGGGATATTCATCGCATCGAGATCGGCGCGCGGACCAACATTCAGGACGGGAGCGTTCTGCATGTCTCGCACGACAGCCCCTTCATGCCCGGAGGTGCACCTCTGATCGTGCACGAGGATGTCACCGTCGGTCATCAGGTGGTCCTGCATGGGTGCGAGATCCGTCATCACTGTCTGATCGGAATCGGTGCTCGTGTGCTCGACCGCGCGGTGCTCGAGCCCTTCACGTTGCTTGGTGCAGGGTCCTTGGTGACGCCCGGTCAGATCCTGGAGGGCGGGTGGCTTTGGCTCGGCGCACCGGCGCGGCGGGTGCGGGCGCTGACGGATCGGGAGCGCGAGTATCTGGAGTATGTGGCGGAGAACTATGTGCGGTTGGCTGCTCGGTATCGGGCGGAATCAAGCGCTGCATCGACGCGATAGGGCGGCAGCGATCGGGCGGATGGGTTTCGCTTCGCTCTACGGGCGCAGGAATCGAGCCGTTGGTGCCGGGAGGATGGGTTTCGCTTCGCTCTACGGGCGCAGGAATCGAGCCGTTGATGCCGGGAGGATGGGTTTCGCTTCGCTCTACGGGCGCAGGAATCGAGCCGTTGATGCCGGGAGGATGGGTTTCGCTTCGCTCTACCCATCCTACGTTCGGGGCAGGGCTGCGGGCTTTATCCGCTCTGCGACTGGGACGACGGGGCCGAGGGGCGTTGGCCGGCGGCCGGCGGCACTTCGATATCGGGCGCGTCGCTGCCCGCAGGCGGCATGCGATTCACATCCACCGCCACCCGCAGCTCGTGGGATCCCCGCCGTAGAAGATCCCGCGCAGCGGCGTGACATCCTGAAAATCGCGACCGACCGCGGTGGTGATGTGCTGCTCGCCGGGGATCTGATTGTTGGTGGGGTCGAAATCGATCCAGCCCAGGTTGGGAATGAGCACCGAAAACCAGGCATGCGAGGCGTCGGCGCCTTGGAGCTTGACCTGGCCCGGCGGCGGGAGTGTTTCCAGATAGCCGCTGACATAGCGGGTCGCGAGCCCGAGTCCGCGCAAGCCGGCGATGGCGACGTGTGCGAAATCCTGACAGACGCCTTTGCGCTGCTCCATCAGCTCGGCAAGGGGTGTGGAGATGGTCGTGGAGGTCGGGTCGTAGACGAAATCGCGGTAGATGCGTCCCATCAGCTCGATCGTCGCCTCCAGGATCGGGCGCCCCGGCGCGAAGGATTCGGCGGCGTAGGCGCGCGCGTCGGGATCCGACGGGACGAGCGGCGAGGGGAGTGTAAAGATCCGCAGGTCGGTCATGGGCTCGTCGTAGCGATCGTGCAGACGATCGACGATCCGCTCCCAGGGCTGCGTCGCCTCGGGTCTCGGCAAGGTCGGGGCGACCACCTCCACCTCGCTCTGGGCGCGCACCTCAAGTGCATCGTGGGCCTGTTGAATCGAGAAATAGCTCACCCGGTTGCCGAAAAAATCTTCGTGCTCGCGATGAACCGCAGGCCAGGGATCGACCCGGATCTGACTGGACAGACAGCGCTGGCGCGCCGTCTGGGGCGGCTTCAGATGCGCGATGCTGTGGCACAGCGATACCGGCTCGGCATACTCGTAGCGGGTGACGTGATTGATCCGGAGTCTCATGATGCGCCTCGCGCTGCGGCTCGGCGCAGCAGGCTGTGCGGCTGTTCTTCGTGCCTGAAATACTGGGCCGTGATGGCGTCCGAGATGGCGGCACTTTGCCGATCCAGCTCGGCCAGCATGGCGGCCAGCGCGGCGCGGCGCGCGCCTGCCTTGTCCGGCTGGACCATGTTGTCGATTTCGGCCAGGCGGATGCCGGTGAGACCCTTGAGGACGTGCTTTTCGACCGCCGTGCGCCCGACGGCCATGTCGGCGCGCGGCAGCTCGGAGATCAGACGTTCGAGCTGCACGAGCTGATAGGCCAGGGCGCGCGGGTTGCCCTCGTCCTGAAAGACCAAGTCCAGGAGTGCGCCGATCCGGGTGCCGGCACGATAGCGTCGGCGGTAGGTGATGAGGCTGTCCGTCACGCCGAGAACCGCCTCGATGACCATGTTCTCGTCCTGCTCGCCCGCGATCGGAACCAGCATGGAGCGCAGGAGGCTCGCGGTGGACGAGGCCCGCTCGAGGCGACGTCCGATCTCGAGGAAGTGCCAGCCTTCGTTGTGGGTCATGTTCTCCTGGGTCAGTGCGGAGAAGGCCACCAACGAGGTGATCAGCGGATCCAGCTCGTCGAGCGCGAGCGAGAGCTGACCGGGCGGTTCATGGGTGAGGTTGCCGAGATGGGCCTCGATGTCGCTCACGATGCGCCAGGTATCGGCGGAGAGACGGTCGCGGACCGAATAGGCGGCCTGTCCCAGGGCCTGGAGCGTCTGCGGGAGACCGCCCAGGCGAGCCGGGTCGGAGATGAGCGAGAGCATCTCGGGCACGGGGTTGCGCAGACGCTCGGCCGCGCCGGTCCCGATGAATCCGGGGAACGACTGGGTCTGGTTGGTCAGTGCCTCCAGGAGCGAGCGCAGACAGCAGGAGTCGCCCGTCGAGGCGGCATAATCGCTGCGCTCGGAGAGCTTGAAGATGGTGATCCGCAGCAGCCGTACCAGACCCTCGGCGCGCTCGGCATAGCGACCGATCCAGAACAGATTGTCGGCGACCCGACTGGAGACCTCGCTCTCCTGCGTGACCGCGGGCGTGTGCATCTCGCTCGTGACCAGCAGGCTTTCCTGGCGCTCGGGCTCCGAGGCGACGACCCAGACGTCCTTGGCCAGCCCGCCGAGCTGGTTGGAGTTGAGTGCGGCATCGCTGGTCGGGGTGACCCGCCCGAGTCCGCCGGGCATGACCGCGTAGCCCTCCTCCTCGGCGGTCAAAAAGGTCCGCAGCACGCTGGGTCTGGGTTCGAGGTGCCGGCCGATGAGCGCGGGCGCGGTCGACGGATTCACACGCTCCCGAGCGATGTAGCCGTCCGGGCGTTTCTGAATGGCTTGAAGCAGCGCCGCACGCGCGGGCGCGTCCATGGTATCGGGGAAGATGCAACGCTGACCCTGACCTTTGTTCAGGGGCTTGATGACGAGCTGATCGAGACGGTCCACGACCTGGACCAGCGACTGCGGATCGCCGCACCACCAGGTGGGAATATCCGGGATCTGCAGCTCCTCGCCCAGCAGCTCTCGACACAGGCTCGGCAGAAAGGCCGGGAGCGCCGGGTGCTCGAGGATGCCGCTCCCCAAGGCGTTGGCGATCACCAGGTTGCCGGTTCGTACCGCTTGGACCAGACCGGGCACGCCGAGGAAGGAGTCTTCGCGCAGCTCCAACGGGTCGCACCAACCGTCGTCGACGCGACGCAGGACGGCGTCGATGCGCTCGAGCCGGCCCAGTGTCCGCAGCCAGAGCGCCCCGTCGCGCACGGAGAGATCTCCGCCTTGTACGAGCGTGAAGCCGAGATAGTTGGCCAGATAGGCGTGCTCGAAATAGGCCTCGTTCTCCGGCCCCGGCGTGAGGACGACCACGCGGGCATGCTCGGCCCGTCGGGGCGCGAGACGCGTCATGGTGCGCCGGATCGAGCGGAAGAACCCGGCGAGGCGATGGACATGCGAGTCGCGGAACATGCTGGGCAGCACGCGCGAGAGGACGACGCGGTTCTCGAGCGCATAGCCGAACCCGAGCGGGCTCTGGGTGCGGTCGCCGATGATCCGCCAGTGTCCGTCCGGCGTGCGGGTCAGATCGGCCGCGTACTGGATCAGGGGGCGATGACCTGCGACCTCCACACCGTGACAGGGGAGCAGATATTCGGCGCTCGCGTCGAACAGCTCGGCCGGCAAGAGGCCGCTGCGGATCAGCTTGCGCGGCCCGTAAAGGTCGAGCAAGATCTGATTGAGCAGGTCGGCACGCTGAATCAATCCGCGCTCGAGCTCGGCCCATTCCTCGCTGCGAATGAGCAGCGGCAGCAGATCCAACTCCCAGGGCCGGGACATGCCCCGCGGCTCGGCGTTGAGATTGTAGGTGACGCCGTTGTCGCGGACCATGCGGGTGGCCTCGCGCCAACGTGCCTCGATGCCGCTCGGCCCGAGCGTGCGCAAGGCATCGAGAACATATTGCCAGTGGGGGCGTACCTCGCCCTCGGCCGTGCGCATCTCGTCGTAGCGCTCGGGTAAGGGCGTATAGGCATCGACCAAACCCGACTGCTCGAGTAAGGGTGCCAGGTCGGGGACAGACATGGGCCTGGGCTCTTTCCGGGACATTGGGCCTGGATTAGACACGTCATGCCCGGGTGTCGCAAGGTGCGATTAGACCGTCATACGAGGGGGAGACGAGGCTCGATGGGCACGTCGGGCGGGGGTTCCGAGTTTTGGGGCAGACAGCGCTCGTAGTGGGCCGCCGTCAGCGGCGGGGCGAAAAGGTTGCCCTGCGCCTCCAGACAGCCGATGTTGAGCAGGATGAAACGCTGGCGGTCGTCGCGCACCCCGTCGGCGGTGACCTCGATGTCCAATGCTTGCGCCATCGCAATCAATGCCTGAACGATCGCGAGATCGTCCGGCGAGTCCGGCATGGCGTCCACGAAGCTGCGATGAATCTCGAGCCTGCGGATCGGAAGGCGACGCAGAACCTGCGGCGCAAGCCAACTTGTGCCGACCTCGCTCAGGGTCACGCCCACGCCGAGTCGGTGCAGTCCGTCGAGGACCTCGCGGGCTCGCTCGGGGTGTTTGAACAGGAGCGGTTCGGCGAAGCTCAGCTCGAGGCGCGCGGGGTCGATCTCGTTGGTGCGGAGCAGCCGCTCGAGTGACGGTACCAGATCGAAATGCGTCAGCTGAGTCTCGGAGATGCTCACGGCAAGGATCCCGATCGGCATGCCCTTAAGGCCCCAGTCCCGCAACTGACGGCACGCTTCGGCCAGGACCCACTGACCCAGGTCGATCATCATGCCGCCGGATTCGATCAGGGGCAGGAGCCGTTCGTGCGCGACCAGTCCCAGCTCCGGCTGATGCCAGCGCACCCGGACCTCGGCTCCCGGCCAACGCCCTGTCTCCAAATGGACGCGCGGCTGGAACAGCAGCTCGAATTCACCTACTTCGATCCCGATGCGCAGCATCTCGGTCAGGCGCTGACGCGCCGTCGATGTGCCGAGCGGCAGTTCGGAATAGATCCGGAAGCCGTCGCGTCCGCCTTGTTTGACGTTGCCGAGCGCCGTTGCGGCATGCGCGATCATGACCTCGGTATCGTTGCCCTCATGGGCCTCCAAGGCAATCCCCATGCTCATGGTGACGAAGACTTGATGTCCGCGCACCGTCATCGGCGCTCGCAGGGCCGAACGCAGGCGACGCGCGATCTCCTGTGCCTCCGTCGGGGTTTGAATCCCCTCGAAGAGCAGCCCGAACTGGTTTCCGCTCAGGCGTGCCAGGGTATCGGCAGGACGAATGGTCTCGCGCAGGCGCAGCCCGACGGCACGCAGCAGCTCGTCGCCGATCGGGTGGCCGAGGCTCGCGTTGATGTTCGCGAAACGATCGAGGTCGAGCAAGAAGAGCGCAACCGGGGTGCGATTGCGCCGCGCCGGGTCCATCGCATAGGCCAAGCGCGAGTCGAACAGCAGGCGGTTGGGTAGTTTGGTCAAGGGGTCGTAGTGGGCAAGAAACTCGACGTGCTTCGGACCGTTGGCGGAGACGCGGCGCTCGGCGAAGACGCCGACGAAATTGGTGACCTTCCCGCGGCCATCGAGGATCCGTCGGAGATGCAGTCGTTGCAGATAGATCTCGCCGTCCTTGCGCCGGTTCCAGATCTCGCCTTCCCAGACGCCGTGTTTGATCAGCCGACGCCACATGCGGGTGAAGAAGCTTTTGGTGTGCCAATGGGAGTTGAGCAGGCTGGGCTTGCGCCCCAGGATCTCGGCCTCCGCATAGCCCGTGATCCGGCTGAAGGCGGCATTCACGGCGACGATGCGCCCGTCGGCGTCCGTCATCAAGACGCCGTCCGAGGTTGCGGCATAGACCGCCGCGGATTGCAGCAGACGCCGCTCGGAGTCCCGCACGCTGGTGACGTCGCGGATACTGACGACGATACCCGTGACCTTGTCCTCGTCGTCGCGATGCGGAAAGAGCCTGACCTCGGACTCGCGCACCTGACCGTCCGTGCCGCCCTCGTAGATGTCGTCCACCGCCGGGTGACCCCCGTCCAGGCAGCGACCGAGATTGCGATACACCAGCTCGCTGAGCGGACCCTGACCCTCGACCTCCTGCAAAGGACGCCCGATGGCATTCTCCTGCGTCCGTTGGATCGCCGTCAGGAAGGCCGCGTTTGCGGCGAGCAGGCAGCAGGCGCGGTCGAGGAAGGCGATGCGATCGGGCGACGCGGAGACGATGTCGTAGTAGCGTGCCAGCGCTTCCTCGGCGACACGGCGTTGCGTAATGTCCAGGACGACGCCGGAGAGCTTGGAGGCGCCGTCCGAGCCTGCCGGCTCGAGGCGGCCGACGCTCTCCGCCCAGCGCAGCGTCCCGTCGGGGCGGATGATGCGATGCCGAAGGCGGAAGGGGACGGCGGCCTCGATGGCCTGATTTGCCGCGGCGCTCACCATGTCTCGGTCGTCGGGATGGATCTGCAGCAGCACGGCCTCCAGGGTGACGTCCGTGTCCGGCTCGAAGCCCCAGATGTCATACCAGGTGCGCGAGGCCTGGATGCGACCGGTCGCAACGTCGATCTCCCAGTTGGCGACCCCCGCGAAGGCCTGCGCCTCGTCGCCGGTGAGCTCCGACTGAACCGGGGTGCTCGCGACGGCGCGCGGCTCGATGACGATGCCCACGACGCAAGCAGCGGGCGCCTCGCCCGGAGCGAGGCGCGAGAGGCGCATGATGGTCCCGACGGGGCGCCCCGCTCGGGTCCGCAGACGCAGGGTTCGGGTAGTCTCGGTCTCGCCTGTGGCGAGAAAGTCGCTGACTCGGGATGCGTCCTCCTCTTCGAGCAGATCTCCGAATGCGAGATCGGTCGGCAAACCTAGGGGGTAGCCCAAGAGTGCCGAGAAGACTCGGGTTGCTGCCACGACGCGTTGGTCTGCGTCGAGCACGACGGCACAGCAGGGCAACGCGTCGAGCAGTCGACCCAGATCGACGGCGCCTTGCCGCGCGGAGTCGACACGCGGGGTGCGCTCCTCGGTCGGTTGAAATATGTGCATGCGCGGTGACGTTTCGAAATGCGATGGCGATTCTTCCGTGATTATAAGCGCGAAGATCGGTAGGGTTATCGTAACTATTCACCTTTTCCGACCGCTCGTCGGCGGCTTATGCTCGCAGGGTGATCGCATAATGTTTAAGATCAAGGCTTTCGAAGATCCGGAATCGTCTATGACGGGAGCCACCCGAGACGACGAGCGCGCGGAACGGCTGCTCTCGATCCTCTTGACCTTTGCGCGCGAGTCTCGTGTACCCGATCCACCGAACGGGATCGATTTGGATACGCGGCTGGACGCAGACCTCGGGTTCGATAGCCTGAGTCGATCCGAGCTGATTGCGCGGGTCGAGAAGGGTCTCGGGGTGAGACTCTCGGAGCAGGCGCTCTCGGCGGCGACGGCCCGAGACCTCCTGGGGTTTCTGCTGGAGGAACCGGGGGCTGCCCCCGATGCCCGGCTTGTCGTCGCGCACGAGCGTAGCACCGAGGGTCACCCGGTTGGCGCAGCGACCCTTTTGGACGTCCTGGACCGGCATCTGCAAGACCACGCGGACCGCATCCATATCCTGTACGAGGGTTCGGACGCGGTCACGCAGCCGATCAGCTATCGGTCGCTCGCCGACGGTGCCGCACGGGTTGCCGCGCGTCTGCAGGCCGCCGGATTGCATCCGGGCGCGACCGTGGCCCTGATGCTTCCGACGGGGCCGGATTACTTCAACAGCTTCTTCGGCGTCCTCATGGCCGGCGGCATCCCGGTGCCCATCTACCCGCCGAGTCGACCGCAGCAGATCGAGGAGCACCTGCGTCGCCATGCCCGGATTCTCGACAACGCCGGTGCGGCGTATCTGATCACGGTCCCGGAGGCGCGGGCCATCGGCCGCGTCCTGCGGGTTCAGGTCCGCTCGCTGCGAGGGATCTTGACGCTCGAGGGTCTCGATCGGGAGACCCCGAGCGAGACGTGGGCGCGCCCCGCGCCGGAGGACATCGCCTTTCTCCAATACACCTCGGGCAGCACCGGCGATCCCAAGGGTGTGGTTCTGAGTCATGCCGACCTTCTCGCGAACATCCGCGCCATGGGCGAGGTCGTGGAGGTCGGGCCGGACGACGTCTTCGTGAGCTGGTTGCCGCTCTATCACGATATGGGATTGATCGGTGCATGGCTCGGCAGCCTCTATTTCGGCATTCCATTGGTCTCGATGTCTCCGCTTGCCTTCCTGGCACGTCCGGCACGCTGGCTGGAGGCGATCCATCGCCACGGCGGGACCATCTCGGCGGCCCCCAACTTTGCCTATGAGCTGTGTCTGACCCGCATCACCGACGCCCAGATCGCCGGTCTGGACTTGAGCCGCTGGCGTTGGGCACTCAACGGCGCCGAGCCCGTCGGTCCCGAGACTTTGCGTCGCTTCGCCGAGCGCTTTGCCCCCGCCGGTCTGCGCGCCGAGGCGCTTGCCCCCGTCTATGGTCTGGCGGAGGCGGCGGTCGGCTTGGCGTTTCCCCCGGCGGGGCGCGGGCCTCGGATCGATTGTATCGATCGCGATCGCTTTGCCCGCTCCGGCTATGCCTTGGCGGTGGATTGCGAGGATCCGCAGGCCATGGAGGTGGTGGCCTGCGGTCGTGCGCTTCCCGGCTATCGGTTGCGTGTGGTCGACGAAGCGGGTCGCGAGCGGCCGGAGCGCCACGAGGGTCTGCTCGAGTTCCAGG
The DNA here is from genome assembly GCF_018399035.1 of Thiocapsa sp. Classification (GTDB taxonomy): domain Bacteria; phylum Pseudomonadota; class Gammaproteobacteria; order Chromatiales; family Chromatiaceae; genus Thiocapsa. The sequence goes on from NZ_CP073760.1 coordinate 4,923,977, forward strand.
GGCCATCGGCGACCCGGGGCTACTATCGCAATCCGGCGGCCACGCGGGCGCTGATCCACGATGGCTGGCACTCGACCGGCGATCGCGCCTATCTGGCGGGCGGCGATATCCATCTGACCGGCCGTGTGAAGGACCTCATCATCCGCGGCGGGCGCAATATCTATCCCTACGAGGTCGAGCAAGCCCTCGGCGAGGTCGTCGGCGTGCGCAAGGGTTGCGTGGTCGCCTTCGCGGCGAAGGATCCGGAGCTGGGCAGCGAGCGGCTGGTGATCCTGGCCGAGAGCAAGGAACGCGACCCGGCACGGCGTGCCGAGCTGGTCCGGCAGCTGCGCGAGCGCGCGACCGATGTGCTCGGCCTTCCACCCGACGAGCTGCTGCTCGTGCAGCCGCGTGCCGTGCTCAAGACCTCGAGCGGGAAGCTGCGCCGCGCGGCCACGCGGGATCGCTATCTCGCCGGCCAGCTGTCCGAGCAGGTGCGTCGCCCCGTCTGGCAGTTGATGCGGGCTGCGGGGTCCGGTCTTCACGCACGGATTCTGAGTTTGCCGGGGCAGCTTTATGCGGGGTACGCCTGGGCGGTGTTCTACCTGATCGCACCCTGGTTCTGGATCGGCATCATGGCGAGCCCGAGCGCACGCCTGCGGTGGTCGATGGCGCGGGTCGGCATCCGGCTTCTGCGCCGGCTGACCTTCGTACGACTCGTCGTCACGGGCCGGGAGCATCTTCCGCCCGCGGGACATCCTTTTGTCCTGGTCGCCAATCATCAGAGCTATCTCGATGGGCTCGCCTTGGCGGAGGCGGTGGGCCGTCCGATCGGCTTTGTCGCCAAAAGCGAGCTGCTTGCGCGCCCGATCGTGGCGGCCTTCATGCGGCGAATGGGTGCAAATTTTGTCGATCGCTTCGACCCCCGCGCGGGCAGTGCCGAATCCGCTCGCTTGACCGAGATGCTGACCCGCGGCGAGACCTTGGCGTTTTTTCCCGAAGGCACCTTCCGCGAGCAACCCGGGCTCTTGCCCTTTCGGATGGGCGCCTTTGCCGCCGCCGCTCAGGCCGGCGTGCCGCTTGTCCCGGTGGCTCTGCGGGGCACGCGCGAGCTGATGCCCGGCGACCGCTTTTCGCCACGTCCCGGACATGCCGAGGTCCTGATCGGCCCGCCCATCCGGCCCGAAGGCGAGGATTGGGAAGCCGCGATCGCACTGCGCGACCGGGCGCGTGCCTGGATTGAAGAACGTGTGACCGGCTGAGGATTAAGGCGATTTCCGGGAAAGCATCGACCAACATGTAGGGGCGACTTTAGTCGCCCGGTAAGCATTGGCAACACGCACGGCCGGGATGATCATTCCCGGAAATCGCCTAAGGCGAATTCAGCGCCCGATCGCCACTGGACAGCCCAAGGTCTCCAGACTGGTCCAGAGCGAGGCGCGCCCGATGAGCGGATTGGTCTCGTCGAGGATGAGCAGATCGATGCCGAGGTTCCGGACCGTCGCCGCGAGACCGGCCGCATCCGTCCGCTCCGGCCCAGTAATCGCTCTCGCGCGCCAGGTCGCCGATGGAGCGCATGTGACTGGTGAGCCGCTCGTTGTCGTCGGCCAGGCGCGCGCTCCGCTCGATCACCCGAGCGACCGCGCCGCGATCGAGGCGTATTTGCCGGTTCCGGACGGCCCTAGGGCGAAGAGGTTGTAGCGGCGCGACGCTCATCCGCCGAAGGTCTCCGCGATCGGGGCGCCGAAGGACTCCGTGGTGTAGCGCGAGACCGCGAGGGTCTCGGACCAATACCGCGAGGGCAGGCCCGCCTTGTGGCGCAGATGCTCGAAAAAGTCCGTGGGGTCCGGCAAATCCTCCCAGACCGAAGGCAGGAAGGTCCCGCGCCGCCCGCGCTCTTCCAGGATCAGCCCGTCGATGCCGGGCCTGATCTGTTCGAGCAGATCGGACTCGGACCCGAAGTGCATCGGCTCCCAAGGGCTCAGGACCGAGAGATGGATGTCGAGCCGCGGCAGCTCCGCACGGGTCAGCGGCGGGAACCGCGGGTCCTCGAAGGCCGCGGCGTAGGCGTTGCGGGCGACATCGACCACCAGCGGCCGGATCGCCTCCAGCACACCGATGCAGCCGCGCAGCTCATACTCGATCTGCAGCGTGACGAAGGTTGCGCGCTCGGCTTGGAGCGCGGTCGGATACTCATGCGGATCCGGCTCCAGCGGGCGGCCGTGGTTCAACCCGTGCTCGATCGACTGGGCCGCGATGCCCAACAGCATCCGCCGCTCCTCGGCCCGGTAGATGCCTTGCGTTTCAGTGGAAGACATAGGCGCCGTACCCCACCACGTGGTCTCTCGAGCCGGCGGTATCGCCGGAGTTGCGCAGGTCGAGCGTGCGGGCCTGCATCCCGCGGCGTCGTGCCGTCTCGAGCAGGCCGTTGACCGGGATCCGCCCGCACGCCTGCTCGTATCCGATGTCCTGTGGTCGAAGCGCCTCGATGGCCGTGGAGGTCGCCGTATCCATCGCTCGGGCGGTTGCGTCGGTGTGATAGTGACTCAGGTCCGAGCTGATGACGATCAGGGTCTCGGGACCGCCCCACAGCAGATCGAGCACCTCGGCGACCTCCTCCGGGCGGGCGTCGCCGACCACGAAGGGCACTAGGCTGAACCGCTCCAAGACCTCCTGCAGGAAGGGTAGCTGCACCTCGAGGCTGTGCTCTTGGGCGTGCGCCGCATCCATCAACTTGACCTGCGGCAGGGCGAGGGCCAAGTCGATCGCGTCACGGTCCAGCTCCACCGGGCCGAGCGGCGTGACGAAGCGATCCGCGCTGCTCGCGGCAAGGCCGCGCAGGGGCACGCGATGCGCCGGACCGAGCAGAACGACCCGGCGCACGCTCGCGCGGGCCGGGGCCAGGGTGGCATAGGCACTGGCGGCGACCGGGCCGGAATAGACATAGCCGGCGTGCGGGACGATCAGTGCCTTCGGGGGCTCGCCGTCCGGGCTCGCCTCGGCGAGGTAGTCGTCCACCGTCCGCTTGAGCTCGCGGGGGTCGCCCGGATAGAAGAGACCGGCGACCGCCGGGTTGCGAGAGAGCGACATGGCTGTTTCCTCCTGACGGATGAGGGCCGTGAGAACCGGTTCGGGACCTGACTCGGGGGAGCGCGGTCCCATCACCGAAGTATAGTCGGCGCGGGTGATGCGTCCCGCGGACCGCGTAACCGCTCCCGGGACCATGACGTGATCCGGGGTTGCAATCGGGCCCGCGTCTTCCACACTGAAGATAGCGCTATAGGCCGAGCAGGAGGTTGCGATGAACGGCGAGCGGATCGATCGCGTCGTCCCGACGCGTTACTGGCATGCCTTGGAGGACGGTCGCGTCCAGTGCGACCTCTGTCCGCGCTTCTGCCGCATCAAGGAAGGACAGCGTGGTATGTGCTTCGTGCGGGCCTGCCACGGTGGGGAGATCGTCCTGACGACCTACGGACGATCGTCCGGGTTCTGCATCGATCCGATCGAGAAGAAGCCGCTGAACCACTTTCTCCCCGGCACCCCGGTGCTCTCGTTCGGGACCGCCGGCTGTAATCTGACCTGCAAGTTCTGCCAGAACTGGGACATGAGCAAGTCACGCGAGATGGACACGCTCGCCGATGCCGCCGAACCCGAGACGATCGCGCTGGCGGCCGAGACGCTCGGCTGTCGCAGCGTCGCCTACACCTACAACGACCCGGTGATCTTCCATGAATACGCCATCGACGTGGCCAAGGCGTGTCGCGAGCGCGGCATCAAGTCGGTTGCCGTGACCGCGGGCTACATCTGTCCGGAGCCGCGGGTCGAATTCTTTCAGTGGATGGATGCCGCCAACGTCGATCTGAAGGGCTTTACCGAGGAGTTCTATCACCGGCTCTGCAGCGGCCATCTGCAACCCGTCCTGGAGACCCTGGAGTACCTGGTCCGAGAGACCAAGGTTTGGGTCGAGCTGACGACCCTGCTGATCCCGGGGGAGAACGACTCGGATGCCGAGCTGGAATCCATGACCCAATGGGTGGTCGAGCATCTCGGACCCGATGTCCCGATGCATTTCACCGCCTTCCACCCCGACTACAAGATGCTCGACCATCCGCGGACCCCGCTCGCGACCCTGACGCGCGCACGCGCCATCGCCATCAAAAACGGCGTCCGTTATGCCTACACCGGCAACGTCCATGACGAGGACGGCGAGAGCACCTACTGCCACGGCTGCGGACAGAAGCTCATCGGCCGCAACGGGTATCGGCTGTCGGATTGGAATCTGACCGCGGACGGTCGCTGCAACCGCTGCGGGGCGGTCTGCGCCGGCGTCTTCGAGCCGGGGCCGGGCCAATGGGGCGATCGGCGCCAGCCGGTGCGTCTGCGCGATTTCGCCGCCTGAGCGGTGCCCGGGCGGGGACAGTCGAGCGGACGGATGGAGCGCATGACGAATCGATATAAGGGTGCCGGATCGGCGGGCGATCGGATCGCCGTGCCGATCGTCGGGTCACGATGATCACGATCACGGGATTCAACCATCGTGACGCCCTGCACGATCTGATCGGACGCTGGATGCTCGATCGATTCGAGCCGTCGGACCCGACGGCCCTGCTGGAGTTGGTCCACTTCAACTCAGTCTATGTCGCCCGTTACCTCCCGCGGCTTGCGCAGGGTCTGCTGCAGGGCGTGCACGGCGGTCGGATCACGCATCGGACCTGCTTCACCAAGGGTGACCTCAAGGAACAGCTCGTCGCTTATTTGCCGGGCGCATCCGAGCGGGCGAGCCGGTTGGTTGCCGACTACCGGGCCGACCCCGGACGTTTCTATCGCGAGACCCCGTTTCGGGGCACACTCTATTTTGCCGACTCCGCAGGACAACGCCGCTATGTCGGCTCGAGCCGGATCAAGCGCATCCGGCGACTCGCCGAGAAGTCTGCGCGCAAGGTTGTCGATTGGCTGTACGCGGAGATCCTAAGTCAGGCTCGATCGGACCCGCTCTTTCCGGAAACCGGCCCGGCGATCGGCGACCTCGCCGGAGCACCCCGACCCGATCTCGCCCGCAACCTAGTCCACGACCTGGACAGCCTCGAAGCGCACGGGCGCGCCCTCCTGCATCGTCAGCGTGCGATGCCGGCGCCCGGGTGGCCCCATGATGTCGAGGTCAACGACGTCGCCGGGATCAAGCTCGTCATCGAGCCGGAAGCGCAGGAGCGTCCGGTCGAGGTCCTCTTGGGCCTGGGGTGTCGATTGGTGGAGCGGGAGGTCCATCGGGGCGATTACAGCGCGGTGAATCTGCTCGTCGACTATTTCCCGGACAAGGACCGTATTCTGGCGCAGGGGCTCCCCGAGAAGATCCTGCGGGTCTTCGGGGTCCACGGCATCTCGCCGTGCGACACCCGCCGCCGTTTCGAGACCTTCGTGCGCAGCGGCGAGCCGGGCGTGCGCGTGGAGATCATCTGCTCCGGCGCCGAGGAGACCTTGGAGAGCGAGATCGGCCGCTGCATGCACGAGGATCGCATTATCCGCCAGCGCCTCGGGTGGGCCTATCAAGGGCACCTGTCGCAGAACCTGGAATTCCTGCTCGAGTACCTCTTCGCGCTCCCCGCCGCACCCGAGACTCGACTCGATCGACTGCCCGTGCGACTCTGGGAGCGGTATCTCCCGGACTACTTCGACGAGGTGAAGCGTGAGCTTTTCCGTGTGCCGTCCGTGGAGCTGAATCCGGATTGACCCCGTCGATAACCGAGGATTTAAACCGCATCCGGAGCGAGATGCTCACGTTCGAGTGAGCTCGACGTTTGGTGCATCCATGGCCATTAACGTGGACGCGGTTTAAAACTTTTATATTTTAATATCTTAAACCGCGCTGACTCCAGCAGTCGTCAAGTCTGCCGGGGCCGATCCCATCCATAAACAGCGCATACCGCGCCGGGCGCGGTTTAAGGAGACGAGCATGCCGACCAAAGCGTTCGACGTCGTTATCATCGGGGCCGGACCTGCCGGTCTGTTCGCGGCCATGCGGCTCGCGGGCAAGATGAAGGTTCTGGTCATCGACCGCCGCCCGCGGCCGGGCGGGGCCGGCGGCTATACGGACGGCAAGCTCAACCTCTCGCCGCATATCGGGCTGGATCTCGCGGAGCTCGGGCTATCGGAGGAGGAGGCGAGCCGCCGAATCGAGGAGGTGGATCGGATCTTTCTCCACCACGGAGCGGATCCGACACTGCACGGTCTGGACGAGGCGCGCATTCAATGGTGGCTCGACCGCGTCTCCTGGGTCCGACGGCCGGCATCGAAGGATCGCTGGGATATCCAGCTGGTCCCGGTGGTGCAGCGTCACATGGGGACCGACTTCGCGCATCGGGTCACCAAGGCGATGGCCGATACGGTCGAGCAACGCGGCGGCACCTTGATGCTGGGAACCGCGGTGACCGAGATCCGCCGCGAGACCGACGGCGGCTTCCTGATCGAAACCGCCGCAGGCGCCTTCCGCGCGCCCTATCTGGTCTGCGCGCCGGGGCGCGAAGGCGCCTACTGGTTCCGCGAGAAGGCGCGTGCACTCGGGGTGCACACCGGCCACGGCGTGATCGACATCGGCTGCCGAGTCGAGATCGCCTCTGCGGTCTACGAGGAGATCACCGATGTCCTCTACGACCCCAAGTTCATCTTCTGTACCCCGACGCATCAGGATCGCACGCGGACCTTCTGCACCAATCCGGGCGGACACGTCCGCGTCGAGGAGCATGGTGATTTCAGACTGGTCAACGGCGACGCTCTGAAGGCATCCAAGACCGCCAACACCAACTTCGCGATCCTGAACACCGTCGGCATGACCGAGCCCCTGCAGGACACCACCGAGATGGGACAGCAGGTCGCGCGCTTCGCCAACTTTTGGGGCGGCGGCAACAGTCTCATCGTCCAGCGCTGGGGTGATCTCATGGCCGGAAAGCGCTCCAAGGCGCAGAGCTTCTTCTCCGCCGAGCTCGGGTTCGACAAGCTGATGCCGACCCTGCCGCCCGGACCCGGAGTGACGCCCGGCGACATCTCCTTCGCCTATCCCGGTCGGATCGTGCGCAATCTGCAGGAGAGCCTCGAGCTGCTCGCCCGCGTCATCCCGGGCGTCGCCCATCCATCGACCACCATCTATGTCCCGGAGATCAAGTTCTACGATGTCCGCTACCCGACCAGCCGCGAGCTGGAAACGGATGTGCCCGGACTCTTCGTCGCGGGCGACGGCGCCGGCAAGTCGCGGGGCATCGTGGGCGCGGCGGTCAACGGGCTGATGGCGGCGGAGGGGATCCTGCGGCGGATCGGAATCTGAACCGCAACGTTTGTCATCGCCACCCCAATGCTCTGGCCTCCCCGAGACAGCGGCCATCGCGCCACGCCAGACAGCGTGTCTGACCCGTCTGATGCCGAAGCGGCAGCGCGCGGGGCGACGCAGGACTTCAGCACCCATTGTCAGGAGACATACATGGGGCACCCGTTCTTCGACCGACCTATTCTCAACTCGCCATACGCCTATCCATCGCGCCACTGGGAGCTGGACAAGACAGGTCAGCCGACCCAGCAGATCCTCGAAGCCCGGCGACGCGCCGAGTTCATCACGCCCATCCCCAAGCCGAAGAAGCAGAAGGGCGCGCCCAAGCAGGCCGAGCTTGCGTTCGACGAAGGCAAGGGTCTCAGTACCGAGGCTCAGCGCTATGATCACACCGCCGTCATCAACGGGGTACGCCAAGAGGTCGACCGCTGGCGGCTGGATCCCGACCCCAACCACTGGCGCGTCACCCCCGAGACTGCACGCCTCCTGCAGCACTGGCGCCACCATCCCTTCAGCGGTCTTCGCCCCTTCTTCTGCCAGATCGAAGCAGTCGAAACGGCCATCTGGCTGACCGAGGTCGCGCCGCACATCGGCAAGGCGGGCAAGCGCTTCCTGACCCATTTGGCGGACGCCAACCACGACGCCAACCCCGAGCTGATGCGTCTGGCCCTCAAGCTCGCGACCGGCGCCGGCAAGACCACGGTCATGGCCATGTTGATTGCGTGGCAGACCATCAATGCCGTGCGCCGGCCGGACAGCAAGCGCTTCAGCCGCGGCTTTCTCATCGTCGCGCCCGGTCTGACCATCAAGGACCGCCTGCGCGTCCTACAGCCCAACGACCCGGACAGCTACTACGCCAGTCGCGAGCTGGTGCCCACGGACCTGCTCGACGAGGTCAACCGCGCCAAAATCGTCATCACCAACTACCACGCCTTCAAGCGGCGCGAGCGTGTCGAGCTGTCCAAAGGCGGGCGCCTGTTGCTGCAAGGCCGCGGCGGCGACGCCCTGAATACGCTGGAGACCGAAGGTCAAATGCTCCAGCGTGTCATGCCGGATCTGATGGGCCTGAAGAACATCCTCGCCATCAACGACGAGGCCCATCACTGCTACCGCGAGAAGCCGAACCAGTCCCCAGGGGGCGCCCCCGAAGGCGAGCTGAAGGGCGACGACAAGAAGGAGGCCGAGAAGAACAACGAAGCCGCCCGGCTCTGGATCTCCGGGCTGGAGGCCGTGAATCGCACGCTCGGGCTGGCGCGTGTCCTCGACCTCTCCGCCACACCCTTCTTCCTACGCGGCTCGGGCTATGCCGAAGGCACGCTCTTCCCCTGGACCATGAGCGATTTCTCTCTGATGGATGCCATCGAGTGCGGCATCGTCAAGCTCCCCCGTGTGCCGATTGCGGACAACATCCCCGGCGGCGAGATGCCCATGTTCCGCAACCTCTGGGAGCACATCCGCGCCAAGATGCCCAAGAAGGGGCGCGGCAAGGCGGCCTCGCTGAATCCGCTCGACCTTCCGCCGCAGTTGCAAACCGCACTGGAGGCGCTGTACGGCCACTACGAGAAGACCCATGCCCTCTGGACGGAGGCCGGGGTCGCGGTCCCGCCGTGCTTCATCGTCGTCTGCAACAACACCGCGACGTCCAAGCTGGTCTATGACTACATCTCCGGATTCCAGCGCGACCAACAAGACGGCAGCTCAAAGCTGGAGCCCGGTCGCCTGGCCCTGTTCCGCAATCACGACGAGCACGGCAACCCGCTGCCGCGCCCCCGCACCATCTTGATCGACAGCGAGCAACTGGAATCGGGCGAGGCGCTGGATGCCAACTTTCGCGCCATGGCGTCGGACGAGATCGAGCGCTTCCGCCGCGAGATCATCGAGCGCACCGGCGATGCCCGTCAGGCCGAGAACCTGACCGACCAGGACCTCTTGCGCGAAGTCATGAACACCGTCGGCAAGCCCGGCCGACTCGGGGCCGAGATTCGCTGCGTCGTCTCCGTCTCCATGCTCACCGAGGGCTGGGACGTCAGCACCGTGACCCACGTCCTCGGCGTGCGCGCCTTCGGCACGCAACTCCTGTGCGAGCAGGTCATCGGCCGGGCGCTGCGCCGCCAGTCCTATGATCTCAACGAAGAGGGGCTCTTCAACGTCGAATATGCCGACGTGCTCGGCATCCCCTTCGACTTCAACGCCACCCCCACGGTCGCCCCGCCGCAGCCCCCGCGCGAGACCATCCAGGTCAAGGCGATGCGCCCCGAGCGCGATGCCCTGGAGATCCGTTTCCCCCGCGTCGCCGGCTATCGCACCGAGCTACCGCAGGACCGCTTGACTGCCCAATTCGACGCCGATTCCATCCTGGTCATTTCACCCGAGCTGGTCGGCGCCGCCGAGACCCGCAACTCCGGCATCATCGGCGCGACCGTGGATCTCAACCTGGTGCATACGGGCGACGTGCGCCAATCCCAGGTCCTCTACGAGCTGACATCGCATCTCTTGCTGAGTCGATTCCGTGACGCCGACGGCGAGCCGCAGCTCCATCTGTTCGGCCAGCTCAAGCGCATTGCGCGTCAATGGCTCGACGGCTATCTGGACTGCAAGGGCGGCACCTATCCGGCCCAGCTCAAGTACAAGACCCTCGCGGACATGGCCTGCGAGCGCATCACCGCCGGTATCACCCGCGACCAGCTCGGCAAGCGGCCCATCATGGCGCTTCTCGACCCCTACAACCCGGTCGGGTCCACCACGCACCTCAACTTCAACACCTCCAAGACCGACCGCTGGGAGACCGACGCGCGCCGCTGCCACCTCAACTGGGTCATCCTCGACAGCGACTGGGAGGCCGAATTCTGCCGCGTCGCCGAGGCCCATCCGCGCGTCAGGGCCTATGTCAAAAACCACAACCTGGGCTTCGAGGTCCCCTACCGGTATGGCTCCGAGATGCGCCGTTACCGCCCCGACTTCATCGTGCAGCTCGACGACGGCCACGGCGAGGAGGATCTGCTGAACCTCACGGTCGAGATCAAGGGTTATCGCGGCGAGGACGCCAAGGAGAAGAAGACCACCATGGATGTCTACTGGGTGCCCGGCGTGAACAATCTCGGCACCCATGGCCGCTGGGCCTTCGCCGAGTTCGCCGATGTCTACCAGATCGAGGCCGACTTCAAGGCCAAGGTCGAGAGTGCGTTCGACACGATGATCGAGAAGGTTGTCGGTGGTTAGTGGTCAGTGGTTGCGGTTTTGGCCGATTCAGCGGCCCCAATGCCCATGCGATCCCAATAGACGCCAGCCGGACAACATAGAGAGGAAAAGATGACCAAAGAAATCACGATCAGCTTTGAAGAAGACATCATCGAAACCGCACTCAAGCGCGCGCGCGCTGAGGATACCACGCTGGATGACCTCATCCGCGGATGGCTGTCGGACTATGCCCAACGCCAGAGGCAGGTCGACGCGGCCATGGCCACGATCGAGGCGTTGAGCGGCAACATTGACCTGGGCGGACGCAAATTCACGCGGGAAGAAATGAATGAGCGTTGATTTCCTCGACTCCAACGTCTTTCTTTATGTCTTTGACCGTCATGACGCCCGCAAACGTGCCATTGCAAAAGAGTTGATCCGCGATGCGTTGCATCGCGGCGACACCGCCATCAGTCATCAGGTGGTTCAGGAAACGCTGAATGTGCTGACCGGTAAGCTCAAGGCGGCTGCCGGTCCCGATGAGGCCCGCCGCTTCTTGCACACCGTACTGGTTCCATTCTGGCGGGTGATGCCGTCACCCGAGCTTTTTCAACGTGGCATTAATGTGCAGGAACGATACGGGTTCCATTTCTACGACGCGTTGATTGTCGCCGCGGCCCTCGACGCGGGCTGCACCAGGCTGCTGAGCGAGGACTTGCAGCATGACCAACGCATCGAAACCCTGATCGTTGAGAATCCGTTCATCTAAAGGACTCAAGATGGCCCGCAAACCCAAGACCTCATCGCTGAACGTCGAGACCCTCACTCACGACGAGGCCACCCGCAAGAATATCCCGACGGCCGAATACCAGTCGATGATGCGCAAGGACGAGGAGGACCCGGTCCGGGTGACCTATGCACGCGGACCCGCCGAGCAGCCCGATGCACTCGCCCACGAGAAGGGGCAGCGCAACCGCGACCTCGACCCGCAGCTCATCTGGCGCGGCAAGGATCAACAGGATTGGAGCGACCTCGTCGTCCATGCGCCGCCGCTCTATATCCAAGAGAAGGTCCACCCCAAGGCGTTGATCGATGACTTGCGGAGAGTGGATAGTGAAAAGTGGCGTGTGGATAGTAAGAACGTCTCATCTTCTCTATCCACTAACCACTCCACACTATCCACTCAACTGGATCTCTTCGCCGACTTCAACGGCATCCCCAAGGACGCGGACAAGACCGAGTTCTATCGGCACGACCAGAACTGGTCGAACCGCATGATCCTGGGCGACTCGCTACAGGTCATGGCCAGCCTCGCCGAGCGCGAGGGTCTACGCGGCAAGGTCCAGTGCATCTATACCTTTTATAGGCATAAACGCAACTTTCCTTATGTCGACTCTCAGCAATGCTCGATAACATTTTAACTTCGAGTTAGACTTATCGCTACCGACGGGCCGCCTTGTAGTGTTTTTTAGACGATGATCAGAATCGAGTTCTCCGAGCAGGATTTGAAGACAATACAGAAGTTGCGTTACGAGCATCCACACCCAAGGGTGCGCAGGCGAATGGAGGTGCTGTGGCTGAAGAGCCAAGGCCTTGCGCACCGGGAGATTTGTCGGCTCGCGGGAATTTCCAGCAACACCTTACGGCAGTACCTAGGGATGTTTCAGTCCGGTGGTATCAAAAAGCTGACGGAGCTCAACTTCTACGCCCCGATAAGCGAGTTGGAGCAGCATCGCTATCGACTCGAAGCCCATTTCCGCGCGCATCCGCCTGCGACCATCAACGAGGCGGCGGCCATGATCGAGGAGCTGACGGGAATCAAGCGCAGTCCGAGCGCCGTGGGGCGGTTTCTCAATTCGCTCGGCATGGCTCCGAGACGAGTCGGAATCATCCCCTCGAAAGCCGATCCGGAGGAGCAAGAACAGTTTATTATCAATAAGTTAGAGCCGCGCATCGAAGAAGCCAGACAGGGTAAACGCGCTATTTTTTTGTCGATGCTGCTCACTTTGTAATGGGTGCCTTTCTCGGCATTCTGTGGTCATTCTCCCGCCTTTTTTTAAAGACTTCCGCCGGGAGAAAACGTTTCAACGTGCTCGGTGCGCTGAACGCGATCACGCATGAACTGGTGATGGTGACGAACGATACCTATATCACTGCGGTAAGCGTCTGCGACCTGTTGCGACGCATTGCCATGCTGAATCTCGACGTGCCAATCACGCTGGTGATGGACAATGCGCGCTACCAGAAGTGCAATATCGTCACAGCGCTGGCTTTGCAGCTGAATATCGAACTGCTTTATCTTCCCACCTATTCACCGAATTTGAACCTGATCGAAAGGTTGTGGAAGTTCGTCAAGAAAGAAGTGCTCTACTCGAAATACTATCCTAATTTCGCCGAGTTCCGAACTGCAATCACCGACTGCCTAAAACAAACGCACACCACGCACAAGAAGGAGCTGGACTCTTTACTCACGCTGAAATTCCAGGCATTCAAAAAATGTGAGCTTGTGCCTATATGAGGTATACATCGACCCGCCCTACGGCATCAAATTCAACAGCAACTTCCAATGGAGCACCACCAGCCGCGATGTGAAGGACGGCAATGTCGCGCACATCACCCGCGAGCCGGAGCAGGTGAAGGCGTTTCGGGATACCTGGCGGGATGGCATTCATTCCTATCTGACCTATCTGCGGGATCGGTTGACCGTCGCGCGCGATCTGTTGACGGATTCCGGGTCGGTCTTTGTGCAGATTGGGGATGAGAATGTTCATCGCGTTCGTGCATTGATGGATGAGGTTTTTGGTGATCAGAACTTGGTTTCGCTCATCACAGTGCAAAAAGCCGGCTCAACTTTTTCCCAGTATCTCGGCGGCATCGCTGACTTTGTGCTCTGGTACGCTAAAGATATAGAACGCACCAAGTACAAAGCTCAATACGTGGATAGGAATGTATCGCCGGAGGAAAGTGGACGATTTACGATCGCACAAATCGAAGTGGGGGTTCGGCTGCCAGTCAGCGAGCTATCTCGCTCACCAAGAATGGATGAACTTGTAGCCCCTGATCCTCTACAGTCGGCATCGGCAGGTAGGGATAAAGGCGAAGGTGCCGCGAGCTGGTTTCCTGTCCCAGTTTTCGGCCGGACTTTCCGCCCAACCATGCAAAGCAGATGGAAAACCAATGAATTTGGAATGCGAAGACTCATTCGTGCAGACCGTGTCATTCCTCAAAGCAACTCAATTCGCTACGCGCGACGCTTCAAGGACTTCTCAGTTGCTGTCCTGTCTAATATTTGGACTGACCTTGCAGGAGCCGCGAATAAAGTTTATGTAGTGCAAACAAGCACTCGGATCATCGAGCGCTGCCTCTTGATGACCAGCGACCCCGGCGACTTGGTCCTCGACCCCACCTGCGGCTCCGGCACAACCGCCTATGTCGCCGAACAATGGGGCCGCCGCTGGATCACCATCGACACCTCCCGCGTCGCACTCGCGTTGGCCCGCGCCCGCATCATGGGCGCCCGCTATCCCTATTACCTGCTCGCCGACTCGCCCGCGGGCCAGCGCAAAGAGGCCGAGATCACCCACAGCGCCCCCTCGTCACAGCCGACCCGAGGCGACATCCGCCACGGCTTCGTCTACGAACGCGTCCCGCACATCACGCTGAAGTCCATCGCCAACAACACCGAGATCGATGTCATCTGGGACAGGTGGCAGGACACCTTGGAGCCTCTGCGCGAGGCGTTGAACGCTGCGATGGGCAAAACCTGGGAAGAATGGGAAATCCCGCGTGCCGCCGAGGACCATTGGCCGGCCGAACCACTGCGGTTCTTCAAGACGCTTCAAGGCGAGCAGGCAAAGGGCACAAACGCCAGTCCGGCCAAGATTGACGACGCCCTGCGAGGGATCAACAAAGCCCTCGAACGCGACTACAGCATCGAGACGCTGCCGGCTCGCCCGGTCGACCCTTGGCCCGAATCGGCCGCCACGCTGCACGCCGAGTGGTGGCAGGCCCGCATCGCCCGCCAAACGGAGATCGACGCCTCCATCGCCGCCAAGGCCGACTCCGAGTATCTCTACGATAAACCCTACACCGACAAGAAGACCGTCCGCGTCTCCGGCCCGTTTACTGTCGAGAGCCTGTCGCCCCACCGCGTGCTCGGTGTCGATGAGAACGACGAACTGATTGACCCGGCCAACAGCGTCGCCACCCCGGATGCCGGATACGGAGAAAAGCCGACCTTTTCGCAGATGATCCTGGACAACCTCAAGGCCGCCGGCGTGCAGCAGGCGCACAAGGCCGACAAGATCACCTTCACCTCGCTGACCCCGTGGCCCGGCGATCTGATCTGCGCCGAAGGCCGTTTTGTCGTCGGCGACGATCCCGGCATCGTCGATGGCCATGCAGCCTCGCCCGAGCCCACCGAAAGCCCAAGCTCGTTCTCTGAAAAGCGCGCAGCGATTTTCATCGGCCCAGAATTCGGCACCGTCACCCGCCCCGATCTGGTGCTTGCCGCACGCGAGGCCGGCGACGCCGATTTCGATGTCTTGATCGCCTGCGCCTTCAACTACGAGGCCCACGCCACGGAGTTCAACAAGCTCGGACGCATCCCGGTGCTCAAGGCGCGCATGAATGCCGACCTGCACATGGCCGAGGATCTGAAGACCACCAGCAAGGGCAACCTCTTCGTCATCTTCGGCGAACCCGACATCGCCATTCTGCCGGCCGATGACGACCTGATCCGGATCAAGATCAACGGTGTGGATGTCTTCCATCCCGGCACCGGCGAGGTGCGCAGCGACGGCCCCGAGGGCATCGCCTGCTGGTTCATCGACACCGACTACAACGAAGAGAGCTTCTTCGTTCGCCACGCCTATTTCCTCGGTGCCGAGGATCCCTACAAAGCGCTCAAGACCACCCTCAAGGCGGAAATCGACGAAGACGCCTGGGCAAGCCTCAACAGCGACACCTCTCGGCCCTTCCCCAAACCCGCCTCCGGGCGCATCGCGGTGAAGGTGATCAACCATCTGGGGGACGAGGTGATGAAGGTGTTTCGCATCTAGATGTCGCATATCAAAAGCCTGTTTACGTCAAGAAGATGATTGGGTTGCTTCGTGACTACGAGAGCGACTTGGTCGCGTTCCTGAGAGAATCCCGATGAACATCAATCCACCCACCTACAACATCAGCATCCGCCACGGCACCTTCGAGGGTGAAGCCTTGTTCGAGGCTCGGGTGAAGGAACTGCCTGATCTGGCGGAGTATGGAGAGACCTACACCGAAGCCTATGATCTTGCGATCGACGCCATCGAGACGGCGGCGATGGCCTATTGCGAGCAGGGCAGAGCCTTTCCGGAGGCGCTCGTGCCCGCCGACGACTTCAGCGGTCGCGTCACCTTGCGTCTGCCGCGCAGTCTCCACCGTGCCCTGGCGGCGGCTGCCGAGGATGAAGGCGTCAGTCTGAATCAGCACCTTGTTAATGTGCTGAGCTATTACTCGGGTTTCGCAGCCGGTCGTCAAACCGACGCCCCGCCCCTTGGCTTTCGGTGCCGCAACAGGACCCCGTAGAACCGCGCAAATCCCACCTGCGTCTGATTCAAACCGAGAAACTGACGCCGGATTCACGGGCTTGTCGCGGACAATGAATGATACGCTGCAAAAGGCGATCGACAGCCTGTTGATCAATGACATCTATCTGCGCTCCACCGAATCCTCTCTGTCCGAGGAATTCGAGCCAAAGTACGATACCAGCATCGGCCATCTGGAAGTGCAGTTCAGGCACGTTGTAACGCATTGGAGCGTGCTGGCGCTCGAGCAGGAAGGTGAAGACCCGGTTTCGTTGTTTCGCGTATTCGTTGACCTGGGCGTCCGTTGGCTGGAACCCGGCACCGACGGTGGCAATGGAGACGAACGGCGCATCAAGGCCCGGATCGAGGCCACAATGATCGCCGAATATCGGATGAGCGAGGACCCAGGAAAGGAAAGTCTGAAAGAGTTTGCGCTACGCAACGCGAGCTATCATATCTGGCCCTACTGGCGTGAGTACCTGATGGGGCAATGTCTGCGTATGAACCTCCCAAAGGTTATTCTTCCGGCCGTCCAGTTCGCACAGAACCGGGCGACCGAATAGCGGCGGTCGACCGAGGACGTTATGGCCTACAGGATGCGAGTCCGCGCCCCCGTGTCGGTGAGGCTGTGAGTTGATGGACTTCTGCATCGCCGACACCTTCACCGACAGTCTCGCCCGCCTCGCGGGCGACGAGCAGAAGGCCGTCAAAACCACGGCGTTCGACTTGCAGATCAACCCGGCCAACCCCGGCCTCTCGTTTCACAAACTCGACAAGGCGCGGGATAAGAACTTCTGGTCGGTACGGGTCGGCAGCGACATCCGCTTGATCGTCCATCGGGCCTCGGGGAGCCTTCCCCTGGGACAAGTGGACCATCTTCCTCCATCCCGCACAGCGCAATGGGTCGAGCGCGAGCTCAACGGCCCGGCGCGCGTCTGCGGGTCGGCCGGCACCGGGAAGACCATCGTCGCGCTGCATCGCGCGGTCTTTCTCGCGCGCCGACATCCGGAGAGTCGCGTCCTGCTGACGACCCTCTCCGAGACGCTGGCGAATGCGCTGCGCACCCAGCTCCGACGCCTGATCAGCACCGAGCCGCGACTCGCCGAACGGCTCGAAGTCGACGCCATCGATGCTGTCGGCAGCCGGCTGTCTGCGCGGCATCTCGGGCCGGCACGATTGGCCACGGATGAGCAGATCAGCCGCTTGATCGCCGAGGCGAGCACGGCGGCCGGCAATCAGACGTTCGGTCTCGGTTTCCTGCGGTCGGAATGGACGGATCCGGTCGACGCCTGGCAGTTGAAAACCTCGGATGACTATCGGGATGTGAAGCGCCTGGGACGCAAGACGCGTCTGCCGGAGTCCCGGCGCGCCGCGTTCTGGACCATCTTCGAGTCCGTCCGAGCCGCTCTGACCGAGAGCGGGGTGATCACACGCGCAGCCATGTTGACCGACCTCGCGACGCAGCTGGGCGAACGCCGACAGCGGCCGTTCGACTTCGTGGTCGTGGATGAAGCCCAGGATCTCAGCGTGCCACAACTGAACCTCCTCGCCGCGTTGGCTCGCCGCGTTGGCCGCAGGCCGTCCGAGCGGACTCTTCTTCGCGGGCGACCTCGGTCAGCGCATCCTGCAGCCCCCGTTCTCCTGGCTGTCCCTCGGAGTCGACATCCGAGGCCGCGCCCGAACGCTTCAGATCAACTATCGCACCTCGCATCAAATCAGAAGCCAAGCGGACCGCCTTCTCGGACCGGAGACGTCGGATGTCGACGGCAACACCGAAGACCGACGCGGGACCATCTCGGTCTTCAACGGTCCCGCCCCGACCGTCGCCAGCTTCCAGACGCCCGCAGAGGAGGCCGGCGCGGTTGCCGCCTGGATCACCGAGCGCATCTCCGAATCCGTCGAACCGCACCAGGTCGCCATCTTCGTCCGCTCCGAGGCCGAGCTGGAGCGTGCGCGTGCCGCGGCCACCGCAACAGGACTACCGGCCAAAATCCTGGACGAGCATGTCGAGACCGACCAGGGACATCTCGCCATCGCCACCATGCACCTCGCAAAGGGACTGGAGTTTCGCGCCGTCGCCGTCATGGCCTGCGACGACGAGGTCATCCCCTCGCAGTCGCGCATCGAAACCGTGACCGACGACAGCGATCTCGCGGAGGTCTACAACACCGAGCGCCACCTGCTCTACGTCGCCTGCACACGGGCACGGGATCACCTCTTCGTCAGCGGCGTTGCTCCGGCATCCGAGTTCCTGGATGACCTGCTGATTCCGCGGCGTGGGTGAAGGACGCAAAGAACACAGCCTGACTGATCTCGGATTCCTCGGTGACGCGTCAAACGAGGCACCGGCATCAAGGACGGGGACATGAGGAACACTAGAAGGCTCGTGCTATATTTCCTCGCACACATCACGGAGGATAGCGAGTGTCCTGGAGTCAACGACGATAGACCAAGCCGGAATCGCCTGGAACGAGCAATTCGCGAGAGGTTCGGTTTTTTTTGGTCGCTCCGAGCATGCGCGTTCGGCATCCCAATGGTGGGCTAGAAATACCTTTTTCCGAAATTCCGTGCTCGCCGGGTCTTGTCCATAAACTTCGTCCGGCTTAGGATCGTCCACAAATCGATTCGCAGATAGAGGCTGAAATCACCGGATGCCCACCATCAGCCGGTTCTTCGGTATCGTGATCCAAATGTTTTGGCGTGAGCACGCACCGCCGCATTTCCATGCCCTTTACGCTGAGCACGAAGCGCTGATCGATATCCGCACGCTAGAAGTCATTGCTGGACGACTGCCTAAGCGAGCCCTCGGCCTGACAATCGAGTGGGCCATCGAGCACCGCGAAGAATTGATGGAGGACTGGAGAATATGTCAATTGAAGCAGCTTCCGAAACAGATCGCACCATTGGAGTGATTCCAGCCGCTCCGTGGCGGGTGAAGGAATTGTCGATATTGCCGGAATACCGTCTGGCGGTGACCTTCCAAGATGGCACCAGCGGGGTCGTAGATCTCTCGGGAGTCACCGCGGCTCATGACCGCGGTATCTACGAGCCGCTCAAGGATCCGAGCTACTTCAAGCAAGCGCGTCTTGAAATGGGTGTTGTCACCTGGCCGAACGGCGCGGATCTCGACCCTGCTTGGATGTATGAGGAATTGGTGCGGTTTAAAACGTGGTCTGTCCCCGTTTAGTTCTGGTTTGTCGGTATCCCCATGCCGACAGCTCCTCCGTGAGCGCTCAATCATGACAGTTACGGAGCAAGCGACTCGCGACCAGACCAACCTTGTTACACATACAGTTTCATGAATCCGATGCGACCGAAGATCGAACCAGACCACGATACATCCGGAACTGACCCCTCTCGGCTCACCCGAAGGCTGAGATATTTTCTTCTCGTCTTCCTGCCTGCGGCGCTGATCATCGGCTTGGGCGCCTGGTACCTCAGACAGGCGGAAAATGAATTATCTATGGTCAGCCTGCAGTCGGCGCAGGAACTGGCTGTTGGTCTCGGCGCGAACGCCCTCACGCGTCATCTGGATTCGGTTAATCGCGATCTGCGGTATATCGCGAATCAAGAGGCACTCAGGGTGCTGCTGAACGCAGAGAGCCCGGATGCCCTGGGCTACCTGACGCGTGACCTCATCGCCTTCTCGGAGGCCGCGCGGTTTTACGACCAGATCCGCTGGATCGATGAAACCGGTCAGGAGCGCGTGCGCGTTGACCGGGTTGGCGGAACAGCCGGTGCGGTCCCCGCTGAGCGTCTGCAGAACAAGGGCACGCGCTATTTTTTCACCGACACCATGGCGCTGAACCCCGGTCAGGTGTTCGTCTCGCCCCTGGATCTCAACATCGAGGGCGATGCCATCGAGGTACCCTACAAGCCGACACTGAGGTTCGCCACCCCGGTGTTCGATGCGTCCGGGCGAAGGCGTGGCATCGTCATCCTCAATTATCTTGGCCGGACCATGCTCAAGGAGTTCGCCGCCGCAGCAGGGAGCTTGAGTCATGACATCAGCCTCGTGAATGGCGACGGCTACTGGCTGAAGGCATCCGATCCCGCTGACGAATGGGGATTCATGTTCGAGCGGCCGCTGACCCTGGCAAACCGGTACCCGGACGTCTGGTTGCGGATGCGCACGGCCGACAGTGGACGACTGCGAACCGGCACTGGCCTATGGACCTGGCGAACACTCCATCCTTTGAGAGCCGGCGAAATTTCGAGCACCGGGGTGGCTGCGGCGGCTGGTCCAAGCCAGGGTCGAGTCAGTCATGACGGCTATATCTGGAAAGCCATCTCCCGCGTACCCCCTGAGCAGCTCACGGCCCTCGGCGCGGCGACAGCCATCCGCTACGGCATCATCGCCGGGGGCCTGATGGGACTCCTGGCCGTCCTCAGCTGGCTGCTTGCCTCGACCCTCGACGACCGGGCCCGGGCTCGAGAGCTTCTGCAGCGGTTGGCAACCACCGATGGCCTCACCGGGGTCGCCAATCGACGCTACTTCATGGATCAGTTGAAACAGTATTGGAGTGGCTTCCAGCGTCATCCGCCGCTTCCGGTCGGTATCGTCATGATGGATCTGGACCACTTTAAGGCCATCAACGATGGCGATGGGCACGCAGCCGGGGACATGGTCCTGCAGCACTTCGGCCGTATTCTGCGCGCGTCCTTGCGCGACACCGACACAGCCGGGCGGATCGGCGGGGAGGAATTCTGTGTTCTGCTGCGCGGCTGTGATCTGGAGGGAGTGCGTGATTACGCTGAACGGATCCGGCATCAGCTCGAAATCGATCCCGTCATTCTGGGCGAGACACAGCTCGCGGTGACAGTGAGCTGCGGGGGCGCAGTCTTTCTGAGTAGCGACACCATCCCCGCGGCAGCCATACGACGAGCCGATGCCGCACTCTACCGCGCGAAGGCGGCCGGCCGAAATCGGGTTGAGCTGGGTTAATCGGCGGTCTGTCTCACCGAAAGCAGCGCTAATCGGGCATTCATGTCCAGCTCGAACCGGACTAAACCGCGCCCAGTGCGGTATGCGATGTTTTTGGATGGGATCGGCCCCGGCGGATTTCAGAACCGCTGGAGCCGGCGCGGTTTAAAGCGATTTCCGGAAACTCGGAGACCTGCGAAGCCAGGACCTGTGGGTCGGACTTCAGTCCGACACGAACGCATCAATTATCCCCTGTGGGTCGGACTTCAGTCCGACACGCGCATCAAGGCACGGCGATACCGACGGCCTTCAGGGTCGCGCCCCCGCTGCAGGGGCGTCTCCACGACGTCCTGCAGATCCTCGATGCGTAAACAGGGCCGTTGTATCCACTCTGTTTAGCGTTGTATGACGCGGTGCCCGGGGCCGGAATCGAACCGGCACGCCTTGCGGCGAGTCTCGCCCGCTTTTCCCGGGGCGGAACGGAACCGCTACCCTCAGACGACCGTCGGGTACTCCGGCTGATAGACGTGCTTCCGAATGAACTCGACCATGTCCGCCGGCCGCTCGACCCGGGCGAGACCCGGGGCAGTAGGGTCACTCCCATTGCGCACTTATGGCTTCGCTCCGTGTGGTACATGTGAGACCCCGTGGGTTTTCACATGGGTTTTCATGACCCGTGGGTTTTCTGCTCCGGCGGCGTGACGACAACCTAGTCAAACTCGCCCCAACGCGTCTCCATCCATTCCCCCTTTCTTCCGGAAGTCTAGCGAGGAGTCGTGGAATCAATGCATTATCGTGGTACGTCCTCTATTTTCCCTTTTTCCTCTTTCGATTTCGTCTCGAACACGAAGCGCAGTAGTCTTGGGCTCGCCAAACACATAACGACAGGTGGATGACGATGGAACAGACCCGCAATCTTGAGATCGGCTCCCGCATTCGCGAGGCTCGCACACGGCGCGCATGGACTCTCGAAGACCTGTCACGGTTTACACACCGTGCCATCACGCTGTCCCGACTCGCCAACTACGAGAACGGCATCCGTCGGCCCGGAATCGAGGAGGCGGAAGTACTGGCAAACGCTTTCGGTGATGTCTCGGCCGCTTGGCTCTTTGACCCTCGACGGGGAGAGACGGCCTGATGCCGGTTCCTGCCAGACGGCGATTTGACGTCAAATCGGCTGATTTCCCGAACCGTAGCCTTCTGAACGGAAGGCGCTAGGCTCAAGGTTCCTGGAGCCATGCCCTTGACCCCCTCTACGCGCGTACGTCGTCGGGTTTCTGTTGCGCCCGAGCCGTCCGATCGAGCTACGGTCCGCTACGCCACGATCTGACGTGACGACCGCCGAGGCACTCTCTCGGAATCTTGTGCTATATTTCACCCACACGCCACGGAGGAAGCGAACGTCATGGACTCGACGACACATCAAGCCGAACTGCCCGGAGCGATTCTTATCGTTCGAGGGGTTCGGCTTTTTCTTGTCCGCTCTGGACGCGCACGCTCGGGATCTACATGGTGGGCTAGAATTAAGTCTGCCTTTTTTTCCAATACATGCATTGAGAGACGTATGAAAGCCATTATTTTGACATGCCTTGTTGTCATTAGTCTCAGCGGCTGCGCCGCTAAGATGCAAGTCGATAAAATGCAAGCAATAAGCCGCCTTTCCGATCTATGCGACCAAGGTAATGTCGATGCGTGCGTAACTAGGGAGTTCAATCTGACCCGATAAGGCACGAAATAGCTCATGCCGGTCTCGTGTCGCGGGGTGCGGGCGGTGATGCGCCGGCTGTCCTGCCGCCGGCCGCCATCGACAGCCCTGTCGCCTCCAGGCACACTTCGCGGCACCGGGATCCCCCAGCCGAATCCGAGCCGACGCCGACCGATGGACACCTTCAAAACCCCCGTGGCCCGATTGGCCCGACTGTTCCGGGCATCGCGCGATGCGTGGCGGGCCAAAGCCCTGGACAAGCAACAGCGCCTGCGCGCGGCTCGGGTCAAGATCCGGGATCTGGAAGCGAGCCGTGCCTATTGGAAAAACCGGGCGCTGGCGGCGCAAGGCGGTGGCCCGCCTGCGGCGTCGGAGGCGACACCGGTCGGCGCGGCGCAGGAGCCTGACGCTGCGGCTCGGCAGCTGCTGCGCTTGCCCCCGCCCGGTCACCGGCATTCGCTCCTGGTCATTCAACTGACGCTGCAGATGTTTCTGAGTGCCGGACTCGGCAGCCGCGGGGTGCCCCGCGTACTGAGTCTGCTCGCGCCCTGGATGCCGGTGAGCCTGCCGGCGCATACGACGGTCCTCAACTGGGTTTACCGTTGCGGATTGGCGATCCTCCTGCAGCCTCCGCAGCGGCGCGAGGACTGGATTTACATCGCCGATCATACGCTTGAACTGGGCACATCGAAGTGTCTCGTGATTCTGGGCATCCCCGCCGCCCGGCTGCTCGAGACCGGCTACAGCCCGTCGCACCGGGCCATGCAGGTGCTCGCCGTGAAGGTGACGACGCACAGCACCGGGGAGTGGGTCGCCACGGTGCTGCGCGAGGTCGCCGAGCGCACCGGTGTGCCGGTGCAGATCGTCGCCGATCACGGCAGCGACCTGCACAAGGGGATCACGCTGTTTCGCCGGGAACAGACGACAGACTGTGTGGAAACCTATGATATTTCGCACCGCATCGCCACCCTGCTCAAGGCCGAATTGCAGCCCGACGCGCGCTGGCAGACCTTTCTGGCGCACTGCAAGCGGACCCTGGCGTCCTTTCAGCAAACCGACCTGGCCTTTCTGTTGCCGCCGCGTCAGCGCACCAAGGCGCGCTTCATGCACGTCGACACCCATGTCGAGTGGGCGCAAAACCTGCTCGCCTACCAGGAGCGGGGAGATTTCAGTGCCGTTCGGCCCACCTGCGTTCTGACGGTCGCCGCCCGGGACCACCTGCGCGACCGTTTGGGCGTCGCCCGCGTGCGTCCCCTGCACGTGCTGCTGGGCCATCGGCATCCCGACAAGGCAGCCTTCTGCGAGGCCATTCAGGCGGCGTCCGACCTGCAGCTCACGGATCTGGACGACGCCTTTTGGGATCTCGCCGACACCGGCCGCGCCCGCTTCCTGGAGGGCTTCGCTTGGGCGAGTGCCTATCGCGAAGATCTGGCGATCTATGCGCAGATGATGGAACAGTCCAAGGCCATCCAGAGCGTTCTCAAGTCCGAGGGACTGCACGCCGGCGTCTGCGCATCGCTTCAATCCACACTCGCTCCGCGCACCGCGCTCGCTCCGCGAGCCGCCCGCTTTACCGACCGGGTCTTGGAACAGGTCGAGGTACAAGCCGCCAAGATCCCGCCCGGCGCAACCTGGCTGGCGTCCTCCGACATCATCGAATCGGTGTTCGGGAAATACAAAACCTTCACCGCACGCGGCCCCCTCAAGGAGATCGGCCGGCTGGTGTTGGCGATTCCCGCCTTCCTCACCGATCTGACGGGCCCGCTCATTCACGAGGCGATGACCTCGGTGCGTACCCTGGATGTCGAGCACTGGGTCAAAGCGCATCTCGGCGACTCCATGCTGGCCCGGCGACGACAGGCGTTCAAGGCGCCGAAGCTCGACATGAAAACGGCATGAAGGTTTTGATGGGAAAGACCGGGGGATTGAACATCCTAGTGCGTAGCTGTCTCCCGTACTGACCGGTTCTGATCGAGCACTGCGCGGGACCGTGCCGAGTAAACCAACTGTGGGGGCAGTAGGGTCAGGTCTCCCATTGCGCACTTATAGCTTCGCTCCGTGTGGTACATGTGAGACCCCGTGGGTTTTTCGACGAGCCGCGCTTTGGACCATCTTCGAGGCCGTTCGAGCAGCACTGAGAGCGGGTTGATCACGACAAGGCCGACGGCCGCGGCGCGGCCTGTTGAATGCGCTGAGGCAGCATCCGGCGGTTGCGGTCTTGCGGTGATTTGCCAGGGGCGCTTCGCCGATATCGTCTTTTGTGCGAAGTCGTGGCGGGGGAACAGAAACCCGCGCAATGCGTCAGGCCAGCCGCCGCTACGGCGAGCCTTGCGGGGTCACTGAGTGCCTTCCCCGAAGGTCAGCGCTCGAACATCGCGTGCACCGTGCACCACGCGCACGATGATGACTTCCTCGTCGGTGAACCGGTAATACAGCACGTAGTCACGGTGAAAATGCGCCCGCAACCCCGCGGCCAGACGCTCGCGGCGCGGGCCGATCTCCGGATGCGCCTGGACAGTCGCGAAACGCTCCTCGATCTCGCGGATCAACTTCGAGGCGGCCCGGCGATTGTCCAGGGCGATGAAGCACCAGATGTCAACGAGATCCTGCTCGGCGCTGTCGGTTATGCGCAGGTGTCGCGAACCGCTAATTGCTCCTCTCCCTTGCTGATTATGCGCTCGGCATCGAAGTCGCGCACGCGCCCGGCCTCGATGTCCGCCAGCCCCTCTTGGACCTGCGCGCGCAGTTCTCCTAACTCCTGTTCCTGCAAGGCCCGCTTGTGACGCCAGTCGCGCAGGGCCTCGCGGACAATCTCGCTGCTGGAGGCGTACTCGCCGGCCTGCACGGCGCCGCGCACGACCTGGGCCATCTCGGCGGTGAGTGTGATGGTGATGCGTTCGATGGTGCTCATAAGTATGAGAATATCATACTGGCAGCGTTGCAAGGGAGGGCCAGCCTCCGGGGTTGGGTGTCAGACCGTGGCCCTGGTTGGCTGGCGCTAAGAAACGGTTCAAAAGGGCGACGCAGTCTCGTGGCGACTTGGACCCGGGCGCAGGGACGAGGCCCTGCTCCGGCGGCGTGACGACAACCTAGTCAAACTCGCCCCAACGCGTCTCCATCCATTCCCTCTTTCTTCCGGAAGTCTAGCGAGGAGTCGTGGAATCAATGCATTATCGTGGTACGTCCCCTATTTTCCCTATTTTCCGCTCCCTATTTTCCCGGGTAACTCCTCGGCTCGCCTCACCATCTGGCTGATTTCGCCTTCCGTCAGGCCCGAACCGCCTTCGATTCTGATCTGCCGCTCGTTGCCGGAGATGATGTCCTCCGCCGTGACTTGGATGATGCCGTTCGCGTCTATGTCGAAGGTGACATTCACCTCAATCAAGCCGCACCGCGCCGGCGGGAGGTCGTCGAGCATGAACTTGCCTAGCGTTTTATTGAAGGCGGCCATTTCCGACTCGCCTTGGAGGACGTGAATCTCCATCGTGGGCTGGTCGTCCTCGGCAGTGGTGAAGCTTTGTGTCTTGCGGGTTGGGATGCTGGTGTTGCGCTCAATCAGCCGGGTGAAGACGCCGCCCTTAGTCTCTATCCCCAGTGAAAGCGAGGTGACATCCAGCAGCAGCACATCCTTGACTTCGCCGAGCAACACGCCGGCTTGAATCGCGGCCCCCATGGCAACCACCTCGTCTGGATTGATGTCCTTATGCGGTTCCCTGCCGATCAAGCCCCTGACTTTATCCTGCACCGCCGCCATGCGCGTCATGCCGCCCACCAACACAACGTGATCGATCTCATCGGGGTTAAGGCCCGCATCGGCGAGTGCTTGCCGGACGGGTGCTTCGAGGCGGGCGACCAGCGGGGCGCATAGCCCGTTGAGCCGGTCACGGGTGATTTCAAGGTTGAGGTGCGCCGGGCCTGTAGGTGTGGAGGCAATGTAGGGCAGGTTAACCGTCGTTGACATGACCGTGGACAGTTCTATCTTGGCCTGCTCGGCGGCAGTGTAGAGGCGCAACAGGGCTATCGGGTCGGCAGACAAATCCATCCCTTGCCCATGCTTGAACTCGCCGAGCAGCCAGTCGACGATGGCCTTGTCGAAGTTGTCGCCGCCCAGATGGTTGTCGCCGTGGGTGGACTTGACCTCAAACAGCCCCCCGCCCAGGCCGAGGATGGAGACATCGAAGGTGCCGCCGCCAAGGTCGAACACCAGAATCGTCTGGTCGCCTGCCTGGCCCAGCCCATAGGCGAGCGAGGCGGCGGTCGGTTCGTTGATGACACGCAACACGTTAAGCCCGGCGATTCTGCCGGCATCTTGGGTTGCCTTGCGCTGGGCGTCATTAAAATAAGCGGGGACCGTGATGACGGCCCCAGTCACGGATTCGCCGAGATACGCTTCGGCATCCGCCTTCAATGTCTGTAGGATCATCGCGCTGATTTCCCGGGGGCTGTACTGCACCCCTTCAACCGTGACCTTGACATCGCCGCCCTCGCCCGGTTCGACCGTATACGCGGCAATCGCCATTTCCTCGGCCACCTCGTTCCACTGGCGGCCCATGAACCGCTTGATCGAAGACAGTGTGCCTTGGGGGTTGCCAAGTTGTTGCCGCTTGGCGGCTGTGCCGACGAACCGCTGCCCGTCTCTCAGCAGGGCGACCACGGACGGTGTCGTGCGCTCGCCCTCGGCGTTCGGAATGATGACCGGCTTGCCGCTGTCCAACACGGCCATGCAGCTATTGGTGGTGCCAAGATCGATGCCGATGGCCTTCATCATGCGGGGTTTCCAGGCTTATTGCCGCGAGCCAACAACGCGCCCTTGTCATCAATGATGAAGGCTTGCCCAACCGCCTCTTGCGTGAAGGAAAACTCGCGCTGCCCTTCTGCTTCCGCAAACCCCGGCAAACTCTGGCAATACGCCCTGACGGTCTCGAATGCCGCGACGATCTCCTTGGTGCGTCTCGCCGCGTCCGGGTCGCCCGGATTTCTGTCAGGGTGATGGGCCAGAATCAATTGTCGATAGGCCGATTTGATGCTGTCCCAAGAAGCCTTTTCCGACAACTGCAATAATTGCCTCGCCCTGTCCACCATGGCATAGTTCCCTTGGTTCAGTTCGATATTGACAAAACTGTAGGCCGGTAACGGGCCGATGTAACGAAAGGTGAGAACATCCTCAAACTCCGTCGCCACTTCGTCCACGGCATCGTCAAACAGCGGCTTCTTGTCCTTTTCCACCAGAAAGCTTCGGTTGAAAATCATGCCATCCGCTCTCAGCGGTGCGTCCGAGTAATCGGTTGCCAATGGCGTGAGTTTGTTATGAATGGCGGCGACAAACGTTCCCTTCTTGACCTCGGAAGATTCAAATAATTGTCGGCCCGCCTGTACCGGGTCCATGCTGGCCAGTTCGGGGTTTTCCTTGGCTATTTCTTGGAGTATCTTGGGCAATTCCCAGGCAGCTTGGATGACGAGTTCCCGTTTTCCTTGCAGACTGTCCAGGTAGGTTCTCAATTGGACGTAGGCATGTTCCAGAACCCTTGCAACCTCTTCATCATTATTTGCAGTGAATCCGAACTTCAAGGGCAACAGTCCGTTGTGGCCGGCCTGTTCGAGGAGGAAGGCGTTGACTTGCTGATACTTCAGCAGGTGCGCTTGATGGTGTTCGTCCGATTGGCTTGGGACGAGCAGGTCGATATCCATGTCGCTCACCACCGCTGCAATGTCCCGATAACAGACGACTTCAAGGGGTGCGGCATTGATTCCGCCAGCCGGGTAGGCTGCCAAGTTTGGCGTATCCGTGCGGTTGTCGAGGGTCGCGTAAATAAAGCGTTTTATTTGCATACAGAATGTCCGATGATGAGTGGGGGTTGCATCCGTTCACAGGGTTCTTGGCCTACGGGTCTTCATTGCTGCGACCCGACGGCTGAGGATGGGTAAAGGAAATACCAGGGACAGACCACTATTTTTGAGCGATATCCGCAGATTGAGCCGATCGGTGTCGGCCAGCTCGTTCCGCGATCAACCGGAAGTCTCAGCCCAAGTGTGCCACGACCATCGTCGCGATCTGTTGTTGAATCTGTTCATTGCCCAAGACGAAGGCATCGTTGGTTGCATCTCGAAGGCCGTTCAGTATGCCCTATCGATCGGTCTCTGGTCCTGCGGGCGTATCATCACTGAAGATAGCAGGAAACCGTGGTCTGTCCCTAAACCATCCGTGCGCTCCTTCCCGCCGGACGCACGGCAGGATGCGGGGCGCCAGCTCGAGTTGGTGCAGCGTGGCCAACGTCCCAATGACTCGAAACCCATGGCAACCATCGGCCAGGGTGTCGAGGAACTGCGGATTTGGGATGAAGCCGGCACCTTTCGGGTCATCTACACGGCTCGGCTGGCGGATGCCATTTATGTTCTCCATGCCTTCCGGAAAAAGACCCAAACGACCGCCAAACGCGAGATTGAAATTGCCGGAGCGCGTTTCGACCAACTGACACGGGGCCACCCATGAGCGACCTTGAGAATGACGACAGCGTCGAAACCTACGCCAGCGTTTGGGATGCCATCGCCGACACCCCGGCGGAGGCCGCCAACCTGAAGCTGCGCTCCGAGCTGATGGACCAGATCACCGCCATCATCGCCTCACACGAATGGACCCGGAACGAGGCCGCGATGCGCTGCGGGGTGACTCAGCCTCGGATGAACGACTTGCTGCGCGGACGCATTTCGCGCTTTTCGCTCGATGCCTTGGTCAACATCGCGGCGGCACTCGGGATGCGCGTCGCGGTTCGGCTGGAGGCGGCCTGAGAGAATCCCGATGAACATCGATCCACGCATCTGACCTGCTCAACGACCTTACGATAGACGGCCCCGGGGATCGTGACCTCCGCAAAGAGATCCTTCAGGACGGTCAATCGGTCCATCCTCGCCAGGCCGATCAGGCCGGACGAGTCGGCGACGACACAGCTCGGCATCGCGCAGTCGTGCCAGATCGTCGGCGAGGTCCAGGGCGCCGTAATGGATCGGGATCATCAACTCGCGATTCATCTCGGCAAACTCTCAGTGACTGAATCCTCCAAGCTCGCATGCCTTGCCCACGGAGATCCGGCCATGCTCGTAAAGGAAGAGTGCAAGCATGCCAGCAGCAGTACCGCGGCGAGGGCGGAGGGCCCGGCGATCATGGGCACCGCCAGCGGGACGATGAAAGGCTCCTCGTCGAGCTCGCGCCGCTCGGCCGCTTCGTGATCCGGAAAGACCATCCGCAGCGCGATGATGAAGAGCACCACGCCGCCCGCCACGCCGAGCGCCGGTTGCTTCAGCCCCAGGTAATGCAGGACCGTATCGCCCGCCGCCAGGAAGGCCAACAGCACCAGATAGGCGACCAGCAGCTCGCGCCCGATGATCCGAATGCGCCGAAAAACTCACGTGTACTCGGTATCGA
This sequence comes from Thiocapsa sp., assembly GCF_018399035.1. Taxonomy (GTDB): domain Bacteria; phylum Pseudomonadota; class Gammaproteobacteria; order Chromatiales; family Chromatiaceae; genus Thiocapsa. Next base: position 4,954,061 of record NZ_CP073760.1, read on the forward strand.
TCATTCGCGACGCGGCTCGATCCCCAAGAGGCTCATGATGGCCTCGCAGAGGCCGGGAATCGCCGCGGCAACGGCGGGTGTCAAGCCGGGCGACCAATCGATCTCGCCAGGCTGGATTCCGAAGATAATGATCTCGGACGGGAGTATCCCGAGCGCCTCGCCCAGCAACAGGGCCTCGGCCAGACCGGCATCGTGCAGGGTTCCGCGCAGGTCCGAGTCCGGGGTTCGCAGGCAGTCCGGGGTGAAGCGTTGCCAAGTCCCGGGCATCTCTCCCATCTCGGCCGCATCGACGATGATGGCGCGATCGTACCCCTGCAGGCTCAGGACCAAACTCAGCCCGGGTGTGCCGCCATCCAACCCCGTCACGCCCGGGGGCAAGGCGGGCAGGGCGTTCAAGACGGCCGCGCCGACCCCGTCGTCTCCGCGCAAGGGATTGCCCAACGCCAAGACCAGCGTGGTCATAGGGGCTTTGGTCATCATTGCGGCCACGACGGCGCTCGGCGCGGAGCACCGGGAGCTGCGCGACACCCTAGGCACGGCGTCACGGGTAGGTCGGGTGGCTGGGTAGGGGCGACTAAAGTCGCCCCTACTTCGCCCCTACCTCGCCCCTACCTCGCCCCTACAGCCTTAACGAACTTGACGTCGAGCATGTGGGTCGAGCAGGAGATGCAGGGGTCGTACGCACGCACCAGCATCTCGAGCGCCAGGGTGATCTCCTGCTGCGTCCGGTCGAGGATCCCGGGGACGAGCGCGCGCATGTCCAGCTCGATGTTCGCCAGGTTTTGCCCGGTCGGGATGATGCAGTTCGCCCCGACGATCGTCCCGCCCTCGATCCAGTAGTGATGGAAGAGTGTCCCGCGCGGCACGTCGGCGGCGCCGACACCTTCGCCCGACATGCGCGTGGGCGCGGCCGGCGCTTCGGGTTTGATCCCCTGGTCGAGCAGTTGGTCGATCAGCAGGATCGCATCCTCCGTGCAATGGACGACCTCCACCGCCTGGGCCGCCGCATTCAGATAGGGATTGATCGTCTTGGGCCGGAGGCCGAGTGCCTCGGCCGCGGCCTGCGCGCGGGGATGCAGCCGATCGTAGTTGATGTTGAAGCGCGCAAGCGCCCCGACCATGTAGGACTCGCGCCGATGGCGGGTGTGCTTGGCGGAGGAATGCGCGACGATGGTCTCGTTGGTCACCTCGCGATACTCGGCGAGCGGCCGGATCCCGCCGTCGCTGCTGGCGATGGACCCGTCGATGAAGCAGTACTCGTCGTCCCGATGCAGGGCGACGTATTCGGTGTCGCGCTCGAAGGCCGGGAACTCCAGACCCTGCAGGAGCTGGATGGTCGCGTCGCAGTCCGCACGCGAGGCGACCAGGCGCTCGCGCAGGGCGCGCAGTTCCGCGGGCTTGGGGAACTGCGTGAAGCCGCCGACCGTCATGGAGATGGGATGGGTGTGGCGTCCGCAAAGGGTCGCGCAGAGATCCCCGGCAAGCTGCTTCATGCGCAATGCGCGCAGGACGATGTCGGGCGCGCTCTTGGCCAGCGGGATCACGCTGCCGAGGCCGAGATAGTCCGGCGCCACCAGCATGTAGATATGCAGGACGTGGCTGTCGAGGATCTCGCCGTGAAAGTTCAGCTTGCGCAGCAGGGTGGTCTGCAGGCTGGGTGTCACCCCGAGCGCCTGCTCGGTCGCACGCAGGGAGGCGGTCGCGTGCCCGACGGCACAGATCCCGCAGATGCGCGAGGTGATGTGCGATGCCTCGTCGTAGGCGCGACCGCGCAGCATCGCCTCGAAGAAGCGCGGCGTCTCGACGATCTGCAGATCGCATTGGGTCAGCTCGCCGTTCTCGACATCCACGACGATGTTGCCGTGCCCTTCGACGCGTGTGACATGATGAACATCGACCTTCAGCGTGCTCATGCCGGCGTCACTCCTTCCATTTGCATGGTTTGATAGGTGAGGAAGAGCGACAAGCGGGCATCGATCTGTTCCTCGGTCATGCCGCGCTCGCGCAGTGCCTCCTTGATCGCCCCCAGGTTGGGCGAGGGAATGAGCCCGCGACACCCCTCGCAGCCTTGCCCGCAGGACGGGCAGATGGCGTCGCAGCCGGCACGCGTGATGGGCCCGAGACAGGTCTGCCCGCGCAGGAACATGCAGACGTTCTCGGTGAGCTTGCACTCGATGCAGAGCGGGTAATCCGGGATGGCCGGCATGCGGCCCTGCAAGAGATGCGTGACCGCCATGACGAATTCGTCGCGGTCGATCGGACAGCCCGGGATCACGGCGTCGACCTTGATCACGGCGCTCAGCGGACGTGCCGGATAGGTCTCGAACCAGTCCTTCTTCTCGCCGTAGACGTACTCGCGCACATCGTCCAGCGGCATGCGATTGCGGATCGCGTTGATCCCGCCTAGATGGGCACAGGCGCCGACAGCGATGACGATCTGTGCCTGCTTGCGGATCTCGCGGATCTTCGCCTCGTCGGACGGTCGCGTACAGGAGCCCTCGATGAAGGCGATCCGATAGTCGTCGCTGCGCTCGGTCATCGCCTCGCGGAACTGGACGATCTCGATGACCTCGAGTAGCTCGGGATGGCGCTGCAGGGTGTCGAGGACGGTGAGTTGGCAGCCTTCGCAGCTCGTGAACTCGAAAAAGGCAACCTTCGGATTCATGACAAGGCCTCCTCGAGGTTTTTGACCTCGGCGTACGACAAGACGGGGCCTTGTTGGCAGGTGTAGATGTGATGCATCTGACAATGCCCGCACTTGCCGACCCCGCATTTCATCTGCCGCTCGAAGCTCAGCCAGATATTGCCCTCGGCGATCCCGGCGGCGAGCAGCTCGTCGAGGACGAAGCGATACATGACCGGCGGCCCCACGATCGCCACAACCGTATTGCGAGCCGGGAACTTCACCTTCGGCAGCAATGTGGTGATGACGCCTACCGGGCCCTCCCAGCCCTCGCTCGGACGGTCCACCGTCACATGACACTCGACATCCTCGCGGTCCGCCCAGGCCGCGAGGTCGGCCGGGAACAGAAAGTCGTTCGGCGTGCGCGCCCCGTAGAGCAGGGCGACGCGCCCGTACTTGCCGCGCTCGTCCAGCACTTCGGTGATGAGCGAGCGCAGGGGTGCGAGCCCGAGCCCGCCGGCGATGAAGATGATGTCCTTGCCGTGGAAGCGGTCGATCGGGAAGCCATGCCCGAAGGGTCCGCGGACCGCGATCATGCTGCCCACATCCAGCCGATGCAGCGCATCGGTCAGCTTCCCGACCCGACGCACGCACAGCTCGAAGGAGCCGTTGCTGCGCGCGGGCGAGGAGCAGATGCTGATGGGCGCCTCGCCGATCCCCAGGATCGAGACCTCGACGAATTGCCCCGGCTTGTGGGCGATGGTGAAGCCGCTCGGCAGCTCCAGATGGAACCACTTCTCCACCGCGGTGAATTGCTCGACCTCGACGATGCGCGCCGGGGTCGGCATGTAGATGGAGGAATTGGTGAGCGTTTCGCGCAGGAGAGTGGTCATGACCGCGACGATGCCTCCTCGGTGGCGGGCCGACGCCGCTGGGCCAGGGTGTTGAGCAGGCCGATCGGCGTGATATGGGCCGGACAGGAGAGCGCGCAGCGTCCGCAGCCGACGCATCCGAGCAGACCGTAGGACTCGTATTGATACTTGCCTTTGCGCAGGAAGCGATGGCGCAGCCGCCGCGCTTGGGAGCTGCGGAAGTTGTGTCCGCCGGCGACCACGGCGAATTTCTCGATCAAGCAGGAATCCCAGACACGGACGCGTTTGCCGTGCTCGAGCTTCAGATCGATCTCGTCCAGCACATCGAAGCAGTAACAGGTCGGACAGACCTTCGTACATTGACCGCAGGCGAGGCAAGTGTCGCCGACCTCGTCCCAAAGCGCGCTGTCCTGACTGGCCGCAAGCAGATCCGGAAGATCCGTCACGTCGCAGTCCAGGCGATAGTCGAAGTTGGGCCATTTCCCGGCCATCACCTGGTTTGCGCGGTCGTAGTCGGCCTCCACGGGCTCCCAGAACAGACTCAAGCCCTCGATCAACTGCTCGCCCTGCTCGGAGCCGATCTCGACCGCATACCGATCGCCCAGATCGGTGAGGTGAACGTCGAAGCCCTCCGGCACGGCCAGCGTGCCCATGCTCTTGCAGAAGGCGTGGTCCATGCAGGGTTTGAGGCATTCGATGCTGACCAGGGTCGTCTTGCGCCGACGTGCTTGATAATGCTGGTCGGTGTGGCCGGTGCCCTGGATCTTGTCCAGCAGGGTGATGGCGTGCAGGTCGCAGGTGTGCAGGGCCATGATCACCGTGGGCTGGATCTCTTCGATCAGCGGCGACATCTCCATCGTCTTCGCGTTGAAGGCGAAGAGGTCTTCGCGCGGCGGCAGGAGGTACTTTTTGGGCGGGAGGACGCTGCTGTGGTAGTCGAGAACCAGGTCGTCCGCGTTCTCGATCTCCTCGAAGATGTACTGACCGTAGGTCTCTCGGGGCGCCACGACGCGGTGGGTGGCACGCAGGCGTTCGACCCACGCCTTGAGCGAGTGCTTGGGAAGTATTTTCAACGGGATGTCCCTCGACGACGGAGGATCCGGTGCATCCGGTGGCGGCACCGGTCGGGATGGAGCCGAATGGCTCCGGATCGGGCGGTACCCTCGGGTAAAACGACCATGCGATGACTACGGGATTACGGGAATCCTCGCAGGTTAATCATCCAGGGGATGCAGCGCAAGCTGCGCAAGACCTTGTCGTTGCGAGGGTGCTCGAGCGAAGGAGGACAGGCCTCGACGAGGTCGGGTGGATTCGGTCGGGGTGGGAACGCCTGCCTGGATGGCGAGCGCGTCATCTGCCGCTGCTCAGCTGCTTCGCATGCCTCGGTCGGCGTTGTAGACTCCGGTTCCTTTGTATCCCACATCACACGTTCGAGGCGTCACGCGTCCCATGGTCCTAGCATCACTCTCGGTCGTCCTCGGTCTGGCGCTGCTGCTATGGAGTGCCGATCGCTTCGTCGAGGGCGCCGCGGTGACCGCGAAGCATCTCGGGATGCCGCCCTTGCTGATCGGCATGGTCGTCATCGGGTTCGGGACGTCGGCCCCGGAGATGGTGGTCTCGGCGATTGCGGCCTTTCAGGGCAACCCGGGGCTTGCGCTCGGCAACGCCTATGGGTCGAACATCACCAACATTGCGCTGATCTTGGGTCTCACCGCGATCATCAGCCCCATCGCGGTTCACTCCAGCGTGCTTCGCAAAGAGCTGCCGATCCTTGCCGGCGTCACCGTCTTCGCCGTGGTGTTGCTGATGGACGGCGAGCTGACCCGCATGGACGCTTGGGCGTTTCTGGGCGTTTTTGCGGCATTGATGGGTTGGACCATCTGGCAAGGTCTGCGAGAACGCTCGGATGCCTTGGCCGGGGAGGTCACGCAGGAGCTCGATCACGCGCGGATGCCGCTGCGCCGCGCTCTACTCTGGCTGGGCGTCGGTCTGGTGTTCCTGATCATCAGCTCGCGCATGCTGGTCTGGGGCTCGGTCGAGATCGCTCATGCCTTGGGCGTGAGCGATCTCATCATCGGTCTGACGATCGTTGCGGTGGGCACCTCGCTCCCGGAGCTGGCCTCCTCGATCATCGCCGCACGCAAGGGCGAGCATGATCTCGCCTTGGGCAACATCATCGGGTCGAATCTCTTCAACACGCTCGCCGTGGTCGGGATCGCGGGGGCCATTCATCCGATGCTCGTGCCGCCGGAGGTCATCTCCCGGGACATGCTGATGATGGGGCTGCTGACGCTGTCCTTGTTCGTGATCGGCTACGGGTTCCGCGGCCCGGGTCGAATCAACCGGGTCGAGGGCATGCTGCTCCTGGCCTGCTACGTCGGCTACACCGCCTATTTGATCGGCACCGTCTTCGGCGCCTGACCCCTCGAGATCGAAACCCGGGGCGTTGCCCCGGGCTAAGGCGATTTCCGGGAATGATCATCCCGGCCGTGCGTGTTGCCGATGCTTACCGGGCGACTAAAGTCGCCCCTTGTTGGTCGATGCTTTCCCGGAAATCACCTAACATCGGTCGCGCCGTTGGCGCTCGACACACACTGCCGGTACGCGGCTCGCCACGCTCGCCCTCGATGCAGGCTCTGGATTGATCCAGGTCAGGCTTTGAGGTCGGGTTGCGTGTCGACACATTGACGCGGCGATCGCGAAAACCCTAAAGTCCCCGGTTGATTGTCCGGTGCCTCGAAGGTCTTCGCCTTCGGGGTTAAACGGGAAGTCGGTGCGCGGTACCCTCGGGACCCGCAAAGCCGGCGCTGCCCCCGCAACGGTAGACGAGTCAAGACGCGGCGAAATGCCACTGTGAGCGATCACGGGAAGGCGCCGTGTTCGGGGTCCGACCCCGCTCGTAAGCCCGGAGACCGGCCGGATGATCGGGGACCGTTTCGATGTGTCTCGTGTGCGTACAAGGGCCGACCCCGTCGGCCCTTGTCGTCTTCGAGCGATTCAACGGAGCCTCGAACCGGGGTCGCGCGGGGCGACCGGCCGGGATGCCGGCCCCGTCGTTTGCCTGCGGCTCCGCTCTCGTCCGTTCTGCATCTCTCGCCCCCTTCTTCTGCTGGCCCATGCGGGTGCGCTCGGGCCTCTGTCGGAGTGTGTCGATGAGATTTCCGCTTATGGCGGCGGCCGTATCGCTGCCGCTCGGCCTGCCTGTCTACGCAGACACGCAGACCCTGATCCTTGACCCCTTGGTGGTGACGGCAACGCGCACGCCGGAGACCGAAGACCAAACCCTGGCCTCCGTGAGCGTGATCGATCGCGCCGAGATCGAACGTCGCCAGTTTCGCTCGGTTCCGGATGCGCTGCGGGGCCTCCCGGGTGTCGCGATCTCGGGCAGCGGCGGGGCCGGTCAGCCTGCGTCGATCTTTCTGCGCGGAACCAATGCCGGTCATGTGCTGGTCCTGATCGACGGCGTGAAGGTGGGCTCGGCGACCCTCGGGACCGCGCCCCTCCAGGATTTGCCGATCGCCCAGATCGAACGCATCGAGGTCGTGCGTGGACCACGCTCGAGTCTCTACGGCTCGGAGGCGATCGGCGGTGTGATCCAGATCTTCACGCGTCGCGGCGGCGGCGACCTGCGACCGCGCTTCAGCGTCGGTGCAGGGAGCTTCGACACCGCGAGCATCTCGGGCGGCATCTCGGGCGGCGGCGAGCGTGGCTGGTTCGACCTCGGCGCCAACATGGAGCAGACCGACGGGATCAACGCCTGCGACGGCCGCGCCTTTCCCTTCGCCGGCTGCGGCGTGGACGATCCGGATCGCGACGGCTATCGCAATCTGGGCGTGAGTGCGCGCGCCGGCTATGAATTCAGCGACAAGGCCAAGGTCGATTTCAGTCTGCTCACCTCCGACAACCGCACCGATTTCGACGGCTCCATCTTCTCGGGCAACCTCTCGCGCTCCGAGCAGCAGATCTTCGGCGTGGAAGGCACCTTGCGTCCGCTCGAGCCCTGGACCCTGATCCTCTCGGCGGGGCGCAGTCAGGACAGCTATCGGGCGTTCTACTCGGACGCCTTTGTCCCGGAGCGCTTCGTCGACAGCTTCGAGACCGAGCGCGACAGCTTCGGGATCCAAAACGATCTCGCCTTGATCCCGGACCAGCTCTTCACCTTGGGTCTGGACTACCGGATCGACCGGATCTCGGGCACGGTCGACTATACGGACGACTCGCGCAGCAACACGGGTGTCTACGGACAGTATCTCGGCTCCATCGGGGCGAACGAGCTTGCCGCCAGCCTCCGATACGACGACGACCAGCAGTTCGGCGGACAGACCACCGGCAACCTGGCTTGGGGCTATCTCTTCGATCGGGGGATTCGCGTGTCGCTCTCGTACGGCACCGCCTTCAAGGCGCCGACCTTCAACGACCTCTACTATCCCGGCTTCGGCAACCCGAATCTGTCCCCGGAGGAGTCGGCCAGCGTCGAGCTGGGTTTGACCGGAACCCTCCCGCTCGGTCGCTGGGAGCTGAGTCTCTACGAGACCGACATCGACGACCTGATCGCCTTCGACGCGGTGACTTTCGCGCCGGCCAACATCGCCTCGGCCCGCATCCGAGGCTTCGAGGCGTCCGGGATCGTCCAAATCCAGGAGTGGGATCTCGGCGCGAGCCTCACCCTGCTGGATCCCGAAAACCGCTCGAACGGTCCGAATCAGGGTAATCTGTTGCCGCGACGCCCCGAGCAGATGCTTCAGCTCGACCTCGATCGTCAGTTCGAGCGCTGGTCGGCCGGTCTGAGCGTCTATCTCGCCGGGCGGAGCTTCGACGACCTGGCCAACAAGGAGCGCCTGGACGGCTACACCCTGTTGGGTCTGCGTGCCGAGTATGCCCTCACACCCGCCGTGCGGATTCAGGGGCGACTGGAGAACGCACTCGACGAGGACTACCAGACCGCGTACCTGTTCAACCAGCCGGGGAGGGCGTTTTACCTGACCTTGCGGTACGAGCCGTAGTATCGCCGCCAGCCGCCAGCCGCCAGCCGCCAGCCGCCAGCCGCCAGCCACCAGCCACCAGCCACCAGCCACCAGCGAATGGATGAAGGCTGACGGCAGGAGGCAGGAGGCTCCCCCAACCCAACCGCTTCCGACACCCCGTGCGACCCCCTACAATGGCCGCACGGGACTTGAGCAACACCCCATTGTCGCCCCGGCGACACGACCAGGAGACTCGACCTCATGACCCCCATCACCGACTCCCGTAGCCGTATCCTGATCGGCCTTGCCTTGGCCGCGCTCATGGCGGCGACCCGCGGCCAACAGTTCGCCCCGCTGGCCCACCATCTGCCGGACGCCTCGTTGGCCGTCTTCTTCTTGGCTGGTTTGTACCTGCGCTCGATTTGGGGCTTTCCGGCCCTGTTCGGTTTGGCGACCGTCATCGATCTGACCGCTATCGGCTGGGGCGGTGTGAGCGGCTACTGCATGACCCCGGCCTACTGGATGTTGGTTCCGGCCTATGGCGTGGTCTGGGGGATGGGGCGCTGGTCCGCCGGTCGGCTCGAGTTGGCCAAGGACAGCCTGCCCTTGCTCTTCGGCGCGCTGCTCGTCGGCGGTGTCCTGTCCGAGGTCTTCGCCAGCGGCGGCTTCTATCTCCTCTCCGGTCGCTTTGCCGACCTGAGCACGCTCGAGCTGCTCGGACGCTTCGCGACCTACATGCCCGCGACCCTGCTGCATCTGATGGTCTATGTCAGCCTGGCGGCGGTCGTTCATCTGACACTCGCACGCGCCCTGCCCGGTGCTCGCTCCGAGCGCGCGCGTCCGCAATGACCGACGACAGCGCACAGGAGCGTCATCGCCGGCGCATGCAGCGCCAGAAGGAGCTGGTGGATGCCCGCATCGCCCGGGCCGACCAGGACTGCGGTGTCCTGGTCGTGAACACCGGCAACGGCAAGGGCAAGAGCTCCTCGGCCTTCGGGATGGTCGCCCGTGCGATGGGCCACGGCATGAAGGTCGCCGTGATCCAGTTCATCAAGGGGAGCTTTGCGACCGGGGAGGAGGCCTTCTTCCGGCGCTTCCCGGAGCTCGAGTATCACGTGATGGGCGAGGGCTTTACCTGGGAGACGCAGGACGCCGAGGTGGATCGGCGCGCGGCGATGGCGGCCTGGGACAAAGCGGCTGCCTTCCTTGCCGATCCGGCCTTCGGCATGGTGGTGATGGACGAGCTCAACATCGCGCTCAAGCTCCGCTTGGTCCCGCTCGATGCGGTTCTCGATGCCCTGCAGAACCGTCCCATCCATCAGCATGCGGTCGTCACCGGCCGTGCGGCGCCCGCGGAGCTGATCGAGATCGCCGACACGGTCACCGAGATGCGCCCGCTCAAGCATGCCTTCGATGCCGGTATCATGGCGCAGAAAGGGGTCGAGCTCTGAGCATGGATGATCCGCGCCGTCCCCGCTCCGACGGGGGCGGACGCAGCCTGATCCTCGGCGGGGTGCGCTCGGGCAAGAGCCGCCTGGCCGAGCGTCTGGCCCATGAAAGCGCACTGCCGGTCGTCTATGTGGCGACCGCCCGGGCGGGGGATGCCGAGATGACCCGGCGGATTGCCGGGCATCGCGAACGGCGCCCGCGCGACTGGGGTCTTATTGAAGAACCGCTCTTGTTGGCCGAGGTGCTGGCGCGCGAATGTGCGCCCGATCGCTGCATCCTGGTCGACTGTCTCACACTCTGGTTGACGAATTGGCTTATGAAAACGGATGAATCGGGTCTGCACGATCAGACCCGGGCACTGCTCGATGTCGTTTCACGGGCGCCGGGGCGCCTCATCATGGTCGGCAACGAGACGAGCATGGGCGTGGTCCCGCTCGGCGCGCTCTCGCGTCGGTTCTGCGACCTGGCCGGCCTGCTGCACCAGGATCTGGCCGCGCGCTGCGAGCAGGTCATCCTGACCGTCGCCGGTCTGCCCCTCGTGCTCAAAGGAGAAGCGGCATGATTGAAGGTCTACGCTGGATCAGCCAACCCTGTCTGCCGATCGATGCCATGGCCGCCGATGCGGCGCGGCGCCGGCAGGATCAGCTCACCAAACCGCGCGGCTCGCTGGGCCGACTCGAAGAGCTCGCGATCCGGCTCGCCGGATTGCAGGGCACCCCCACACCGTCGCCCGATCCGGTACAGATCCTGCTTTTCGCGGCCGATCACGGGGTTGCGGCCGAGGGCGTCTCGGCCTTCCCGCAGGCCGTGACCAACCAGATGGTGCGCAACATCGCCGGTGGCGGTGCCGCGATCTCGGTGCTCGCCCGTGCACTGGATGCGCGCATGGAGATCACGGATCTCGGGACGGTCGAGGATCCGGGGGCGATCCAGAACGTGCGCTCCGAGCGCGTCGGCCCGGGAACCGGCAACATCGCACGCGAGCCGGCCATGACCGACGAGCAGCTCGCCGCCGCCATGAACGCGGGCCGGGCCGCGGCCGAGCGCGCGGTGGACAGCGGCGCGCGGTTGCTGATCTGCGGCGAGATGGGCATCGCCAACACCACCCCGGCCACGGCCCTGGCCTGTGCGCTGCTGGATCTGCCTGCGGGCGCGCTCGTCGGCCCCGGTACCGGGCTGGATCAAACGGGCGTCGCGCGCAAGGCCGAAGTCATCACCAAGGCCCTTGCGCGGCATGTCACCTCAGATCGAACACCGCTGGAGCTGCTGGGTCGCCTCTCCGGTTTCGAGCTTGCCGCGATGGTCGGTGCCTTCATCACGGCCGCCCAGCGCGGACTCCCGGTGCTGGTCGACGGCTTCATCGTGAGCGCATCGGCGCTCGCCGCCGTGCGCCTGCAACCCGAGGTGCGCGATTGGCTGTTGTTCTCGCACGGCTCCGCGGAACCGGGACATCGGCGCATCATGGCCGCGCTGGATGCCGATCCGCTGCTCGATCTGGGCCTGCGACTCGGTGAAGCCAGCGGTGCCGCCGTCGCCGTGCCCCTGTTGCGGCTGGCCTGTACGCTGCACCAGCAGATGGCGACATTCGGCGAGGCCGGGGTGAGCGAGGCCTGATGCAGGATCGCTTCGTGGATCTGCTGCGTCACGGCGAGGCGCAAGGCGGCGCGCGCTTTCGGGGCGGACACGACGACCCGCTGAGCGCCGAAGGCTGGGATCAGATGACGCGTGCGACCGCCGTGAATCCGGATTGGACGCGGGTCGTCTCCTCGCCGTCGCGGCGTTGCAGCGCGTTCGCGCAGCGCATCGCCGAGAGCCACAAACTCCCCCTGGCGATCCTGCCCGGTCTGCGCGAGCGCGGCTTCGGTGCTTGGGAAGGACTGGCCGCGCATCAGATTCCGGCCGAGGAGCTGACCCGCTTTTGGGATGATCCGGTCGGCTACGCGCCGCCCGGTGGCGAGCCGTTCGAGGTCTTTCGCGAGCGGGTCATAGCGGCTTGGGGTCAGGTGTGCGACGCGGGCGGGCCCTTCACCCTAGCCGTCACCCACGGCGGCGTGATCCGGGTCGTCCTCGCCGAGGTGCTGCGGATGCCGCCCGAGGCATCGCTCCTGATCGAGGTCCCCCGGCCTGTCTATCCAGCTTGCGCGTGCCGGAGGCTCCCGGGCGACCCAGTCTCATGCGCCACGGGCCGCCCTGAGTGGACCTGCGTCCGCTCTGGCTTGCCGGACGTCTCCTGACGCGTCTGCCGTTTCCCGAGCCGAGCCCCTTCGAGCCGCGACTCTCGGGCGTGTCGGTGCCGTGGTATCCCGCGATCGGTGGGCTGTTGGGCGCGTTGATGGCCTTGGCCGGGACCGCGCTCGCGTCCGTGGATCCGGGTGTCGCGGCGGCCTTGGTCCTGATCCTCTGGGTCTGGTCCACCGGGGCGTTGCACCTGGACGGTCTGGCCGACAGCGCGGACGCCTGGGTCGGCGGGATCGCGAGCCGCGAGCGGACCCTGGAGATCATGAAGGACCCGCGTTGCGGACCCGCTGCGGTGACCGCGATCGGGCTCGTTTTGATTGCGAAATGGGCCGGGCTCCAGGCCCTGATCGAGAGCGGCTCCGCCTGGATCTTGCTCCTGATTCCGCTGCTCGCACGGGCGCAATTGCCGCTCCTGATGCTGACCACACCCTATGCCCGTGACCGTGGGATGGCCTCCGAGCAGATGGCGCAACTGCCGCGTCGCGCGGCTTGGGCGGCAACCCTGATCGCGGGGATGGCCTGTATCATGATCGCCGGCTGGATCGGGCTCGCGCTGTGCGCCGTGACCCTTCTGGTCTTCGGGCTATCTCGCCGAACCATGATGCGCCGGATCAACGGGTTTACCGGGGACACCGCCGGTGCGCTCGTCGAGATTACCGAGACCCTCCTCCTGCTCATCGTTGTCGTTTTCATGCGGCATTCGTGAGTATTCCGAGTCCTGTAGTATGGACGTCAACAGGATCGACGATGTCTTGCCGCAATCGAAATGGAACTTGAGCAATTAAACCGCGCCCGGTGCGATGTGCGTAGTGTGTTGGATTGGCTTGGCCGCGTCGGCTCCAGCGGTCGTCAAGTCTGCCGAGGCCGATCCCATCCAAAACATCGCATACCGTGCCGGGCGCGGTTTAGGCGGGTTTAAGCCATGAAACCTCATGCTGACGATGCGCTCGAAGCGATGCTGGCCGATCTCGAATCGGATCGGGTCGAGCGCAAAGAGTCGCTCAAGGGCAAAGCGCCGGATACCGTACGTGAGGCAGTCTGCGCCTTTGCGAACGACTTGGCCGGGCATGGCACGCCGGGCGTTGTGTTCATCGGCGCGCGCGATGACGGTACGCCGGTCGGTCTGGATATCACGGACGAGTTGCTTCGCCAGCTGGCGGACATCAAGACCGACGGCAACATCGCGCCCCCTCCTACGCTGCTGGTCGAGAAGCGACACCTGCAGGGAAAAGCACTTGCGGTGATCACGGTTTGGCCTTGCGATACCCCGCCGGTGCGTTGCCGGGGTCGGGTCCATGTGCGCTGGGGGCCGCGGCGCGGATTGGCCAGCGCTCAGGACGAGCGCATCCTCAATGAGCGCCGTCGGCACCGCGATCGCCCCTTCGACGTGCAAGCTGTCCCGTCCGCCACCATCCACCCGAGAATTTCGGAATGCCCGGCGTGACCGACTATCGCAATCCGAATCTGGCGGAGGCCCTGCGGGCGCTCGGTTATGTCCAGCGGTTCGGCGCCGGTATCAGCATTGCCCGCCGTTTGCTTGGCGAGCGGCTGCATTTCGAGGTGCAGCCTGGTTTCGTCGCGGCCATCGTGCAGGGGGGGGGTAGGTGATTACCATCGCCTTCTTCAACAACAAGGGTGGCATAGGTCAGACCTCGCTCGTCTACCACTCGGCTCGAATGTATGGCGAGCTGGGTTGTCGGGTCTTGGCAGCCGATCTCGATCCCCAGGCGAATCTGACCGTCATGGCGCTCGAGGAGGAGCGGTTGGAGGGGCTGTGGTCGGATGATGAGCATCCAGAGACCATTTACGGTGCCGTCCAACCGCTTTTCGGCGGAACCGGGGATATCCGCGATGCGCACCTGGAGCCGATAACGGAACGCGTTGCGTTGCTGGTCGGCGACCTTGCGCTGGCACGTCTCGAAGATGATTTGTCTACCGAGTGGCCGAGGTGTTTGGAGGGGAGGGAGCGCGCATTCCGCGTGACATCCGCCTTTTGGCGCTTGATCGATCGGGCGGCACGGAGCTTCGAAGCGGACGTCGTGCTGATCGATGTCGGTCCCAACCTCGGGGCGATCAATCGCGCGGCTCTCATCGCCGCCAGCCATGTCGTCGTGCCGGTCGCGCCGGACCTGCTATCGCTGCAAGGGTTGAGAAATCTCGGGCCCGTGCTGCGTCAATGGCGTGAGACCTGGAGTCGGTCCTCTGTTCGATCACCTCCCGAAGGTGTGCCTCTGCCCCTTGGGGAGATGACGCCGATCGGCTACGTTTTGATGCAACATGCCGAGCGTCTCGAAAAATCGACCACGGCTTACGAACGGGGGCGCGCACGTATCTCCGAGGTTTATCGTGAGTCCGTGCTCAAGGAAGCCGCAACAATCGCACTGAGCGCAGCAGCGCTCGGGGTTGATCAGATAACCCGCATCAAGCATTTTCGAAGCCTGATGCCATTGGCGCTGGATGCCCGCAAGCCGATGTTTCTGCTCAAGCCTGCGGATGGTGCGATCGGCGCCCATCAGACGAATGTTCTACAGTGCTACAGCGATTTCCAGTTCCTCGCCGAGGAAGTTGCCAGGCGTACAGGGTTACAGTGGGTCAGGAGCCCATGATGCCGCTGGACGCTCTCGCTACAGGGCGAATTCCTGTTTCACCCGTGCCTGTAGCTTCTTGGCCTGCTTGAACGCCTCTTTCAACATCAATCGGTGCAGCTCGTTGAGGTCGTCGGGGTCGACACGGTTGACCGCCTCCGGGTCCTTGGTCGTGAGTTGTTGGTGGATGCGGAAGCGCTGGATCAGGTGGAAGGATTCGATCTCGGCGGCGATCTCCTCCGGGTCGCGTCGTTTTGCCGCACCGGCGAGGCGCAGACGCTCGGCGGTGCTGGTCGCCCAGATGCCGTGCTTGAGTGCCCAGAGTCGGCCGGCGTCCATGAAGAAGCGTGCGCCTTGGGTCTTCAGATCGATGGTGTGCGGGAAGTCGCGGTTGCGATCGAAGGCGAATTGCCCGGCCCAGCCGAGCGGCGGGGCGACGCCGAGCGCCTGCTCGGCGAGACAGTGGAAGAAGCGCGTCTGCTCGGGCGCGGTTCGACTCAGCCAGTCGCGCAGACGGTCGACCGGCTCGTCGCTGCCGTAGAGCGGGCGGAAATCGAAGAAGATGACGGCGTTGAGCAGGGCCTCGGGCTCGGGCTCGCGCAGCCAGGTCTTGAAGTGCTTGCGCCACTCGTCCGCGCTCAGACACCACTCGGGGTTGCCGGCCATGATGTTGCCGCGGCAGCGCTCGAAGCCGCAGAAATGCAGCGCCTGGTTGACCGCTCGGGCGAACGGCAGGAAGGCCTGACGGACCGGCTCGGTGCTGTCCGGGTCCGGTGGCAGGAAGAGCAGTCCGTTGTCCTGATCGGTCGAGAAGGTCTGCTCAAGACGCCCCTCCGAGCCGAAGGCCATCCAGCACCAGGACACGGCGGGGAGATCGAACTCGTCTTCGATCAGCTCGATGACCCGCATGGCGATCAGGTCGTTGAGCCCGGACATCCAGTAACAGAGTGTCTCCACGCCCATCCCGGAGTGGAACAGCTCCGCGCCGCGCCGCCGCACCCGATCGGCGGCGAGCGCCATGGCCTCGACGTCGCGAGCGGCCTTGATGGCGGCGATCAGGACCTCCGCCCCGCCGGCGCGCAGGCCGAGCAGGTCGGTTTGGTTGACCAGACCGAAGAGACGCCCGTCATGCTCGGTCAGGAGCAGATGCTCGGCACCGCGCTTGGCCATCATGACCCGTGCACGGTGCGCGGGCGCATCCGCAGTGAGCGTGAGTGGAGCGCCGATCATGTGAACGGCGACCGGATCGTCGAGCCCGCCGCCCTCGAAGCCGATGACATGCAGCATGTCGCGCAGCCGGATCAGCCCCAAGGGCAGGCCGCTCGCGGGATCGCAGACGACGGCGGCGTCCAGGTGATCCTGGCTGAAATGATAGAGGGTCTCGCGCAGGCTGGTCGCCGGGCCGACGATCAACGGTTGTCGCCGCGCCAAGCTGCGCAGCAGGCCCTGGTCGGTTCCACCGACGGCCACGAGATCTGACGCGTCGTTCACCGGGTGATCGGTCTCGGACATGCGGTTGCTCCGTCCTCGTCAGGTGCGTTCGAGCAGTTCCTTGACCTTGTCGACCAGGTCACGGGTCGAGAAGGGTTTGGACATGTAGGCGTCGGCACCGAGGGCGAGGCCCTTGTTCTGCTCCGCCTCGCGCCCCTTCGCGGTCAGCATCAGGATCCGCGTACCGGCCAGCCCGGGATCGGCGCGCACCGCTTCGAGCACGGCGAAGCCGTCGAGCTTGGGCATCATGACATCGAGCACCACCAGGTCCGGGCGATGGGTTCGCACGGCGGCCAGGCCGGCCTCGCCGTCGCGCGCCACGCGCACCTCGTGTCCCTCGCGCATCATCAAAAACTCGAGCGAGATGACGATGTTGGGCTCGTCGTCGACGATCAGGATCCGCTTATTCATGGTCAGACTCATGGTCAGGCCTTCGGTCCGTTGGGTTCCCCGGATGGGCGGGCAGCTCGAAGCAAAGGGTAGCACCTTTTCCGGGCGCGCCTTCCGCCCAGATGCGACCGCCTAGATTGTCGATGATGCGACGGCTGATGGGCAAACCCAGACCGGTCCCGCCGGGTTTGGCGCCGCCGCGGGCGGTCTGATGAAACTTCTCGAAGACCAGCTCCAGGTCGCTCTCGGGGATGCCGTAGCCGTTGTCCTCGACACAGACCCGCCAGACCGCGTCGGCGGGCGAGAGTCGGATCCAGACCTCGCCCGATCCGGTCGGGGCGAACTTGGCGGCGTTCGAGAGCAGGTTGACCAGGACCTGCACGATGCGGTCGCGGTCGCCCCAGACCATGGCCGACTCGCCGGGCAGCTCGAGATGGACGCGGCAGCCGCGCTCCTCGACATATTGCTCGGTGGCCGACACGGCTTGGCGGATGACGGTCTGAAGCTCCACCACCTCGGTGCGCCAATCGGCGTGGCCGGACTCGATCTTGGCCAGATCGAGCACCTGATTGACCAGGCGCGAGAGCCGCTCGGTCTCGCTGACCAGGATGCCGAGGAAGCGGCGTCGCTGCTCGAAGTCGATGTCGGGGTCGTCGAAGAGGATCTCGGAGAAGGCCCGAATGGAGGCGAGCGGGGTGCGCAGCTCGTGGGTGACCGAGGAGATGAAATCGTCCTTCATGCGGTCCAGATCCTGGAGCCGGATGTTGGCCGCGCGCAATTCTTCGGTCGCGGCCTCCAATGCCTGCGACTTCTGTTCGAGCTGGCGGCTGTAGGCGCGGATCTGCGACGCCTCGTCGAGGATGTTCAGGACCTCGTCGAGCCCGAGCGGCTCCTCGTCGGTGACCGACGCGACCATCACCCGGGCCGAGGCGCCGCCGATCGCCCCCGAGAGCAGCGTCTCGGCGAAGTAGACCGTCTCCGCATCGGCCGGAAGTGCTTCGGGCGAGTCCACGCCGCGCAAGTGCGCGTATTGTGTGAAGGCCGCGCGGGTACGCGCCGATCCGAGGAAGCGCTCGGCCAGTCTCATCAGCTCCGTAATCTCCGCACTCCCGCGCCACAGCGGCGCGCTCGCCAGCGCGGTGCGCCGCGAGGCATCGACGAAGATCCCGGCCTGGGTGGCCTCCGCGACATTGGGTGCGCGCAGGGAGGAGACGAAGAGAAAGGCGCCGATATTGGCGGTTAGGCTCCAGAAGAGACCGTGCGTGATCTCGTTCCAGCCGGTGAGGCCGAACAGCGCCATCGGGGCCAGGAGATCGAATCCGCCGAGGCCCGATTCCATGAAGGCGCGTGGGAGCCAACCGGACTTGGCGAATGAGGGCAGCAGCAGTGTATAGATCCAGACCAGGAAGCCGGCCGACAAGCCGGCGAGCGCGCCCTCGCGCGTCCCGCCTCGCCAATAGAGCCCCCCGATCACGGCGGGTGCGAACTGTGCGACGGCGACGAAGCTGATCAGACCGATGCCGACCAAGGCGTAGGCCTCGCCGGCAAGCCAGTAGTAGAGGAAACCGAGCAGCAGGATGACGACGATGGCCCCGCGCCGGATGGTGAGCAGCAGCCGCCCGAGGTCGGCTGCCGGAGGTCGGCGACGCCAGCGGCGCAGCAGTGCCGGCAGGACCAGGTCGTTGCTGACCATGGTCGAGAGTGCGATGGTCTCGACGATGACCATCCCGGTCGCCGCCGAGAGCCCGCCGATATAGACCAGGAGCGCGAGCCAGGGTTGCTCGAAGGCGATCGGCAGGGTCAGCATGAAGGTATCGGCGTTGACCGTCCCGTCGGGGAAGGTCAGGAGCCCCGCGATGGCGATCGGCACCACGAAGAGGTTGATGAGCAGTAGATAGAGCGGAAACAGCCAAATCGCGCGGCGCAGATGGCGCTCGTCGCTATTCTCCACGACCGCAACCTGGAACTGGCGCGGCAGCAGAATGACGGCCAGACCGGCCAGCAAGGAGATGGCGAACCAGTCGGCGAAGGGCGAGATGCTCGGCTCGAGCAACGGAAGCAGCAGCGGGCTGTTCTCGATCGGCGGCAACGCCGGCCCGCCCAGGCCGAGGAGGCCGAAGGTAATGAAGAGTCCCATCGCGAGAAAGGCGACGAGCTTGACGATGGATTCGAAGGCGATGGCCGCGACGAGTCCTTCATGGCGCTCGCTCGCATCCAGATGACGGGTGCCGAACAGGATGGTGAAGGCGGCAAGCAGCAGCGCGACCACGAAGGCGGTATCGCCCCAAAAGGGTCCGTCGCCGTGCACCGGCATCCGCACCTCCGGATAATGCGACAGGATCGTGAAGCTCCAGGCGATCGCCTTGAGCTGCAGCGCGATATAGGGCACCACGCCGATCACGGCGATGACGGTCACCAAGCCTCCGAGGACCTGACTCTTGCCGTAACGCGAGGCGATGAAATCGGCGATGGAGGTAATGCGCTCGGCCTTGCTGACCCGCACCATCTTGAGCAGGAGCGAGCCCCACAGGAGCACCATCAGGGTGGGGCCCAAATAGATGGGCAGGAATCCCAGCCCATTCTCGGTGGCGCGCCCGACGCTGCCGTAGAAGGTCCAGGCGGTGCAATAGACGGCGAGCGAGAGGGCATAGATCGTCGGGCGCGCGATGACCGAACGGCCCTGCTCGGCACGCCGATCGGCCCAGTAGGCGACCGCGAAGAGGAGTCCCAGGTAGGCGAAGGAGATCCCGATAATCAGCGGGCCATTGATCACTGCGACGGTGCTCGCGCGGATCAATCGCGTATGCGCGACACGATCCAGGCCGCGACGGCGATCAACGCGGCCCAGGTTATGAAGAGATACATCAACAGGACAGGCGCCCCGAGCCAGCGGCCGAGCCTCTCGAACTGCATGACCAGCGGCGAGAACAGCAGTAGCATCCCGGCCAGGAAGAGCAGCAGCAGGCGTTGTCGCAGCAAGGTTGCACGGGGCATAGGCCGGTGACCGGATGAGGTTCGGGCATGTTCGGGCAGTATAGTGGGCGAATGCCGGGTCGTCTGGTCCGGCTTGCCTCGAATCGATGTCCTAAGTTGGAGCAGGCCGGAACGCCCGTTGGACGCAACGCTGTGTTGATCGCCGCGCTGCGGGTGGAGAATTCGGTGAACAGCCCGCCGGGAGTGAACCGGTTGCCCCTCAAGACTGCGGTATCCCGATGACCGACGCGCACGACCGCCACTTCGAGATCTTCCCCTGGAGCGACGAGCTCGTGACCGGCATCTCCGTGATCGACGAGCAGCACCGGACCCTCGTGTCGCTGCTCAACCGCATCGCACGCTGCGACGTGCAGGGGGCGACGGAGGCGGAGACGCTGGCAATCCTTGACGAGCTGGGCCACTACGCCGAACACCACTTCAGCACCGAGGAGGCGATCTGGGCCGAGCGGCTGGGGCTAGGGGCCCATCTGGATGACCACCGGCAACGCCATGACGACTTCGTTCGTCAGGTCGCCGAGCTGCGTAGCGGCGAGCGCCCCTTCCAGGACGTGCTCGAAGGGCTGATGGCCTATCTCTGCCGCTGGCTGGCGCTGCACATTCTGGAAAGCGACCGGCAGATGGCCTTCGCGGCCGAGGCGGCGCTGCAAGGCCTGCCGCCGGACCAGGCCCTGGCCCACGCTGCGCAGAGCATGCGAGGCCCAGCCGGTGTGCTGGTGCAGACCGTGCTGGACTTGTACCAAAGGCTCACGACCCAGGCCCTGAGCTTCATGCACGAGCGCCACGCGCGGCACATGCTGGAGCGCCGCCTGGGCCGCGTCGAGCAGGCGCACGAGCACCAGCAACTCGCCACCCAACTGGCCGCAGAGCTGCTGGCCACCCCTGATCAGCAGATCGACGCGACGCTGCACCGCTTGCTGGCGCGAAGCGGCGAGGCGCTTGGTGTGGACCGGGCGTTGATCTTCCTGGCGATCGCCGACGGACAGGGTTGGGCATGTTCCCATGCCTGGTGCCGTGACGGCGTGGTCCCACTCGGCCCCGAGGGGGCGGACCTGTCGGTCGGCCCTCAGACCGACTGGTGGATCGAGCAGCTCCGGACAACGGGTTGCATCCGCATCGACCGCACCGACCGCATGCCCCCCGAGGCGTCGGAACCCGCGCGCCTGTTGCAGCTGGCCGGCACTCGGTCGGTCTGTTCGCTGCCCCTGATGGGCCTCGGTAAGTTGCTCGGTTTCATGACCCTCGACGCCGTGTGCGCCCCACGTGACTGGAGCGAGGCCGACATCAACTGGCTGAAGCTCATGGCCAGCCTGGTCACCTCCACCCTGATACGCCAAGGCACCGAGCAGGATCGCGCGGACAGCCAGGAGCGCTTTGCGGTGCTGTTCGAGTCGATGCCCGACGCCGTGGTGGTGGCCGACGACGCCACCGGCACCTTGGTCAACGCCAACGCCCGGGCCGCCGCGCTGTTCGGCCGCCCCGTGGACGCGCTGGTGGGCCTGCATTTCACGCAACTGCATCCGCCGCAGGTGCTTGACATCGAACCGCAGGACTTCCAGCAGCGCTTGGAGTCCGGCCGCCAGGGCGTGCTCCTGCACGAAACCCTGATCCGCCACGCCGACGGGCGCGACATCCCGGTGGAGATCAGCAGCGGCCGGCGCTACACATTGCAGGGCCGCGCGTACCACGTGGGTGTGTTCCGCGACATCTCGGAACGCAAGGCCCAGCAGCAGGCGCTGGCCGCGGCGGAGCAACGGCTCAGGACCATCATCGACCAGCTCCCTTCCGGTCTGGTGGCCGCGGAGATTGCCACCCAACGCTTCACGATGGTCAACGACCGCTTCTGCCGGATGCTGGGGTATTCCCGCGAGGAATTGTTGGGGCTCACCCCCGCCCACATTCACCCCGAGGACCAGCGGCTCCGGGTGGCGGCCGAGTTCAAGCGGCTGGCCGATGGCTCCCTCGACACCGCCCACAACATCCCGGTGCTGCGTCGAGACGGCACGACCTTTCTGGCCGATATCCAGCGCGTGACGCTGCAGCTCGACGGCGTGCCCACCATGCTGGCGGTCTTCAGCGACGTGACCCGCATCGTCGAGGCCACCCGGGCCCTGCGCAGCAGCGAGGCCAGGCTGCGCACATTGGTCAACACCCTGCCCGACCTCGTGTGGCTCAAGGACGAACACGGACTGTACCTACTGTGCAACTCCGCCTTCGAAGGCTTCTTTGGTGCCCCCGAGGCCGAGATTCTCGGCAAGACTGACTACGACTTCGTCCCGGCCGACCTGGCCGACTTTTTCCGGGATCACGACAAGGTTGCGATGGCGGCGAATCGGCCCACCGTCAACGAGGAATGGGTGACCATGGCCGACAGCGGCCGGCGCGTGCTGCTGGAAACCACCAAGGTGCCCATCCACCACGATGATGGTCGCCCGATCGGCGTGCTGGGCATCGGCCACGACATCACCGCTGCACGACAGCTTCGCGCCAGCCTCGAAGAGGCCATGCTGTTCATGCGCCAAACGCAGCGAATGGCCCGGGTGGGAGGCTGGAAAACCAACCCCGAGACGGGCTACCTCAAATGGACCGAGGAGCTGTTCCACCTGGTGGAACATCCGCTGGACCATCCCCCTACGTTGGACGAAGGGCTGGTGTATTACGCACCCGATGAGCTACCCGTCATCACCGCGCTGTTGCGGGCGGCCTGGCGTGACGGCCGTCCCTTTGTACACGAGAGCCGCATACGGACCCGCGGCGGCGGCGAGCTCTGGGCCGAGCTGCGCTGCATCGGACGGGTGAGCACCGACGCAGGCGACGTGCTCACCGGCACCTTTCAGGACATCACCGAACGCAAGCGGGCGCGGGCGGAGCTGGAGCAGCACCGCCATCACCTCAGCGAGCTGGTCGATGCCCGTACGGCTGAGCTGGCGCAGGCCAAGGAAGACGCCGAGGCCGCCAACCGTGCCAAGAGCGCCTTCCTGGCCAACATGAGCCACGAGATCCGCACCCCGCTCAACGCCGTCATCGGGTTTTCCCAGATCCTGGCGCACGACCCGACCCTGGCCCCGCGCCAGCTCGAGCAGATCGACACCATCGCACGCAGCGGCGAGCACCTGCTTGGCCTGATCAACGACATTCTTGACCTTTCCAAGATCGAGGCCGATTGCCTGCCCATCAACCCGCTGGACTTCAACCTGCACGCCCTGCTGGGCGACCTGGCAAAGATGTTTGCCCTGCGCGCCCGGGCCAAGGGCCTACACCTCCAACTGGAGCGCCACCCGCACCTTCCCGTGATGGTCCACGGCGACGAGGGCAAGTTGCGCCAGGTGCTCATCAACCTGCTGGGCAACGCGGTGAAGTTCACCCACGTGGGCACGGTCACGCTGTGCGCCGGCCCGGGCCGGCCCGACGCCGGGGACGTCACCGGGGCCGGGCAGAACGGCGGCCCGGCCGATGCCACCGTGCTGTGGTTCGCCGTGCAGGACACCGGTCCGGGTATCACGCCGAGCGAGCTGGCGCAGTTGTTCCGGCCCTTCCAGCAGGCCGAGGCCGGGCGCAAGTCGGGCGGCGGCACCGGGCTGGGGCTGAGCATCAGCCAGAAGCTGCTGCGCCTCATGGGCGGCGACATCGAGGTGGACGGCGAGCCTGTCGAGGGCAGCTGCTTTCGCTTCTGGCTGCCGTTGCCCCCGCCAGCGCCCCGGCCTCGGCGGCACAGGCCGAAACACAAGCGGACGCCGCCGGCTGGCAGTTGCCCCCCGGCAGCACGGCACCGCGCCTGCTGGTGGTGGACGACATGCCCGACAACCGCCGCCTGCTTGCGGACGTGCTCGGTCCGGCCGGATTCGACGTCACCGAGGCCGGCGACGGCGCCGAGGCCCTGGCGCAGTTCGGGCAGCGGCCCGCGGACTTGGTGCTGATGGACATGCGCATGCCGGTCATGGATGGCTACGAGGCGACCCGCCGTCTCAAGTCCGTCAGCCGGCACACCCCCGTGGTGGCCGTCACCGCCAGTGCGCTCGAAGAAGACCGGCAGGCCATCCTGGACTGCGGCGTCGATGCCTACCTGAGCAAGCCGGTCGAGCGCGCGCTCCTGTTGCAAACCCTCTGGCAGCTCCTGGCGCTGCCGAGCGCGGTGTCGACCTCTTCGGCAGGACCCGCACCCGCGTCGGCCCCCGCGCTCATCCGCGCCCCCACGTGCGCCCTTGCGCGCGATCAGCTACAGGCCCGGTTGTCCCCGGCCCAGCGGGCGCGCCTTCAGGGGGCACTGACACAGGGCGACATGCACGCCTTCTACCGCCTGCTCGACGCCATGACCGAGACTCCGGACCTGGTTCAGGGGCTGTGCCGACTGGCCGATGATTTCGAGTACGACACCCTCCACGCCCTGCTGGCCGATGCCGGTGACGACAGCACCTTATGAACACATCCATGCCCATCCCCGCCAACGTCATGGTGGTGGACGACACGCCCGCCAACCTCAAGCTGCTCGACACACTGCTGCGCCGGCAAGGCCACCAAGCGCGGTTGTTTCCGAGGGGTGCGCTCGCGCTCAAAGCCGCCGCCGCCCAAGCGCCCGATCTGATCCTGCTCGACATCATGATGCCGGAGATGGACGGCTACGAGCTCTGCCGCCGTCTCAAGGCCATCCCGGGGGTGGCCGACGTGCCGGTGATCTTCATCAGCGCCCTGACCGAAACCGACAGCAAGGTGCGCGCCTTTGCCGAGGGCGGAGTCGATTACCTGACCAAGCCCTTCCAGGAATCCGAGGTGCTGGCGCGCGTCGAGACCCACTTGGCGCTGCACGCGATGCGCCGTGCCCGGGCCCGGCAGCACGCCGAGCTGGAGCGACTGGTGCGGGAGCGCACCGCCGACCTGCTGCGGGCCCAGCAGGTGGCCCACATCGGGAGCTGGACGCTCGACTTGCGCACCCGGGCCCTGAGCTGGTCGCCCGAAACCTACCGACTCTTCGGCGTGCCCGAAGGCACCCCGATGACCTTGGAAGCCTTTCTGTCCAAGGTGCACCTCGACGACCGCGACCGGGTGGCGCGGGAATGGGCGGAAGCGCTGAAGGGCCGCTCCTACGAGGTGGAGCACCGGATCACGCCCCCGGCGGCTGCCACCTGGGTGCGCGAACGTGCCGAGCTCGACGCCGGTCCCGACGGCCGGGCGCACATCGCTTGGGGCACGGTGCAGGATATCTCCGAGGCCAAGGCGCACCAGGCTCAGGTCGAGTTCATCACCCACTATGACGTGCTCACCGGTCTACCCAATCGGGCAAAGTTCCTGGAACTGCTGCGCGTCTGCATGGCCGGCTGCAGCACGCTGCAGACGCGGCTGGCGGTGGCCTACATCGACATGGACGGCTTTGCCGCCGTCAATGCCCGGCTCGGCCGCGAGCGGGGCAACCAGATCATCGTGGAGATCGGTCGACGCCTGGCTCGGTCGATGCGCGACCGGCAGTACCTCGCCCGAATCGGCGGCGACGAGTTTGCGGTGATCCTGACCCCGCTCGGCGATCCCGACGCCCTGGCGGTGCCGGTGCGGCGCATGCTGCAGGCGGTGGCCGAGCCGCTGGAGCTCGAAGGTGACAGACTACAGTTGACCGCCAGCATCGGGGTGGCAGAGTTTCCGCAGGCGTCCGAGTGTATGGAGGCCGAGCAACTGCTGCGCCAGTCCGACCAGGCGATGTACCTGGCCAAGCTCACCGGCAAGAACCGCTATCACCTGTTCGACCCGCTCAAGGACGAGTCCACGCGCGAGCGCTTCATGCGCATCGAGGAGGTGCGCCAGGGCCTCACCGCGGGCGAGATGCGTCTGTATTACCAGCCCAAGGTGTGGCTGGCCACGGGCGAGGTTGCCGGCTTCGAGGCACTGATCCGCTGGCAGCACCCGCAGCGCGGGCTGGTGCCTCCCGGCCAGTTCATCCCGTTGCTGGAGAAACACCCCCTGGCCGTCACGCTGGGCGACTGGGTCATCGAAACGGCTCTGTCCCAACTGGCGGCCTGGAACGCCCGGGGCCTCTGCACCTGCGTGGGCGTGAATGTGGACGCCATGCAGCTCGCCGACCCCGACTTTGTACCCCGGCTGGCACGCCAGCTCGCGGCGCAGTCCGGTGTGGCCCCGGAGCAACTCGACCTGGAGATTCTGGAAACCAGCGCGCTCGACAACATGGCCGGGGAGGCGGCGCTGATCGCACAGGTACAGCGCATGGGGGTGACCTGTTCGCTCGACGACTTCGGCACCGGCTTTTCCTCGCTGACCTTTCTCAAGCAGCTCGCGGCCCAGACCATCAAGATCGACCAGAGCTTCGTGCGCGGCATGCTCGACGACAGCGAGCACGCCAGCATCGTCAACAGCGTGCTGGGGCTGGCGCACAGCTTCGACCGCCAAACCCTGGCGGAGGGGGTGGAGACCGAACGCCAAGGCCGGATGCTGCTTGAGCTTGGCTGCGATCTGGCCCAAGGCTACGCCATCGCACGGCCCATGCCCGCAGCCGAGGTGCCGGCGTGGCTGGCCCAGTGGCAGGTTCCGCCGAGCTGGCTGCACATCACCCCGCTGGAGCCCGGTGACGTGCCCCTGCTGTTGGCCGAGGTGGAGCATCATGCTTGGATGAAGGCCATGCGCCAATACCTCGCCGAGGCCGAGGCCGAGCCGCCGCCCGGCGCACAGGCCTGCCACTTCGGTGTCTGGCTGGCCAAGCCCGGCACGCAACGCCGCTACGGCACGATGGCGGAGCTCGGTGCGGTGGAGGGTCACCATCACGCCTTGCATCAGGAAGGGGCCGCGCTGCTCGGCATCGTGCAGGCGCTGAGGGCGCGCTCGTCCGCGACCCTGGTCAACGAGGCCGACCCGGTGGCCGGTCACCCCGAGGTGCAGCAAGGCTGGTCAAGGCTCGAGGCCCACAGCGCGGCGCTGGCGCGGGCCCTCAAAAGCCTGCGCCAGCGCCGCAGCGACATGTCCACCGTCGAGAATCCTCGCTGAGCACGCCCCTTCGCGGGGCCTGCCTCGCCCCCGCGCCATCGCGCGGAGTACCCGCTGATCGAAACAAGCTCTACTGGAGGATGACTGAATGCGCGGGGTAATTTTTCAATTTTTGATCAAGGGTTTGCTGCCGGCGACATGCGGGGCTTGGATGTCGTGCTCGGTGATTGCAGAGTCGTCGCTGCTCGTCGAGGCCGACTTGGTCGACATCCGCGATGTGGTTCCCGATGTCGTGCTCGATATCCGCTATGCCACGGAGCACAACTTCGTCGGTCGCCCGATCGAGGGCTACGAGGCGCCGCTCTGTCTCTTGACCCACCGGGCGGCAGCGGCCTTGGCCGGGGTGCAGGCGACCCTGCGCGAGCTGAACCTGTCACTGAAGATCTACGACTGCTATCGGCCGCAGCGCGCCGTCGACCGGTTCGTTGCCTGGGCCGCGGATCTCGACGACCAGCGCATGAAGGTCGAATTTTATCCGAATGTCGAGAAGGCCAGCCTGTTCGACGACGGTTATATCGCGGCACGCTCCGGACATTCGCGAGGCAGTACGGTCGATCTGACCATCGTTCCCGTGCCGACGCCCGATCAACCGGCGTTCGATCCCGCCGCCCCCGGGCGTTCGTGCGAAAACCCGGCCTCGGAGCGTTTCGCGGACAACAGTGTCGACATGGGCACGGGTTTCGATTGCTTCAGTCCGCTCTCACATACATTGAACCAGAACATTAGGGGCGAGGCGATGGCGAATCGGTTGTTGCTGAAATCCTCCATGAAAGAGCAGGGTTTTCGCAACCTCTCCGAGGAGTGGTGGCATTACACCCTGGTCGACGAGCCCTATCCCGACACCTATTTCGATGTCCCCGTGCGATGAGGAGCGAGCATGTTGCGAGCCATGACCCCGACCCCGACCCCGGCAACCGAATCACGGATCCGCGAGCCTGCGCGTTTGTCCGTGCTGTCGAGCTGCTGTTTCGTGATTCTGTTCGGGGCGTTGGCGGGGGGATTCGCGCTCGCCGAAGTTGCACCCGCCGAAGCTGCGTTCCCGGATGAAGAGGACTGGCCCGAGATGGATCTCGAGGCCCGTATTGCGGCGGTCAGCGACGGCGAGCTTCGCTTCGTCGAACCCGAGCGCGCCGCCGAGACCCATCGGCACGTCAATCGGATCCGGATCGGCGCGGAGAGTCTGCGCGAGGGCTGGATCGAGCTGACCCAATGTCACGAGAATCTCGACGCGGTCCGCGCGGCGCAGATCCTCTTCAACGCCGAGCGGATTCGCGGCTTGGAGGTGGTCAGTGCGCAGGGGATCGGGCGTGCCTGGGTCGAGGGTCCATCGGTCCAGCTCACGGATATCACGCCCGAGGCGACGCTCTGTATCCGCGCCGAGAGCCGAGCTCTGTTCGCTCTCGGCGAGGGGCGTTACCGGCTGCGCAACGGTCCCTACATGCGCCGCTTTCTCGACGGCTACTACCCCATGCAGGTGGTCTTGGACGTCTCTTACCCGGCCGATCGACTTGCACTCGTGCAACACCAACCGGTCATGCAGCCCGGATTCGAGGTGCGTACCGAATCCGGGCATGTCGCGGTCGATGCCGCCTTTGAAGGGCGGCTCTTCACCTGCTTGGATTTCTGCGAAACCGGCTCCTCGGACTGCGAGTTGGCGGTCAGCGACTGCTCGGATTGAAGGCCGTCAGGCTACTCGGCTGCGGGGATCCGACCGCGTTCGGTAGACCGGCTGCCCAAACCTTCAGGGACTCGTGACACCCCCGCGCGGTGTCACGCATTCCCCGTGGCGCTCCGCGCCACGTGCCATGATGGCCGGAGTCACGGACATGGCCGGGATCCGGATCGGGTTGGGCCTTTTCGGGTCGGCAGCTCTTTCGACCTCAAGGTCGTTCTTCGAAGGATTGGATAAACTCCTCGGGTGCATGAACGGCGAGTGCCGGATGGTCGAAATCGGCACCGTTGAGTGTGACGAGGTAGTCGAGTCCGATCCGGCGTGCGCTCTCGAAGGTGAGGGCATCATCGAGATCCCTCCAGCCGAGACCGATGGCACCCTGGATCACTCCGGCATCGACCGGAGCGATCGCCAGGATGTCGCAGACGCGCTGAATCGCCGATCGCGCGTGGGTCCTTCCTCGGTTGCGTGCAAGCTCGGTATGGAGCGGGTCGATGGCTGCGGCGCAGACATAGCCTTGAATACGACCCTTGGCAGCGAGAGAGAGGATGGCGTTCGATGCGTTGTCGGGCTCCTGCTCGTTGTTGAGTGCGTCCATCAAGACCGTGATATCGACGAGTGTCTTGGGTGTTGCGGTCATCGCCTTCCTCCTTGCTTCGTGGGTGGTTGGAATCCTTGGGTTTGCGAATCATGTGCCCGCTATGGGCGGCGTTCGAGATAGCCTACTGCGCAGCCGCAGAGTTGCCCGCGGGGTGCCGTCGTTTCGGGAATCGGGTTGCTGCGGTGTGTTCCGGAGTGGCTGCGAGTCGAGATGGAGCGGGGGTCGTTACGGACCTGTCTTCGGGCGGCGCCGGTTGCGCCGCTCGGCAGTCTGGCATCGAACGCCTTGCGCCGAGCCGGAATGTCGGCGGCCAGGTCGTCGAAACGAGCCCGATCCAAGCAAGACGGCGCCGAGTACGAGGGTGCCGATCGGGATGACCGGCTGAGACGCGGCGAGACCTCTGTTGCGCAGAGATGCATTCCGTGCGGCACGTCGGCGACCTTGTTGAGCGTCTCCATGATCTCTGCTCGTCGTCTTTGGATCTGGGCTTTGCGTGTTCGCATCAGTATGCGGAGGTGTCCGGATCATTACTATCGGCAAACCCGACTCTTCGGACTTTCTGTTGTCCGGGATCAACGATAGCGAAAATAGACATTCCCAATGCCCGGTCGCTCTATACGGAAAAGCTTGATATTAAAAACGTTCTTTGTTTCGATTGAATGGGGGTTCGTCGCAGTCATCCATGTCGGGAGCGGCCTCGCTCATCACTCCGGCCAAGCCGGAACGTGGCGCAGAGCGCCGAGGATACACGTGATATCGCCGGAGCGGCGTCGCGAGCGTGCCGGGTTCGGGCGGGTGGCCGGTCGTTTGAACCTCGCATCGGGAGTCACGCGCCCCGGTGCGAACGAAAACGATTAGGCTTCGAGAGGCTGCGGCACGATGTTCCAGATCCGCTCCGCGTACTCGCGGACGGACCGGTCCGAGGAGAACCGGCCCATCCGCGCGACGTTCAGGATCGACATGCGGTCCCACTCTGCGGGCCGGTCGTAGACCTCGCTGATCCTGTCCTGGCATTCCAGATAGGCGCGATAGTCGGCCAGCACCATGAAGGGATCCCGATGGATCAGGTGATCCGTCAAGGGGCGGAAGAGGTTGGTGTCGCCGTGCGAGAAGAGCCCCGAGGCGATGAGGTCGAGATCCGACTTCAGCTCGTGGTCGCCGTGGTAATAGTCCCACGGCCGGTAGCCCTCGTCTTGCTTGCGGCGGACCTCCTCGGCGGTCATGCCGAACAGGAAGAAGTTCTCCGCTCCGACCTCTTCGCGGATCTCGATATTGGCGCCGTCGAGCGTGCCGACCGTGAGCGCGCCGTTCATCGAGAACTTCATGTTGCCGGTCCCCGACGCTTCCTTGCCGGCGAGCGAGATCTGCTCGGAGAGGTCCGCGGCGGGATAAAGACGTTGCCCGTTCTTGACGTTGAAGTCGGGCATGAAGGCGACGCGGATGTAACCATTGACCTGCGGGTCGTTGTTGATCACCTCGGCGACCGAGTTGATGAGCTTGATCATCAGCTTGGCCATGTAATAACCGGGGGCCGCTTTGCCGCCGAAGATAAAGGCGCGCGGGACCATGCCGAGATTCGGGTTCTGCTTCAGGCGCTGATAGACGTGGATGATGTGCAGGACGTTCAGATGCTGGCGCTTGTACTCGTGCAGGCGCTTGGCCTGGATGTCGAACATCATGGTCTGCGGATCGAGGAGCACCCCGGCATGGTGCTTGAGCCAGACCGCCAGATCGCGCTTGGCGGCGGTCTTGACCTCGCGCCAACGCGCTTGGAGTCCGGGGTCATCGGCGTGCGTCTCGAGGTCGCGCAGACAGTCCAGATCGCGGATCCAGCGGTCGTGTCCGCATACCTCGGTGATCAGGTCTGCCAGACGCGGGTTGCTGACCACGATGAAGCGACGCGGCGTCACACCGTTGGTGACGTTGTGAAAGCGCTCCGGCGCCATCTCGTAGAAGTCTTTGAGCAGGGTGGTCTTGATGAGCTCCGAATGCAGCGCGGCGACCCCGTTGACGGCACGGCTACCGACCACCGCCAGGTGGGCCATCCGGATCCGTCGACCGCCGGCCTCGTCGATCAGCGACATGCGTGCGACACGCTCCTCGTCGCCGAGATAACGCACGCGCACCTCGTCGAGAAAGCGTCGGTTGATCTCGTAGATGATCTCCAGATGACGCGGCAGCAACCGCTCGAAGAGGCCGACCGACCAAGTCTCCAAGGCTTCGGGCAGCAGGGTATGGTTGGTGTAGCAGAAGGTCGCACGCGTGATGGTCCAGGCCTCGTCCCAAGTCATGGCGTGATCGTCCATGAGCAGACGCGTCAGCTCGGCCACGGCGATGGCAGGATGGGTGTCGTTGAGCTGGGCGACGAACTTCTCGTGGAAGGTTTCCAGAGGGCCGACGGTGTTCAGGTGCAGCCGGATCATGTCCTGGATCGAGCAGGACACGAAAAAATATTGTTGCTTGAGACGCAGCTCCTTGCCGGCCTCGGGCTCGTCGTTTGGATAAAGGACCTTCGAGATGGTCTCGGCCTCGATCTTGGCGTGGACCGCACCATAGTAGTCCCCGACATTGAAGGTTTGGAAATCGAACGACTCGGTCGCCTCCGCCTTCCAGAGCCTCAGCAGGTTCACGTTGCCGACCCCGTAACCGAGTACAGGGGTGTCGTAGGCGACACCGCTGATGACCATGTCCGGAACCCAGCGCACCCGCGGGCGTTGCGCCTGGTCGCGATAGTGCTCGGTATGGCCGCCGTACATGACCGGGAAGCTGATCTTGGGCCGCGGGATCTCCCAGGGGTTGCCGTTGCGCAGCCAGGTGTCGCTGCGCTCGACCTGCCAGCCGTCCTGAATGATCTGGTCGAAGATCCCGAACTCGTAGCGAATCCCGTAGCCGATCGCCGGGATCTGGACCGTCGCCAGCGAATCCATGTAGCAGGCGGCGAGCCGACCGAGCCCGCCGTTGCCCAGACCCGGCTCCTCCTCCTCCTCCAGAATGGCCTTGAAATCGAGGTCCAACTCCTCGCCCGCATCCCGGGCGACCTCCGAAATCCCGAGATTCACCAAGTTGTTGGCGAGATGCGGCCCGAGCAAATACTCCGCCGAGAGATAACAGACGGTGCGTGCATGGGAGGTCTTGTAGATTTGAGCGGATTTTACCCAGCGGTCCAGCATGCGATCGCGCACCGTGTAGGCAGCGGCCATATAGAGGTCGTGGGAGGTGGCGACCTCGCGGAAACGCCCCTGAACATAGAAGAGGTTGTCGATGTAGGCCTGCTTCAGAGACGCCTTCGACATGCCCGTGCGGGTATGCTCGTGAGTCTTGGTCGGGGTCTCGGAGTCGTGGGCGACTGCTGTGTTTAAAGTGGACCCCATGTCCAGGACAGTTTTCTGCCGAGTTTAAGCTGCGCTGGTTGCCTCAATTGCAGCGCCTTGGCGCTGCCCGGCTCGGCCGCGGGTTCGTCCCCGGCGGAGCGTAGCGCAGCCGGGGACGAACCCGCGGCCGAGCCGAAACGGTCCACGATCCTGGCGCCGCCACCTTCCCCCGAGCCGTACACCGCCTCGGGCGTGCGGTTACCCAACCCTTGGTGCGGCCGCTCGCCGTTGTAGAAGGCGAAATACTCGGTCAGCCCAAGCAGCAACTCGGACACGGTGGCGTAGCCCTTGAGATAGATGTCCTCGTATTTCACGCTGCGCCACAGGCGCTCGACGAAGATGTTGTCCAACGCGCGTCCCCTTCCGTCCATGCTGATGGCGATCCCTGCGTCCAGCAGCACCCCCGTGAAGGCGCTTGCCGGTGAACTGCGAGCCTTGGTCGGTGTTGAATATCTCGGGCGTGCCATGGGTGCGCAGGGCGTCTTCCAGGCAGTCCACGCAGAACCCCGCCTCCAGGGTATTGGACAGCCGCCAGGACAGCACCCGACGCGAGTACCAGTCCACAACAGCCACCAGGTAGGCGAACCCGTGCTCCAGGCGAATGTAGGTGATGTCGGTGCTCCACACCTGGTTGGGGCGCCTGATCGCCAGCCCGCGCAGCAGGTACGGGTAGATCTTGTGCTCGGGGTGCGGCTTGCTGGTGGCCGGCCCCGGCGCCATGCCCGCCAGCCCCAACACCCGCATGAGCCGCTGCACATGTTTGCGGTTGACGGTATGCCCCTGTCCCTTCAGGTACACCACCATCCGCCGACTGCCATAGAACGGCCGAGCGGTGTACTGGGCGTCGATCAGCTCCAACAGCCGCAGGTCCAGCGCATCCACCGCCTCCTCGGCATGCGCTTCATACACCCAGGAGCGCGCTACCCCCGCCAACGCACACTGCCGGCTCACCGCCAGGCCCCCGGCTCCTTTTCCTACTGCCCGCTCGATCCACGCCCGCCGCACGCTCACAGGCTCACCCCGGACTTTTTTTTCAGCCAATCCAACTCGACCTTCAGCCGCCCGATCTCGCCATAGAGCCGGTCCGCATCCCCCGGCCCGTCCACTTTTTTCGGCCCACGCTTGGTCGCGAACAGGCTCTCCGCCCGATCCTGGATCTCCCGCTTCCACTGGCCAACCTGGACCGGATGCACCCCGTGCTCCTGCCCGATCTCGTTGACCGTCTTGACCCCGCGGATCGCCTCCAAGCCGACCTTCGCCTTGAAGGCCGCCGTGTACGTCTTGCGCTTCGCTTCGCCCATTTTCCTATTGCCCCTTTCGGTTAGGAGGCAGCTTAAACTACTGTCCGATTTTCGGGGTCCACTTTAGTTCATGGTGGCGTCTCTTCGGCAGGGCAGCGTTTCGGACTTAAACCGCGCCCGGCGCGGTATGCGATGTTTTTGGATGGGATCGGCCCCGGCAGACTTGACGACCGCCGGAGCTGGCGCGGTTTAAGGTATTAAAAAATATATCATTTTAAGCCGCGCCCCCGCTAAGGGCCGTGGATGCACCAAACGTCGAACTTACTCGAAAGTTAGCATTTCGCTCTGGACGCGGTTTAGAAGGGCCAAATCCAGTCATCGACATCGGGCTTGTCGATGCCATGCTCGTGTGCGTAGTTTCTGCAGTCGATCTGCATGTCGCGCAGCTTTTCCTTCACATGCGCACCCGCGACCTGCAGACGCGGGACCCGATTGATCACGTCGCTGGCCAAGCTGAAGCGGTCGATCTCGTTCTCGATGGCGAGCTCCAGCGGCGTGTTGATATTGCCCTTTTCCTTGTAGCCGCGCACGTGCAGGTTCGCGTGATTGGTGCGGCGATAGGCGAGGCGATGGATCAACCAGGGATAGCCGTGGAAGTTGAAGATCACCGGCCGATCTTTGGTGAAGAGGCTGTCGAAGTCGGCATCGGAGAGGCCGTGTGGATGCTCACCCGCGGGCTGCATGCGGAAGAGGTCCACGACATTGATGAAGCGCAGTCGGATGTCCGGAAAGTGCTCGCGCAGCAGTGCGGTGGCGGCCAGCGCCTCTTTGGTCGGGATGTCTCCGCAGCCGACCATGACGGCGTCGGGCTCGACACCCTGGTCATTGCTCGCCCAATCCCAGATGCCGATGCCCTTGGTGCAGTGCTTGATGGCGGCATCCATGTCCAGGTATTGGAGATGGTTCTGCTTGTCGGCCACGATCACATTGATGTCGTCGCGGCTTTGCAGGCAATGGTCGACCGTCGAGAGCAGGGTGTTGACGTCAGGCGGCAGATAGATGCGGGTGACCTCCGGATTCTTGTTGACTACGACATCCAGGAAACCGGGGTCCTGATGCGTGAAACCGTTGTGATCTTGCCGCCAGACGGTCGAGGTGATCAGGAGGTTCAAGGAGGAGATGCGCGCGCGCCAGGGGATCTCCTCGCAGATCGCGAGCCACTTGGCGTGCTGGTTGTACATGCTGTCGATGACATGGACGAAGGCCTCGTAAGTCGCGAAGAAGCCGTGTCGACCGGTCAGGACATAGCCCTCGTACCAGCCCTCCAGCGTATGCTCGGAGAGCATCTCGAGCACGCGACCGTCGGGCGATAGCTCGCCGCCATCGGCGTCCTCGGGCTTGTACTCGCAGAGCCAGAGCTTCTTGGACACCTCGTAAATCGCGTCGAGCTTGTTCGAGGTGTTCTCGTCCGGGCCGAACACACGGAAGTTGTCCATGTTCTTCGCCATGACGTCGCGCAGCAGGGCGCCCGTCGGCTTGGTGTTCATGGCGCGGATCTTCCCGGGCTCGGCGACGTGAAGGGCATAGTCGCGAAAATCCGGCATGCGCAGGGCGCGGCGCAACAGGCCGCCGTTGGCGTGCGGATTGGCACTCATGCGCAGCGTTCCCGCGGGGGCAAGCGCGCGCAGCTCCGGGATCAGCCTGCCGGCGTCGTCGAATAGCTCCTCGGGTCTGTAGCTGCGCATCCAGTCTTCGAGCTGTTTGAGATGCGCGGGGTTGTCGTGCATGCCCGACAGCGGCACCTGATGGGCACGCCAGAAGCCCTCGACCTTCTTGCCGTCGACCTCTGCGGGGCCGGTCCAGCCCTTGGGCGTACGCAGCACGATCATCGGCCAATGGCAGCGCTCCGCCTTGCCGCTGGTGCGGGCCTCCTGCTGAAAGGCGCGGATCCGCGCGAGACAGGCATCCAGGGTGGCCGCCATGGTTTGATGCATCGTCATGGGGTCGTCGCCCTCGACGAAGTAGGGCGTCCAGCCGTAGCCGCGCATCAGCTCGGCAAGCTCCTCGCGCGGAATGCGTGCGAGCAGGGTCGGGTTGTTGATCTTGTAGCCGTTCAGATGGAGGATCGGCAGCACCGCACCGTCGCGGATGGGGTTGAGAAACTTACTCGAATGCCAGGAGGTCGCGAGCGGGCCGGTTTCGGCCTCGCCGTCGCCGACCGCCACGGCGACCAAAAGGTCTGGATTGTCGAAGGCGGCACCGAAGGCATGCGAGATCGAGTAGCCCAGCTCGCCGCCCTCGTGAATGGAGCCCGGCGTCTCCGGTGTGCAGTGCGAG
Organism: Thiocapsa sp.; assembly: GCF_018399035.1. Classification (GTDB taxonomy): domain Bacteria; phylum Pseudomonadota; class Gammaproteobacteria; order Chromatiales; family Chromatiaceae; genus Thiocapsa. The sequence continues at coordinate 4,989,867 of NZ_CP073760.1, forward strand.
CCGATGCCGCCCGGGAAGGAGAACTGCTTGAAGAAGGCGCGCATGCCTTCTTCATCCTCGCTCTTGTTGGGGTAGATCTCGGAGTAGGCGCCCTCCAGGTACACCGGGGCGAGCACGCCCGGCGCGCCGTGGCCCGGACCGGCGAGAAAGATCGCTTCCTGTGCATGCTCGCGGATGATGCGGTTGAGGTGGACATACATGAAGGATAGGCCAGGACTCGCGCCCCAATGACCGAGCAGGCGTTTCTTCAGATGGCCCTCGGCGAGCGGCTCGCGCAGCAGCGGGTTGTCCCTCAGATAGATCATGCCCGCGGCGAGGTAGTTGCAGGCGCGCCAGTAGGCATCGATCTTGGTGAGCATCTCGGGGGACAGCGGATTGGCGTGGATCTCGGTCGTGGAGAGGTTGCTTGTCGTCATGGGGTTCTCCGTGTGTCCGTCGTCGGTCGTGCGAGCATAGTAAAAGACTCGGATGAACGCGAGGTGACGAGGAGCGATGGAGCTCCGGTAAGCAACGGCTGCAGCGGCGCGATCCCTGCGGTCTACTCCCAACTTATCGCCGCGCGACGGCGACGAATCTCCGCACAGCTGATCCTTCGGCCGCCGGTGGCTCGATTCGACGGGGACAAGGTCAGCGATCGTGGCGCTTGATCGCCGCGCGCAGCGATTGCAGCGCGGTCGTTGCGATGTCGCGTAGGCGGTTGGCGGCGTCGACGATCTCTGTGTCGGAGCTGCTGCGGCGCAACCCGGCTTGCGGCCCGGAGGGTGCGTGCTCGACCGGGTTGGGCTCGTCGTCCGTTGCGCTCGGTCTCACCGCCACGGCGGGGAGCGATTGTCTCAACTCCTCGACGATCTCCTGGCGCTGGCGTGCGAGTGACGCGGCGACGCGATCCCCGATCAAGTTCGGGAGGATTTCGCGGATCAGGCGCGTCTCGAGATCGCCGAGATCCTGCTGACTTGCGCCGGGCGGTGCAGCGGCGTTCGCGGCATGCTCCGCGGCGAGTTTCGCCTCGACGAGGTGGCGTGCCTCGGCGATGGAGATTTCAGTCAGGTCGCGCCGTAGGGACTCCACGAGGATCGTCAAGCGTTTGTTGATGCCCGCCTCCAGTCGCTCGTCGATCAATGCAACCAGCTCGGCCTCGCTCAGCGGGCGGGGCAGGGTTGCGGGGGCGGCAACGGGCTTCGTGGCCTGCGGGACCTGCGCGGGCGTGGGCGCGGCCGGGGTCTTGCTGTCGATCGCCGCGCGCACGCACGCGATGACCTCGGGGAGCCGCTCGGCGGCGAGCGATTTCGGCAGCACGGTGAGCACGCCCTTCTTTTGCGCCGCTGCGGCGAAGTCGTTGTCCTCCTGCGAGGTGCAGAGCACGATCGGGATGTGGGCCGTGCGCGGATCGGCGCGGATGATCTCCAAGGCTTCCAGGCCGTTCAAACCCGGCATGATATGATCCATGAAGATCGCATCCGGCACCCGGCTTTTGAGGATCTCCAGGGCTGCCTCTGCAGATTCGGCCGTATCCACATCGATACCGCAATTCTTCAGCTCGATACGCAAGGCGTAACGCGTGACTCTGGAGTCGTCGATCAAGAGGATCTTCATAAGGTCGTGACGGGCGGTATCGGTCAGGTGAGGAAACGCCGTCAGTTTACTGGTCGGAGGGGGCAGAGTGCTATGGGCGAGCAGATCATGCACTTCATTCGGTTCGAATCGGCGGAGGCGGTCGCCGAGGAAACGGCGCGCCGAATCAGCGCCGCGGCGCGCCGTGCAATCGAGGCACACGGGCGGTTTCGGTGTGTCTTGGCCGGCGGGCGCACCCCGTTGGCCGCTTACGATCGACTGGTCCATCAGCCTGAGGATTGGGCGCATTGGCATCTCTTTCTCGGCGACGAGCGCTGTCTCCCGCCCGATCATCCGGAGCGCAACAGCCGTGCGATCGCGCTGGCGCTCACTGAACGCGTGCCGATCCCGCCGGACAACCTGCATTGGATCCCCGCGGAGTCGGGGGCAGAGTCGGCGGCGAAGCGTTACGACGCGCTGATCGCAGATCGGATGCCCTTCGACTTGATCCTGCTGGGCATGGGCGAGGACGGCCACACCGCGAGCCTCTTCCCCGGCCATGTGACCCCGACGAACGTGCGGGCGGCGCCGGTACACGAGGCGCCGAAACCGCCGCCCGATCGCGTGACCCTGACCCCGTTGGCCCTCGCCGCTGCCCCGCAGCGTTTGATTCTGGTCACGGGTGCGGGCAAGCGCGAGGCGCTTGCGGCATGGCGTCGCGGTGCCGACCTGCCGGTCGCGCGGGTCGCGGCCCTGGGCAGGACGGATGTGCTGATGGATCCCGATGCCGCGGGGGATTGGCCGTAGTAACGATGCAAAATCAATATGTACAGGTCGGTTGGGCAAAGCGCAGCATGCCCAATGGCTGCCTGTGATGTCGGCGCGGATTGGGCACGCTGCGCTTTGCCCAACCTACACCCTGGTGATAACCCGCGATGATCTTGTGCAGCGTGACCGTGTCCGGGTCTTCCTCGAAGACGATGAAATGGACAAGCAGGTCGAGGAACCGCTGCCGCTCGAACACCCCGCGGATCAGGACCTCCAACTCCAGCGCGGTCTTGGGCGCATCGCCCTCGCCATCGATGGTGCGCCAGACTTTGAACCACTCCTGGCTCGCCGTCAGGGATCCGATGCGTGCCTGCAGGCCATCGCTCACCACCAAGCTGATTGACCACCAGCCAGTCGTTCGCGGCTGCGTCGGCGAAATCCACCAGCCGTACCTTGTCGCCCTTATTGGAACCATCCGGCCGCGGATACTCCACATCCACGCCATCGCGCAGCATCTTGCCCTGGTCGCGAAGCTCCCGCTTCGCGACCCGAGAGACGAAGCTCCGCTTCAAGAAGCCAGCCCACAGCTCATCGGCAAACCCGTTAAGCAAAGCTTCGTCTCGCGGGTGACGCAGCGGGAGCTGAGCTCGTAGGTTGGGGCGAGGCACGAGCCCCAACGTAGCTCGCCGAGCGCACGCGCGAGGTTTTGCTCTCGCTCAAGGCGTCCTTCAGCTCCCGGAAGGCAGTGGGCTGCCGCGCTTTGAGGTCTTGGGGATTGCGGACCGCCAGATCGAGATCGCTGGTGTCGTGGCCTGTGCCGTTGACGCGGCTGCCGTAGGCCCAGACCTCGGAGTTGGGCAGGTATGCGGCGATAAGCCGGCGCAGCTCACCGAGGTGGCGTGGGGAGAGGTCAAGCGTCGGGTTTGCCATGCTTCTGCCGGAGGGTGACGTGGAGTGCCTTGGCGTCGCGCTGGAAGTCGGTGATGAGGAGCAGGGTGCGCTCGGCGAAGATCTCGCCATAGTCGTGGGTGGTATCGTTACGGGAATCGCGATACTGCAGCCAGCGCTCCAGGTGATCGAAATTCAGGCTCATAGCGAAAACCCGAGGTTCATGGGGTGTTTGCGTATTTCGGTTTCTAAACCGCGCCCAGTGCGGTATGCGATGTTTTTGGATGGGATCGGCCCCGGCGGATTTCAGAACCGCTGGAGCCCGCGCGGTTTAAAGTATTAAAAAATATAAAATTTTAAACCGCTTCGACCGCCTCGGCACCGACGTAACGGCCGGGGGTGAGCACAAAGCCGTGGGCGGCGATCTCGGCGGTGGTGGCGGATGTGCAGAAGCCGAGGACGACGTGCTTGTATTCCGCCGCGTCCATGTTGTTGCGGAGCTTGTCCGCCGCGAGCCAGAGCTTGGCCTCGAAGCCGAGGTTGGCGGACGAGTCGGACTTGCTTCCGTTCGATTTGCGGCGGGCCATGGTATTCCCCTGAAAACTGACCGGGGAAGGATGCCGGGAGGGGCGGACGGGCGCAAGGACAAGTGCCGGGGACCGGGCCTATCGTTGAGCTTCACCAACGAAGCGGCCCGGGATCGGTAAGATGCTTTGTCGTCATCGCATCAATATCCCCCCGCATCCGGGCTTCGAACCGTTTACCGACCCCATTGCCACGGATCGAGAATCGGAACCCCGGTCTTTTCAAAATCTCGTACGTTCCGTGTCACGACCGTCATCCCATGCGCCAACGCTGTGGCGGCGATAAAGGCATCCCGCAGCGGTCGGGGATCAGGTACATGCAGACGCGCGCTGCTTCGAGCGATCGCCGTATCCAGGGACAGGATGCGGCCTGCAAACGCGGGTAGGACGTGTCGATCCAGCCAGGCACGAAGCACGGTACCCCGGGTCGGATCGCGCCGCTCGGCCAGCAGGACGCCGATCTCCAACTCTTCGATAGTGATCACGGACAAGAATAGATCGACCGTCTCGACACTGTCGGCCCAAGCGGCCACTCTGATGTCGGCCTTGCCGGCACGAACCTTACGCAGCTCGGAGACGACGTTGGTATCGAGTAGGTACATCAGGACAGATCTGCGGATCGAGGGAGCTCAGCCCGCACGGGAATCTCCAGTTCCGCATCCTCGACGCCGGGCATCGCCAAGAGATCGGCGATCTTGCGGCCGCCGCCCGTCATCCGGCGGTATTCCTCGAAGGTGAGCAAGACATGCGCAGGACGTCCTCGATCCGTGATGATGACCGGCCCCTTCTTGGCGGCATTCTTCGCCCCACCGATGTCCTGGTTCAACTCGCGGCTTGAGATCTTGGTCATCGTTGTCCTCCGTCGATCGCTGTTTCACTATGTAGTGACGTTACTACATGATTTCGTTCTATTCAATCTCGACCCACAAAAAAGGCCGCGATGCGCGGCCTTTTTCTGCGTTCCCCGACAACCGCCTCAGGCGATCTTGATCTCCATCTGCTCACCGGTTTCCGGATCGGTCAGGTGCACCGCGCAGGCGATGCAGGGATCGAAGGAGTGGATGGTGCGCAGGATCTCGATCGGCTGCTTCACGTCGAACACCTGGTGGTTGTCCTGCAGCGCGGCCTCGTAGGCGCCGGGCTGGCTGCTCGGGTCGCGGGGGCCGGCGTTCCAGGTCGAGGGGACGACGGCCTGGTAGTTGGCGATCTTGCCGTTCTTGATCACGATCCAGTGACCGAGCGAACCGCGCGGGGCTTCCATATAACCGGCACCGCGGGCCTCGTCGGGCCAGCTCGACGGTTCCCAAAGGGTCTCGTTGAAGGTGCGGCTGTCGCCGGCCTTGATGTTGGCGATCAGCTCGTTGTACCAGCCCTGCGCGGTGTCGGCCAGGATCTTGGTCTCCAGGGTCCGGGCGGCGGTGCGTCCGAGCGTGGAGTAGAGCGCGGTGACTGGAAGGTCCAGCGTCGAGAGTGTCATCTCCACGAGCTCTTTGGTCTGCTCGTGGCCGCTGGCATAGAGCAGGAGCACGCGGGCGAGCGGGCCGACCTCCATGGCGTGACCCTTCCAGCGCGGCGCCTTTATCCAGGAATAGCCGTCGTTCATGTCCAGTTGCGTGTACGGCGGCTTCACGCCGCCGCGCGCGTCGTATTCCAGGTTGGTCTCGCCGTCGTAGGGGTGGAGCCCCTTGTTGTTGTCGCCTGAATACTTGTACCAGGAGTGGGCCACGTATTCCTGAATCTGCCCCTGGTCGTGCAGGTCGATCTCGTGGATGGTGCTCAGATCCCGGTTGAGGATGACGCCGCGCGGGAACAGGAACTGCGCCGGATCCATGGTCCCGGTGGCCGGCAGGTCGCCGTAGCTCATGAAGTTGCCCAGGCCCTCGCCGCGCTCGCCCCAGTCCTTGTAGAAGCTCGCGATCGCCAGGGTGTCCGGGACATAGACCTGGTCGACGAAGGTCTGCATGGATTGCAGGATCTGCTGCACCTCGGCGAGCCGCTTCGAATTGATCGCCGAATCCGAGTTCAGATCGATCGGGGAGGGCACGCCGCCCACGACGAAGTTCGGATGCGGGTTCTTACCGCCGAAGATCGCGTGCAGACGTGCGACATCGCGCTGCCAGGCCAGCGCCTCGAGATAATGCGCGACCGCCATGAGGTTGGCCTCGGGCGGCAGCTTGTAGGCCGGATGGCCCCAGTAGCCGTTGGCGAAGATCCCGAGCTGGCCGGATTCCACGAAGGTCTTGATGCGCTTCTGGGTGTCGGCGAAATAGCCGGGGGAGGACTTGGGCCAACTGCTGATGGACTGGGCCAGGTCCGAGGTCGCCTTGGGATCCGCGCTCAGCGCGCTGACCACGTCGACCCAGTCGAGTGCGTGCAGGTGATAGAAATGCATCACATGATCGTGCACGAACTGCGCGCTGATCATGAGGTTGCGGATCAGCTGGGCATTGGGCGGCAGCTCGATCTTGAGCGCGTCCTCCACGCTGCGCACGGAGGCAATGCCGTGCACCAGTGTGCAGACGCCGCAGATGCGCTGGGCGAAGGCCCAGGCGTCGCGCGGGTCGCGGCCCTTGAGGATCGTCTCCAGTCCGCGGACCGAGGTCCCGGAGCTGTAGGCTTGGGCGATGTTCTCCCCGTCCATCTGGGCCTCGATGCGCAGATGGCCCTCGATACGGGTGACGGGATCGACGACGATGCGTTCGCTCATGTCAGTTCTTCTCCACCAGGTGCTCGGCGATCATCTCGGTGAGACCGACCACCGGGATCTCCATGTTGAATTCCTCCAGACCCTCTTCGAGCTGGGTCCGGCAGGTGGCGCACATGGTGACCATGCGTTCCGGATTGACCTCCTCGATCTGCGCCTTTTTGCGCTTGAAGGCGGCCATCTTCAGCGGCTCGGCACGCTCGTTGGAGCTGACACCGCCGCCCGCCCCGCAGCACCACTGGAACTTGCCGTGCTCCTTGAGCTCGACGAAGTTCTCGGCGACCAGGTTCATCAGGTTGCGCTGCTGCTGGATGACGCCGCTCTTGCGGGCCAGGTTGCAGGGATCGTGCATCGACAGCCGATCGGTCTCCATCCCCTCGGTCTTGATCCGCCCGGCGGCACGCAGCTCGTCGAGGACCTCGATGATGTGGAAGACCTTGAAGGGATAGGGCCGGCCGATCAGGTTCGGGCCTTCCCAGCGGATCGCCGTGAAGGCATGGCCGCACTCGGGGCTGATCACCTTGGGGACCTTGAGCTTCTCGGCGGCGGCCACGACACGCTCGACCAGTTGGGCGGCGATGTCCTTGTTGCCGATCTGGATCCCGGCGTTGGTCGCCTCGAAGCATTGAGTCGAGAGCGTCCAGGTCACCCCGGCATGGTCGAAGATCTTGGTGATGGCTTCGAGATACTCCGGAAAGTTGATGATCTCCATCGAGGAGAGCAGCACCAGATACTCGGCGCCGTCCTTGTCGACCGGGACCTCCAGTCCGCTGCTGGTCTGGACATGATTGATCTGCACCGCCAGCGTCTTCCACTGCAGACCCATGGGGCTGCCGGTCTGGATCGCGCGCACCGAGGCGGCGATCAGTCCTTCGGGTGCATGTCCGGCCTGGACCATGCCTTCGCGTGATTTGCGGATCATCAGCGCCAGATCGTTGCCGACCGGACAGACCATGGAGCAGCGACCGCACATGGAGCAGGAGTCGTAGAGCAGCTCCTCCCATTCGGCCAGCATCGCGTCGGTCACCTTCTGCTGCAGGCCGAGCTTGCCCTTGATCTTGCCCAAGAGTGTGAAATCGTTCTCCCAGACGCGGCGCAGCGGCTCCAGTTTGAGGATCGGCGTGTACTTGGGATCGCCCGTTTCAAGATAGAAGGGGCACGCCTGGGCGCAGATGCCGCAGTGCACGCAGCTCGAGAAGAAGGCGGCGACCGGCCCGTCGACCTCTGCGCGGAAGGCCGCGAGGCCCCGTTCGAGTGACAGCTCGCCCGCCTTCGGGGCGGCCTGAGGCTGCGTACGGCCTTGTTCAAGTGTCAGCTTGCTCTCGACTTGGCTCATGACTGCACCCCCTTACGGCCGAATGCGGCCCCGTTGTACCAGCGTGCGATGAAGGTCGTGAAGATGTGCGTGAGCTTGGTGAAGGGCAGCAGGATCAGCATGATCTCGGCCGACAGGATGTGCATGCCCAGGACCAGCGGATAGGGGTTGACCAGGCGGTAATAGGCCAGCCAACCCGTCAGCACCACCGCGAAGACCACGGCCCAGACCACATAGTCTTCGACCGTGCTGATACGCCTCTTCACCGGATGCGTCATGCGATGCACCAGGGTGGCGATCAACGCGACCAGGGTGACGGAGGTGACCAGACTGATCACCGGGTTGGGCAAGGCCGGCCAGGACAGACCGGTCAGGCTCTCGATCAACGCGATATGCGGCAGGAAGAGCAGGAGCGTGATCAGGAAGCCGATGTGCCAGATCCAGCCGACCACGACGTTGAAGGGTGCGCGTTGGAAGGTGCCCGGGTCCGCGACGGTGCGGGTGACCATGGTCCGCAGACCGGGAAGCCACTCACCGGCGCGGGCCTCGGCGAAGTTCTTCTTGCGTCCGAGCATGAAGATCTCGGCGATGCGCACCAGCAGACCGATCGCGAAGATGGCGATCGCGATGTTGAACATCGGACCCTTGGTCCACAGCAGAAACTCCATCGAGCCGCTCATAGCTTCGCCTCCAATTCCTCGACCGTGACGGGCTGACGATGGGCGACCTCGGCCTTGGTCTGTTTCTTGGCCGATATCGCGACCGCACCGCCGACGACGGCACCCACCGCACCCGCGGCCAGGACGTTCATGCCGGACGCCGAGGTCGGCACCGAGACCGCGTTGTAGAAACCGCCCGCATCCCAGAACCTCGGCTCGGAGCAGCCCAGACAGGGATGTCCGGCCTCGACCGGCCAGCTCGTGCCGTCGTTCCAGCGCATGGTTGCACAGGCGTTGTAGGTGGTCGGACCCTTGCATCCGAGCTCATACAGACACCAGCCCAGTCGCGCACCTTCGTCGTCGAAGGTCTTGGCAAATTGCCCCCTGTCGTAGAAGGGCCGGCGATAACAGCGGTCATGGATCGACTGGCCGTAGAAGGCCATCGGGCGGTTGTAGGCGTCGAGCTCGGGCAGACGTCCGAAGGTGAGGTAATGGGCGATGACGCCCGTGATCACCATCGGGATCGGCGGACAGCCCGAGACATTGATGACCGGCTTGTTCTTCACCAGATCCATCACCGACATGGCGCCGGTCGGGTTGGGGTTGGCCGCGGGCAAGCCGCCGAAGGTCGCACAGGAGCCGACCGCGATGACGGCGGCGGCGTTCTCCACCGTCTCCATCAGCATGGCGTAGTTGCTGTGACCGGCGACGGTCGAGAATCCCGGATTGGCCTTCGGACCCGGGATGGAGCCGTCGACGATGACTAGATACTCGCCCGGATTCGCCGCCATCGCCTGCTCGCGCGCATGCTCGGCGGCATCGCCGGCCGCGGCCTGCAGGGTGTGGTGATAATCCAGCGAGATGACATCGAGGATCAGATCCTCGAGCGTCGGGGCATGGCTGCGGGTCAGCGACTCGGTACAGCCGGTGCATTCCTGGAACGACAGCCAGATGACCGACGGTCGCTTGGCCTTCTCCAGTGCCGCGGCGATCGCCGGCGCCATGCTCGGCGGCAGTGCCATCATCGAGGCGGTCGCGGCACAGAACTTCAGGAATCCACGGCGCGAGACGCCGCGTTCGCGAAGGCTTTCGCCGAGTGTTTTCTCAGTGGGTTTACGGGCAGCCATAGTCCCTCCTTCAGATGTCAGGACGCGAGAGGCGGGTCGCTCCGGCCCGGGTTCAATCGAGCGTCGAGCGCGGCGATCGAGTCGTTCAGATCCTGCGGCTGCGGACACAGGATCTCGGGAACGGTCGCGATCTCGAGATGCAGGGCGAGGCGATGCGCCTCGGAATTCAGATAGTCCACCAGCCAGACCCCGGGGATGGCGGTCTCTTGGACGCGTGTCGGACCGAGCGCGTCGACGCTGGCTTGGACCTCTCCGGTGCCCAGCACCGAGAGCAAGTGCTCCAAGTCGCCGGGGCCGAAGGGCATCGCCTTCAGATCGATCTTGGTGGTCTCGCCGGTACTGATCAGACGCGACAGGGCATGGCGGACTTCATGCAGGACAGGCTCGGCGTTGCCGTACCCTTGCGGATGCGGATCACACTCGGGCATGGCCGAGCCGGTTTCGACGACGACGGGAATCTGATCCAGCAACGACATACGACACACCTCAACTTATCCGCCTGGAATTCTAGGCGCTTTGCCGCCGCCCTGATTTGATGCAGCGCAGCTAATTAGAAATTTAGCAAACTCGAATGATCCGAGCTGCGTTCCCGGGAGAATCCGGGCCCTGGCGGGTGTTCGAACGCTAGCGGATTCCAAGACCCTCTGCTGTGACGCGGTTCGGATGAGCAAGACGAATCGTTTCTAAACCAGCACGCCTTCCATGAGCTGCATGCTGATGCAGTGCAGGCTGCCGCCTTGGCGGATCAGCGGGCGACAGTCGACGGGCAGGACGGTGCGGTCCGGGAAGAGATGGCCCAGGGTGTCGAGTGCCTCGGCGTCGGCGGGAGTGTCGTAGGTCGGGACGAGCACGGCGCCGTTGATGATGAGAAAGTTCGCATAGCCTGCCGGGAGGCGTTCGCCGTCGCTGTCCAGAACGGGTGCGGGGGTCGGCAAGGATACCAGACGGTAGGGATTGCCGTCCGGGTCGCGCAAGGCCCGAAGCTCCCGCTCCATCGCCTGAAGCTCGGCGTAGTCCGCATCGGTCGGGTCGGTACAGCGGGCGTAGCAGAGTGTGTCCTGGGCGCAGAAGCGCACCAGGGTATCGATGTGCCCGTCGGTGTCGTCGCCGCTGATGGCGCCGTGCGCGAGCCACAGGAAACGATGGACGCCGAGACGCTCTGCGAGGATCCGCTCGATCGCGTCGCGCGTCAGGCCCGGGTTACGGCGCGGATCGACCAGAGTCCGGGTCACCGCGAGCAGGGTGCCGCCGCCATCGGTCTCGATCGCACCGCCTTCGAGCACCAGTTCGACGGGCTCGAGCGCAGTCTCGCCGAAGATGCCGCTCCCGCGCAGCGTCTCGGTGATGCGGTCGTCGCGATCCGCGGTGAACTTTCCGCCCCAGCCGTTGAAGCGGAAGTCGAGCAGGAGCGGTTCTCCCGCGTCCGTGCGCACGCCGATCGGCCCGTGATCGCGCGCCCAGGTGTCGTTGCTCGGGGCGAGACCGAAACGCTGGCTGTCGGGAGCGGCGCCCGCGGCGGCAAGGCGTGCGCGGACGGCCGCGGCGTGCTCGGCGTGCCGGCAGACGTTCAGCACCGGCTCGTAACGCCCGATCAGGGCGGCAAGGTCGGCATAGAGTTGCTCGACCTGATCCAACTGATCGGCCCAGTCGGTGTCCTCGTGAGGCCAGGTGAGCATGACCCCGCTCTGGGGCTCCCACTCGGCGGGGAATCGGCGCATGGCAGGCCTCTTAAACCGCGCCCGGCGCGGTATGCGATGTTGTTGGATGGGATCGGCCCCGGCAGACTTGACGACCGCTGGAGTCGGCGCGGTTTAAGATATTAAAAAATATATTATTTTAAACCGCGTCCCCGCTAAGATCCGGGGATGCACCAAACGTCGAGCTCACTCGAAAATTTAGCATCTCGCTCTGGACGCGGTTTAGTTGGGTTGTCGATGCCTCTATTGTATGCCGCGCGCGCGCCGTGACCCCCAGTTGAGTGCTTGCGACCAGAAGCGGGTCTCGGCCTCGACCCCGACCCCACCGTCCTCGACATGAACAACCATCCCGTCGATGATCCGCGGCGAGACGCCGTGTGGATGGATATGCACCTGAATGAACTGATGGCGCGCCAGGGTCTCGGAGGTCTCGAGAAAGAGTCCGCCCGCACTGAAGTTTTTGATTCGGCAGGGATCCGGGCGGCGCTTGCCGTTCACGGCCAGGGTTGCAGGGATGTCGATCTCGGTTCGATGATGCCATCGGCGTTCCATCCTCTTGAGTCCTCCTCTTCTCTTTTGGTTCTGTAGTGGAGCGGTGCGGAAATTCCGAGACCGTCCGAGATCATTCTCGTTGTCGTTGTCCTAATCGACCGTCGATACGACCACGATTGGATTCGGTGCTCAACTGATTTCTGACGCGTGATTAAAGATTTACAGGCGCAGTCGGCACGCGAGCGTCAAGCGGACCAGATCCGCGGTCGAGTGGACCTCGAGCTTGCGCATCAGGTTGGCGCGATGTGTCTCGACCGTTCGGACACTGAGGTTGAGCGTGCCGGCAATCGCCTTGTTGGTGCTTCCGTTGACGATGGCCTCGAGCACCTCGCGCTCCTTGGCGGTGAGCTGCTCGAGCTGCTCGGCGATGATCCGCGGGTCGCCGATCTCGGCGCGGAAGCGTTCGTCCGCGGCGAGCGCCTTGCGCACGCGCTGCAGGAGATCCTGGTGATTGACCGGTTTCTGTATGAAATCGACGGCACCGGACTGCATCGCCTTCACCGCCATCGGGACGTCGGCGTGTCCGCTGATCATGATCACGGGCAGGCCGAGGCGATGCGTGCGCAGGACCTCGAGCAGCTCGAGTCCGTCCATCTCCGGCATGCGCACATCCAGGACCAGGCAGCCCGGACCCTCGCAGCCCGGATCGGCGAGAAACTCGGCCGCCGATCCGAAGACCGCGACCGGCATGGATACCGATTCGAAGAGCCAGCGCAGAGACTGGCGCACGTCCTCGTCGTCGTCGATCACGAACACGGTCGACCTAGGGCTCATCTCGGGTCTCCGATGGCTGTGTCGGGCGGGCCATCGAGCGGGCGATCGGACAAACTCGCGGGCGACCGGTCGGTCGCATTGACCGCGCGATGCCCGGGCAGCGTGAAAGCAAACAACGCGCCGCCCCCCGGACGTGGCTCGGCCCAGATGCGCCCGCCGTAGGAGTCGACGATGGTGCGGCTCATCGAAAGCCCGAGCCCCGTACCGCCTTCCTTTGTCGTGTAGAAGGGATCGAACAGACGGCCCGCGTCGGTCCGGTCCAAACCGACCCCGCGATCGGCGACGGCGACCCGCACCTGATCCGCGCCGGCGCTCTCGATCGCGACACCCAAGCGGCGCTCGGCGGGAGGTGTGTCGCGCATCGCCTCCATGCCGTTGATCAGGAGGTTGATCAAGACCTGCTCGATCTCGATCGGATCACCGCTTCCTAAGGGTACGTCGGCACCGACCCGAATCTCGACCTTCACGGCGTTCGTCCGAATCTCCGGCTCGAGCATGCCGACGGCGGCCCGGCTGATGGCCTCCAGGTCGATCGGTCGGGGCGCGCTGGCATGCTGCCTGGAAAAACCCCGAATCCGCTCGATGATCCGGCCCGCACGTTCGGCGAGCCTGGCGATCTCGCGTAGCGCAAGACGCAGCGGCTCGACCTCGGTCGGCGCGCTGTCGATGCGCTCGAGCGCCCCGCCGGCATAGGTGCTGATGCCCATGAGCGGCTGGGCGACCTCGTGGGCAATGGCGCTCGACATCTCGCCCATGGTGCTGATGCGCCCGACCCTGAAGAGTGCGTGGCGGTGTCTGGATTCGCGCTCTTCGAGCTGCTTTCGGGCACTGATGTCCTCGATGACGCCGATGAAGTAGTGCAGGGCTCCGCTCGAATTACGCACGGCGGCCATCGTCAGGTTGCACCAGATGGTCTGGCCCGACTTGCCGATATGTCGCAGCTCCAGGCTTTGCGTTTCGCCTCGATCGCTGCTCGGTTCGCTGCTCGGGTCGCAGGAGGTGCCTTCGCCGATCCTCGCGATGAACCGCATCAATCCATCGTAATCATCCGGGTGGACGAGACCGCGACAGGTCTGGGCGAGCAGCTCCTCTTGAGTGTAGCCGAGGATGTTGCAGAGCTTGCGGTTGACCCGGAGGAAGAAGCCCTGTGGGTTACGGTGACAGATGCCGACTGCCGCTTGCTCGAAGGTCGCGCGAAAACGCTCCTCGCTCTCGGTCAGCGCGCGCCGCACCGCGAGGTTGTCGAGGATGTCCGCGAGTCGTCCGGCGAGGGCCCGCATCAGGGTCAGATCGTCCTCGCTCCAGGTGCGTTCGACCCGACACTGATGCAGTCCGAGCAGCGAGGGCCGATCACCCTCGGGGCACACCGCGACCATCAGGCGCGAGCGCGGCGCGAAGCGGCCGCCCAGCATCGGGACGGCACTCGGATCCGGATCCTGCAACGGATCGGATGCGTTCAGGGCCGAGCGGATCAGGCGGCGCAGCGGGTCATCCATCGGGATGGTGCGATCAAACAAAGGTTCGCCCGGGCAGCCCGGAACGGCGGCCTCTGCCAGTATGCGTACCTCGGCCGCGTCGGGATCGCACGGAGACAGCAGCCAAGCGCGATCCACACGCAGGAGATCCTGCACGACCCGCAAGAGTGCGTTCAAGACGGCCTGCGGGTCGAACGCGGCCGTCGCTGCGGCCGACAGTCGCTCGAGCCCGCTCACCAGCCGATGCCGCGACTCCGCTGCGGCTGCCGCGATCTCGCGTTGCCTGTGCTCACGCTCCGCGCGCTTGCGCTCGGTGATGTCCGAGAGAATGACGCGGATCTGCGCCGGGGTGCTCCCGGCCTCGAGCCGGCTTTCGAGCATCAGGGTCTGCGGATCCGCACGGATCTCCGCCCTGTCCGTCTTCAACCGCAGCTCGCAGCTCCTGCGCGCCTGCGAGTGCAATGCGTCGGCAATATGGGCCTGCAGGAGCATGCGATCGTCCCGGGCGATGTAAGTGCTGAATGCCCGACCGATCAATCGATCTCGCGATTGCCCGAGCAGCTTGGCGCCGGTCAGGTTGATGTCTTGGATCCTGCCCGCGACGTCGATGGAGAGGTAGCCGACCGGAGCGAAATCATAGAGGTCCGCATAGCGCTCCCGAGACTTCTCCAGAACCGCACGCACCGCGAGCAGCTCGCGGTTTTGCTGCTCGAGCTCGATCTGGTGGACCTGCAGCTCGTGCACGAGGCGGGTCAGCTCGTCCGACCCCTTGCCTGAGCGCTCGAGCTCCGCCAAGAGCCGCGTCAGTTGCGCATCGCTCGCTCGGTCGAATCTTGCCATTGGACCAGCACCTCCGTTGTGCGGCCGGCGGTTTGGGTTCCGATGCCGGCATTTGCGAATGCTGTGCTCGACACCCGTCTCGGGCGTCGCCGGTTCGGTGTGTATCGATGCGTGTCGGCCCATCCTACGTGTTTCGCTTCGCTCTACCCACTCTAAACCGCGTCCAGAGCGAGATGCTCACTTTCGAGTGAGCTCGAAGTTTGGTGAATCCACGACCCTTAGCGGGGAGCGCGGTTTAAAATTTTATATTTTTTAATACTTTAAACCGCGCCGGCTCCAGCGGTTCTGAAATCCTCCGGGGCCGATCCCATCCAAAAACATCGCATACCGCACTGGGCGCGGTTTACGTGTTTCGGTTGTTTTAGAATCGTTCCTTACAGTAAAAACGGCTGCAGGGTCGCGCTGTCGAGGTCGATGCCGTGGATTCGGATCTGCTCCACGCCGTTTTCCTTCAGCGCCCGGGTGACCAAGACCAGTACAGCGATCCCGGAGTCGAAGATCCGGTCGACGCCGGTCAGGTCGAGCGTACAGGTGTCGATGCTCTCGTCCACCGCTTGGCCGATCAGCAGCAAGGCAAAGGCGCTGCGCAGATCCAGCGAGCCGTCGATCCGGATTTGCAGGTGGCCGTCGTCGATCTCGTAGTCGAGATCCGCGGCAGGAGTTGCGATTCTCGGGGCACGGTTGCCCGTTCGGTCGGCGCCCTGGCGCTCCGCATCGTGGAATCCAAGGATTTTGACGGAGTGATCGCCTTGGCTCTGCAAGGCCGAGGACGCCCTGCGCACGCGCATCGAGTCGAGTCGAGTCATGGTGGTGCTCTCCTCCCGGTCGTCTGTCGTTCTGTTTCGGGCCGCGGGCCTCCCGCGGCCTCGCTCGTCAACCCCGCCGCGTCGCTGATCGGAACGCCGGGGTGGGCAAGGGCAGTAGGTGGACAAGCGCAGCGCAGTCCACCAGCGTAGGCGCAGGGTTCGGTGGACTTCGCTCTCGCTCATCCACCCTACCGGCCCTCTTATCAACAAGGCCCGCGTCGGCGGACTTGTTCCGGTCGTTGCCGAGAGGACCCTCAGGCCCAGGTCTGGACGAACCGCATCAGCTCCTCCTGATCGAGCGGTTGGGTGTAGAGGAACCCCTGTGCGATCGTGCAGCCGGCCTCCCGCAGGAAATCGGCCTGGTTTTGCGTCTCGACGCCCTGAGCGACGACGCGCATGTCCAATGCCTTGCCCAGCGCGAGGATCGCGCGGGCGACCGCGGCGTCGTCGCTGTCTTGCGGAAGCCCGTCGATCAAGGATTTGTCCATCTTCAGCTCCCCGATCGGCAGTCGCTTCAGATCCATGAGCGAGGAGGAGACCGCGCCGAAATGGTCAATCGAGAGTTCGATCCCGAGCCTCTTCAGCCGGCGAACCGTCTCCAGTGCCGAGACGGAGTCCGAAACCGACCCCGTCTCCGTCAGCTCGAGGCTCACCAGGTGTGCATCGAGGTCCAGCTCGCGCAACAGGGCGTCAAGATCGTCGGCAAAATCCGGCCGCTCAAGTTCCCTCTTTGACAAATTGATCTTGATGAGTGTTCCCTCGTCGAGTCCCTCCGCCTGCCAACGCTTGCGCTGGGTGCAGGCGGTACGCAGCACCCAGGCATCGATTCCGCGGATCAGTCCGGTCTCCTCGGCAAGCGCGAGAAACCCATCGGGCGCCAAGCAGCCGAGCACCGGATGGTTCCAACGCACGAGCGCTTCGATGCCCGGAATGCGGCGGGTATCCAAGGCGAGCTGCGGTTGGTAGGCCAGCATCAGCTCGCCTCGCTCCACGGCGTGGGCCAAGCCCGCTCGGAGCAGGATACGGTCGAAGGCCTGCGCGGTCATGTCCGCGGCGTAGAAGCGCAAGGTGTTGCGACCGGCCTGCTTGGCGATATACATCGCCGTATCGGCCTGACGCACCAGGTCTTCAGCCGCCGTGCCGTCGTCCGGACAGAGGCTGATGCCGATGCTGACGGTGAGCGTGATCTCGCCTTGGGGACCGGCGTAGGGGCAGCGCAGCAGCTCGATCAGCTTGCGTGCGACCGCGGCGGCGGCGTCCGGAGAGTCCACCGGAGCGACGAGCATGAGAAACTCGTCCCCGCCGATGCGTGCGACCGTGTCGTCCTTGCGGATCTGCTTTTTGAGTCGCGCGGCGACGTCTTTGAGGACCTCGTCGCCGAAGGTGTGCCCGAAGCTGTCGTTGATCAGCTTGAAGCGGTCCAGGTCGATAAACAGGACCGCGAGCTGCTCCCCGGTGCGTTGCGTGCGTGCGATCGCCTGATCGAGCCGGTCGGAGAAGAGGGCGCGATTCGCCAACCCGGTGAGCGGATCGTGCAGGGCGAGCTGCGAGAGCGACTGCTCGCGCTCTTTAAGCTGCTCGAGCAGGTGGCGCTGCTCGGTGACATCGAGCATCACGGTGAGACAGACCGCCTCGTCGTCGTCGCCGCGAGCGGGCTCGCTCTCGAGACTCAGATCGACGACGTGCCCGGTGTGGCTCGGTGTTAGCCGGACGCCGAGCGTGCGGCGCGCAGCGCTGCGGTGCACCGCTTCGATGTGCGCGTGCAGCGCGCGTCCTTGACCTGCATCGAGATGACTCCACAACGGTGTCCCCGTGAGGTGTCCGCGCTCCGCACCGAGCATCGATGCGCCGGTCAGGTTGATCTCGCGGATGATGCCGCTGCGATCCAGGGTGCAATAGCCGACGGGTGCCCGGTCGTAGAGTCGGGCATAGCGGTCGCGCGAGATCTCGAGCGCATGCTGCGCGTCGCGAAGCTCGTGGTTCTGCTGTGTCAGCTCGATTTGATGGGTCTTCAAATCGTGCATGAGGCGGTGCAGCTCGTCCTCGCTGCCCGTCTGTTCTCGTAAGGTTTCGCCCCGGGGGGCAATGTCCTCCTCCTCCCATCCGGTCGGTTTCGCCATTCGGTGTGCTCCCACGCCTTTGGCATGACGTGACTATTGATTCGGACTAAACCGCGCCCAGTGCGGTATGCGATGTTTTTGGATGGGATCGGCCCCGGCGGATTTCAGAACCGCTGGAGCCGGCGCGGTTTAAAGTATTAAAAAATATAAAATTTTAAACCGCGTCCCCCGCTAATGGTCGTGGATTCACCAAACTTCGAGCTCACTCGAAAGTGAGCATCTCGCTCTGGACGCGGTTTAGCCTTCTTCTGTTCCGACGTTGTTTCCAATACCACGTTATTCGGAGGTTCCAGTATATGAGAAGAAATCTGTTTCATGTATCGTGGCTTCACGCGAGCGGGCTAAGTAGTATTACTGAACCGCCGGTCTCTCGATCGGGCGCGGCTGTTCGCAATGCGTTGACAGACGGTTTCGCGCGTGTATTGATCTCGTGATCGACCACAAGGAGTTACCGATGAGCGCTGACCCGCACGCCTCGAGGCACGCCCCCCCGCCGGAGTCTTCCCCCCAGCCCTCGCAAGCTCCCTCGCACGAAGAACGCATGGCCGAGGAGCACGCTGGGCCTGCCGAGCCCGCTGGCGGCGAGCGCGAGAACCCCGCCTTCCGGGATGCCGAGTCCGAGCACGGCGTCTTCCCGATCGTCGGGATCGGGGCCTCGGCCGGCGGACTCGATGCCTTCCGTCGTCTGCTGCACCATCTGCCGACGCGCACCGGCATGGCCTTCGTGCTCATCCAACATCTGGATCCGGCACATCCGAGCATGCTGGCCGATCTACTGGTCGGGACGACCCGGATGCCGGTGCGCGAGGCCGTGGACGGCGAGCCCGTCGAGCCCGACCATGTCTATGTCATCCCGCCGAATTGCTCGCTCGGGCTGCATCATCGGCGCCTGCTGGTGTTGCCGCGCCGGGAGGAGCGCGGGCTGCACCTGCCGGTCGACAGCTTTCTGGAAACCCTCGCGGACGACTTGGGGCCCAAGGCCATCGGAGTGGTCCTGTCCGGAACCGGCTCGGATGGAACCCACGGGCTGAAGGCGATCAAGGCAGCCGGCGGAATGACCTTGGCGCAGGACGAACAGAGTGCAGAGCACTTCGGGATGCCGGGCAGCGCGATCGCCGCCGGCTGTGTGGATCTGGTGTTGGCGCCGCCGGAGATGGCGAGCGAGCTCGCGCGCATCGCGCGCCATCCCTATCTGCGCCAGCCCGTGCGCAAGATTGCGGAGGTGCCGGGCGGCAATGAAGAGGATCTCGGCAAGATCTTCATGCTGCTGCGCACACACACCGGAAACGACTTCAGCTACTACAAGCGCGACACCATCCTGCGACGGATCAAGCGGCGCATGGCCGTGCATCGGATACACCGGCTTGCCGCGTACGTGCGTTATCTCCAATCCGAGCCCGAGGAGGTTGAACGACTGTTCGAGGATCTGCTGATCAGCGTCACCGGGTTCTTTCGCGAGCCCGAGGCGTTCGACGCCCTTCGCGAGAAGGTCTTTCCAGTCCTCTTCGCGGAGTCGGACACCGAGCGCCCGGTCCGTGTCTGGGTGCCCGGTTGCGCCACCGGCGAGGAGGCCTATTCGATCGCCATCGCCATGATCGAGTATCTGGGCGATCGGGCGAACGGGACACGCATTCAGATCTTCGGGACCGATCTCGACGTGAAGGCAATCGGGAAGGCCCGCGCCGGTCTCTTTGCCGACCAACTGGTCGCGCACCTGGCGCCCGAGCAGCTGAAGCGTTTCTTCGTCAAGGTTGCGGGCGGCTACGAGGTCGCCAAGCGGGTGCGGGATCTGTGCATCTTCGCGGTACAGAATCTGGTGAAGGATCCGCCCTTCTCCTGGTTGGATCTGGTCTCTTGCCGCAATGTCATGATCTATTTCGGGCCGCCTCTGCAGAAGCAGGCCCTGCAGATCTTCCATTATGCGTTGGAGCCCAATCGGTTTTTGATGTTGGGGTCCTCGGAGTCCATCGGGGCACGGGCCGACCTCTTCGCGCTGCTCGACCACAAGAACAAGATCTACACGAAGAAATCCAACGCGCCCCGCCTCGCCCCCGCGCTCATGCCGCGCGCGTTTCAATCGCCGGGCGATGTCCCGTTCGTCCCCGCAGCGACCGACGCGAACGAGCCGATCGATCTGACCAAAGCGACCGATCGGATGATCCTCGAGCACTACGGGCCGCCGGGCGTGGTGGTGTCGGGCGATCTGGAGATCCTGCTGTTTCGCGGCGAAACCGGTCGCTATCTGGATCCGATCCCGGGCACGGCAACCCTGAATCTGCTCAAGCTCGCGCGCCGCGAGCTTGCGGTGGAGCTGCGTACGGTGATTCAAGAGGCGCGAACGAGCGGCTCGGCCGTCAGCAAGGGTCGTGTCTGGTATCGGCGCAACGGCACCGATGCCTGGGTCGGTCTGCGGGTGCTGCCGATCAACGACGGCGGACCGCCCGATCGGCTGCTGGTCTTGTTCGACGAGGTCGCGGCCGCCGAGCCGGGTTCGGTCTCCACACCCGGCGTCACGAGCGAGCTGCCGAGGCCGGTGGACGAGCGCATCGTCGCTCTGGAGCGCGAGCTGACCTCCACGCGCGACTATCTCCAATCGATCATCACGGAGCAGGAGCGCAACAACGAGCAACTCAGGTCCGCCAACGAAGAGATCCAATCCGCCAACGAGGAGCTTCAGAGCACGATCGAGGAGCTCGAGACGACCAAGGAAGAGCTTCAATCGACCAACGAGGAGCTGGCGACGGTCAATTGCGAGCTTGATAACCGCAACAACGACCTGGCCGAGGCCAACAGCGATCTCGGCAATCTACTCGTCAGCGTCCATCTCCCGGTGCTGATCCTGGGGTCGGACCTGAGCATCCGTCAGTTCACGCCGCAGGCCGAGCGTCTCTTGAACCTGATCGCCTCGGATCTCGGCCGGCCCATCGGCAACATCAAGCCGAACATCGAGATTCCCGATCTGGAGCCCCGGGTTCAGGCGGTCATCGATCGGGTGACGCCCCAGGCGCTGGATGTTCAGGACAAGGACGGCCACTGGTACTCGGTGCGGATTCGCCCCTACAAGTCCGCGGAGAACCGCATCGAGGGTGCAGTGATCGCCTTCGTCGACGTGGACGATGTAAAGACCTCCGAGGCTCGCCTGCGTCATGCCTTGGAGCACGCGCAACGGCTCGCGGCCTTGGTGAAGGACGCCGACGATGCCATGACGGTGCAGGGCTTCGATGGGTCCATCCGCGCCTGGAACCCGGCGGCCGAGCGCATCTACGGGTATCGCGAGAGCGATGCCCTGGCGATGTCGATCGAGCGCCTGATACCGCCCGAGGAGATTGCGCTCTATCGGGCGACGATCGAGCCGCTGCAACACGGCGAGCGCGTCGAGCCGTTCGAGAGCTCGAGGCTCCATGCCGACGGCACTCGTCTGTCCGTGCTGATCCATCCCATCGCACTGCTCGATGCCCGCGCAACCCCCTACGCGCTCGCGACAACCGAGCGCCCCGCACGCAAGATCGACACCTAAGAAACGCCGAAAAAAACCGAACCCTACGGATGTGTTCACCACCACACACCGCGCCAAGGTTTTCGGGCGCGGTCGCGGCCTTTGTGGTTAAATCCGGCGCCATGTTCCATCCCATCGCGATCTACATCGGCCTTCGCTACACGCGAGCGAAACGCCGTAATCATTTCATCTCCTTCATCTCGGGCACCTCGATGGTGGGCATTACGCTCGGCATCGTGGCGCTGATCGTGGTGCTCTCGGTGATGAACGGCTTCCACAAGGAGATCCAGGCTCGGATTCTGAGCATGGCCTCGCATGCGACCCTCGCGGATCCTTACGGGGGAGGCATCAAGGACTGGCGCGATGTGCTCGAGCGGGTGCGAGCCCATCCGAATGTCGTCGGCGCGGCACCCTTCGTCGAGGTGCAGGGGATGCTGGTGAACGGCTCGCAGGTGAGCGGCGCCCTGATCCGCGGCATCATTCCGACGGAGGAAGACCAGGTCGCGGAGCTGCGCCGAGACATGGTTACGGGCTCGGTCGACGACTTGGTCGACGGCGAGTTTCGGATCATCCTCGGGCAGGATCTGGCGAATTTCCTGGGTGTGCTGCCCGGCGACAAGGTCACCGTGGTCACGCCCCAGGTGAGCGCGACGCCGGTCGGGATCATGCCGCGGCTCAAACGCTTCACCGTGAGCGGCGTCTTCTCGGTCGGCATGGCGGACTATGACCGCAACGCCGCCTTCATGCAGATGGACGATGCGGCCAAGCTGCTGAGCCTCGGCGATGCGGTCTCGGGTGTTCGCTTGAAGCTGACCGACATGTGGCTGGCGCCGCGACTCTCGCGCGATATCGCCTACGAGCTGGACGGGGTCTACCGCGTCTTGGACTGGACGCAGGTCCACAGCAACTTCTTCAGCGCGCTGGCGATGGAGAAACGGATGATGAGCATCATCCTCTTCCTGATCGTGGCCGTGGCCGCCTTCAACATCGTCTCGACCCTGGTGATGGTCGTCACCGACAAGCAGGCCGATATCGCCGTGCTGCGTACCCTGGGTGCCTCGCCCGCCCGCATCATGGGGATCTTCATGGTGCAGGGGACAGCGATCGGTCTGGTCGGAACCCTCATCGGGATGGTGGCCGGGGTGATCCTGGCGCTCAATGTCGAGACCGTCGTCGCCGGGATCGAGGGGCTCTTCGGCGTTCACTTCCTGGATCCGACCATCTACTACATCAGCGCGCTGCCCTCGGACGTGCATCTCGAAGACGTGTTGTTCGTCGGCGGCGCGGCCTTCCTGATGTCCGTGCTCGCGACCATCTATCCGGCCTGGCGCGCAGCCGCGACCCAACCGGCGGAGGCACTGCGTTATGAGTGATCTCATGCCCGCGTTGGAGGTCAAGGGCCTGTCGAAGACCTTCCGTCAGGGGCCGCTGGAGGTCGATGTGCTGCGCGACGTGGATTTTCGCGTGGGTGCCGGCGAGCGGATCGCGATCGTCGGGGCCTCTGGCTCGGGCAAGAGCACCCTGCTGCATTGTGTCGGCGGACTGGAGCGCCCGAGCAGCGGGAGCCTGCGTTGGCTCGGCCAAGAGGTCAACCGACTCTCCGAGGCCAAGCGCGGCCTGTTGCGCAACCGCCATCTCGGCTTCGTCTACCAGTTCCATCATCTGCTTGCCGAGTTCACCGCGCTCGAGAATGTCGCCATGCCGCTTCTGATCGGCGGCAGCCGGCCGGCCGAGGCGCGCGATCGCGCGGCGGCCTTGCTCGATCGCGTGGGCCTCGGAAGCCGCGCTCGGCACAAACCCGGCGAGATGTCGGGCGGCGAGCGCCAGCGCGCGGCCGTCGCGCGCGCCTTGGTCACCCATCCGGCCTGTCTTCTGGCGGACGAGCCCACGGGAAACCTCGATCGGGTCACCGCCGCCCGGGTCTTCGACTTGATGCTGGAGCTCAATGTCGCGATCGGTACCAGCCTGGTCATCGTCACACACGATCAGGAGCTGGCCGGGCGCATGGATCAGGTCTGGCGATTGGACGACGGGCGGTTGTCGCGCGACGCCGACGCCCGGTAGCGTTCCCGTCGCTCGCGGATCCGGCGCATCAGATGCCAGCGCCAGAGCGTCTGGACGGTCAGATAACCGAGTCCGGAGCAGAGGATCGCGCAGGCCAGACTGCCGAGCATCAACGGCCAGATCACCGCGATCCAATGGCGCCAGTCCAACCAGTACTCCAGCGCGAAATGACCGGGCTCGATGCCGAGCATCCAGCAGCCGAGGCGGTAGGCGAAATAGAACATGGGCGGAATGGTGACCGGATTGGAGATCCAGCACACCACCACCGCGATCGGCAGGTTCACACGCAGGACGATGGCTGCCCAGGCGGCGATCAGCGACTGGCCGAGCGGCGGCAGAAACATCACGAAGAGACCGATCGCGGTGGCACCCGAGACCGAGTGACGGTTCAGGTGCCAGAGGTTGGGGTCATGCAGGAGTTGGCCGAAGACGCCGAAATGGCGATTGGCCCGGATGCTGCCGGCCGCAGGTAGGTTTCGCTTGAGCCATCGTTTCACGCCGCAAGTCCGTTGGATCTTACGCCAGAGAGACAGGCCGCGGAGTATATAGCAGTCATGGACAGATGCTGTGATCGGTGGTGTCGGGACCGGCGCAAGCCGTCGAGCGGCGGTGGCGAATCCCCTGCGACGCTCCGACAATGACCCGGAGCACGACCGCTGCCGGTCTCGCATTCGCCTCCGGCGTCGCCGTTGTTTACCTGCTGCCCGGGCTGCCGCCGCTTGCCCCGATAGGACTCGTCATTGTCGCTTTCGGCCTCGCCGCGTGGCGCTGGCGCCTGCTGCGATTGCCCTTCTGGCTGATGCTCGGTGCGTTCTGGGCGCACTGGAATGCCTGCCTCCTGCTCTGCTCGCCCTTTCCGGATGCGCTGGCCCGCGCGCCGCTGGTCGTGGAAGGGCGCATCGCCTCGATCCCGACCGATTCCGGTCTTGCTCGGCGATTCCTGTTCGAGGTGGAGCGCGCCCGGCACGAGGGCGAGCACATCCCCTTCACCGGTCTGGTCCGACTCTCCTGGTACGACGACGCGCCGCCCTTGCGCGCCGGTGAGCAATGGCGCCTGCCCGTGAGGCTCAAGCCCCGGCACGGTTTCGCCAATCCGGGTACCTTCGACTTCGAGCGCTGGTTGTTCGAGCAGGGTGTGCAGGCGACGGGCAACCTGCGTCGGGGCGAGCCGCCGCAGCGGCTCGATGCGGGTGCCGGCCGCTATTGGCTCGACCGTCGGCGGCAGGGCCTGGCCGAGCATCTCGCCCGGGTCTTGGACGGCGCACCGGCCCTGCCGCTCGTACAGGCCCTGGTGATCGGCGATCGCTCGGGATTCGATCAAGACGACTGGGAGGTGATGACGCGCACCGGGACCAACCACCTGGTGGCCATCTCGGGGCTGCATGTCGGCTTGATCGCCGGTGCGGTCTTCTTTCTGGTGCGCTGGCTTTGGTCGCGCAGTGCGGGTCTCACGGCCGCGTTTGCCGCGCCGCGCGCGGCGGCGGTCGGCGGGATGATCGCCGCGCTCGGCTATGCGGGACTGGCGGGCTTCGCGGTTTCGACCCAACGCGCGCTCGTCATGATCGCCGTGGTCTTCGCTGCGCTCGTTTGGCAGCGGACGCTGCGGCCTTACCATGCGCTCGTATTGGCTCTGGTCGGGGTGCTGCTGGTGGATCCGGGGGCTGTCTTGTCGCCCGGTTTCTGGCTGTCGTTCGGTGCCGTGGCGGTGCTCTTGTTCAGCCTCGGGCACCGGCTGCCGAGCCGCGCTCTCTGGACACGCTGGGGTCGCGCCCAGTGGGCCGTCGGGATCGGTCTCTTGCCGCTCCTGTTCCTGCTCTTCGGACGGGCCTCGCTGATTGCGCCGCCGGTGAATCTGGTGGCCGTGCCGCTCTTCAGTCTGATCCTGCTGCCGCTGGTCTTGGTCACGAGTCTGCTGAGTCTGCTCCCCGGAGTCGGCGCGGTCTCCGCGTGGCCGTTGCAGTGGACGGCGCATCTGCTCGGGTGGTGTCTGGACGGGCTCGCCTGGATCGCGGCCTTGCCTTGGGCCGCGATGATGCTGCCCGAGCGTCCGCTCTGGGTTTGGCTGGCCGCGGGCGCCGGGGCAGCGCTGATGCTCGCGCCGCGCGGGCTGCCGGGGCGCTGGCTGGGTCTGCTGCTCGTTGTTCCGATGTTCGCCCTGCGCACGCCGCACCCGGGCGACGGCGAGGCTTGGTTCACCCTGCTGGACGTCGGCCTTGGTCTGTCCGCCGTGGTGCGCACTCGCGAGGGCACGCTCCTCTACGATACCGGTCCGGGGTTTCCGAGCGGTTTCGATACGGGCAGCGCGGTGGTTGCGCCCTTTCTGGCGGCTCAAGGGGTGCGTCGGATCGAGCGCCTGGTCGTCAGCCATGCCGACCGCGATCACGCCGGTGGTCTGGCCGGTTTGGCCAAACGCATCCCGATCGATCGGATCGACAGCGGAGAGCCGGCGCGTCTAGGCGTGCCGGGCGTCGAGCCGTGCCGGGCCGGGGAGGGCTGGGACTGGTCCGGGGTGTCGTTTCGGTTCATCCACCCGCCCGATGCGGAATTCCGCGGCAACGACGCCTCCTGCGTGCTGCGTGTCGAGACCGGGGGGCGCTCGATCCTCCTCACCGGCGATATCCAGGCGAGGGTCGAGCGCCGCCTGGCCCGCGCATGGGGGGATGCGCTCGCGAGCGATGTCCTGGTCGCCGGTCACCACGGCAGCGCCACCTCGACGCATCCCGCGTTTTTGGACACGGTCGCGCCCGGACTGGTCCTCTTCGCCTCCGGCTACGCCAACCATTTCGGCTTTCCCGTCGCCGAGGTGCGCGAGCGGGTCTCCGCACGCGGCATCCCCGCGCTCGACACCGGTCTTGTCGGCGCGATCGAGCTGCGGCTCGGATCGGACGGCACCATCGAGGGCCCCTGGACCTGGCGCGAGCGCACCGGCCGATTTTGGACCCATCGCGCGGACGGATACCCGAACAACTGAGCCGGGTCGAGACCGAGGCCCGCGGATGTCCGCGCCGTGTTCCGACGCGCGCGGAACGCACCCTGCTTTCCGAAAAACCCGCGCGCGCTCGGTATACTGTCGCCTTTTGAGCGAAGAGACGAGGGATTCATGGCGAAATATCAGGTCTACGGCATCGGCAACGCGCTGGTGGATATGGAATACGAGGTGGATGCGGCGGATCTCGGCATCCTGGGGATCGACAAGGGTGTCATGACCCTGGTCGACGAGGTGCAGCAAACGGCGATCATGTCGCATCTCAAGCACCACCAACCCCGGCGCGGTTCCGGCGGCTCGGCTGCGAACTCGGTCATCGCGCTCAGCCAGCTCGGCGGCAAGGCCTTCTACTCCTGCAAGGTGGCCGATGACGAGCTGGGTCATTTCTACATGGACGATCTGGTCCGGGGCGGTGTCGACACCAACAACCACACCCGCAAGGACGAAGGCCACACCGGGCGCTGCGTCGTCCTGGTGACGCCGGACAGCGATCGCACCATGTGTACCTTCCTGGGGGTGAGCGGTGCCCTGTCCGCCGACGAGCTGGTCGAGGACGCGCTGCGCGATTCGGAGTGGTTCTACACGGAGGGCTATCTGGTGACCTCGGATGCCGCTCGGGAGGCGTCTATCCTCGCGAAGGGGATCGCCGACGCGGCGGGGGTGAAGACCGCGATCTCGCTGTCGGATCCGAACATGGTGAAGTTCTTCAAGGCAGGCTTGCTCGAGATGATCGGCTCCGGGGTGGATCTGCTGTTCGCCAACGCGTTCGAGGCGATGGGCATGGCCGGCAGCGACGACCTCGGTGTTGCGGTGGACTATCTCAAGAGCATCAGTCGGACCTTCGCCATTACGTGCGGGCCGGACGGTGCCTTGGTCTGGGACGGCGAGAGCCTGATCGAGATCGCGCCGATCAAGGTCAAGGCCGTGGATACGGTCGGTGCGGGGGATATGTTCGCGGGCGCCTTCCTGTACGGCCTTGGGCAAGGCTGGGATTACGCGCGGGCAGGCAATCTCGCCTCGGCGGCCTCGGCAAAGCTGGTGACCAGTCTCGGCCCGCGGATCTCAGCCCACGAGACACAGGCGATCCTGAAGGGGTTCGACAGCTGATCGGTCTTTTTTGGAATCTGCGGAGCGGTCGGCAGTTCGAGTCGGTCCACCGGGGCTAGCATTCGGCTAAAGGATCCTGCTCAGCGTACGGACTTGCTCCAGGGGAGGGGTATCCGCGGATCTGTCGATCGAGAGACCCGCGGCGGTTCGTCATCGACCCGCGGATTTTGCATGATGACCCTGCAGACTGTTGCTCGACCCACCCCCGGCTTGCCGACGGGTCTGGACTTGACCATCGCGATCGGAGAGTCCGTGTCGTCCGGTCAGCTCGGGTCTGCGAGCAGCCTCCTCGCGGCCCTCCCGTCGGTCGGGGCTCGGATCTCGCCCGCCAAGCTGATCGAAATGCTGGAGGCATTGCTGGCGAGCGACGTGGACGCCGCCGCACGATTGGGACTCCTCCACGCCTGGACGGCTCCCGTGTTGGCGGTCGGTGAGCACCTCGGTGATCACGCGGGTCGGCACGCCGGCGAAGAGTCGGGCGCGCGCACCGGCGGATCCGGATCGATTTTCGAGGGGCGTCTCTATCGCCTGATGTTCCGTAACCTCGCGGCGGCGATCGAGTGGGCCGCGGACCGCCAACGTGCTCCCGATGGCGATCTAAACGCGTGGGCGATCCGTAACCTGTTCTATTTCTTTCAGCATCAGATCCGACATGCCGCGCGCCTGCAGATCCCGCTCCCCGCCGGATCTTGGCGTGATCTTCATGCCCTGTCGGTGCGCCTCGTCGTGAGCGCCAGGTATCCGCGAGCGGCCAAGCGTTTGCGGGAGGCCGGTTCCGAGGTCGGGCATCAGGGTGTGAAGGCGATCGAGCTGAGATACAAAGAGGTCCTTTTGCTCGGACTGATCGCGCAAGTCTTTGCGACCGCGATCCAGGATCACCTGAAGGGGTTGCGCACCTGGGCGGTCGAAACCCGCTTGGAAAATCCATTCGGTCTGACCGGTCAGCGCGGATTATGGCTGGTGGATCTCGCCGACGATGCCCCGCCGTGCGAGTGCACCGGGCCCTTGAGCCCGGATTTTCGCGGTTGGGTCTTGTTCCCGCCCGAGGATTTCGTCCGCATGCTCGATTCGGCGCGCCTGTCGGAGACCTTCGCTCCCGACCGGGGTGTTCGCCCGTCTCCCTTTTAAACCGCGCCCTCTGCGGTATGCGATGTTTTTGGATGGGATCGGCCCCGGCGGTTTTGACAAACGCTGGAGTCGGCGCGGTTTAAAGTATTAAAAAACATTACATTTTAAACCGCGTCTCACCGAGACCGAGGACATCTCCGAAGCGAAACGCAACATGAAAATGACGCATGTCGCTCTGGACGCGGTTTAGGAACAGTTTAAATGTAACAACTCGACGAGAGAGTCCTTTGCCACGGTTGTCGTTGTCCTCGTTGTCGTTGTCGTTGTCGTCATCGAATCGACGACAACGACAACGCTTGTCGGTGCTCAACTTTTTTCGGGCACGAGTTAGGGGTCACCGCGATTCGAGCGGATATCCGCAGCTCGCCCCCGACTCCGTATAGAATCGCAACCAAGCATTCCTTGGCTGAATCGATTCCCTTCCTGACCTATGACGACTCTCCTCGCGATCGATACCTCGGGCGACGCCTGCTCGGCGGCCCTGCTCTCGGGCGAACGCATCGAGCAAGTGCTCGAGACCGCTCCGCGTCGACACGGCGAATTGATCCTGGGCATGATGCAGCAGGTGCTGGAGAATGCCGGGACGCGTCTGGACGCACTGGACGCGATCGCCTTCGCACGCGGCCCCGGATCCTTCACGGGTGTGCGGATCGCGGTCGCCGTCGCGCAAGGGGCCGCGTTCGGCGCCGGGTTGCCGCTCGTGCCGGTCTCGACCCTGGCCGCGATCGCGCAGGGAGCGTTTCGCCGCAGCGGCGAACGGCGTCTCCTGGTGGCACTGGATGCGCGGATGGGCGAGGTCTACTGGGGGTGTTTCGAGATCGACGAGCGCGGCTTGGCCGTGGCACGCTGCGAGGAGCGGGTGTGCTCGCCGGAGGCGGTCAAGGCACCGGACGGCGATGGATGGTGCGGTGTCGGGCCGGGCTGGTCCGTCTACGGCGCCGAGCTTGCCGCGCGAACCCGTGCGGTTGTCAACGCCGATGCGGGCGAGGCGATCTGCGAGGCTCGGGATCTGGCCGTGCTCGGCGCCGCCGAGCTTGCCGCGGGGCATGGGGTGCCGCCCGAGCTGGCGGCACCCGTCTATCTGCGGGATCGCGTTACACGGGTCGGCTGAAGGTCTGGCCGTGGACCCGATGAGGTTCCTGGTCGTGCCGGCAGTGGCGCTTGAGACAGCCGATCACATAGTGCAGCAGGGTTCCGCCGACGGCGAGGAAGGCCGCCGTGCCGCCGGCCAACCGGACCATGGGCTCGACCTGGGAGAGCCCCAACACCAGCCAGGTAATGAAGGCCAGCACGCTGGAGATCAGCAAGACCATGACGAAGGGCAACGGGGAACGACTGCATTTCGGGCACAGCTTCATGGGTTGGACTCGTTCGGAAAGGGTTCAGTGGAGGGTCCTTTTTGTTCTCGGGGTTCGGCTGTCGACATCCTGAATCGATGTGCCGGATTCTTTTCTTATCGACACTTAGACATGTCTTTTAGCGGAATCGCATTGAGGATTGTCAATTTGAAGGCTTGGCTTGCCGTTTTCCAACCCGTCGCTCGGGTCGGTCTCGATGGCTGATGCCGCCTTCGCGCGTCGTCTCTTGCTCGAGGTCTTTGCCGCGGCCCTGGGCGCGGTGGAGGGGCGTGCGGTCGTCGGGCAAGCTCTCGCCGACCGACCCTTGCACGGCCCGGTGTGGATCTGTGCGATCGGCAAGGCCGCGCAGTCCATGGCGCTGGGTGCCTGCGATGTGCTGGGTCCGCGTGTTGTCGGCGGCCTGCTGATCACCAAGCCGGGTCATCTGGATCCCTCGGCCTTCGCCGGGCTCGGGATCGAATGCCTGCTCGGCGGTCATCCCGTGCCGGATGGGGGAGCCTGGAGGCCGGCCGGCGCTTGCCCGGCGCGCTTGGCGCGCTGCCGGCGCAGACCGAGGTGCTCTTCCTCCTCTCCGGCGGTGCCTCGAGTCTGGTCGAGGTGCCGATCGCCGGGCTTGATCTTGCCGATCTGCGACGCATGAACCAATGGCTGCTCGGCAGCGGCCTGCCCATCGACGCGGTGAATCGGGTGCGCAAATCGGTCTCTCGGATCAAGGGCGGGGCCCTGCTGAGCGCGCTCGGGGACCGGCCGCCCCGGGTGTTGGCGATCTCGGATGTGCCGGGCGACGATCCGGGCGTCATCGGCTCCGGGCTGCTGGTTCCCGAGGTCGGTTTGGCCGAGGGTATTGCGGCGCTCGATCTGCCGACTTGGCTCTCGGAGTGGGTCGAGCGCGGGTTGGAGGAGCGGGGGGCGTTGCCGACACGCGGTCCGGAGATCACGTTGGTCGCGACCTTGGAAACCGCCAAGTCCGCCGCGGCCGATGCGGGGCGCCGTGCGGGTTTCGCGGTTCGGGTCGACGCGCATCCGGTCGAGGGCGATGCAGCGCTCGCCGGGCGACGCCTGGCGCGTGCCTTGCTCGCCGGCCCTCCGGGCATTTCGATTGCGGGCGGCGAGACGACGCTGCGTCTGCCGGATGCGCCCGGGCGGGGCGGTCGCAATCAACATCTTGCTTTGGCCGCGGCGATCGAGCTTGCCGGCCATGCCGATGCCGCGTTGCTGAGCGCGGGGACCGACGGCACCGACGGTCCCACCGACGATGCCGGGGCCTTGGTCGACGGTGCCACGCTGGAGCGGATTCGAGACGCCGGACTCGACGCGGCCCAGGGGCTGGAACGTGCCGATTCGGGCACGCTGCTCGAGGCGAGCGGCGACCTGATCCGCACCGGACCGACGGGGACCAATGTGACGGATCTGATCCTGGGGTGGCGCGGATGACGCAGGTGCAGGGCAACCTCTTCGATGTCGCAGTCGCCTGTCTCGGCGAGCCGGATCCGGCGCGTAAGCAGGCCGCGACGCAGGCGGCGGCCGAGCACTGGCGCGCCGGGTGCCTGGATGCGGATGCGTCGGGCGCAGACCCGGTTCGGGATCTGCCCGGGCGTCCGGCGCGGCCCGAGCTGGTTCCCCCGCGTGCGCTCAAGGCGCGCAAGCTCACGAGCCGCGAGGGCCGTGCGGCCATGATCCACGCGGTCGCCCACATCGAGCTCAACGCCATCAACCTCGCTTGGGACGCGGTACAGCGCTTTCGCGCGATGCCGGCGGATTTCTACGCCGACTGGGTCCAGGTCGCGGCCGAGGAGGCGGAGCATTTCGGCCTGATGCGCAGCCGACTGCGGGATCTCGGCTACGACTACGGCGATTTCCCCGCCCATGACGGCCTCTGGGAGATGGCGCGCGCGACCGCCCACGATCCGCTCGTGCGCATGGCCCTGGTTCCGCGCGTCCTGGAGGCGCGCGGGCTGGACGTGACGCCCGGGATGATCGCGCGCTTCGAGGCGGCGGGCGACCCGGAAACGGCGGCCTGCCTGGGCGTCATCCTGCGCGAGGAGGTCGGCCACGTGGCTGTCGGCTCGCGTTGGTTCAAGCGGCTGTGCGAGGAGCGCGGCCTCGACCCCGGGCCGCTCTATTTCGATCTGCTGCGCGAGTACATGCGCGCCGAGATCCGCTGCCCGCTCAACCTCCCGGCCCGACGCGAGGCCGGCTTCGACGAGGTCGAGCTGGAGCGTCTGCAGGCGCTCTGTCGGGCGGGGGAGGGCGGACGAGTCGGCTGATCCATTCGATGGATAAAAAAAGCTGGCGGCCGGCGGCTGGAAGCTTCCGGCTTTCCCCGGATCGATGGATCTCCAACGAGAGGACTAGGCATGGCACGTATCAAGCTCGAATTTCCCAATCCCGAGGGGCACGCCTTGGTCGGCCTGCTCGAGACCCCTCCGGATCGCGTGCCGACGGCCCGTTACGCCCTTTTCGCGCACTGCTTTACCTGCAGCAAAGACATCGCCGCGGCGACCCGCATCAGTCGGGCCTTGGCTGCGCGCGGGATCGCCGTGCTGCGCTTCGACTTCACCGGACTCGGCAACAGCGACGGCGACTTCGCCAACACCAATTTCTCTTCCAACGTCGCCGACCTGCTCGCCGCGGCGCGCAAGCTGGAGGCGGATTACGAGGCCCCGGCGCTCCTGATCGGACACAGCCTGGGCGGTGCGGCGGTGCTGGCGGCGGTGCATGCGCTCCCGTCCGTCGAGGCGGTGGTGACCATCGCCTCCCCGGCGACTGCCTCGCATGTTCAACACCTCCTCAGCGGGGCACGCGGCCAGTTGGAGGAGACCGGCGAGGCCGAGGTGCAGATCGGGCAGCGGCGCTTCCGCATCCGCAAGCAGTTGCTCGACGACCTGGATCAATACGCCTCGGCGGACCACATCCGTCACCTCAACCGCGCCCTTCTGGTCTTCCATTCGCCGCTCGACACCATCGTGTCGATCGGGGAGGCCGGCAAGATCTTCCAAGCGGCGCGGCACCCCAAGAGCTTCATCTCGCTGGACAAGGCCGACCATATGCTCGGCAATCGCGAAGATGCCGAGTATGTCGCCGAGACGCTGGTCGCATGGGCGAGCCGCTATCTGGGGCTCGGCAAGCACGGTTTCGAGCAGAGCATCGGGACCGCACCGCGGGTAGCCGAGAAAGAGGTCCTGGTCACCGAGCTCGATACCCGTTTCCAGCGCGGCCTCTACACCCATCGCCATCAATGGCTCGCCGACGAGCCCAAGTCGGTCGGCGGCTCGGATCTGGGTCCCACACCCTACGCTCTGCTGCTGATGTCGCTCGGCGCCTGCATCTCCATGACCGTGCGGACCTACGCCAGGCATCAGGGGCTGGCGTTGGACGACGTCGAAGTCCGCCTGAGCCAAGAGCGGGTTCATGGCACGGACTGCCGCAGCGGTGAGCACGAGGGCGAGGACGAGGGCAAGCTCGAGCGCGTCGAGGTGCATCTGAACATCCTCGGCGCCCTCACGCCCGAAGAGCGCACCCGTCTACTCGAGATTGCCGCACGCAGCCCGGTTTATCGCACGCTGGCTGCTAGCACGAACGTGCAGATGCGTTTCGAGGAGGAGCCGCCGGGCACCTGAGCGGAGGCCCAAGCCGAGGCTCGGGGATCGACCGACCGAACGCCGTTGAAGTGGCGGCCGCGCCCGCGTAGCATCCCGCCCGCTCCCGTCACCTCTGTCCGCTGCGCGCAATCGCCGGACCCCGACTCAATGGCCTGCAGGCAAACCGGAACCTCGACATGAAACGGATCGAACATATTCTGGAGTTGGTCATCTTCAACAGCCGCTGGCTGCTCGCGCCCTTCTATCTGGGCCTAGTCCTCGCCATCGCCCTGCTGCTGGTCAAGTTCATCAAGGAGTTCATCCACTTCGTCCCCCTGGTCTTCACCGCCGAGGCCGGCGAGGTGATTATCGGGCTGCTCTCCCTCATCGACGTGGTGATGATCGCCAACCTGGTGCTCATCATCGTGCTGGCCGGCTACGAGAACTTCGTCTCCCGAATCGATACCGGGGACCATGAGGATCGTCCCAACTGGATGGGCCA
The DNA here is from genome assembly GCF_018399035.1 of Thiocapsa sp. Classification (GTDB taxonomy): domain Bacteria; phylum Pseudomonadota; class Gammaproteobacteria; order Chromatiales; family Chromatiaceae; genus Thiocapsa. The sequence continues at coordinate 5,023,949 of NZ_CP073760.1, forward strand.
TGTGGGCTTCGCCGAGCTGAAGATGAAGCTCATCGGCTCCATCGTCGCCATCTCGGGCATCGAGCTGCTCAAGGCATTCATGTACGTGGATCGCCTGACCAACGAGGAGCTGGCCTGGAAGGTCGGCATCCACATGACCTTCGTCGTCTCCGGGCTTTTGTTCGCGCTGATGGATCGGATCTCGGCGGACAAGGCGAGCAATCGCGGAGACGATCATTAGTCGACATGGTCAGCCTCGATCACCCATCCGGTCGGATGCGGTGATCCGGCGAACCGCATCGCGCTCCGGCGGGCTCGCGGTTCCGAGGTGAACCGGTTCGGCGGGAAATGAAAGACGTCAATGGCAACGCGTCAAGCCTTTACCCGAGATGAAATCGTGCTCTGCATTTATGCGGCGCGATACGACATCGCCGAGATCGGAGGCATCGAGACCATTTCTGCGCTGCAGTCACGCAGTCGCTCATCGATCAGCATGAAGATCCAGAACATCGCCGCGATGTGCGACGACGCAGGGATCAGTCGGAACCCGACTCAACGCAGGCTGACGGGGCGCCCGGCCGGGGAGACCGGCAGGCGGACCAACTGGGCGGAACTGTCGGAATATGCCGGCGTCGATCGGCAAAGCCATCTGCTGGAGTGTCAGTCCATTATCGCCGAGGCGTTCGCCTGGCCGGGGGAGTTGACCGATGGCTCGGCATTTTTCGAGGGTGCCAAACGCCGCGTGACGGTGAATGCTTACGAACGTGATCCTGCCGCTCGCCAACGCTGCATCGAGCACTATGGCTGCTCGTGCGTCATCTGTCGGTTCGATTTCCTGGCGTCGTTCGGCCCTGTCGCGGAGGGCTTCATCCAGGTGCACCATCTCACACCCTTATCCGAGATCGGCGCCCGATATGCGGTGAATCCAATCATTGACCTTCGGCCTGTTTGCCCGAACTGCCATGCAGTCATCCATCTCGGAGGATGCACACGCTCGATCGACGAGGTCCGTGAAATGCTGCAGTCGCGTGCGTCGGGTTAAACCGCGTCCAGAGCGACATGCGCCATTTTCATTTTGCGTTTAAACCGCGCCCAGTGCGGTATGCGATGTTTTTGGATGGGATCGGCCCCGGCGGATTTCAGAGCCGCTGGAGCCAGCGCGGTTTAAAGTATTAAAAAATATAAAATTTTAAACCGCGCCGGCTCGAAGGTCCGTCGTGAACCTTTCCCGACCGTTTGCCTCACCCCTCCGGAAGGTACCGATACAGATTCCAGGTGTGCAGCGGACGCGCGCAGGGCGCCTCCGCGGCTTTGCTCAGCGGCTGCCCGGCGCAATCGAAGAGCCTACGGTGGGTATCCGCGCGAAAACCCGCGATAGCCGGCGGTGCGCCGAATCCGGAGACGAGCCAGAAGGGCGAATCGACGGACTCCGGATCCAGTCGCGGTGCGATCCGGCCGCGCAGATACTCGGAGGGTCGGGTCAGGCCGGGCCATTGGGTCGTGGTGTCCAAGTCCGGCGCGTAAAAACGCAGCATCGCCGTGGTTTGATACCGGTCGGCATAGACGGGCTCCTCGAGCCTGCCGACGATCTCGGCCAACTCTCGGAATCCATGGGTCTCGCGCAGGACGCGATTCTGACTGTCTCCGAGCGGCAGTGCTGCGGTCGCCGCATGGAACGCGTAGAAACTCAGAAGCAGCAGATTGCCCAGAGCGGCCGCGATGACCCAGGGACGCAGATTGCGCAGCAGCAACGCCGCCAAGGGCGCCGCGGACATGAGATAGACGGCCGGCCAATTCGGCTCCACCTCGCTGCCGGTCGCGACCAGGGCGAAGAAGCCTAAGGGGAAAAGGGTTGCGGCCCACAGCAGAGGTTTGGCGTGGCCGACGAGTGCCCCGGCCATCTCCTGGCTCGGCTTGTTACGTCGCGCCCGGTTGATGAAAGGCGCAAGGAGTAGGGGAATGGCGATCAGTCCCCAAAACGCGAGCTGGGTGCCGAGATAACCCGAGAGACTGCCCAGTCGCTCGCCGATCGATTGGGGGCCGACGTGCGCGATGGCGCCGGGGGCGCCGACCGGCAGGTCGCCGACCTCGGTCGAGAAGCCGTGGCCGAACTGAAAGCGCATGGTCAGCCACTCGTTCTGCTGGTTCCAGAGGATGTTCGGCGCGAAGACCAGGAGCGCGACGAGTCCGCCGAGGTAAGGCCAGCGCGTGCGCAGCGCGCGCGGGTCGCTGAAGAGGATGGCCAAGAGCAGCACCGGCCCGATCAGGACCATGGTGTATTTCCCCAGCAGACCGAGACCGACCGCTGCACCGGCGCTGAGCCAACGTCGACGCTGGCCGGCAAGCGCGCGCTCGCTCTCGTGCAGGGCCAGCGCCCAGGCCAGGCCCAGCACCGTGTCGGGCGTGGTGATGACGCCGCCGGCGAATCCGGGGATGGTCGCGAAGACCAGCACCAGCGCCACGGCCAGATCGCGCGGCGCCGTGAGTCCGCAGTTGCGGAAGAAGCGTGCGAGGACAAGCAGCGTCAGTGCACTGGCGATCAGTGTCCCCGCACGCGCGGCGAGCGCGGACCCCGGGGCGAGCCAGGTGCCGATGCCGAGCAGTGCTACACCCGGCGGATGATCGAAATAGCCCCAGGCGAGGCTGCGGGCCCAGTCGAAGTAATAGGCCTCGTCCTGCGTGACCGGCAGGAGCGCGGCGACGCCCAGCCGCCAGGCGGTCATGGCCGCGATCAGGGCGAGCAAGAGGCCCCACGCCTGACGGGGTGTATCGATGCCTCGGGTCGTTTCCATGGTCTCGTGACTCGCTGCGTGGTGTGATTCGGCAGATTCGGCGGATCCGATCCGGGCCGCGATCGGTCGCGGTCGAGATGGCGGGAACGCGATCGCGTTAGAATAAGGGCTTTTCGGAGCCTAGGTCTGCCGTCTCGTCACCGTTGCGGCGTCCGCAGCCGCGCGCGGCAGTCTACTTCAAAGGCGCGCCCCGCACGTTCCTTCCCGCAACGAATCGAACCTCCGCTCATGGCCAACAGGATCTCCGATCAGCCGATGCCCCAGCACAACTGCCGTCCACCCGAGTTGGCCGTTATCGTCCCGACCTATCAAGAAGCGGACATGGTGGACGAGGTCGTCCGCCGGGTCGATGCGGTGCTGCAGGGGATCGACTGGGAGCTGGTTTTCGTCGACGACGACTCGCCCGACGGGACCTCGGACCGAGTCCGCGCGATCGCACGACAGGATTCGCGTGTCAGGCTGGTGCAGCGTATCGGCCGACGCGGGCTGTCGTCGGCCTGTATCGAAGGCATGATGTCGAGCGCGGCGCCCTTTCTGGCGGTGATGGACGGTGACCTCCAACACGACGAGACCCTCTTGCCCCGGATGCTCGAGGTCATCAAGGCGGACAACCTGGACATCGTGGTCGGCAGCCGCTACGTCTCCGGCGGGGGCATGGGGGACTGGAATGCCCGTCGGCAATCCATGAGCCGGTTTGCGACCCGGATCGGCCAGTACCTGATCCATGCGGATCTGCAGGACCCGATGAGCGGGTTCTTTCTGGTGCGTGCGTCGGTCGTCCAGGGGTGCGTGCGGCGACTCAGCGGGGTCGGTTTCAAGATCTTGCTCGACATCTTCGCCGAAGCCGAACATCCCCTGCGCTTTCGCGAGCTGCCGTTTACCTTCCGCGCGCGCGAGGCCGGCAGCAGCAAGCTCGACAACGCGGTCCTCTGGGAATATCTGCTGATGCTGACCCAGAAGCTGATCGGCCCGGTCATCCCGGTGCGCTTCATCGCCTTCTCGGCCATCGGCGGGCTCGGTGTCTTCGTGCACATGGCCGTGCTCTGGCCCATGTTGACCCTGCTCGGGACAGGCGCCTTCCTGATCAGTCAGGCCGCCGCGACGCTGGTCGCCATGACCAGCAACTTCTTTTTGAACAACATCCTGACCTACCGCGACATGCGTTTGCGCGGCCGGCAGCTGATCTGGGGCTGGCTCTCCTTCGTCGCCGCCTGCAGCGTCGGCGCCCTGGCCAACGTCGGCATCGCCAACTATCTCTTCCAAGGCGGCCACTCCGGCTGGTTCCTCTCGGCGCTCGCCGGGATCCTGGTCGGTGCGGTTTGGAACTATGCGGTGACGGCTGTCTATACCTGGAAGAGGCCGCGGGCCGTCAGGGATTGACCACGTCCGGGGCGGCGCGTCCTCGCGACTCCTCCGCTCGACCGGGTCACCCCGGAGCAGCAACCAACCCTCGAGGGCATGCACCATGGTGAAAGCAGTGTGGAAGGATTGTGTGATCGCCGAGAGCGAGCAGGTCGAGGAGATGGATGGCCATGTCTATTTTCCGATCGCAGCGGTCCGACAGGATCTGCTGGAAGTCAGCGAGCGGCGGACCGTCTGCCCGAAGAAAGGCGAGGCGCACTATTACCATATCCTGGTCGGCAACGACTGCAACGTCGACGCCGCCTGGCGCTATCCCGACCCGAAACCCTCGGCCGCACGCATCGCCGAGCATATCGCCTTCTGGCGCGGGGTCACGGTGGAGCGCTGACCGGCCGGTTCGAGAGGCCGCGGGCGTGGCTCCATTCAGGCGCAGCACCGGTGCCGCCGACCCTGCCGTCTGCATCCGTCCGCCGTCGCGTCGGGCGCACCCTCGCGCACCGCGTTCGCGCCGGCCCCGTCAGGTGCGTCAGCTCCGCGCGCAACGCATCCAGGATCGCGCCCCGCTCCGGGCTGCCGGGCGGCGGGGTGGTGATCGTCTCGCGCGTGGCCGGCGTCGCCGCGTGACTCGCCATGCAGCACCCCAGCAGGATCAGGATCAGGGCGTCGCCGATCCGGGCGCGTGTCGGGTTCATCCTCGTGTCCTCGCTGCAATGAGATGACGAGGCCCGCGCGAGCGCATGACCGCGCGCCCTCAAAGCCCCATGATCGCCCGCAGCTCCACGCTGCCGAGCACCTGGCAGTAGATCATGTTGATGATCGAAGGCTGCATCGCCCTGCCCGACATGGATTGCAGCCCGAGGCTTGCCCTTCATCTCCAGCTCGGTCGATTCCAGAGCAATGTCCACGTCAGGGCAGTCCAATCGGTCCAGCTCGAGCGACATCCGGTCATAGATCACCAGATTCCCTATGACTTTGTGATATAACACTAGGTATGACATCGAACCGGAGCGCAAGGGCACGTGAGGATCTTCAAGAACGCTTGGTTCGAGCGCTTCGCGCGCAAGCAGAAGATCCGGGACGGGATGTTGCGCGACGCCGTCCTTCGAGCGGAGCAGGGCCTCATCGATGCCGATCTCGGCGGCGGGGTCATTAAGCAGCGTGTGGCGCGCCCAGGGCAAGGGCGCTCCGGAGGCTATCGGACCCTGATCTTGTACCGCCAGAGGCATCGTGCCTTTTTCGTCTATGGATTCGCCAAGAACCAGCAGGCCAACATCAGCGACGAGGAAGAAGCAGCTTTCAAGAAGGCGGCCCGGCACGTCCTCGAGCTGACGGACGAGCAACTCTCTGCGCTGATCCGAAACGGGCAATTCTCGGAGGTTGAACACGATGGCTAAACAGTATCGTAGCGACGCGATGGCCTCGATCCACGAAACCATGGAAGCCCTCCGGGAGGTGGGTGCCATCGGCAAGCAGACCATGCGCGAGTTCGATGACGTTTGCCTGACGCCGGTCGAACCCCTCTCTCCCGAGGCCATCCGCGCCCTGCGCGAGCGCGAGCATCTTTCTCAGCCGGTCTTTGCACGTTACCTCAATGTCAGCAAGAACTTGGTCTCGGACTGGGAGCGAGGGGTCAAGCGTCCCGGCGGGCCAGCGCTTCGGCTTCTCACCGTCATCGAGAAGAAGGGGATTCAGGCAATCGCTTGAACGCTCGGCCCCGAGTCGACAGGAAGCTCGCGGCAGTGACCCCTCGCTGTTCAGTTCGAAGAAACGAACGACAACCAAGGGCCGGATTATCGCGGTTAGGACCACAGCAGGTGGTTCTGGTGTCAAGATCGGCCGCGGACGACCGACGTCCGCTGGATAGGTCATTGCGGCCGCTCATCGGTGCCGGCTGAGGGTCCGGAGTTGGCCGAGTTCTTCCTGATCGGCACCAGAGTTGCGTGACCGGTCATGGGGCCCAGCGATCGGTCGGCTGGCTCGGCTCGGTGGCCGGTCCGGGTCGTAAACGGTCTGCCGCGAACCGTTCGCAGACTGTCCGAGCTCCGCACCGGAGTGCCGGTGCCACAACCGATGACACCCACGACGTCCCGTTCCCCGGGATCGCATGCCGTATACCCGGTTCGCTCCACGGTCAGAGTTGCACGCCGGCCGCCCGGGGCCGCCGCTCGGATCGCCCGGTCTCCCGGTGGACCCGGATGGCGACACCCGCCACACGGCGAGGCGACAGCGCACGCCACCTACCGCGGAACCAGACGGGACGCGCAAGCAGAACGTACGCCAGCAGCAGTGCGGCAAGCGGAACCGCGCAGGCCGCAGTGTCCACGACGACGATCAACATCGCGCGGCCGCGCCATGCAGGGGCGAGCCGTCGGCGCCGATGATCCCCGCGCGTGTTGCACCTGTCGAGATCGCGATCGAGGGCGGGGCGGCGGCCCGCCGGGTCGACTCGCGAGCGCGCGACCCGGAACCGATGCGCAGACAGCCGGACCACGAGCGCGCTGCCGTGAGCTGGCTTCGCCATCCCTGTACTTGACCGGAGCTCAGCGCCACTCTAGCCTCGCATTTGCGGTCCACCGGAGCGGCTTGACCCGCCCCGTCGCAACGACAGCATCCGCATGCTCAAGAGGCGTCCGACGCATGTGCAGGCTCAGGATCCGATTCGCCATCATGGCTGCTGTCCTGCTCACGGGCTGCCTGGACACCGAACGACCGCTCGCGCTCGGGACCCTGGAGCGGGATCGCGTCGCACTCACCGCCACCGTCGCCCAACTGGTCGTCGACCTGCCCGTGGCCGAGGGTTCGCCGGTCACCAAAGGCACCCTCTTGGTCCAGCTCTCGGACAGTCAGCAGCGCGCGGCTGGACGAGGCCAAGGAGAACCTCGACGAATTGCTCGCGGGCACGCGCCCGGAGCAGATCGCCCAAGCCGAGGCCGAGCTGAGTGCGGACGAGGCCGCGCTGGCCTATCAACAGGCCTTGCTGGCGGAGCTTCGCATCGTCGCCACCCGCGACGGCGTGCTCGACAGTCTGCCCTGGAACCTCGGCGAGCGCGTCACGGTCGGCAGCCCCGTGGCCATCATCCTCGCCGGCAAGGCGCCCTATGCCCGGGTGTACGTCCCCGAGCCCTATCGGGTCAAGATCAACAAGGGCGATACGCTCAAGGTGCACGTCGATGGACTGGATCGGACCTTTGACGGCACCGTGCGCTGGATCAGCTCCGACCCGGCCTTCACCCCCTACTACGCCTTGAATGCCAGCGACCGCGCCCGGCTCATGTACCTGGCGCAGGTCGAGCTTCCGGACAGCGCCGCCATGCTCCCGAACGGCGTGCCCGCACAGGTCGAAATGCCGTGACCGAGCCGGTCATCGATGCGCGTGGACTGACGCGCCGGTTCGGCGACCTGACCGCCGTCGATGCATTGGATCTGACGGTCGCTCCGCGTACCATCTATGGCTTTCTCGGCCCCAACGGCTGCGGCAAGACCACCACCCTGCGGATGTTGACCGGACTGCTGACGCCATCCGCCGGCACGGTGAGCGTGCTCGGCCATCAGCTCCCGCGCGACGCCGAGCGGCTCAAGCGCCGGATCGGCTACATGACCCAGAGGTTCTCGCTCTACGACGACCTGAGCGTTGCCGAGAACCTCGGTTTCGTCGCCGAGATCTATGGCCTCGGGCATCGCACGGCACGCCAGCGCATTTCCGCATTGCTCTCGACCTACGCGCTGGAGCCGCTGCGCAGCCGGCGTGCCGGGCGCATGAGCGGCGGCCAGCGGCAGCGCCTGGCGCTGGCCGCGGCGACCATCCATGAACCCGCGTTGCTGTTCCTCGATGAGCCGACCTCGGCCGTCGATCCCGAGAACCGTCGCGATTTCTGGGAACGCCTGTTCGACTTGGTCGACGCCGGCGCCAGCATCCTGGTCTCGACCCACTACATGGACGAGGCCGAACGCTGTCATCGGCTCGCGATCATGGCGTCCGGGCACAAACGCGCCGATGGCTCGCCGGCCGAGCTGATGGCCGGCATGGGTGCCCGGGTGGTCGAGGTCGAGGCCCCCGACCTGCGCGCGCTCAAGCTGCAGCTCTCGGCGCTGCCGGAGGTCATCTCGGCCGCGCAGCTCGGCAGCCGACTGCGCGTGTTGGTGGCCGATCGCATCGCCGACCCGGTCGCCTGGCTGCGCACGCAATCGCTGCAGCCGACGCCCACCGCCCTGGAGCCGGCGCGTCCAAGCTTGGAAGACGTCTTCGTCACCAGCACCGGGACCCATGTCGGGAGCCGGCAACCATGAGCGCCGTGCTGCAATCGGCCCGGCGCATCCTTGCGATCCTGTCCAAGGAGCTGACCCAGCTGCGGCGCGACCGCACCACCCTGGGCATGGTCATCATGATTCCGCTGATTCAGCTGATCCTGTTCGGCTACGCGATCAACACCAATGTGCGTGATATCCCTGCCGCGCTGGTGGATCAGGCCAACACCGGCCTCAGCCGGGTGCTGACCCAGGCGGTCGAGGCGACCCAGGTGGTGCGTTTCACCGAGCGCACGCTCGACATCACCGCGGCGCAGGAGGCAATCGTCGAGGGCCGGGTGCGCGCCGCATTCATCATCCCGCCGGATCTGAGCCAACGCGTCGCCCGCAGCGGCAGCGTCGGCGCCGGGTTGGCGACCCCGCCTTCGACCGACGAGCAGACCAGCCGGCCGGTTGCACAGTGGATCGTCGACGGCTCGGACACCGTGATCGCCGGCGCCATCAAGGGTCTGAGTGCGATGCCGCTCACCGAGCTGCTGCGACGCCCCGCCAACCGCACGACGCCGACCTTCGCCGTGGCACTCTTCTTCAACCCGGAGCAGCGCACCGCGATCAACATCGTGCCCGGCCTGGTCGCCGTGATCCTGACCATGACGATGGTGATGTTCACCTCGGCGGCGATCGTGCGCGAGCGCGAGCGCGGCAACATGGAGATGCTGATCAACACGCCGGTGCGCCCGCTCGAGCTGATGCTGGGCAAGATCGTCCCGTACATCGGGATCGGTCTGGTGCAGACCACCATCATCCTGCTGCTCGGCCACCTGATCTTCGGCGTGCCGCTGCAGGGCTCACTCCCGGCGTTGGCGGTCGCGACACTCGCCTTCATCGGCGCCAGTCTCGCCCTCGGGCTGGTCCTCTCGACCATCGCCGGCAATCAACTGCAGGCGATGCAGATGACCGTCTTCATCCTGTTGCCGTCGATCCTGCTGTCGGGCTTCATGTTCGTCGGACTGCTCATCGCCTCGCTGCGATTCAAGAAGCGGCCGGATTGAAATGGCCACCACAGTCGCCGCACTGCACGACGAAAGCCGAGTGCAGGCAAAGTCCTACAATCGGCCAGTGCCGGAGAGGCCGCGAGTGACCGGTCACGCCCCGGAACCGACATTGGTCCTCCGATCGGCAATGGTCGAAATGTGACTGGTAACGGACGCCGAACCGAGCGTTGCGTTCATCCCCAATACCCCCATCGAGCGGACTCTCAACCACATCGGTGAGCCGCCCAACCCACTCGCGATCGCGCCCGCCGTGGACTGCCCGCCCGGGAGGATGCTCCCGAGCCGGCCCTCGATGCCGACCCGATGATCCGCAAGGATTGCCGGTGCGACCTACTGGAGCGCCAGGACACCCACCTGCCCAGTGACGCTCAGCCCCGGCATCATGGCCGGCTGCGGCTCGGCACGCGCGGGCGTTGGAGGCGCCAGCCGACCCACGCGCGCAGGCCGATATAGAGCACGACGCAGAAGGCCAGCACGTGGTTGGCCTTGTCCCACGAGAAGCCAGCGGGCTCGGTGAACGGCGCGAACGCAAGCCAGGCCACCACCAGGACGCAACCCCAGAGCGCCAGCTGAAAGCCTCGCCGAAACACGCCCTCCGGCATCAAGACCAACATCAGGAGAGGTCCACCGGGTGGCATTTCAGGTCCGCCCGGTCGCCGACGGCGTGCGAGCCGATCGCCTGCAGCGCCGTCTCGGCGTTGCCGCCGTGGGCGAAGCCGGCGGGCGACTCCATCGAATAGGTTTCCAGGGGCTCTCCGAGGACATTTTTGGGTTCGGGCATGACGTCGCTCCGACTGGCGAGGTTGTTGTGTGGCTTCCAGGTCCGATGGTCTCTCGCGTACCGGGTCGATGTAGACGTATTGGCCCCAAACCCCGATCGCGAGGAAGTCGCCCTGCGGGTCTTCCGGGATCCACCACTTGTAGCCGTAGCCAAACATCCAGCTCGAAGCAGGGTTCTCGCCGGGCTGCAGGTGCGGTGCGCCTAGGTTCACCGAGGCCGCGACCCAGGCCGCCGGCACGATCTGCCGATCCTCGCGCGCGCCACCCTCAAGGTACAGTCGCCCGAAGCGCGCCCAGTCGCGCAGCGTTGCGTTGACGCAGCACAATGCAAACTCGCGCCCCAGCAGATCGGTGCTCCAGGACGCCGAAGCCTCGGCGCCCATCGGCCCCCACAGTCGAGCGGCCAGATAGTCGGCCAGCGGCATCCCGGTGACGGACTTCAGCACCAGGCCCAGCGCCATCGTGTCGGCGCTGACGTAGTCGTTGAAGGTGCCGGGCAGGCGTGCCCGTTTGAGGCGCGCCAGCGTCTGCTCCACCGGCTCGCGCAGCGCCATCGCGCGGATGAACACCATGTTGATGTCCGAGAACGGGTTGTCGTAGCCCTCGTCGAAGGCCACGCCCGAAGACATTGTGAGCGCGTCCTCGATCGGCACGTCGCCATACGCCGAGTCGGCCAACGCCGGTACGTAGGCGCTGATCGGGTCGCGGATGGACGCGATTCGGCCTTCCTCCACGGCGATGCCGATCAGTGCTGACACGACCGACTTCGCTACCGACCAGGAGGTGAAGGGCGAGGTCCCGTCGGCGCCCAGGTGATAGGCCTCATGGGTGATCGCGCCACGGTGAACAACGACTATCCCGGTCGTCACCGTGCGGTCGAGAAAGGCCGCGAGGTCCCGCTCGGCGCCGTCGTAGCGGTAGGTGGCGGGCAAGGGGCGCGGGTCGGCATCGAAGGCCCGGACGCTGCCGTTGCGCGGCACCGGACGGGATGGGAAGATGCGGTCCATTGCGCGGAAGTTCTCGACCCGATGGGGCTCGGCGAACAGGGTGAATCCGGCCCAGTAGGGGCTCTGCCGCAGCCAGAGGATGCCCGCCAGCCCAAGCACCAGCAGGCCACCCAGGCCCCAAAGCGTAATGTGCAGCACACGTCTTCCGAAGGTCATCGGCCCATCTCCCGAGTTTTCATTCAACGCAGAGGAGACGCCAGGGTCACCATGTAACGCATCCGCCGATCGGGTCAGAGTGGCGGGGCGAGATCTCCGAGGACACCGTCGTGACGTCTCACTGCCCGGCTGACGGTCATGGGGCTGACGCCCAGGTTCCGATCCAGCTTGGGTTCCGGCGGGGGCAGCTTTCGCCCTGAAGAATAGTCTCGCGGTACCGCTCAGCATATAGAAACGCGCGACTTAATCCGAAATGCTCCTTCGTTAGCCTAAACCGCGCCCAGGTCATGGAGCCTTCCACCTTGCCACTTCGGTCCATCAGTAGTGCTAAACCGCGTCCAGAGCGAGATGCTAACTTTCGAGTGAGTTCGAAGTTTGGTGAATCCACGACCCTTAGCGGGGGGCGCGGTTTAAAATTTTATATTTTTTAATACTTTAAACCGCGCCGGCTCCAGCGGTTCTGAAATCCTCCGGGGCCGATCCCATCCAAAAACATCGCATACCGCACTGGGCGCGGTTTAGACTGTAGTCCTGGCATGTATTAACGACTCGTAGTCCTCACTCTGGAGCTTGGTGATGGGTCACCCGTTATCCATCCGCTTGGATGATGACACCCAAACGACGCTGGAAGATGCTGCGAAGTCGCGGGGCATCGGACTGGCGACCTATGTGCGCGAGTTGGCCGCGAACGAGGCGAGGCGTCTTCGGCGCGAGCGCATTCGGGCGCAAAGCCGCGCCGTCGGGGCCTTTGTCGCTTCGTCGCCCGAAGGGCAGTCCTTTTACGCCGATTGGGGGACTCCCACCACCGACGGCGAGCCCCGGTGAATCCTTCGGAAAAGGCGACGGCGGGTCAGATCGTCCTAGTGGATTGGCGCGACGCCCTCCCACATCACTGACGCGCAACTCATCGAGATTCGGCGACTGATCGGGATCGCAATCGGACTGGAATGAGGTCCGGGGTTGGGTGCATGTCGGGGGCAGGCAAAACATCATTCCGTCCGAATCAAACCGGGATAGACCGGAGCGCGCGGGGCTGTTTCTCGGAGATGAAGATTGACACGCGTTCTCGACCCATCCAGCCCGCTGCTCATCGGGCGATTCTTGACCACCCATTCGGAAGGCTTTCACGGCAATTCCGGCATGACTGGTCGTCCGGCGCCTCTGGATTGGTTGAAGGCGCTGCCGCAGGGGGAGACGACGAGTCAGGAACCGGCGCGCCGCAGCGACATCGACGCCGTGCGCGGCGCGGTCTTCGAGCAGACGGATGGCCTGCTCCGCGAGCCATAAGGCGGTCAGACGCCAGCGAGACTGGCTGCCTTCCACCCGGCATAGCGCTCGACCAACCCCCGTAACGCCTCGGGCTCGTAGGCCCGCAAGCCGCTCAGGATGAGGGTCTTCGCGCCCTGTCCGACCGGCTCCCCGGCGGCAGTCAGGCGGAACCCGAGTCGGGCCTCGCCGCGCTTGCCCTTCACCTCCAGCTCGGTCGATTCCAGCGCAATGTCCACGTCAGGGCAGTCCAATCGGTCCAGCTCGAGCGACATCCGGTCATAGATCACCAGGGGCCGATCCGGGTTGATCATCACACCCTGCTGCTCCATGAGCGGCACCAGGATGTGCGGAAAATTCCGACCCGAAAAGGCCACGTAGCGGCGCACCAGCGATTCAATCATGATCAAATCCCGGGTCACCTGTCCCGAACGCTCGACCTCGAGACAGGGCTTGCCGTCGGCCGTCTCGACCACGACGCCGGCGCCGCTCTGAATGACGTTCAATGCGGCATCCGCTCCGACCATTCCGGTGAAGCGAAAGGTCATCCGATGCGCAAGACCACATCGGGCGAGGACAAGTGCAAAGAGGAGATCGCCGGGGACACAGAAGCGCGGATTCGTCGCATCGTGGATCGGATTGAAGTCACCCGCGACCTCCTTGGCGAAGGCGCGGCCTTGCGGCGCGGAGATACGTAGCAGGCCGTCTTCGGCCGCGTGGAAAGGATCGAGAAACATGGCTCAAAGCTCCGAGGTCCGGGAGGCCGGACGACCTGCCGCCGGGGCGAGGAAAGGACATCGACCGCGCGAGGGGGTCGGGTTGGCGCTGCTTGCCCTCGGGGAACACCGGCGCTTCGTGCCCACGCACCACGCGGTTATCCCCGCAGACGCGGGGAACACTTGGAGAAGCAAGCCCGCGCCGGCGCGGCGGAGTCGCGGTTGTGGAACGCCTTGATCGCACGCTGGCATTGAGACGCGTCCGGTCGACATCGCCGATCGCGAAGGCGACATCGACGATGTGTTCGTCGAGGCGCCGTGCCCCGAGAGCGGCGCCGACTGGCTGATCCGCGGACAACACCACGACCGGCTGTTGACGGACTCCCCGACGGCGACCGGGAAGCCGAATGTCCCGGCGGCCGGGTCGCACATCACATCATCAGGCGTTGGCTCGACCATCTCGACCATGAGCTGGATGAAGTGGCGCGGGGTGCGGAACTGACCGTTCTGCCCGGCAGAGGCGATCTTGCCGAGCATGTCCTCGTAGACGCAGCCTTTGTCGTCCTTGCCCAGCGGGAAGATCCGCCGATCCATCGGGATGCCGAGTGTCTGCGACTTGTTCTCCTCCAAGGTATGCAGGTCATCGAGGCGCTTGATGAACAGCGGGTAGGTGATCTGCTCGATCACCGAGAGCGGGTTGGAGACCCTGCCGGACCAGAAGGCATTCCAGATTTGATCGACCTGGTTACGGATGTCACCTGTCAGCATGGTTTTCGTCGTCCTTCCATTCAGTCGTGGCCAAAATACCCTGCCTGCCGGTGGTCGGCCGGCTCAGTCTGCCCCGACGGGACTCGGACGTCTCGGTCACCGGGCCGCGAGGGTCGTCTTGCGGCGTCTCAGGGGCGAGGCTCCAGCTTCCACACGTGCTCGGCGAGCGCGGTGAGGCCGCGTCGGCGAAAGTTCGGTGACTCGTCGATCACGTCGAAACTCGCCAGCGGCTCGATGCTGTAACGGTCCGCGAAACGCGTTTGGACCTCGTCGCGACCGACCGAGAAGGGCGGGCCGGACATCTCGGCCTGATCGTAGTCGAGCGTGATCAGGAGGCTCTTTGCGGTCGCGGGCACAATGGTTTTGAAGTGCTCGGCGTAGGCCGGGCGCATCTGCGGGGGGAGGGCGATCAGCGAGGCGCGATCGAAGACGGCGCCGACGCCTTCCAAATGTGCAGGCGTGAGATCGAAGTAGTCGCCGACGAGCACCCGCAGCTCGTCGACCGCGTAGGTGCGAAACGGCGGTGTCTCCGTCACGCGCGGTTCCAGGCCGTTGTCGGCGAAGAGCTCCTGCACGCCCAGCTCGCTGATCTCCACCCCGACGACACCGTGGCCCCGGCTGGCGAGCCAGAGAAGGTCGAGTGTCTTGCCGCAGAGCGGGACGAAGACCAGGGTCTCGGGTACGAGTCCGAGACCGGGCCAGAACTCTTGGAGATGCACGTTGATCTCGGGGAGATGCCAGCCGATCTCGCCATGCTGCCAACGGTCGAGCCAGAATTCAGGGGTCATGGGGGGAAGTGGTGAGTGGTGAGTGAACAGTCGTGAGTAAGGGACGCCGGGGTCGGGATCAGTGCGTGTCATGTCGTTCGCCGAGGCAGCGCGATCCGCGTGACGGATACCGCCTACGCCGACGGTGTGTCTCGAGACCCGACGGGGGATTGTACGCCGATTGCGGCATGGAGACCTTCACCGGCGAGATCAAGCGCGGGCCGCTCGCCAGCAGTCTGAAGACCGCCAGTGTGGATGCCTCCGGCTGGCGCTCCTGCTCGTGACACCGCTCCCGCGGTGTCACGTCTCTCCCGACGCTCCGCGTCAAGCGTTCGCGATGACTTGCGCTTCGGTTAGTGGGGTTCAGCCCCTCGTTCCCACGCTCCAGCGTGGGAACGCCGTCCGGCCGCTCCGGCGGCCCGTGTTGCGGATGCGACGCTGGAGCGTGGGAGCCAGGAAGATCGGGCAGGCCATTCCACGCCGAACGCGACTCCAAAAAAAACCCGCTTGCGCGGGCTTGTTCTCAAGTGCCGACACGGGCGCTGCGACGCGATAAGCGTCGAAGGCTCGGCGGCGATGGAAGGCGCTACTTGATCTTGCCTTCCTTATACATGACGTGCTGGCGGACGACGGGATCGAACTTCTTGATCTCCATCTTGCCAGGCTGGTTGCGTTTGTTCTTGGTGGTCGTGTAGAAATGACCGGTACCGGCACTGGAATTGAGCCGGATCTTATCGCGTGCTGCCTTGGCCATGGTGTGCCCTCCGGTTAGACCTTATCGCCGCGTGCACGGATCTCGCCAAGCACGGTGTCGATACCGCGCTTGTCGATGATGCGCATGCCCTTTGTGGAGACCCGCAGCTTGACCCAGCGCTTCTCGCTCTCGACCCAAAACCGGTGGTCGTGGAGATTGGGCAGAAAACGCCGCTTCGTTCTGTTGTTCGCGTGCGAGACGTTATTGCCGGTAATCGGGCGCTTACCGGTGACCTGGCATACCTTGGACATGGCGGAATCCCTAGAATTCGGAGGTCGTGCTTCGGGGTAGAAAGAAGCGGAAAGCTAACATGTTTTCGCGATTCGACGCAACGCAAAATTCCTTGTCGTCGTCATCGCCCCACGTGCGCATGCGTTTTCTCGGCCGCCGCAAGACCGTGACAACCAGGTGCAGCACGACTATACTTCCCGGCTCGGGCTGAGTGGCAGAGTGGTCATGCAGCGGCCTGCAAAGCCGTGCACCCCGGTTCGATTCCGGGCTCAGCCTCCATCATCAACCCCCGCAGGTACCCTTCCCGGAACTCTTCGTCGGTCGTCGACTCGGATGGTGTCGCCCCTTGTCGCCCCTTGTCGCAACAAGGATCGAACGACGCACCGATCGGCGGACTCATCCGACAACCGTAAGCCTCACGCCGCGCCCGGGTGGCGAAATTGGTAGACGCAAGGGACTTAAAATCCCTCAGGGAAACCTATGCGGGTTCGAGTCCCGCCCCGGGCACCATCCCTTTTTGGACGGACTCATGTCGGAGCAAGACCCTCTCAAAGAGCTTCACATCGATCGCGCCGACCGTGACGGTGGCGGCCATCGCGGGCTTTGGCTCGTTCTCGCCATCCTCGCGGCCGGTGCGCTCGGCGGCGCGGCCTACTATGTGTTCTCCGAAAGCCCGATCCCGGTGGATGTCGTGATCGCGCAGGCACCGACCGCGGGTCCGACGGCCGTCCTGGATGCGACCGGCTATGTGATCGCCCGCCGCCAAGCGACGGTGTCGAGCAAGATCTCGGGCAAGCTCGCCGAGGTGTTGATCGAGGAAGGTGTCGAGGTCGAAGCGGATCAGCTGCTTGCACGTCTCGACGACACCGACGCGAAGGCACAGCTCGATCTCGCTCGGGCACGCCTGGCCGCGGCCCAAGCCCGGCTCGGCGAGATCCAGGTTCAACTCGAGCAGAACCGACGGGGGCTCAAACGCCAGACGGAGCTGCGCGCGCGCAAGCTGGCCTCGGAGGAGGCGCTCGAAACCGCCGCCACGCAGGTCGAGACCCTCTCGGCCCAGCTCGAGGCGCAGCGCAGTCAGGTTCGGGTGTCCGAGGCCGAGGTCGAGGTCGCGCAGGTCGCCTACGACAACACGGTCGTGCGCGCGCCCTTCGCCGGCGTGATCGTCGCGAAGGCCGCCCAGCCCGGCGAGATCGTCTCGCCCATGTCGGCCGGCGGCGGCTTCACCCGCACCGGCATCGGGACCATCGTGGATATGGATTCGCTCGAGATCGAGGTCGACGTCAACGAGGCGTTCATCAATCGCGTCAGACCCGATCAACCGGTGCAGGCGGTCCTCGACGCCTACCCGGATTGGACGATCCCGGCATCGGTGATCGCGATCATCCCCACCGCGGACCGCAGCAAGGCGACGGTGCGGGTGCGGATCCGGATCTCCGCGAAGGACCCGCGTCTGATCCCGGAGATGGGCGTGCGGGTGTCCTTTCTTCGGGACGATACGGAGGTCTCGGACGGCGCGACCGATGGGGTGCTGATCCCCGCGGGCGCGATCCGGGGCCATGACGACGGCAGCATTGTCTTCGTCCTGGACGGCGATCATGTCCGCGAACGGCAGGTGACCCCCGGCGAAGAGATCGGCGATCGACGCCTCGTCGCGCAGGGCCTGAGCGCGGGCGAGCGCGTCGTGCGCGATCCGCCTCTCGCATTGGCCGACGGCATGCGGGTGTCGCCGAGCGGCGGGGCCGAAACGCCGTGACGCCGAACAGATCGGATTGAATCGCCGGCCCGAACCCATGTCCGACATCATCGCGAGCCCCGAGCCCGGTAGCCCAGAACCCTTGGTCGCGATCCGCGGCGTCAGCAAGGTCTACGAGCGCGGCCGACAACGCATCGAGGTCCTGCATCATGTCGACCTGGATATCCCGGAGGGCGATTTTCTCGCCTTGATGGGGCCGTCCGGATCGGGCAAGAGCACGCTGCTCAACATGATCGCCGGGCTGGATCTGCCGACCGAAGGCTCTTTGAGCGTCGCCGGACATCGGATCGACCGCATGTCCTCGACCGAGCTGGCACGCTGGCGGGCGGCGCATGTCGGCTTCGTCTTCCAGTTTTACAATCTCCTGCCGGCGCTCTCGGCACAGAAGAACGTCGAGCTGCCGCTCTTGCTGACCCGGCTGTCCGCGGCACGGCGCAGGCGCAACGCGGCGATCGCGCTCGATCTGGTCGGACTCGCCGACCGCGCATCGCACAAGCCGAACGAGCTCTCCGGCGGTCAGCAGCAGCGCGTCGCCATCGCACGGGCGATCGTGTCGGATCCGACGCTTTTGGTTTGCGACGAGCCCACGGGGGATCTCGACCGCCACTCGGCCGAGGAGGTGCTCACCCTCCTGCAACGGCTCAACCGCGAATACGGCAAGACCATGATCATGGTGACACACGACCCGAAAGCGGCCGAGTTTGCGCGACGTGTCCTTCATTTGGATAAGGGGATTCTGGTCGAGCAGGCTGAGATCGGAGCGTGAAGGATGGGTTTCGCTACGCTCTACGGGAGCGGGAATCGGGGCGTCGGAGCGGGGAGGATGGGTTTCGCTGCGCTCTACGGGAGCGGGAATCGGTGCGTCGGAGCGGGGAGGATGGGTTTCGCTGCGCTCTACGGGAGCGGGAATCGGGACGTCGGAGCGGGGAGGATGGGTTTCGCTGCGCTCTACCCATCCTACGCGTTGCTCTCGACTTCTGTTGGTCGGTGGCTGGTGGCCGGAGGGTCTCCTCGCGATGAAATATCTCCCTCTTCTCTTCGCTGCTCTCATGCGCAAGAAGACGCGCACGTTGCTCACGCTGCTTTCGGTGGCGGCGGCCTTTGCGCTGTTCGGAATGCTGGATGCGGTGCGGGTGGCGTTCAACGCGCCTCAGAGCGTGATCGGGATCGATCGGCTCATCACCTCCTCGCGCCTCTCGCTGATCCAGCCCTTGCGCTATGCGGATCTGGCCCGGATCCAGTCGACGCCCGGCGTGAAGGCGGTTACCCATGCAAGCTGGTTCGGGGGCATCTATCAGGATCCGAAGAACTTCTTCCCGAATTTCCCGGTCGAGCCCCAAAGCTATCTGGACATGTATCCGGAGCTGGTCCTGCCGCAGGCGCAGCGCCAAGCCTTCCTCAAGACGCGTACCGGGGCAATCGCCGGGCAGGCGCTCGCGGACCTGCACGGATGGAAGGTCGGCGACAGGATCCCCTTGCGCCCGACCATCTACCCCAATCGCGACGGCGGAGAGGTCTGGACCTTCGACCTGGTGGGCATCTTCGAGGCCGCCCAGCCGGAGCTTCGCGCCTCCGAGAAGCAGATGTTGTTTCACCATACCTACTTCGATGAAGGGCGCGAGATCGGGCAAGGCACGGTCGGCTGGTACATCGTGCGGGTCGAGGATGCGTCGCAGGCCGACCGGGTCGCGCAGGCGATCGACCGCCAGTTCGCCAATTCCGCCTTCGAGACTCGCACCCAGAGCGAACGCGAGTTCCAGCTCTCCTTCGCGAAACAGATCGGCGACATCGGACTCATCGTCACGGCCATCATGGCTGCGGTGTTCTTTACACTGGTGCTGCTCACCGGCAACACCATGGCGCAATCCATCCGCGAGCGGATTCCCGAGCTGGCGGTGCTCAAGACACTGGGGTTCACCAACCGTGCAGTCCTGCTTCTCGTCATGGCCGAGGCGCTCGTGCTGCTTCTGCTCGGGGGTCTGATCGGGCTCGTGCTCGCCACTTTGGCCCTTCCGGTCATCGGCGAGGCCAGCTCCGGGCAGCTCGATGTGGCGATGCGTCCGGAGAGCTGGCTGCTGGGGCTCGGGCTGATGGCGACCATCGGCATCCTGGTCGGACTGCCGCCGGCGCTCAAGGCGATGCGCCTGGGGATCGTCGATGCGTTGGCGGGCCGATGAGCGAGCGACCGACGGCGTCGGGCGTTGCCCTGGCTCAACTGCGGTCGACCTTGCCGACGGTCGCTGCGGGACTCGCCGTTGCAGCCTTCTTCGGGATCTGGATCCTGGCCCCGACGCTCGTGATCGCGCTCGCGCTGGTCTTCGTCGGCTGGCTGGTGCTGACGCGAACCGGGCGGCAGGCGCTCGCCGTCGCCCGGGTCGGGCTGAGCACGGTACCCGAGCGTCTCGGGGCGACCTCGGTCGTGGTGGTCGGTATCGCCGGGGTGGTCGGGGTGCTGGTCGCCTTGCAGGCGATGGCAACGGGTTTCGAGGCGACGCTCACGGGTGCGGGCAGCGACGACACGGCCCTGGTGCTGCGCGCCGCGGCCAACGCCGAACTCTCATCGGCGCTCGATCGTCCCTCCACGACGCTGATCATCCAGGCCCCGGGCATCAAGCGCGACGCGAACGACCGCCCCATTGCAGCGGCCGAGGTGGTGGTCGTGGCCAGCGTCCCGAAGCGAACGACGGGGACGGATGCGAATCTCGAGGTTCGAGGGGTCGGCCCGGCCGCCTGGCTGGTCCGTCCGCAGGTTCGGATCGTCGAGGGCCGCCGCTTCCGACCGGGACTGCGCGAGCTGATCGTCGGTCAGGGCGCGCTGCAACAATTCAGCGGGGTCGAGATCGGCGACAGCATCGTCCTCAACAACCAGGACTGGCGCATCGTCGGCGTCTTCGCCTCGGGCGATACGCACGAGTCGGAGGTCTGGGGAGACGCCGAGTCCATCGCCGCGGCCTACCGGAGCAACGGCTTTCAATCCGTCGCCGTGCGGTTGACCGAGCCGGCGGCGATCGAGCGCCTGCGCGCGGCCCTGAGCGCCGACCCGCGCTTGAGGGTCGAAGTGGAGACCACGCGCGCCTATTACGGCAAACAGTCGGAGCGTCTCACCCGGGTGATCCGGGCGGTCGGCATCGGGGTCGCCGTCATGATGGCGCTCGGGGCGGTCTTCGGTGCGCTCAACACCATGTATGCGGCGGTCGCGAGTCGCGCGCGCGAGATCGCCACCCTGCGCGCGCTGGGATTTACCGGACTGCCGGTCGTCGTTGCGGTCATGCTCGAAACCATGGCCTTGGCCTGTGCCGGCGGAATCCTCGGGGCCGGGATCGCCTGGGCCTTGTTTCACGGCTTCACGGTCTCGACATTGGGATCGAACTTCAGTCAGGTAGTCTTCCAGTTCCAGGTGACTCCGGAGCTTCTGATCCGCGGCCTGCAATGGGCGCTCGGTATCGGATTCATCGGGGGCATCTTTCCGGCACTCCGCGCTGCGAGGCTTCCGGTGACGACGGCGTTGCGTGAATCTTGACGGGCAGGCTCCGCACATCGAGTTTAATTTGATCCTCGAAAGAGCGCCGCATAGACTCGGGATCCGAGGATTCACAGTCGCGCGACTTCCGTGACCTGAAACAGGCACCCAAACACCTGGGGAAACACGTCCGATGTCCCATACGCTCGTGCGCTACTCGAAGGTCGTCGAGATCGTCGGCGACCTGCTCAAGGTCCTGGTTCCGCCCCCGGTGTCCGAGCAAGGCCAACGTGTCGCGTTCGGCGACCTGGGATGGGTCGAGGACCCGAGCGGTTTCAAATCGATGGCGCGCGTGATCAGGCTCGAAGGCGAGCTGGTGTCGCTTCAGGTCTTTTCCGGGACCAAGGGGCTCTCCACGCAGGCGTCGGTCCGATTCCTCGGCCATCCGATGCGGGTGACCTACTCTCCGAACGTCCTGGGTCGCGTCTTTCGCGGCGACGGCACCCCGTTCGATACCGGCCCGGCGCTGACTCAAGACCCCAAGATCGAGATCGACGGTCCCTCGGCAAACCCGGCGCGACGCTCGCTCGCCTCCAAGATGGTGCGCACCGACGTCCCCATGATCGACATCTTCAACTCTCTGGTGGAGAGTCAGAAGATCCCGATCTTCTCGGTCGCCGGCGAGCCCTACAACGCGCTGCTCGCGCGCATCGGCATCCAGGCGGATGCGGACATCGTCGTCTTCGGCGGGCTCGGTCTGATCTTCGACGACTATCACTTCTTTCTGCGTCGCTTCGAGGATGCGGGCGTGTTCGCCCGCACCGTCATGTTCGTGAACCTCGCGTCCGACCCCGTGGTCGAGCGCCTGTTGGTTCCCGATATGGCCCTTGCGGTCGCGGAGCGGTTCGCGGTCGAGGAGGGCAAGCGTGTCCTCGTCCTGCTGAGCGACATGACCGCCTATGCCGACGCCATGAAGGAGGTGGGTATCGCGATGGAGGCCGTGCCGTCCAATCGCGGCTACATGGGCGATCTGTATTCCCAGCTTGCACGACGTTACGAGAAGGCCGCCGACTTCAAGGACGGCGGCTCGCTCACCATCCTCACCGTGACCACCATGCCGGGTGGCGACGTGACGCACCCGGTCCCGGACAACACCGGCTACATCACGGAAGGCCAATTCTATCTCCACGACGGCATGCTCGACCCCTTCGGCTCGCTCTCGCGCCTGAAGCAGCACGTGATCGGCAAGGTCACGCGCGAGGACCACAGCCAGATCATGAACACCATGATCCGCTTCTACTCGGGTGCCCGCGATGCCGAGCAGAAACAGGCGATGGCCTTCGATCTGTCCGAATTCGACATCCGCCTGATCAGGTTCGGCAACCTCTTCCGGGAGCGCTTCATGGACATCGATGTGAGCATTCCGCTGGAGAAGGGCTTGGATCTCTGCTGGCAAACCCTGGCCGAATGTTTCGATCGCGACGAGCTGCTGATGAAGGAGAACCTGATCGACAAGTACCTCCCGACGCTCGATGAGGACGAGCCGATCCAAGCGGCGGCTTGACGCGGGACAGGCCATCGCATGTCACGCGTCAGTCTCAGCAAGTCCTCGCTCGCCAAGCAGAACCGTGCGCTGCAGACCTACGAGCGCTACCTGCCCTCGCTCGATCTGAAGCGCAAACAGATCATGACCGAGCGCGCCAAAGAGGTCCTGGCCCAAGCGGAGACCCATCGCAAGATCGCGGCACTGCGCGCGCGCGTGACCGAGAACCTGCCCATGCTCGCCAATCGCGAGATCGCGCTGGCCGACCTGGTGCAGGTGCGCGGCGCACGCCTCGGCGAGGAAAACCTGCTCGGAACGCGGCTGCCCGTGCTCGAAGGGCTCGATCTCGTCAAACGCGACTACGGCTTCTTGAGCAAACCCCATTGGGTAGACGTCTTGGTCGATGCGCTCTCCGAGATGCTGACGCTTCAAGCGCAACTGGCGCTGCACGATCGGCGTCTCCTGTTGCTCGATGAAGCGGTGCGCAAGGTGACGCAGCGGGTGAATCTGTTCGATAAGGTGTTGATCCCGCGTACGCGCGAGAACATCAAGCGGATTCGCGTCCACCTCTCCGACACCGAACGCGCGGCGATCGTCCGCTCGAAGATCGCGAAGGGCAAACGACTCAGAGAGGCCTCGGCATGAGCATCCAACGTCTGACGCGCCTGACCTTGGCCGGTCTTGCAACGGACAAGGACGCCGTGCTCGAGCGGCTCCAAACGCTCGGCTGCCTGCACCTGATCCCGTTGCGACCGGCGCCCAGAGAGCCCGAGAAGGAGCCGGCCAGCCACGCCGTCGAGGCGCTGCAGGCCCTGCGTTACTTGCAGGATAGGCGCGAGAAGCGTCGTCAGGTGCGTGACCCGGCGGGCTTCGATCTGCCCGGCACCATCGCGGCCGTGCTGGAGAATCAGCAACGCCTGCGCGATACGAGCGACCGTCGCGATGCCTTGGTCGAGCGCATCGCCGAGCTCGAGCCCTGGGGCGATTTCACCCTGCCGCCCAAGCAGGATCTGGCCGGGCGCAAGTTTTGGTTCTACATCGTGCCGCAGCGCCAGACGGCGCAGCTTGCCACGCTCGAGCTGCCCTGGCAGGTGGTGCATCGCGACAACCGTCAATCCTGGGTCGTGGTGATCCACCCGGACGAGCCGCTCCGCGATGCCCTGCCGGTGCCGCGCACCCTGGCCGGGGCCCTGAGTCTCTCCGAGGTCCGCCGCCGTCTCGAAGCGGCCGAGCTGGAGCTCGAAGAGATCCAGGCCGAGCACGTTGCCTTGACCCGCTGGATCTATCTCATCTCGACACATCTCGCCCAAGCCGAGGACGCGGCGCAGCTTCGCCATGCGCAGGCGCAGACGCGCGACGAGGAGTCGCTCTTTCTGGTGCAGGGCTGGGCGCCCGAGGACGCGGTCGCGCCGGTCCAGGCGCTCGCCGAGCAACAGGGCCTGGCACTCCTGATGGAGGCGCCCGGACCGGACGACGCACCCCCGACCCTGCTCGACAACCCCGGCCCCATCGCCGCCGGCCAGGACCTGGTGGCCTTCTACCAGATGCCGGCCTACGACTCCTGGGATCCCTCGCGCGTGCTGTTTTTCTCCTTCGCGGCCTTCTTCGCGATGATCCTTTCGGATGCCGGCTACGCCGCCCTCCTGGGTGTCCTCTTGCTGGCCTATTGGCGCAAGATCGGCAGCAGCGAGCTCGGCGGGCGCCTGCGCATCCTGGCCGCGGCCCTGGTCGGCACGTCCGTGGTGTGGGGCGTCCTGGTCGGCAGTTATTTCGGTTTCGCACCCCGGCCGGACAGCCTCCCCGGACATCTGCATCTGCTGGATATCAACGATTTCGAGGTCATGATGCGGCTGTCGGTCGGGATCGGCGTGGTCCACCTGATCCTCGCCAATCTCGAGATGGCGGGCGCTCAACGCGGCCGCGCCGCGGGGCGTGTGGCGATCGGCTGGATCGCCGTGATGCTGGGCGGCTTTACGCTCTGGATTGCGGGCGATGTCGGCGCGCCCGAGTGGGTGATCCTCTCGGCACAGGTCCTGATGGGCCTCGGGCTCGCCGTGGTCCTGCTCCTCGGCAGCGATCGCCGTGTGGATGGTGTGAAGGCGCTCGCCCTGCGCGGCTTCGACGGACTGAGCAACCTGGTGCGGGTGACGCAGGTGTTCGGGGACGTGCTCTCCTATCTGCGACTCTTCGCGCTCGGGCTGGCCTCCGCCTCGATGGCCATGACCTTCAACGGCTTGGCGCGCGATGTGGCGACCGAGCTGCCGGGCCTGGGACTGCTGCTCGCCATCCTCATCCTCCTGGCCGGTCACACGCTCAACCTGATGCTCGCGCTCATGAGCGGCGTGGTCCACGGGCTGCGGCTCAACTTCATCGAATTCTACAACTGGGCCCTGGCCGGCGAAGGCTACCCCTTCAAACCCTTTAAACGGACGGAGTTGCGCGAATGAATGAATTTGTGGTTGCGCTGGGCTGGGCCGGGCTCTTCTCTCCCATGGCCCTGGGTGCGATCGGCAGCGTCATCGGCTGCTCCGTGGCCGGGCAGGCGGCGATCGGTGCCATGGTCGACACCGATTCCGGCTACGGACGTTACATCGGCGTCTCGGTGATGCCCTCCTCGCAGGTCATCTACGGCATCGTCATCATGTTCAGCCTGCAGCGCGACGTCACGCCCGTGACCGCACCGGCGCTCTTCGGCATCGGTCTGCTCTCGGGTCTCGCGCTGCTCTTCTCGGCGATGCGTCAGGGTCAGGCGTGCGCCTCGGCGATTCATGCGAGCAAGACCAAGCCCGAGATCTTCGGTCTGTCGTTGGCGCCGGCCGCCATCGTGGAGGGTTTCGCCGTGTTCGCCTTCGTGTTCGCGCTGGTATTGGCCGGCGGGATCCCCGGATGAGCCGCACGAGCAGCGAGGGGCGCGACACCATGACCACAGAAGACAAGGGCGCACTCAAGGGCCTTGCATCGTCCGGGGTCGAGGCGTTGATCGAGCGGCTGCGCGACGAGGGCGTGCAGACCGGTCAAGCCGAGGCGCAGCGGATCGAGGCGGAGGCGCGCCGCGAGGCCGCCCGCATCGTTCGCGAGGCCGAGAACCGCGCTAAGGCGATCCGCGAGGCGATCCAACAAGAGGTCGATGCGCTGCGCAAGGGCGGCGAAGAGGCGCTGCGGATCGCCATGCGCGACACCGTGCTGCGGCTCAAGGCCGACCTCGCCGATCGCTTCAGTGACGAGGTCAAACGGCTGATCGCCGCCAAGATCGAGCAGGAGGCATTCCTCGAGCGATTGATTCTCGAGGTGGCCGCAAAGGCACGCGCGGAGGCCGGGATCGACGCCGGACAGGCCGTCGAGGTCCAGTTGCCGAAGGCGCTGGTGAGCCCGGAGGAGCTGCGTCGCAACCCGCTGGAGCTGCGCGAAGGATCCTTGTCGCATTTCGTCCTCTCCTTGGCGGGCAACATCCTGGCCGATGGCGTGACCTTCGGGGTCGCCGCCGGAACGGACGGCAAGGGCATTCGGCTCGCACTCAAGGGCAAGGACGTGCACATCGACCTGACCGACGAGACGGTCGCCGCCACCCTGCTCGCGCATCTGCAACCGCGCTTTCGGGCCATCCTCGAAGGCATGGTGAAGTAAGGACACGAGACGACAGTGGCGCACTCCGACCGTTACGCGATGCTCCTGAGCGCGTTGCCGTATCACGGCCCGCTCTTCGGTGCCAAGCAGACCCCCTTGTCGCGCATCCGACTGAACCAGCGTCTCGCCTTGCTGGATCCGGTCGAGGCGGACTGTCTGCGCCAGGCCAGACGGCTGCTCGAATGGGCGCAACAGGAGCCCGACCGGACCGACGCACAGTCGGTGGTCCGAGCCAAGCAGGTGATCGACGGGATCACGAATCCATTCATCCACGATCTGGTGACCTGGCGTCTCGAGATGCGCACCCTGGTCGCCGCCCTGCGGCGGCGGCACCGCGGCGAGTCCGCCCCGCGCGACCGCCGCCGGGGCTTCGGCCGCTGGACGAGCCGGATCATGCAGCACTGGAACGAGCCCGCCTTCGGTCTCGAGCGCGCCTTTCCCTGGCTGCCCGAGGCCGAGCGTCTGCTCGCCCGCGGCGCCACCGTCGATCTCGAGCGCCTGCTGCTCGGTGCGGTGTGGAATCACTTGGAGAGCTGCAGCGACGGGCACTATCTCGATTTCGAGGCCGTCGTCATCTACGTCCTGCGCTGGGACATGATCGCGCGCTGGACGACCTACGACGGCGCGGAGGCCGCACGACGCTTCGACGAGCTGGTCGAGCAGGCGATGGCGGGGGTCGAGAAGAGCCTGCGCCCGCCCGCCGCCGCCTCCCGACCGGAACGCACTTAAACCGCGCCCGGTGCGGTATGCGATGTTTTTGGATAGGATCGGCCCCGGCAGACGTGACGACCGTTGGAGTCGGCGCGGTTTAAAACATTAAAAAATATAAAATTTTAAACCGCGTCTCACCGAGGTCGAGGACATCTCCAAAGCCGAACGCAGAATGAAGATGACGCATGTCACTCTAGACGCGGTTTAACCCTGTCGACCGCTGGCCCGACGTCGGCGCCCTACTGGATCAACTCATGGCAAGACACACGACCCGAGGCAAGCCCAGGCACGAGGACCGGTCGCGTGCGTCCGAAGGCGCCTCCCCGACACAGGACCTCGCCGAGATGCGCGACGATGCCCCGATAGCCCCACCGGCACCCGCGACACGGGCCGACGCACTCGCACAGGTGATCGCGGTGCAGGAGAGCCTGGTGACCATCGAGGCCGGCTGGGAGAAGGGGACGCGCCGCCCCCTGATGAAGAACGAGGTGGTCCTCATCCTGCCGCGACGGGTTCCCACCGATGGACGCCAGGAACGGCTCAAGGCCGAGGTCCTGCGGGTGCGTGGCGATACCGCCGACGTCCAGGTGTTCGAGGATACGCGCGGCATCACCATCGGCGATCCGGTCGAGCAGACCGGCGAGATGTTGTCGGTCATCCTCGGACCCGGCTTACTGGGTCAAGTCTATGACGGCCTGCAAAGCCCGCTCGACAAGATCGCCATCGCGCATGGCATCTTCCTGCCGCGCGGCGTGGACGTCGATCCCTTGGACCGAGAGCGCAAATGGTCCTTCGTCCCCGCCGTGTCGCAGGGTGCGCGCTTGGGGGCCGGCGGCCTGCTCGGCACGGTCGCGGAGGGTCGCTTCACGCACAAGATCATGGTGCCGTTCGACGAGGCCGGCGAGGTCGAGGTCACCTGGATTCAGGAAGGGAGCGTGACGCTCGACACCCCGGTCGCGCGCATCCGCGATGCCGGGGGCGAGGAGCATTCCGTCGACCTGACCCAGCGCTGGCCGGTCCGCCGCCCGCTGACCGAGCACATGCTGCGCGCGCGCACGACCGAGCGGCTCTATCCGAACGAGCCGATGATCACGACCATGCGGACCATCGACACCTTCTTCCCGGTCGCGCGCGGCGGGACCGCCTGCATCCCCGGCCCCTTCGGTGCCGGCAAGACCGTGCTGCAGCATTCGCTGGCCAAGCATGCGGACGTGGATATCGTGCTGGTGGTCGCCTGCGGCGAGCGCGCGGGCGAGGTGGTGGAAACCATCCAGGAGTTCCCGCGCATCAAGGACCCGGCGACCGGCGGCTCGCTGATGGACCGCACCATCATTATCTGCAATACCTCGTCCATGCCGGTCGCGGCGCGCGAGGCGTCGATCTACACCGGCATCACCATCGGTGAGTACTACCGCCAGATGGGCTATCACGTCCTGCTTTTGGCCGACTCGACCTCCCGCTGGGCGCAGGCGATGCGCGAGACCTCGGGGCGCCTGGAAGAGATCCCGGGCGAGGAGGCCTTCCCGGCCTATCTGGAATCGGCGATCCGCAGCGTCTACGAGCGCGCCGGCCTGATTCGCAGCGCCGACGGCAGCTTGGGAAGCCTGACCATGATCGGCACCGTCTCCCCGGCCGGCGGCAACTTCGAAGAACCCGTCACGCAGGGGACACTCAGCACGGTCAAGAGCTTCCTCGGGCTCTCCTACGATCGTGCGTACCGCCGCTTCTATCCGGCGATCGATCCGCTGATCTCCTGGTCGCGCTACCTGGAGCAGTTGTCCGACTGGTACGCCCGCAACCTGGACCCGACCTGGACCGAGCGCGTCAAGGCCCTGAAGGATTTCCTGGTCCGCGGCGACAGCGTCCAGCAGATGATGCAGGTGACGGGCGAGGAGGGCATCACGACGGACGACTATGTCGTCTATCAAAAGGCGCTCTTCCTCGACATGGTCTTCCTCCAGCAGGACGCCTTCGACGATGTCGACGGCGCGGTCCCCATGGATCGCCAAAAACTCACCTTCGACCGCGTCTGGGGCATCGTCGAGCAGGAGCGCGGCTTCGAGGACAAGGCCGCGGTGCGACACCACTTCAACAAGCTGACCGGGCTCTTCAAAAACTTTCACTATGCCGCACCCGAGTCGCCGGACTACACGCGTCTGCTCGCCGAGATCGACGCGATGGCCAACTGACACGACGGGCTGTCGGATATCAATAGCAATGACGCAAGCCTCGAAGTCTGTCGGACCGAGATCGATCGAGGGATTCCAACTCGCCCGGGATGCCGGCAAGCTGTGGCTCGAGCACAACGCCTTCAGCCATGCCGGCGCATTGGCCTTCTTTACCCTGTTCTCCCTCGCGCCCACGCTGGTCATCGTCGCCGCGGTCTTGGGGCTGGTGCTGGGCGAAAGTGCGGCCCAAGGCGAGATTGCCGCGCGCCTGCAGGACGCCATCGGGTTTGGCGCGGCCCAAGCGATCGAGCACGCGGTCTTGATGTCGCGCGTGGAGACGACGGGCTTGATGCCGACCCTGCTCGGCATCGGCGCCGTCCTGGTCGGTGCAACCACCGTCTTCGCCCAATTGCGCTTCTCGCTCAACACCATCTGGGGCGTCAGGCCCAACCCCGAAAGCAGCGGTCTGTTGCGCATGGCCATGACGCGAATCCTGGCCTTGTTCGTGGTTCTGTTGATCGGCCTGGCGTTGTTGCTCTACAGCGTGATCAGCACAGCGCTGAGCGCGATCGCGCCCTACCTTGACCTGTCGTTGCCGGGCTTGGAGCTGTTGTGGGTCGGCGGGCAATCGGCGATCGCGCTGCTGATCGCGACGGCCTTCATCGCAACCCTCTTCAAGGTGCTGCCGGACGTGATCCTCTCCTGGCGGGACGTGATGATCGGGGCCATCGTCACCGCGTTGATGTTCGCAATCGGGCGCTACGGCATGACCCTGTTTCTTGCACACACCGCGAAGGCGTCCACCTTCGGAGCGGCGGCCTCGCTGGTGGTCGTCCTGTTTTGGGTCTATTTCTCGGCACTGATTTTCTTGCTGGGCGCGGCCTTCACGCGCATGCATCTCCATGCGCGCGGCAAGCCCGTCGTTCCCCGCAAATCGGCGGTCAGGGTCATGCAGGAATTCGTTCGGCAATCGCCTTAAACCGCGTCCGGAGCGACATGCGTCATTCCGAATCCGCGTCCGGCGATGCGACTCGACCCGCCGACCCGCGCGCGCCCCGGCGGGTCGTCTTCGCGGTCGATAACCTCGTCAAGACCTACGTCATGGGCGAGGTCGAGATCCAAGCCCTGCGCGGCGTCGACATCGCGCTTTATGCCGGCGAGCTGGTGGTCATGCTCGGGGCATCGGGATCCGGCAAATCCACCTTGCTCAATATCCTGGGCGGACTCGACCGCGCGTCCGGCGGCCGGGTCCGCTATCTCGACCAGGATCTGACCGGTGCCGACGACAAGGCGCTGACCGCCTTCCGGCGTCGACATGTCGGCTTCGTCTTCCAGTTCTACAACCTCATCTCCAGCCTGACCGCGCGCGAGAACGTCGCCATCGTCACCGAGATCAGCCCCGACCCCATGACCCCGGAGGACGCCCTCGCTCTGGTCGGCCTCGAAGACCGTCTGGACCACTTCCCCTCCCAACTCTCCGGCGGCGAGCAGCAGCGCGTGGCCATCGCCCGTGCCGTCGCCAAGCGCCCGGCCGTGCTGCTCTGCGACGAGCCTACCGGCGCTTTGGACTCCAAGACAGGCATCCGTGTCTTACAGGTCATCCAGCAGATCAACCGGGAGCTCGGTACCACCACGGCCGTCATCACACACAACGCCGTGATCGCCGACATGGCCGACCGGGTGATTCGCTTGGCCGACGGACGCGTGCATGAGGTTCAGATCAACGCCCGTCGCAGGGATCCCGTCGAGTTGGACTGGTGATCTAAACCGCGTCCCCCGGCATATGCGGGGCTGGAGCGGGTCTCGGGCGCGTGCGAGTCAACGACTGTCGGCGTCGACGCGGTTTAGATGATTGTTTGGAATAGGAGGCGTCCTGCCTTCAACAAAGCTCTTTTAGAGGAGGATTGCCTTTGATCGACTTAACCGAACTGATCACCATCGATCCATCCGTTCGGGGCGGTAAGCCCTGCATCCGCGGTACTCGGATCACCGTGTACGACATTCTCGAGATTGAAACCCGGGGCGCTGCCCCGGGCTGACATCGGTCGCGCCGTTGGCGCTCGACACACACTGCCGGAACGCGGCTCGCCACGCTCGCCCTCAATGGTTTTGGTTGCTTGATCCTTGCGGCCCTCCGCCCTGCACCCCGCACCCCGCACCCCCCGCACCCGCAGCGGCTCAACGACCGGGGTTGAGGGCCGGCAATGCAGCGCGTTTGATCCGGGCGACGCGGCCCTTGCGCGGACGCAGCGCGGCGCCGCGGCCGACCTGCCGCATGAAGTCGCGTTTCCATCGCGTGAAGTCGAGACCCTGTCGGCCGTAGAGCGCGGCGTCCAGCTCCTGCATCAGCCGGGTCAAGGTTGCCGGATCCGCGTGCGGACGTAAGCTCAGGATGAGTCGGGTGAGGTTGGGCTGGGTGGCCTCGCCTTGGAAGCGGAGCCGGCTGCGGGCATCCGCTTCGAAGCGGTTGCACCAGTCGACGGGGTCCGATGCGCGATTGGCGTGGCCCACGCAGAGCAGGAATCGACTGCTCGGCGGGAGAGCCGCGGCCACGGCGGTGCGCATGCGCGCGACGAGTGGTTCGGGTCGCAGACGACGGGCGAGGCGACTCCAGCGGTTGACGATCAGGGCACCGAAGGCACGGAGTCTGCCGACCAGCCCTGCCGCCGGCCGGGCTCGCGCTCGATCTGTCGGCTGCCGCTTGGTGGCGTAGAAGACGCCGCCCCAATAGCCCGCGATCAGCAGCAAAAGCCCCGTCAGCGGGAGCCAGACGAGGCTCCAGTCTTCCGCGGTCATGACGGAGGAGGGCATGCCGAAGGGGCCGCTCTCTCCGCCGATGCTCAAGGTGCGCATCGGCAGACTCGTGACCTCTCGGGTGCCCGAGTCGGTGTTCCACCAAGCGACATCGATCTCGGGCAGGGTCAGTCGACCGGAGGATTGAGGGACCAGGGTGTAATACTCGGTCCGGCGTGCGACCAGATCACGGCGGTCCGCCGAGAGACCGCTTTCCGTGAGCACCTGCTCGCGATAGACGCGGTGATCCGGTCCGGCGAGCTGGTCTTCCAGGCTCGGCAACTGCGCCGCCGTGCCTCCCGTGGCGACAAGCTCCAACGCCAGCGTGACGGGCTGCCCGGGGACCAAGGTGGTTTCGCGATCGATGTCGGCCTTGAGACTTAATGATCTCAAGGGCAGCCAGGGCGTCACCGCGCTCACGGCCGGTCGAACCTGAAGGCGAATCGGGCGGTCGGTCACCGACTCGAAGCGCTGCATGCCGCCGCCCATGCCTCGCACGGTTCCCGTCACCTTGATGGGTGGGATCTCGATATCGCCAGGCCGCAACGGGATCAGGGTCAGGATGAAGGTGTTGACGATCTCGCGCCGGCCCCCCTCGGCAGCGCGGGACTCCGGGGTCGGTCCGTCCAGACGCTGGATGAGTGCGTCTCCGGTCGCGGGTAGATCGAGCGTGGCCTCGCCGGGGTTCTCCGAGGTGATCAGCCGAAGACGCAGCAGCAGGGGTTGCTGCACATAGGGCTCCGGCTCGCCGAGCGTCGCTTCGAGCCGAGGCGGCGTTGCTTGCGGTTGGGCCCGATATTGCCCCGGATACTGCCCCGGCATTTGGCCCGGCATTTGGCCCGGGAACTGACCATAACCGGGTGCCGGCATCTGGCCCGGCGCATAGGCAGGGGGCGCACCCTGCGGATAGGCCGGCGGGGTGCCTTGCGCATGGGTCGGTGGTTGGGGGCGGAACTGCCAGGCTCCGGGCTGCGGCGGGGGTTGGCCGTAGGGTCCCTGAGGCGGGAAGGGCTGTTGTCCCGGATGGCCGTAGGGCCAAGCATTCGCCGCTGGCCCGAACAACCCCAGCGACAGGCCCAGTATCAGGATCGGAATCAGGCCAAGTATCGGACGCGACGCCTGGATCATCAGGCCGGACAGCGTCGCGTGACGTCGGAGACTTTCGGTGCGCATCACCACGGACGATTCTCCAGGATGGGCGCACCCGTCGTCTGCATCCAACGCAGCTCCTCGAGGCGATACTGATTGCGGATCAAGAGTGACGGGTCGCCCTCCACCTGCTTGAGCCGTTGCTCCATCACGGCCATGCCTGCACCCAGCGCGGGTGAGCCGTCGATCGCGCCTCGTTCGTCCGTTGCGTCCTCGTCCAATCGGTCGCCGGGCCGATCACCGAGTTGATCGAAACGTTCTGCGGCCTCGGGCTGTGCCTCGGTGCCGAGCGTCTCGGGTGGTTTCACCTCTGCCGGACCGGGCGGACCCGGACGGGGTGTCCGGCCGGTGGCGTCGTCGGCGCCACCGTCTTCGCGGTCGGGCTGGCTCGGGTCGGAGCCCGGTGCATCTGCGCGCCCCGGCTCTGCTGGCTCCGGCTCCTTGCCGTTTTCGTCGGGTGATTCGGGCTCGCCGCGACTCGGGTCACGCCCGTCCGTTGGGTCGTCTCCGGATGATTCATCTCGGGGCGATTCGTCTCGCGGTGCTTGCGTCTGATCCTCCTCGCCGTCGCCCTCGCTCCCATCGCGGGTCTCGCCGTCCTTTCCGGATTCGGACTCGGATGCGGTCTCCTCGCCGGAGGTGCCCTTCGGCGTGGTCCGATCCCCGGCGTCGCCTCGATCGCTGTCGCTCTCGGGTTGATCGGACTCGCCGCCCTCCGAGTCGGTTGCGGTGTCCGCTGCCGTGCCGGCCTGATCCGTTTCATCCGCGCCGCGGGCGTCGCCGGAGTCGCCCTGCGCCTCGCCATCGGTGGGTTCGGATGCGTCGCTGCCTTGCCCTTGACCCGCCTCGTCGCCTTCACCCTCGGCCTGCGACTCGCTTTGCTGGCCCGAGCCCTCGGAGGATTGGTCCTGCGAGCCGCTGTCCTCGCCTTGCTCGTCGCCGGACTCCTCGCCTTCGGATTCTTGTTGCTGCTCCGAGCCTTCTTGTTGCTCGGATGGCTGTTGCTGCTCCCCTGCTGCTGGTCCTCGGATTCCTGCGCCTCCTCGGACTGCTGCGCCTCCTCGGACTTCTCCTGTGGCGATGGCTGCTCCTGTTGCTCTTCTTCTTGTGATGCCCGATCGCGCTCTTCGGCGCTCCGTGTCGGATCCTCACCGTCCTCGTGTTCCGACTCGTCGCGAAACTGCTCCTGCTCGAGCCTCGCCAAGGTGGCTCGGGTGACGGCTAGGTTATGGGCTGCATCCGTGTGGCTCGGATCCTCGCGCAGAACCGACTCGTAGGCCGTCGCGGCACCCGCATAGTCGCCACGCTCGAAGCGGGTGTTGCCGAGGTTGTAACGGGCCGATTGGCCCTCCTTGCATTGCTCGGCCTGGCTGAAGGCGCGTTCGGCCTCGTCGAGTCGCCCCGCGCGGTAGAGTGCGACGCCTTGTCGATAGGGATCGGAGAAGGACTCCGCGGCGGTGTCGAAGTCACCCGTCTGGTAGATCTCGAGCGCCTCCTGCTCGGAGGTCTTGAACCATTCGGCGACTGCCGGATACGGCAGGCAGACGGCGAGCATGAGGAGCACTGCGGCGGAGCGGGACAGAACGCCGTGGCGCAGGATCGACGGGGCGCTCATGTGGATGACCTCCGCCGCCGAATCGGCGCGCGGAACCGGGTCAGCACAAGCAGCATGACGAGGACGACGGGGATCCAATAGCGCTCGTTCCACACCCGGGTTCGCTCGTCGCTCGATTGCGGCGGCAGGCGCGAGACCGAGACTGCGCGCAGGATGGCGTCCGAATCCGCGTCACGATAGTCGGCGATCCGATGGATGCCGGCGCCGGTCTCCGCCAGATGTGCCAAGAGCGCCGCATCGAGCGAGGAGCGAATCGGCTCGCCGCTGAGATCCCGGATGAATCCGCCGGCCGGTCCCGGCACCAATCCGCCCTGCGTCGTCCCGATGCCCAGCGTGTGGATGCGGATCCCTCGGGATGCCAGCACTGCGAACTGCTCGGGGAGGTCGGGCTCCTCGAAGTCGCCGTCCGAGATCAGAAGGATCGAGCGGGCGCTGTCCTCGGGGAGTCCCGCCAGGAGCAGCTCGGCGCGCATGAGCGCCGCGCCCACACGACTGCCCTGCAAGCTCGGGTCGGCAAGGTCGCTCGAGAGGGCGGGCAAGGCATTGAGGATCGTTTGGGTGTCTTCGGTGATCGGCGAGATGACGTGCGGCACGGTGGCGAAGACGATCAGGCCAAGACGCGCCTCGCGGTTCTTGCGAATCAAATCGCTGATCTCGTGACGGGCGCGCCCGAGGCGGTTCGGGGTGACGTCGGTGACCTGCATGGAACGCGAGATATCGAGCAGGATCAGCAGGTTGTTGCCCGGATGGAAGAGCCGTACGTCGGTGGCGTCCCAGCGCGGGCCGGCCATCGCCGTGAGGATGAGCGCCCACAAGAGGACCCAGCTCAGATAGCGGCCCCAGCGCTCGGTGGTGCGCAGATCGCGCGTCCCGGTCAGGTGCGGCAGCAGGTGCGGATCGGCATAGCGGTGCAGCGGGCCTTCGGCCGCGCGGGCGGCGCTGCGCCTGAGCCAATAGGCGACCGGCAGCAAGGCCAGCAGACCCAGAAACCACAGCGGTTGCTCGAAGTGAAAGCCGCCGTCAAGCACCTGCAGCCCTCCCGACGAAGCGCTTGCGACCTTCGGGGAAGAGGCCGAGTCCGAGCAGGGCGATCAAGGCGAGTCCGAGCGGCCAGCGGTAGAGCGGCCGAGGCAGGTAGGCGGTGCGTGTTTCCGCCTCGGTCTTCTCGAGCTGGCCGATGCGTGCCGAGATCTCCTCGAGCGCGCGGGTATCGGTGGCACGGAAATAGGCCCCGCCCGTCAGCTCGGCGATCTCTTCGAGGACGCCTTCGTCCATGGTCAGATCGTCGCGATACCGCACCACGCCCTCTTCGAGGATCGGGATGCTCGCCTGCTTGCTGCCGACCCCGATCACGTAGACGCGCACCCCGTTCTGTCGGGCCACCGTCGCTGCCTCGCTCGGTGCGAAACGTCCGGCATTGTTGTCCCCGTCGGCGATGACGATCATGACCCGCGACCCCTCGGGACGCTCGCGCAGCTTCACCACCCCGAGCGCGATGGCGTCGCCCAGCGCCGTCGCCGGGCCGGCAATGCTCGGGACGATCCCGTCGAGCAGCTGACGGACGGCCAGCCGGTCCAGGCTCAGGGGCGAGAGTATGAACGCCTGGCTGCCGAAGACCACCAGACCGACACGATCGCCGGTGCGACCCTCGATAAAGCGGCCCATGACCCCGCGCACCACGCTCATGCGATTGACCGGCCGGCCATCGACCGTGAAATCCAGCGCCTCCATCGAGTGCGAGGCATCGACCGTGATCATGAGGTCGTAACCCGGCGTGCTGATCTCGGTGTAGGGCGTCAGCCACTGCGGACGCATCAGCGCCAAGACCAACGCGATCCAGAGTAGATAGAGCAAGGCCCGATACAGCCAGCCGGTAAGCTGCAGACCGGGGCGCCGCGCAGTAAAGGCGGCCTGGAGTGCGGCGATCTGCGGGTGCAGCAGGGTGACACGCTGACCTTCGAGCGTCGTCTCGCCTGGATCCTGTCCGCGCTCCGGCCAAAGCCAGGGCAGGAGGAGCGGCAAGGGCAAGAGGAGTGCGGCCCAAGGCCAATGAAACTCAAACATGGCGGATCTCAACCACGGGCGTTCCCCGCGCTCCGAGCCACGGCAGGCGCCGGATCAGGCGCTGGCTCAGACGTTGGCTCAGACGTTGGCTCAGGCCGTGGCGCCGCCCCTGCGGCGCGTCGCGGACCTCGACCCAGGCGAGCGCCGCGTCGATCAAGGACAGGAGATCCTTTGCGCCGACACTCTTGTGAAGTGCGCCGGCCGGTGCATAGGGTGCGTCGATCAGGATGCGTCCTCGCTCGCGCCAGAGGAAGCCGTTCGGATCGTGCGCGGCGAGCCAGTCGAGCCAGGCGGTCCCGACGAGACCCGCGCAGGCCGGACGCCCGAGTCGGGCCATGGCGATGCGGCGCAGCAGCTCGGAGAGCTCCCCGAGTGTCTGTTTGGCGTCCTGCCCCTTGCCGGCACGGCGTTTGAGATCGCGGAGCGCGGCTGCGGCTTCCCAGCGCCAACTGCCGAGCGTGATGCCGGGAATAGGGATACGCAGGCTGATCCGAACACGCAAGCGCCAAACCAGAAGTGCAAGCAGCGTCAGGGCGATCGCCAGCAGCCACCAACCGGGGCCGGCGGCCACCAATGGATGGGCGGGATGTCGTGGATGTCGCGCAGCATCGCGATGGGCGGCGAGGGAGCGAGGATCGGGTCCATCACACGGCCCGCGAGCGCGCCCGCTGCTCCAAGGCGCGGATCAGGCTGAGATGGATCTCGGCATCGGTCCGCACCGGCAGCAGGATGATCCCGAGGCGATGGACCACCGCCTGGAGCAGGGCGCGCCGCTCCTCCCATGCCTCGCGATAGCTGCGCCGGGCCTGCGGGTCGTCCGTGTCGACCTCGACCAGGGTGCCGTCGGTGCCGGTGAAGGTGGTGATGCCCATCGACGGGATCTCCCAATCCGCCGGGTCGTCGATGGGGATCAGCGCGACCGAGTTGCGTTGTCCCAGATCACCGAGGATCGCCTCCAACCCCATGGCATCGCGGTTGAGGTCGGCGATCACGAAGACGAGCGAGCCGGTCGGCAGGCCCGAGGTCGCCCGCCGCAGCGCACCGCCGAGACAGTCGATGGAGGGATCCAGCTCGGCGCCGGGCACGGTCAGGGCGCGCAGCAGTTGCCAGAGTGCGCGGCGACCGCGCGAGGGACGAAAGTGTTGGAGTCCGGTGGATGGATCGCCGAAGACCAGTCCGCCGACCCGGTCGTTGAGCCGACTCGCCGCCCAGCCGATCAGGGCCGCCGCGCGGGCCGCCTGTACCGACTTGAAGGTCCCGCGCGTGCCGAAGGCCATGTGCGGGCCCTTGTCGACACAGAGCATCACCGAGCGCTCGCGCTCCTCGCGGAAGATCTTCATGTGCGGCTCGTTGGTGCGGGCCGTCACCTTCCAATCCATATAGCGGATGTCGTCGCCCTCGCGGTACTCGCGCACCTCCTCGAAATTGACCCCGGCGCCGCGGAAGACCGACGCGTAGAGTCCGGCGAAGGTCGAGTTGACGAGATGATGGGAGGGCAGCCCAAGCGTGTGGGCCTGATGGCGCAGCTCCAGCAGGTCATCGAGACGGGGATAGAGGCTCATCGTACGGCGGTCGATGTCAGGGGATGGCCACCAGGGTCAGGAGTCGGTTGACGAAGACGTCCGTGGTCACCCCCTCGGCCTCGGCCTCGAAGGTCAGCAGCAGGCGATGGCGCAGAATCTCGGGGACGACGGCCTGAATATGGTGCGGTGCGACGAAGTCGTCGCCGTCGAGCCAAGCCCGCGCGCGGGAGCAGCGGGCGACCGCGATACTGGCGCGCGGCGAGGCGCCGAAGCGGCACCAGCGCCCGAGATCCCGGTCATAGAGCTTCGGCTGACGGGTGGCTTGCACCAGATCGACGATATAGCTGTGCAGCTTCGGATCCAGATAGAGCCCGGCGACATCGCGGCGCATCGCGAAGAGATCGGCCTGGCTGAGGCGCTCCACGGGCGCGGTCTCGGGCTCCTTTTGCTGGCGGGCGTCGAGCTCGAGGATCTTCAGCTCCTCGTCGCGACTGGGGTAGGTCACGACCGCCTGCATCAGGAAGCGGTCGAGCTGCGCCTCGGGCAGGTGATAGGTGCCTTCCTGCTCCACCGGGTTCTGGGTCGCCAGCACCATGAAGAGCTTGGGCAGCGGATAGGTCCTGAGACCCACCGTGATCTGGTGCTCCGCCATGGATTCCAACAAGGCCGATTGGACCTTGGCCGGGGCGCGGTTGACCTCGTCGGCCAGCAGGATGTTGTGAAAGAGCGGACCGGGTCGGAACTCGAACTCGCCTTTCTCGTGGCGATAGATGTCCGTGCCGATCAAATCCGACGGCAGCAGGTCGGGGGTGAACTGGATGCGGTGGAAGTCGCCCTCGAGCGCATCGGCCAATGCCTTCACGGCGGTCGTCTTGGCCAAACCCGGCATGCCCTCGACCAAGAGATGGCCGTCACTCAGCAGGCAGATCAGCATGCTGTCGATGAAGGACGCTTGTCCGATGATGCGGGAGGCGATGTGATCGCGAACGGGCTTGAGATCGCTTGGCGTCATGCTCTTTTACGTCTTGTCCGGGTGGCTGACTGCTGGAGGGGCGTGGATCGCCGATTCTTCCGATCGGTCGCGTCCGGCCGCTAATGCTGTGCCTTTTTCGGGGCAAGTGCAAGCCGCGTCCGGACCTGCGGGCGTGCTCGATTTATCAGTATATTCAGATGTTTTCATTCGCTAGCTTGCCGTATCGACGCAGGCATGGAGCATGCCCATCGGATAGCGATATCCGTCCGTCGAATCAAGAGCGAACGGATGTCGTGCAAGCCTTGACAAACCGGTTGTACACATGGGTTCGGAGCGGCTTCTCGCCCTGTCCTTGATCTTGCGAACGATCGAGTGCCGATCGTTCACGAAGCGTCAATCGACTGTTTTTAAATTGTTTTTTTTAGGCGATCAAGATCTGACCGATCTGTTTTCAGTCGAGCAACCGTAAGCCTTCGGACGCGTTGATCAGACTTTCTCCACATCCTTATCCACAGGTTCTGTTGGCATCTTCGAAATGCCTACTGATGCGGATGTGTTGCCGTGCAGTTGCGAGTGCGGGTCGGAGGAGTTGCGGCTAAGTTACGAAAAGCGTGAGCCCCGAGTTGCGTCGGCGCGGCTCGACCGGCTGTGATTCGGGTGGCGGACCGGGGCGAACCTGCAGGCGCCTGCGTCGCGTGCGATCGGCGGACCGATCAAGCCGGGTCGGTTTACGGGCGCGGTGGCTGATGCCCGAGCTGCGCGGAGATACGCTCGGCGGCCTCGACGAGATCGGCGGTCCACTCGAGCCGGCGGCGCTCGATCGGGGCGGAGACCGACAGCCCGGCGCTCACGTTCCCGGTGCTGTCGTACAGCAGGACGCCGATACAGCCGACAGCGAGCTCGGCCTCCTCGTTGTCCAGGGCATACCCTAGCTTGCCGACCGCGGTGACGTGCAGAGGGGCACGGGAGCCTACCAGTTGCTGCACGTGGATCATCCGGTTCGGAGTCGCCTTCTCGACGAACCGGTTCTGGATCAGCGAGGCCAGGATCCGATGCGCGGTCGAGGCATGCAGCCCGGTCTCGGCGGCCAGGATCTTGAGACTCACGGGTTCGGAATAACGGGCGATGGCGTCGAGCAGGGCGGCGGCTCGATCGATGACCTGGATGTGCGGTGCGATGGCGGGTTCGGACATCATCGGCTCAGCTCACAGCTCAGGGTCTCGACCGCGAAGCCGACCACCTGTCGGCGCTCGCGACTGAACTCCACGCCGATCAGATGGATGGGTCGGCCGTCGGCGCGGTACTTGTCCGCGTAGCCGCGGTCCTTGATCTGCTGCAAGGCCCGGCCCTCGGGCTCCAATTCGACGACCTTGAACTCGAACAGATAGATCTG
Source organism: Thiocapsa sp. (assembly GCF_018399035.1). Classification (GTDB taxonomy): domain Bacteria; phylum Pseudomonadota; class Gammaproteobacteria; order Chromatiales; family Chromatiaceae; genus Thiocapsa. Next base: position 5,064,599 of record NZ_CP073760.1, read on the forward strand.
CTCGTTGAAGCGCAGGGCCAGATCCAGCCGGCCGGCGTGACTGCTTTCCTCCGGGGTCAGATCCAATCCGAGTGCGGCGAAATAGGCGTAGAAGACGCTCGCGTAATAGCCCTCGTAGCGGGCGATCGGGTTGTTGCGATACCAATCGTTGGGGATGCTCGCGAAGAAGGCCGTGAAGAGCCGCTCCAGTCCGGTAAAGTCATTGGCCAGCAGCAGGCGATGGAGTGATTTGCGGTGTTGGACCTCGGTCTGGTCGGGCGGTGTCCATGCGGTCAGCAAGGCGCCGTTGAGGCTTTGGTAGACCTCGCGATTGGGGTAGCGCAGTTGATAGAAATAGGTGCCGCTGATCTCCTCCTCGCGCTCGATGGTGAGATAACCGCTCTGGAAGAGCAGCGCCTCGGTCGCGATGTGGTCGACCTCGAAGGCGCAGAGCAGTGTGGCGTCGGTCTCCAGGTGGCCGAGCCGGGGGAGCCAGGTCTCGCGCTCGGTGAGCAGGTCGACGAGAAAGGTCGGGGTGCCGGTCTCGAACCACCAGGGGCGGAACTGGCGCTTTTGAAACAGCAGCAAAAGATCGAAGGGATTGTAGACGGCCTCGCCGGTCCAGTTATAGCCGTTGTACCAGAGCCGGATCCGCTCGCGATCCAATCCCTCGAGCTCCGGGGCGAAGACACGGTCCAGGTCCGCCTCGGTATAGCCGCAGATGGCCGAATAGGCGCGATCCAACGTGATGTCGTTCAGATTATTGAGCCCCGAGAAGAGGCTGACCTTGCTGAATTTGCTGACCCCGGTCAGCAAGGCGAAGCGGATGTGGGCGTCGGCGTCCTTGATCACGGAGTAGAGGTTGCGCAGCCCGTCGCGAAGCTCGCGGGCGACCTCCGGGTGCCCGAGATTGTCGAGAATGGGTGTGTCGTATTCGTCGACCAAGACGACAACGCGTTGGCCCCTCGTTGTATGCGCGGCTTCGAGTAACTCGGCGAAACAGCCGACGATGTCGGTCTCGTCCGAACAGCTCAGATCCAGAGCCCGGCGGTTCTTCTGCAGAAGTGCCAAGATACGCCGATCAAGCTCCCTGCGCGTCCGGATCACCCCGCCGCCGAAGCTTATTCGGATGACCGGATAGCGCGTCGCCCAATCCCAGTGCTCATGAATGTGAAGGCCGCGAAACAAGGGCTCGGTGCCCGCGAACAGCTCGCCCAGCGTGTCGAGAAAGAGAGATTTGCCGAAGCGACGCGGGCGCGACAGGAAGTAATATTTGCCCTCGCCGATCAGACGCCGAGCAAAGTCGGTCTTGTCGACATAGTAGTGGTCACCGTCGCGGATCTCGCGAAAGGTCTGGATACCGATGGGCAGGATCTTCCGGGTCATGGCATGGGTCTGAACGGCGAATGAGCATCCCGGGATTGTAGACCCTGCGGCGCACGCGACGAACCGACACGCCGCTGGTCGTGGCAAAATGCCTTTACCCATATTCCCGAGATGTGGGTCAATGAATGGGCCAATTGCTCTGCCCGTGCAGCTTGCCGAGAGGTTGCGAAATGAGCACAGATAGACGATTCTCATCGATCGAATGAAGGAAATTTTTTCACGCGAAGCGCGAGCCGTGCGCGCGCCCTTTCGATGATCCAAGGACGACACCCATGTTGCTCTTCAAACTCCCCGTCAAGCTTATCCTCCTGGTCCTGGCCGCCATCGCCGCAGGCGTGCTTTGGCAACAGGCGCAACTGAGCGTCCTGGCCTTGAGCCGTCTCGATCCCGTCCCCGAGACGCGGGCGATGGTGGCCGAGGAGCGCTACGCCGATGCGGCCGACTATCTCGACTTCTTCATGGCGTACGACTATGTCAACCAGAATCCGGCCGCTCAAGCGCTGCATGCCGAGATCGAATCGGTGCGCGGCAGCCTGAGCTATCAGGCCGGCAAGGTGTCCGAGGGTCTGATCAAGGGCACCAGCGACGAGACTGTCGGCCAAGCGGCGAGTGTCGTGACCGACCTCTTCGTCATCGGGGACATCCGCGATCTTGCCAACCAGGCGACCAACTTCGTTCAGGGCGAGGACGTCGACGAGGTGATCACGGCGCTCGCGTCCATCGGCTTGGTCGCCACGGCCGCACAGCTCGCGAGCGGTGTCGCAACCGTCGGCACCGCCGGGGCCGCGGCCCCGACCGTGGCGGCGAGCACGACGGCGAAGGGCGGCATCATGATCCTCAAGACCGCACGCAAGCTCGGCAAACTCCCGCCCTGGCTCGGCAAGGCCATCATTAAAGGCGCCAAGACGGTCAAGCAGACCAAGAAGCTCGACGCGGTCACCGATCTCTTCAACGATGTCTATCGGCTCGCCAAGACCCGCGGGGGGCTAAACCTGCTGAGCAAGACCACGGACGCGGCATCGCTGCGGCGCATGGCCAAGCTTGCCGACACCTTCGGCGACCAAAGTGCGACCCTCTATCGCATCGGCGGCAACAGCTTCATGCGAACCGCTCAGCGTGCGGGTGATCTGGGAGTCGACAGCATCAAGGTGGCCGCGACCTACGGCAAAGGCGGCCTACAGGTCCTCGACAAGGTCGGTGCGCTGAAGTTTGCGAAGTTCACCGCCCGCGGCAGCAAGATGGCCTACAAAGGCGACGTCATTCACTTGCTTGCGCGTCTGTTCCTCAAAGTTCCCGATTGGGTGTTGTCCCTCCTGATTGCGCTCGGTGCCTTCGTCTGGGCGCCTTGGCGCTGGTTCGGGCGACTGCGAAGGAAGACGGCGAGGCAAAACAGGGTCTCGATCGCTCGGCCCGTGCGATGATCGGGATAAGGATCTGCGATTGCGACGTCGACGGGAGGTCGCGCAGATCCGTTCCGCTCGCGCCGGAGCGAGCCAACCGCATGCTCGCGGGCCGGAGCCGCGGGGTTGCCGGTCGACCGTTCGGCGCGAATGGGCAAGGTCGGTCGATGTATGCACCAGCTGCTAAGCTATCCGTGTCCCGTTGAGACCCGACATGGCTCCACCAGACACATCGCTTACACCGACACTCTCCGAACGCACATGGCACATCCGCAACCGCCATCATCGTCTCGCGGATCACGAGGCAAGACATCGACCGCATGCCCCTTCGACTACAGTCGACTCAAGGCGCGATGGGCCGAGCAGAGGCAGGAGTCCGCGAGTCTGTCCGAACGCCTATTGGATCAGGTCGCACGCGAGGGTGCCGCCATCTTTCGCCGCTATCACGCGACGCGAGTCATCGCGTTCGGCTCATTGGTCGAAGGTCGGGCGCACCCGCGCTCGGACATCGACTTGGTTGTGTTGGGAACGGACCCCGCCGACTACTGGGCGTTGCGCCGCGAGCTGGAAGAGACACTCGGGCGGCCGATCGACCTCCACACCGAGTCCGACGACGCCCGTTTTGTTGACAAAGCCATCGATCGGGGCAGGGTGATCTATGCCGTATAACATCGCACTGCTGCGGGCCGACATCGAAGACGAGCTGGCCAAGCTCGACGAGTTGGCACGGGTCTTCGACACGGTCCGCGTAAAGCTTGATCTGGAGCCGGCCGAGGTCTCCGTCTACGACCGAGGCGCCATCGGTTACTTACTGCACAATTTTTACAGCGGCTGCGAGAACATGTTTCGGCGCATCGCGGCGTTTTTCGAGAACGACATCGGCACGGACACGTGGCATGCCGACCTGCTCCGCCGCATGAAGCTGAACGTCGAGGGCTACCGGCCGGCGGTGATCGATGATGAGCTGTACCGTCTCTTGCAGGATTTTCGCGGCTTTCGTCATGTATTCCGCAACGCCTACTCGTTCGAGCTGGACTGGGAGCGCGAGCGACTGGTGGCCCTGCGCTTCGAGACCACGCTGAGCCTGGTCCGAGAGCAGGTCGCAGCGTTTCTGGATGGGTTGGATGAGTTGGGATAGAGATGCCGGAGTGACATCCATGGTTGTCAGGGGGGCTTCAGCGGCCGTCAGAACCCCGCGAAAAGAAACCAACAGGCAGCGACAGCCGCAATGACCGCAACCAGATCGGCCGTAAGCGCCGCGGCCAGCGTATGGCGAATCCGCCGGATTCGCACGGCGCCGAAATAGACCGCGAGCACGTAGAAGGTGGTTTCGGTCGAGCCCTGTAGGGTCGAGACCAGATAGCCGACATAGCTGTCCGGGCCAATGGCGGGGTCGTTGATGATGGAGGCCATGACACCGTAGGCACCGGAGCCCGACAGCGGGCGGAGCAGGGCCATCGGCAGGGCCTCGGCGGGCAGGCCGACGCGCGAGGTGAAACCGCCGAGCAGGTTGATCAGCACGTCCATTGCACCGCTGGCGCGGAACATGGCAACCGCGACCAGGATGGCGACCAGATAGGGAATGATCCGCAGTGCGACCTGAAAGCCCTCTTGGGCACCCTCGACGAACACCTCGTAGACGCGCACGCCGCGCATCACGCCGAACAGCAGGAATCCCAGCATCAGCGAGGGCACGATCCAGGGCGAGACGCGGTCGCCCCAGAGGATCGCGGCCGGGATGAGCGCGACCACGCCGCCCAGGGCCAGGATCGAGATCCACACCGGGTAGGCGCCGGAGTCGGCCGGTAGGCCAGCGGGGAGATCGGCGGGCTGATCGGTGCTGGCCGGGGTGTTCTCGATCGGAGCCGTCGCCGTGATCGGCCCGCTTGCCTCGGGCGGTCCGAGCGGTGAGAAGCGCTGATAGACGCGGGCCGCGAGAATGGCGGCGATGGTGGCGCACAAGGTCGCGAAGAGGGTCGTCGGCAGGATCCCGGCCGGATCGCTCGACCCCGCGGCGGCACGCAGCGCGATCACGCCGGTCGGCAGCAGGGTCACGCCCGAGGTGTTGATGGCGAGGAAGAGCGCCATCGAGTTGGTCGCGGTGCCGGGCCGCGTATTGAGCTTATCGAGCTCCTGCATCGCGCGGATGCCGAAAGGTGTCGCGGCGTTGCCCAGCCCGAGCGCGTTGGCCGACATGTTCAGGATCATGGCGCCCATCGCCGGATGGTCGGGCGGGACCTCCGGAAAGAGTCGCGTCATCAGCGGGCGGATCAGGCGTGCGATGACGACGAGCATCCCGCCGGCCTCCGCGACCTTCATCAGTCCGAGAAAGAGCGTCATCACCCCGACCAGGCCGATGGCCAACTCCACTGCACCGCTTGCCGCCGCCAGCATCTCGCTCGACAGCACCGCCATGGGCGTCTGTGCGCCCTCGACCACGGGTAGGGTCAGCTCACGCCAAGCCGTGGCGAGAAAGCCGATGAGGACAATGCCGAAGAAGATCCCGTTCATGGAAACCGCGTCATGTGCAACATGTGTTGGTTAGGGGTTGGGGTTGATGTCGTCGCATCCTGCGACCTCCGTCGGTGACGCGGTTTAGATATTTTGAATTCTTTTTTCCGAAAACGCATCGCTCCGAGGTCGTGAGTTGAGCCGCGTCCAAGCCCAGCTCGACGCGCCCTGACTTCTACGAAACGCGTTTCGGATGTTACCTCGTATGGCATCGCTCGTACGTCAGGCCGGCCACCCAAAACATCAGTCGCTCGTGACATCCGCTCTGCGGTGTCACGCATGCCCCGTGGCGCTCTGCGCCACGTGCCACGATGACCGGAGTGACGAGCAAGGCCCCCCGCATGGAGCGACGGGGCTTGCAGTCATCGGCGGAATCGGCGCTTCGTCCAGGCTTCGAAGGAGGGCCGAGTCATCGCAATCCCCAATATTTTGCATTGTGAAATCAAATATCGATAGGGTCATCTCAAGAGTTTTTAGTTTTAGTTATTGATTTAAATATAATATTTTTCGCTCGCGAAAAATATTCCGTATTGTGAAATAGATTACCTATTGCGGAATATCTCCCTCGTTTCTAGTTTGCATCCAACGCCGCGGCGCATCTGTGATCCCGGCCGACGCGACGACCAACCAGAAACGACGAAAAACGAGGAGAGACACCATGACCGCATCTGCGACGACGCTCGCCCCGACGACGACACCCGACTTCTGCAACGGCGTGCTGCACTTCGCCAACCTGCCGTCCGACTTCGAGCGCCTCGGCGCACGCTCGGCGATCCCGGAGGGCGCCCATCGGATCGAGGAGATCGACGACGCTGCGGTCTATCAGACCCGGCTGATGGCCGATGCCCTGCGCTATACAACGCTGCAGCTCTGTGCCTCGAAGGAGTCCGGACATCCGGGCGGCTTCGCCAGCTCCGCCGATGCCTATGCGGCGCTGGTGATGCTGGGTCACACCAACATCCTGACCGAGGTCGGTCACCATGCCCCCGGCTTCTACAGCGCCATGTTCTTGGACGGCTCGCTGGATGCGATGGGCATCAGCGACATGGACAACGCGCGGATGCTGGCCTACTGGCGTGCGCACGACTTCGGGCGGGTGCTCCTGATCGATGCGAAGGATGACGACGATGCCGGGCAGGTGGGCGACTATGTCGACAGCACGCTCTTCGGCGACGCCGCCCGTTCGGCCTTCACCCGCGCGGTGCTCGAAGGCATGCAGGAGGCGGAAACCTCCGCGCTCGGCGGCACCATGACCTGCGTCATCGTCAAGCAGCTCAAGGGCGCGGGTGTGCATGCCACGGGTGCGAAGTCGCACAATCTGTATCCGGGCGACAATGCGACCAAGCCGAGCATCGCCGCTGCGCTGGAGCGCGGCGCGCTGGCACCCGAAGCCTGGGCCTTGGTGCGGACCAACATGCAGCGCGCCGGCGGCGGCCCGGCCGGCGAGACGGCGGTGACCGAGTCCGAGCGGGTGCCGAGCGACATCGGGACCTTGCCGACCCGCGCCTTCGCGGTCGGCGAGAAGGCCGTGCCGGCGAGTGCCATGGCCGAGATGGTGGCCGAGCTGGGTCGGCGCGATCCGCTGTTCGTGGTGACCAACGCCGACGGCAACGAGGCGTCGAACATGAAGGCGATCAACGAGGCCCTGAAGATCCGCCATCCGACCGAGGACGGTCTCTACAACCAGTCCCCGACCGGTCAGGTCTACGAGCCGCTGAGCGAGGACGCCTGCGCCGGATTCGCTGCGGGTCTGGCCCTGTTCGGCGGGCGTTCGCTCTGGCTGTCCTACGAGAGTTTTGCCATCAACGGCTGGCCGATCGTGCAGACCGTGGGTCAGGCGATGGCTGAGCTGCGTCGCAAGACCCCGGCGGTCGTGTCGATGTTCACCGCCGGCGCCTTGGAGCAGGGCCGCAACGGCTGGACCCATCAGCGCCCCGAGATCGAGAACTACATCGGCGGCCAGATGCGCAACGGCAACGTCTATCTGCTGTATCCGGCGGACGCCAATCAGATGCAGGCCGCCTATGGCTGGGCGACCGAGCAGTTCAACAAGTGCATCAGCATCATCGCCTCCAAGTCGGCGCTGCCGGTCTATTCGACCCCGGAGCAGGCGCGCGAGGCGATCGAGCAGGGTGCCGTCTGTTTGGCCGATACCGGACAGGGTCCGGCCGGGACCGTGGTCTTCGCGGTGACCGGGGACATGGTTGCGCTGCCGGTCTTCGCCGCCAAGGAGACCTTGGAGACTGCGGGCTATCGGGTGCGGATCGTGGCGGTGGTGAATCCGCGTCGGCTCTATCGTCCGGGTGACGCAGCCTGGCGCCATTCGGCCGAGCCGGACGACCGCTTCATGTCCGATGCGCACTTCGGGACGCTGTTCGACGGCGATGCACTGATCGGCGTGAGCGGCGGCGGGACGGTTGCCCTGGAACCGGTGCTGCTGCGCAGCCGCGCCGCCGTGCGCGATCTGTTCGGCTGGCAGCGCGGGGAGACAACGGCGAGCCCGGCCGAGATCATGGCCTTCAACGGCATCACCGCCGAGACGCTCGACCGGCGCGCCCGCGACCTGATCACGGCGGTGCGACCCGCACTCGACAGCGCCGCCTGACGGGAAATGCGCAGTAATCGGCGCACGCTACGCGCGTGCGCCAAAAACCCCAACATGCGTCGGGCGGAGATGACCCTCATGACCAACACCCCAAACACCAAGATCATCGTCATCGACGACGACCCGACCGGGTCCCAAACCGTCCACGGCTGTCTGCTGCTGACGCGCTGGGATCCACAGACCCTGATCGAGGCGTTCGACGATGTCTCGCCGCTCTTCTTCGTCCTGAGCAACACCCGCGGTATGGACGCCGCGGAGGCGACGCGGGTGACGCGCGAGATCTGCGTGAACCTGCGTGCGGCGATGGATCGGCTCACGGAGGAGGGGCGGGGGATCCAACCTTTGATCGTCAGCCGCTCCGATTCCACCCTGCGCGGCCATTATCCGGTCGAGACCGATGTGATCGCCGAGGAGCTCGGCCCCTTCGATGCCCACTTCCTGGTACCGGCCTTCTTCGAGGGCGGGCGGATCACGCGCGATGGCGTCCACTACTTGATGGTCGACGGGGTGCCGGTCCCTGTGAACGAGACCGAGTTTGCGCGTGACTCGGTGTTCGGGTTCAGCCACGCCTTTCTGCCCGATTATGTGGAGGAGAAGACCGGCGGGCGCATCGCGGCGCAGGCCGTCGAGCGCTTCACGCTGGAGGATGTGCGCGGCGACTCGGGTCCACGGCTGCGCGACTTGACCGGGAACCTCTGCGGCGTGGTGGACGCCGAGCGTCAGTCGGATCTCGACAGCTTCGCCCGGCAGGTCTTGGCGGCGACGGGCGAGGGCAAGCGCTTCCTGTTTCGCAGTGCGGCGAGCCTGCTCACTGCGCTCGCCGCACTGCCGCCCCAGCCGGTCGCCCCGGCGGCCATGTCGACCTATGTCCGAGACGGGCGGCCGGGCGTGGTGTTGATGGGATCGCATGTCGAGAAGTCGACCCGACAGCTTCGGCATCTGATCGATCACACGGACGTCATCCCGGTCGAGATCGACCTGGATCGCCTGATCGCCGACGAGGATGCCCTGCTGACGGATCTCCTCGGCCGGCTCGAGACCGCGCAACAGGAGGGTCGCGGTGTCGTCCTCTTTACCAGCCGAGGCGAGCGGCAGTTCCCGAGCACGGCGGAGCGGCTCGCCTTCGGCGAGCGGGTCTGCGGTTTTCTGGTCAAGATCGTTCGGAATCTGCCGCAGGAGATCGGCTTCCTGATCAGCAAGGGCGGCATCACCTCCAACGATACCCTCAGTCGCGGTCTGGCACTGCGTACCGCCCGTGTGCTTGGGCAGATCCTTGCCGGCTGCTCGGTGGTGCGCTGTCCGGAGGATCATCCGCGCTATCCGGATCTGCCGGTGGTGATCTTTCCGGGCAATGTGGGCGGGGACGAGGCGCTGGCGGAGGCTTATCGGATCCTCGCCGGCTCTAAACCGCGCCCCGTGTGATCCGCGCGGTTTTCGCAGGGATGCGACCTCACGGCAGCTTTGAAAGCTCTCAGTTGGCGCGGTTTAGAGAATTTTTTCTGCGTATTTGGTGGTTTGACGGTCTGGATGGGGGCGAGCCATACTCGGTGGCGTCACCATGATGATCCGGGGCCAAGCGATGTCCAGACCGCAACCCATTGTGCAGGATGACGCACCTTCTGAGATGGCAGTTTCAGCCCGGGTTGCGTGGCCCGAGTTGGCGGCTCTCGGTCAACAATGCCCGCGCGGCGGCTGCCGAGATCCTCGAAGACAGTCCGAGCCTTCGCCCGGCCCTGCCGGCGCTCATCGGCAAGGCTTACCCGCTTGCCCGTCGCAACGCGCTCGCCGAAACCGGCTTGCCCGAGGCGACATTCCCGAACGATTGTCCCTACTCGATTCACCAGCTGCTGGACGATGGCTTTTGGCCGGGGTCTTAGGTGATTTCCGGGAAAGCATCGACCAACATGTAGGGGGACTTTAGTCGCCCGGTAAGCATTGGCAACACGCACGGCCGGGATGATCATTCCCGGAAATCGCCTTAGCCGGGGTTTCGGTACCTCGCGTCTCGTTGCTGACGGGGAGCGCGATCAAACGATCCATCGTCGTCTGCTGGAGATGCGGTTCGGGTCGGGCCTCGATTCAGCACGCGCGCCACGACATGACAGAAGCCCAAGCCTGCTTGATCCCCTCATAGAATCCCTTGCAGAATCCCTCGTATTCGTTATATTGCTGCGCAGCAGCATAGACGCGAGCCGATCTCGCCCCGTTTCCTTGGCCGCTTTGCCGGCCGCTCCAGAGGCAAACCGATGCTTCGAAAGATCCTGATCGCCAATCGCGGCGAGATCGCGGTGCGTGTGATTCGCGCCTGTGCCGAGATGGGCATTCGCTCGGCGGCCATTTATTCGGACGCCGATCGTCATTCGCTCCATGTGAAGAAGGCCGACGAGGCCTACTGCTTGGGTAGCGACCCGCTGGCCGGCTATCTCAACGTCCACAACATCGTGAATCTTGCCGTCGCCACCGGTTGTGACGCGGTCCATCCCGGCTACGGCTTTCTGTCCGAGAATCCGGAGATTGCGCGCGCCTGCGTTCGACGTGGTCTGACCTTCATCGGTCCGACCGCCGAGGTGATCGCCCGCATGGGCGACAAGACCGAGGCGCGGATGGCGATGCAGAGGGCCGGTGTCCCGGTCACGCCCGGCAGCCCCGGAAATCTCGAAAACCTGGATGCCGCGCTGCGCTGTGCCGAGGAGATCGGCTATCCGGTGATGCTCAAGGCGACCTCGGGCGGCGGTGGGCGCGGGATCCGCCGTTGCGACGATCCCCAAGCACTGCGGCATAACTTCGAGCGCGTCATCTCGGAGGCCACCAAGGCATTCGGGCGCGCCGAGGTCTTTCTCGAGCGCTGTGTCGTCAATCCGCGGCACATCGAGGTGCAGGTCCTAGGCGATCACCACGGCAACTGCGTGCACCTCTTCGAGCGCGACTGCTCCATCCAGCGCCGCAACCAGAAGCTGATCGAGATCGCGCCCTCGCCCCAGCTCGACGAGGCGCAGCGCCAGTATGTGAACGGGCTGGCGGTGCTCGCGGCGCGGGCCGTGGGTTACACCAATGCGGGCACCGTCGAGTTCCTGCTGGACGACGACGGGCGCTTCTACTTCATGGAGATGAACACCCGCATCCAGGTCGAGCACACGATCACCGAGACCATCACGGGCGTGGATCTGGTCGAGGAGCAGATCCGTATCGCGGCAGGTCTGCCGCTGCGCTTCAAGCAGCATGAGATCGGCCGGCGCGGATACGCCATTCAGTTTCGCGTCAACGCCGAAGACCCGAAAAACAACTTCCTGCCCAGCTTCGGGCGTATCTCGCGCTACTACGCCCCCGGCGGTCCGGGCGTGCGCACCGACGGGGCCATCTATACCGGCTATACCGTCCCGCCGCACTATGATTCGATGCTGGCCAAGGTCATCGTCTGGGCGCTCAACTGGGACGACGTGGTCAACCGCGGTCACCGGGCGCTGCGCGACATGGGGCTCTATGGCGTGAAGACCACCATCCCCTTTTATCAAGAGATCCTGCGCCATCCGGATTTTCGCTCCGGACACTTCAATACCGGATTCCTGGAGGCACACCCGGAGCTTCTGAACTACTCGACCAAGCGCCGCCGCGAAGACATCGCCGCCGCCCTCGCCGCCGCCGTCGCGGCGCATGCGGGTCTCTAGTCCGGGCCCGTCCCGAACCTCATCCAAACCCGAGAGCTCCGACATCATGCAATGGTCAGAGATCGTCGCGGATCCCGCGCTCAAGGATTTGCCGTACAAGATCGAGACGAACGAATACGGGCAGATCGTCATGTCGCCGCACAAACGCATCCATGCCATCTGGCAAGGCGAGATCGAATGGCGGTTGCGCCAGTGTCTCCCGAGAGGGCGTGCCGCGCCGGAGTTTGCAATCGACACCCGTCTGGGTACCAAGACACCGGATGTCGTCTGGTATTCGAAGGACAAGGAAGCGGACTTGCTGGCGGATCAACGCCTGGCGCCGGAGATCTGTGTCGAGGTGCTCTCAGGCAGCAATACCGATGGGGAGCTGGCGATCAAGCGCGCGCTGTATTTCGAGGCCGGCGCCCTGGAGGTCTGGCTGTGCGACAACACAGGCGCGCTGCGCTTCCATACACCCGAGGGCGAGCAGGCGCATTCCTTACTCGCGCCGGATTTTCCGCGACGCTTGGCCTGACGGGTCTCCATTGCCCACTCCACTGATTGCCTCGATTGACGAGACCTAGACCATGCCCAAGATCAACATCACCGATGTCATTCTGCGCGATGCCCATCAATCTCTCATCGCCACGCGTATGCGCACCGAGGACATGCTGCCGATCTGTCCGAAGCTGGATGCGATCGGCTATTGGTCGCTGGAATGCTGGGGCGGCGCGACCTTCGACGCCTGCGTACGCTTTCTGAAAGAGGATCCCTGGGAGCGTCTGCGCAAGCTCCGCGAGGCGCTGCCGAACACCCGCTTGCAGATGCTGCTGCGGGGCCAAAACCTCCTCGGCTACCGGCACTACTCGGACGACGTCGTACGCGCCTTCGTCAAGCGCTCGGCCGCGAACGGCATGGATGTCTTCCGCATCTTCGATGCATTGAACGATCTGCGGAATCTCAAGACCGCGATCGAGGCGACCAAGGCCGCCGGCAAGCACGCGCAGGGCACGATCTGTTATACGGTCAGCCCGGTCCACGACGTGCCCGGCTTCGTGCGCATGGGCAAGGATCTGGCCGCGATGGGGTGCGACTCCATCGCCATCAAAGACATGGCCGGTTTGCTGACGCCCTTTGTCGCCGCCGACCTGGTCAAGGCACTGAAGGACAGCGTCGATCTGCCGCTGCATCTGCATTCGCATGCCACTTCGGGCCTGGCGGACATGTGTCATCTCAAGGCGATCGAGAACGGCTGCGACACCATCGATACCGCCATCTCGTCCATGGCCGGCGGAACCTCCCATCCGCCCACCGAGAGCATGGTCGCCGCACTTCGGGGCACCCCGTACGACACCGGCCTGGATCTGGAAGCGATCCAGGAGGTCGGCATGTATTTCTATCAGGTGCGCAAGAAGTATCACCAGTTCGAGAGCGACTACACGGGTGTGGACACCCGGGTGCAGGTCAATCAGGTGCCGGGCGGCATGATCTCCAACCTGGCCAACCAGTTGAAGGAGCAGAGCGCACTGGACCGGATGAGTGCGGTGCTCGCGGAGATCCCGCGCGTGCGCGAGGATCTGGGTTATCCGCCGCTGGTCACGCCGACCTCGCAGATCGTCGGCACCCAGGCGGTGCTGAACGTCCTGACCGAGAAGCGCTACCAGACCATCACCAACGAGGTGAAGCTCTACCTTCAGGGCCGTTACGGGCGCGCGCCGGGAACCGTCAATCCGACCCTGCAGCAGCAGGCGATCGGCAACGAGGAGCTCGTCGAGTGTCGACCTGCGGACCTCCTGAAACCGGAGCTCAAGCGTCTCGTCGATGAGATCGGGACGGTGGCGACCTCGGAGGAGGACACGCTGACCTATGCCATGTTCCCCGAGATCGGTCGGGCCTTTCTCGAGCACCGTGCTGCCGGAACGCTTCATCCCGAGCCGCTCGAGCCGCCGCCGAGTGCCGCCGGTGCGCAAGCCGCGCCGACCGAGTTCAATATCGCCGTGCATGGCGAGACCTACCACGTCAAGGTGACGGGCGCGGGTCACAAGGGACTCGCCGAGCGCCACTTCTATCTCGACATTGACGGTATCCCGGAAGAGGTGCTTGTCGAGACCCTGGACGAGGTCGTCCTGACGGGTGGCGCGGAAGGTGCCGTGAAGAAGGCCATCACGGGCAAACGGCCGAAGCCGACCCAGCCCGGTCATGTGACCACCTCCATGCCGGGCAACATCGTCGATGTCCTGGTCAAGGAGGGCGATACGGTGACAGCCGGTCAGTCGGTCTTGGTCACCGAGGCGATGAAGATGGAGACCGAGATCCAGGCGCCGATCGGCGGAACCGTGACCGGGATCTTCGTCAGCAAGGGCGACGCGGTGAATCCGAACGAGGTTCTGCTGGAGATCAGCGCGGCTTAAACCGCGTCCCCGCTAAGGGTCGTGGATGCACCAAACGTCGAACTCACTCGAAAGTGAGCATCTCGCTCTGGACGCGGTTTAGGGTCTACCAGACCAATTCACCCGCATCATGCGCCTCGGCCACCGCACGTCCGCGACGCTCGTCGACGCGTAAGGCGACCACCAGGGCGACCGCGAACAAGAGCACGCAGAACAGGATCGCGGTCTGCAGGCCCACCAGGACCTGCAGGAGTCCGATCGCAAGCAATCCGAACATCCCGGCCAGCTTCATCGACAGGCCCCAGAAGCCGAAGAGCTCGCCCGAGCGCGACAGCGGCGAGAAGAGTCCGACCAGGGTTCGGGTGGCCGACTGACAGGCGCCGAGGCTCAGGCCCGCCACGCAGCCGACCACCAGGAAGATGTACTGGGCCGGCCAATCGCGTCCCAGGACATCGCGCGCCAGCTCGCTCAGGAGCGGCGTGAGATAGATGAGCGCGATCGCCAGTATCCACATGACCAGGGTGATCACATAGGTCCGCAGCGCACCGAGACGATCCTGGATGAAACCGAATCCGAGCGCACCGACGGCCGCGGTGATCTGCACCAGGACAAACATCAGTGTGCGCACCGAGGCATCCCAGCCGATCACCTGCGCGCCGTAGATGAAGGCGTAGGCGATGATGATGTAGATGCCGCTCATCGAGAAGAAGACCGAGATGAACAGCACGCCCAGATCGCGATGGGTGCGCAGATGGGTCAGCGTCTGGCGGACCCGTGCGATGCCCATTCGCATCAGGCCGGTCCCGGGCGGCAGGGCGCGTGCCCGACCGCGCTCGCGCACCCAGAGAAAGGTCGGAATGGCCGCAATCAGGAAGAAGGCGGCGGCCCAGGGACCGACCCAACGGATCCGCTCGAAGTTCTCGGCGCTGACATCGCCCAGGACCAGCAGCACGAAGACCGCCGAGACCATGCCGCCGACATAGCCCAACGCCCAACCGAATCCGGAGATCTTGCCGAGATCTTCGGGCGGACCGAGCCCGGGCAGGAAGCTCGCGATAAAGGCCTCGCCGATCGAGTAGGCAAAGTTCGAGATGATCAGGAGCAGCACGCCGAGCAGGGCATAGCCTGGCGCGACGAAATAGAGCGCCGCCGTCGCGACCACCGTCAGCAGATAACTCGCAAAGAGAAAGCGTTTCTTGCTCGCCGTGTAATCCATGATGGCGCCGGCCACCGGGGAGCAAATCACCACCAACAGATAGCTGGTGGAAAGCGCCAGGCTCCAGAGCAGATTGCCGAGGCGATAATCCGGGGCATCGCCGACGATCACGCGCGTGAAGAGGTCGCCGAAGACGACCGTGATGATCAGCAGCGTATAGGCTTGGTTGGCGAAGTCGAACATCGCCCAACCGAAGATCTCGCGTTTCGATGCGCGGGTGCGTGTCGTCATGTCGGCCCTTGGTGTGTGTGTGTTTTCGGGGGCGGATGCGGCGCGAGCCGGGTCATGATCTGCAGACAGATTAACCCGAGCACCATCAATCCGGCCACGACCAGCAGAGATCCGTCGAAGGTTCCGCTGATCTCGGCGACCTCGCCCGCGAGGACGGGGCCGAGGATCTGGGCGATCCCGTAACCGAGGGTCAAGCGCGCCATGATCTGCGCCGGATGCGCGGGATAGCGCACCCCGACCATGGTCAGGACCAAGGAGACAATGCCGATGAATGTGAATCCGAACAGTGCGGCGCTGAGGATCGCGGCCACGAGCGATCCGCTGACGACCGGCAGGACGATCCCGACGATCTGCAAACCGTAGGCGACCTGGAGCGTGCGCAGATAACCCAGGCGACGGGCGATGCGATCCCAGAGGATCGGTGCGGGAATCGCGGCCACGCCGACGAGGAGCCACATCCAATCCCCCAAGCCCTGCAGGATCGGCTGCTGCTCGGTGATCAAGACCGTGAAGGTCGCATTGATGACATAGCCGAATCCGGCGCAGACATAGGCGCCTTGGAGCAGCCACAACCAGGATGCGCCGGGCTCGGGCGCGGCGCCGAGGTGGCGGGGCGCGAGCGGCTGACCGCGATCGGGCGTGGGCAACCCCAGCCACGCGGGGATCAGCAGCACGGCGCCGACCAACGTCAGGGCGAGCCACTGACCTTGCCAGGACCAGACCAGACCCGCGCCCGCGACCACCAGGACGCCGACCACGATCCCCAATCCGATCCCGCTGAAGTGCACCCCCAGCTCGCTGCGATGATCATGTCGGATCAGCCAGTTGAGGATCAGACCCGAGCCCAGCATCAGCCCCGCGGCACTGCTCAGTCCCGCCAGGTAACGGCTGACGCCCCAGAGGATCGGCGACTCTCCCATCGCCATCATGAGGGTCGTGATCACGGCCAAGAGCAGACCTCCGCGATAGAGCCGGTCCTTGATCCGAAGATCCCTGAGTCGGCTGACGATCAGGACCCCGGACAAGTAGCCGAGATAGTTCCACCCGGCGAGCCAGCCGGCGAGGGCCTCGCCCATGCCGGTCTCGCTTTGCAGGACCGGGATCATGGGTGTGTAGGCGAAGCGCGCCACGCCCAAGGTCAGGATCAGGGCGCAGATCCCGGATCCCAGAACGCTCCAGTGGCTCGGTTGATCGTCGGGCTGATGGTCGGGATGTCTCACGCGTCCCCGGCCCTCGGACAGTCCCGCACCACATCCGCGACGAGGCGCGAGCGCCAAAGATAGAAGGGCACCGCGAGACTCAGCAGCAGCGAGGCCAAAAGCAGCTCGTCGATCGCATCGCGCAATGGCTGGCTCGAGTCCGTGAGGACCGTCAGCAGGACGCCGAGATAGATGAAGATCGACAGCGTGAGGATCTCCCGTGCGCGTTGCCATATCCCGCGCACCCAGCCGGGGCAGGGTCGCCGTCGTCGAAATCCGGCAGCCAGCACGAGCGCTGCCGGGAGATCGGCGAAGAGGAGCTCGGGCCGCACGAGATTGCGCAGCACTTCGATCTCCTCCCCGGTCGTCGGCAGAAAGGTGATCCCCAGAAGCAGCAGATGGCGCACCAGGAAGACCAGCGTCAGCCAGAGCAGGATCGGGGTCTTCAGGAGCAGGTCGTCGTCGTAGCGATGCGCTGCGTAGCGCGGTCGGCGATCCGGATGCGCCCCGCTCATCACGTCACCGCACCGAACGAGGATCGGCGTCTCGACGGGAGATTAGAGCGCACCGGCAGGATTGCGCACCGGATCAAGGCGGCGGTGCTTGGTCGAGCTGCGCATAGATGCAGTTCAACGCAGGGTTGTTCGTGCCCGTCGGGAAGAAGCCGTTGATGTCGGTCGCGTAGGTGTTGCGGTCGATGCGACCGTAGTACAGCTTGCTGGTCTCGTCGAGGAAATAGTCGTTGTCGTCGCCGCTGCTGATGTTGATGAGATAGTTCAGGGGCTGGTTGCCGAGCGAATGATGTCCGCAGGCATTGGCGATTTGATTGTAGAAACCCTCCACACCCGGCTTTTCGATCAGACTATCCGGCGCGACCAGGTTGCCGCCGCAACCGGAGACCGTCAGCAAGACGACGCCGGTGATGATCAGACTTGATCGCACGCGTGTTTGCTCGAGTGCTTGCATGGGTTGGTATCCTTGGGTTGACGCTCATCGAATCCAGCTTGGGTCGAACGGATCGGGCTGAAACGCGCGATATTGCGCGACACCGTACGCTAAGTGATGCACGGACTGAAGAAAATTCAGTTCTGCCCAGGCATCGAGAGGCCAGCCGGTACGGTCTCCGCGTTTATCGAGGATGAGATCGGAGAACATCTCGTCAAACGCGTCGGGGTCGCCCCAGACGAGATGAAGCCGTTTGATGGCATGTGGAAACCTCTCCTCCAAAACGCAGAGCATGGTCGTCGCTCCTCAGTGGTACGTGTCGCTCTCGGCGAGCGTCTTCGGCGGCATCGATACTGGACTCGGGCATCGCCCCGAAAATCGTTGTCGTTGTCGTTGTCGTAATCGACAACGACAACGACAACCGTGAAAAGGCATTCACCCGTCGAGTTGTTTGCTTATTTTTGAAACGCTCCTTAGCGGGCGGCGGCTTGGACCATAGAAAGCATTCGGTGAGCCAGATCTAAAGTCGCACTTAACTCTTTGAACGCGAGAAGAATGCTCTGCCGCTGTTCGACGCCTCGACGGACTGGCTCGACAAGGACCGCGCGAAGGTGACCCGGATGGTCAGCGTCGCGCGGCGTGCCAGGGCTCCGGCTCGATAGTCCCCGTGTCCGTGGCGCCTCACTCGTCGGCGATCGAGACGTCCTTGCCCGCTGCGGTGAGCTCGGCGGTCTTCACGTCGATATAGTCGAAGGGACTGGCCGGATAACGCTCGTAGTGGCGGTCGGCGACATACTCCAAGACGCCGCCGAAGTGGTAGCGGTAGAGCAGGCTCTCGATACGGGTGATCTCCCGTCCCCGGTCGAAGAGCACGATGCTCGGGGTGTACTGGATGCCCAGAGACGCGGCGAGCGCCTTGGGTGTGGTTGCGTTGCCCATGGGGTCGATGATGGGTGTCTCGGATCGGGTGTCGAGACGCACGAGGGCCAGGCCCTTCAGGATGTCGCGGATCTCGGGGTCGGCCAAGTGGCCCTCGTGCAGCTCGTCGCAGGCCACGCAGGCGACGTCCTCGAACAAGAGCGCGAGAGGGCGGTCGGCGACCCCGGCGAGATCCTCGATCGTCTGGATCTGCGGATGCTCTCGGAAGCTGTAGACCTCGCTCGGGCGTTTGGCGGCGGCATAGTCGTTCAAGGTCTGTTGCAGGTAGGCGCGTTCCTGCACATAGTCGAGGACGACCTTGAAGTCATCGCGATTGCGATAGCCGCTGACGCGTGCGACCGGACGGTTGGATGCATCCAGAAAGACGACCGTCGGGGTGAAGCGTACCTGATAGAGCTCCGCGAGCTCCTTTTCGGACATCGACATCTCCTCGGTCACGGCGACCTCGCGATCGCCCTTCGTGTTCAGGGCAATGACGTCGAAATGCTCCTGGATGAAATCGCGATAGGGCGCCGTCGCAAAGTTCTCCTGGACCAGCTTGTAGCAGTAGGGGCAGCCGTTCATTTCCATGACGAGGATGACGTGCTTGCCGGATTCCGCGGCCTCGCTCACGTCCTCGGGGAGGTCGAGAAAACTCTCTTTGAACCAGCTCGGATGGCTGAGCATCTTGGCGCCCGTGACCTCGCCGGTCGGGGGCTGGTCCTGCGCGGCGGCGGGGACTATGCAAAGGGCCGCAAGCAACGCGCAAAGCGGCAGAAGCCTTGTCGGGGATTTCGGTGTCGTGCCGGGCATCGAGAGCGTCTCCTGTAGGGTGCGGTCGGTTGTGGATCCTAACCGGGAGAGCGGTTGCCGGGAAAGGCTCGGTCAGGGCACGACGGCGGTTTATGCCGGGCGCGAGTGCCGTTGACAGTACCGCGGCGGCTCGCTACATTCCCGGCCTCTCGAGGGGAGTAGTCGCCCTTGCGTCGTGACATCCGTCATGCGCGAGGGGCTCGTGTCAACACACTTGGCGGTGACGCCGTGGCACGCGCGGCCGGTCGGCTTGACGAGACCTTGGGTGCGGTATCATGTCCGACGAGGGGTCGGGCGCGTGACGCCGTGTCCTCGGTTTTCTTGCCCGACCCCCGGCGACATCACTTCATGCCTCCACTCCCCGCGCTTTCTTGCCGCCCGAGACGACTCGTCTCTGCGCGCCGTATCTTCAGTGCCGTGCCCTGCGGCGAGCCTCGACCGATGTTCGGCGACATCCGCTGCGCGCGGAGGGCATTGCGGTGAGCGATCTTGCCCTGTCCGAGCTCTCCGGGTGGCTGTGGGCCGCAGTCACGACCTTCGGCGTGATCTTTCTTGCCGAGTTGGGCGACAAATCCCAGTTGGTCTGTATGACCTTGGCGGCCCGCCATCGCCGATGGCCCGTCTTGATCGGGGCGGTGGCGGCCTTCGTCGTCTTGAACAGCCTTGCCGTCGCTTTCGGCGTAGGCCTCGCGCAGTGGATCCCGGAGCGGGTCCTGGCGGGCGTCGTCGCCATCCTGTTCGCGGTCTTCGGGGTGCTCGCGCTGCGCGCCGAAGAGGCCGACGAGGACGCGCCGCAGCGCAACTGGAGCCACAACAGCATCGTCATGGCGACCTTCTCGATGATCTTTCTTGCAGAGATGGGCGATAAGACCCAGCTCGCAGTCGCCGGCTTGGCCGTCACCCTGCCGCCCGTCGCGGTTTGGACCGGTGCAACCCTGGCGTTGGCGCTGACCTCCGCGCTCGGTGTCTGGGTCGGATGCCGCCTGTTGCAGGTCATGCCGCTGCATCGACTCCATCAACTGAGCGGGGTGGTGTTTCTGATTCTCGCCGGGCTCGCGTTGACACGCGTGTTTTGATGGTCCGATGCGCTTGGGCGTGCCGGTACGTTACACCAAAGGGCCGACATAGGTCCCGAGGAGAAGCACCGCCGATGCGGCGACCGTGATCAGCACGTTGTCGTCGATGGGGCCGAGCTCGTAGCGCTCGATCCAGGTCGCCACGATCGCCGAGATCAGGCCCCAGACCGGGATGGCGGGCTCGGCGAGTCCGCCGATGACCCAGCCCATGGGCGCGCAGACGATCAGCATGAAGACATTGCCGATCGGACTCTTGGACCGGCGCCGCACCATCAAATTGCGCGCGATCCCGGTCACCCCGTCGCCGAAGGCCATGTAGAGCGCCGGGAGGATGGCGAGCCAGGGGTTATCGAGCAGCCACCACAGGAGCGAGACCGACAGGGCCCACATGAGTGCAAACTTGACGTCGTTGCGGTTTTCGTCGGTCTGGAACCAATAAAACCGCAGACCGGTGGCATGGGCGCCGTACGTCAGCAGTGTCAGCAGGAGCCCGCAGATCAGCGGATACCAGGGGCTAGTGAAGACCAACGGGACCATCAAGGACCCGACGCCGCCGGCCAGCATGTGCACGATCTTGCGGTTGTAGTAGACCGCGCGGATCGGCTCCATGCCGCGGGCGACCATCGCCCGGTAAGGAATCCGGGTCACGAAGAGGACCGCGAGGACGTAGAGGCTGAGGCCGGCGGCCCAGAGCAATTCGTTAAGCTCGACAACAGAGCTCATGGCAGGCTTCCTTCCGTCGACCGATCGTGCCGACAGTGTATCCGAGGTCGGTCTGAAAGCGGGAGGCGCCGAGTCTCTGCGCCGCTTCTCTAGTCAGGCAGTACGAGACGTTATATTGTACCCAGCGGCTTGACGATGGCCGATCCAACGAGGGCAATCCACCGATGCTGCGTCGCCTCTTCTTGATTCTGCTCTTGATCCCCTGCCTCGCGCACGCGAAGGATCCGCTGACGGTCTTCGTCACGGTGGCCCCGCTGGAGACCTTCGTGTCGCGCATTGGGGGTGACCATGTCCGCGTCGACGCCTTGGTGCGGCCCGGCCAAGACCCGCATGCCTACGAGCCGACCGCGCGCCGGATCGCCGCCTTGGCCGATGCCGATCTCTACGTGCGCGTCGGTGTCGGCTTCGAGGATGCCTGGATGCCCCGCCTGCTGGCGGCAAATCCCGGCATGCGTGTGCTCGATGCTCGAGACGGCCTCGAGGTGCGCCGCAAGGATGCGGGGCACGACCACGACGACCATGGTCATGGCCATGATCACGGCGACTTCGACCCCCACGTCTGGACGAGCCCCGCTCGCGTGAAGATCATGGGTGCCCGAATCCGCGATGCGCTGGCCGATCTGGCCCCGGAGTACGCCGCGGACTTCGCCGCCAACGACGCTCGCTTTGCCGCCGACTTGGATGCACTCGATACCGAGATTCGCGCGCGACTCTCGGGTGTGGAGAACCGCCGATTCATGGTGTACCACCCGGCTTGGGGCTACTTCGCCGAGGACTACGCACTGGAGCAGGTCGCGATCGAGCGCGAGGGCAAGGAGCCGGGTGCGCGTGCCTTGACCGCCATGATCGAGCAGGCTCGGCGGGAGGGCATTCGGGTCATCTTCGTGCAGCCGCAGCTCAACCCGGCGTCCGCCGAGCAGGTCGCGCGATCGATCGGCGGACAGGTCGCGGTGATCGATCCCTTGTCGGGCGACTATTTCGAGAATCTTCGGCAGGTTGCCGAGCTCATTGCGGGGGCCGGCGCGCCATGATCCCCGGCCGGGGCGAGCCGCAGGCGGAACCCCCAAAACAACCTGTCATCGCGATCCGGGATCTCGGCTTCTCCTATGGCGAGTCGCCGGTCCTCGAGGGTGTCGATCTGGAGATCCTCGACGGCGAGTTCGTCGGTCTGGTCGGCCCCAATGCCGGCGGCAAGAGCACGCTCCTGCGGCTTGTGCTCGGACTCCTCGAGCCGCAGCAGGGGAGCATTCAGGTTCTCGGGCAGGCGCCGCGCCAAGCGGTGCGACGGGTCGGCTATGTGCCCCAATTTCCGACCTTTCCGCGGGACTTCCCGATCTCGGTCGAGCAGGTGGTCCTGACCGGACGGCTCGGCTTCGGCCCGATGCTCGGCTGGTACCGCTCGAGCGACCGCACCGCGGCGCGCCAAGCGCTGGCCGAGGTCGAGGCGCTGGATCTAGTGCGTCGGCGCATCGGGACCCTCTCGGGCGGCCAGCTGCAGCGTGTTCTGCTCGCCCGCGCACTGGTCGCCGAGCCGCTGATCCTGATCCTCGACGAGCCTACGGCCAACATCGACCAACGCATGGAAGGCGACATCTTCGACTTGCTCGCGCGCCTCAACGCGCGCCTGACCATTCTGGTCGTCTCGCACGACATCGCCTTTATCTCGGGTTATGTCGATCGTGTTGCCTGCCTCAACCGTACCCTGGTCTGCCATACGACCGAACGGGTCGACGGCGATCTGATCCATCAGCTCTACGGCGACAATATTCGACACGTCGCGCACGCCGGATCCGAGCACGGATTCGCTCACCACCTCGGTCACCAGGGGCACTGATCCCATGCAGGAGTTCATCCAGGCGCTCGGCCAACACGCCTTCCTGCAAACGGCCCTGCTGGCAGGACTCCTCGCCAGCCTCGGCTGCGGCGTGATCGGGACCTTCGTGGTGGTCAAGCGCATTGCCTTCATGGCCGGCGGAATCGCGCACTCGGTCTTGGGCGGGATGGGTGCTGCACTCTATTTCGGCTTCGACCCCTTGCTCGGTGCGCTCGCCGCCGCCGTGCTCTCGGCCTTGCTGATCGGCGGGGTACGGCTCGCCTGGAACGCGCAGGAAGACACCCTGATCGGCGCGCTCTGGGCGATCGGCATGGCGATCGGGATCCTCTTCATCGCCAAGACGCCCGGCTACACAACCGATCTCATGAGCTTTCTGTTCGGGAACATCCTGCTGGTTCCGCGCCGCGAGCTTTGGTTCATGGCCGGCCTTGATCTGGTTCTGCTGATCACTGTGATGCTCTTCTACCGCCAGTTGCTCGCCGTGACCTTCGACGAGGAGTTTGCCCGGCTGCGCGGCGTGCCCGTCGCCTTCTTCTATCTCCTTCTGCTGTGCTTGGTGGCGGTGACCGTGGTCTTGCTGATTCAGGTGGTCGGCCTGATCCTGGTGATCGCGCTGCTGACCCTTCCGGCGGCGATCGCCGGTCATTACGTCCACTCGCTCGGCGGTATGATGCTGATCGCAACCCTGCTCGGAGGCTTCTTCACCTCCGCGGGCTTGGCGCTCTCCTACGGGCCGGACCTGCCCGCGGGACCGACCATGATCTTGTTGGCCGGGAGCGTTTATGTCGTCTCCGCCGTGCTCAGCCGCGTTCTTGCACGGCGCCGAGTACGGCGACGTTTGCCGGTGACCGAAGCGGGAGGATAAGCGGATGACCTCGATATCCGAGAACACAGTGCTCGATCGCGCCGATGCCCTCTGTCGGGCCCGCGGCGTGAGACTTACCGCCCAGCGGCGCCGAGTCCTCGCGATCCTCTGCGCCTCGGCCCGTCCCTTGGGTGCCTACGAGATCCTCGATGCCATGCGCGAAGGCTCCCGCACACTGGCCCCGCCGACGGTCTACCGCGCACTCGACTTTCTTCTCGTGCAGGGTTTGGTGCACAAGCTCGAAAGCCTGCATGCCTTCGTCGGCTGCAACCATCCCGAGCATCCGCATTCGAGTCAGTTTCTCATCTGCAACAGCTGTGGCGAGGTCACCGAGCTCGAGGACGAGGCGATCGCACGCAGCCTCGGCTGCGCGGCCAGCATGAGCGGTTTTCAACCGCAGCGGCGCGTGGTGGAAGTGCTCGGGACCTGTGCAGGGTGTGCGCAGAAGGGGCGGTGAGTCACGCGTCCTCAACGAATTGAACGACAACGACAACGACGACAGGGCCAAGGAACGATTCAGAAACAACCGAAACACATAGGATGGGTAGAGCGAAGCGAAACCCATCCAGCCCGCGCCAAGGGTATCAGACCGAAACCCGGCAACGCGGCGGTTTGGAGGATGGGTTTCGCTGACGCTCTACCCATCCTACCAGTTTATCTAAGGTGTTCGCTCGTGACATCCGCTCTGCGGTGTCACGCATGCCCCTGGCGCTCTGCTCCACGTGCCACGATGGCCGGAGTTTCGAGCAAGGCTAACGTGTTGATGGACTCGTTTAACGCATTGGTGAACTGTTCCTGGCCATCGAGGAGACACTATGAATCGAATTCGCACCTACGCCGTCTCCTTGACGGCAATCACGATGTGTCTCGCCGTCGCGAGTGCTTCGGCCGAGGACACCGGACAGCGTCGGCAGGGCGCCCATGTCCACGGGATAGCCCACATGACGCTTGCGGCCGAGGGCGACAAGGTTCTGATCGAGCTGACGAGCCCCGCGGCGAGTCTGATCGGTTTCGAGCGCGCACCGCGCACCGACGAGGAGCGCGCGACACTCGCGTTGGCCAAGCAGAACCTCATGGCCGGCGATGCCATGATCCGCCTGAACATCGAGGCCGGTTGTCGGCTGGAAACTGCGGAGATCGATGCCGAGTTCGCCGATGCCGGGCAAGGCCACGGGGCGAAGCACGCGCACGATCACGACGCCGATCACGGCGAGGACGGACACGCGGACTTTGTCGTGCACTACAGCTTTGTCTGCGACAGACCCGGGGAGTTGGGCTCGGCCGCGCTCGGCCTCTTCTCGGGCTTTCCGGCCCTGGAGCGCGTCCTGTTTCAGTACGTGACCGCGGAGGGGCAGGGTGGCGCGGAGCTCACCCCGCGTGCGCCCGTCGTGACCTTCGTGCCGCTCTAAACCGCGCCGGTGTTGCGCCGGACGGTTTCAGGGGCTGCGAACGCTGCGCGACAAACGCCGCTGGAGTTGGCGCGGTTTAAACCGCGCCCAGTGCGGTATGCGATGTTTTTGGATGGGATCGGCCCCGGCGGATTTCAGAGCCGCTGGAGCCGGCGCGGTTTAAAGTATTAAAAAATATAAAATTTTAAACCGCGTCCCCCCGCTAAGGGTCGTGGATTCACCAAACTTCGAGCTCACTCGAAAGTGAGCATCTCGCTCTGGACGCGGTTTAGGTGAAAGGGATATTTAATCATAGCGTTAAGCTTCTTCTTGCTGCGTCGGCTCTTGGGTTTCGGCGTTGTTTCGTCTGACCTTACGGGCAAAAGGAGAGACCCGACCCCGACGCCCGTGCGGTCGTTCAGGGAGGTGTGTCCGCGCACACAACCGAAGCCGCGCCGACGGCGCTCAATGGCGCGTCACGCGTGGCGGGCGGCGAAGTCTCGACCGATCGCGTCGGCAGCGAAGAGTGCATCCTGCATGTCGGCGACGCTGAGCGCGAAGGGCTCGTTGTGCGAGCTTTCGCCCGGAGCGATGGCGCGCTCGGCAATTTCCCGCGCCTGCTCGGACGACAGGCTCGCGATGCCGAGATCCTGGAGTGAGATCGGCAGCCCGACGGATCGGCAAAAGGCCATCACGTCCTGGATTTCGGTGGAGTCGCGATCTTCCAGCACCAGTTGGACCAGTGTGCCGAATGCGACCTTCTCGCCGTGCAGATAGGCATGGGTCTGCGGGGCCACCGTCAGACCGTTGTGCACAGCATGGGCGACGGCGAGACCGCCCGACTCGAATCCCAGTCCGGACAGCAGCGTGTTGGCCTCGATGATGCGCTCGACCGCCGGGGTGAGTGCGCCCTCGCGGACCGCGGCGATCGCCGCCTGACCATCCTGCAGTAAGGTCTGATAACAGAGTCGCGCGATCCCCATGGCGGCCAGGGTGACGGCCCCGCCGACCGTATTGGCCTTATAGGCGCGGTGGGTCGTGTCCGCCTCGAACCAGGTTGCCAGGGCATCGCCCATGCCGGCGATGAGATAGCGCACCGGGGCCCTTGCGATGATGGCGGTATCGACCAGCACCAAATCCGGGTTGCGCCGATAGAACAGGCATTTCTCGAAGATGCCATCGGGGCTGTAGACCACGGACAGGGCGCTGCACGGGGCGTCGCTCGCCGCGACCGTCGGGCAACAGACGACCGGCAGATCCAGCGCGTTGGCGACCGCCCGCGCCGTGTCCAGCGCCTTGCCGCCACCGGCGCCCAGGATCACCGCGGCCTCCGCGTGCTCGGCCGCTTCGCGGCAGCGCGTGATCTCCGGGACGGAGCATTGACCCGCGAAGTCCAGGATGCTGAAGGGGATGCCGTGCGCGCCGAAGGTGTCGATCAGTGTCGGCTCGATCTGTCGGCGCGCGCTCGGTCCGGCAATGCACAGTACATGGCCTGTCAGACCCATTCGGATCAGTTCCGCAGCCAACTCAAGGGTCGCATCGCGACCTTGCACATAGCGCGCGGGCGAACAAAAGACCTTCAACATGAGTGTGTGTCCTCTCTGAGGTTGGGAGTCGACCTGGCGATTCGCGAGTGGGGTTCGGGGTCGGGTCTTGACTCTTGCCAAGACCCGACCCTGTTCCCCGGAGGAAGCTGCACTGTCTGTCGGTGCTTTGTGGAGCGGATCTTGGTGGTTGCAATCATGGGTGGTGTCCTTCCGGGGTGATCCATAGGCATTAAACCGCGTCCAGAGCGAGATGCTCACTTTCGAGTGAGCTCGAAGTTTGGTGAATCCACGACCCTTCGCGGGGGGCGCGGTTTAAAATTTTATATTTTTTAATACCTTAAACCGCGCCGGCTCCAGCGGTTCTGAAATCCGCCGGGGCCGATCCCATCCCAAAACATCGCATACCGCACTGGGCGCGGTTTAGATTACACCTCCGGCTGGAATTCTCCGGCGCGCTCTATCACGTGACGGCGCGCGGTAACGAGCGGCGCAGCATTTTTCTCGGCGACGCCGATGGCGACCGGGCGGCGTTTCTTGGCATCCTGGAACAGACCTGCGAGCGATTCAACTGGACCGGAGTTGCCGCCACCCGAGAACCCGAGCGTGAACCTGCGCGCGGTCGTCCTGCACCCGTTGCAGCAGCCGAAGAGGCGCGCTTCCGGAGCCTGATGGCGGCCCATCAGGACCTTCAAGGTCGATGAACGGGCGATCTTCGATCGGGATGCACTGCATGAACGGTGAGCCCTTCGTGGATACCAACATCCGGGTCTACGCGCATCTGGAGACTCCCCGGGATCCCAAAGGCGACTTGGCGCGCGCGCTGGTCGAGTCTGATCCACGCTTCGTGGTGAGCACCCGGGTGTTGAACGAATACTACGCGGCAATGCTGAAGAATCGGGTCTCGGATCTCTGGCATGACCAATGTATCGAGGGGCGTCTCATCGTGCGCAATCCGTTTAAAGGCATCAACTGAAGCATCCCCACTCCGAGTATCCTTGACCCAGACATCCAAGGACCGTTCTGTGAAATTAGTCTGGGGAGTTGGCATATGACCCTCTCGGTTGGGACGTTGGGAACCCGGGGGAACCCCGGGGAACCCGGGGGGAACCCTTCTCCGGTCATCGCGATCCGCGATCTGGCCTTCCGATGGCGCCGCGGGGCGCCGGTCGTTCTCGCCATCGACCACCTCGAGATCGGGCGCGGCGAGCGCGTCTTCATCGAGGGTCCGAGCGGCAGCGGCAAGACCACCTTGTTGAGTCTTCTGGCCGGCGTGGTGAAGGCCGAGCAGGGGAGCCTGCGCATTCTCGGGCAGCCGATGGAGCGCCTGGGTAGCGTGAAGCGCGACCATTTCAGGGCCGACCATGTCGGCTATGTCTTTCAGATGTTCAATCTGATCCCTTATCTGTCGCTGGTCGAGAACGTGACCTTGCCCTGCCGCTTCTCGCGACTGCGTCGGGCGCGCGTGCTGGAGCGCACCGGCTGCGGCGGCCGCTCCGCGCGGTGTCTGGAAGAGGAGGCGCTGCGCTTGCTCGACCATCTCGATATGGCCGAGCCCGCGCGCTCGAAGCGGTCCGTCGCCGAGCTCTCGGTGGGGCAGCAGCAGCGCGTCGCTGCGGCGCGCGCGCTCATGGGCTCGCCCGAGATCCTGATCGCCGACGAGCCGACCTCCGCGCTCGATTCGGATCGCCGCGAAGCCTTTATCCGACTGTTGTTTCGGGAATGTGCCGAGACCCGGATGAGCTTGATCTTCGTGAGTCACGACGCGGCGCTCGAGCCCTTGTTCGATCGCACCGTGCGCCTCGCCGAGATCAATCGCGCCCTTAAACCGCACCCGGTGCGGTATGCGATGTTTTTGGATGGGATCGGCCGCCGCCGACCTGACGACCGCTGAAGCCGGCGCGGTTTAAGCGATTAAAAAATAAAGTCGTTTAAACCGCGTCCCCCCCGCTAAGGGCCGTGGATGCGCCAAACCTCGGACTCACTCGGAAGTGAGCATCTCGCTCTGGACGCGGTTTAAAGCCTGAGGCCCATCACCAAGCCGGCCATGAAGGATGCCGCACTCGTCAGGTTGCCGCCGATGAAGTCGAAAAAAGCGCCTGCATGGACCCCGAGCCAGTCGACCCAGCCGTTGTAGTGGATCTCGAGGCCGGACCAGTTCACGTCCAGAATGCCGGCATACTGCAAGGCAAAGACCCCGAGCAGGATGAGACCGACGACCAGCAGCACCAGCTTGAAGGCCATCTTCAGCGCAAACCCGAGCGCCAGCCCGACCATGAAGGAGAACCCGAGCTTCAGGAAGAAGGTTTCGTTGAAGAGTCCGGCGGCGTCCGTCGGCGCAGTCCCGGCGGCATTGTCCGAGGCCATGGACGCCAGCAGGTCGTTGCCCAGTCGTTCGAGCGAATGGGTTGCCCTCTCGAATGGCGAGGTGTCTTGTGCGGGATGGTCCATCGGGTCTGTCGGCAAGGGGGCGGAAGAAGGTCGGATCGAGTCTGCGAGTCGGCGAGGCGCTAGTGTATACCGAGCACTCGGGATTTTTCGCCGCATTGCACGCCGGGACGACCGTGGCAAACGGATTCTCGAGGCGTTTGACTTCGACCGGCCTCCATGTGGGAATCGGGTGCGCTCCGGTTATCCTTCGCGCACAATGAGCGCCGTTCACCGCTGCATGGAGCTCGACGTGACCACAAGCGCCCTGACGCCCGGCCTGATGCTTGTCCACGGCAACCGCCCGGAAGATCTGCGCGATCTTCTGGTGGAATGGATGGCGCGCTATCCGTTGGCCCCGCTCGAGAACGAGATCATTCTGGTGCAGAGCAACGGCATCGCGCAGTGGCTGAAGCTTGCGCTCGCCGCCGATGCCGATCCAGGCGCGGGGGCGTTTGCCGCCGGCGAGCGAGGCGTCGGGATCGCCGCGGCGCTCGAGATCTCGCTGCCGGCGCGCTTTCTCTGGCGGGTCTACCGGGCGGTGCTCGGTCGCGATGCGGTCCCGGAGGTCTCGCCCTTCGACAAGTCGCGCCTGGTTTGGCGGCTGATGCGACTCCTGCCCGAGCTGTTGGCTCGGCCCGAATACCTGCCGCTACGGCGCTTCCTGCAAACGGATGCCGACCTGCGCAAACGCTTCCAGCTCGCCGAGCGTCTGGCCGATCTCTACGACCAGTATCAGGTCTACCGCGCCGACTGGCTGGCCGCCTGGGGCGGGGGCGAAGACGTGCTGATCGCGGCGCGTGGCGGTCGCCTTCCCTTGCCGGAGGAGCAGCGTTGGCAGTCGGGACTCTGGCGTGCGCTGCTGGCGGATGTCGAGACGGACGGCGAGGGCAGGGGGCAGGCGGCCGGCATCGGTCGCGCGGACGTCCACGAGGCATTCCTGCGCCGTGTGTCCGACTGGCCCGACGATACGCACCCGCGCGGTCTACCCCGTCGGGTGATGGTCTTCGGGATCTCGAGTCTGCCCCGTCAGTCCCTGGAGGTGCTGGCCGGGATGGCGCGCTGGACCCAGGTCCTCATGTGCGTCCACAACCCCTGCGAGCACTACTGGGCCGACATCGTCGCCGACAAGGATCTGTTGCGCGCCGAGCGCAGCCGCCAGCAACGCCGCGACGGCATGCCGACGGACCTCTCCGAGGAGCGGATGCACCTGCACGCACACCCGCTGCTCGCGGCCTGGGGCAAGCAAGGCCGCGACTTCATCGGCCTGCTCGACGAGCACGACGACGCGACGGCTCGGGCGGGCTATCTCGGGCGGTTCAATGCCATCGGCCAGCGGATCGATCTGTTCGACGCCTCGCGAGAGGCTCGCTCTCTGCTCGAACAGCTCCAGGACGACATCCGCGATCTCCGCCCGCTCGCCGAGACCCGCACACATTGGCCCGAGGTGCCTTCCACGGGTGATCCCTCGATCCGCTTCCACATCGCCCACAGTCCGCAGCGCGAGGTCGAGATCCTGCATGACGTCCTGCTCGCGGCCTTCAATGCCGATGCGAGCCTGACCCCGCGCGACATCATCGTCATGGTGCCGGATATCGACACCTACGCGCCGCACATCCAGGCGGTGTTCGGTCTGATCGATCGCGATGATCCGCGCGACATCCCCTACAGCGTGGCGGATCAAGGCCAACGCGCGACCGAGCCTTTGATTCAGGCCCTGGAAAAGCTGCTCGAGCTGCCCCGATCGCGTCTTGCGGTCAGCGATGTGCTCGATCTGCTCGAAGCCCCGGCCGTGCGTCGGCGTTTCGGCGTTGCCGAGACGGACCTCCCGCGTCTCCATCGCTGGATCCGCGGGGCCAACATTCGCTGGGGCCTGCATGCCGAGCAGCGCGCGAGCCTCGATCTGCCGACTCAGCCCGACGCGCAGGCCCAACACACCTGGCTGTTCGGTCTGCGCCGGATGCTGCTCGGCTATGCGGTCGGCGCCGCCGGCGAGGGTGCCTGGCAGGGGATCGAGTCGTTCGACGAGATCGGCGGTCTGGATGCGGTCCTGCTCGGTCCGCTCGTGCACCTGATCGAGCGTCTTGATTCCACCTGGCGGACCCTGCGCGAGCCCGCGACCGTCGCCGACTGGTGCAGGCGTCTGCGCACCCTGATGGCGGATTTCTTCGATGCCGCCGACAGCGGCGAGGCCTTCACGCTCATGCAGCTCGACACCGCCCTGCAGGGATGGCAGGAGGCGTGCGACGAGGCCGCGCTTGCCGAGGAGCTGCCCCTGTCGGTCGTCGGCGAGTATTGGCTCTCTCAGCTCGACGACGGCGGTCTGTCGCAACGCTTCTTCGCCGGCGCCGTCACCTTCGCGACCCTGATGCCGATGCGGGCCATCCCCTTTCGCCGGGTCTGCCTGCTCGGCATGAACGACGGCGATTACCCGCGCACCCGGATCCCGATGGACTTCGACCTCATGGGTCGCGACTACCGACCCGGCGACCGCTCGCGGCGCGAGGACGACCGCTATCTCTTTCTCGAAGCCCTGCTCTCGGCACGGGACCATCTGCACATCTCCTGGGTCGGACGCAGCATTACCGACAACGGCGTGCGACCGCCCTCGGTACTGGTTGCCCAGTTGCGCGACCACCTCGCCGCCGGTTGGCGGATGGCGCTCGACACGGCGCTGTCGGAGGAGCCCCGCGCGCTCGATCCGGGTCAGGCCCTCTTGAATGCACTCACGGTGGAGCATCCGCTCCAGCCCTTCAGTCCCGATTACTTCCCGCCGGAGCCCCACTCGGGGCGGCCGCCGAGCGCCGCCCCGCTCTTCACCTATGCTCACGAGTGGCGTCCCCTCGATGCCCCTCGGCCTCGTCGCCCGGATGCCGCGTCGCAACCGCCGACGGCCGCATTGCCGCCGCTGCCCCGCGACGAGCCGCTCGCGCTGCGCGATCTCGTCGACCTCCTCAAGTCGCCGGTGAAGGCATTCTTCAGCCAGCGGCTCGGGGTCGTCTTCGAGTCCGAGGATCCGACGAGCGAGGATCAAGAGCCCTTTACACTCGACGGGCTCGGCCGGTGGCAGCTGCAAGACGAGCTGATCCGGGTCCAAGCGCAGGCGCTGTCGCACGGCGAGCCGATCGCCGCGGCGCGCGCGAGCCGCCTCGATCGAATCCGCCG
Organism: Thiocapsa sp.; assembly: GCF_018399035.1. Classification (GTDB taxonomy): domain Bacteria; phylum Pseudomonadota; class Gammaproteobacteria; order Chromatiales; family Chromatiaceae; genus Thiocapsa. The sequence goes on from NZ_CP073760.1 coordinate 5,096,858, forward strand.
GCGCGGCGATCTCGCGCCGGGTGGCTTCGGCGACGCCCTTGCCGCAGACCTGGTCGAACCGATGGATACGCTTTTCGCGAGCTATCAGGACGCGCTCCTCCGCTGGCCGCACCTGAGCGACGACGAAGAAGAGATCCGGTTTCAAGCCGATCTTCCGGCGCCCGTACCCGAGCTGGCGGATTGGATCGGCGCCATCCGCACCGACGCCGAGGGCCTTCGAGGACGTGTGCTCATCGAGGCGAGCGACCTGGTCAAGAACGGTCACTACCGCGGCGAGAAGCTCATCCGTCACTGGGTCGCGCACCTGGCCCTGCATCTGGCCGGCGGACCCCTCACCACGCTGGTCCTCAGCAAGACCGGCCATGTCGAGCTCAAGCCACTGCCGGTCGAGAAGGCGAAGGCGCACCTGACCGCACTGCTGGCGGCTTGGCAGGTCGGTATGTGCCGTCCGCTCCCGCTGGCCGCGAAGACCGCGCTCGAGTGGCTCAAGGCCGGCGATGCGGCGAAGGCGCGCACGACCTACGAGGGCGGCTATATGTACACCGGCGAGGTCGAGACCGACGCCTATCTCGCGCGCGCCTATCCGGACTTCGACGCACTCTGCGCGAGCGGTGAGTTCGCCGAGCTGGCCGAAAGCCTGCTGCGTCCGCTCTATACCGCGATGCATGCCGACGACAAGAAGACGCCGGACCGGCCCGCCGCAGCGCAAGCGACTGGAGCCGCCGCATGAGTCCCGAAAATGGCCGACCCGCAGCGACTGTGGTTTCCGATCAGGCGGATATCGCAGCGATCTCTCGTCGGGCTGAAGCCCGACCCACAGGCTCCGATTCGCTCGATCCGCTGCGCTTTCCGCTGTGGGGCAGCCGACTGATCGAGGCCAGTGCCGGCACCGGCAAGACCTTCACCATCGCGACACTCTATGTGCGCTTGGTGCTCGGTCACGGCCTGCCGAACGACGCGACCCAAGCTGCACAAGACACCGCACCCCGCGCCTTCACCCCGCCCGAGATCCTGGTCGTCACCTTCACCGATGCCGCCACGCGCGAGCTGCGCGACCGCATCCGCGCCCGTCTTGCCGAGGCCGCGACCGCCTTCCGCGCCGATCCTGACGGGATCGCCGCACGCCCCCCGGGCGAGGATCCGCTGCACGACCTGCGCGCCGAATACCCGCCCGAGCGCTGGCCGGCCTGCGCGCGCAAGCTGCAGTTGGCCGCCGAATGGATGGACGAGGCCGCTGTCTCGACCATCCACGGCTGGTGCAATCGGATGCTGCGCGAGCACGCCTTCGACAGCGACAGTCACTTCACCCAGACCCTGGAGACCGATCAGAGCGAGCTGCTCGCCGAGGTGGTGCGCGACTATTGGCGGACCTTCATGGTCCCGCTCGACGCCGAGTCGGTCGCCGAGGTGCGCCAGTGGTGGTCAGGTCCGGAGGCGCTGCAGGGGGCGATCCGGGCACTCGTCGAGCATGCCGATCGGCTCGGGAAGGCGGAACTGCCGGCGGACTCGATCAAGGATGCCCGAAAGGAACGCGAACGCCGCTTGACCGAGCTGAAGAGCCCCTGGTCGGAATGGGCCGATGCGTTGAAACTGCTGCTTGATGAGGCCGTCGCCGCACGGTCGGTCAATGGACGCCAACTGCAGGCACGCTATTACAACAGCTGGCTGGATGCGCTACGTCACTGGGCGGCGGATCCGGTTGCAGTCTCACTTGATCTAAAAACCGGCTGGACGCGTCTGACACCCGATGGAATTGCACAGGCATGGACTCGGGGCGATCCACCGACGCATCCGGCATTCGTGGCGATAACCACCCTGCAAACCGAGCTGAGCAACCTTCCGGATCCGCGCAGCGACATTTTGCGTCACGCGGCCCGCTGGATCGCGGACCGCTTCGCCGCGGAGCAGACTCGACGCGCCCAGATGGGCTTCATCGATCTGCTGACTCGGCTCGATGCCGCCCTGCAAGGCCCCAACGGCGAGCGTCTGGCCGAGATCATCCGCCGCCAGTTCCCCGTCGCCCTGATCGACGAGTTCCAGGACACCGATCCGGTGCAGTACCGCATCTTCGATGCCGTTTACCGGGTCGCGGCGAACGATCCTGCGACCGCGCTCATCCTCATCGGCGACCCCAAACAGGCGATCTATGCCTTTCGCGGCGCGGACATCTACACCTATCTCGCCGCACGCCGAGACTGCGCCGGCCGTCTTTACACCCTGAAGCGAAACTATCGCTCCACGCCCGACATGGTCGCCGCGACCAATCGCTGCTTCGAGGCTGCCGAGACCCGAGCGAGCGGTGCGGGCGCATTCCTCTTCCGCAGCGACAACGACAACGACAACGATACTAATACCGGGGTCGGGACCGACAATCCGGTGCCCTTCATCGCGGCGGACGCGAAAGGGCGCAAGGACGCGCTGCTCATCGACGGCCAACCGCTGTCGGCGCTCACCGCCTGCTGGCTGCCGCCGAACGCACCGGGCAAGCCGCTGAGCAAGGACGCCTATCGCAGCCGGATTGCCGAAGTCTGTGCTGCGGAGATGGTACGTCTGCTCAATCTCGGGCAGACCGGGCACGCGGCCTTTGTCGGCGAGGGCGCATCCAAGCCGTTGCGCCCGGCGCATCTGGCCGTGTTGGTCAACACCGGCAAGGAGGCGGCGATCATCCGCCGCGCCCTCGCGCAACGCGGTGTGCGTAGCGTCTATCTCTCCGACCGGGACTCGGTCTACCAAAGCCCGCAGGTCGGCGAGCTGCAACACTGGCTGGTCGCCTGTGCCGAGCCCGACGACGCCGGCCTGCTGCGCGCCGCGTTGGCCACCGCGACACTCGGTCTGAGCTGGTCCGAGCTCGATCGTCTCAATCACGACGAGCTCGCCTGGGAGTCGCGCGTGCTGCAGTTCCGTGGCTACCGCGACTGCTGGCGCCGCCAAGGCGTGCTGCCCATGCTGCGCCGCCTGCTCAACGACTTTGACGTCCCCGCGCGGTTGCTTGCATCGGAGCCGGGGTTCGACGGGGAGCGCATCCTCACCGATCTGCTCCATCTCGCCGAGCTGCTGCAACAGGCCAGCGTCCTGCTCGACGGCGAGCATGCGCTGATCCGCCATCTCGCCGAGCAGTGCCGGGATGCGGACCGTGGCGCGGGCGGCGATGCCCGCCAGATCCGTCTCGAGAGCGATGCCGATCTGGTGCAGGTGGTGACGGTCCATAAATCCAAGGGACTCGAGTACCCCTTGGTGTTCCTGCCGTTCGCTGCCGATCATCGGCAGATCGCGAAAGCCGACCTGCCGCTCAAATGGCACGACGCACAGGGCCGGCTGCAGCTCGGCCTCTGCGCCGATGAGGAGATCTTGGAACGTGCCGACCGCGAGCGTCTGGGCGAGGATCTGCGCAAGCTCTATGTCGCCCTGACCCGCGCCCGACATGCCACTTGGGTCGGTCTCGCACCGCTGGCCGGCCTGGAAGGCGGCGCCTTCGGGTATCTGCTGGGCGGCGGCGCCGTGCTGGCCCCCGATGGTCTGGAGCAGGCGCTCGAGGACCTGCGCGGCGACTGTGCGTCCATCGCCGTGGTGAAGGCGCCGGAGCCCTCGCCGGAATCCCGGCCCGATGCCTTGATGGAGCGCTTCGCCCAGGCCGGTCCACCGCGCCGTCTCGGGCCGGCACGCACCTCGGTCCCCGTCGTGCGCGAGTCCTGGTGGATCGCCAGCTATTCGGCCCTGCGCACCGTCGTTAGCGGCGACCCGGCGCGGTCCGCGACACCCGCCGAGACGCCGGCCGATCCATCAGCCCGGGCGCCCGCCGCTACGCCGACCGAGGATCGGTTCCGGGAGATGCAGGCCGCGCAAGCGGCTGCGCAGGGCACCGAGCTGTCCCCCGCGACATTGAGCAAGGACGCAAGCGATCGACTGCCCGCCGCAGGATCCATCCATGCCTTCCCGCGCGGGCCGGAGGCGGGCACCTTCCTCCACGATCTTCTCGAATGGGCCGCCAATCCGAGTTTCGCCGAGGCCGCCGCCGATCCGGTGAGACTGCGCGACACCATCGCCCGACGCTGTCAGGTGCGCGGCTGGTCCCAATGGATCGATCCGCTCACGGCCTGGCTGGAGTCCTTCCTGACGACGCCGTTGCCCGTGTCCGCGATGGGCGCGCTTCCGGCCACCACCTTGCGCCTCGTCGACCTGACCGGCGCCGTGCCCGAGATGGAGTTCTGGCTTGCCGCGCACCGCGCCGATACCCGCGAGATCGACCGCCTGGTCTGCACCGACACCCTCGACCGCGCGCCCCGCCCGGCGCTCCAAACCAACATCCTCAACGGCATGCTCAAGGGCTTCATGGATCTGGTGTTCGAGCACGCGGGCCGGTACTACGTGGCCGACTACAAGTCCAACTGGCTCGGCCCGGACGCCGCCGCCTACACCCCGGAGGCCATGCGCGCCGAGATCCTGCACGCGCGCTACGAGCTCCAATACGTCCTCTATCTCTTCGCCCTGCATCGGCTGCTCAAGGCGCGCTTGCCGGACTACGACTACGACCGCCACGTCGGCGGCGCCGTCTATCTCTTCCTGCGCGGCATCGAGGCGCCGAGCCGGGGCATCCATGCCGAGCGTCCACCGCGTGAGCTGATCGAGGCGTTGGATCGCTGCTTTGCGCGCAAGTCGGAGGGGGGGGATTGATGAGCACGGATCCGAGCATGCGAGCGGCAAAGGCCGAAGGAACCCAAATGGACACGCTCCTCGCCCGCTGGGCCGAGCGCGCCTGGCTGCGCGCGCTCGATGTCGCCTTCGCCGATTTCCTCCGCCGGGAGGTGCCGGACGCACCGCCTTTGCTGATCCTCGCCGCGGCGCTCGCGAGCCATCAACTCGGTCGCGGCCACGCCTGTCTCGATCTGGAGGCCACGCTGAAGGATCCGACCTTCGCCCTGTCCTTGCCCCCCGAGGGTACCGACACCGCGCAGACGGACACCCCGCCGCACCCCGCCGAGGTGTTGGACGGCCTGACCCTGCGCGACTGGCAGGCGGCGCTCGCCCATCCCGAACTGGTCGGCCGGGGCGTTGGCGACACGCCGCTCGTCCTGGTCGGTCCGCGACTCTATCTGCGGCGTTACTGGCGCTACGAGCAGGCCGTGCGCGCCGGTATCGACGCCCGCTCGGTACGTTCGCAAGCCCTGCAGGACGCACTTCCGATCGAGGCCATGCGCCCGGTACTCGCGCGTCTCTTCCCGCCCGCCCGCACTCCCGGCCAAACGGCCGACTGGCAGAAGCTCGCCTGCGCGCTCACCGCCCGCAGCGCCTTCAGCATCATCACCGGCGGTCCCGGCACGGGGAAGACCACGACCGTCGTCCGTCTCCTGGCCCTGCTGCAAGCCCTGGCGCTCGTCGAGCCGCCGCCCGGCCAGGCGGCGCGCCCCCTGCGCATCCGTCTCGCGGCACCCACCGGCAAGGCTGCGGCCCGTCTGAACGAATCCATCGCCGCCGCGGTCGCCAGCTTGCCGCTCGACGACCTTGCACAGGGCGAGGCCGTGCGTGCCGCTATCCCCGTCACCGTGAGCACGCTCCACCGTCTGCTCGGCAGCCGTCCGGACACCCGCCGTCTGCGCCACCACGCCGACAACCCGCTGGCGCTCGATGTGCTGGTCATCGACGAGGCATCCATGGTCGATCTGGAGATGATGGCCGCCGTCCTCGATGCCCTGCCGGCAAACGCGCGCCTCATCCTGCTCGGCGACAAGGATCAGCTCGCCTCGGTCGAGGCCGGCGCCGTGCTCGGAGAGCTGTGCGGTCGTGCCCGCGAAGGCCACTACACCCCGAGCACCCGCGATTGGCTGCAGGGCGCGACCGGCGAGCACATCCCGGCCGACCTCATCGATCCTGCCGGCACCTCGCTCGATCAGTCCGTGGTCATGCTGCGTCACAGCCACCGCTTCTCGGCCGACAGCGGCATCGGCCAACTCGCCGAGGCGGTCAATGCGGGCGATCCGGTCAAGGTCCGCGACCTCTGGTTACGCGGTCATGCCGATCTCGCGCTGGTCGCGCTCCACGGCACCGAGGATGCGGCCTTCCGGTCATTGGTCATCGACGGCGCGGCGACCGCGCCGGTCGATCCGCTGCGCGGCGATGGAGCACGACACGCGCAGACCGATGGCGACCCGCCGCGACACGGCTACCGCCACTACCTCGCCACCCTGCGGGAAGGCCAACCCGCCCGCGACGCCGACGCCTGCGCCTACGACGCCTGGGCGCGCGCCGTTCTGCAGGCCCACGGCCGGTTTCAATGTCTCTGCGCCCTGCGCCGCGGCCCTTGGGGTGTGGAGGGACTCAACCAGCGCATCGCCGGCCTGCTGCACGACGCCGATCTCATCCCGGCCAGCGGCGGTTGGTATCTCGGGCGCCCCGTCCTGGTCACCCGCAACGACTACGGCCTGGGGCTCATGAACGGCGACATCGGCATCACCCTGATCCGCCCCGCACCCGGCGATCGCGACTGGACGCTCCGCGTCGCCTTCCCCGCCGGCGACGGCCAAGACGGCATCAAATGGATCCTTCCCAGCCGCCTCCAGGCGGTCGAGACCGTCTACGCGCTCACCGTCCACAAATCCCAAGGCTCCGAATTCAGCCACGCCGCGCTGGTCCTGCCCGAGACCTTGAGCCCTATCCTGACGCGCGAGCTGCTCTACACCGGCATCACTCGCGCCCGCGCCCACCTGACCTTGGTGCAGCCGGGCGGCGATCAGGTTCTCGAACAAGCCGTGCAGCGGCGGGTGTTGCGGGCGAGCGGGTTGATGGAAGGATAAGGGATGAGGGACGAGGGATGAGGGACGAGGGATGAGGGACGAGGGATGAGGGGTGAAGGGTGAAGGGTGAAGGGTGAAGGGTGAAGGGTGAAGGGTGAAGGGTGAAGGGTGAAGGGTAGATGGTCTCGTGACATCCGCTCCGCGGTGTCACGCATGCCCCTGGCGCTCCGCGCCACGTGTCACGATGGCCGACATCGTGAACGAGGCCGATCCGCACGGCAGAATTGTCGTCGTCAGCCGTGCGGTTGCCTGCCGCCTCGATCCGGGATGCGGTTGCGCTCGTGATCATGTCGGTGCCTCGCGTCTTTGCATATCCGAGGGTGGTCTCGATCCGAAACATAGCCGCCTCGAAGGACCGGTGCAAGGCGAGCCCCGGATCTCCGGGGTCGCCTCGACACCTCAGGCGCTGCGCAGCCGGGTCACCTTCACGAGCGCCACCGCAACCAGCGGGAGAACAAAACCGATCGCCAAGGCGGCGATCATCAGGTCGCCCAACTGGCTGTAATCCGCCGGCACGCTCGCCACGCCGCTGACGGGATCCTTGACCTCGCGGGTCACGAGGAAGATCTCGTTGAGATACTTGGTTCCCAATTGGCTCGCCGAGAGGGCCAGATTGCTGAAGGAGGCCATGACGGCGAAGAAGGTAGCCTTGAGGTTGTCCGGGGCCGAGTTGGCGATCCAGGCCAGCATGGGCACCATGGCGACCTGGCCCAAGGGCGACTCCAGTGCCGTGTCCACGATAGCGATGAAGCGGGCATCGACGATGCCTCCGGTCACGGCGGCCGTCCAGTGGTGCAGCCCGAAATACATGCCGACGATGGGCAGGTAGAAGAGGCTGGTGAGCAGGGTCAGGAAGACCACGACGTGGGCGATGGAGTGCTCGGCCATGAAGCGTCGGAAGACGAAGAGCCCCGCCAGCGCCAGCGTGCTGCCGATCAGCGCGAGCACGGACAGGAACTGTTGGTCGAATGCCAACTCGTCGATCATCCACCAGGTCTGGCCGGCACCCGGTCCGGGCATGGCACGGAAGACAAAGATGATGATGGCCGTGCCCAAGAGATAGAGCCGCGCATCGGCGTCCAGGACGCGTACCAGGCGGGACATCAGGAAGAGAACGATGGCCATGGAGCCGACGAAGATGATCTCCTGGTTGTAGGGCACGTCCGTGAGTCCCATCCCCAGCGTGAAGACCACGAAGGCAAGGCTGCCCCCGAGGATCCACCAATTCGGCGTGGTGATCTGGGCGGGCCGTTCCAGGCGTTGTCTGGCGTCCGCCCGATCCAGCCCCTTGGCCATCAGACGACGCAGGTCGCGGCGTTTGATGAAGCTCGCCAGGGCGACGCCCAGGACCGAGATCACCGGGATCGCCAAGGCCATCTGGTAGATGAAGATGTAGGTCGCGACCTTCTCGGCCTCCGACATGGACTCGACCCCGGCGAAGAGGTAGATATTGGCCACGGACACGAGCACCCCGCCGCCGATGATGGCGATCCGTCCCAGGGTCTGCATCGTGGTGTGCATCAGCTTGAGCCGGGCACGCTCGATCGGCTGGCCGTCGACGTCGACCCGCGGGACCGCCTCGACCGTCATGGCATCCGCCACCACGTCCTGGATCACATAGCCGGTCGGAGCGAGCAGCGCGCCGAAGACATACCAGGCTTCCACCGGCATCACCGCGGCCATCGCCTCGGGCTCCGCCAGCAGGCCGAGCATGATCAACAGGCTCCCCGTCAGCATGGACGCGCCGAGATAGACCAGGCCCGCTTTATGGCGCCAGATCAGATCCACCAGGTGCCCCAGCGGCATCTTGAGCACCCAGGGGATCCCGGCCCAGAAGGCCAGTGCGGCCAGGAACGAGGCGGGCAGGCCGAGATAGTCCTTGACGAAGAAGGTGCCGACGATGGCCGTCAGGCCCTGGATGCCGTAGGCCACATAGATCATCAAGGGGGGTAGATAGGAGAGCCGCATCTCGCGCCCCATCTCGAGGATGTTGCGGTCGAGCCAATGGCCGATTGCGGCGATGACTCCGCGTTGATGCCGTCGTCCGGTATGCGGGCTGCGAATGGCGGTCACGTTTGCGTTCTCGAGATCGACAAAGGCCCGAAGGGTACGCCATCACCCTCGCCGAGGCGAGCCACCGGCCTCGACGGTCCGATCCCCGCGTAGCGACGATCCGGAGAACATCCCCGGAGCGGTGCCGCATACCTCCACCTACGCCTTGAACAACGCGACGCTGCCCGACGTGCTCGCGTTGGCCGACAAAGGGTGGCGTGCGGCCCTGAAGGACGATCCGCATCTGCGCAACGGGTCAATGTGTGCGAGGGTCAGGTGGCCCATCCGGCCGTGGCCGATGCGTTGGGCTATCGCGTCGTATCGCCCGCCGACCTGCTTTGAGGGAATCCCGCCTCCGCGGGCGGATTCTCCCGAGACTGCAGCCCCGCGGATCGCGGGGCTCTCGCCGGTCGGGATCCGGCCGGGTGCGCGCATCGAATGAGGCGCGGTGATCATCCGATGCGTCGAGGCCCCGGTTGGATAGGGGGCTCAGCGGTGTCGGACACAAGACATCGGATCGGTACGCCGCGTCGAGCGTGCGACGCGAACGTCCGCCCGATCGATTCCCTCAGGTTCTGGCCTCCCTGACGCGCTTGGACAGGATGGCGCCGCGCATTCCGATGAGCACGAGGGTGCTGGCCAGGAAGGCGACCACGGCGGTGCCGATCATCATGGCCATCGGTTTCTCTTGCGCGTTGGCGATGCCGAAGGCCTCGCCGATCGGGACGAGGATTGCCGTATTCTCCGGCGCGGCCAAGATGTAGGTGCAGAAGGCCAGGAAGGCACCGAAGAAGATGAATTTCCAATCCATGTGCAGGCCGGCGAGCAGGGTCGCGAGGCCGAGCAGGTAGAGCAGCACCAGCAGATATTTCTGATCGTCGAGCGCGGCGCGCACGCCGTGCGTGTGCAGCAGCCACAGAAGACCAATCACGATCCCCCAGTGCATGACCTGCTTCAAGGTATAAAACAAGTAGGATTGATCGCGGACATAGGCCTGTCCGAAGCCGGAGAGCAAGGAGATGAAGGCAACCACCGGGACGAACGTCTCCCAGTAGGGTATGGTTCCGGTCGCATCGTTGCGCGTGAGCGTGATCAGGACGACGGCGCCGACATAAAGAATCACCGATGGCAAGAGTGCCATCATCAGCGAGCCTTGGTCGGTACTTTTGGTTTTTTTCGCGGTCTCCGTCGAGGCAGCGTCTTTGGATTTGAACATTGGGAACCCTCCTTTCGGGTCAGTGGGCGAGTGATCGACGCATCCCCCGGGCGAGGAGGTCCGTCGAATTTGTCAAGCAACCGGATATTAACCCTTACTTTCGATGAGTGTTAAGGGAATTTCAGCAAGAATTTTCGACTGCGCCGGACGATTTCGGCCTTCTCCGAGCGCGACCGTCGGTCGGATCGCGCGCGATTGGCGAGTCTGGCGCAGGAGGATACGTCGGCGAGACAATCGGCGCGCTCGCACCGAGAGATCACGGCCGGCCCCAGCCATGCCGGGCCTTCCGATGGCCGTCGAGCTCCTGCCGACTCTGCCGATGACCAAGGCTCGCGTCGGTAAATGGGCCGCGTCGCAGCGCGCGCGATCAAGCGTTCTCGGTCTCTTAGGCCTCGTGCTTGTGCTCGTCGGAGGTTGTGCCTCCGCGCCCCCCCCGCCGTCCAAACCGCTCGATGCCTGCGCTATCTTCAAAGAGCGCCCGAGCTGGTACAGGGCGACGAAGAAGACCGAGCGCAAATGGGGGACCCCGGTTGCGGTCCAGTTGGCGATCATCCAGGCCGAGTCGAGCTTCCGGCACGACGCCCGGCCGCCGGGACGCGTGTCCAGCGCCTATGGTTACTCGCAGGCGATCGACGGGACCTGGGACTGGTACCGGGAGCAGACGGGCAATCGGCGTGCGAAGCGGACCAATTTCGACCATGCGGTCGACTTCGTCGGTTGGTACACGGACGTTACCCACCGCACGCTCGGTATCTCCAAATGGGACGGCTACCGTCAGTACCTCGCCTACCACGAGGGCCATCGCGGCTTCCAGCGCGGGACCTATCGAAAGAAGGACTGGCTGGTGCGTGTCGCGCGCCGCGTGGATCAGCAAGCAAAGACCTACGGGGCACAACTGCGCTCCTGTCGTCGCTGAGGCATTCCCTTTACCTCGGGCGGAACGCGCACTAGAGTTACCCGGACCCACCGGTGTCGGTGATCACAGGAGTGTCGTCATGCTCGTTTCCTCGCTTCGCTTGCCCGGGGGCCATTTGGCGGGTCCATTGACGGGTCTACTGGCGGGCCTGTTGGCCGCGTGCTTGTCGATGGGCTGGCCGACGCCGAGCGAAGCGGCCCAAGGGGTCGAGCGCAGCATCCTCCTGACACCGGGCATGGACTATTTCGGCGGGGATTACGAGACCCTGAAAGGGGTCGATCTCGAAGCCTGTCGCGACGCTTGTCTCGAGGACGGCCGCTGCTATGCCTTCACCTTCAACAGCAAGGCGGGCTGGTGTTTCCTCAAGGCGTCCGCCTCCGACGCGCGTCCCTTCCCGGATGCCGTTTCCGGACGGGTTCGGATCGGTCAGGCGGCCGTGTCGCCCCCGGATCTTGCCGCCACCCGCAGTGCGGAGCTGCGCTTTCTCCCGCGCGGCGAGCTGGATGCCGCCCGAAAGCTCGCGGCCCGCATCGCCGAGGCTCCGCCCCGCGATCAGCCGCTCGCGTCTTTGGCTGCCGAGGCCGGGCGGGCCGCCGCGAACAACCCCGAGCGCGCGGCGGACCTCTACGCCGCAGCCCTTCGACTTTCCCCCGACGACCGCAGCCTCTGGCTCGATCTCGCCCGCGCGACGATGGCCGCCACGCCCTCCGATTGGCAGGCGCGGCAAACCTTCAAGCGGGACGCGACCGCAGCGGCCGTCAACGCCTATCGGCGCTCCGCAGCGGTCGCCGAGCGCGCCGATGCCTTGGGAGTCCTCTCTCGAACACTCGCCGAGCGCGACGACTGGCGCCCGGCAATCCGCGCCCTGCGCGCCTCCCTCGCGTTGGTCGAGGACGCCTCCGTCCGCGCCGAATACGACAACATGATCGGCGAGCACGGCTTCCGGGTCACCGGACACGAGGTCGACTCGGACGCCGCGAGCCCCCGCATCTGTCTGCAGTTCAGCGACCCGTTGGCGCGCGACCGGGGCCAGCTCGCCGATTTCGTGCGGGTGACCGACCGCACCGATCTGCCGATCGAGGTCGAGGCCCGGCAGATCTGTATCGACGGCGTCGAGCACGGCGCGCGCTACCGTATCCAGGTCCGCGCCGGACTCCCGGCGGCGGACGGCGAGACGCTCGCCAAGACGTCGGATCTCGACATCTTCGTGCGCGATCGCGCGCCCATGGTCCGTTTCCTCGGGCGTGCCTATGTGCTGCCTGCGGGCGGCGATCCGGCGATCCCGGTCGTCTCGGTGAACACCGATCGGATCGACGCGGCGGTCTATCGCATCGGCGACCGCGCCCTGGGCTCGGCGGTCGCGAGCGGCCGGTTCCGCCAGCAGCTCTCCACCTGGGACGCGAACCAGATCGCCGATCGCTCCGGGGAGGCGATCTGGAACGGCCATATCGAGGTCAAGCCCCCGGCCGATACCCGGCTCAATCGCGAGGTCACCACCTCGGTGCCGGTCGGCGAGCTGGTCGAGGACCTGCGCCCCGGCGTCTACGCCATGACCGCCAGGCCCCACAACGCCATGCAGGAGCCCGAAGCGCTCGCGACCCAGTGGTTCCTGGTCTCGGATCTCGGGCTTGCGAGCTTCTCGGGCAACGACGGTCTGCACGCCCTGGTGCGCTCGCTCTCGAGCGCCGAGGCGGTCGCCGGCACGACGCTGCGCCTGGTCGCGCTCAACGACGACATCCTGGGCGAGGCGACCACCGACGCCGAGGGTCATGCCCGCTTCGAGCCCGGTCTGCTGCGCGGTTCCGGCGGCAACGCCCCTGCCATCCTGGTCGCCGAGGGTCCGGACGGCGACTACGGCTTTCTCGACCTCACCCAAACCCCCTTCGATCTGAGCGATCGCGGCGTCACGGGTCGGCCCGCGCCGCAGCCGCTCGATGTCTATCTGGTGACCGAGCGCGGCGCCTATCGTCCCGGCGAGACCGTCCAGCTCACCGCCCTGGTGCGCGATGCCAAGGCCGACGCCGTCCCGGATCTCCCGATCACCGTCATCTTCAAGCGCCCGGACGGCGTGGAGCACGGCCGTCTCCTGACGCAGGATCAGGGCCTCGGCGGTTATCGTGCGACGCTGGACCTAAGCCGCGTCGCCATGCGCGGGACCTGGCGCGCGGCCACCTACAGCGACCCCAAGGCCCCGCCCTTGGCCGAGGTCACCTTCCTGGTCGAGGACTTCGAGCCCGAGCGCCTCGCCTTCGAGCTGGAGAGTCCGGTCAAGACGCTGGACCCCGACGATCTGCCCGAGATCGCCTTGGACGCCCGCTTCCTCTTCGGTGCACCCGCCGCGGGTGTCGCCGTCGAGGGCGAGGTGCAGGTCAAACCCGCGCAGGGCCTCGCCGCGTTTCCCGGGTTTCGATTCGGTCTGGCGAGCGAGCCGGTCGAGCCGGTCGGCCAACCGCTCGCAACCACCCGAACCGACGACCAAGGCAAGGTCGAGATTGCACTGCAACTGCCCGATCTGCCGCCGACCAGCCGACCCCTCGAAGCGGATCTGCGCGTGCGTCTCATCGAGGGCAGCGGGCGCCCGGTCGAGCGCAGCCTGACCCTGCCGATCGCGACCCGCGCGCCCCGCATCGGTGTGAAGCCCCTGTTCGAGGACACGGTGGAGGAGGGCGGCAACGCCGGTTTCGAGATCATCCTGATCGATACCGCCGGCGATCCAAACGGCCAGCGCCGCTCGCCCGAAGGGTTACGTTGGACACTCTCCCGTCGAACTACCGACTTCCAATGGTACGAGTCGAACGGAAGCTGGAACTACGAGTCGGTCGTCTCGACCCAACGCGTCGCCTCGGGCACCCTGGAGCCGGGTCAGATCGACGCCCGGACCGCTGCCGCGCGCATCGAGGCGCGGGTCGAATGGGGCGGCTATCGTCTGCGTGTCGAAGGCCCGGACGGGACGGCCCTGCCCGCGGATCTCGACTTCGAGGCCGGCTGGTACGTCGCCCCGCGCGCGGTCGACACCCCGGATCTGCTCAAGGTCTCGCTCGACAAGGCCGAGTATCGGGTCGGCGAGACGCTCAAGGCGCGCATCGAGCCGCGCTTCCCCGGCGTGGCCTTGGTGATGGTGATCGACGACCGGCTGATCGAGATGCGCACCGTCGAGGTCCCGGAGGGCGGTGCGACCGTCGAGCTGCCCGTCACCCGTGCCTGGGGGCCGGGCGCCTATGTGACGGCCACGCTCTATCGGCCGATGGATCTGGAGGCCCGGCGCATGCCCGGACGCGCGATCGGGCTGGCCTGGGCCGGGGTGGATCCGGGCGAGCGCCGGCTCGATGTGACGCTCGGCCTTGATCCGGCCGCGGGCGTGATCCGCCCGCGCCAGCGGCTCGAGATCCCGATCCAGATCGGCAATGCCCCGGCCGGCGAGGCGGTCTACGTGACCCTGGCCGCGGTCGATCTCGGGATCCTGAACCTCACCCGTTATCAATCGCCTGCGCCGGACCGTTGGTATTTCGGTCAGCGCCGTCTCGGGATGGAGGTCCGCGACCTTTACGGTCAGCTCATCGACCGCATGCAGGGCGTGCCCGGTGTGGTCCGCTCCGGCGGCGACGGCGCCATGATCCGGCTCGAAGGCCCGCCGCCGACCGAGGATCTGGTCGCCTTCCAGTCCGAGATCGTCCGTCTCGACGCGCAAGGCCGGGCGACCGTCGCCTTCGACATCCCGGACTTCAACGGCACCTTGCGGGTCATGGCGATGGCCTGGTCCAAACAAGGCGTCGGCCACGCGGTCGAGGATCTCCTGGTGCGCGATCCGGTCGTCATGATGGCGAGCCTGCCGCGCTTCCTCGCGCCCGAGGACCGCTCGCGCCTGCTGCTCGAGCTTACCCACGTCGATGGTCCGGCGGGCGATGTCACCCTGACGGTCGCGAACGACGGCGGACATGTCCGCATCCCCGCCGACCAAACCGAGCGGACATTGACCTTGGCGCAGGGCGGACGCGCCGCCGTGCAGATCCCCATCGAAGCCATCTCGGTCGGCGACGAGACCCTTCGCCTGGTCCTGCGCACGCCCGACGGGCAGGCTTTGACCAAGACCCTGCGGATCCCGGTGCGATCCAATGCGCCCTTGGTCTCGCGCAACTCCGTCGTGGATCTGGCCCCGGGCGGGGAGCTGCGTCTGGACGCCTCGGCCTGGTCCGAGATGCTCCCCGGCACCGGAGCGCTCGCCGTCTCCATCACGGGCGCGGGGCCGCTGGACGTCGCCGGCCTGGTCACGGGCCTGGATCGCTACCCCTACGGCTGCACCGAGCAGCTCGTCAGCCGTGCCCTGCCGATGCTCTATCTCAACGAGGTCGCGACCGCCATCGGGCTCGGGACCGACGCCGAGATCCGCGAGCGGGTGCGCGAGGCGATCGGCGCGGTGCTGGCCAATCAGGCGTCGAACGGGAGCTTCGGACTCTGGGGTACGGGCGGCGACGACGGCTGGCTCGACGCCTACGTCGCGGACTTCCTCACCCGTGCACGCGAGCAAGGCCACGAGGTGCCGGATCGCGCCTTCGACATGGCACTCGACAACCTGCGCAACCGACTCGCCTATGTGTCTGACTTCACGAGCGGCGGCGAGGACATCGCCTATGCGCTCTATGTCCTCGCCCGCAACGGCCGCGCCGCCATCGGCGACCTGCGCTATTACGCCGAGACCAAGCTCGACGCCTTCTCCACATCCATGGCCAAGGCCCAGCTCGGTGCTGCGCTGGCCCTCATGGGCGACCGCCCGCGTGCCGATACGGTCTTCCGTGCCGCGGTCGAGATGCTGGAGGAGGGCGACGACGAGGGCGCCTGGCGCGCCGACTTCGGCTCCGACCTACGCGACGGCGCGGCGGTCCTGACCCTGGCCGCCGAGAGCGCGACCGGCGCGGTCGACCTGCAGGCCCTCGCCCGACGTCTGGAACAGGCCTGGGTCGACGCGAACGACACCAGCACGCAGGACGACGCCTGGCTGCTGCTCGCCGCCCGTGCCCTGATGCAGGGCGCCGACAAACCGCAACTGACACTCGCGGGTGAGCCTTGGAGCGGCCCCTGGTTCAGCCGACTCGGTGCCGACACCGCTGCGGCCCTGCCCCTGATCGTCGGGAACGCAGGTCAACGCCCGCTGGAGGCACTCGTCAGCGTCGGCGGCGTCCCGCTGACACCCGAGCCCGCCGGCGGCGACGGCTACCGAATCGAGCGCGCCTACTACGACCTGGACGGCCGCCGCATCGACCCCTCCGCCGTCACCCAAGGCGATCGCATGGTCGCCGTCATCACCGTCAGCGCAGACGCGCAGCGCCAAGCCCGACTCATCGTCGACGACCCGCTCCCCGCCGGCTTCGAGATCGACAACCCCAGTCTCATCAAGGTCGGCGACATCGCCGACATCGCCTGGCTGGGCCTGGAGGAGACCGCCGAGCATCTCGAATTCCGCGCCGACCGCTTCGTCGCCGCCGTCGACCGAGGCCCACGCTCGCCGACCCGCTTCCAGCTCGCCTATCGCCTGCGCGCCGTCTCGCCGGGCGTTTTTGCCCACCCGGCTGCGACGGTCGAGGACATGTACCGCCCGCAACGCCGGGCTTGGACCGAAACGGGGAGGGTCGAGGTCGCGCTGCCCGTGCGCTGAGAGGCGCTGCAGCCGTGATCGCCAATCCCCGCAAGCTCGTCAGCCGGGCATTCCGACGACAGCCACGTCGGGGGCTACTGATCGGACAGCCTCGGGGTCGCCCGACCAGCCCGGCACCAGCTGTGCCAGTACCCTGGTCGCAGCGGCATCGCTCCGCTCGAGCAGCGCCGCATCCAGGTCGGCAAGCGCCAGGGCCAAGACGGCAGCCCCCGGACCCTCGGCGCGGCGTGCGATTCTGATGCGCGGATTCGGTGTGTCCGTAAATTGAGGACGGGGGTCAGCTGCCCGCGCCAACGCCTCACGAAAAACGTAGGATGGGTAGAGCGAAGCGAAACCCATCGTTTTTCGGTTGTTCCCGAGAGCTGACAGCCACAGCCGAGAGCAGGCAGCAGAAAGCAGGCCCCGGCACCCCCCGCACGAAATTCCCCCGACCCAACCGCGAAGCTCTGCGACAATACGCCGGTTGCCGCGGCACGGGTCCGCGTGCTCGAGTCCAGACAACCCGCAACATAATGACGAGAGAGGTACATTCGAACAATGGCATCCCAAACCACCAAACACGTGTTCGCATTCGAAGAAGGGGACGGCAAGGACAAGAGATTGCTCGGGGGCAAGGGCGCCAATCTCTGCGAGATGACCCAGATGGGGCTCAACGTCCCGCCCGGGTTCGTGATCTCCACTGCGGCCTGCCTGGAATATCTCGACTCCCCCGATCATGCGCTGCCGGCCGGGCTGATGGATGCGGTGCACGCGCAGATGCGTGCCGTCGAGAAGAAGACCGCCAAGGGCTTCGGCGATCCGGAAAAGCCGCTGCTGGTCTCCGTCCGCTCGGGATCGGCTATGTCCATGCCCGGAATGATGGACACCATTCTGAATCTGGGTCTGAACGAGGAGACGCTGCAGGGCGAGATCCGCGCAACCGGCGATGCGCGCTTCGGCTACGACGCCTATCGTCGCTTCATTCAGCTCTTCGGCAAGGTCGCGCTCGGGGTGCCGGACGCCGCCTTCGACCATGAGCTCGACACGGTCAAGGAGGCGGCGCACGCCAAGCAGGACGTCGACCTCAGCGCGACCGATCTGAAAGAGGTCAGCGAGCGCTTCCTGAAGGTCGTCGAGTCCCATACCGGCCACCCCTTCCCGTCGGACCCTTACCGTCAATTGGAGATCGCCATCAAGGCGGTCTTCAACAGTTGGGGCGGCAAGCGCGCTGTCGACTACCGCAGGCAGTTTCACATCACGCCCGAGATGGCCAACGGCACCGCGGTCAACGTAGTCACCATGGTCTTCGGCAACCGCGGCGACGACTCCGCGACCGGTGTGGCCTTCACGCGCAACCCGGGCTCGGGCGAGAACAAGCTCTACGGCGAGTATCTGGTCAACGCCCAGGGCGAGGACGTGGTCGCCGGGATCCGCACGCCCAAGCCGATCTCGCGGCTGCGCGTGGAGATGCCCGAGATGGCCGCTCAGCTCGACATCCTGCGCGAGAAGCTCGAGACCCACTACCGCGAGGTGCAGGACTTCGAGTTCACCATCGAGCGCGGTCAGCTGTTCTGCCTGCAGACGCGCAACGGCAAGATGAACGCTGTCGCCATGGTGCGTACCTCGGTGGAGATGGAGCGCGAGGGCCTGATCGACAAGGAAGAGGCGCTGCTGCGCATCCAGCCCGATCTGCTCGAACAGATGCTCTTCCCGCGGCTGGATCCGACCGTCAAGGCCGAGTCGGTCGCACAGGGCCTGCCGGCATCGCCCGGCGCGGCATCGGGCATTGCGGTCTTCGATGCCGATCGCGCCGAGCAATTCGGTCACGAGCTCGGTCAAAAGGTCATCCTGGTTCGCGAGGAGACCAAGCCCGAGGACATCCATGGCTTTTTCGCGGCGGAAGGTATCCTCACCTCGCGCGGCGGCAAGACCTCGCATGCCGCCGTGGTCGCACGCGGCATGGGTAAGCCCTGTGTCGCCGGCGCGGAAGGCATCAGCGTGGATGTGAACCGGCGCGAGGCGCGGGTCGGCGTGACCAGCTTCAAGGAAGGCGACGTCATCACCATCGACGGCACCTCGGGCAAGGTCTACCTCGGCGCCATCCCGACCGTGGAACCCGATTTCACGCCCGAGCTCGACGTCCTGCTCGGCTGGTCGGACGAGGTGGCCCGGCTCAAGGTCATGGCCAACGCGGACACGCCCGAGGATGCCCGGCGCGCGCGCAAGTACGGCGCGGTCGGCATCGGCCTGGCGCGCACCGAGCGCATGTTCAACGATGTGGAGCGTCTGCCGGTCGTCATCGAGATGATCGTCGCCGAGACGCCGGAGACGCGCCAAGCGGCACTCGATAAGCTGCTGCCCCTGCAGCGCAAGGACTTCCGCGATCTGTTCGAGGTGATGGCACCGAATCCGGTCACCATTCGGTTGCTCGACCCGCCGATCCACGAGTTTCTGCCCGACGAGCATGTCCTCGAGCGCGAGCTGACGGATCTGCGCGTCCTCGCCCGCAGCGCCCGCGGCATGACGGTGCTGGCCGGGGCCATGGGACTTTTGCACTCGCCCGACAACGTCCGCCACGACATCGAGTCGCTTCGTCGCATGGTGGATCCGGCGATCGTCGAGGATGCCATCGCCAAGAAGGAGGCGATGCTGCGCAAGGTCCGTGCGCTCTACGAGACCAACCCCATGCTGGGTCATCGCGGCGTGCGTCTCGGGATCACCTTCCCGGAGATCTACCAGATGCAGATCCGGGCGATCCTGGAAGCGGCGGCGGAATGCACCAAGGCCGGCATCGAGGTCCATCCCCAGATCAAGGTGCCGCAGGTCTGCACCGCGCAGGAGCTGCGGTTGGTCAAGTCCTTCGTCGATGCCATCCACGACGAGGTCACCGAGACCTACGGCCAGCCGGTGAACTTCAAGTTCGGCACCATGATCGAGGTGGTGCGGGCCTGCATGCGCGCCGAGTCGCTCGCCGAGGAGGCCGAGTTCTTCTCCTTCGGCACCAACGACCTGACGCAGGCGACCTTCTCCTTCTCGCGCGAGGATGCCGAGAACAAGTTCCTGCCGCTCTACAACCAGTCCGGCATCCTGCAGGACAACCCCTTCGAGGTGTTGGACGTGAAGGGCGTGGGCAAGCTGATGCAGTTGGCCGTGGATTGGGGCCGCTCGGTCAAGCCCAACCTGCACGTCGGCATCTGCGGCGAGCACGGCGGCCATCCCGCCTCCATCGCCTTCTGTCATGATGCGGGGTTGGACTATGTCAGCTGCTCGGGTCCGCGTGTTCCGGTCGCCCGGCTCGCGGCGGCCCATGCGGCTCTGAAGGCTGCGCGATAGGGTAGGGGGTCGGTTGTCCGGCCAGGGATGGCCCTTCATTGCAGGAGAGCAGTCGTCCTCGCGGGCACGTCAGCACATCAACCGATGGAGGAGGGCGGATAGGCGTGCGCTACTTAGGAACGCGCTTCGCTGCCGTTGGAGACCCGAACGTCGTTTGACCCTTCTGCGTCGGCGGCGGCGAGCTGAGTATTTCAGACCGGCCGTACCCACGGCACCGCTCGGCCCGAACGCCGGAACGGCAGTCAACGCCTGTTTGTCGTATCTTGTATGATCGGATGTTCAATCGATCTCTCTTGCGCGGGTGGCGGAATTGGCAGACGTGCTGGATTCAGGATCCAGTCGAGGATTCCGCGGGGGGCGAGCTGCTTCCCGCGCACCACCGACGACCGAGTGGATGACACGACACCGCCGCTTCGACCTGAGGTTCTCGCTACTTCAGCTGGTCCTGATCGGATTCGCTGTCGTCACTTTGCCCCTCGGCTTGGCGCTCGCCACGGCCTGGGTTGCGGTCGATCACCTCGCGTCAAAGGGGCAAGATGCGGTGGTCGCCGCGGTCCGTGCAACCCGAGCAAGCCGAAATCTGATCGAGGAAATCACCGACGTCGAACGCCTTGCGCGTCAATACCACGTCTTGTCCGATCCGGCATTCCTCGAGTCATATGAGACCCAGCGCGAAAGCTTCTTGGCCCGCTTAGCCGATATTGCGGGTCTTGAGATGGGTCCGTCGGTTCGTGCCCAAGCACTTCAGCTCGAAGCGGCGTCAAAGGCGACATTCGCCGCTTTGGATAACGGTGAAACAAGCGCGGAGGCGAAGAAAACCGCATTGGAAAACTTCGTGCATCTCGATGAGCTCTCGCGCAACATCTATCGTGAAAGCGTGCGTGTCGTGGCACAAGAGGTCGAGGCGATGCAGCTCCAAGGATCGGATACCCGACAGCGACTCTTGTGGCAGGCATCCGCCAGCATCCCGGCGGCCTTATTGCTGACGTTCATCTTCACAATGCTGATTGCGCGACCGATGCGGCAACTCGATCAGGCCATTCGATCACTGGGTGACGGACGATTCGATCGTCCGATTCAGGTGTCGGGTCTAAGCGATCTTGCCGATCTTGGTCAACGTTTGAACTGGCTGCGGCTTCGCCTCATCGAGCTTGAGGAGCAAAAGACTTTTTTTCTTCACCATATCTCGCATGAGCTTAAAACACCGCTGACCAACATCGTCGAAGGGGCCGAGCTTTTGTCGCAGAATCATCTCGGACCACTCAAGCCCGAGCAGAATGAAATTCTGGACATTGTCCGTGTCAATAGCTTTCAGCTCCGGGGACTGATCGAAAACCTTCTCACCGCCAGCAGCGGCGCCGACGCAGCAGCCGTGACTGCTCCACGCCGCATTGACCTAAACGATCTGATTCGTAAGATAACCGATCGCCATAAGTTGCCGGCGCGCGCCAAAGAGATCGACCTCGAGCTGATCCTCAGCGGCGAGACCCTGTGGTCGGATAAGGAACGGCTCGGTACCATCCTCGATAACCTGTTGTCGAATGCGATTAAGTTCACTGCGGCACGGAGCCGTGTTCATATCGTCACCGGACACATCAAGAACGACGTCTATATCGAGGTTCGAGATGAAGGCAAAGGCATTCGGCCGGAAGATCACGAGAACGTTTTTGAGCGGTTTTTCCAAACGCCTTCGGCCGTCAACAGCCGCATCCGCGGAAGTGGCCTCGGTCTCTTCATCGCTCGTGAGTATGCCCGGGCCCTGGGTGGTCGCTTGCAGGTGATAAACTCCGATAAAGGAGCCTGCCTTCGCCTCCGCTTACCTCGCCGGAGATCTTATCGAGCCTCCGAAGCAGTCAACTCAGCCAAGACTTCCTCACAATCAACATGATCATCCGATACGGCCTTGGCAGCGATTGGCGGACCTGGCGACAATCCGTCGGTATCGTCGCAATCGCGGCGATCCTAACCCTCCTCGCCGCATGCACTCCGGGCGCCCTTTCTCGGGCGACCAACCCGTTGCCGGAGCCCGTTGATCTCAATCGCGTGTTAGGGACAGTCGCCTCTCTCCGACAGTCCGACCCATCCACCCTGCGCGATTCGGCCGCCGCGACGGACACCGATGACCCGTCGCAATTGCTGGGTTGGGCGCTGGTGATGACGATGCTCGGCGAGCCGTCCGACAAAGCGCGCGCGGCGGAGCTTTTTACGGCTTATCTCAATCATCCGATGCAAACGCCTGGATCGATCGCACTGGCGACGGTCATGCTGGATCAATTGCGGACCGAGGCCCGGCTGCGAAACAGACTCAGCGTGACCATTCGTCAGCGCGACGCTCTCGACGCACGCCTTGTGGCTTCACCCAAGCGCGGGCCGAAAGACGCGGATACGCGTGGGCAAGAGGATGCGGACAAGCTTACGCTTCAGGCAGTCATCCGCGAACGTGATGATGTCGCAGGGCAGCTTGAAGCGCTTAGGGCGAGCAAACAGCAACAACAGGTGCGTGACCACGCCCTGCGCGCAACGATCCGCGAGCGCGATGAGCTGACAACACAGTTGGAAGAGCTTAAAGAGATCGAGATGGAGATTCGTGACCGAAAACGCGATTCAAATCTCGAATCACCCGAGGATAATCTCAAGTGATCACCCCAACAAAGATCCTCTTGGTGGACGACGACGCCGATCTTCGCAAGCTGCTTTCCATCCGTCTCAAGACAGCAGGGCATGAGGTAAGAGCGGTCACCTGCGGCGAGGAGGCGCTCGCCGTGCTCGCGCACTACAAGCCGCGGCTGGTCGTCAGCGATCTGCGTATGGATGGCATGGATGGGCTTGAGCTGTTCGACTCCATCAGACGGGATTACCCGGGTCTGCCCGTGATCATTCTGACCGCTCACGGCAGCATTCCACATGCCGTGGATGCCACACAGCGCGGTGTCTTTGGGTTCATCACCAAGCCCTTTGACGGCAAGGAGCTCTTGGACCTCGTCGAGCGCGCGGCACGCCTTGGCGGCGCCGAAGAGGAACCCTCTTCACGGACCGAGGATTGGCGCGCAGACATCATCACGCGAAGCGCAGCCCTAGACGAAGTCCTGCGACAGGCTTACCTCGCGGCGGAGACCGACACGAACATCCTGATCCAAAGCGAGAGCGGGACAGGCAAGGAACTGCTGGCGCGAGCCGTCCATCGGGCCAGTCCGCGCTCCAGCCGCCCCTTCGTGGCGGTCAACTGTAGCGCCATCCCCGAGACGCTCTTGGAGTCGGAGCTCTTCGGTCACGCCAAGGGATCCTTTACGGGCGCCATTCAGAACCGCAAGGGACTGTTCGAGGAGGCCGACGGCGGTACCT
The DNA here is from genome assembly GCF_018399035.1 of Thiocapsa sp. Taxonomy (GTDB): domain Bacteria; phylum Pseudomonadota; class Gammaproteobacteria; order Chromatiales; family Chromatiaceae; genus Thiocapsa. The sequence goes on from NZ_CP073760.1 coordinate 5,120,134, forward strand.
TGTTTCTCGACGAGGTCGGCGACATGCCCCTCTCATTCCAAGCCAAGCTGCTGCGCGCCTTGCAGGAGGGCGAGGTTCGACCGGTCGGTGCGAACCGCTCGGTGAGCGTGGACGTTCGGGTCGTCTCGGCAACTCATCGCGACCTGGATCAGGCGATGGCAGACGGGCAGTTTCGCGCCGATCTCTATTATCGTCTCAACGTTGTTCGGTTGGAGTTGCCGCCCTTGCGGGAGCGGCCGGAAGACATCCCCTTGCTTGCGAACCGATTCCTCGGCGAAGCCAACTCTCGCAATAGGAGACAAGTCGAGGGCTTCGCGCCCGAAGCGATGCAGTCGATGATGTCGGCCTCCTGGCCGGGAAACGTGCGCCAACTTCAGAATCTCGTCGAGCAGGCCGCTGCGCTTTGCACGACCAGTATCGTTCCGGCGACCTTGGTTCAGCGCGCCCTGCGAAATGATCTCAGCGCTCTGCCCTCCCTGGCCGATGCGCGTGAGCGATTCGATCGCGAGTACCTCATCAATCTTCTTCGGATCACTGAAGGCAACGTCAGCAGCGCGGCGCGCATTGCCGGTCGACATCGTACGGAGTTTTACAAGCTCCTGCGCCGCTATCGTCTCGATTCTGCCTTGTTTCGCCCATCTCTCTCAACCGACGAGCCTCGCGACGGCTGATCGGCATCCGCACAGGACGACCACAACTCGTACAATGCTCGCCGACTCATCTCCGTGGAATCGAACCCCTGAGATGATGATCCCGGCTTTTCCACCGGCTTTTCGTGGACGCGGCGCCTGTCTGAGGCTGCTTCTTGATCCGGATGCGAAAAGACAAAGCTGTGGCTCGCGATCGAAATCGCCTGCAGCACGAAACCCAGCGTGTGTATACGGTTGGTGAAGGCGCTTGCCGCCTGCACACCTCTCGCCGATTTGCCTCCCTGCCTGCCTCTCCCGAACAAGACGCAATCCGCGTCTGACAACTCAGCGCCGCGACACTGTGGTCCGGCTCCGAACGTCCGGTGTCTCCAAACGACTACAATAAACCCTCATAGTTAACGGAGACTTGGGAATCTCATGCGCTTTCCTGTAGTCGATGAGCGACGCGCGGCTCGGTCTTAAACCCGCGCCTAATAGTTAAGTTGTTGTAATAAATACAAAAAAATAAGTGGCTCGAATTTCGCTTTAACAGGTGAAAAGCCTAAACAGCCGCTTGGCGGGAGCCACATCAGGGAGATAAACGTCGACCGTCGATATCGTCGTCAGATTTCCTAACCACTTCGGCCAGCCGCGCACGCCGAGCGAAGCCTGGCGCATCCTTCTGATTCGAGCATCCGAAGACTCTCGAATCAGGCATCCGTCAATCACGACCTATGCGGCGGTCAACTCGCCGACCGCCCGTGTTACGCCGGCTCTTCGGCCAAGCGCTCGATGAGGTCGGCGCAACTCGATCGAGGGTTCCCGACTTCCGAAGTTCACTTTCCTGCAGCTGAGCGCGCTCGTGGATGGCCCTTGTCGCCAGCAGTTTTCAACGATTTGGGGTTCGTCATGTCCATAGCCCGCTCACACTTCTGCGCCCGTGTCCGGTCGCGTCTTGAACAGCTGTTCATTGCCTTCGTAGGTATGCTTGCCTTCACCGGAAACGCTCTCGCGGGCAGTGCGACACTCGCCTGGAATGGGGTCTCGGCCGCATCAGGTTATCTCGTCTACTACGGCACGGCTTCGCGCGAGTATACGCAGATCCTAGACGCACGAGCCAACACCAGGGTGACCGTGAGCGGGCTGACCGACGGGGTCAGATACTATTATGCGGTGCGGGCCTATAGGGGCGCGGACACCAGCGACTACTCTCAAGAGGTGAGCGGTACGGTCGGCAGCTCGGACGACATCACAGCTCCCGCGGCCCCCTCCAGCCTGGCCTCGCTGGGGGCGTCCGCCTCGCGGGTCAATCTGGTCTGGCGCGACAACAGCAACAACGAGTCCGGGTTCCGCATCGAGCGGCGGATCGGAACGGGCGCTTGGTCGCAGATCGGTTCGGTCGGGGCAAACGTCATCACGTTTGCGAGTACCGGACTGAGATCTTCGACCACCTACAATTATCGCGTGCGCGCCCACAACGGGTCAGGCACGTCGGCCTACTCGAATACGGTGGCCGTCAGAACGGCCGCGCCCGCGGCGCCCTCGAATTTGGCGGCATCGGTGGCCTCCAGATCGCGGATCGACCTGCGCTGGCGCGACAACAGCAACAACGAGACCGGCTTCCGCATCGAGCGTCGCATCGGTACGGGCGCCTGGTCGCAGATCGCCACGGTCGGGCCCAACGTCACCGGCTTCGCCAGTACCGGCCTGAGGTCGCGAACCACCTACGGCTATCGCGTGCGGGCCTACAACGGCATCGGGACATCCGCATACTCGAACGTGGTGTCGGCGACGACCCGTTAGCCGAGGTCATCGATCTCCGACGGCGACGATTGCGCAGGCCGTGGGGTCTTGAATAGACAGGATACCCCCGGATGGCGCCAACGCCGTGGATGCCGGGGTTCGCTCTGCTTAGCCCAGGCAAAGCTCCTGAACCTCTCGCCCGCGCGTGAAGGCGGCGGCGATCAAATAATCACCGTCTCCTCCTCGTCCTCCGGATCGAGTGCGTCCCGGTACTGCTCGAGCAAGGCTGCGGCGGCCTCCGGCTTGCCGAAGCAGGCGAGGTGATAGAGTGCCTCGCCTTCGGTGATGAGAGGCAGGTTGGTGCGGCCGATGACGATACCGCTCACGGGGGAGAGTACCGGGTCCTCGACCGGTCGGAAGGGGTCGGTGATGATGCCCAGGGTGTCGCCCTTGTTGACATGGGCGCCGAGCGGGGTGAGCGAGAGCAGGATGCCGCTTTGCTGCGCACGAACCCAGACGCTGGAGCGGGCAACGAGCGGCTCGTGACCGATCGCTCGGCGGGCCTGGGCGGCGCGCATCATCCCGATATGCCGCATGACCCCGAGGATCCCGCGCAGACCGGCACGGACCGCGAACTCGTCGAAACGCAGCGCCTCGCCGCCTTCGTAGAGCAGAATCGGGATGTCGCGCGCCGCGGCCTCCGCGCGCAGCGAGCCCGGGCGGACCTCGGCGTCCAGGATGACCGGTGTCTCGAACGCCTTCGCCAACGCCGGCATGTCCTCGCTCGCGCTGAGAGTGACCCGGATTTGCGGAAGGTTCTCGCGATGGATCGCTCCGGTATGCAGATCGATCCCGTGGGTCGAGCCCTCGATCACCTCGCTGATCAGGGTCGCGGCCAGGCGTGCCGCGAGCGAGCCCTTTTCCGAGCCCGGAAAGCTGCGGTTCAGGTCACGTCGATCGGGCAGGTAACGTGACTGGCGGACATAGCCGTAGACGTTGACGACGGGCACGGCGAGCAGGGTGCCGCGCAGCCGGCTCAATGACTTGTGCATGAGCAACCGCCGAATGATCTCGACCCCGTTGATCTCGTCCCCATGAACGGACGCGGTGACGAACAGGCGGGGGCCGGGCTTTCGGCCTCGCACCACATGCACCGGCATGAAGACCGGCGTGGTGGTGTAGAGGTTGGGTAGCGGGATGTCGACCCGGGCGCGCTCGCCGGGTTGGATCTCGCGACCGGCGATGGTAACGGATTCGGCGGTCATCGGCTGGCGTCCTTGGAGACAGACGCCGTGATCTTGTCATGAAATCGCCATCTTGGGGGATTTGGCTTTCGGCCGCCAGCTCTCAGCTTCCAGGCTGACGGGAGCCGTTGAGCCGCTCAGGCGATCCAGGATAATGCTGGCTACTAACCACTAACCACTAACCACTAACCACTAACCACTAACCACTAACCACTCTCCCCCGGTCACCCCTGCCCCCGCGTGCGGGTCTTGCCGAGCGCGGCGTTCTTCTCGACGAGCTCGATCATCTGGGTGGCGATGTCCTTGCCGGTGGCCCGCTCGATCCCTTCGAGCCCGGGGGATGAATTGACCTCCATCACCACCGGGCCATGATTGGAGCGCAGGATGTCCACGCCGGCGAGGTTCAAGCCCATGATCTTGGCCGCACGGGTCGCGGTCGAGCGTTCTTCGGGCGTGATGCGGATCAGGGAGGCGCTCCCGCCGCGGTGCAGGTTGGACCGGAACTCCCCCGGCTTGGCCTGGCGCTTCATGCTCGCGACCACCTTGTCGCCGACCACGAAGCAGCGGATGTCCGCACCGTTGGCCTCCTTGATGTATTCCTGGACCAGGATGTTGACCTTGAGTCCCATGAATGCCTCGACCACGCTCTCGGCGGCTTGCGGGGTCTCGGCCAGCACCACGCCGATGCCTTGCGTGCCCTCCAGGAGCTTGATCACCAGAGGTGCGCCGCCGACCATCTTGATGAGGTCCTCGACATCGTCCGGGGCATGCGCGAAGCCGGTAATGGGAAGACCGATGCCTTTGCGCGAGAGCAGCTGCAGGGAGCGCAGCTTGTCGCGCGCGCGGGTGATGGCGACCGACTCGTTCAGCGGGTAAACACCCAGCATCTCGAACTGACGCAGCACCGCGGTGCCGTAGAAGGTCACGGATGCGCCGATGCGCGGAATGACCGCATCGAAATCGGTCAGCTCATCGCCGCGATAGTGGATCGAGGGCGCGTGCGAGGTGATGTTCATGTAGCAGCGCAGGACGTCGACGACCTTGGTCTCGTGTCCCCGGGCGCGCGCGGCTTCCACGATGCGGCGGGTCGAGTAGAGGGTCGGATTGCGCGAGAGGATGGCGATCTTCATGTGCGCTCGGGTGTCACCAGGGTCGTGATCAACATGATCACCACGCCCACGCTGATGGCGCTGTCCGCGATGTTGAACGACGGCCAGGGATTGAAGAGGGCAAGCGGGATGACGGGAAGATACACCTGAATGAAGTCGACGACGTGACCGAGCAGCACCCGGTCGATCAGGTTGCCGACGGCGCCGCCGATCAGGAGCGCCAGGCCGAGAGCCAGCCAGCCCTCGCCCGACTTCAGGCGCAGCAGCCAGACCGAGAGGGCGCCGGTGATGCCCACCGCCACGAGCGCGAACAGCCAGCGCTGCCAGCCCCCGGCGTCGGCCAGCAAGCTGAAGGCGGCGCCGGTGTTGAACATCAGGGTTAGGTTGACGTTCGGGATCAGCTCGATGACCTCGAACGGCTCGAGCAGGCCCAGCACCAACCACTTGGTCGCCTGGTCCAGGAACAGGACGGCGAGCGAGAGCCAGAGCCAGTGCTTCATGACGGCGCCTTGGGTGCTCGGAATCGTCGCCGAGTCGCTCGATGCGGCGTCCGTCGCCGAGGCATGAGCCTTAGGCATAGCGGCGGACCTCGCCGCTGCCCGCGACATTCTCCACGCAGCGACCGCACAGCTCCGGGTGTTCGGCGTGTGTGCCGACGTCGAGGCGATGATGCCAGCAGCGCACGCACTTGGTCCGCTTGGAGGGTCGCACCCGCACGGCGAGTCCCTTCAGCTCGGTCTCGACCGCATCCGTCGGCTGCTCGCTTGACGGGTGCAGACGGACCTCGGAGGTGATGAGCGCAAAACGCAGCTCCTCGCCCAGGCGAGCGAGGACGGCGCCGAGGGGCTCGGCACAATAGAGATCCAGCTCGGCATCCAGCGACGAGCCGATCAGTCCGGCCTTGCGTGCGGTCTCCAACGCGGGTCCGACGGCGAGCCGGGTCGCGATGACCTGATCCCAGAAGGCGCGGTCCATGGGATCGCCGTCGGCGAGCGGGAAGAGCCCCGCGTACCAGGTCTCGACGAAGACGGTCTCGGCGCGCTCGCCCGGCAGGTGTTGCCAGATCTCCTCGGCGGTGAAGCTGAGGATGGGCGCGAGCCAACGGCTCATCGCCTCGACGATGTGGTACATCGCGCTCTGGCAGGAGCGTCGCGGCAGGCTGTCCGCCTGCGTGGTGTACTGACGGTCCTTGATGATGTCGAGATAGAAGGCGCCCATGTCGACGACGCAGAATTGTTGGACCTTCTGGTAGATCAGATGGAACTGGTAGTCGCGATAGGCCTCGATGACCTCGTCCTGAAGCCGGAAGGCGCGATCCACCGCCCAGCGGTCGAGCTCGAGCATGGCCTCGGGCGCGACGACATCGGTCGCCGGATCGAAGCCGTTGAGGTTGGCGAGCAGGAAACGCGCGGTGTTGCGGATACGTCGATAGGCATCCGCGGTGCGTTTGAGGATTTCGTCGCTGACGCCCATCTCGGCGCGGTAGTCGGTGGCCGCGACCCAGAGCCGGATGATGTCCGCCCCCAGGGTCTTCATGACATCCTGCGGCTTGACCACGTTGCCCTTGGACTTGGACATCTTCTCGCCCTTGGCGTCGACCGTGAAACCGTGGGTGAGGACCTGACGGTAGGGCGCGCGCTCATGCATGGCCACCGAGGTCATGAGCGAGCTTTGGAACCATCCGCGGTGCTGATCCGAGCCCTCCAGATAGAGGTCGGCGGGCGCACGCAGCCCGTCGCGATGCTCGAGCACGCAGGCATGGGTGACGCCCGAGTCAAACCAGACATCCAGGGTGTCTTGGACCTTGTCGTATTCGGCACCTTCGGTCTCGCCCAGGAGATCGGCCGGCGCGAGCGCGAACCATGCCTCGATGCCCTGCTGCTCGACCTGACCGGCGACCTCTTCGATCAGCTCGGCGGTGCGCGGATGCAGCTCGCCCGTGACCTTATGGACCAAGAGCGTGATCGGCACGCCCCAGGTGCGCTGGCGCGAGATGCACCAGTCGGGCCGGCCCTGGACCATGCCTTCGATTCGGCTCTGACCCCAATCGGGCATCCAGCTCACATGGCCGATCTCGCGCAGGGCGGCCTTGCGCAGCCCCTGCTTCTCCATCCCGATGAACCATTGAGGCGTGGCGCGGAAGATGATCGGCGTCTTGTGCCGCCAGCAATGCGGATAACTGTGGGTGAAGCGGGTCGCCAGCAGCAGCGCGCCATGGGCCTTCAGGGTCTCGACGACCTGCTCGTTGGCCTTGAAGACGTTCTCGCCCGCGAAGAGCGGCGTGTCGGGCAGGAAACGCCCGTCCCCGCCGACCGGGTTGTGGACCGGCAGGTGATAGCGCTGGCCGACGATATAGTCCTCCAGACCATGCCCCGGCGCGGTGTGGACGGCTCCGGTGCCCGCGTCGAGCGTCACATGCTCTCCGACGATCACCGGCACCTCGCGGTCGTAGAAGGGGTGCTTGAGCTTGAGGCCCTCGAAGTCGATCCCGCGACCGTAGCCGAGCACCCGATACTGCTCGATGCCCCAGCGGGCCATGGTGTCCTTGAGCAGACCCTCGGCGACGATCAGACGCTCGTGGCCCTGCGCGGACTCGACCGCGACGACCACGTATTCGAGCTCGGCATTGAGTGCGACCGCCTGGTTGGCCGGAAGGGTCCAGGGTGTCGTGGTCCAGATGACGATCGAGGCCGGACCTTCGCCACAGCCGTTGGGCGTGCCGTGACAGCGCGCCGCGAGCGACTCGGGCTCGACGACCGGGAAGCGCACGTCGATCGCGATCGATTGTTTGTCGGCATACTCGACCTCGGCCTCGGCGAGCGCGGAGCCGCAGTCGATGCACCAGTGCACCGGTTTGAACCCCTTCTGGACATGGCCGTTGGCGATGATGCGCCCGAGCGAGCGGATGATCCGGGCCTCGAAGGCGAAGTCCATCGTGAGATAAGGATTCTCCCAGTCGCCGAGGACGCCGAGACGCTTGAAGTCGGCACGTTGGCCGTCGACCTGCTTGGCGGCATAGTCGCGACAGGCGACGCGAAATTCAGCGGCGCTGATCTTGTGCCCCGGTTTGCCCTTCTTCTTCTCGACCTGCAGCTCGATCGGCAGGCCGTGACAATCCCAGCCCGGCACGTAGGGCGCATCGAATCCGTCGAGCGTGCGTGCCTTGACGATGATGTCCTTGAGCACCTTGTTGACCGCATGGCCGATATGGATCTCGCCGTTCGCATAGGGCGGGCCGTCGTGGAGGATGAAGGTCGGAGCGCCCGCGCGGGCTTGGCGGATCAGTGCGTAGAGCGCCATCGACTCCCAGCGCGCGAGCATTGCGGGCTCGCGCTGGGCGAGGTTCGCCTTCATCGGAAAGCCCGTGTTCGGGAGGTTCAAGGTGTCTTTATAGTCGGTCACGTGGCTTGCTCTCGGTGCGTCGGAAGGGGTCGCGTAGGATCCTCGAACGGGCTCCGGGGCGAACAGGGTACGATTGTGGCTTGCTCGGCCGCGCGAGGCAAAGGGGATCGCGTCCGGGTCCGAACCCCGAGCCGACTCAGGGCCGGCGGCTGGCGGCCGGGGGCTGGGGGCTGTCAAGGTCATGCTGCGCGGTCGATCTGAGATACTCGCGCGCCACCCGCGCATCGACCTGGATCTGCTCCTTGAGCGCATCGAAGGACTCGAACCGCTTCTCGTCACGCAGCTTCAGCCGAAACTCGACCTCCAAGTGATGTCCGTAGATCTCCCGATCAAAGTCGAAGAGATGGACCTCGAGCCGATAGTCCTTGCCGTTGACGGTCGGGCGTGTGCCGACATTGGCGACGGCCGGGAGCGGGTTCGGGCCGAGCCCGGACACCATGACGGCGTAAACGCCGCGTACGGGGCTGAAACGGCGGTGTAGGTCGATGTTTGCGGTCGGAAAGCCGATGCCGCGACCGCGTTTGGCGCCGTGGGAGACGCGACCCTGCATCCGGTAGGGGCGCCCGAGCAGGTGACGGGCCTGCTCGAGGTCGCCGCGACCGAGCGCATCGCGTACCCGGGTGCTGCTGATCCGCTCGGTGCCGTGCGTGATGGTGTGCAGATCCTCGACCTCGAAGCCGCTGTCGTCGTTCCGGCCGGCCTGGCCCATCGCGTGCAGCAGGGCATAGTCCCCCTCGCGTCCGCGACCGAAGCGGAAGTCGTCGCCGACCAGGAGATAACGCACGCCGAGCCCGTCGAGCAGGAGCCGTTGCACGAAGTCGCGTGCACCCATCCCGGCGAGCTTGGGGTTGAACTCGAGGAGCATCACCCGCTCGATGCCGCAGTCTTGGAACGCCGCCAGCTTTTCACGCAACCGCGTGAGACGGGCAGGCGCCGAATCAGGCGCGAAGAACTCCATCGGCTGCGGCTCGAAGGTGATGACGGTCGCGGGCAGACCGAGCTCGCGGCCGCGCGCCAACAGCCGCTGGAAGACGGTCCGGTGTCCCAGGTGGACACCGTCGAAGTTGCCGATGGTCGCGACGCAACCTCGGTCGGTCTGGCGCAGGTTGTGTAAGCCTCGGATCAGCCGCATTGCCATCTGCCTCGGGAAACCGGAACGTCAGTATACGCGAGCACCGGAAGGCCCCGAACCATCGCCGTCGATTCACGCTCGAACACGATGTCTCGACGATCGCGCAGACGATCGCGGCAACGAAGCATGCCGTTGTTCGGCTCGTGGAGCAGAGCAGAGATTCCGAGACCGTCCGAGATCATTTTCGTTGTCGTTGTCGTTGTCGTTGTCGTATCGATGGTCGACAACGACAACGAACGGTCTCGACACATCTGCCGTGCTGCACTCGTCTCCGGGGCAAGGCGAAACCCGGTCGAATCGTGCCGAGCGGGGCTTGGTCTTATTCCCGCCCCATGAAGTGCCGCGGGCGGATGCCCATCGCCAGCAGAGCTCCCGCGTAGACGGCCCCGCCGATCATAATCCACATCAGGAGACGCCAGATCCGTTCGCCTAGACCCATGGCGATCCAGTCCGCAGTCACGCCGACCCCCAGATAAATCGCGCTTCCCATCAGTGCATTGGCAATCAGTGCCTTGATCATCAGAGGGATCCATGTGCGCTGCGGTCGAAAGATTCGGTCCCTGAGCAGACCACGCAGCAGCAAGCCGGCGTTGGTGATGGCCGCGATCGTCGTGGCTGCCGCCAGCCCGGCATGGCCGAACGGGAACATCAGGATCAGGTTGAAGACCATATTGGTCACCAGCGCGATGACCGCGATCCGCACCGGGGTCTTCATGTCCTGACGGGCATAGTAGCCGGGCGCCAACACCTTGATTCCCATGAAGGCGACTAGGCCGAGCGAGTAGGCCATGAGACTCAATCTGGCCATCTCGACATCGTTCGCGCCGAACTCGCCGGAATAGAAGAGTGTCGCGATCATCGGGCCGGCCAAGAGGAGGAGGCCGACGGCGCACGGCACGCCCAGCAACAGGACCCAGCGCAGCGCCCAATCCATCGTGTAGGAGAAGGCGACCGGATCGTCGGCGGCATGACGTTGCGACAGGCGGGGCAGGATCACGGTCGCGAGCGCCACGGCGAGGATCCCCAACGGGAACTCCATCAATCGGTCCGAATAGTAGAGCCAGGAGATGCTCCCGGTGACCAGAAAGGAGGCAAGCAGGGTATCGAGCAGCAGGCTGATCTGACCGACCGAGACCCCGAAGAGGGCGGGGACCATCAGCTTGATCGTCTTGCGCACGCCCGGATCGTCCGTCGCCAGGCGCGGGCGCGGCAGCAGCTTGAGCTGAAGGAGAAACGGGATCTGAAACAACAGTTGTGCAATGCCGGCGATGAAGACGCCCCAGGCCAGCGCAACGATGGGCCGCTCCATCAGCGGTGCGAGATAGACCGCGCAGAGGATCAGCGAGATGTTGAGCAGGACCGGCGTGAAGGCCGGGATACCGAAGCGCTCGTAGGTGTTGAGGATGCCGCCCGCGAAGGCGGTCAGCGAGATGAACAACAGATAGGGAAAGGTCAGCCGCAGCATCTCGGTGGCCAGGGCCAACTGCTCCGGCTCGTTCACGAAACCCGGGGCGAAGACCAGGATCAGCACGGGAGCGCCGAGCACGCCGAGCACCGTGACCAGCAGCAGCACGGCACCGAGCGTGCCGGCGACCGCATCGACATAAGCCTTGAGCGCCTCGAAGCCGCGCTTCTCCTTGTACTCGTTGAGCACCGGCACGAAGGCCATGGAGAAGGCGCCTTCGGCGAACAGCCGGCGCATGAAGTTCGGGATCTTGAAGGCGACGAAGAAGGCATCCGTTCCGGCGTCGGCGCCGAAGATCCGGGCGACCACGAGGTCGCGCACGAAGCCGAGGACTCGCGAGAGAAAGGTGTTGCTACCGACCTTGGCGATCGAGGCGGCGAGTGAGGCCACGGCTGATGAGACTCCGCAAAAAGCGCGGATTATAGGGGTGTCGGGGTGCGGCGGCGATCGATCGATCGGATTTGCCGACGCGCGCCGGTCAAATGCGGCTCTTCAAGGTCTCGGAGGTCTATGCGTCGCAGCGAGGTCGCCTCGGTGTGCTGAGGGTGGCGCCGACGGTGCAAGCACCGCGGCGTCGTGTCCGCAACCGCGGAGGCGTGTCGTCTCCATCGGTGTTGCCGCGTGAGCCGACCACTCGGGTGGTGGACGTCTCGGCTCGCGGGTCGTCAGTCGTTCGTGGATGTTTACCGGTACAGCTGCTGGTTGCGCTGCGCCTGCCATGCCTCGCGGTCTCGCTGTTGCTGAAGCTCCTTCTCATGCTGATCGTATGCGAAGGAGCCGAGTGCCCCGACACCGGCGCCGATCAGAGCACCGCGACCGGCATTGGCGCTGAGTGAACCGATGGCGGCACCCGTGGCGGCACCGGCGGCCGCTCCGGTGGTGGTCCGGGATGCCGTGGTGGTGCCGCAGCCGACGAGGGCGGAGGAAAAAATAATGCTGAAAAACAAAGGTATCGTCTTCATGCTTTCGATCTCCGAATGACTGCGCGTACTTGCTCTTTGAGGATGGATGCGGCTCGTTCCGGGAACCGGCGTCATGCGTTCTTGAAGGGCAAAAGCTGGGATAGAAAACGATGAATTCAAGTGGTCATGGATTCGTGCCGTTGGCGGGGTTGGCGCGTGGCAGCTTGGAGCGGATCGATGCGCAGGAGCACGCACGCATTGACAGCACCCGAAGGCACATGGATACTACGCGGTCTTTACTCGGATTACAGCATTACAGCGCCGGATTTTCAGGAGACCCCTTTGGCCAACTCAGTACAAGCCCGCAAGCGCGCCCGTCAGGCGGAAGACCGTCGTCAGCAGAATGCCTCGCAACGCAGTACCCTGCGCACCTTTATGAAGAAGGTCATCAAAGCTATCCAGGCCGGCGACAAAGAAGCTGCCGTCCAAGCCTTCAAAGATGCGGTTCCGCGTATCGACCGGGCCGCACGCAAGGGTCTCATCCATGCCAACAAGGCCGCTCGTCACAAGAGCCGGATGAATGCCCACATCAAGGAGATGGGTTAGTCGCTGTTCGGCACCGTTCTCCGGCGCACGAAAAACCGGCCTTCGAGGCCGGTTTTTTTATGCCCGCGTCGGGGCGAGCTATTAGCTGTCAGCTATAAGCCGCCAGCTACCGGCCACCGGCCGTCGAAACCCTGCAATCCAGCAAGGCGATTTCCGCAAAATTCCATACCGTAGGTTGTGCTGAGCGATAGGAAGCACGACTCGCGCTGAGTTTTGGTTGCGCCTCGCACGGCTCGGCACAACCTACGTCACTGGTATAAGGGATCCCGGAATTCGCCTAAACCGCGTCCAGAGCGAGATACTCACTTTCGAGTGAGCTCGAAGTTTGGTGAATCCACGACCCTTAGCGGGGGACGCGGTTTAAGCTGACAGCTGATACCGAGCGTCTCGCGAGGGCCGGCCGCCTGCACTTTGGGTCACTTGGCTTACGACGACGGACGACGCCTGTAGGCGAGCGCGAGCAGCAGTGCGCCGAACAGGATCATGGGCATCGACAGCAGTTGACCCATCGTCAGCCAGCCAAAGGCGAGATAGCCGATTTGGGCGTCCGGCACGCGCACGAATTCAACGGCAAACCTCGAGAGGCCGTAGCCGAGCAGGAAGACCCCCGAGACGGCCATCATGGGGCGCGGTTTGCTGGAAAAGATCCAGAGGACAATGAAGAGGGCAAGACCCTCGAGCGCGGCCTGATAGAGCTGCGAGGCATGCACCGGGATGCTCCAGACCGTCCCTTGCGGCAGATCCGCGCATTGCGCCGGAAATTCCAGGCAGGGTAGGCGCATCCCCCAGGGGAGATCGGTCCGGTGACCCCAGAGCTCGCCGTTGATGAAGTTGCCGATCCGCCCGGCGAAGAGTCCGAGCGGAACGAGCGGGGCAAGGAAGTCGCCAACCTGGAAGAACCGCATGCGATGGCGACGCGCGAACAAGTAGATCGCGATCAACACGCCGATCAGTCCGCCATGGAAGGCCATTCCGCCTTCCCAGACCTTGAGGATGTTCAGCGGGTTCGCGGCTAGTTGGTCGAACCCGTAGAAAAGCATGTAGCCGAGCCGACCCCCGAGGATGGTGCCGATGACACCGTAGAAGATGAGGTCATCCACCATCTCCGTGGTCCAGCCCGACTGCGGCTGGCCTGCCCGCCAGCGCCCGAGCATCCAGGCGGCGGCGAATCCGACGAGGTACATGAGCCCGTACCAATGGATCCGCAGGGGTCCAAGGCCGAGTGCGACGGGATCGATATCGGGGTAGGTCAACATAGCGGCGCTAGTATACAGGGCGGTTTCGGGTTGCAAGATTTAAGTTTCGAGAGTCTTGGCCCCGAGCTTGCCGCCTATCCGTTGACGCCGGCGCCCTGGTTTCCGCTCGCCATGCCGCTGACGCAGACGCGGATGGCATGCGGAATCGTCGGTCCCTCGAGCGCTTGAAATAGGTCCGGCTCCATGCGCTTGCGCTTGCATCCCGGAGCGCGGAGAGGTCCAGGCTCAAGACCCCCTGCGCCTCGATCCTGCTCACCCGGCCTTCGCGATCGAAATGCCGCGCCACCTGCCGGCGGGCTGCCCAGAGGCCGGTGTGCGGCTCCGTCACGGAGATGCCGCCGCGATAGCTGTTGAACGCGGGTGTGTAGAGTCGACCAGGCGGAAAGGGGTTATCCGCGGTGGCGCTCCATTGACCGACATAGGGCCGATAGGCGAGTCCCATGATCGGTCCCCCGGCCCCTCCGGCCTCCGCGGGAACAAGGATCAGGATCGCCATGATTTGCAGGACCCCGAGCATGGTGTCGCGCCAATGCCGACGGCGCGGCGTGCCCGTCGGCGGATGCGGATTCCGTGCGGCGAGATCACGATTCACGGCGAGGGGCGGCAAGGGCTCAGGGCGTCCGGCTCGACTTGCTCGGGTTGCGCAGCAGGATATAGACGGCACCCGTTCCGCCGTCTTTCCGCGTGGCGGAGCAGAAGGCCAGTACCTCGTCGTAGAGACGCAGCCAATAATTGACCTTTTGTTTAAGGACCGGTTGTCGGCCGGCGGAGCGATAGCCCTTGCCGTGGACGATGAGGGCGCAGCGGACATGGCGCCGACCGCATTCGGCAAGGAATTCGGCCAGGAGACCGCGCGCCTGCTCGACATGGAGTCCGTGCAGGTCGAGCTCGAGTCCGACCTCGATGCCGCCGCGCTGCAGCTCGGCCATCAGGCGCCGCTGGACACCGGGGCGAGTGAAGAGGAGAAATTCATGCGTCTCCACCTCCGACTCGGACAGCAGCGTCCCGCCCTGTTCTTCGGGCAACTCCACAGGACGCGGGCGCGGGACGGGTGGCGGCCTGCGGCGTTCGTGCTCGACTTGGTCATGGCGAACTGGCTCGGCGTCCTGGACATGCTCGCGAAACAACGCCAAATCAGATTCTTGGATTTGTTTCTTCATGTCTGGACAGGGTATTGTTGCGCCTCGACGAAAGGTGTCGCCTGCTGGTCCGGCTTAAACCGCGTCCAGAGCGACATGCGAAATTTTCATTCTGCGTTTGGCTTTGGAGATGTCCTCGAGCTCGGTGAGACGCGGTTTAGGACGATCCGAGGAGGCGAACGTCCGCATGTATGATCACGCCGACATCCTCCGGTTGCTCTCCATCGGCCTCGTCGGCTGGCGTCGACGCGTCGTTCGGCGCCGCAGTATAGCAGCGCTGCCCGACCGCGGCGGGCCAAAGCGCTCGGGGTGCCGGTCAGGGTGCTTTTCAGTATGATTCGGGTGTCCCCACGCGGTGGATCCTGATCAAGTCTCGGTTTTCTACAGACGCGGTTTAGGACGACATGAAGATTCTCGTGAGCAACGACGACGGTTATCAGTCGCCCGGTCTGATCAGGCTTGCCGACGCCCTTTCCGCGCTGGGCGAGGTCTTGGTCGTCGCGCCCGAGCGCGATCGCAGCGGGGCGAGCAATTCCTTGACACTCGATGTGCCGCTGCGGGCGACCCGGATGGCGAACGGCTACATCCGCGTCGACGGGACCCCGACCGATTGTGTCCACCTCGCCTTGACCGGTCTTGCGGACGTCGATCCCGATATCGTCGTGGCCGGGATCAATCACGGTCCGAATCTCGGCGACGACGTGCTGTATTCCGGGACGGTTGCGGCGGCAACCGAGGGGCGGTTTCTCGGTCTGCCCGCGATCGCGGTGTCCATGCACGCGCACGAGCCGCAGCATCTGGAAACCGGCGCGGCCGTTGCGGTGGAGCTGGTCACCCGATTGCGCGCGGCACCGCTCGAGTCGACGATCATCCTGAACGTCAACGTACCGGACGTTCCGTATGACCGGATCAAGGGCTTCGTCGCGACCCGCTTGGGGCATCGGCACAAGGCGGAGGCCGTCGTGCCTGCGTTTGATCCGCGCGGGCGTCGCATCTATTGGGTCGGACCCGCCGGTCCGGAGCAGGACGCAGGGCCCGGCACGGATTTCTTCGCCGTACGCAGCGGTTTCGTCTCGATCACCCCCTTGCAGGTGGACCTGACCCGACACAGTGCGTTGGAATCCGTTCGCCAATGGTTGGATCCGCGCCCTTGAGCGCCGGGTCTGTCCACCAAGGGATCGGGATGACCTCGCAGCGCACCCGCGCGCGCCTGATCCAGCGTCTGGAAGAGGCGGGGATCCGAATGCCGGAGCTCCTCGACGTGATCCGCCGATTACCGCGCCATCTGTTCGTCGACGAGGCGTTGGCGAGCCGGGCCTACGAGGACTCGGCGCTGCCGATCGGCCATGGCCAAACCATTTCTCAGCCCTACACGGTCGCGCGGATGACCCAGGCGTTGATGGAGCCATCCAAGCCCGATACCGTGCTCGAGATCGGCACCGGCTCCGGGTTTCAGACGGCGGTCCTCGCATCGCTGGTGCGCCGGGTCTACAGCGTGGAGCGGATCGGTGCCTTGCTCGAGCGCGCCCGGGATCGACTTCGGCTGCTCGAATATCGAAACATCCGGTTTCGCCATGACGACGGCGCGCTGGGCTGGCCCGAATATGCCCCCTTCGACGGTATCCTGGTGACGGCGGCGCCGCGCGGTGTTCCGCGCGTCCTGGCCGAGCAGTTGGCGCCCGGGGGCGTCATGATCCTGCCGATTTGGGAAGGAGAGGCCCAGGTGCTTCTGCGCGTCACGCGCACGGCTCAAGGCTTCGAGCAGGAGGTTCTCGAGCCGGTCAGTTTCGTGCCCCTGGTTGCGGGCGTATCTTGACCCTGGATCCGGCAGTTGACCGCTTGGGAAGGGTTCAAAAATGCGTAACACAACTCGACGAAAGAATACCTTTTCCGCCGCTGTCGTTGTCGATAACGATTGCGACAACGACAACGACAACGACAACGACAAGGTTTAAACCGCGCCCTGTGCGGTATGCGATGTTTTTGGATGGGATCGGCCCCGGCGGATTTCAGAACCGCTGGAGGCGGCGCGGTTTAAAGTATTAAAAAATATAAAATTTTAAACCGCGTCCCCCGCTAAGGGTCGTGGATTCACCAAACGTCGAGCTCACTCGAAAGTGAGCATCTCGCTCTGGACGCGGTTTAAATTCGGTACTCCGCTTGTTTCCGACACGTGACTGATTGCCGTATGCATCGAATGGATAAAATCGAAATCTCCAGCGGCCTGCTCGCTCCCCCGTCGGAGGATGGCCGCGACGGCCCCCGGGCACGCCCCGCGCGGCGTCGTGCAATGCTGTCGATCGGCCTCTGCGTGCTTGGCCTGTGCGTGATCGCACTGCTCGGAGGCTGTGCCTCCAAGGGTCCGGCACCGGTCGGCGGCTGGGATTGGGTCGGTCCGGTTCCGGACGGCTACTACCTCATTCGCCGGGGAGATACGCTCAGCGAGGTCGCGACTCGGCACGGGGTGGGTCTTCGCACGCTCGCGGGTTGGAATGGCCTGGAATCACCTTACTCGATCTATGCCGGTCGACTGCTGCGGGTGACGCCTCCGGACGGATCGCCTGCGCCGCAACCCTCCGCGCCCCGGAGTGCTCCTGCGGTCGTCGCAGCCCCCGCGACCCCGGAGCGCGCTCCGCAAGGGAGCGGCACGCCAAAGGCAGCCGGAACGGCGGCGCAAGCCGGCTCCGCCGCAGCCTCGGGCGTGTCCTGGGCCTGGCCGCTCGAGGGCTCGCTCGCGCAGAGGTTCAGCACCGGCGACCGCACGCGCCAAGGCGTCCGGATCCGCGCACGTGCAGGCGAGCAGGTGAAGGCTGCAGCCGATGGCCAAGTGGTTTACAGCGGCAGTGGACTCAAAGGGTACGGCAACCTTATCATCATCAAACATAACGACAAATATCTGAGCGCTTACGGGTTCAATCGCAGGCTGCTCGTTGCCGAGGGGGATCGGGTCACGCGCGGACAGGCGGTCGCGGAGGTAGGTCAAGCGGTCGATGGGGGCGGTTACCTTCTGCACTTCGAGATTCGCCGAGACGGTACGGCTGTCGACCCGCTACTCTATCTGCCTCCGCGATCGTAACCGCGTCCGACCCGACGGAGGAAGATGTGGATGTCAAGCGCCGACGCTCGTGAGCCCAAGGTCGATGGTTCCGATCTCGCTTCGGACCTTGACGGCGAGATCCTGCTCGAAGGCGAGGACTCCGAGCCGACCGACGAGGATATCGACTCCAACGAGGCCGATCCGGTCGAGTCCGAGCCGATCGAGCCGGCGGCGGTCGAGCCCGCGGCCGAGCGCTTCAGCTCGGGCGCAGGCGATTTCGATGCGACCCGTCTCTACCTGAACGAAATCGGCGAGTCGAAGCTTCTCACGGCGGAGGAAGAGGTGGCGCTCTCGCGCGCCGCTCAGAGTGGCGACAACGCCGCGCGCCACCGCATGATTGTCTGCAACCTCCGATTGGTGGTGAAGATCGCCCGGCGCTATCTCAATCGCGGCCTCCCTCTGTTGGATCTGATCGAAGAGGGCAACCTCGGTTTGATCCGCGCCGTGGAGAAATTCGACCCGGAGCGGGGATTTCGTTTCTCCACCTATGCCACCTGGTGGATCCGCCAGACGATCGAGCGGGCGATCATGAACCAGACGCGGACCGTGCGTCTGCCGATTCATGTCGTGAAGGAGATCAACATCTATCTCAAGGCGGCGCGTAAGCTCTCGCAGAGTCTCGATCACGAGCCGACCACCGAGGACATCGCCGTCCTACTCGGCAAGCCGATCGGCGAGGTCAAGCGGATGCTCGGGTTGAACGAGCGGATTGCCTCGGTGGATACGCCCTACAGCAAGGATGCCGACAAGCCGCTCGTCGACATGCTCCAGGACGAGGCTGCCGATGACCCGGCCGACCGCATCCAGGACACGGATATTCAGGCCAATCTCGAGCACTGGCTCGGAAAGCTCAACGCCAAGCAGCGCGAGGTGGTGGAGCGTCGCTTCGGTCTGCACGGTTACGAGAACTCGACCCTCGAGAACGTCGCACAGGAGCTGGGCGTTACCCGAGAGCGCGTGCGTCAAATCCAAATGGACGCGCTGCGGCGGCTGCGCGATATCCTGGAAAAAGAAGGGTTTTCGATCGATGCTTTTTTCAAGTAATACCGTTCGTCCGGATGTGGAAATCCCCGTTCCGGACCTGATCCAGATCAATGCTTGTTGTGGTATATCCCATATGGATCAGGTCGGATGCCCTGCTCCTATGTTGACTTTCCGACTCTGATCCAGTGATATGATCGGCGCACCGTCGCCCGATGGAGCGACATCACGAGACGGCTGGATCGCCTGCTAATCTTTATTGTTTTCCCGACGTTTTCTGGGAGGGTCTAATGGAAGCCAGTCTGGAACGGAAGTACAACTTCGACGTTGTACGCTGGTTCACGATCATGGCCGTCGTCTACCTGGTGGTCGGCGCGTCTGTCGGGGTCTATATCGCAGCAGAGCTGGCTTGGCCGGCACTGAATCTCGATAGCCCCTATTTATCGTTCGGGCGTCTGCGCCCGCTTCACACCAACGCCGTCATCTTCGCCTTCGGCGGCTGTACCCTGATGGCCACCGCCTTCTATACCGTCCAACGCACCTGCGGCGCACGCCTCTGGAGCGACAAGATGGCGTGGTTTACCTTTTGGGGTTGGAATCTGGTCATCGTTCTGGCCGTCATCACCCTTCCGCTGGGTCTGACTCAAGCGAAGGAATACGCGGAGCTCGAATGGCCGATCGACATCCTGATCGCCGTAGTTTGGCTCTCGTTCACCATCAATTTCGTGATGACCATCGCCAACCGGAAGTCCTCGCACATTTACGTGTCGAACTGGTTCTTCCTCGGCATGATGATCATGATCGTCTATCTGCACGTGGTGAACAGCCTGGCCATCCCGGTTGGACTCTTCAAGTCGTATTCGATCTTCTCGGGCGTCCAAGACGCCATGATCCAGTGGTGGTGGGGACATAATGCGGTCGGGTTCTACCTGACGGCCGGCTTCCTCGGGATCATGTATTACTTCGTGCCGAAGCAGGCGGGACGCCCGATCTACTCCTACCGTCTCTCCGTTATCCATTTCTGGGCTTTGATGTTCGGTTACGTCTGGCTCGGTGCGCATCATCTGCAATACACCGCGCTGCCCGATTGGACCGGATCGCTCGGGGCCGCGGTCTCCATCGCGATGATCATCCCCTCCTGGGGCGGTGCCGTGAACGGCATGATGACCCTCTCGGGTGCCTGGGATCGGTTGCGGACCGACTATGTTCTGCGCTTCCTGATCATCGCACTCGCCTTCTACGCCATGTCGACCTTCGAAGGCCCGGTCATGTCGCTGAAGACGGTCAACGCCCTCTCGCATTACACCGACTGGACCATCGGTCATGTGCATTCCGGTGCGCTGGGCTGGGTTGCGGGGATCTCGATCGGTGCGATCTACCACCTCATGACACGGCTTTATCACACCGAGATGTACTCGGTGCGCTTGATCAACTTCCACTTCTGGACAGCGACGATCGGGACCGTGATCTATATCGTGGCCATGTGGGTCTCGGGGATCATGCAGGGTCTGATGTGGCGGGCCTACGACGAGTACGGCACCTTGGCCTATACCTTCGTGGAATCCGTCGACGCGATGCACCCCTACTACGCCATGCGCACGGTCGGTGGTGCGATCTTCCTGCTCGGCGCCGTCGTCATGCTCTTCAACATCTTGATGACCGTGCGTAAGTCGTTGTCCGAAGGCAGCCTGAGCAAGGCGCGCGCCTTGCCGGCAGCGGCATGATCCCGGAGTAGCATCTAATGGCCGATAAAAAGACGAAGCCGAAGTCCTTTCAGGAATGGATGGAGGTCAACATCTGGGGCCTGCTCATCGTGACGGCCCTGGTGCTGTCCGTGGGCGGGTTGGTCGAGATCGTCCCGCTCTTCTATATGAAGAACACCATGGAGCACAACACCTATCCGGAGATCGTGTGGGACAAGGCCGGTAAGGAGCCGATCGTGACGGTCGACGAGGCCGGCCGGCAGCAATGGAACTGGAAGCCGGGCGAGGGGATGCGTCCCTACACGGCGCTCGAGCTGGCCGGGCGTGACATCTATCAGCGCGAGGGGTGTTATCTGTGCCATTCGCAGATGATTCGTCCCTTCCGCGACGAGCGCGAGCGTTACGGGCACTACTCGCTGGCCTCCGAGTCCATGTTCGATCACCCCTTCCAATGGGGCTCGAAGCGCACCGGACCGGATCTCGCACGGGTCGGCGGTAAGTACTCGGACGAATGGCAGCGCCAGCACATGCGTGCACCGCGCTCCTTGGTCCCCGAGTCCGTGATGCCGGGTTACCCCTGGTTGGACGAGAACTATCTGAGCGGCAAGAGGATGCAGCGTCATATGCGCGGCATGCGGACCATCGGCGTGCCCTATTCGGATGTCGATATCGAGGCCGCTCCGGCTCTGGTGGAAGGCAAGACCGAGATGGATGCATTGGTGGCCTACATGCAGGTCCTGGGCACCATGGTCGCCCTCGACGAGTCCAAGACCTACCGTGAGTAGTCTCAGCGACTATTTTAAGACCGATTGGCAGGCGATGACGACGAACGATTGGATCGGCACGATCCTCACCGTCGTCATCTTCCTGCTGATGGTCGGCGCCTACTTCTACGTCTTCCGTCCCAAGAACCGGGAAAAGCTCGAAGCCATGAAGCATATCCCGTTCGAAGAGGACAACGAGAACACAGGAGACTCACATGGCCGAAAATAACCCCTTCCCCGGTGAGAACAATACCGGGCATGTCTGGGACGACAACCTGCGGGAACTGTCGAACCCGCCACCGCGGTGGTGGATGCTCGGATTCTGGGCGTCCATCCTCTTCGTCATCGTCTACACGATCCTCTACCCGAGCTGGCCCATCGGTCAGCAGGCGACACCCGGACTGTTGGGGTGGACGCAGATTCAGGAGTACGAGCGGGGTGTCGCTCAGGTGGACGCGAAGCGCGGTCCCTTCGAAGAGCAGATCAGCCAGATGACCGCCGAGGAGGTCATTGCCGATCCGGGGCTGCTGCAGTATACGCTGGCATCGGCCAAGGTCGTGTTCGGGGATTACTGTTCGGCCTGTCACGGCAGTGGCGGTCAAGGCAATCCCGGCTATCCCGTTTTGGCCGATGACGACTGGCTCTACGGCGGCTCGATCGCAAAGATCAAAGAGTCGATTACGAACGGGCGTAAGGGGGCCATGACCGCCCACGCGCGCATCCTCTCCCAAGATGAGATCGATGCGCTTGCCCGCTGGGTCGTCGAGATGAGCGATGGTGTCGAAGGCAGTGCGGAGGGTTGGGATCTGTATCGCGCAAAGGGCTGCAACGCCTGTCATGGCGAGAAAGCCAACGGCGTGCTGGCCGAGCTGCCCGGCGGAGAGATCGTCAGCGTCGGTGCCTCGAATCTGACCGACAGCCTCTGGCGCTTCGAGCCCGGCGGCTTCGAGAGCGCGCGTCACACCATCATGTACGGCGTCAACCAGCCGGGTGTTCCCGAAACCCGTGACGCGGTAATGCCGGCCTTTGGATCGGTCGCAAAGGTGGACGATGTCGAGGTTCGCAAGCTCAACGATCAGGACATCAAGAAGCTTGCCATCTATGTCCACCAGCTCGGCGGGGGCGGATGAGCCGAGCGGGATTGGGATGACGTGCGGGCTGTCTCACCGGTCCGCGTGAAACGATGGGTGCATGGGAGGAAATCGACATGACCGGAGGACTGACGTGGGACTTCGTGACTTTGATGTCGCTCGCGATGGTTGCCGTCGCGATCTTCATCATCGTATTCCTGGTCTACAAGGTCATCATCTTGATGAATCGGGATGCGGAGGCGCATAAGAACAACGAGCATTGAAGGCGTCGGACGTCGTGCCATGTCATCGAGGGGGATCTGAGATCCCCCTTTTTTTGTACCGAAAATGGCTTCCGAATCAACTGCTTGTGCTTGCGAAAACGCATGGCCAAAAGGTCGCGGGAGGCGTAAGCTGATTTATTGACGGACGTGGTGATCGGGTGACCTCGACCGAATGATCTCGACGGGCCGGAGTCGTTTTCGGGCAGATCAGTCCGACCGGGTTCGATCCCCGGGGCGTGATCGGTTACGCCACGCCTGCGTCGCTTCCCTCTTGCGCGCCATCACGATGCGCCCGAATCGCAATGACCAAGCGCGCCCGTCGTAACCTTGACCCCGTCGTGGAGATGGTCAGTGAGCACGAATCCTGTGGCAACCCAAACCGCCGTCGACGACCTCTATGCCGAGGCCGAGCATTGGCACGTCAATACCGGCGGGGAGACGATTCACGCCAAACGTCTTGCGGGGCGGTGGCGCACCATCAAGTGGGCGGCCGCGTCGGTCTGGTTGATCTACTTCCTGGGTCCTTACCTGCGTTGGGACGGCAGACAGGCGGTCCTCTTCGATATCCCGAATCGGCAATATCACATCTTCGGCGCGACGGTCCTTCCGCAGGACTTCTGGATGCTCTCGCTGTTGTTGCTGTTCTTCGCCATTCTGCTTGCCGTTGCAACAGCCTTGGTCGGCCGTGTCTGGTGCGGCTATTTTTGCTTCCAGACAGTATGGACGGACATCTACACTTGGATCGAGGAGAAGCTCGAAGGCAGTCCGCCACAACGCAGGAAGCTCGACAAGGCGCCCATGTCTCCGAGCAAGCTTCGGATCAAGGCGACGAAACATGCGCTCTGGCTGCTGATCGGCTTCATCACGGGAATCAGCTTCGTGGCCTGGTTTACGGAGGCTCCCGCACTGTGGGTGAGCTTCTTCGCCGGCGAGTCGGGTCCCGTGGCCTACATCACCGTGGCGCTCTTTACGGTCGGGACCTACGGCCTCGCCGGTTTCATGCGCGAGCAGACCTGCTTCTGGCTCTGTCCGTACGCGCGCATCCAAGGCGTCATGCTCGACAAAACGACCATCGTGCCGACCTACGATCTGTTGCGCGGCGAGCCGCGCGGACGTGTCAAGCGCGGTGAAACCGGCGAAACGCGCTCGGGCGGCGACTGTGTCGACTGCAACCAGTGTGTCGCCGTCTGTCCGACCGGTGTCGATATCCGTAACGGGCAGCAGGAAGGCTGCATCACCTGTGCGCTCTGCATCGATGCCTGCGATCAGGTGATGGATAAGGTCGGGCGTCCGCGCGGCCTGATCCGCTATGCATCGCTCGACGAGCTCGAAGGATTGTCCACCAAGAAACTCTTGCTGCGTCCGCGTGTCTGGGTTTACGCGGCGATCATGAGTATCGCATTGGCCGGCATCCTCTACGGGTTCTCGACCTTGGCGGCGATCGACCTGAAGGTCCTGCACGAGCGCGCGCCGCTGTACGTACGGCTCAGCGACGGATCCATACAGAACAAGTACACGCTGAAGATCCTCAACAAGATGCCCGAGGAGCTCGCCGTGCGGATCAGCGTGACCGGCCCGGACGGTCTGGTGCTCATGGGTGCAGACGATCCAATCGTGGCACCGCCGGGTGGAGTGACCCCCGCCATCGTCTTCGTGAAGGTGCCGAAGCGCTCGCTCGCGAGCGAGCAGCAGCCCGTGCAGTTTCACGTCGAAGCGGCGAGGCCGTCCGGCGCCCTGGTCGAGGCCGACCGCGAAAGCGTCTTCATCGCGCCGCGTCCCTAAACCGGTCCGGGCGATCGGGAGCCGACGCTGACGTCGGCTCTCTCAAAGCGGTTCCCGGGACATCCGGGGAATGGCGGTAAAGAGATCGAGGTAATAGAAAGCGATGAGCTCGACGACCCACACCACGGAAACCCCACCCAAACCGACCCCGGCGCTCCGCAGCCCCTGGGTTCTGGCCTCGATCGGGCTAATTATCACGGTGCTGGCCGTGAATCTGACCTTCGTGATCCTCGCGATCCGGACCAACCCGGGGTTGGTCAACGCAAACTACTACGAGCGCGGACAGGACTACGAGCGCACCATGATCTCGCGTCAAGCGCGCGATCCAGGTTGGCTGATGCGTGCGGATATCCCCCGACCGCTGACGGCGGGTGTGGAGGAGTCGATGAGGCTTGTCCTGGTCGATCATGCGGGTCAGCCCGTCGACGTCGACCAAGCGACCTTCTACGCCTACCGACCGTCGGACGTCTCGCGCGATTTCGCCCTGCCCATGATTCGCGAGGCCAAGGGGCGCTATCTGGCCGAGACATCCTTCCCTCTGATCGGCGTTTGGGACATCCTCATCGCCGTGCAGAGCGGCGAGGACGAATACAGCGTCGGCGAGCGTGTCAACGTCGCTCGCCCCTGAGGTCCGGGCGACACCGGGCTCGAGCCCGGAGTCGGAGGTGCACGCGGATGCGTCCTCCACCCGAATGCACTGCTTTCACTGCGGTCTTCCGGTCGCCGAATCCGCGCGCGAGACGGCCCACATTGCCGGGCGCGAGCGGTCCTTCTGCTGCACCGGCTGCAAGTCGGTCTGCGAGGCGATCTTTGCCGCGGGACTCGAGGGTTTCTACAAGCGCACCCCCGAGGGCGAGATCTTCGGTCCGCCCCCCGAGCCGCCGAAAGACCTGGCCGTCTTCGACCTGGATGCCGTGCAGGAGGAGTTTACCGACACGGCCGGCGAGTCGCGCGAGATCAATCTCCTGGTCGAAGGCATCCACTGCGCCGCCTGTGTCTGGCTGATCGAGAAGGGGCTTTGCGCCATGCCGGGGGTCGAGGAGGCCCGCGTCAACCTGACCGGTCGGCGGCTGCGCGTGCGCTGGGACAACGGCCGGCTGAAGCTCTCCAGGATCCTGCGCCGACTCGCCGATCTCGGCTATGCCGCCGCCCCCTTCGATCCCGAATCCGCCGAGGGTGCGATCGGACGCGAGAACCGCGCCATGCTCTATCGCATGGCCTGGGCCGGGTTCGCGATGATGAACCTCATGTGGATCTCGATCGCTCTCTATGCCGGCGCCGACCAAGGCGAATTCCGCGGTCTCTTTCAGTGGCTCGGCTTCTTGATCGCCACCCCCACGCTCCTGTATTCGGGCGCGCCCTTTTTCCGCGGTGCCTTGTCCGGTTTGCGCTCGGGCCATCTGAGCATGGATCTGCCGATCGCGATCGGTGTGACGACCACGTACGTCTACTCGCTCTATGTCACGCTCGGCATCTCGAGTATCGGCGACGTTTATTGGGACACCGTCGTCAATTTTCTCTTCGTTATCTTGGTCGGGCGATATCTCGAGGCGATCTCGCGCCGCAAGGCCGTGGCCTCGACACAACGGCTGCTCGATCTGCAGCCGAAGGTCGCGACCCGGCTGGACGGGGAGGACGGCCAGACCGAGTCGGTCGTCCCGGTGCGCGCACTCAAGCTCGGCGAGCGCGTGCTGGTGCGTCCCGGCGAGCGGATCCCGGTCGACGGCGAGGTGATCTCGGGCGGCAGCGGGGTGGACGAATCCATGCTGACCGGCGAGTCGCGATCGGTCTCCAAGACGCTCGGCGATCAGGTCGTTGCGGGCACCATCAATGGTGCCGGTGTCCTGACCGTGCGTATCGGTGCGCTGCTGCGCGAGACCGCGCTGGGTCGCATCATCCGGCTGGTCGAGGACGCGCAGGCCAGCAAGGCCCCGATTCAGCGACTTGCCGATCGGATCGTGCCCTGGTTCGTCGCGGCAACGCTCGGTCTGGCGACCCTGACCTTCCTGATCTGGATGCGGGTGGATGTCGAGGTCGCGGTCATGGCGGCGACGGCGGTGCTCATCATCACCTGCCCCTGTGCCTTCGGAATGGCCACGCCCATGGCGGTGGCAGTGGCGACCGGGCTTGCCGCCTCGCGCGGCATTCTGATCAAGAATGGCGCCGTGCTCGAGCGGCTCTCCTCGATCGATCATTTCGTCTTCGACAAGACCGGGACGCTGACTGTCGGACGGCCGACCGTGACCGGGCTCGCGAGTGCGCCCGGCCGTTGGCGCCTAATCGACGGACCACAGGATCTGACGCCCGAGGAGCGTGATGTCCTTGCCGGGCTCCAAGCCCTCGAACGGCTCTCCGAGCATCCGATCGCCGCAGCCATCCTGGACCTCTGTGTGCGTGCCGGGATCGACCGTATCGCCGCGCCGGTGGATGCGGTCGAGGTCGCGCCGGGTCTCGGGATCAAGGGGCAGGTCGACGGCGTGGAGATCCTCGCGGGCTCGCGGGCCTGGCTGGTCCGCAACGGCGTGCAGCCCTGGCCCGACGGGGACGAGCAGTCCGCTCATACCTCGGGTCTCGTCCATTGCGCGCGGTCCGGCCAAGAGGTGCTGCGGCTCGGCGTCGCCGATCCGCTGCGACCCTACGCCGCGCGCGTGATCGCGCGGATGCGCGAGCGCGGGATCCGGGTGACGCTTCTGACGGGCGATCGCCGCGAGACGGCCGAGGCGATCGCAGTCCAGCTCGGAGGCGGGGTCGAGGTCATCGCCGAGGTGATGCCCGAGGACAAGGATCGCGTGATCGCCGAGCTTCAGCGTGGCGGCCGTCGAGTCGCTATGGTCGGCGACGGTGTGAACGACGCGCCTGCCTTGGTGCGGGCGGATGTCGGTATCGCCATGGGGAGCGGGACCGATGTCTCGATCGCAAGCGCGGACATCGTGCTCATGTCCAGCGAGCTCGGGCGTGTCGAGGAGGCCGCCCGATTGTCGCGACGCACCCTTCGGACCATCCGCCAGAACATCGGCATTTCGGTGGTTTACAATCTCATCATGGTCCCGCTGGCGATGGCCGCGGTCATCACGCCCCTGATCGCCGCCATCTCGATGCCGCTCAGCTCGCTGGCGGTCATCGGCAACTCGGCACGAATTCGGGCGGTCTTCAAGCCGGGGGCGAGCGGCACCCCGCGCGAGCCGTGACCGAGCGGGCGCTTAAACCGCGCCCCACGCGGTATGCGATTTTTTTGGATGGGATCGGCCCCGGCAGATTAGACGACCGCTGGAGCCGGCGCGGTTTAAGAGATTAAAAAATATATGATTTTAAACCGCGTCCCCGCTAAGGGCGGTGGATGCACCAAGCGCCGAACTCACTTGAAAGTGAGCATCTCGCTCTGGACGCGGTTTAATGGCATGACGTGGAGGTTCGAACGACGATGGACGTAATCTACGGCCTGATTCCCGGCATGCTGGTCCTCGGACTCGCTGCGGTCGCCGTGCTCTTCTGGGCGACCCGAACCGGTCAATACGACGATATGGACGGCGACGGTCGGCGCATCCTCATGGACGAGGATGAGGAGGACGGCGACCCGCGGCGTGCGCCGGTGATGGACGCCGATCCCGAGCTGAATCCAACTGAATCCCGTCGAGAGTGATCCGCCAAGTGAGACGCGCCATCGACGCCGCACCAATCAAAGACCCCGGTAGACGACGGGATTCAGAAATTTAAAAACCAAAAAATTAATCACTTAGGCGATTTCCGGGAATGAGCATCCCGGCCGTGCATGCCTCCAATGGTTACCGGGCGACTAAAGTCGCCCCTTGTATGTTCTGTTCTGAAGGGATTGACAAGGAAAGCGATAAACGGACTTTATGAAGAGTGCCCGGGAAGCCGTTCGCCCCTGAAGCCTGGATGTCGTGTTCCGCTGTTCAGAGCTTGCATGTAGATGGGCTCCCCGCCCTCTTCGCCCATACCGAAGAGTATCCGAGGCCGTGGACATGTCCGGGAGCCTGCATACACAAGGTCGGTAGGCGAGGGTACAGGGTCGGGGAACCGGGAATCATAATATCGCGTTGCATCCTGAAGAGACAGACGATGAATACAGCCGGAATCGATGTGGCCCACAAGACCCTGGCGCTGGCCGTCAGCACCGAGGAGAAGCTCGGCAAGGTCCGCGAGTTTGCCAACACACCAAGCGGTCATGCCGCGCTGATTAAGGCCTTGCAAGGTGCGCGGGTGGAGCGGGTGTGCCTGGAGGCGACCGGCAGCTATCACCTGGACCTGGCGCTGGCCATCGATGCGGCCGGGTTGGCGCTCATGGTGCTCAACCCCAAGGCCGCCAAGCGCTTTGCCGAGGCATTGCAGACGCGCAACAAGAGCGATGCGGTCGATGCCGGGGTGCTGGCGCAGTTTGCCCGGCGCATGCCGTTCGAGCCATGGCGGCGCCCGGCGACCGAGGCACTGGAGCTGCGCGCCTGCGCCCGGCGCCTGGAGGCGTTGGTGGTCGATCGCACGCGGGCGAAGAATCAACTCCACGCGCTGCTGCAAAGCACGACCACGCCGGCCGTGGTGCTGGATGACGTGCGCCTGAGCATCCACCAGTACACCGCCCGGATTGATGCCCTGCGTGACTGGGCCGATGCGCGCATCAGCGCCGACGAGGAGCTTGCGCAGGTCTACCGGCTGCTCACCGGCATCCCCGGCATCGCCGCCGCCAGCGCCATCCAGCTCATGGGTGAGCTGCTGGTGCTGCCCGAGGACATGCGTGCCAAGCAATGGGTCGCCCTGGCCGGACTGGATCCGCGCCAGAGCACCTCGGGCACCAGCGTGAACAAACCCCCGCGCCTGAGTAAGGCCGGCAACGCCCACCTGCGCAAGGCGCTGTTCATGCCCGCGCTGAGCGCCGCGCGCCATGAACCGCACGTCAACAGCTACTACACGCATCTCATCGAAGCGCGCGGCCTGAAGAAGATTCAGGCCATCTGCGCGGTCATGCGCAAATTGCTGCATGCCATCTATGCCATGCTCAAGCACCGCCAAGCGTTCGACGGCAGCCGCTTCTGCTTGCTTCGCGAGGCCGCGGCATGAGCACCTCGGCGATGTCCGCCACGGCACCCTCCTCGGTTGGCCCGACAGCACGCGCGTGGCCGTCCAAGAGCCGCCGACAAGACGAGCGCGTTCAACCACCACGGCGCAGGGCATTCATTGATCAAAAACCAGCAGCAGTCGCGTCGCAGACGCTCGCAGCCAGCAGCGGCTTCAGTGCGGCGCAGTGTGGGCAACGGGTGAATGAGTGTGGTCAAGGTGGGGGCAACCCGCCGGGAGCGGGTTGTCCCCGGCTTGTCCACACGCCCGCTTGCGGCATTCACGTGTTGTCCACACGGAGTCCGCCCGCGCCCCACCCGCAGCCAAGCCCCATCCATCATCGAAGGTGGGTCCGATGGGGTTGGCAGCTGCTCAACGACCATCCCGCCGAAACAACGATGAGGATAGAAAAAAATGATGGATAGGAGGCAAATCGGACTTGCGTCAGAACAGAGTATCTACATGTTGGTCGATGCATTCCCGGAAATCACCTTAAACTGCGGCAGCCACCGACGATCCAGGGGACTGCGGCATCACCCGAGTCCACGGGCCTCCCAAACCCCAAGAGGGCCGCAGTTTAATTCTGAAGTCGTTTTGGAGGCGTTTGTATCCCCGGACTCAATCTACTCTGGCACGGATCACTTCCTTGGAGAACTCGCTCGCTTGAGGCGTTGATGATCTTGCCACGCCAGCTCCGACAGTCGTCGGAGCTGGCGTGGCCAAGCCACTCAACACATGACGCATACCGCACCGGGCGCGGTTTAGGTGACGACGTCCGGCTCGCTGCGCCCGGTGCGTGCCTCGATCTGCCCGAGCTCGCGCGCGATCAGGATCAGCGGCTGCATGGCCTCTTGGGTCTCCTGCCCGTGACGCTCGGGATCCGGCTCGAAGAACTCCAGATAGATTCGAAGCGTGGCACCCTCGGTGCCCGTGCCCGAGAGACGGAAGACGATTCGCGCGCCGCTCTCGAAGCCGATGCGGATGCCCTGACGCTCCGAGCGGCTGCCGTCGATCGGGTCGGTGTAGGCAAAATCATCCGCGTAGCTCACCGTCTGAGCCCCGAGCCGCCGACCGGGCAGGCCGGAGAGCAGGATCCGCAGGTGGTCCATCAGGCCCTCCGCCGCAGTCGCATCGACCTCTTCGTAATCGTGTCGGGTGTAGAAGTTGCGACCGAAACGGCGCCAGTGCTCGCTCAGGATCTCGGCGACCGACTGTTGACGCACGGCCAGCAGGTTCAGCCAGAAGAGCACGGCCCAGAGGCCGTCCTTCTCGCGGACATGATCCGATCCGGTGCCGAAGCTCTCTTCGCCGCAGAGCGTGATGCGACCGGCGTCGAGCAGATTGCCGAAGAACTTCCAGCCCGTCGGGGTCTCGAAGCACTCCACGCCCAGCTGCTCGGCGACACGATCCGCGGCCTGGCTGGTCGGCATGGAGCGCGCGACGCCGCGGATGCCGGCGCGATAGCCGGGAACCAGATGCGCATTCGCCGCAAGGACCGCGAGGCTGTCGCTCGGTGTGACGAAGCAGTGCTTGCCGAGGATCATGTTGCGGTCGCCGTCGCCGTCCGAGGCGGCGCCGAAGTCCAGCGCGTCCGGTCCCTCGGTCATGGCCACCAGCTCTTTGGCATGCGCGAGATTCGGATCCGGATGCCCGCCGCCGAAGTCCTCCAAGGCTTCGCCGTTCAGGACGGTGCCCGGTGCCGCGCCCAAGCGCGTCTCGATGATCTCCTTGGCATAGGGTCCGGTCACGGCATGCATGGCGTCGAAGCGCATGCGGAAGATGCCGGAATTGAACAACTGATGGATGGCGTTGAAGTCGAAGAGCGACTCCATCAGTTCGGCGTAATCGCTCACCGGGTCGATGATCTCGACCTCCATGTCGCCGATTCGCACCGTGCCGAGGGTATCCAGATCGGTCGCCGGGCAGTCGAGCGTGCGGTATTCGCGGATCGTTTGGGTCCGCGCGAAGATGGCGTCGGTCACCGACTCCGGCGCGGGTCCGCCTGCCGCGATGTTGAACTTGATGCCGAAGTCGCCGTCCGGGCCGCCCGGGTTGTGGCTCGCCGAGAGGATGATCCCGCCGCGGGTGCGGTACTTGCGGATGACGCAGGAGGCGGCCGGTGTCGAGAGGATCCCGCCACGCCCGACCAGCGCCCGTTTGACCCCGTTGGCGGCCGCCATGCGCAGGATGGTTTGGATCGCCTCGCGGTTGTAGTAACGTCCGTCACCGCCGACGACCAGTGTCCCGCCCGCGACATCGGTTTGGGTGTCGAAGATCGCCTGAACGAAGTTTTCCAGATAGTGCGGCTGCCGGAACACCCGGACCTTCTTACGCAGGCCGGAGGTGCCGGGGCGCTGCCCCTCGAATGGCGTTGTGGTGATCACTTGCGGTTGCATCTTCAACCCCTTGACGTGTATTGACATGGCTGGCTCCGGTCGTGACACCGCCGGCTGCGGGCGCGAGGGCGCGTGTTCAATCGCGTCGGGTCAGCGGCGTCGGCCGGCTCTGTCGGCGATGCAGCTTCCCGTCCCGAAAGACGTACTCGCGCGGCATTGTATCCCCGCGAGCCCATGCGACAATACCGGATCGGCTCGGGTGCACGCCGCCGGGTCCGCTCGACGAGTGTCGGACACAAGGGCGCGTCCTCGGGATACTCCCATCAATTCAGTTGGATCGAAGAACGATCGAGGTACTAGAGACGATGACAGTCGAAGCGCACAAAGAAACACTGGAGTTCAAAGCGGAGGTCAGCCAGGTGCTGGATCTCGTCATCCGGTCGCTGTACTCAAACAAGGAGATCTTTCTGCGCGAGCTGGTCTCCAACGCCTCCGATGCGGCCGAGAAGCTGCGTTTCGAGGCGCTCAGCGACGACGGACTCTACGAAGGCGAGAGCGATCTGCGCATCCGGGTCGAGGTCGACAAGGAGGCCGGTACGCTGAGCGTGTCGGACAACGGGATCGGGCTCAGCCGCCAGGAAGTGATCGACACCATCGGCAGTATCGCCAGCTCCGGGACGCGTCGTTTCGTCGAGGCACTCTCGGGCGACCAGGCCAAGGACAGCAAGCTGATCGGCCAGTTCGGCGTGGGTTTCTACTCCGCCTTCATCATCGCGGACAAGGTCACCCTGATCTCGCGTCGCGCCGGTCTGGGTGCCGAGCACGGGGTGCGTTGGGAGTCCGACGGCCGCGGTAGCTTTACCCTGGAGACGCTCGAGAAGCCCGGACGCGGCACCGACGTCATCCTGCACCTGAAGGAGGAGGAGAAGGAGTTCCTGGACGCCTGGTGTCTGCGCAGCATCATCGGCAAGTTCTCCGACCATCTCGCTCTGCCGGTGGAGATGCGCAAGGAACTGTACGGCGAAGAGGCCGAGAAGGCCAAGGATGCACCGCCCGAGTACGAGCAGGTCAACCGCGGCACCGCGCTGTGGATGCGCAACAAGTCGGAGATCACGGAGGAGGAGTATCACGACTTCTACAAGCACGTTTCGCACGACTTCGATGTCCCGCTCGCCTATGCCCACAACCGGGTCGAGGGGACGAACGAGTACACCACGCTGCTCTTCGTGCCCAAGCGTGCGCCCTGGGATCTGTGGGAGCGCGACGCCAAGCACGGCGTGAAGCTCTATGTGCGCCGCGTCTTCATCATGGACGAGGCCGACAAGCTGATGCCGCACTATCTGCGCTTCGTCAAGGGCGTGGTCGACTCCGACGACATGCCGCTGAACGTCTCGCGCGAGATCCTGCAGCACAATCGCAAGATCGACACCATCCGTCAGGCCAACACCAAGCGCATCCTCGGGCTCCTGGGCACCCTGGCCAAGGACGAGCCGGAGAAGTACGGTGAGTTCTGGGGCGAGTTCGGCCGCGTGCTCAAGGAAGGCCCGGGCGAGGACTTTGCGAACAAGGAGCGCATCGCCGGCCTGCTGCGCTTCGCCAGCACCCGGAGCGAGAGCGATGCCCAGCGCGAGTCGCTCGACGGCTACCTGGAGCGGATGAAGGACGGCCAGGAGAAGATCTACTACATCACCGCCGACAGCGCCGCGGCGGCGCGTCACAGCCCGCATCTCGAGGTCTTCCGCAAGAAGGGCATCGAGGTGCTGTTGATGTCCGACCGCGTCGACGAGTGGCTGGTCGGTCATCTCACCGAGTATAAGGGCAAGGCGCTGCACTCGGTCGCCAAGGGCGATCTGGATCTCGGTGACTTGGCCGACGCCGAAGAAAAAGAGGCGAAGGAGAAGGCCGCGGCCGAACACGGCGGTCTGCTCGATCGGCTCAAGTCCGCCTTGGGCGAGCGTGTCGAGTCGGTCCGGCCGAGCACCCGTCTGGTCGACTCCCCGGCCTGTCTGGTCGTCGGCGAGCACGACATGAGCGCCAATCTGGCGCGCGTGCTCAAGGCGGTCGGTCAGAGCGCGCCGGAGAGCAAGCCGATCCTGGAGGTCAACATCGGGCATCCCTTGGTCAAACGCCTGGAGTCCGAGACCCAAGACGACCGCTTTGCCGACCTCGCGCTGATTTTGCTCGACCAGGCGCAGCTCGCCGAAGGCGGCCATCTCGACGATCCTGCGGCCTTCGTCGGGCGTTTGAACAAATTGATGCTCGGCATGCTGATGTCCGGCCGCTGACGCTGAATCCCGCGGCAACGCCGCGTCGATGACTCGCGCCCGCCGAGAGCGGCGGGCGCGATGGCGCCGGGCGTTCCGCGGAGCGTCATCCGGCCATAAGCTCGCCCGATCCCGCAATGGATATGTTCTGTGGTCCTGTCGAATCGGACTGTGGCACACTCGGGTGCACCTTTTAAAAACATCACAGGGGGAAAGCGATATGCGCGTCATCCTATTGGGCGGCCCGGGCGCGGGAAAAGGCACGCAGGCCGGCTTCGTCAAGGAGCACTTCAAGATTCCGCAGATCTCGACCGGCGATATGCTGCGTGCGCACGTCAAGCAGGGGACCGATCTGGGTAACGCGGCCAAGAAGATCATGGACGAAGGTGGCCTGGTCTCGGACGACATCATCATGGGCATGGTGAAGGCGCGCATCCTTGATGAGGACTGCCGGAGCGGCTACCTGTTCGACGGCTTTCCGCGCACACTGGGCCAGGCCGATGCCTTGAAGGAGGCAGGCGTCGGGATCGACGTGGTGGTCGAAATCGACGTGCCGGACGAAGAGATCATTCGACGCATGTCGGGTCGTCGCGTCCATCCGGCCTCGGGTCGAACTTACCATGTGGTCTTCAATCCGCCCAAAGAGGCCGACAAGGACGACGAGACCGGCGAGCCGCTGATCCAGAGGGACGACGACCGCGAGGACACGGTGAAGGAACGGTTGCGCGTCTATCACGACCAAACCGAGCCGCTGATCAACTACTACTCCACCTGGGCCGAGCAGGGCGGCGATGACGCGCCTCGCTACGTCAAGGTGACCGGGATCGGCTCCGTCGACGGGATTCGCGACGAGATCATCGCGAAACTCTCCGCACGCTGACGCCGTTCCGAGCGCGTGTCGCCGACACGCAGCACCCGGTGTCGGGTCCGGCCGTGCCGGCCCGACCGGTGCGCGCGCCGGGCAATAGACCTGTTTCGAGTCGGTGAAACTGCCGAAGGACAGGGATTCTGATACCATCTGCGGCAACGCTTCATCGCCGAATTGATCGCAGGATAAGCTTATGGCCGTAATCGAGCTCGACGGGACCAATTTCGAACAAACGATCCAAGACAACGCCTTTGTCGTCGTGGACTTCTGGGCACCCTGGTGCGGTCCGTGCCGATCTTTCGCGCCCGTCTACGAGAAGGTGTCCGAGGACGTTGCCGATGTCGTCTTCGCCAAGATCAACACCGAAGAACAGCAAGAGATCGCGGCTCACTTCAACATTCGCTCGATCCCGACCCTCATGATCTTCCGCGAGCAGATCATCATCTTCTCGCAGCCCGGCGCGCTTCCGGAGAGTCAGTTTCGAGATCTCCTGACCAAGGCCGGGGAGCTCGACATGGTCGAGGTCAAGCGTCAGATCGCAGATCAGGCTCAGGCCCAGGCATCCGGCAACGCTTAGCTCGACAGTCGCGCACCCCTCTCTCGGTTCCGGTCTCGATGCAGCGCGCTAGCCACCCTTGGGCGACCGCCTGCGTCCTGTCGGGTCGCCCCAATATCGGCGCGCTCATGAGTCTCTGCGAAGAGAACTTCGCGCGCCTCTCCCGTTTGGTCCCGGACCTGGTCGCGCGCCCCTCGGGTGTCTACGGATCCTGTTGCAGCGAAGGGGTCGATCTCTATCTCGAAGTCGAAGAGCAGGCGCGCTTCACGACCCTTCTTCGGTTGACTTATCTCTTTCCCGTTCAAGGGGTTGTGCTCCCGGATCCGGATGCCCGCCTGAGGGTCTATCACGACGCCCGTCAGGTCGAGGTGATCGATCTGCGTCAGACGGTTCTGCCGCTGCGGGCCGATTATCGTGCGCCGGCGCTCGCCGAGAAGTGGCAAGCGAATGTCTTCATCGGCAAATGGCTGACGTATTGTTTACGGCAGGGGCGCGTCTTCGCAGATGCGCCGGTCACTCCGCCGACGTTTGCCTCCGGCACACGCGTCACGCTCTGCCCCTAGCGCACTCTGCGTGCGGCCCTGGCCCGCGAGATCGTCCCTCCGGCCCCTTCTTTCGAGACCCCTTCCCCGGCGACCGATCACGCGGTTGCGCATTGAAATGTCGAAATTGTTGACTACTTAACTGGAGGATACCGGGCGACCTCGCGACGAACCGCGCGCCCGTCGGCACACTCACTCCAGGCATCCTACGATGAGACTATCGACGAAAGGCAGATATGCGGTAACCGCTATGCTCGATCTTGCTCTGCACTCCGGCAATGGGCCGGTAACGCTGGCGGACGTCTCGGTGAATCAAGGGATCTCGCTGTCGTATCTCGAGCAACTCTTTGCCGCGCTGCGCAGCAAGAAGCTCGTGCGCGGCGTGCGCGGACCGGGTGGAGGCTACTATCTCGGCCGGCCGGCCGAGGAGATCTCGATCGCCAACATCATCTGCGCCGTCGACGAGTGGGTGGAGTTCACCCGCTGCGGCGGTCGCGAGAACTGCCGGGACGGGCAGCGTTGTCTGACGCACCATCTGTGGGATCAGCTCAGCGACGAAATCTTCCGATTTCTCAGCGACATCTCGCTGCAGGACTTGGTCGACCGCGGCCGCGCTCGACCCGGCGCGCCCAAGATCGGGGTCGAGGAGCTCGAAGACGACGCCAAACGCCGCGCGGCATAGCCGACCCGCCGCGGCATCCCGGGGCGGGACCCGCATCCGCCCCGTCTCGACGCCGCCCGGCAACGGGGCTGAACAGGGGCTCGCGGTAGTGGTATCCTGCAGCGCTGGATTCACTGACGCGTTCTCTTCGATACTTCGTATGGCCGAGCAGCCGGATGGTTTGATCACGATACAAGACTTCGTGCGGTGGGGCGCAAGCCGCTTCAATGCCGCCGGGCTTTTCTTCGGTCACGGGACCGACAACGCTCTCGACGAGGCCGCTCACCTGGTCCTTGGTGCCTTGACCTTGGATCCTGGACTGCCCGCCGCCTTTCGCGACTGTCGGTTGACGCCGGCCGAGCGCGTACTGGTGTGCAACATGCTCGAGCGCCGCGTCCTGGAGCGTCTTCCGGCGGCCTACCTGACCGGGCGGACCTGGTTTGCCGGTCTGGAGATGATCGTGACACCGGATGTCCTGGTGCCGCGCTCGCCGATCGCCGAGCTGGTCGAGGCCGGATTCGAGCCCTGGATCGACGGCGAAATCGTCTGTCGTGTGCTGGACTTGTGTTGCGGGAGCGGTTGTATCGGCGTGGCAGCGGCCGTGCACCTGCCGGATGTGGACATCGACCTGGTCGACATCTCGCCCGACGCCTTGGACGTGGCAAGACGCAACGTTGCACGCCACGGGGTCGAGGACCGGGTTCGCGTCTTTGCCTCGGATCTGTTCGGGTCCCTTCCGAACGACCGCTACGACGTTATCGTCTCCAACCCTCCGTACATCTCGCGCTCCGAGCTGGATTCCCTGCCGCTCGAGTACCGCAACGAGCCCGAGTTGGGTCTTTTCGGCGGCGAAGACGGTCTGGATCTTGTCGTGCGGATCCTGGCGGATGCTGCAAGCCATCTGACCGACGAGGGCATCCTGATCGTCGAGGTCGGGAGCGCCGCGCCGGAGCTCGAGCGCCGCTTGCCGAGCGTGCCCTTCACCTGGATCGAGTTCGAGCGCGGCGGGGAGGGCGTCTTCCTGCTGACGCGCGAGCAGCTCGATCGCCACCAGCTCGAGCTGCTCGAAGAGGCCACGGCCCGATGAGCTTGCCTCGCGCGGGAGGATCTGCCGTTCATGGATCCGGCCGGCAAGCATGCGGAAGAGATTCCATTCCATACCCTGCTCAAATCGATCAACGAGACGCACCGTCGCGGCCTCGATGTCGGCGGGGATGATGCCTGAGACAGGCGCTACGAACATGGCCGAGCGGGTGTCGCAGCCGACCCCGCGGCCGGAGGGTTGAACGGTGGAACAAGGTATTTCATTCGATCTGGATCTGATCCGTCGCTACGATCAAAGCGGCCCTCGGTATACCTCGTATCCGACCGCGGTGGAGTTCGACGAATCCTTCGACGCCGCGGCCTACCGCGCGGCCTGCGAGCGCAGCAATCACAGCGGTCGTCCGCTCTCGCTCTATTTCCACATCCCCTTCTGCGACACCGTTTGCTTCTACTGCGCCTGCAACAAGATCGCGACCAAGGACCGCTCCTTGGCCCCGCCCTATCTCGAGCGCGTCTACAAGGAGCTCGCCCTGCAGTCGGAGCTGTTCGATAAGTCCCGTGTGGTCGAGCAGCTGCATTGGGGCGGCGGTACGCCGACCTTCCTCAGCCACGCTCAGATGACCGAGCTGATGGAGACGACGCGCCGGCACTTCAACCTGGCCGGGGACGATGTCGGCGAGTACTCGATCGAGATCGATCCGCGCGAGGCCGATGCCCCCGGTGTTGCGCTGCTGCGCCGTCTGGGCTTCAACCGGATGAGTCTGGGCGTGCAGGACTTCGACCCGCGCGTTCAGCAGGCCGTGAACCGCATCCAGACCGAGGCCGAGACCATGGCCGTGCTCGAGGCGGCCCGCTCGGAGGGTTTCCGCTCGATCAGCATCGACCTCATCTACGGCCTGCCGTTCCAGACGCCCGAGAGCTTCGCGCGCACCCTCGAGCGCATCATCGCGGTCGATCCGGAGCGTCTTTCCGTCTTCAACTACGCGCATCTGCCCGAGCGCTTCAAGCCGCAACGGCGGATCAACGAGGCCGATCTGCCCGCGCCCGAGGCGAAGCTCGACATCCTCCAGTCGACAATCGAGCGCCTGACCCAGGCCGGCTACGTCTATATCGGCATGGACCATTTCGCCCGCCCGGACGACGAGCTGGCCCGCGCCCAGCAGGCCGGGACCCTCTATCGCAACTTCCAGGGCTACTCCACCCACGCAGACTGCGATCTGATCGGGATCGGGGTGACCTCCATCGGCAAGATCGACAACACCTACGGCCAGAATCGGCGCGGGCTCGAGGAGTACTACGCGGATCTCGACGCCGGGCGTCTGCCGGTCTTCCGCGGCATCGAGCTGACCCGCGACGATCTGATTCGCCGCGATATGATCACCCGTCTGATCTGTCACTTCGAGCTGGACATCCCGTCCGCCGAGGCGGCCTGGGACATCCGCTTCGACGACTATTTCGCCGACGCCCTGATGAAGCTGCGCGACATGGCCGGCGACGGCCTTCTGGAGGTCGATGCGCAGAAGATCCGCATCCTCCCGCGCGGGCGTCTCCTGGTGCGCAACATCTGCATGGCCTTCGACGCCTATCTGGCCACCAAGACCGGGCCGATCGGCTTCTCGAAGGTGATCTGACGGCGACTTCGATGGTGGGCAACGGCGTCTCGCCGGACATCCCTGCGCGGTTTCGGGCGGCGGCGGCAAGGTTCGGCGAGTCAATCGGCGTCTGCTCCGATCAGGGTAATTGGAGTTACGCCGCGCTCGACGGCCCGACCGATGTGGCCGTGCGGGTGCGGATCGGTGCGGCCCCCTCGGGCGATCCGGCGATGCTGGATTTCGCCGCCATGATGCGCAGTGCGGAGCCTGTACCGGTCCGAGCGCGCGATCCGCGGCACGCGACCGCCGCGATCCTCTACACCTCCGGCACCACCGGTCGTCCCAAGGGCGCCATGTTGTCCCACGCCAATCTGATTGCGAACGCCGATGGCGTCACGCAGGCGCTCGGGCTCACACCGGCCGATCGCATCCTGGTCGTACCCCCGATGTTTCACGCCTTTGCCGCGACCGTCGGTGTGCTGACCCCGCTGCTGCATGGGCTCGGGATCGTGCTCGACACGGCGTGAGCGCCCGGGTCATCCGATAGAGTGGTATCCGATAGCGTTCGCCACGGCCGGTCCGTGCGCTATACTGGACAGCTTTTATGCGGTTTGGGCGCCTCTGCCCGATCCAAGATTCAACAACCTAGGGACCCTCTCGGCGAGGGGGCCGAGCGGAGAGACATGATGCAGGTTTCGGTGGAGACGGGCGAGGGACTGGAGCGACGGATGAAGATCGATCTGCCTTTCGAGCAGATCGCGGCCGAGGTGGAGAAGCGCTTGCAGAAGCTCGGTCGCAGCGCACGCGTGCCCGGATTTCGGCCGGGTAAGATACCCATGAAGGTGCTGCGTCAACGCTATGGCGATGCCGTGCACCAAGAGGTCTTCGGCGAGCTCGTCGAGTCCAGCTTCTCCGAGGCGCTCCTGCAGGAATCGCTGCGTCCCGCGGGGATGCCGCGCATCGAGCCTGCGATCGATCCGGTCGAGCAGCGTTTCGGCTATACGGCGATCTTCGAGGTTTTGCCGCAGGTGGAGGTTGTCTCCCTCGCCGGGCGCGTCGTGAAGGCACCGGTCGCCGAGATCACCGACGAAGACATCGATGCGATGGTCGAGCGGCTGCGTCGGCAGCACGCGACCCGGCAACCGGTGGAGCGAGCCGCCGCGACGGGCGATCTTCTGACCATCTCCTTCAATGGAACCCTCGACGGCGAGCCCTTCGAGGGCGGCTCCGCTTCCGGGGTCAAGCTCGAGCTGGGCACGGGTCGCATGATCCCGGGATTCGAGGAAGGCTTGATCGGCGCCTCGGCCGGCGAGGCGCGCACGCTCGATCTCGTGTTTCCCGATCCCTATCAGGCCGAGCATCTCGCCGGCAAGCCGGTCCGTTTCGAAGTGACGGTCGAGGCGGTGGAGGAGTCCGTTCTGCCCGAGGTCGATGCAACCTTCATCGAGGCGTTCGGTGTTGCCGACGGTGATGTCGCGCGTTTTCGCGAAGACGTGCGCCAAAACATGGGACGGGAGATGAAACAGCGGCTCGACGCCCGCAGAAAAGACGCGGTGATGGACCTGCTCCTCGAGGCCCACGAGATCGCGCTGCCCGGCGTCTTGATTCAGGAGGAGATCCGCGCGATGAAGGCGCAGATGCTCGAGACGCTCGGCTCCAAGGAGATCGCGCTCCCGGACGGGCTGTTCGACGAAGCCGCGAAGCGACGTGTCGCGCTCGGACTCATCATCGGCGAGATCGTGAAACAGCAAGGGCTTCGCCCCGATGCGCAGCGGGTCCGCGCGGCGGTCGAGGAGAACGCCTCGACGTACGAGCATCCGCAGGCGGTCGTCGATTATTTCTATTCCGACCCCAAGCACCTTGCCTCGGTCGAGAGCCTCGTGCTCGAGGGTCACGTCGTCGACTGGGTGTTGGAACAGGTCGAAGTCGAGGAAGATCCACTGACCTTCGCCACCTTGTCCGAGTCGGGCCCGCGTCCGGGCGTTTGACGACAGCGGCTATGACGTCCGGTATCCGTGCGCCGGTCAGGCACACATCCGCGCGCGGCGATCATCCGCGGGCGGATGTCGGTTTTGTTCATTCTGAACGCGAATCAAGGCGATGTTTCAATCCACGCCCGGCCAAGCCGGGCGATACGGCACGGAAGAGGTTACGCCTCTCCCGTGCGGCATTATCCCCCTGAAGGGGAGGTTTCAACCTGGAGAATTTGATGAAACATCCTACGAGCTATTCTTCAAGCCGTTCGGATTGGCAGCCCTCCGGCCTGGGGTTGGTGCCCATCGTCGTCGAGCAGACGGCGCGCGGCGAGCGCTCCTTCGACATCTACTCCCGGCTTCTCAAAGAGCGCGTCATCTTCCTGGTGGGTCCGGTCGAGGACCACATGGCAAACCTGGTGGTTGCGCAACTGCTGTTTCTGGAGTCGGAAAACCCCGACAAGGACATCCACCTCTATATCAACTCGCCGGGCGGCTCCGTAACGGCGGGCTTGGCGATCTACGACACCATGCGCTTCGTCAGGCCCGATGTCAGCACCATGTGCATCGGTCAGGCAGCCAGCATGGGTGCCTTGCTGCTGGCGGGCGGTGCAGCGGGCAAGCGCGTCTGCTTGCCTCATTCGCGCATGATGATTCATCAGCCCCTGGGCGGTTTTCAGGGCCAGGCAACGGATATCGATATCCATGCGCGCGAGATTCTGTACATTCGCGATCGGCTCAACTCTATCCTTGCGCATCACACGGGGCAGCCGATCGAGAAAATCGCGGACGATACCGAGCGTGACCGCTTCATGAGCGGCGAGGATGCCGTAGCATACGGATTGATCGACAAGGTCATCGACGAGCGCGGTCCGGCGCCGAAGAAGGCCTGATCTCTCGACGTTCCGCGCAGGTCGCGTGCATCCGGCTTCGGATCGCCGCTCTGCGCCGGCTACCGCGGATCCAGTACAGGACCCCGTGGTGACGGGCGCGAATCGTCACCATCTTGCCATCCAACAGCAAACCGTTATGATTGAGTTTGCGCCTTCAGGGAGATTTTCATCCTGAAACCAACCGACCGCACGGAGACTCGACCGCGATGAGTGGAACTAGCCACGGCAAGAGCGACGACGGGAAACTACTCTACTGCTCGTTCTGCGGCAAGAGTCAACACGAGGTCCGCAAGCTCATTGCCGGTCCGTCCGTTTTCATCTGCGATGAGTGCGTCGAGCTCTGCAACGACATCATTCGCGAGGAGATGCAGGACGGTGTCGGCGAAGCGACCAACAACCTTCCCAAGCCGCGCGAGATCAATGCGCGCCTCGACGAGTTCGTGATCGGCCAAGAGCAGGCCAAGAAGGTCCTGTCGGTCGCGGTCTACAACCATTACAAACGTCTCGAGGTCGCCGAGGCCAAGGAAGACATCGAGATCGCCAAGAGCAACATTCTCTTGATCGGCCCGACCGGGTCGGGCAAGACGTTGCTGGCGGAGACGCTCGCGCGCCTGCTGAACGTGCCCTTCACGATCGCCGATGCGACGACCTTGACCGAGGCCGGTTATGTCGGCGAGGACGTCGAGAACATCATCCAGAAGCTGCTTCAGAAGTGCGACTACGACGTCGAGAAGGCACAGACGGGCATCGTCTACATCGATGAGATCGATAAGATTTCGCGCAAATCGGACAATCCCTCGATTACCCGCGATGTCTCCGGCGAGGGCGTTCAGCAAGCTCTGCTCAAGCTGATCGAAGGCACCGTCGCCTCGGTTCCGCCGCAGGGCGGGCGTAAGCATCCGCAGCAAGAGTTTCTGCAGGTCGATACCTCCAATATTCTCTTCATCGTCGGCGGTGCCTTCGCGGGTCTGGATAAAGTGATTCAGAATCGCTCGCGCAAGACCGGGATCGGCTTCGCCGCCGAGGTCCACAGCCAGGACGACCGACGTCAGATCGGCGAGCTCTTGAGCGCGGTGGAGCCCGAGGATCTCATCCGGTACGGCCTGATCC
Source organism: Thiocapsa sp. (assembly GCF_018399035.1). GTDB lineage: Bacteria > Pseudomonadota > Gammaproteobacteria > Chromatiales > Chromatiaceae > Thiocapsa. The sequence goes on from NZ_CP073760.1 coordinate 5,163,351, forward strand.
CCGAGTTTGTGGGCCGACTCCCGGTGATGGCGACCTTGGAGGAGCTCGACGAGCCGGCGCTGATGCGCATCCTGACCGAGCCCAAGCATGCCCTGGTCAAGCAGTATCAGCGTCTCTTCGAGATGGAGGGCGTGGAGCTCGAGCTTCGCGAGGATGCCCTGCACGGGATCTCGCGTAAGGCCATGGAGCGAAAGACGGGAGCCCGCGGACTGCGAACCATCATGGAGCAGGTGCTCTTGGACACCATGTACGATCTTCCGTCGATGGATCACGTCGGCAAGGTCGTGATCGATGCATCGGTGATCTCGGGCGAAAACAAACCCTTTCTGATCTACGAAGGTTTGGAAAAGCAGGCTGTCGCGGCCGACTGATCCACGCTCGTCTCCCTCGTGTCCCGCAGACGTTGCGGGCACCGACTGCACCGGGTTTCTGTTGAAGTCGGCTCGGCGCGCCCTGATCCTTACCGCAGACCAATACTCCACCGACGCACCGAGCCGACGCGCGCTCGCGAGCCGCGGCGACACCTGTCGCCGGCTCAGGTCGTCCACTTCACGAGAACGGATCCACATGGCGCACCACGATTCAGTATCCAGCTCGGCATCCGGGACCTTTCAGGAGGTCCCGGTTCTTCCTTTGCGGGACGTCGTCGTTTATCCGCATATGGTGATTCCGCTGTTTGTGGGTCGAGATAAATCGATTCGTGCGCTCGACGCCGCGATGGCGAGCGACAAGCAGATCCTGCTGATCGCCCAGAAGAGTGCCGATGTCGACGACCCGGGCGTGAAGGATCTTCACGAGATCGGCACCTTGGCCAACATCCTGCAGCTGCTCAAGCTCCCCGACGGCACCGTGAAGGTGTTGGTCGAGGGCCATCAGCGCGCACGTATCGACCGTTTCCTCACCACGGAAAGCTCTTTTTCAGCCAACATCGAGCCGATGGACGAGACCCTCGATGTCGACGAGCGTGAGCAGGAAGTGCTCATGCGCTCGGCGGTGACGCTGTTCGATCAGTATGTGAAGCTGAACAAGAAGGTGCCGCCGGAGGTGTTGACCTCGCTGTCGAACATCGACGAGGCGGGGCGGCTCGCGGACACCATGGCCGCTCACATGTCGTTGAAGCTCGACGAAAAACAGCGTGTTCTGGAGATGATCGACATCCAGGCGCGCCTCGAGCATCTGATGGGTCTGATGGAGTCCGAGAACGACATCCTTCAAATGGAGAAGCGTATCCGCGGGCGTGTGAAGCGCCAGATGGAGAAGAACCAGCGCGAGTACTATCTCAACGAGCAGATGAAGGCGATCCAGAAGGAGCTCGGGGAGCTCGAGGACGCGCCCAACGAGATCGAGGACCTAGCCAAACGTATCGAGGCGGCCGGGATGCCGCGCGAGGCCAAAAACAAGGCGCAGGGCGAGCTCAACAAGCTCAAGCTAATGTCGCCGATGTCGGCCGAGGCGACGGTGGTGCGCAACTACATCGACACCCTGGTCGCGGTGCCCTGGAAGAAGCGCACGCGCATCCGCAACGACATCAAGGTCGCCGAGGCGGTCCTGGACAAGGATCACTATGGTCTGGAGCGCGTCAAGGAACGCATCCTCGAGTATCTCGCGGTCCAGCAGCGGGTGCGTAAGCTCAAAGGCCCCATCCTCTGTTTGGTCGGCCCGCCCGGTGTGGGCAAGACCTCGCTCGGCCAGTCCATCGCGCGGGCGACCAACCGTCAGTTCGTGCGCATGTCGCTCGGCGGCGTGCGCGACGAGGCCGAGATCCGCGGACATCGTCGAACCTACATCGGCGCGCTGCCCGGCAAGATCATCCAGAATCTCTCCAAGGCCGGCTCGCGCAACGCCTTCTTCCTGCTCGACGAGATCGACAAGATGGCGATGGACTTCCGCGGCGACCCCGCCTCGGCGCTGCTCGAGGTCCTGGACCCGGAGCAGAACCATACCTTCAACGATCATTACCTGGAGGTCGACTTCGACCTCTCCGAGGTGATGTTCGTCGGTACCGCGAACACCCTGAACATCCCGCCCGCGCTGCTCGACCGCATGGAAGTGATCCGTCTCTCGGGTTACACCGAGGACGAGAAGGTCGCGATCGCCGAGCGCTATCTGCTCCCCAAGCAGATGAAGAACAACGGTCTGAAGGACGGCGAGGTGTTGATTCGCGAGAGCGCGTTGCGCGACATCATTCGACACTATACGCGCGAGGCCGGTGTGCGCAGTCTCGAGCGCGAGATCTCCAAGATCTGCCGCAAGGTCGTCAAGGAGGTGCTGCTCAAGAAACGCGATACGGCCACGACGGTCAGCGCAAAGAACCTCGAAAAGTATCTGGGCGTGCAGCGTTTCCGCTACGGTCGCGCCGACGAGCACGACCAAGTCGGCCAGGTTACCGGTCTGGCCTGGACCGAGGTCGGCGGCGAGCTGCTTCGGATCGAGTCGGCCTTGGTCCCCGGCAAAGGAAAGTTCACCTACACGGGTCAGTTGGGCGACGTGATGCAGGAGTCCATCCAGGCCGCGATGACCGTGGTGCGCTCGCGCGCCGACGCGCTCGGGGTCCCCCCGGACTTCCACAACACGCTCGACGTGCACATCCACGTTCCCGAGGGGGCCACTCCGAAGGACGGCCCGAGTGCCGGCGTGGCGATGTGCACGGCCCTGGTGTCCGCCTTGACGAAGATCCCCGTGAAGGCAAGCGTCGCCATGACCGGCGAGATCACCTTGCGCGGGGAGGTCTTGCCGATCGGCGGGCTCAAGGAGAAGCTCCTTGCGGCGCACCGTGGCGGCATCGAGACGGTGATCATTCCGCTCGAGAACGAGCGGGATCTCACCGAGATCCCGAAGAACATCAAGCAGCATCTGCACATCCATCCGGTACGCTGGATCGACGAGGTGCTCGACATCGCGCTGACGAAACGCCCGGAACGCATCGCTGCCGAGGTTGACGGGAGCGACCCGATCACGGTCGAAGAGGACAAGCGCGAGGCCCCGGCCGAGCCTGTACGCGATCAGACCGCTCGACTCCACCATTGATAACAGCAAAAAGCCGGTTGCCCTCGTCTGGACTCCGATTTAGCATGCAGCGCAGGTCGGTTGTGCCGCTGAGACGGTGTAATGGTCCCGCTCATCGGACGTAAGCCGATTTCGGCTTCTTCGGCGTCGGGGGCGCGTTTTGGCGCACAGTGAACGAATCAACAGGGGGAGCAATGAATAAATCGGACGAAAAGTCAGCCGCGGTCAAGGCACTAAATAAGTCGGAGCTTATCGAAAAGATGGCGGATGCCGCGGATATCTCGAAAGCAGCGGCGGGGAAGGCACTCGATGCCTTCACGGACGCGATCGGCGAGGCACTGAAGGTGGGCAAAACCGTTTCCCTAATCGGCTTCGGAACCTTCGCAGTGAAGGAGCGCGCCGCGCGCACCGGTCGTAACCCTCAGACGGGTGCGGCAATCGAGATCAAGGCGTCGAAGACGCCTTCATTTAAGGCTGGCAAAGCCCTGAAGGACGCAGTACAATAGTTGTTCGTCTGAAGGGTGCTTAGCTCAGCTGGGAGAGCATCGCCCTTACAAGGCGAGGGTCGCAGGTTCGATCCCTGCAGCACCCACCAAGTGCTTAGGAGCCAACGCGTTTCCGGGCCAAGGTTTTTCGGAGCGGTAGTTCAGTTGGTTAGAATACCGGCCTGTCACGCCGGGGGTCGCGGGTTCGAGTCCCGTCCGCTCCGCCATCACTGCCAGTCGGGGATACCGCCTTCGGTATCCCCGATTTCTCTCCCGGATCCATCCTCCACCGCCCCAATCAGCAGTTGATCGCCTCATGCTTCAAGCCATTCGGGAACGTGCCCAAGGCTGGCTCGCCTGGGTCATCGTCGGACTCATCAGTATTCCATTCGCCCTTTGGGGTATCCAATCTTACCTGGGTGTCGGGGGTGAGCCCGTCGTCGCAACGGTCAACGGGGTCGACATCACCGACCGTGATCTGAGTCGACGTGCTCAGCAGGCGCGCATCGAGCTGCGCGAGCGTCTCGGCGCGGCCTACGATCCGGCACTCTTCGAGGAAGGGCGCCTGCGTGCCGAGGTCCTCGACGACATGATTCGGCAGACGCTGCTGCTGGATGCCTCCAACCGTATCGGCATGCGGGTGTCGGACGAGGAGGTGCGCATACAGATCCTCTCCGAGCCCGCCTTTCAGCGCGACGGCCGGTTCGACCGCGAATCCTACGAGCGATTGCTCCGGCTACAGGGGCTGTCTCCCGCGCAGTTCGAGGAGCAGCTGCGTCAGCAGTTGATCGGAAATCAGCTGTTGCGTGCCGTAGTGGGAAGCGAGCTCATCACGAGCCGGGAGCTCGACGACTATCGGCGACTCGCCGGTCAGACCCGAGAGCTCTCGTATGCCGTCATGCCCGCGGCGGATTTCCAAAGCGACGCCCCGATCGGCGAGGACGAGATCCAAGCCTTTTACGCGGCGAACGCGGCGCGTTTCCAAAGCCCGGAAATGGTCACGTTGGAGTATCTGGTGCTCGATGTCGGCGAGCTTGCGAAGGGTGCCGAGATCGGCGACGACGAGCTTCTGCGCGTCTACGAGCAGGATCAGTCACGCTTCGGTCAGCCCGAGCTGCGCAGCGTGCGTCATCTTCTCGCGACCGTGCCGCAAGACGCGGACGAGGCTTCGGCGCAGGCCGTCGAGGCGCAGGTGCAGTCCATTCGGGAGCGGATCCTCGCGGGCGAGGCGTTCGACGAGGTCGCGCGCTCCGAGTCGCAGGATCCCGGAAGCGCGAGCGAGGGCGGATCGCTCGGGACCATCGAGCAAGGCATCATGGATCCGGTGTTCGATATGGTGGCCTTCGCACTACCGGAGGGCGAGCTCAGCCAGCCTGTGCGCACGCGCTTCGGCTATCACCTCATCGAGGTCACCGAGATCATTCCACCGGCCGTGAAGTCGTTCGACGAGGTCAAGGAAGAGCTTCGTGCCGAGGTCTCGCGCCAGCGTGGCGAATCGCTGTTCTACGATCTCGGCGAGCGGCTCGCCAATGTGGCCTACGAAACCCCGGATAGCCTGGAGCCTGCGGCGGAGGAGCTTGGTTTGACGCTCCAGCAAAGCGATTGGATCGGTCGCGCGGGCGGCGAAGGCGTGCTCGGTCATCCTCGGGTGACGGGCGCCGCGTTCAGCGACGAGGTTCTCGTGGGTCGCAACAACAGCGATCTGATCGAGCCCGAGCGCGATGTCCTTCGCGCCGTCGTCTTGCGTGTTGCGGATCACCGTGTGGCGGCGGTGCGGCCGCTCGACGAGGTGCGGGACGAGATCGTCGAGGCGCTGCGTTCGGAGCGAGCAGGCGAGGCGGCTCTGCAGGCGGCCGGCACCGCTGTCGAGCAGCTTCGGCAAGGCATGCATTGGTCCGAGGCGATGCCTTCGGCGGTCGTCGAGACCCCGGGTGCAGTGGCTCGGGATCTTCAGAGCGTTCCGGCGCCGGTTCGGCAGTTGGCCTTTACCCTGCCTGCGCCCGTCGAGGGTACGGCAAGCGTCGGTACGACGGTGCTGGAGAACGGAGACGTGGCGGTGATTCAAGTGACCGAGATCAAGGACGGCGACACGACGCCGTCGGAGGGTCCTTCACCCGCATCCGAGGCCGAGATGCTTGCCCAATTGCTCGGCCGTCACGTCTACGACGGGATGCTCGGCGACATGCAATTGCGCGCCAAGGTGGAACGCAAACCAATCAAGATGACTTCCGACCTCTGACCCGACCTCTGACCCGACCTCTGCCCCGACCTTCGCTCCAGGCTCCGCCGATCGGTCCACAACGGGCGACCGCTCGGCGGAGCGACCGGGTCAACTTCCCCGCCGCCCGCCGCCCCGACCTCAGCCCAAACCCAGGATGTGGTAACCGGTATCGACGTACAGCACGTCTCCCGTAATGCCGCTCGCCAGATCCGAGCACAGGAAGGCGGCAGCATTTCCCACCTCCTCGATACTGACGTTGCGCCGCAAGGGCGTGCGCTCCTCGACCTTCTTGAGCATATCGCGAAAATCCGAGATCCCGGCCGCGGCAAGCGTGCGGATAGGGCCGGCGGAGACGGCGTTCACGCGCGTCCCGTGCGGTCCGAGCGATGCCGCGAGATAGCGCATGTTTGCCTCGAGACTCGCCTTCGCCACGCCCATGACGTTGTAGTTGGGAACGGCCCGCACGGCGCCCAGATAGGTCATGGTGACGAGTGCGCCGTTGCGTCCCTGCATCATCCCGCGGCCTGCCTTGGCCAGTGCGGCGAAGCTATAGGAGCTGATGTCGTGGGCGGTCGCGAAGCCTTCACGCGTGACGGCATCGACATAGTCGCCCTCGAGCTGATCGCGCGGGGCGAAGGCCAGCGAATGGACGATGCCGTCCAGGCCGTCCCAGCGCTCGGCCAGCGCGGAGAACAGTGCCTCGATCTCGCTGTCGCTGCCGACGTCGAGCGGAAAGGTCAGATCCGAGCCGCACTTGGCCGCCATGTCTTCGACGCGGGACTTGAGCTTGTCGTTCTGGTAGGTCAAGGCGATCTCGGCACCCTCGCGGTGCATGGCCTCGGCACAACCCCAGGCGATGGATCGGTTGCTGGCGACCCCGGTAACGAGGATCTTCTTTCCGCTTAGGAATCCCATAATTCGATATCTCTTCCGTTCAGTGGGCGTTCAGTGGGCCGCGCCGGGTGGCGTGCAGTTCGGTCGGGGCGGGAGGGGCTGCACCGGATCAATCGACCCTTGAAGTTGTCGGTGCGATCGTCCGAAGATCGAGGTCCGCACCGTCGTAGATCCGACGGGCGGCGTCTGCGCCTCGGCGCGAACCCCTCGAGGCCGATGCAATCCCGCTTCTCACCCCCATTTGCGGGTCTAACATTACAGAAACTCGGGTATCGGTGAAAGGGTCAGACGTGCGGTCAATCGAGCGGTTCGACATCGGGGGACGTTTTCTGTTTGGTCTGGCCGCCGTCCTGCTGGCGGGATGCGGCGAGGCGCCTTGGAACGACCCCTACCCGGCCGGCGAGGCGACGAGCAATCGGGTCTACAGCTCGTTCGCCGAGCGGCCCAAGCATCTGGACCCGGCGCGCTCCTACAGCGCCGACGAGTATGCCTTCCTCGCACAGATCTACGAGCCGCCGCTTCAGTACCATTTTCTGCTGCGTCCCTATCGTCTGGTGCCGCTCACGGCGCTCGAGGTGCCCGAGCCCGCTTACTTCGACATCGACGGCAACCCGCTCCCGCAGGATGCACCGGCCGAGTCGATCCATCGCAGCGATTATCTGATCCGCATCCAGCCCGGGATTCGCTATCAGCCCCATCCGGCGTTCGCCGCGGACGAGACCGGCGCCTATCGCTATCACGCCCTGACCGCGCGTGATCTGCGCGGAATCAACCCGCTCGGGGACTTCGAGCAGACCGGCACCCGCGAGCTGACGGCGGAGGACTATATCCACCAGATCAAGCGTCTGGCTGCGCCCTGGGCACATTCACCCATTGCGGGCGTGATGCAGAAGCATATCTTCGGGTTCGAGGACTACGCGGAGAGCCTCGCGCAGACCGCCGAAACCGATCCGTTGCAGCGCGTGACCAGACTCAAAGCGTCCGAGATCGCCGGTGTCGAGCGCGTCGATCCTTACAGTTACCGCATCAGCGTCAAGGGCAAGTATCCGCAGTTCGCCTACTGGCTCGCCATGCCCTTCTTCGCCCCCATGCCTTGGGAGGCCGAGGTCTTCTACGCCCAGCCGGGGTTGAGAGAGCGCAACATTACGCTGGACTGGTACCCGGTCGGCACCGGTCCCTTCATGCTCGGCGAGAACAATCCCAACCTTCGCATGGTGCTCGAGCGCAACCCGAATTTCCGCGGCGAGCCCTACCCGAGCGAGGGCATGCCGGACGATGCGGCATCCGGGATCCTCGCCGATGCCGGCCGACCGATGCCCTTCATCGAGGAGGCCGTCTACAGCCTCGAGAAGGAAAGCATCCCGCGCTGGAACAAGTTCCTGCAGGGCTTCTACGACAGCTCCGGGATTGCGTCCGACGCCTTCGACCAAGCCGTTCAGATCGACGCCGGGGGCGAGCCCGTGCTCACCGATGCGATGCGCGAGCGCGGGATCAGCCTGCTGACATCGGTCGAGCCGTCCGTCATGTACATGGGATTCAACATGCTCGATCCCGTGATCGGCGGGGACTCGGAGCAGGCGCGCCTCCTGCGGCGCGCCATCGCGATCGCGGTGGACTTCGAGGAGTTCATCTCCATCTTCACCAACGGTCGCGGTCTGGTCGCGCAGGGCCCCATCCCGCCGGGGATCTTCGGCTACCGCGAGGGCGAGGCGGGGATCAATCCATTCGTCTATGCATGGGTCGAGGGGCGGGCCGTGCGGCGAGGTCTCGACGAGGCGCGCGTCCTGATGGAGCAAGCAGGATATCCGGGCGGTCGCGACCGGGAGACCGGGCGAGCGCTCACGATCAACTACGAGGCGATCGCGACCGGTCCCGACGACCGCGCCCGTCTGAACTGGATCCGCAAGCAATTCGCCAAGCTCGGCATCGAGCTCGTGATCCGCTCCACCGACTACAACCGCTTTCAGGAGAAGATCCGCAACGGGACCGGTCAGGTCTTCATGTGGGGCTGGAACGCGGACTACCCGGACCCGGAAAATTTTCTCTTCCTGCTCTACGGGCCGAACGGCAAGGTCGAGCATCAAGGCGAGAACGCGTCGAACTATGCCAACCCGGAATTCGATCGTCTCTTCAATACGATGCGTTTTATGGACGACGGCCCCGAGCGCCAGGCCGCAATCGACCGCATGGTCGAGATCGCCCGCACGGACGCGCCTTGGCTCTGGGGCTTCAACCCCAAGGCGTTCAGCCTGCATCATCGGTGGATGTACAACGCCAGTCCGAACCAGATGGCGAACAACACACTCAAGTATCGTCGGGTCGACCCCGCGCTGCGCGAGCGGCTACGCCATGAATGGAATCCGCCGATCCTCTGGCCGCTGTGGGCGATCGGTGTGCTCATCGTGGTGATCGTCCTGCCGGCGCTCTGGCTGGTGTGGCGGCGCGAGCGGAGCACCGCGCTGTGACGGCCTACATCATCCGTCGATTGATCTATGCGATCCCGATCCTGATCGGGGTCAACCTCATTACCTTCGTGCTCTTCTTCGTGGTCAACGCGCCGGACGACATGGCGCGGATGCATCTCGGCGAGAAACGGGTCACCGAGGAGGCGATCCAGACCTGGAAACAGGAGCACGGCTACGACCGGCCCTTGCTCTACAACGCGGATGCCTCCGGCCTCGGACGCTTCACGGAGACCATCTTCTTCGAGAAATCGATCCGCTTGTTCGTCTTCGACTTCGGCTCGTCCGACAACGGTCGCGATATCGGCTACGACATCTCACAACGCATGTGGCCGAGTCTGGCCATCGCCATCCCCGTGCTGCTGGTCGGGCTCGCCTTCAACATCTCCTACGCGCTCTTCATCGTGTTTTTTCGCGCGACCTATGTGGACATCGGCAGTGTCGTCCTGCTGGTGGCCATGATGTCGATCTCGGGCCTCTTCTACATCATCGGCGGGCAGTTTCTGCTCGGCAAGCTCTTCCACTTGGTACCCATCTCGGGTTACGACACGGGCGTGGAGGCCTGGAAGTTCCTGATCCTTCCGGTGATCGTGGGCGTGATCGGCGGGATCGGGGCGGGCACCCGCTGGTATCGCACGCTTTTTCTGGAGGAGATCTCGAAAGACTATGTCCGCACCGCCAGGGCCAAGGGCTTGAGCGAGCGGCGTGTGCTCTTCCGCCATGTCTTGCAGAATGCCCTGATCCCCATCCTGACGGGTGTCGTGGTGGTGCTGCCGCTGCTGTTCATGGGCAGTCTCATTACCGAGTCCTTCTTCGGGATCCCGGGGCTCGGCAGCTACACGATCGACGCCATCAACAGCCAGGATTTCGCGATCGTGCGCTCGATGGTGTTCCTCGGGGCCGTGCTCTATATCGTCGGGCTGATCCTGACGGATATCTCGTACACGTTGGTGGATCCGCGGGTTCGGTTACAGCCATGAGCGTGTTGCCGGTTGTGCTCTGGACCGATGGTTTGGTGTTCCTGCTCTTGGCGTTGATCGCCGCCTTCGTGTTCTATGCCTCCGGGCACGAGCACATGCGCGCACCCTGGCGGCGTGTCGTGCGCTCCCGGGTGGGCGTGGCGACGATCGTCGTGCTGGGTTTCTATGTCGTCGTCGGGTTGCTCGATACGGTGCATTTTCGGCTTGCGCTCGACCGACAAGGGGATGTCGGCGCCGAGACCCGCTATTCGCCCGAGGTCTTGAGTCTGCTCGACCTGGCGCTGAGCGGGTTACGCGCGCGTCAGGAGAAGACCTATTCGGCGCCCTTCGCCACCCACCTCTTCGTGAAGGAGGCGATCGAGCAGCCGGACGGTACGCTGCTACGCGATTATCCTCGGCTCGAATACGGTGGCGCGCATCTGGAGGATCCCGCGCGTCAGCGCGGCTTCGACATCGCCTGGCGCGCCGCGTGGGGTGCGCTGCAGGGCTTGGTCATCTGGGTGTTGCTGGCGACCGGGATCCTGTGGCTGATCGCCCGCTCGCGCGGGGAGACGCAGGCGGCGACCCGCGCGGCCATCCTGGCGGGGCGCACGCCGATCCCCTGGCGGACTGCCCTCGTGATGCTCGGCATCATGCTGGTGTCGAGCGCCGTTGCGGGCGAGCTGGCGCTCAAGTACCACATCCTGGGAACGGACAAGGTCGGCGAGGATGTCTTCTATCAGACGCTCAAGAGTATCCGCACCGGGCTGCTGATCGGCACACTCACCACCCTGGTGATGCTGCCCGCTGCGGTCTTGCTCGGCATCATGGCCGGCTATTTCAGGGGCTGGGTCGACGACGTCATCCAGTATCTCTACACCACGCTGAACTCCATCCCGGGGGTGCTCCTGATCGCCGCGGCCATCCTCTTGCTGCAGGTCTACATGAGCAACCATGCCGACGACTTCGCGAGCCTGGTCGAGCGCGCGGATCTGCGCCTGCTGTTCCTGGTGCTGATCCTGGGCGTGACCAGTTGGACCGGGCTCTGTCGGCTGCTGCGCGGGGAGGCCCTGAAGCTGCGCGAGGTCGACTATGTCCAGGCGTCCACCGCCCTGGGCGTCGGTCACTTCACCCTGATCGGCCGGCATATCCTGCCCAACGTCATGCACATCGTGCTGATCACGTTGGTGTTGGACTTCAGCGGGCTGGTGCTCGCCGAGGCCGTGCTCTCCTACATCAACATCGGCGTGGACCCGACCATGAATTCATGGGGGAACATGATCAACAGCGCACGGCTCGAGCTGGCCCGGGATCCGGTCGTCTGGTGGTCACTCACCGCTGCATTCGTCTTCATGTTCGCCTTGGTGCTTGCGGCGAACCTCTTTGCCGACGTGGTGCGCGATGCCTTCGATCCGAGACTCAAGGGTGCACGCTGATCGCATCTGCGAGCCCCCTATGCGTGCCGTGCGTCCGTGCGGTTCAATCGCTTGTTTTGAAGCGAAGAGGGAGAGCGTCTGATGTCGTCCGATGTGCTGCTCGAGGTCTCTGGGCTGACGACGCTGCTCGGGGATGCCGCGCGCCCGGTTCGGGTCGTCGACGGGATCGACCTGACGATCCGTCGAGGCGAAACCTTCGTGCTGCTCGGAGAATCCGGATGCGGCAAGTCCATGACGGCGCTCTCGCTGATGCGGCTCCTGCCGCCGTCCGGGCGCGTCGCGGCCGGCGCGGTGCGCTTGGCCGGAACCGATCTGCTGCGCCTGACCGAGGCCGAGATGCGCCACGTGCGCGGCGGGCGCATGGCGATGATCTTTCAGGAGCCGCAAACCTCGCTCAACCCGGTCATGAGCGTCGGCGATCAGATCGCCGAGGCGGTCCGGGTCCATGAAGGGGGATCGCGCGATCGCACACCGGCGCGGGTCGTGGAGCTGATGCGTGCGGTCGGCATCCCGGATCCGGCCCGGCGGGTCGATGAATATCCGCATCAGCTCTCGGGCGGCATGAAGCAGCGCATCATGATCGCCATGGCCTTGGCCGGCGACCCGCAGCTCCTGATCGCCGACGAGCCGACCACCGCGCTGGACGTCACCATCCAGGCCCAGGTGCTTCGGCTGTTGAAGGATCTGCAGGCGAAGACCGGCATGGCCGTGCTCCTCATCACCCACGATCTCGGCGTGGTCGCCGAGACGGCGGACCGCTTGGCCGTGATGTACGCGGGCCAGATCCTGGAGACCGCGACCACCGATGCCTTCTTCGCGGCGCCGGCGCATCCCTACAGCCGCCGCTTGATGGAGAGCCTGCCCGGTGCGGACAAACGCAACGGGCGTCTGGCGGTCATCCCGGGACGGGTCCCGCATCTGGACCAGGCGTTCGTCGGCTGCCGGTTCGCCGAGCGTTGTGATGCGGTCATGCCCCGATGCCGTGAACAAGCGCCCGTCTGGCGCGACCTGGTGACCGGGCAGGGCGTGCGCTGTCATCTCTGGGACCAGGGCGGCGCACAGCCCGTTGGATTGACGCGCGGGGTCCGGGATCCCGTTGCAGCGCCCGAGACCATGCTCGACGGCGAAGGCGCGCCGGATCCGGAAGCCGCCGTTGCCCCCATGCTTCAGGTTCGGGATCTCAAGGTCCACTTCCCGATCCACGACGGCGTCTTCCGGCGTGTCGTCGGACAGGTGCGCGCCGTCGACGGTCTGACCTTCGACCTGACCCCGGGTCGGACCTTGGCGTTGGTCGGGGAGTCCGGCTGCGGCAAGACCACCGCCGGCAAGGGCATCCTGCAGCTGACGATACCCACCGGCGGCTCGATCCGCTATCGGGGCGAGGAGCTGGTCGGGCTGGGGCATCGCCGGATGCGTCCCTTCCGCAAGGATCTCCAGATCATCTTCCAGGATCCCTATGCGGCGATGAATCCGCGCATGCTGGTTGGGGATCTGATCGGCGAGGGCCTCCAAGCGCTCGGGATCGAGCGCAGTCGGGCCGGACGGATGCGGCGCGTCGCCGAGCTCCTCGATCTGGTCGGCATGGACGCGGATGCCGTCGAGCGCTACCCGCACGAGTTCTCCGGCGGCCAGCGACAGCGTATCTGCATCGCCCGGGCGCTTGCGGTCGAGCCCAAGCTGATCGTCTGCGACGAGCCGACCAGCGCGCTGGACGTCTCGGTCCAGGCCCAGATCCTCAACCTGCTGAAGGATCTTCAGGATCGGCTCGGGCTCGCCTATCTCTTCATCACCCACGACATCTCGGTGGTGGCCTATCTGGCGCACGAGGTGGCGGTCATGTATCTCGGACGCCTGGTCGAGCGGGGGCGGGTCGACGAGATCCTGGATGACCCGCGCCATCCCTATACCCGTGCGCTGCTTTCGGCCGTACCTGTGATCGACCGCGAAAAGCGGCGCGCGGTGATTCGTCTTGAAGGCGACATGCCCTCGCCGAGCAACCCGCCCTCGGGCTGCTACTTCCACCCGCGTTGCCCGGAGGCGGTCGCGGCCTGCGCCTTGGCATATCCCGAGGAGACGCGCCTGAGCGAGACCCGTCTCGTCCATTGCCTGCGGGTCTGATGCGGGCGTTCGGCACCGTTTCGGCCTCACCTCTTGTCTTGAAGGTCCGCGCGCCGTATGGTTTTGTCACTCCACTTGGATCCGTACGCGGCGAGTCCACTCGCAATGAGCAAAGCGAAGCAAATCCTCTGCATCGACCCCGAACCGTCGGATCTGCGCATCGCAGCGCTTCTCAACCGTAAGGGCATCGCGGTCGATCTGACCGAGGTCTCCTCGCGAGAAAGCCTACGCGGCGCCTTGGAGCGCCCGAACTGGTGGGACCTGATCCTGTGCGACGGCGAGAGCGTCGAGGGTCTTGGCGTGGAGACCGCCATCCTGCCCTTTCGGGACGAGCTGGATGCCTCTTTGGTCCTTGTGAAGGCGGCCGAGAGTCCGCTGACTGTGCAACAGGGCCATCGTCTCGGCGCCGCAGACTTGGTCGTGCGCGACGCGATCGAGCACCTTCTGGTGGTGTGCGAGCGCGAGCTGCAGAGCTGCGCCCTTCGAAAGGAGCTACGCGCTCTTCGCCGCACGGCGGGCCTCCTCGATCAGGCTGCCCCGCGGTCGGTCGTGCTGGCGACGATCCATGACCTGAGTCGCACTGCGCGCCCGGACAAGGAGGGTGAGCAGGGTAACGGCGCGGCGCTCGGCGTGAGTCCGGCGGACGATCAGGCCCGTATCCGTGCGCTCATCGATGCAGGCGGGCTCACGCTCGAGTTTCAGCCGATCATCGCGCTGAGCACGCACGAAGAGCATCGCAGCATGTTCGAGACCCTGGTGCGCCTGAAGGACGACACCGGCAAGCTTTCTCGCCGAGCATCGCGACCTCATCACGCATGTGAAGCTCGAGCGTACGATGACGCAGGGGTTGGTCGAGCGGCGTATCCCGCAAGAGGCTGTGAGCGCGCTGGTGCAGTGTGCGAAGAAGGAGGGCATGCGGGTCATCGCATTGGCGGTCGACAACGCCGAGCTTCTGCCGATGCTGGCTGCCGCGGGTGTGGACGCGATTCAGGGGCATTTCGTCAGCATGCCCTACCGGAATCTCATGTACCCGAGCATTCAGCGGGTCGAGTCTAGCTCCCGTCCGGCGTGGCAGGGCCCCGCGCGGTCGGGTTGAAAGGTTCCGTGCGCGCGCAAATTTTTTTGCTCCGATGGCTGCAATGGGCGCGCATTTTCCGAATTTCGCGGTACACTAGGCGCAAGTGAAAGCCCCGCGCAAGGAATTCGTGCCTGGTGCTTCGAATTGCTCGGCACCGTTTGAGGCCAGTCCTGTGCGAGATCAAATCTCGAGATCAGACGATAGACCCCATTCCGACATCCGCTGTTTATTCCTGCCTCCTCTTCTATTCCATGCCGATGAGCATCCGCCTTCCATTAGACGTTGTCGCGTCCGGTTCAGCGCATCGGGCAAGGCGCGTGTCGTCGATACGCCTCGAGCGAAGGGCTATCGGAGCAGGGATACCGTTCGGTATGGTGCGTTGCGGGAGCTACACGTCGATTTTGGGTATGGCACGACAAGAAAAATCCGGTTGAGGCATGCTGCACGCGAACCATGGACCGCCCTTTGGTGACCGGGATCCGACGCATGATAAAGACTGAGTCAGATGGTCTTGATTCAGATTCCACTCCAGATCGAGTGGAGGACACACTAGCCTTATTGCAAGGCTGGGTTTAAGTAAAGCCAACTCCGGTTGGTCCGTTAAGTGATGAGGTTGATATGCCAGGTGAATTGGTTTCCGGGACGGTCAAGTGGTTCAATGACGAGAAGGGATATGGCTTCATTGAGCGCGAGGGCGGCAAAGACGTCTTTGTCCATCATAGTGCCATCAATGGATCGGGTCGTAAGACGTTGCTCGAGGGTCAACGCGTGACGATGGAAGTCACGCAAGGCCCCAAGGGGCCGCAGGCGGAGAACGTGACCCCCGACTGAGGTTGCGACACCACCCGGAGCCGAGCTGGAAGGCTCGATCCAACGCAGGCGAAGGTCTTCGTTGGATTCAGTCTGCGGCACCCGGCCCCGTCGCACTGCTCTCAATGGGCTACGGCCCTTGAGAGCATTTTGTTTCGTTGTGCTCTGTCCAGTTCGGTCCTATCCCGGGCACTGATCCTGCTGTCGTCTCCCTGTCACGTTGATTTCTTCAGCTGTGCTGCGAGTCGAGCGACGTCCTCCGCCGAATTGATATTGGAAAACGCCTGTGGTCGATCGCCGAAATCGGCCAGCGCCGGGCCGCGTCGAGCGACCCAATCGGCGACCTTCCGAGTGCCTGCCGTGAGGTCGGCCGACAGTTCCGGTTCGAGCGAGACCGGCATCAGGGCATAGACCGGGTGAATGTGCCCTCTTTCGGTGACTGTCGCCAAAGAGGCATCATCCGATGCCAGCGCGGCGATGAGTCTGCTGACCAGATCGGGCGGCAACAGCGGCCCGTCGCACGGGACGGTCAAGATCCAATCGGTTCGAGCGGCGCGCATGGCGCTCAGCATCCCGGCTAAAGGTCCGTTGAGCTCGGCGTCGGCGTCGGCGATCACGGGCACGCCGTATCCTGCATAGATCTCGCGGTGACGGTTTGCGTTGATGATCAGCGCGCCGACCTGTGGTGCGAGTGCGTCAAGGACCCATTCGATCAGCGGGCGACCGGCGAGCTTCACCAGCCCTTTGTCGACGCCCCCCATGCGACGTCCGCGGCCGCCCGCCAGGATGACGCCGGTGATATCGCTTGGCGCCGTCGGCGTGCGCTTCATGACGCGTCTGAATGCGGGTCACGTTCGGGGCGTTTGCCCGGACGTGCGTCCCGATCAATGTGCATCCTCATCCCGGCTCGAGGCGCTGTAGGGGAAGCGGACATGCCCAAAACGAATGAGGAGCACGGCTACGGCCAGAATCAGGATGGCAATCGAGGTGGCGATGATCGCGGTCTCGGTCATCTCCT
This sequence comes from Thiocapsa sp., assembly GCF_018399035.1. Taxonomy (GTDB): domain Bacteria; phylum Pseudomonadota; class Gammaproteobacteria; order Chromatiales; family Chromatiaceae; genus Thiocapsa. Next base: position 5,179,838 of record NZ_CP073760.1, read on the forward strand.
TCATGTCGATGATCAGGTGGCGGGCGAGAGCAACCATCGCGATATAGAGCGGCATGCGGATCGGCAGGGCGCCGGATTGCAGGTAGATGCCGACCATCGTCAGCACCTCGAGATAGATGAAAAGCAAGAGAAGATCGCCGAGGCTCACCTCGCGGCGGCCGACCATCTCCGTGATCTCCTGAATGCCGGCGATGATCGTCGCGATGGCGATCACTACGAGACCGACGATCTCGACCCCGGAGAGCAGACGCCCGCCGACCGACACGATTCGTGATTTCGATGGCTCGGGATTCATGGCAGGATCTCGATCGGGGTCCCGTCGACGGTGAGCGACCAAATCTCGTCGATCTCGCGGTTGGAGACGGCGATGCACCCGAGTGTCCAGTCATCTTCGATCGGTGTCGAGCGGTTTTTCCCGTTCGGTTGGCCGTGAATCAGGATCATCCCTCCGGGAGGCTCGCCGCGACGCTCGGCCCGCCATCGGTCGCCCGGGCTCGGATAGGAGATGTGCAGCGCCTTATGGAAGCGGCTGCGGTCGTTTCGCCGGTCGAGCAGGTAGCGTCCCTCGGGCGTGCGGCCGTCGCCTTCGCGTGTCTTGTGCCCGATCGGCTGAAACCCGAGCGCGATCTCATAGCTCCGCAAAGCTCGGTCGCCCTGCATCAGATAGAGGCGGCGCTCGGCCTTCTTCACGACCAAGCGGTCTGCCTTGCCCGGGGGCTTGCGATACGTTTGGTCGAGGTTTCGTGGCGCGCTCGGATCTGCGAGTGGAAGATACGACATCGCCGGTGCGTGGGCCGAAAGCATCGACAGCACCGCGGCAATGATCAAGGCGCGACCCGCTGCTCGACCTGATCTTGCCCTCGCGTCAAGACAGATCGAAGGCATGCGATTTGAGGTCGGCGAGACTGACGACCTCGAGTGCGCGCTCGTGGGTCGCCCTCAGGACGACGCGCGGGGCGACACCGGCTTCGAGGGCCTCTCGCCACCGCGCGGCACAGAGGCACCAGCGATCGCCCGGCTTAAGGCCGGGGAATCCATATTCGGGTTGGGGTGTCGTCAAGTCGTTGCCGCGGGCGAGACTCAGCTCGAGGAACTCGCGGGTCATGCGGGCGCACACCGTGTGGGATCCCGAGTCCCGCGGGCCGGTCTCGCAGTCGCCGCTGCGCGTGAAGCCGGTCAAGGGATCGGTCGAGCAGACCTCGAGCGGTTCACCCAAGACGTTCTTGTGATTCTTCATCGACCTGTCCCTTCGGAAGTGCTTCTGGACGCGGTAGCGTGCTCCGCCGAAGTGTACCAGCCGAATGCGTCCGCTGTCAGGAGGTCGGAGCCCGCCCCGGCGGATAGATGAGGATCAGGTCGCCCGGATTCAGCCGCGTCTCGGCGAGCCGATTCCAGCGCTGGAGATCCTTGACGCTGACGCCGTAGCGTTTTGCCAGTGTCTTGATCGAATCGCCCTTGGTGACCAGGTGCGTGATCAAGGCGGAGTCATCGGTCGCTTGGACCTTGAGTGTTTGACCCGAGAGCAGTGGCTCGCGAACGGAGATGCCGTTCAGCTCCGCGAGTGTGCGCGGTTCGATACCGGTTGCGCGCGCGATCGAGGCGATGGTCTCGCCGCCCTTCACCACATGGATCTTATGGCGCTCGGCATTCGCGACCTTCGAGCGTGTCGCGGCATTGGATCGGGACTGGGCCACGGAGGCCATGGCCGGCATGATCTGGACCTGGCCCATCTTTTTGCCGATCCGCTGCCCGGTCCCGGCCGGCACCAGAACATGGCCGGGGCCGTCGGGTGCCGTCCGTCCGAGCTTGAGCGCGGGGTTGAGACGCTGCAGCTCGTAGAGTTGAACGCCGGTCGCCGAGGCAACCCGGTTTAGATCGACCGGCTGCTGCGTGCGGACCACTTCGAGCTGGGGGCGATCCGGCACCGGCGGAAGGTTGAGGCCGTAGCGGGTCGGTGCGGCGACCAGGCGCGCGGTGGCGAGGATCTGCGGGACGTAGTTTTTGGTTTCGTTCGGAAGGTTGAGCGACCAGTAGTCGGTCGGCTTGCCGCTGCGGCGATTGGCGGCCTGTGCGGCGGCCACGCGACCCGGACCGCAGTTGTACGCCGCCATGGCGAGCGCCCAGTCGCCGTCGAAGCGTCGGTTGAGCTGCTCGAGATAGTCGAGTGCCGCGCCGGTGGAGGCCAGCGGGTCGCGTCGGCCGTCGTACCAGGCATCTTGTCGTAAGCCCATCTCGAGCCCGGTGTAAGGCATGAACTGCCAGATCCCGGCGGCCGCCTTGGGCGATGTGGCGACCGGATTGAACCGACTTTCGACATGGGGCAGGAAGGCGAGCTCCATCGGCAGTCCGCGTCGCTCGATCTCGGTCACGATCATGTGCAGATAGGGCATCCCTTGCCGGGACATCCTTGAGAGATACTGGGGATCCCGACGGAAGCGCTCCACCGTGCTGTCGATGCGCGCATTTGCGTGTAGATCGAGGCTCATCCCGGTGCGGACACGGTTCCAAAGGTCACCGCGCGGGTCCGCACGCCCGGCGATGCGTCGTTCCATGACCACGACATCCGTGGCCGGTCGGACGAAGCCGTACTCGCGCGCCGAAACCATGCCTGAGTAGCCGGAGTCTCGGAGGTCGTTCTCGACCATACGGGTCTCCGTCGCGCATCCGTTCAAGAGCAGCGTCAGAACGCCGAGCGCGCCGAGCGTGCGCGCAAAACCAGCGGCATCAGGCATGTTTCCCTCCTAAGGAATTCCCGGTAAGTGATTGTTTAAATGAGTTTTCCGGGAATTAGGAAAGCATCATACCCAAAGCCGTCCGTGAATTCCAGATCCGGCCGCAGGAAATTCCGCTCCACGCCCGCACGACACTGCGCTCAATCACGGTTAACATGCGCCTCTTGAAGAGGCATCGGCATGACTGTGCGCAAGGATCCGGGTTCACCCCTGGCAGAACTACAAGACTGGTACCGGTCGCCGCTCGGAGCCGAGGTGGCGGCTCTCGAGAGCGCGTGCGTTCAGCGGCTGCTGAGCGACACCTTCGGCTATTACCTGGTCCAGGTCGGCGTCACCGAGAGCTTTCGAGACGCGATGGCCTCGAGCCGGATCCGCCATCGTATCCTGATGCCCTGCGAGCAGCCCTCGGGCCACGGTGGGCGCGAGATCGTCGGATTGCCGAGTCGCCTGCCGCTTGCGAGCGATTCGATCGACGCACTCCTGCTCCCGCATACACTGGATTTCTCACCCGATCCCCAGGCGGTGCTTCGCGAGGTGGAGCGCGTTCTGATCCCGGAGGGGCGGGTGATCCTGCTGGGCTTCAACGCACTCAGTGCCTGGGGCCTCTGGTCGCTGCTGCGAGGCTCCGGTACGCAGGTCCCTTGGTGCGGGCGTTTCCGCACCGCTTATCAAATCGAGGATTGGTTGTCCGTGTTGGGTTTCGATATCGAGCTTCGCGAGCACATCATGTTTCGGCCGCCGTTCCGGCGCGCCTTGGGGCCGAGCTGTGCGGCATTCGACACCTTGGGGCGGCGCCTCTGGCCGATCCTGGGAGGTGTCTATTTGATCCGTGCCGTCAAGCGCGTGGCGACCTTGACGCCGCTGCGCCCGGCTTGGGGGCGGCGCTCGCTGTTGCGCGGCGGTGCGGCGGAGCCGACGACACGCAGAGCCGGTCATGCCTGATTGCGTGCGCGCCTATACCGACGGTGCCTGCAAGGGCAATCCGGGACCCGGGGGCTGGGGTGTCCTGCTGCGATGGGGTGAGGTCGAAAAAGAGCTCTGCGGCGGCGAGCGTGCGACCACCAACAACCGCATGGAGCTGATGGCGGTCATCATGGCGCTGGAGACCATGAAGCGTCCGACCTGTCTCGAGATCGTCACCGACTCTCAGTACGTCAAGCGCGGTGTCGAGGAGTGGATGCCGCGTTGGAAACGCAACGGCTGGCAGACGGCCGATCGCAAGCCCGTGAAGAACCGTGACCTCTGGGAACGTCTGGATGCCGCCATCGGCGCTCATCAGGTGCGCTGGAAGTGGGTGAAAGGCCATGCCGGGCACGCCGAGAACGAGCGTGCGGACAAGCTGGCGAATCGCGGGATCGGGGGCTGAATCGCGTCCGGCATGACATGCGCGGTTTGCGATTCGACTCGGCGTCGCGTGATTTGGTTTGCGTCGATGCAGACGCGATTCAGTTATTCGATTTTTCCTTTTTAAACCGCGTCAGGTACGAGGCATTTGGAGTCCGCGGGGATTCGCCTGCCTGCAACCCGGCAGGTTTCACTTTAGACGCGGTTTAAATGAGACAGATCGTCCTCGATACCGAGACCACGGGTCTCGATCCTCAGGCCGGCCATCGCATCATCGAGATCGGTTGTGTCGAGCTGATCGACCGCCGCCTGACCGGTAACAACTTCCATCGCTATCTCCAGCCGGATCGGCAGATCGACGCGGGCGCCTCCGACGTGCACGGCATCACCAACGCCTTTCTCGCCGACAAGCCGCGCTTCGCCGAAGTCGCCGAGAGCTTCCTGGACTACGTGGAAGGGGCCGAGCTGATCATCCACAACGCGGCCTTCGATCTCGGGTTTCTCGATCGGGAGATTGCCGGCTGGAATGCCGAAGCGTCGCGGATCGGAGATCTCTGCGAGGTGACGGACACGCTGCTCATGGCTCGGCGCATCCATCCGGGGCAGCGTAACAGCCTCGATGCTTTGTGCAAGCGCTACGGCGTGGATCATCGCCATCGCGACCTGCACGGCGCTTTGCTCGATGCCGAGATCCTGGCGGATGTCTATCTCGCCATGACCGGTGGGCAGGTGGCCTTGAGTCTCGGGGAGGAGGTCGCGACGCCTTCGCATGCCGGGCCGGACGGTCGGCAGCGCGGCCGACTGGATCCGAGTCGGCCGCGATTGCGGGTCGTTCAGGCCGACCCGGCTGCGCTCGCCGCCCACGCCGAGCGTCTCGCGGCGATCCAGACGGCAAGTGCCGAGGGTTGTCTTTGGCTTCGCGCCGAGGGATGACACCGCTCGCGGTCTAAGGCGAACTCCGGAAACCTTCATGCCAAGGGCGTAGGTTATGCCGAGCCGTGCGAGGCACAACCAAACGTCGGCACAAGTTATGCCTCCTATCGTCAGCACAACCTATGGGTATGGAAGTTTGCGGAAATCGCCTAAACCGCGTCCAACGCAGTTTAGCTCTGCTGCTGTTGGCGCCGATTCTGCCCGGCGCCGCCCACCAGCGACTCCAGCGTACTCACGTCGAGCAACTGGATGTGTTTGCGGTCGACATTCATCAGGCCGTCGTCTTGGAAGCGCGTGAAGAGTCGGCTGACGGTCTCGACGGCGAGCCCCAGATAATTGCCGATCTCATGCCGGGACATGCTCAGATAGAAGTCCGTCGCGGACAGCCCACGTTTGTGCAGGCGCTTCGACAGGCTGAGCAGGAAGGCGGCGAGCCGCTCTTCGGCATTCTTTTTGCCGAGCAGCAAGAGCATATCCGTATCGTGTCCGATCTCTTTGCTGAGCAGGCGGAACATCTGATGCTGCAGGCTGGGAATGGTTGCGGTGAGCTCTTCGAGCCGGGTGAACGGGATTTCGCAGATGGCGGATGTTTCGAGCACCTTAGCGGAGCAGGCGTGGATGTCTTTATCGATTGCATCCAGTCCGATCACTTCGCCGGGGAGATGAAAACCCAGCACCTGCTCGCCGCCCTCGGGGCTGGGTGCAAAGGCCTTCACGGAACCGGTTTTCACGACGTAGAGTGAGCGAAATCGGTCTCCGTCTCGAAACAGGAAATCCCCCCGGTGGAGCGGGCGCGTGCGTTTTACGATCTCGTCGAGTCGCTCGACATCGTCCGGGGCAAGGCCCATCGGCAAGCAGAGCGACGACAGGGAACAGTTCCTGCAGGCGATGCGAATAGTCTCCAGCGAGATGACTTTATGGTGGCTCACGGCATCGCCCCTCGATCTTCGGTCGGCAGATTTTGAACCGTCGCTTGATCTGGATCAAGCGAAGATTATCTTCTTGTCATCAAGCCGATCTGAACCCGTAAAAAAGGCCGCGCCCTCGCGGGCGCGGCCTTGACGCGAGCCTGCCGAATCTGCATTCGGTCTACTTCGCTTCGCCGGTCGCGGGGGCAGCGGGGGCAGCGGGCGCTGCATACGGCAACGCCGTAGTAAAGGGGTTGTCCTCTGTCGGAACGCCGGATCCGGTCCCGTCGAGCCCTTCCGAGCGGCCGCTCGGCGGCATTCGCATTGAGCAGTTGCGGGGTTTTTGGTAGCTTGTCGGCGGATCCGGGCCACTGCCCTTGACTGCCTCCTCTACCCCCATGACCAAGTTCATCTTCATCACCGGCGGTGTCGTCTCGTCGCTCGGTAAAGGCATCGCTTCGGCGTCTCTCGGGGCGCTGTTGGAGGCTCGCGGCCTGCGGGTGACCATGATCAAGCTCGATCCCTATATCAATGTGGATCCGGGCACCATGAGTCCGTTCCAGCACGGCGAGGTCTATGTGACCGACGACGGGGCCGAGACCGATCTCGATCTGGGCCACTACGAGCGCTTCCTGCGCACCCCGATGGGTCGCAACAACAACTTCACGACCGGGCAGATCTACGAGAGCGTCATCCGCAAGGAGCGCCGCGGCGACTATCTCGGGCGCACGGTCCAGGTCATTCCGCACATCACCGACGAGATCAAGCAGGCGATCCGCCTGGGGGCCGAGGGTGCGGACGTGGCCATGGTCGAGATCGGCGGAACGGTGGGCGACATCGAATCCTTGCCCTTCCTCGAGGCGATCCGCCAGATGCGGGTGGAAGAGGGGCGCGAGAACGCGCTCTTCATGCATCTGACCTTGGTGCCCTATATCCGCACCGCCGGCGAGATCAAGACCAAGCCCACGCAGCACTCGGTCAAGGAGCTGCGCTCGATCGGCATCCAGCCGGACATCCTCTTGTGTCGGGCGGAGAAGCACCTGCCGGACGAGGAGCGGCGCAAGATCGCGCTCTTCACGAACGTCACCGAGGACGCCGTCATCTCGGCCGTGGACGCGGACAACATCTACCGCATCCCGCGCCTGTTGCACGACCAGAAGCTCGACGAGCTGGTGGTGCGCCAGTTCCGGATCGAGGCTCCCGAGGCCGATCTGCGCGAATGGGACCGGGTCCTGGAGGGCTTCGATCACCCCGAGCAGGTCGTGCGGGTCGGCATGGTCGGCAAGTACATGCACCTCACCGAGGCCTACAAATCGCTCTCCGAGGCACTCGCCCACGCCGGCGTGCACACCAAGACCAAGGTCGAGATCGTCTATCTGGATTCCGAGGTGATCGAGCAGGAGGGGACCGACGGACTCGACGGGCTCGATGCCATCCTGGTCCCGGGCGGTTTCGGAGAGCGCGGGATCGAAGGCAAGATCCAGGCGGCCCGTTACGCGCGCGAGCACCGCATCCCCTATCTCGGGATCTGTCTCGGGATGCAGATCGCCGTCATCGAGTACGCGCGGCATGTCGCCGCACTGGAGGGTGCCCACAGCACGGAGTTCGATCGCCAGACTCCGCACCCCGTGATCGCGCTCATCACCGAGTGGCGCGACGAGCGCGGGCGGATCGAGACCCGTGACGAGGGCGTGGATCTGGGCGGCTCGATGCGCTTGGGCGGCCAGAATTGTCGTCTCGAGCCGGGTAGTCTTGCACGCAACGTCTATGGTAAACCGCAGATCCGCGAGCGCCATCGGCATCGCTACGAGTTCAACATCTGCTATCTGAACGTGATGAAGGACGCCGGGATGCGCTTTTCCGGCTGGTCGCTCGACAACCGGCTCGTGGAGATCATCGAGATCCCGGACCATCCTTGGTTCATCGCCTGCCAGTTCCATCCGGAGTTCACCTCGACCCCGCGCGACGGGCATCCGCTCTTTTGCGGCTTCGTTCGCGCGGCGCTCGCGAGGCGGATGCTCGTGCAGGGTGCCCTCGCATGATGCTGCTCCCGGGTTTCGAGGTCGGGCTGGATCGACCGCTCTTCCTGATCGCCGGGCCCTGCGTGATCGAAAGCGCCGGACTGGCCGAGGAGACGGCCGGCGCGCTCAAGGAGCTGACCGACGCCCTGGGGATCCCCTTCATCTACAAGTCCTCCTTCGACAAGGCCAACCGGTCCTCCTCGGGCAGCTTCCGCGGTCTCGGGATGGAGCAGGGGTTGGCGATCCTGCAGGACGTGCGCGAGCGCATCGGGGTTCCGATCCTGACCGACGTGCACGAAGACACGCCGCTCGGCGAGGTCGCGGATGTGGTGGATGTCCTCCAGACCCCGGCGTTTCTTTGTCGCCAGACCAATTTCATCCAAGCGGTGGCGAGCCAGGGCAAGCCGGTCAACATCAAGAAGGGGCAGTTCCTGGCCCCTTGGGACATGCGCCACGTGGTCGAGAAGGCGCGTGCGACCGGCAACACGCAGATCATGGTCTGCGAGCGCGGTGTCTCCTTCGGCTACAACAACCTGGTCTCGGACATGCGTGCGCTCTCGGTGATGCGCGAGACGGGCTGCCCGGTCGTCTTCGATGCGACTCACTCGGTGCAACTTCCCGGCGGGCAGGGCGATCGCTCCGGCGGTCAGCGCGAGTTCGTCCCGGTCTTGGCCCGCGCCGCGGTGGCCGTCGGCATCGCCGGGCTCTTCATGGAAACCCACCCGAATCCCGATGTGGCCCTGAGCGACGGTCCCAATGCCTGGCCTTTGGACAAGATGGGTGGTCTGCTCGAAACCCTGGTTCAGATCGATCGATTGGTGAAATCGGCCGGTTTTGCAGAGCAGGCGACTTGAATCGAACAACGAGATCGGACACGCGTCGGCGTCGGACCGATCGTCGCGAGACTCCCCGCTGAGGCCCTATACACTCCTGCGATTCTTTTGAAGAATCGCGCCGTTCTTGCTTTTGTTTTTGGAGAGACATGCCATGTCCGATATCGTCGATGTTCGCGCCCGCGAGGTTCTTGACTCCCGCGGAAATCCCACCGTCGAGGCCGATGTCATCACGGCCGACGGCGCGATCGGCCGCTTCATCGTGCCGTCCGGTGCCTCGACCGGCTCGCGCGAGGCCCTCGAGCTGCGCGACGGCGACCGCTCCCGGTTCGGGGGCAAAGGCGTCCTGACCGCCGTCGCCAACATCCAAGGCGAGCTGCGCGACGCGGTCGTCGGCATGGAGGTCGGTGAGCAAGCGGCGCTCGATCGCGCCATGATCGCGCTCGACGGGACCGACAACAAAGCCCGCCTCGGCGCCAACGCACTGCTCGGCGTCTCGATCGCCGCCGCGCATGCCGCCGCGCAAGAGAAGGCGTTGCCGCTCTTCATGTCGCTCGCGACCGGACCCTATCGGCTACCCGTGCCCATGATGAACATCATCAACGGCGGCGAGCACGCGGACAACAGCGTGGACTTTCAGGAGTTCATGATCCTGCCGGTCGGTGCGCCCAGCATCCGCGAGGCGGTGCGCTACGGTGCCGAGGTCTTTCATGCGCTCAAGTCCGTGCTGCAGGGGCGCGGCCTGGCCACCGGTGTCGGCGACGAAGGCGGTTTCGCCCCGGATCTGCCCTCCAACGAGGCGGCGATCGAGGCGATCCTCGAGGCGATCCACAAGGCGGGATTCAAGGCCGGCTCGGACATCTATCTCGGGATGGACGTGGCCGCGTCCGAGTTCTACGCCGACGGCAAGTATCATCTCAAGGGCGAAGGCCGCACGCTCGACTCCGACGGCATGACCGATCTCCTGCTCGACTGGGTCAATCAGTACCCCATCATCACTATCGAGGACGGTCTGGCCGAGGGCGACTGGGACGGCTGGAAACGCCAGACCGAGCGTCTCGGGGACAAGGTCCAGATCGTCGGCGACGACCTCTTCGTCACCAACACCAAGATCCTTCAGGAAGGCATCGACAAGGGCATCGCCAACTCCATCCTCATCAAGGTCAATCAGATCGGCACCCTGACCGAGACCTTGGAGGCGATCGCCATGGCCCACGCCGCCGGCTACACCGCCGTGGTTTCCCATCGCTCGGGCGAGACCGAGGACACCACCATCGCCGATCTGGTCGTCGCGACCGGTACGGGCCAGATCAAGACCGGCTCGCTGTCGCGCTCCGACCGGGTCGCCAAATACAACCAGCTGATGCGGATCGAAGACCAGTTGGGCGACGAGGCCACCTATGCGGGTCGCTCTGCCTTTAAGTGGCTTTGAGGGTTGGCGGGCGGGGGTCGGGCGTCTCCGTCCCCTGCTGCCGACACTCAAGACACCCGTCATGCGCCTCCTGATCCTCGTGCTGATCCTCTTGCTGGCCGGCCTGCAGTTTCGGCTGTGGGTCGGCGAGGGGAGCTTGGCCGAGGTGCATGGGCTCAAGAACGAGATCGCCTCCCAGGAAGAGGAGCTGGTCCGTCTACGCGCGCGCAATCAAGAGCTTCAAGCCGAGGTGATGGACCTGCGCGAAGGGGTCGAGGCATTGGAGGAGCGCGCGCGCCGCGATCTGGGGATGATCAAACCGGGCGAGATCTTCATTCAAGTGATCGAGCGCAAACGCCCGGAGAGCACACCGGCGGAGATCAAGCGATGAGACCGACCCCCGCCCTGTGGGCCGTGCTTCCGGCAGCCGGGGTCGGACGCCGCATGGGCAGTGCGACGCCGAAGCAATACCTGGATCTCGCCGGTCGTGCGGTCATCGACCATGCGTTGGATCTCTTCGTTGCGGATGTCAGGATCGAAGGTGTCGTCGTGGCACTGGACCCGACCGATCGCTACTGGGGCGCGACCGCCTATGCCGAGCATCCCAAGGTGGCCCGCGCGAACGGCGGTGCCGAGCGCTGCCATTCGGTCCTCAATGCGCTCGATGCACTGGGTGACCGCGCCCATGCCGAGGATTGGGTGTTGGTGCATGATGCCGCGCGACCCTGTCTGCGTCCGGCCGATCTGGATCGGCTGATCGAGGCACTGATCGAGGACGAGGTCGGCGGCCTGCTCGGTATTCCGGTGCGCGACACCATGAAACGGGCCGAGCCGGATGATCGCATCGGCGCCACGGTGGATCGCGCCTCGCTCTGGCACGCCTTCACACCCCAGATGTTCCGTCTCGGCCGGTTGCGTGCCGCACTGACCGACGCACTGGCCGCCAACCATCTGGTGACCGACGACGCCTCGGCCATGGAGCGTATCGGTCAAGCCCCGCGCCTGATCGAAGGTCATGCCGACAATATCAAGATCACGCGCGCCGAGGATCTTCCGCTCGCCCGCTTCTACCTGCAACAGCAGGGGCGGCTGGGCTAAACCAAACTCTCAAGAGCCTCCAGCCTCCGGCCTCCGGCCACCGTCGCGCGAGCGTACAGGTGGCAGGAGGCAGGAGGCAGGAGGCAGGAGGCTGTTGAACATGCTCATCGGTCAGGGCTTCGACGCCCATCGTTTCGGTCCCGGACGCCCGCTGGTGCTCGGCGGTCTCGAGATCCCGCACGACCAGGGATTGCTCGCGCATTCCGACGGCGACGTGGCCATCCATGCACTCTGCGACGCCCTGCTCGGTGCGGCCGGGCTCGGCGACATCGGCCGGCACTTTCCGGATACGGACGCCGCCTACGCCGGCATCGACAGCCGCATCCTGCTGCGGCGGGTGATCGAGAATCTCGCCGAGCGCGGGCTGCGCGTGCACAACGCCGATCTCACCATCATCGCCCAGCGCCCCAAGCTCGCGGCCCACATCCCGGAGATGTGCACCCGTCTCGCCGCCGACATGGGCTGCGACCCCGCGCGCGTGAACGTGAAGGCGACCACGACCGAGCAGATGGGATTCACGGGCCGAGGCGAGGGCATCGCCGCCGCCGCCGTGGTGCTGTTGGCGGACGCTTAAGGTGTCGCTGCCGAGCTGGATACCGGTCGATGCCCTACCCCGAGCGCACGGCGCTCCCCTTGCCTGCGGACGCTTGCGTGCTCGACCGGAGGATTTTCGGGTCGAGGAGCAGCTCGGGTTCGCCCCGGACGGCGAGGGCGATCATCTCCTGCTGTGGGTGCGCAAGAGCGGTGCCAACACCGAATGGGCCGCACGTCGCCTCGCCCGTGTCGCCGGTGTGCCGGTCTCCACGGTGGGCTATGCGGGTCTGAAGGACCGGCATGCCGTGACGCTCCAGTGGTTTTCGATCCCGCGTCCGCGCGAGGGCATTCCGGATTGGTCGATCCTCGTCGAGGAGGGCATCGAGGTCCTGGAATCGCAGCCGCATCGACGCAAGCTCAAGCGCGGCGCCCTGGCCGGAAACCGTTTCGAAATCCTGGTGCGCGAGCTCGACCGAGAGACCCTCGTCGGGCTTGACGAACGGCTCGCAACGATCCGCGCGTGCGGAATCCCCAACTACTTCGGCGAGCAACGCTTCGGGCATGACCACTCCAATCTGGCGCGTGCCCATGCCCTCTTCGCCGGGACGGCCGGCCGAGTCCCTCGCCATCAGTCCGGCCTCTGGCTCTCCGCCGCGCGCTCGCAGATCTTCAACGAGGTCTTGGCCGAGCGGGTTCGGCGCGGCGACTGGGACCGTCCGCTCGACGGAGACTGTCTCCAGCTCGCCGGATCCAACTCCTATTTTCTCGCCGAGACCCTCGACGCCCCGACGCGGGCGCGCTGCGAGGGGATGGACGTGCACCCGACGGGTCCCCTGTGGGGCAAGGGCGAGCCGCCTTCGCGCGGATCGGTCCGGCAGCTCGAAGACGCGGTCGGCATGCGCTTTCCGACCTGGTGCGAGGGGCTTGCCGCCTTCGGTCTGGCGCAGGAGCGCCGCTCTCTACGCCTGCCGGTGGCTGACCTGGACGCGCGACCGGTCGACGACGGACTGCGGCTGACCTTCGCCCTGCCTGCCGGCGCCTATGCGACGACGCTTCTGCGCGAGCTCGTCGAGATCGGAGGGTCGATATGATCGGGATCCGGGCGCCTAGGCGCCGATTAGGGCACGCTGTCGGGGGTATCCGCAGGACCTCTTGCGGCGCGGGGCCGACCCCCGCCATGAAAAGCAACCCGAGCCACGCCGACCCGCTCGCGTGATGCTCGAGGAGCCCCATGCCTTCTTCGGGCTGGCTGTCGCTTTGGCTATCGGTCTGCTGATCGGTGTGGAGCGCGGATGGAAGGAGCGCAGCGTCGAGGAAGGTCGGCGCGTCGCGGGTGTTCGCACCTACACCTTGCTCGGGTTTCTCGGCGGGATTTCCGGGCTCGTCACCGGACCTTCGGGCGGTTTGACGTTGGGTCTGATCTTCGTTGGGCTTGCCGGGGCCCTGACGGTAGCGCACGTTCTGGATTACAGGCACGACGAGGATGTCGGCATCACCAGCCTCGTCGCCGGTTTGATGACCTACTTGCTCGGGGCACTTGCGGTGCTCGGCGATCCGGCCGCCGCCGCGGCAGCGGCCGTGGTCACGGCCCTGTTGCTTGGGTCAAAGCCGCTGATCCATCGCTGGATCCACGCCATCGAGCAGAAGGATCTCAAGGCCGGTCTTACCCTGCTGCTCATCTCGGTGGTGGCGTTGCCGCTGCTGCCGGATCAGGGGTACGGCCCCTGGAATGCCGTCAACCCGCGTGAAACCTGGTGGATGGTGGTGCTGATCGCAAGTATCTCCTTTGTCGGTTATTACGCGATGAAGCTGGTGGGAGCTCGGCGCGGCATCCTGTTCACCGGGCTCTTCGGCGGTCTTGCGTCTTCGACCGCGCTGACCCTGCATTTCTCGCGTCTGGCGCGTGCTCGCGCAGAGATGGCCCCCGTGCTGGCCACCGCAATCCTGGTGGCCTGCGCGACCATGTTCCCCCGGATGTTGCTGGTGTCGACGTTGATCCACCCGCCATTGCTGCCGTCCTTGCTCTGGCCTGCCGCGATCATGGCCCTGATCGCCTACGGATTCGCGGCCTTCTACTGGATCACCCAGTCGCACGACGGCGGCGAGGCGGACGCGCTTCTCGACAACCCGCTGGAGCTGAAATCCGCGGTCGGCTTCGGGCTTCTGCTGGCGTTGGTGATGGTGTCGGCGAAAGGGATCGAGAGCTGGGTCGGCGCGAGCGGCGTCATGATGCTGGCCGCCGCCTCGGGTATCGCGGATGTAGATGCCATCACACTCGCAATCGCGCGCATGAGCCGGGACGAGCTCCCCGTCGGCATTGCGGTTTCGAGCATCGTCATCGCCGCGGCGGTCAACAGTCTGGTCAAAGGCATCATTGCAGCTTCGGTCGGTGGCCGTGCGCTGGGTCTGCGCGTGACCCTGCCGTTGCTCTGTGCGGGCCTGGCCGGCCTGGCCGTCGCCTGGTGGACGCTGTTTTGAACCTAAACCGCGCCCGGCGGGGTATGCGATCGGCCGAGCGAGTCGCGCTCGAGATCTACGATCGGCGCATCGCGCGCTATGCCGCGCTGCAGGCCGGCCAACAGGTGTCCTTGGTCGACGCGCCCGATCTAAGTCGAATCAAGACACTGCCGAGCGGGTTGCAGCGATTGGCCGCACCGCATCTGGTTCAGCTGCAAACGGCCTTGGCCGAGCGCGAGCTCTTGAAACAGCCGACCCAAAAGTCCGTTTGGCGCGACAAGAAAAAGAAGAAGCGCGTGTCCTACATGGCGATGCCGTTCGCGGGGAAGGCCGACAGGGCAACACTCGTCGCGCTCGACGCCTTTCAGTGGCGCAACGGTCTGCGCAAGACCGGCGGTGTATTGGATGCCGCGACACTCGGCCTGCTGGGATTGCCGCCGATGGGTGCCGAGATCTTCCGGCCTTTGTCCGGACCCATGTGCTCGGTTCAGATCTGGGCGGGCAGTCCGCCGATCTGCCGGATTCGCCGAGAAACGCAGGGCACGGCCGACGTCCTGCGCATCGCCGGGCGTGTCGACCTCGACCCGGTGCCTCGGTTTGAGGGCCTCTTCGAGGGTCTGCCGCATGTCCGGTGATCAGACCCCGAGCGTTTCGGCTCGGCGAGCTAAACACGTGCGCGATTGGGTCATCAACATCGCGCTGATCCTGGCAATCGTCGGCACCGTCCAATGGTGGAAGGCGCGACCCTTGGCCACGGGCGCGGCGCCGCCGCTCGTCGGCGTCACCCTGGATGGACAGGCGTTCGACCTCGCAGCCCTTGCAGGACGGCCGGTGCTGGTGCACTTCTGGGCGAGCTGGTGCCCGGTTTGCGGTCTGATGGACGGTGCCGTCGCCGCGATCGCCGAGGACCACACCGTGGTGACTGTCGCGATGCAATCGGGCGATCCGCACGAGCTGCGCCGCTATATGGCGGAGACGGGTCACGCCTTCCCGGTCATCGCCGACCCGACCGGGCGGATTGCGCATCGGTGGGGCGTGGTCGGTGTGCCGGCCACCTTCGTGGTCGATCCTTCGGGGCAGATCAGCGATGCCGTCGTCGGGATCGCTACCCAGCCCGGCCTGCGTTGGCGTTTGTGGCGCGCCGGTTCGACATTGCCCGAAGTTGCACGGGAGCCTGCTGCATCAGGTTAGCCGGGTGAGCAACGAGAAACCGCAATCCGATCGTAAATTAGTGCTTGCTAATTTAGTTTATTCTAATATACTAATCGCCAGTGGAGGCCGATACGGACTTCACGCTTGCTGCCAACAATAGAAATCGATTCGGAGAATAGAATGAACAAGCTTGCGACTGCTGCTGCCATTGCCGCCCTCCTCGGTGCCTCCGCTTCCGCCTCCGCTTGGTGGGGACCGGGTGCTGGCGGGTATGGTCCGGGCTACGGCTCCGGTCTCGGCGATGCCTTCAGCGACATGTTCGGCGACGGCTACGGCAACTTCAATTTCGGCATGAGTGGTAGCGGCAGTGGTCGTGGCTACGGGCGCGGTCTGGGTCGTGGCCATGGCTACGGCTACAACAACCCCTACTACGGCTATGGCGCGCCTTACTACGGTGGCGGCTACCCGTATGCCTACCCTTACGCAGCGCCGGTCGCCCCGATGGCGCCTGTTGCTCCGGGTCAGCCCCAATCCAAGTAAGATCCGCTTGAATGCCGGTGCGCCTGAGGCGCATCGGCACAAAAAAGGCCAGGCACCAGCCTGGTCTTTTTTGTTTTGCGGGTGCGATCTGCACGGCGCCAATCCCGATTTGGCAACGTGTCAGATAAGCCGAGCACCGAATCTAATCCTTGTCCTTGTCCTTGTCGTAATCGTAAACGACAACGGTGGCAAAGGTATTCTCTCGTCGAGTTGTTTTCCTTGAAGGAGTTCATGGATGAACGACGCCCCCCCAGCCCGATTGCGTAGCGTGCGGAGCAGAGGGCGCGAGGGCCATCAAGGGTTGTCCGCCCCGCCATCCTTCGAGCGCAGCGAGCCTCGTTCCAGGTAGCGCTTCAACGCAGTCTCGATCAAGTTGCTGAGCGTGCGGTTCTCGTTTTTGGCTTGCGTCTTGAGTGTTTCGAGCAACGCGGGATCGACGCGAACATTCAGTGGAACTTTCGGCATTGATGTATTGCTTTATATTCACGAAAGCAGTACGATAGCACACATGAACCAGCGTTCGCACCACTTTCGTTGTTATCCGACAGCGGCCCAAGCCAAAACGCTCGGGCAGTGTTTCGGTGCTGCGCGCTGGGTTTGGAACACGGCATTGGCGTGGCGCTCGGCGGCCTACAAGATTGACGGCGAACGCGTCACCGGCGTGGACTTCTCGCGCGAGCTGACGTGGCTCAAAACATTGGAGCCGTATGCGTGGTTGCGCGACGTGCCTGCAACCGTGTTCGCGCAAACCCTGCGCGACCAAGACCGCGCCTTTGCGAACTTCTTCGCCAAGCGCGCCCGTTACCCTCGCTTCAAGAAACGTCGCGCGGCGGCGTCGATTCGCTATCAGATCGACCAGCGTATCGTGATGAACGTCTACCGGGCCGGCGAGCTGCTGAAGCTGCCCGGTCTCGGCGCGCTCGACATCCGGTGGTCGCGCGTCCCGGGCGGCGCGCCCAAGATGGTCACGGTGCGCGTCGATGCGTGCGGACGCTGGTTCGTGTCCTTTATGGTCGAGGAGCACATTGAGCCGTTGCCTGCGAGCACGTCCGGCGTCGGCGTCGATCTCGGCGTCAACGACATCGTCGTGACCAGCGACGGGCGCAAATCCGGGAATCCGCGCCACCTGAAGCGCTATCGGCGTCGGCTGAAGCTCGCGCAACGGCGGCTGTCCCGCAAGCGCAAGGGCTCCAACCGCTGGCGTAAGCAAGTGAAGCGGGTTGCCCGCATTCATGCCCGTGTCGCCGACACTCGCTCGGACCATCAGCACAAACTGACGACCGGATTGATCCGCGAACATGGCGTGATCGCGCTCGAAGACCTGAATGTGCGCGGCATGACCGCAAGCGCAAAGGGAACCGCCGAGGCGCCCGGCAAGAAGGTCGCTCAGAAGGCCGGGCTGAACCGCTCGATCCTGGATGCGGGGTTCGGCGAGATCCGCCGACAACTCGAATACAAAGCGCAGTTTTACGGCAGGACCATCGTCCTCGCCGACCGATTCGCGCCGACGAGCAAGACGTGCTCGGAGTGCGGTGCGTATCAGGCCGACATGCCGCTCAAGGTCAGGGTATGGACATGCCCGGACTGCGGTGCGGTGAACGATCGAGATTCCAATGCCGCTCGAAATATCCTGGCAATGGCTGCGGGCGGTAGGCCCGTCGATGTGCATGGAGGGCGAAGAACTCCAAGCGCCACGACCAACAGTGGTTGTGGAATGCTGGCGCCCGTTGAGATGCGAACCAATCCGGAATGTGTCGGCGCGAGTCATGGACGATGAGCGACGACACATTAGGGGCGGACTCCAAAATAAAGTTCAGGGCGCCGATCCTCGAGATAGTCGGTGTTCTCGGGATGGGTCGGTCCGTAGTCGGCGGGCACACAGTCGGCGATCAAGAGTGTCGCTTCGTTCCTTGCGGCGACCATGAGCCCGCCGTGGGGATCGACGATCACACTGTTGCCCAGATAGTGCCCCACAAGCTCGCCCTCAAGGGTCTCCTCGAGGCAGCGGTTGCAGTAGGCGATGAAGAGAGTGTTCTCCCACGCATGTGCGGGTATCAGTGTCTTGGAGACGTCGGGATACGCCGGCGATGTCCAGTTGCCGCCGGAGAGTTTGGTCGATTTGTCCGCGGCGGTCGGGATGACGACGAGCTTGGCGCCATCAAGGGCGAGCCGTCGCGTAAGCTCCGGGAACTCAGCCTCGTAGCAGTTCAGCAGCCCGATCGGCAGGCCATTGATCTCGTGAACGCTGAAGGCTTCGCCTTCCTCCGGATGGGTGTAGCCCGGCTGCCAGATCTTCTTTTCGTCGGGTCCCCAGAGGTGCGTCTTGCGGTAGTTCTTCAGTAGTACGCCGTCGGGTCCGAACAGGGCGATCGCATCGTAATAACGCGTCTCGCCCGCCACGCTGGCCTTCTCGGGGTAGGGACAGATGATGCCGATCGCCTTGGCCGCCGCAATCGCGGCGACCCGCTCGAGGATCATGCCGTTGTTCTCCATCGCCAAGGCGTGGAGTCGGTCCGGGGGCACCGCATAGCCGCTGAGATACAGCTCGGGGAAGCTGATCAGCTGCGCACCGTAGTCCAGCGCTATGTCGACGGCCGCCGCGAGCCGGGCGAGGTTGTGCTCGATGGCCTGATCTGTCCCGGCTGGCCCTTTGTCTTGGAGCACGACCAGGCGGATGCCCTGTCCGTGCGCCGGGGGTGTCGTCTTGATGTAGGCGCTGATGATCATTCGGATCTCCGATCGAGCGGAAGAGGCGCCGTCTGCGTGGATGCCCGGGTGCGGCAAACACCGGGGACGCCGGGGTCGGGGCGTCTCAATGGGCGAAGCCCGGGGCCGGCGCCATCGGCTCGTGGTGGCTCAGGGAGTCGAAATACGCGACCGCCTTGCGGATATCCTCGAGCAGCATCGCCGCCAGATCGGCGCTGAAGCCCTCGCGAATCACGATGCGCAGGACCGCAACCGCCTCGGCGTGCTCCGGCATGGTATAGGCCGGTACCTGCCAGCCGGACTCGCGCAGCTTGCGCGAGACATCGAAGACGTTGTATCGGCTGATCTCGTCTTTGAGCTTGAAGGCGAAGACCGGTATGGCACTGCCGTCGCTTAGGAGCTCGAAGGGTCCGATCTCGGCGATACCCCGTGCGAGTGTCATGGCTGTCTCGCGCAGGGCTTCCATGATCTGGGTATAACCGGCACGTCCGAGACGTAGGAAATTGTAGTACTGCCCGATGACCTGATTGCCGGGTCGCGAGAAGTTCAGGGTAAAGGTCGGCATGTCGCCGCCGAGATAATTGACGCGAAAGACGAGATCATCCGGTAGATCCGCATGGCTGCGCCACAGGATCCAGCCGATGCCGGGATAGACCAACCCGTACTTGTGTCCGGAGACATTGATGGACTTCACCAGCGGTAGGCGGAAATCCCACGTCAGTTCGGGCTGGAGAAATGGTGCGACGAAACCTCCGCTGGCTGCATCGACATGCATCGGGATCTCCAGGCCGCTGCTCGCGTTCTGCGCCGCGAGCGCCGCGTGGATCTCCTCGATGGGCTCGTACTCGCCGGTGAATGTGGTCCCGAGGATGGCGACGATGCCGATGGTGTTCTCGTCGGTTCGCGCGATGACCTCGTCCGGGCGGATCACGTAGCGACCTTTTTCCATCGGGATATAGCGCGGCTCGACCTCCCAGTAACGGCAGAACTTCTCCCAGACGACCTGTACGTTGGCTCCAAGGACCAGGTTGGGT
This sequence comes from Thiocapsa sp., assembly GCF_018399035.1. Classification (GTDB taxonomy): domain Bacteria; phylum Pseudomonadota; class Gammaproteobacteria; order Chromatiales; family Chromatiaceae; genus Thiocapsa. The sequence goes on from NZ_CP073760.1 coordinate 5,199,541, forward strand.
CTGTCGGTCGGCTTGCCCTGGGCGCGACGCCGATCGCGCCAACGCCATTTCAGGGCCATGCCGGCGAGCATCACCGCCTCGCTCGAGCCGATCGCCGATGCGCCGATCCCTTGGTCGGGCGCATTAAACAAGTCGGAGACGATGTTGACGCAGCGCTCTTCGATGGCGGCCGTTCTCGGGTACTCGTCCTTGTCGATCAGATTCTTGTCGAAGGCCTCCGTCATTAACCGCTCGGCCTGCGGCTCCATCCAGGTCGTGACGAAGGTTGCCATGTTGAGCCGTGCGTGGCCGTCGAGCATCAACTCGTCGTGGATAATGTCGTAGGCGAGCTGCGGGAGCATCTCGTGCTCGGGCAGGCGGTATTTCGGGACCTCCACTTGCATGCCGCGTCGTGCGTAGGCCGGGGCGATCAGTGCGTCTGCCTCTTCCGGGCTGATGCCTTCGATCTTTCTCGCAACCATCGTGACTCTCTCCTTCGGGCCAAGCGCATCGGCTTGACCCCGAATCCTCGCACCCGATGCGGCTCAGCTCAAGAGCAGTTTTCGGCCGAACGGCTGATCAGGCGTCGCGTAGGATTCGGGTACGGCCCAGATGACGGGCCAGCGTGGTCTAAAGCGCGCGGGGCCGTCCAGGTCGGTCAGGACGACGCCGATATCCGGGCCGTGCTTGTCGGCCTCTTCGAGCAGCGGGGTGAAATCCGTCCCGCCGCCGCCGTTGAATTCGATGTCTCGCAGATCCGATCGTCCGGGCTTGAAATGGGCGACCCGTTGCACCCGGCAGTCTCCGATCACCAGCACCAGCGTGGCCTCCAAGCGTCGCGTGATCGCCTCGATCTCGCCGGCGAAGCGCTCCATCAGGTTCTCCTCGATCGAGCCCGACACGTCGACGATCACCACCAGTCGCGGAACCGACTTCGCGGAGCTGATGCCCGGCTCCCAGGGCAGGCGTCGCCCCGGGCCGATCCGGCCCTGATTCGCGATGTAGGATCGAGCCGGTCTGGACCAGGAGAGATTGGGCTGAATCGAGAGACCGCGTGCCAGCCGGGTACGCAGGATCTGCTCCCAGGGCGTGCGGATCTTGGGAAGATCGGCGATCAGGGTACGGAGCATGGAATGCGCAGCGTCTCCGGCATGCGCACGCAGGATGCGCTCGCTCCACTCGCGCGCCTGCTCGGCCTCCAACTCGGGTTGCTTCTGCGCATCCGGTTGGGGGAAGAGGTCGGCATGGGTCTCGGCGCCGAGTGACCTGACCCGCGCGGACATCGGGCCGTCCTCGCGGACCTCGGATCGGGACGACTCGTCGATCTCCGCCCGCGACGCGCGACCCTCCGCACCCGGTTGGCTGTCGCCGATGCCGCCGCGGCGACGTCTGCGGGTCTTTTGGGGGCGGCCCTTGTCCGCTGCCCGGCGGTCGTCGATGGCGCGATAGAGGCGCTCGACGTCCCATTCGAGGAGGGCCTTGTCGACACCCACATCGATGCCGAGCGTAGCGAGCAGGAGCGTGTCGAGGTACACCGAGGAGACCGGCAGCTCGAGCCAGCTCAGGTGACTCAAGGCGCTGTTGACGATGGCGTCCGCGCAGATGTTGAAGAGCTCGAGATCCACATCTCCCAGGAGCTGCTGCAGATCCCGATAGCGTTGCGGATGCCGCAAGGCGATGTGCAGCACTTCGTGTGCGACCAGACCCACCTGCAGGTGGAGCGGGAGCTGCTCGAAGGTGGCGCCGTAATAGACGGTATCCCCGTCGGTGGCGACCGGCCCCGGGTCGATCTCGGGCGGCAGATCTCGGTGCTTGACCCAGAGCGCCAGCCCGCCCGTGGACGGCGCGAACTCCACCATCTGCTGAATCGCGCGCGTCCCGCGGTGCCGGTAAAGATCATTCATCAGGATTCAACTCACTCGTCGCCCCGGCGCTGCTCCAGGTAATGCCGGTAGCTCGCACTGTCCAAAACCGTCGCCTCCAGCCCGACCTCCAACGCCCTCTGCATCAGAAGCTCCATCGCGAGCGTCTGGGATTCGCGAATCGGCAGGGGGACCTCGCTGCGGATGTCCGGAAACTGCTCGACGATCTCGAGCGCTCGCGCCAGGGTGTCGTCGTCGGTGCTGGCGGCGAGCAGGCCGTAGATCATGCCGTAGAGCCCGTCGAGTGTGCGGGGCAGCAGTGCGGCGGTCTCCGAACCCGGGCGGCTCGCCAGCAGTCGCACCACGTCGGTGCCGGCCTGGATCTCGCGCAGCACCCCGAAGAATTCCGCCGCGTTGGCGGCCCCGATGCGGCCCTGCACGAAGACCCGTTTGGCGTTCTCGGAGAGCCTTGATTTCAGGACGTTGGAGATGTCTTCCCACCCGCGCGGGCTGGCGCCGATCAGATGGTCGTTGGCGAGCTGCGACTGGGTGTCGTCGAGCTTGTCCGGGCGGACCTTGAGGTAGGCCATCACCTCGGGTGCGAAGTCCATGGCCATCGCATGCGCCAGAAAGGCGTCGATGACGGTCTGGACGTTGAAATGGAACATGCGATCGGCCAGGGCCGTGCCCATGTCGTGACAGACCGCACCGTGGAAGCTGGCGTTGCCCGCGGCCACCACCTGCCAGCCGTCCGGCAACCGATAGTGACCGACCCGACGGTCGAGGATCAACGAGTAGGCCGAGATCTGCAGTCGCTGATCCGCGGCCGTGAGCTCGTCGAGAAAGAGGATGCCGTCCGGCTGGTCGGGCGAGGGCAGGAATTCGGGCGGGAACCAGACCGTCTTGGCGAGGGTATCGTCCGCATAGATAGCGCCGCGGATATCGACCGGCTCGATCGTGGTCAGTCGCAGATCCACCAAGGGGACCCCGAAGTGGTCGGCCACCTGACATACGATCGAGGACTTTCCCACGCCGCGCGTGCCCCAGAGCATGGACGCGCGTCGACGCAGGATCGGATCGGAATACTGCTCGACCAGCGCGGCCTTGGCCGCGGCGATCGAGACGGGGGGGATATTCATCGGATTGCCGAGCATCTTGACTGCTGATCTCCCAAGGTTAAACCGCGACCCGGTACGACATGCACATTGATTAAGGCGGCTCGGCTTGTCGTGATCTCAATACGACTTAAACCGCGCCCAGTGCGGTATGCGATGTTTTTGGATGGGATCGGCCCCGGCGGATTTCAGAGCCGCTGGAGCCGGCGCGGTTTAAGGTATTAAAAAATATAAAATTTTAAACCGCGCCCCCCGCTAAGGGTCGTGGATTCACCAAACTTCGAGCTCACTCGAAAGTGAGCATCTCGCTCTGGACGCGATTTAAAGCGGACGCCGTGTAGGTGAATTCTACCTGTCCGAGAAGCCGGCGGTGTGTTGGGCACGCTGCGCTTTGCCCAACCGACGGGTCTAATCGTTGTCGTTGTCGTTGTCGTTGTCGTTGTCGTTGTCGATTACGATTGCGACAACGACAACGAAAACCGTGGTAAAGGATTTCTCTCGTCGAGTTGTTTTACTTGTTTTTTAGCCGTTCCTAAGTCGGTTGCAGTCTTGGACGATGCCCAAGCCAATCGCGTCTCGATTTCGGCGCAGGGCAGTGTCATGCCTCCTGCGGCGAGGTCTTCGGCATCTCACCGGTCGGACTCGACGGCGCTTCTCGCCAAGCGGACGTGGTCAAGGGTTTCGGGAAGGGCGGGATCTCGATGCGCGGCATCTCCTTCATCGTGAAGAAGAGCACCATGAGCAGGGGTGGGGAGTGAAAGATCAACATGCGGATCAGCGATCCCTCCGAGAGCTCCAGGAACTGGATCGCAGGTGCGCCTAAGATCAGACCCAGACCGATCAGTAGCGGAAGCGCGCGCCGAAAGGCGACGTTCCAACGTGCCGCGACGAGCCGCTCGTGATAGTGCACGGGCGGCTCGCGGAGCGTCTCGGCCAGATGCTCGACGGTTCGGGTCAGCTTCATCTCGGCGTCGCGACTGCGGTCGGGCTCCTTCCCGCGCAAGCGCAGGGTACTCTTCCAGCAGGACTTGACCCGATTCAGACGACGCCAATCCCATCCGATCACCGCCAGCATGTCCTCGGGCAACACAATGGTATCGCCGTCCTCGGCGTGCAGCTCCAGCTCGGCCGGCATGCCGCGCCCGGTTTGCGCCTTCATCGTCAGGGTCAGACCCTCGAACTGGGCCGCACCGCGCGTCAGGAGCAGGCGCGTCGGGGTAGCGGCGTCGACGCCACCTCCCTCGGCGGATTCCAAACGGTAGCTCCGGGCGATCCTGTATCCGCTTTTCTCGCGAAAATGACGCGTTGGGTCAATGGCCTCGATCCGATCGAGAAGCTCGCCGGGATCCGGGCCTTCGACCACCAGATCCGCCTCCAATCCGTCGGGATCGCGCAGGGTACGGGTGAGCCGGAATCGGTCCGGTTTGGGGTTCTCGAGCAGCAGGAGCTCACGCACGCCGCTCAGCTCTGCCCTGTCCTCGCCGTGATCGAACGGCTTGAAGAGAAGGCGTCGCTCGAGACGGTCGCTCGCGGCGAGGTCGACATGCCGCCCGCGCCGGGTAAAGGGCTCGACCAGGGTGAAGATCTCATGGTGTGTGAGTGGATGCGAACTCATGGCAACCCTCGCCGGCAGCGGATGGGGCGAGAGGACGTTGCGGTTTCCAGTCGCCTCCTCTCCGAGCGCTTACTGTAACGCCCGTGTTTCCATCCACAACATCACCAAATGTCAGGTTATTGACCACGGCTTGGCGTTGTCTGCGGCGTGAGCAATGGCCTCTGTCGTGATCGAGGGGCAGAGGCCAAAGGATTCTGTGAGACTTAATCGTTACGAGGCGCGCTCGAACGGATGCCCATGAGCACGACGGCGTCCATCCCGAACTCGACATCGTTGTCGACCTCGGAATAAGCGATCCTAAAATACCCGTCCTCGCCCCAGTCCGGACCCCAACTGTTCTTCACGATGAAGTATTCCTCGGTATCGTTCCATCCGACGATCAGAACGGCATGCAGACCGGCGAGGTGTCCGCTGACATGAGTGTAGATACCGCCTTGGTAAAACAGGAAGTCATCGAAGACCCGGAACCCGACCGCGACCGGTGCCTCGTAGACAGCCTGCTTCAGATCCGCGAGTGTGCGCGGAACGCCGGCCCACAGATTCAAGACATCGCGCTGAGCGATCCAGCCACGACAGGGCGGCGGACGCAGACGATCGTCCGCGCGATAGGCGAGACAGTCTTCCGAGACGGTGCCGATGCGTTTCAGAAACGCGGCGGCGGTCGATAGGTATCCACCGTCGCAGCCATCATTCTGATACGAATAGGAGATAAGGAACTGCTCGGATTCGTCCCGAGGATCGAAACCGTCGATGATTGCGGCCGACTCGAAGGCGGCGACGGTCGCGAATGCCCAGCAGCTCCCGCATTCACCTTGATCGCGAACGGGAGTCACCGCGTCATGGTCGCGCCAGTCGAAGGATGCGGGGAGTGTCGCCCCGTCGGCGACGAAGAGCCACTCGGCGGGTTCGGGTGTCTCGTCCAACCTTAGGCCCAAACGGAGTCTCATCTCCTCCGGGGTTCGGCGTGAGAATGCCGTCTCTCCCGCGGTCCAGGCCGCGCCACGATCGGCAATGGCTTGTTTGACATCGACGAGGTCGATGGCCAGGGCGGAAGCCTGCATGCCTCCGAGCAGACTGCCGAGTACGAGCATGTTCGCGAGATGATTCATCCGAGACTCCTAATGGGCACAGTTCCGTTTCACGATCCCGGATTCGATCGGGGATTTGGTTGCCGGCGAGTCCGAGCACAGCTTAGTCAGTGCTCATAGCTTAGTCAGTGCCCATTAGGTCGCGCAAGACCGAGGTGATGATGTGTGACGGAGTCCGCAGAACTCGCAAGCCGCGTTGCCGCAACGCCGCGCGCACCGAGGCTTGATCCAGGCACGGGAGCGTCGCATGCTGTCGCTCCGGCCAGTAATCCCCCAGCAAGTTTGACGCATGGATGAAGGTCTTTTGCGTTAAAACGCGCCCAGCGCAGTATGCGATGTTTTTTGGATGGGTTCGGCCCCGGCAGACTTCACGACCGCTGGAGTCGGCGCGTTTTAAATTATTAAAAAATATATTATTTTAAACCGCGTCCCCGCTAAGATGTCGTGGATGCACCAAACGTCGAGCTCACTCGAAAGTGAGCATCTCGCTCTGGACGCGGTTTAAGATAACTCAAAACGTGCGCATTGTTGCCGCAGCGCGACTTGGATGACCGCAGCCCCGGAGCCGCCCATGCTTGATATTCGCCCGATACCTGCCTTCGAGGACAACTACATCTGGCTGCTGACCGAGTCGCCGGGAACGGCCGTGGTCGTCGACCCGGGCGATGCCGATCCGGTCCTTGAGCTCCTCCGTGCCGAGGATCGTGTCCTCACCGCCGTCTTGGTCACCCACCACCACGGGGATCACATCGGCGGATTGAGCGGGCTGCGCTCGGTCTTTCCCGATGCGCGCATCTATGGCCCCGTCGACCGGAGGATCCGCGACCTGACCGATCCGTTGGGCGAGCGGTCGGTCGTGCGCCCGCAGGGCCTGAGCGTCGGTTTTCGGATCATGGAGGTGCCGGGTCACACCTCCACACACATCGCCTACCTGGGTGCCGGCAGCCTGTTCTGCGGCGATACGCTGTTCGCCGGCGGTTGCGGACGCGTCTTCGACGGCACCTTCGAGCAGCTCTCGGATTCCTTGGACCGGATCGCCGCGCTGCCGCCCGAGACACTCGTGTATTGCGCGCATGAATACACCCTCGCAAATCTCGGTTTTGCCGACTGGGTCGAGCCCGGCAGCCCGAGCTTGAGCGCGCGGATGGATGCCGACCGCCGACGACGGGCGATGGATCTGCCCACGGTCCCGTCGCGACTGGAGCTGGAGCTGGCGACCAACCCCTTCCTGCGGACCCGCATACCGGAGGTCGTTCGAGCCGCCGAGCGTGCCGCGGCACGCCCGCTCGGCTCGGCGCGCGAGGTCTTCAAGGCGTTGCGCCAGTGGAAGGACGAGGCGTACGACTAAACCGCGTCCAGAGCGAGATGCTCACTTTCGAGTGAGCTCGAAGTTTGGTGAATCCACGACCCTTAGCGGGGGGCGCGGTTTAATGGCGAGAGCTCCCCCGGAACCTTGGCAGGGACGCGGTTTAGGTTTGACCGGGCTCGCCTCGACTGTTAGAACCCGCGCGGTCACCCTCAAGCCCAAGGCGTTAACCCATGTTGTCACCGGCCTCTCGCGTTGTCCCGCTCCTGTCGGCCGTGCTCGCCGGCGCAAGCGGCGCCCTCCTGGTGCTTGGATTTGCCCCCTTCGGCTGGTATCCGTTCGTCTTGATCGGACTTTTAGGGTTCCTGGTCGCCCTGAACGGCGCATCGCCTCGGATCGGGTTTCTCAGGGGTTGGCTCTTCGGCGTCGGTCTGATGGGCTTCGGGGTCTTCTGGATCCGGATCAGCTTGAACGAGTTCGGCAACATGGATGCCTGGGTCGCGCATCTGCTGACCGGGGTCTTCGTGGCGACGATCGCGCTCTTTTTCGGGCTCGTGGGTTGGCTGGTTCGTCGCCTGGATCGGGGGCCGGCCTGGCGGGTCCCGCTTCTGCTGTTCCCCGGTCTTTATCTCCTGGTCGAGTGGCTGCGTGGCTGGTTGTTTACGGGTTTTCCCTGGCTGAGCTTGGGCTACACGCAGATCGACGGACCGCTCGGCGGTTTTGCCCCGATCCTCGGTGTCTACGGCGTCGGTCTGCTGATTCTGCTGTCGGCGGGTTTGCTTTGGGGGCTCCTGCGCCGGTCCGGGCGGTGGTCCGGGCGGGGGCGCGTCGCGGCGGCCGCGGTGCTGGTCCTGCTCTGGGGCGGGGGGATGCTCCTGAAGCAGGTCTCCTGGACCGCGCCGTCCGGGCCGAGCTTTCGTGCCGCGGTGGTGCAGGCGAGCATCCCGCAGGCGATGAAGTGGGATCCCGATCTGCTGGTCTCGACCATGGAGATCTACTGGGAGCTGACCGAGCGGAATCTCGACGCCGAGCTGGTGGTCTGGCCCGAGACCGCCATCCCGGATTTTCTGCATCATGTGCGCGACGTCCTGATCGAGCCGATGGCCGCTCGCGCGCGGGAGGAGGGGACCGAGATCGTCCTCGGCATCCCGGTGATGGAGACGGACACCGGACGCCACTTCAACGCCTTGCTGAGTCTCGGCAGCCGGGAGGATCTTTACGCCAAGCGCCATCTGGTGCCCTTCGGCGAGTTCATGCCCTTCAAAACGTGGCTCGGGCCATTGGTGGACCTCTTCGAGGTCCCCATGTCCAACTTCAGTCGCGGCAGCGCCGAGCGTCCCTTGCTTGCGGTGGGCGATCGACTGGCGGGTGTCTCCATCTGTTACGAAGACGCCTTCCCGGCGGAGGTCTCGCAGGCCCTGCCCGAGGCCGAGTTTCTGATCAACGTCAGCAACGATGCCTGGTTCGGCGATTCGCTGGCGCCGCATCAGCATCTCGAAATGGCGCGGATGCGGGCGCTCGAGAACGGTCGCTACCTGCTGCGTGCGACCAACACCGGGATCTCGGCGATCATCGACCAGCGCGGACGGGTGCTCGGGACGATCCCCGCGTTCGTGCGCGGGGACTTCGCGACAGAGGTTCGGCCCTACGCCGGCGCAACGCCTTATGTGCGGTTCGGCAATGCCCCGGCAATCGGGCTCGCAGCGGTGATGGTGCTGCTCGGTGCGGGCGTCGTACGCCGTGTGTCCTCGCGCTCGATCGGCAGGTGATCGCGACGAAGTTTGCCGCAGCAGCGACGCGGGCGGTTATGATTGAGTCAGGTATCGCCGAAGGATGTGACCGTGCAGGCCTTGATCTTATTTTTCGTTGAGCTGTGTGCGTTGCGCAGAACCCCGCAGGATCTTCCGGCCTCGGAGATCCTGCTCGCCGTCGTGGCGCTCGCGAGCCTTGTCGTCGGGGTGATGATCGGCCTCGTCGCCGATTTGTCGTTCGGCGCGAGCTTTGCTCAGACCCTGTTCGAGCTCGCGATGACGCTCGGAGGACTCTTTTTCGCCTTGCGCCTGATGCGTCTGGATGCGCGCTTCATCCAGTCTGCAACGGCGCTTCTGGGCAGCGGGATCGTGATCGGCGTGATCGCGCTGATTCCGCTCAGCTTCAATCCCACCGGCTCGCAAGAGACCGATCTGGCCGCACTCGGCGCGCTCCTGCTTCTGGTGGTCTTCGTGTGGAGCGTGGTGGTGTCCGGTCACATCCTGCGCCACACCTTTCAGATCACGCTCGGTCAGGGCGCGGCGATCGCCGTGGCCTTCAAGGTCGGCGTGGTCCTGGTGATGGGCATCGCCTTCGGGGGCACCTAAACCGCGTCCAGAGCGACATGCGTCGTTTTCATTGTTTGTTTAGCTTCGGAGATCTCCTTGATCCCCGTGAGACGCGGTTTAGAATTTAAGATTTTTAATACTTTAAACCGCGCCGGCTCCGACAGTCGTCGGAGCCGGCGCGGCCAAGCCATCCAACACATGACGCATACCGCACCGGGCGCGGTTTAAGCTAACCTGACCGAGCACCGGATCTGATCGTTGTCGTTGTCGTAATCGTAATCGACAACGACAACGACTGCGCGGGTATTCGCTCGTCGATTTGCGTTGATTGTTTTTGAACGGTTCCGAGGAGCTCGAACACCCATGCATCTGCATATCCTGGGCATCTGCGGCACCTTCATGGGCGGTATCGCCCTGCTGGCGCGCTCGCTCGGTCACCGGGTCACGGGCTCGGACGCCAATGTCTACCCTCCGATGAGCACCCAGCTCGAGGCGGCCGGCATCGGGCTGATGGAGGGCTATGATCCGAGCCACCTCGTGCCTGCGCCCGATGTGGTGGTGGTCGGCAATGCCATGAAACGGGGCATTCCGGCCGTCGAGGCCATGCTGGATCGCGGCCTGCGCTATTGCTCGGGTCCGGAATGGCTGCGCGAGAATCTGTTGGCGGATCGCTGGGTGCTGGCCGTGGCCGGCACGCACGGCAAGACCACGACCGCGAGCATGCTCGCCTGGGTCCTGGAGGACGCCGGTCTCGCGCCGGGCTTCCTGATCGGCGGGGTGCCGCTGGATTTCGGGCTGTCCGCGCGGCTCGGCGCCACACCCTTTTTCGTGGTCGAGGCGGACGAGTACGACACCGCCTTCTTCGATAAGCGCTCCAAGTTCGTCCACTATCGCCCCAGTACACTGATCCTCAATAATCTGGAGTTCGACCACGCCGACATCTTCGAGGATCTCGGTCAGATCCAGCGCCAGTTCCATCATCTGGTGCGTACCGTCCCGGGCCGCGGTCTGATCGTCCATCCGGGTGCCGAGCCGGCGATCGATCAGGTGCTGGCAATGGGCTGTTGGACCCCGCGCGAGTCCTTCGGAGGGGCGGGGCGATGGACCGCTCGGCTGCTCGTCGCGGACGGCTCGCGCTTTGAAGTCATGCTCGATGAGCACCCGCTGGGCGAGGTCGACTGGGATCAAACCGGTCTGCACAACGTGCACAATGCGCTCGCCGTCTTGGCCGCCGCCAGACATGCGGGTGTCCCGGTCGGTGCCGGGATCGCCGCCCTGGGTCGGTTCAAGGGGGTGAAGCGTCGCATGGAGCTGCGCGGCGAGGTCGCGGGTGTCCGTGTCTACGACGACTTCGCCCATCACCCGACGGCGATCCAGACCACTCTGGAAGGCTTGCGCCGCCGGGTCGGCGAGCAGCGCATCCTCGCCGTGCTCGAGCCGCGCTCCAACACCATGCGTCTGGGTGTGCACAATCGCGAGCTGGCCGTCTCGCTCGATGCGGCGGATCGGGTCTTCGTCTTCGCGCCTGCGGATCTGGGGTGGGATGCCGCTGCCGTCTTCGCGGGCCTTGCGGAGCGTGCGGCGGTGCATGCGGACCTCGACGTCCTCGCCGCTGCGGTGGTCACCGAGTGCCGCGCGGGCGATCAGGTCCTGGTCATGAGCAACGGCGGCTTCGGCGGGATCCACCAAAGGCTCCTGGACGGACTGGCGCGGGCGCGCTAGGGAGGAGGGGACGCGCATGTCCGAGCCGCTTCAAGACTGGCCCAAGACGATCACGGTCGCCTTGACCGGGGCCTCCGGATCCCAATACGGACTGCGTCTGGTCGAGTGTCTGCTCGCCGCCGGGATGCGGGTCTATCTGCTGATCTCCCAAGCCGGCCAGGTCGTGCTGAAGATGGAGGCCGATCTGGAGGTGCCCGCTCGGCCCGCCGAGGCAGAGTCCTTCTTCCTGGATTACTTCGATGTGCAACCGGGACAGCTGCGTGTCTTCGGTCGCCAGCAGTGGACCGCGCCGGTCGCGAGCGGCAGCAACCCGCCCGACGCCATGGTCATCTGCCCCTGCACCACAGGCACGCTCGCGAGCATCGCCGCGGGTGTGTCGACCTCGCTCATCGATCGCGCGGCGGATGTCACCATGAAGGAGTCACGCAAGCTGATCCTGGTGATCCGCGAGACACCCTTTACCGCCATCCATCTCGAAAACATGCTGCGTCTTGCACGCGCCGGAGCGGTCATCATGCCCGCCAATCCGGGGTTCTACTTCAAGCCCACGCGCATCGAGCAGATCGTCGATTTCATGGTGGCCCGGATCCTGGACCATCTGGGCGTGCCGCATCGGCTCATGGCGCGGTGGGGGGAGTCGAATTGAGCTGAGTCGAGATCGGAGTGCGGGGGTGACTTCGAGACGCGGTCCGGTGGGGGCGGTCATTGGAGTCTTCGGATGCCGCGAATTCGGCCTTCGGACTGCTACACTGCGTTTTTCAGGAACCTGCTCACGATGATGCAGGTCGTGTTTATGGGAGCCGTTATAACCATGAATGTTTGTAAGAATGATCACTCCACAGCGAGTTGGAGCCGCTTTTCGCTTGGGCCTGTCAAGCATCTTCGGCTGCTCGTCGCGGCCGGGATGGTCGCGGCCTCGGCTCAGGCGGACGGAATACGTTTTGCCGAGGTCACTGCTCAAGCCGGAATTGACTATGTGGGGCAAAGCTGGGGGGCGTCGTGGGGTGACTTCAACGGCGACGGTTTCCCCGATCTCTGGGTGAGCAATCACTTTGCAAGGGACGTGCTCTACCTCAACAACGGCGATGGCACCTTCCGAGATATCAGCGCTCAAGTCGCGTCGGATGCGGCACGACGCGGCGATGCGCACGGCGGGGCATGGGGCGACTTCGACAACGACGGCGATCAAGATCTCTTCATCCTGCAGGGCGGTATCGGACCGAAATCTCCGAGGTACGGTTTCCCGAATAAGCTTCGCGTCAACGAAGACGGACGCTTTGTGGATCGTGCGCAAGAGCTCGGCATCGGCCTCCCACGCATGCAGGGACGCACGCCGATTTGGCTGGATCTCGACCGCGATGGACTCCTCGATATTATTCCCTCCGCCAAGTCCGGTGCCAAGATCGCCCTTCCTCCGACCGTCTTCCTGCAGAGCCCCGACGGCGGTTTCGACGAGGTAGCTGTCGAGATTGATTTTGCGCCCGAGAGCGACTCGCAGATCGCCTATGCGTTTGCCCTGGACATCGACGGCGATCGCGTGCAGGAGCTTGTCTACCGCGGCAGCCGGTTTACCGTCTTCGATACCGCAAGTCTGCCGCTTGTGGATGTGACGGCTGATCTGATGCCCGATGCATTGGTCGCTTACGGAAGCCGCGAAGACAGCGATGTCGCCGTCGCGGATTTCAACGGGGACTTGCGTATGGATCTCTACCTGACGCGCATGCGTGCCCCGGATCAGCTCTTTTTGAACGAGGGCGGGAGGCTCAAGTTGAGCTCGCCGATCGTGCAGACGAGCGATCCGGAGCTGCGGTCTCAGGGACGCAGCGTCGTTGCGGGCGATTTCGACAACGATATGGATGTCGATCTCTACATCGTGGCGACCGGCGAGCGTCGTAACGAGCCCAACCTGCTCCTCGAGAACCTCGGCAATGCGGTGTTCAGGTCGGTGCCGGACGCGGGCGGTGCCGCCGGAACACTGCGCGGCCGCGGCGACGCCGTGGCCATGGCGGATTACGACGCGGACGGATTCCTCGACCTGTTCCTGGTCAATGGCGATTGGCCGAGATACAGCCGCGACGACGGTCCTTACCAGCTCTTTCGCAATCTGGGCAACGGCAACCATTGGCTGCAGATCGATCTCGAGGGCCGTGCTTCCAACCGCGACGGGATCGGCGCGACGGTCCTCCTGACGGCGGGCGGCGTGACCCAGATCCGCGAACAATCCGGCGGCATGCACAGCAAGGCGCAGAACTATAAGCGGTTGCATTTCGGGCTCGGGGGCAACACGACCGCGGACACCCTGACGATTCACTGGCCGAGCGGCAGAACGCAGGTCTTGACCGAGATCGACGCGAATCAAATTCTGCATGTGATCGAGCCCGACGACTAAAGGAAGTAACCGCAATGCCGCAATGCCTTGCGAGACGGATGCGCAAAGCGCCCTGTGTTTTGTTCGGGCTTCTCCCGGCTATCCTGGCGGGGATGCTCTTCATCTCGGAGGCCGTGTCGGGAGACGACTCGGTCTCTGGGCATGACGACATGACATCTCTCCTGGCATACGACGCTTCTCCGCCGGACAACCGCACGCCGCTTATCCTGATCCACGGTTATCGAAGCACTCTGAGCGTGACGCAACCGCGTCCAGTCTGGCAGAACCTGGGGCAGTTCATCCGTCACTGGGATCGTTCGGGACTCGACGAGGCATACAAGCTCTATCTCTTTTCTTATATGAGCGATGTTCTGCCGGTCGGCGGGGGCGATGATGCCGACACCTTGGCCACTCGGCTGCGGGATTGGATCGACATCCGCACCGCCGCCGACCCGGGAAGCGCTCATCGGCTCCCGGATGTGCCTCTTGTCATCATCGGCCACAGTATGGGTGGGCTGGTGGCACGCGCGATGATGGAGCAGACGACTTATCGGCAAGGGTATTGGCAGGGACGACCGGCGGGCGAGCGTGTGTTGAGGCTCATCACGCTCGGAACCCCGCATCACGGGATGCCGTCCGCGAACGAAAGCCGTGTCTCGGGGTGTCTTTATCGCGAGACGCGCCCTGCCTGGCGACCGCTATCCGCCTTAACCGGCAGTCTATTCTGGAATCGCGGCGGCGAGACCGCGCCGTCCGCACCGAACCGCAACGAGCTTGTGTGGGACAACTTCAACGGCGCCATGGACGGCTGCCAGGCGATCGAGGCGGCGGAGAAGAATCGGCTGTTGCCGCTCTCGGGGCGTTTCAATGCGGGCATCGTCGCCTACGGCGCCTTTCTGTCGACGTCCGATCCGCAACGCCCGAGCACCCTGAGCGGATTTATCCGGGAGTGTCCGGATGCGGCGAGGGCGCGCGACAACCGGATGCTGCAACTCTGCAATTCGGTGCTGAGCTACGAGGCACTCTTGCGTCCCGATGCCTACGGCGAGAACGATGCTTTCGTGCCGCTCCGCAGCAGTCTATTCGAGGGGGCCGAGATTGCCCGGCGCCATCTGCTCGCCGACTTCGATCATGACCAAATTCGCGGGGGGCTGGATTTCGCCCCGGTCGAAGGCAACCCCTACTACGAGCTCTATCCCCCTCTTGCAGATGATCTCAATGCCGTGTCCTTCGGCGCTCGGTTCTCCCCGGAGGGTCCGATTCGCGCCCCTGCGCGCGTCGCGCTCATCCCCGCGGGACCGATTAAGGACCACACCGAGATCGAGTGGCTTCAGCATGACGGCACCCGCTTGAGCGAGCGTGCGCCGACGGTGGAGTATCCGCAGGCGGGCCGGTTCCCGGTGAAGATGATCCTGCGCGATCCCGCGCTGGGGCTGATCGAGCGCTCGACCGAGGTGGTCGTCCTCGATCCTGCGGTCACGGCCATCCCGACCCAGCCGGGCGGGCTTGCTTGGGCCTTCGGGGTCGCTGCATCGCCGTCGGTCCGCGAGTCCCGCTGGACGTTCGGGGACGGCTCGGGAACAGCGTTCGGTACTTCGGTAGTCCATCGCTATGCCATGCCGGGCTTCTACCCCGTCGAGGTCGTCCTGACGCTGCACGACGGGACCCAATTGCGCGGGGAGCATTGGCTGGTAGTAGGGACCCCGGATGAGATCGAGATCCCCGCACACCGCATCGGCGGCGCGGAGATTTGGCCCGGGGGTACCCTCTATCGGGTCCGCGGGATCGTGCAGGTTGCCGAAGGTGGACATCTCGAGATTCGCGAAGGCGCCGAGGTGCTGTTCGATCCCGGAGCGGGTCTCCTCGTGGAAGGTTTACTGACGGCTCATGATGCCGGTTTGGGTCCTGCGGTGCCCGGTGTGCCCTGGAGCGGAATCCGCTTCATCGGTTCCGGTGCCGACGATAGCCGCCTGAGCGGCGTCTCCCTCGCACAGGTGCAAGGCATGCCGAGGGGGCCCCTGGTCTCGATCGAGGATGCCTCGCCGGAGATTCTGCGGTCGTTTCTGGACGGTGCGGGTGCGGGTGACGGGATCTTGATTCAGGGCGGTGCACCGCTTCTCCGCGACAATGAAATTCGCGGACTGACGCAAGGAGCCGGCATCAAGGTGGTTGCCGGCGCACCGATCGTGACCGGCAATCTCATCACGGACAGCCGGGTGGGGATCGCCTCGGAGGCGCCGGGCGAGGGTGTCTATCTGCGTAACGACCTGCAGCGCAACCGGATCGGTTTGGCGGTCGAGTACTCGGAGTCGGACCGCAACGCCCCGCGTTTTGAAGAGAACGGGTTCGCGGAGAATGCAGTGGCCGATGCGGCGGTACGAGGACGGATCGGTGCGCGCATCGAATGGACGGATGTGGGGATCTATCGGCTCGATGGCGGGCTCGAGATCGGCTCGGCCGGGAGTTTGGATATCGGCCCCGGGATTGCCGTGCAGGTGACCGCGGGCGACGCCTTGCGTGCTTGGGGTAGCTTGCGGGCGAACGACGTAGGTTTCTCCGCGGTCGAGCTCGGACAGCCATGGCAGGGTATCCTGTTGTCGGGACCGGGTTCCACCGACAGCCAGTTGCGTCATGTCCGGATACGCGATGCGGTCGGGAGTCAAGGAGGCGTTCCCCCGCATGCGGCGATCCATGTCCAGGACAGTGCGCCGATTCTCTCGGGTCTCGACCTGCAGGGTGACGGAGCGGGTGTCGGTATCGGCATCGACGGCGGTCGAGCGGCGGTGAGTGGCTCGCGGCTTGCCGCCTTCGAGCAGGCGGTACGGGTCTGGTCCGGAGCGCCGATCGTCGAACGTATGGAGATCAGCGGCAACGCGATCGGGATCGTGCTCGATGCCGCGGCGTTCGGATCTTATCGGTTCAACCGGTTCAGCGGCAATCGGCTGTATGCCATGTCCGCACCTGCGGGGGCGGTCGGCCTGATCGACGCATCGAAAGGCTATTGGGGAGATCGCTCGGGTCCGCTCGATGACTCGGACGACCGCGCCGAGGGTGGACTCTATAACCCCGGCGGGCGCGGCGATCGCGTGACCGACGGGATCGGCTACTTTCCCTGGGTTGGCGGGCAAAAGGTCGGGATCCCAAGTCGCCCCTAGCCCGGAGTTCTCGCCGCGTGGTCCGGCGTTCCGCACCAAAACCCAACCGGCATCGGTGCTCGGCCGGTCATGGGCCATCTTGAATCCTCAGATCCTCAGCAGCAACCGTGCCGGATCCTCCAACGTCTCCTTGATGCTGACCAGGAACTGCACCGCCTCGCGTCCGTCGATGATCCGGTGATCGTAGGTCAGGGCCAGATTCATCATGGGTGCGATCTTGATCTCGCCCTTGTCCGCGATCGGGCGTTCCTGGATCTTGTGCATCCCCAGGATGGCGCTCTGCGGCGGGTTGAGGATGGGCGTGGAGAGCAGCGAGCCGAAGACCCCGCCGTTGGTGATCGAGAAGGTACCGCCCGTGAGCTCTTCGTAGCTGAGGTTTCCGTTCTGCGCCTTTTCTCCGAAGGCGACGATGCCCTGCTCCACATCGGCCATGCCGAGCTGATCGCAGTTGCGCAGGATGGGTACGACCAGACCGCGCGGCGAGCTCACCGCGATGCCGATGTCGTAATAACCGTGATAGATGATGTCGTCGCCGTCGACCGAGGCGTTGATCACCGGGAAGCGTTGCAGGGCCTCCACCGCGGCCTTCACGAAGAAGGACATGAAGCCGAGACGGACCCCGTGGGTCTTTTCGAACTGGTCTTTGTAACGGCTGCGCAGCGCGAGAACGGCCTTGAGATCGACCTCGTTGAAGGTGGTCAGCATGGCCGCGTTCTGCTGGGCCTGGACCAGCCGCTCGGCGACGCGGGCACGCAGGCGGGTCATGGGCACCCGCTGCTCGGGGCGGCCGGCCTCGCCGGTGAGGCTCGGGCTGGGCGCGGGCGCCGCGGGGGACAGATCGGGATCCTTGGCCGGAGCGGCCTGCTCGCGTTCGTCCAGATAGGCGATGACGTCGGCCTTGTGGATGCGACCGTCGCGGCCCGTGCCCGGGATCGCGTGCGGGTCGAGATTCAGCTCCTTTACCAGGCGGCGCGCGGCGGGGGCGACCTGAGGCTCGGTGCCGGTCGGTGCGGTCTTCGCCGCCGGGTTCGGCGACGCGGCCTTGGCTGGAGCGGCCTTGGCAGGCGGCGGAGATGCCTTGCGTGCCGGCGGCGTCGCCCCGGCGTCGCTCGCTTCGATCAGCGCCAGCACGGCATCGGACTGAACCAGATCGCCCTCGTTGGCCATGATCTCGCGGAGGATGCCGTCGATCGGCGAGGGGACCTCGAGCACGACCTTGTCGGTCTCCAGATCGACCAGGTTCTCCTCGCGCTTGACCGAATCGCCCGGGCGTTTGTGCCAGGTCGCAACCGTGGCGTCGGCAACCGACTCGGGGAGGGCGGGGACACGGACTTCACTGCTCATTGTGGCGGGATCCTTTTGTTCATGCTGGGGTTCAAGTGCCCGGTCAGGGCCTCGTCGATCAACCGCTCCTGCTGCTCGACGTGCGCGGCGCGGTGGCCGACGGCCGGTGCTGCGGAGGATGGGCGGCCGACATAATAGGGCCGCTTTCCGTCCTGCATCAGGTTGTGGAAGCGGTGTTTGATCTGGTCCCAAGCGCCTTGGTTCTGCGGCTCCTCCTGGCACCAGATGATCTCTTCGGTGGTGTCGTAGGCCTCGAGCGCGCGGTCGAAGTGCTCCTTGGGGAAGGGATAAAGCTGCTCGATGCGGATGATGGCGACATTCGTCAGGCCACGCGCGCGCCGCGCTTCGAGCAAATCGAAATAGACCTTACCGCAACAGAAGACCACGCGCTCGGTCTGCGCGGGGTCGATCGGGTCGACCTCCGGGATGACCGTCTGGAAATGACCGCTGGTCAGCTCGTCGAGCGCGGAGACCGCGAGACGATGGCGCAGCAGGCTCTTCGGGGTCATGACGATGAGCGGTTTGCGGTAGTCGCGGACGATCTGGCGGCGCAGCAGGTGATACATCTGGCCCGGCGTGGTCGGCACGCAAACTTGGATGTTGTGCTCGGCGCAGAGCTGCAGAAAGCGCTCCAGACGGGCGGAAGAGTGCTCGGCGCCCTGGCCCTCGAGTCCGTGCGGGAGCAGCATCACGAGCCCGCAGCACAGACCCCACTTGGTTCCGGCGGAGGTGATGAACTGATCGATCACCACCTGGGCGCCGTTGGCGAAGTCCCCGAACTGGGCTTCCCAGAGCGTCAGCGCGTTCGGCTCCGCGGTCGCGAAACCGTATTCGTAGGCCAGCACCGCCTCCTCGGACAGGAGCGAATCGATCGCGATGAAGGCGCCCTGATGCTCGCCGATGTGCTGCAACGGGGTGTAGGCGTTGCCGGTCACTTGGTCGTGGATCTTGGCGTGACGATGGAAAAAGGTCCCGCGACCGGCATCCTGTCCGGACAGGCGCACCGGGGTACCCGCGTCGAGGAGGGTGGCGTAGGCGAGATTCTCCGCGAAGCCCCAGTTCAGGAGCTGATCGCCCTGGGCCATCTTGCGCCGCTCTTCCCACAGCTTTTCGACCCGTGGGTGAAGCTCGAAGCCCTCGGGGACCCGCAGCATGGAATCGCCGAGCTCGCGGAGCTTCTCGACCGGGATACCCGTGTCGACGCTTTGATTCCAGTCCGTGTTGCGGCAGAAGCCCCAATCGACGCGGTAGGCATGATCCAGCCCGCACAGGACCGGACGCGCGACCACGACGCCCTGCTCGATGGAGTCGCGATAATCCGCAACCATCGCATCGGCTTCCTCCTTGGAGATCAGGCCGTCGGCAACGAGGCGATCGGCATAGACGGCCCGCGGGGTCGGATGGCGGCGGATCTTTTTGTACATCATCGGCTGGGTGACCGCGGGCTCGTCGGCCTCGTTGTGGCCGAGACGTCGGTAACAGACCAGGTCGATGATGACGTCCTTGTGGAACTGGTTGCGGAAGTCGAGCGCCATCCGGGTGACGAAGATGACCGACTCCGGGTCGTCGCCGTTCACGTGAAAGACCGGCGCCTGTACCATCTTGGCGACATCGGTGCAGTAGAGCGTGGAGCGGGTGTCGAGCGGGTTGCTGGTCGTGAAGCCGATCTGGTTGTTGATGACGATGTGGACGGTGCCGCCGGTGGCGTAGCTGCGCGTCTGGGAGAGCTGCAGCGTCTCCATGACCACGCCCTGGCCGGCAAAGGCCGCGTCGCCGTGGATGAGCACCGGCAGGACCTGATCGCCGCTGCGGTCGTGGCGCCTGCGCTGGCGTGCGCGCACCGAGCCCTCGATGACCGGGTTGATGATCTCGAGATGCGAGGGGTTGAATCCCAGCACCAGATGGACGATCCCGGCGGGGGTATCGATGTCGGTCGCGAAGCCCATGTGATACTTCACGTCGCCGGCCATCTGGCGCCAATCCATCTGGACCCGGCCCTCGAACTCGTCGAAGATGTCCTGAGGCGGCTTGCCGAAGATGTTGGTCAGCACGCTGAGGCGCCCGCGATGGGCCATGCCGATGACCAGCTCCTTCTGGCCCTTGCGTCCGGCACGCTGGATCAGCTCGTCCAGCAGCGGGATGAGGGCGTCGCTGCCTTCGAGCGAGAAGCGCTTTTGGCCGACATAGCGCTGGTGGAGATACTTCTCGAAGCCCTCGGCGGCGGTCAGCAGGGTCAAGAGCCAACGCCGATCGGCGGTGTCGAGCTCGGGTATCGCGCGATACCCCTCGAGCCGCTTCTGGATCCAGCGTTTCTCCTGGGTATCGGTGATGTGCATGTACTCCGAGCCGACCGTACCGCAATAGATCTGCTCGACCATCGCGATGATGGCGCGCAGCGGCATGCGGTCCGGGGCGTAGAGCGAGCCTGTATGGAAGACCTGATCCATGTCGTCCGGCTCCAGGTTGTGGAAGGCCGGATCCAGGTCCGCGATCTTCGGCGTGTCGCGCAGCTTGATCGGGTCGAGGTTGGCGACCTGATGGCCGCGGTAGCGGTAGCCGTTGATCAGGGAGAGCACCGCAGCCTGTTTTTCCGCGGCGGCGGGCTCGAGCCGCTCGGTCGAGCGTGTGCGTGCGCGGGTCCGGCTCTCTTGTGCGAGCCGCAGAAAGTTCTCGCGCACCGGCCCGTGCGCGACCTCGTTGGCCGCCTCCTGGTGCATGACATGGAAGCGCTCTCGCCACGCTAAATCGACGCTCTCCGGGTCCTTTAAATAACGTTCATAGAGGTCTTCAATAAAGGCTGCATTGCCGCCGTAAAGGGCACCGGAACTGCGAAACAGCTCGAGGATTGCGCTCATGCTCGGTGTTGTTTCTCTGAGTTGATTTTATAGACGGACAATCGATGTTTATAACACAAGTCCCGAAGTGCTTGGCAAACGGGTTCAGGCCAACCGGCGTCGCCCGGCGAGGGCCGGGCGAGCATCATCGCCGATCTTCGGATCTGTCGTCTCCCGGGGCGTGATCGACGGGGCCGGCGGTTACATGGAAACGCAATCCTTCGCGGCGGACCTGACCGAGCGCACGCGTCGTCGCATCCGCTTGGCGCGGCTCGAGGCCGATATCGCCTACTTTCAGGCGCGCCTGGAGATGATCGGCGAGCCGACGACCGCGAATCAACTGACCCAGCGCAAGGCGTTCGAGCTCTTGCTCAAGACGGTCTCGACCAAGGTCGCGAAGGTCCAGCGAGAGCGACCGGGTTGAGCAGGGCTTGGTGGACGTCGCCCTCGCGCGTCCACCCTACCGGATGGTCGATATGAGCAAGGTCGGCGATCGAGCGGATTCAGCATGCCCGAATCCGAATGCCCGAATCCGAGTGTAAGAATTTAATGATGTTTCATTCGATCCGAAGCGCACATCGCCTTGACCATTGTTCGATGCGATGCCGATCTCGCATCATGAAAGCGCACTGCAGGGTTTTCTCCTGCCCGAGGGGTTTCAATTCATGTGTACCTTCGTCATTCTGAGGCGTCCGGGTCATCCCTGGCCGGTCTTGATCGCGGCCAATCGCGACGAGATGCGCACGCGGCCGAGTCGCCCGCCGGGCCGACATTGGCCGGATCGCTCGGAGGTGTGCGCAGGGCGCGACCTGGAGTCCGGCGGGAGCTGGCTCGGGGTCAACGATCATGGCCTCGTCGCTGCGGTCATGAACCGCAAGGGTACGCTCGGCCCCCTGCCCGGCAAGCGCAGTCGCGGCGAGCTGGTCTTGGATGCGCTCGACCATGCCGAAGCCTCCGAGGCGGCCGGTGCGCTGGCCGATCTCGATCCGGAGGCCTATCGGCCCTTCAATCTGGTGCTGGCGGATCCGCGCTCGGCCTATTGGCTGCGTCACGGAGGCGACGGCGAGATCCGCGTCCATCCGATCGCCGCCGGTCTACACATGTTGAGCGCAGGCGAGCTCGACGATCTCGGTGAGCCGCGCATCGCCGAGCATCTTCCGAAGTTCCTTGCTGCGCAGACCCCGGATCCCGATGCCGAGGACTGGACGGCCTGGCGGGGGCTGCTGGCGTCGCATGGGTCCGGTCCGGATGCGGATCCCGAGTCCGCCATGACGTTCGAGCGGTCCGACGGGTTCGGTACGCGATCCGCTGCGCTGATCGCCATCCCCCTCTATCCCGGTTACGGCAGCGGTCCGATCTGGCTGCATGCGCAGGGGAGACCGGATCAATCCCAATTCACCCGAGTCCCCAACTAAACTGCGTCCCCAGCTAAACCGCATCCCCAGCTAAACCGCATCCTCAGTGGGGCGAGATCCTTCAGTTGGCGGCGGCGGACGGCAGACCCATCATGATCCGTGCTGGACGCGGTTTAGGATATTAAAAACAACTCTTTAAACTGCGTCTGCTCCCTCGTTCGTTGGTGCATGCGGTGTTGAACATCGGCTTAAGCAGCCGTGTTGCTGCGAGACGCAGTTTAGCCGGTTCGAATCCCCGCGTCGGCTGTGACACAATCTCACCCTTTCGCCGCCGTCGTGGTCCAGTGGCCTCGTCCGCGCGGGCGTGATCGTACGTCCCTGTTTCCGAATCAGTCTCCGATCGAGACCCCCTTTAGGATCCGCCATGTCGAACATCATCCGTATCGCCACCCGTAAATCGCCCTTGGCCATGTGGCAGGCCGAGCATGTGTCCGCGCTGCTGACCGAGCTCCATCCGGGGCTCGAGATCCAGATTGTCGGGATGACCACCAAGGGCGACAAGATCCTCGATGCGCCGTTGGCGAAGGTCGGCGGTAAGGGCCTCTTCGTGAAGGAGCTCGAGCAGGGGATGTTGGAGGGCGTGGCCGATATCGCCGTGCACTCCATGAAGGACGTCCCGGTGGACTTTCCCGAGGGCCTTCATCTGGCGGTGATCATGGATCGCGAGGATCCGCGTGATGCCTTCGTGTCGAACCGCTACGAGGGCCTTGATGATCTCCCGCAGGGTGCCTGTGTCGGCACCTCGAGTCTGCGCCGCCAATGTCAGCTCTCCGACCGGCGCCCGGACCTGCGCATCGAGCCCTTGCGCGGCAACGTCAATACCCGTCTCGCCAAGCTCGATGCCGGCGAGTACGACGCCATCATTTTGGCCGCCGCCGGGCTGATGCGGCTGGGCTTCGAGTCGCGCATCCGCGGCCGGATCGCGCCCGAGGACAGCCTGCCGGCGATTGGGCAGGGTGCCATCGGGATCGAGTGCCGCAGCGCGGATCCGCGCATCAATGATCTGATCGCGCCGCTGCATCACCGCGATACCGCGGACCGGGTGCTCGCCGAGCGGGCGATGAACGCGCGTCTGCACGGCGGCTGTCAGGTCCCGATCGCCGGACATGCCCTGATCGAGGGCGACCGACTCGTCCTCGAGGGGTTGGTCGGGACGCCGGACGGATCCCGGATCCTGCGCGCCGAATCCGAAGGTCCGCGCGAGGATTGGGAGGCGATCGGAACACGGGTCGCCGACGCCCTGCTCGCCCAAGGTGCCGGCGAGATCCTGAGCGCACTGCAGGAGCCGTGATGCCCGCGCCCTGTGATCTCGGCGGGCGCGGCGTCTTGGTGACCCGGCCCGCGGCCCAAGCGGATGGCCTCTGCCGTTTGATCGAGGCGGCCAACGGTCGCGCGATCCGCCTGCCCAGCATCGAGATTGCGCCGGCCGCCGATCCGCGCGAGGCAGCCGCACGGCTGGCGCAGTCCTGGGACATGCTCTATTTCGTCAGCCCGAACGCGGTCGAGCAGGCGCTCGCCTTGGTGCCGGACGGCTCCTGGTCACGGGTTGCGGCGGTCGCTGCCGTCGGGCGAGCGACCGCACAGGCACTGACCGACGCGGGGCGTGCGCCGGAGCTGGTCCCGGAGCAGCGCTTCGACAGCGAGACCCTGCTCGCGATGCCCGAGCTGGCCGACATGCGCGGCCGCCGGGTGCTGATCGTGCGCGGCGAAGGCGGGCGTACCCTGTTCGCCGATACGCTGCGCGCCCGCGGCGCCGAGGTGCTTTTTGCCGAGGTTTACCGTCGGGTGCGTCCGACGTTCGATCCCGCATCCCTGCTGTCGCGCTGGACCGAGACCGTCGCCGCTGTCACCGCGACCAGCGACGAGGTCATGCTGAATCTGATGGAGATGCTCGGTCCCGAGGGACGTGCTCCCTTGCTCGCCACGCCCTTGGTGGTCGTGGCGGAACGCACGGCGGAGAAGGCCAGTGGGTTGGGTTTCATGCAGGTTGCCGTGGCCGAGCGCGCCGAGGATGCGGCGATCGTGCGGGCCTTGTGTGCGCTGGATCCGGCTGGGGCCGGTTGAAACAAATGCAGCACGGCAGATGTGTCGAAACCGTTCGTTGTCGTTGTCGTAATCGACCATCGATACGACTACGACTACGACTACGACCACGATTGCGACAACGACAACGACAACGACAACGACAATGATCTCGGACGGTCTCGGAATCTCTGCACTGCTCCACTAGGCCGCGGTCAGCCGGATGCGGGGTCGATGGTTTGCGCAGCACTCCTCTTCGGCTCGGTGTCGTCCGGGCCGGGTAGCCAGAGTGCGAGGGTCCGGTAGAGCTCGACGGTGTCGATCGGCTTGGCCAGGTGGTCGTTCATGCCCGCTTCCCGGGCGTCGTTGCGATCGGCCTCCATCACCGCCGCAGAGAGTGCAATGATCGGAAGATCGGGACGCATCGGACGAATCCGCCGCGTGGCCTCGAAGCCGTCCATGATCGGCATCTGTAGATCCATGAGGACGAGGTCGAAGTCCCGTGACGTCGCCAGCTCGACCGCCTCGACACCGTTTTCGGCCAGGGTCACGACGGCGCCGGTGCGCTGAAGCATGCGTTTTGCGACCTCCTGGTTCAATGCATTGTCTTCCACCAGCAGGATCGCTGAACCGGTAAAGGAGGGCGTCGCAGGCCGGGCCGATCGCGCGGGCTTGCCGGGTTGCGGCTTTCCGTCACGCGCTTCGAGCAGGGTGTCGAGCAGGGCCGATGCGGTGACCGGTTTGCCCAGGAAACCCTTGAGCCCCCTGCGGTCTTTCGGCAAGTCGTCGCGGTTGTAGCCGCTGACGATGATCGCCGGTGCCGCGGCACCGGTCAGGACGCCCTCTTGGCGCAATCGGAAGAGCTGCCGGACGGCCTCCAGCCCGTCGATCTTGCCGGGCATCTTCCAGTCCATGAGGATGAAATCGAAGGCCATGCCGGCCCGTTCGGCCTCGATGACGGCCTGCACCGCAGCGGCCCCGCTCGCGGCCTCCTCGACCCGGCATCCCCAACTTTCCAGGATCTCGCGGAGCACGGTTCTGGCGACGGCGTGGTCGTCGACGACCAGGACTCGGGAGCCGCTGATCTCTCGGGTATTGCCCAGTCCGGTGTCCTCGCGCGAGACCGGCAGGAGCAGATCGAATGAAAAGACACTGCCCTCTCCGGGCAAGGAGGCGACCTCGAGCGTGCCCCCCATGCGTTCGACCAGTTTGCGGCTGATCACCAGCCCAAGGCCCGTGCCGCCGTATTTGCGTGTCGTAGAGCTGTCGGCTTGCGAGAAGGCCTGGAACAGGCGATCGACCTGCCCCGGGTCCATGCCGATCCCGGTGTCCGAGACCTCGCAGCGCAGGCGAACCTGATCGGTATCCCCGCCCAGTCGGGTGATCCGAACCTCGACGGTCCCCTGCTCGGTGAATTTCAGCGCATTGGCGAGCAGGTTGGTCAAGACCTGGCCCAGACGCAGCGCATCGCCGAGCAGGGTCCGATGGACCTCGGGCGACACGCGGAAGACCAGCTCGAGGCCCTTCTCGCCCGCCGCCGAGCCGAAGAGCGTGGCCATCTGCTCGAGGAGTTGGTCCACGCGGAATGGACGGGACTCCAGCTCCAGCTTGCCCGCCTCGATCTTGGAATAATCCAGGATGTCGTTGATGATTCGGAGCAGCAGGCGCGAGGAGCCGTAAATCTTACCCAGATAGTCGCGCTGCTCCTCGTTCAGATCGGTTCCCAACAGGATCTGGCTCAGCCCGATCACGGCGTTCATCGGTGTGCGGATCTCGTGGCTCATGTTCGCCAGGAACTCGCTCTTGGACCGGCTCGCGGCCTCCGCTTGCTCGCGGCTGAGTCGCAGTGATTCCTCCGTCTCGCGTCGTTTCTGAACGTTCACGAGCATTTGCGCGAACACCGTCAACAGTCGCTGCTCGGTATCGGAATAGCGATGGTGTTTGCGCACCGAATCGAAACCCACGAACCCTCGGCAGCGCGGCCCGTCCATCATCGGCACGGCGATCGCGCTTTTGATTCCTTGGGGCTCGAGCACCTGTCTGACGCTGCTCTCGGGCGCAAGCGAGAGCACGTCGGGGACGTAGACGGTGCCGCCTGTCCGATGGGTCGCGACCCAATCGGAGACCAGGTCGGTCGGAACGGCCTGCAAGGTGTCGATCTGCGGCTCGACCCCGGGTGCGCACCATTCGTGGGTATTGATGACGATGTGCCGTTCGACATCGTAGTCGAAGAGGTAGGCCCGATCCGCACCGACGAAATCGCCCAGATGCCCCAGCGAGGTCTCGATGACCGAATCGACCCGGTCCAGCGGCAGGCTGATATAGGTCGCGGAGATCTCCATCAAGAGATCCTGTAAGCGGGTCTCTCTCTGCAGCGCCTTTTCGCTGTCCTGAAGGCGGGCGAAGGTGTCCAGACGCTTGATGGTGCTGCCGATGACCTGCACGAGAAGCTGCAGCAGACCGAGGTCGTTTTCCGCCCACGCATGTCCGGGGCGAAGGGTGTCGAAGCCGACGAAGCCGCCGAGCCTCCCGCCGCTGTCGACCATGGGCAGGCAGAGTAGCGACTGGATGCCTTGGGCCGAAAACTCCGCTTTTTCAGGGGTCGCCTCTTCCGGCAGATCGTCCACGTCGGGGATCAGGACCGGCTCGCCGGCGGCCATTCGGGCCTTCCACCACGGCATCCCGTCGACCGGTAGGTCCGGCGCACGCCCCATCTGCGACGCAATGCCCGGGGCACACCACTCGTGGGTGTTGGTCATCCGAGAGCCGTCCTGCGACAGACGGAACAGGTAGGCCCGCTCGACTTCGAGGAGCTCGCCCAGCCTTTGGAGGGTCCGATCGAGGATAACGTCGAAATTGTCCGGGCGGGCCCTCGCGAATCGGGCGGAGATCGCGGCGGCGGCACTTTCCAGTGCCAAGCGTCGTGCGCTCTCGGCCTGCGTGCGTTTGCGTTCGGTGACGTCGCGCGCAGCGGCATAGATCAGCTCCCCGCTGGAGAAGGAACGCCACTCGATCCACCGATAGCTGCCGTCCCGACACCGGTAGCGGTTCTCGAAATCCAGGATCGCTCCTTGTGCGTAGAGGTGTCGAGTCGCCTCGAGCGTCGTCTCGCGATCCTGCGGATGCACGAAATCGATAAAAGGATGCCCTTCCAACTCCTCGGGCGGGTAGCCGAGGGTCCGCTCCCATTCCGGGTTCACGCGCAAGAACCCGCCCTCGGCGTTCACGATGCAGAACATGTCGAGCCCGGTCGTGAAGAACCGGTTGAGCTCCTCGGTTCGGGCGTTGACCAGACCGACCAATCCCGCATGGCGACGCGCCAGTAGAGTGACCATGAGGACGAATGCGGCAGTCAGGGCGAGCCCCGTGAGCGCCGTGATCCATCCTGCCCGCACGGGATGCCTGCTCAGGAATTCCGGCCCCGCGTAGGCCGTCACCGCAAAGACCTCGCCGAAGATCGGAATGAGACGGGTCAGCGACGGGCCGGCGGGAAGCTCGCCGTTCGGAGTCCAATTCGATGCAAGCGGCTCGAAGCTTCCGGAGCTGTGCAGGTAAGCGATCTGCAGGCGCGTGGCCTTGTCCGGCCCGCCCCCCAGCAGAAGGGTATCCATGCGCAGCGCGGCGGCGACGACACCCTGTACCTCGCCCGAGTCGCCGAAGACCGGCTGAAAGACACGGATACCCTTCGGGCTCCCCGGCTCCAGCACGAAGGTGATGGGTTCGGTTGCCGTCGGCATGCGACCGAGCGCCGCCTCTTCGATGGCGGCACGGCGTATTGGATCCGAGGCAAGGTCGAAGCCCAACGCCTGTAGGTTGGCTCTCGTCGACGGTACGGCAAAGAGGACCGGATAGTGATGCTCGCGCTCCGTCACAGGTCCGCGCCCTCCCTGCGCGTCTTCCTGCCACATCCGCGCGTCCTCGATGCCGGCGGCCTCGGCCCATGTGCCGAAGTCATCCTGATCCGTTGCGCGCACCCTCGGCGCCCAAGCCCATGCACGTACGGCCGGATCGCGTGTGAGATAGCGCGTATAGCGGTCGAAGTCATCTGCGGTGATATCCGCCGAGATTTCGACGAAGCTCGTCAGCCCCTCGAGCTCGGTATCGCGCAGGTTGTGCAAGCTCCCGGCGATCGCCTCGGTGCGTGCGCTCGCCAATTGGGCGAATGACCAGTCACGGGCATGGCCCTCGCGCTGATGGGCCGTCCATGCGGCAAAGAGGGTCAAGGCGAGACCCGAGGCCAAGACCAGCGCCGGCTCCAAATGGCGTAATCGGTGCGCAGCATGCGCCTCGAGGCGGGCGCGTCGCATCAGCAACGCCGTACCCGCGAGGATGATCAGGAGCAGCACGAGCGTCAGTACGAGTATCGGCGCGGCGGCCTTTGCGAGCTCGATCCTCCAGGTGCGCGCCTCCACGTCGATGCCGAGCACGGCGACGACGTCGCCTTGGAGACGATAGGCCCCGGCGCAGACGATGATGTCGCCGACGCGCTGAACGAAGGTCGTCTTGGGCTCGATGCGCTGGTTGATCGGGTTCACGTATTCGTAGGCCACCCAACCACTGCCGCTCGATAGGGCGATGCGCTGAATCTCCTTGCGGAATAGGGTGCCGCCGACACGGTCCGGTCTGTCGATCCAATTCTGCCCTACCAACTCGGGTCTCGCCGGATGGGCCAGGAAGGTCATCTCGAGGTCGTAGGCAAAGGCGTAGAGATCGCCCCGATGGAAGGGGCCGTTCGGCTCGCGCAAGGCATCGAGCAGGGCCTCCCGGCCATGCTCGCCTGCATAGGCAGACGCGTTTTGCACCAGCGCGCGGGCCTCGGCCGGGAGTGCACTGCCCTGGACGGCCTTGCTCGGCTCGAAGATCGGGACCTGTGCCGAGATCCAGGTTCCCCAGCGGTCGACGAGCGGTCCTTCCACATGCTCGTCGCCGGTGGCGAAGACACGCCACTCGCCCTCCGATGCCTCGTCGTAGAGATCGCCGGGGGGCGAGTAATCCTCGGAGTCGGGTGCCTCGTTGTCGACGAAGATGAACAACTGCCCATCCGCACGACGTCCCATCAGATAGACGAACCGGTAGCGCGGATCGGTCCGCGCTATGGTGGCAAGCTGGTTCTTGAGTCGCTGATATTCGGGCTTTTTTACGTCCGAGAGGTCGCCCGCGAGGACCGCGATGCGCTCGAAATTCAAAGACTGTGCCAACAGCCGCGTCTCCAACAGCAGGCGGTCCTTCATCTCGCGATCCGCCAGCCCGACCGACCACCAGGCTCCGAGTGATCCGCCGATCAGCACCAGCACGACCAACGCGATGGCCGCGCGCATGAATAGGCGCCGCGAGCCTGAGCTCGGGGCGGCGATCACCTGGCGGAGCGCTCTGCGGGTCAAGAGGTTCTCGGTCCGGGGCGGGGCATAGGCCGGGGCGGCGTCGCGACGGCGATCGCCGAACGCGCGCGAATATCCGGCATGCACCCCATTGTCTGCTTCATGCCCCGCCGATCAGGATGTACCCACCACACGATCCCTGCCCCCATCTTTGGCCCGATAGAGCCGTTGATCCGCGATCTCGACAAGGCCGTCGACATCCATCCCGGCATACTCGCACACGCCGCCGCTGACGGTGACCCGAAGCCCGGGTTGACTCCAGGTCAGTGCCTTCACGGTCCGGCGAATGCGCTCGGCGACCTCCAGCGCCAAGGCGGCGGATGTGAGCGGCAGGATCACGAGAAACTCCTCTCCTCCGTAACGGCCGCTGACGTCGACATCCCGCGTGCAGGTGCGCAAGGTCGCAGCGACCTTCACCAGGACCTCGTCGCCGACCCGATGCCCGAAGGTGTCGTTGATTGCCTTGAAGCTGTCCAGGTCGAGCAGGATGACCGAGAGCTCGTCGCCGTAGCGTTTGGCACGCTCGATTTCCTCGCCAAGTTTCTGCAAAAGATAGCGTCGGTTGTAGGCCCCGGTCAGCCCATCCGTCAAGGAAGCCAGTCGCAGGTCGTCCTGGATCGCCTTGAGCTCCGAGATGTCGACCAAGGAGATGAGTCGGCTCGAGACGCCCGAGAATCGAATCGGCATGGCCGAGACCACGGCCCAACGTCGACTTTTGTCGTTGGTCAGGATCTGGGTTTCGCGCTGCTCGCCGATCCCGGCCGGGAGTCCGTCGGCGGCCAGTGCCTCCCAGGCCGCGCTGTTCAACCGCCCGGTGTTGTCGGGCTCCAGCACGAGATAGGTCTTGGCCGCCTGATTGGCTTGGGCGACACCCGCGAGACCGCGCTCGGCCAAGATCATCGGGAAGGGTGCGACCTCGAACAGGGTGCGCAGATTGGACTCGCTCTCGCCGAGCCTGCGCAACACCCGGCTGGCGCCGAACCAGGCAAGAGCGATGACGAGGAGCATGGCGCCGCCGACCCACAGGAGCTTGCCGCGCACGCTGTGGACCAGATCGTTCAGGAACTGCGGACTGGAATAGAAGGTGGCGATCCCGACCAGCAGGTGACCGTCCGGATCGTAAAGCGGCACCTCCGTCACGAAACAATCCGTACACTGCTCGACTCCCCGCGCCAGGTCGAGGCTTTCGGGGGCAAGCGCGAGCAGATCCTCGTCGAGGACCAGGGTGATCCGCCGGACGAAAGGCGTTTCGGTCGATTCGTCCTTGAGCAGCAGCACGGCGCCGAGCTCGGTCAGGATCTCGTTGGCGAGTTGGTCGGGCCGGTCGGTGTTGCGCAGCACCGACTCGATCCCGCTACTCTGGGCCTGGGCGAACGCGCGCGATCGGCTCTCGGCGTCGGCGCGCAGGGTCGGCTCGATGACGATGACCCAGTGCAGCGCGATCAGCGTCGTGAGCAGGATCCCGAGCAGCGCAAAGATCACGGCGAGGTTGCGCTCGAGCGTCAGCGAGAACCGGCGGCGTGTGGCCAAGGCCCTGTCGTTCATGCCGGTTTACTCATGGCGGCGTGCGACCTTGAGAAAAAACGGCTTGAATCGGACCTCGGCGCGCTGCGCCCGGGGTAGGTTGACGAAGGGGAGGATGCGGTCTGCGACATGGATTCCCGCAACGGCGCCGGCCTCCACATCGCCCGCGAAGGGCGAGAAGACCAGGGCGCGATGACGCTCCGACCAGAGGCGCAGCCGCTTGCCCCCGATGTTCACGCTGGCGACGAAGATTCCGCCGAGCAAGGCATCGTCCGCGTCCAACGCCTCCGCGCTCAGGGTCTGCACATTCAAGGGGATCTCGCGGATCCAGCCGATGGCGCGAAGCGCCGCGGCGGCCTCTCGAGCGACAGTGTCGGAGCCTTCATAGACGACACGGATCTCGAGTTTCCCGCCGGCCGCGTGCTTGTCTTCAAGATCGTCTATGGCGCCGAGAACGGCGGGGAAGAGTTTGAGCCCGACGCGGAACCGCTGCTCCTCCTCCTGCCACAGCGACTGGGTCCAGGCACGTGTGGTGACGAACCCGAGACACAGCACGAGTGCAGCGACGAAACCTCGGCGGCTGACTCCTGCAATCGGCGGCATCGCGTCGGCTCCCGTCAGAAGCGGTAGCCGATGGACAACCACCAGCGCCGTCCCGGACGTGGATAGCCGTCCGGGTAGGGCAGGTTCACCCCGCCGAAGCCGGTCGGCAGGTCGGGGTAGTGCACCGCCTCGTCGGTCAGGTTCTTGACCCCGAGATGGGCGAAAACGCCGGGTCCGGTGCGCCGATAGCTCAGGGTGAGATCCGCCATGGCGTAGCCCGAGACCGCGTCGCGCAGGTCGGATTCGGGACGGCTTCGATCACCGACATAGCGCAGTTGCAGCGCTGCGGTCCAGGGATCGAGCGGGCGCCAAAGGACGGCCAGATTGGCCAGCGAGTCGGTGCCGCCGGGCAGCGGTCGGTCGGTGTCGCGCGAGACCGTGGTGACGTAGGAGACATTCGCATCGATCTTCACACGGGCTCCGAGGCGGACCTCGTATTCCAGCTCGACACCGCGCAGACGCGCATCGGCGCTGTTGATGAACCCGTCGTCGTCGTCCCCGAAGACGATCGGATCGACGAGGTCGGACTGAAACAGGATCAGGCGTCCTTCCCAGCGGGGTTGCTTGAGGATGTAGCCCAGCTCGTAGGTTGCGATCTCCCCGGCGCCGATGGACTCCCGGCCCGGATATTCACGCTCGTAGAAGGTCGGCGGCCGAAACGCTTGGGCGTATTGAAGCTTGAGGATATTGGCCGCGTCGATGCGCCAAACGGCGGCCAGGCGCGGGGTCAGGAAGGCGCCGAGGTCGCTGTAGTCGTCCAGACGCAGGGCGGCCGTGACCGTGACGCGCTCGCTCGCGCGGATCTCGTCCTGGACGATCAGGCTGAGAATCCGCCGGTCGAGGTCGGTATCCAGCCAGCTTTCCGGAACATCGAACGGCAGGTTGAGCCAGCTCCAGCTTGCGCGCTCGACCCGCACCTGACTCGCCTCGACGCCCAGCAGGACCAGATGCCGCTCCCAACCGCGCCAGTGCAGATCCGCGGCCCCGATGTAGCGTGTCTCGCGGTAGTCCTGATCCAGGTAGACGGGTTGCGTGTCGAAATAACTCGGCGGGAAGACATAGAGCTGCTTGCGTGTGCGCTCGTACTGCAGCGACTCGAGCCGAATGCGTGCATCCAGCGTGTCCGAAAGCACCAGATCTTGGCCGATTTGAGCCGAGACATAGCGCTGCTCGGAGACGAGCCGGTCGTCCGATGGCGGCAGGAAGTGATTGATCCCGAAATGATCGCCGTAGTCGTCGTCCAGGATCTTGATCGCGACGAAGGTGTTGCGCCAGCGCAGATCGGCGAAGGCACCGAGATAGCGGCTCGCCTCGTTCGACGGGCCGGGAGCGTTGGAGAGCTTGGCCTCGCCGATCGCGAAGAGCGCATCCTCGGAGACGGGTACGCCGCCGTTGCCGGCAAGTCCGGTCAGATTGATCGAGGCGGTCAGATCGCGCTGCGGGTCGCTCCAGTGCCAGATCCCGCCTCCGCCGGCAGCGGAGCGCTCGTCGGCCCGGGCGTAGAGGGTGCGGTCGCTTTGCCGGGTGATGACGTTGACTACGCCGGCGAAGGCGTACTCGCCATGCACGGAGGAGCCGGGTCCGCGGATGACCTCGATGCGCTCGATCTGCTCGATGGGGATATTCAGGACCGGGTTTGCGGTGGCGAACAGTGTCGAGTTCATCGACACGCCGTCGAGTAGGAGCTTGATGTTCCCGGAGGCATAGCCGAAACCCACCCCACGGCTGAGGACCTGGCGCTCGCCGGTCATCTCGAGCCCTTGGCTGATGCCGGGGACCAGCGAGAGCGCCTCCCAGACCGTGCGCGCTCCGCGGGCGAGCAGGTCGGTTCCGGACAGGATCGTGGCCATGCCGGGGACGAAGTCCGCGTTCATTCCGCTGCGGGTCGCCAGCTCGGTCTCTTGATCGAGGAGACTCAGCAGGTCGCCGAGCGGCGCGTCGTCGGAGTCGGACGAGGGTTGTGTGCCGGCCGCGTCGCCTGCGGCCAAGATCGAGATCAGCGTCCACACGGCGAGTCCGCGCGGCGCGAGGGAGCTTTTCGGCGTTGTTGACGGCAACACAGACTGGCCTCCGAGCCCTTGATGCAAGCGGCCTCCTGTTGATGCAACCGACCTGTTCGACATCGAGAGATCCGTCGAGGTGCGGGCGTCCCCGCTCGCGCACCCGCTGTCGCGTGACCGTGGGAGAGCAGCTCGACCGGGGCGGCTGCAGAGACCCCGGGATTCCGCGGAAAACCATCCCTAGGATGTCGGCAGGAAACCGTCCGCCTTGAGTTTACCGATCACGGCGGCGATGACCTCGCTGATCATGGTCTGCTCGGAGCTCGGATCCAGGGTGTCGGAGCGGCCCGACCAGACCAGGGTTGCGCGTCCGGCGTCGTAGAGATTGGTTTCGAGCCGAAGCGCGCGATAACCGGCGTAATACCCGGGTGCGGTCACCTCGCTCAGGATGTGACCATAATACGGGTAGAGGCGCCCGTAAAGGCTCGGAACCACATGGGTGCGTCCACCGCTCGGGGGGGCATCCGGGTCTTCGCCCGCGAGGTAGGTCACGATGACCCCGTCGGCGCCCGAGCGTCCGACCGCCTCCTGCACCGCCCGCGCCCGGCCGACATCCCGGTCGGAGAGCAGGGTATGTGCCGCCCGCGCCTGGACGCCGGCGCCTTTCAACGCTTCGACGAAATTGTCCTCGTAAGCGCGGCGCACGATCGGGTTGGTGGAGACGCCGAAGACGATCAGGTCGCGATACGGGGTCGGGGGTGTCCCGGGCGCGATCCAGGTCGTGCTCAAGGGACCCGGCGCACAGCCGAGTGTGAGCAGGGCGGCAAGGCCGAACGCCACGGCAAGCCGAATTGGGCGCATAGAGGGTCGCTCCGAGATCGCGAAAAAGTCCATCGGGCGCGGGAGTGTGCCCCGCTCGGGGCGGCAGGACAAGCTCAGGACGCCCCGCCGTCCTTCGACGTGGTCGCCTTCGTCTCGGCGGCGTATTCGAAGGCGTCCGAAAACATGCGATCCCGGTCGAGCCCCGCGGCCTCGAAGGCGATGCGCCCGGCCTCCACCATCACGGGCGGTCCGCTCATGTAGAGGTCGAATCCGCTTGGATCCGGGTGATCCTCCAGAACGGCCATGTGAACGAATCCGGTGCGTCCCTGCCAATCCGGATCCGGCTCCGAGAGCACGGGGATGAAGCGGAAGGAGGGCAGTTGTCGTGCCCAGGTCGTCGGCAGATCGGTCAGGTAGAGGTCGCGCTGCGCACGCACCCCCCAGTAGAGCGCGATCGGGCGGTCGAGCCCGCTATGGATCGCGTGCTCGATCATCCCTTTCAGCGGTGCGAAACCGGTCCCTCCGCCCATCAAAATGATCGGGCGATCCGAGTCCTCGCGTAGAACGAAGGTCCCCATCGGTCCCTGGATGCGCAGGATGCTCTTCTCGGGCATGCTTTCGAAGACGTAGGCAGTGAACTCGCCGCCCGAAACATGACGGATATGCAGCTCGATCTCGGCGTCGTCGTGGGGCGCATTGGCGATCGAGAAGGCGCGCCGGCGGCCGTCGCGGAGGATGAAGTCCAGATACTGGCCGGCGAGGAATTGCAGCCGTTGGTTCTCCGGCAGCTTCAGGAAAAGGCGCATCACGTCGTGGTTGAGCCGTTCCTTGCGCGCGACCCGACAGGGCAGGGTGCGGACCTCGATGTGTGCGACCGACGGGACTTCGCGCACGCGCAACAGCAGGTCGGTAGCCGGCACGGCCTGACAGGCGAGGCAGCTGTCCTCGGGCTGGCCGTCGAGCGCTTCGGTCTGCCGGCCCGGGTAGTCGACCCGGCCCTCGAGCAGATGGACCACGCAGGATCCGCACTTGCCGTCGCGACACCCGTAGGGCAGGCCGACGCCCTGGCGCAGCGCGGCAGCGAGGATGGTTTCCCCCGACTCGACATCGAAGCGATGTTCCGCGGGGAGGGTTCGAATCTTCAAGCTCATGGCGTGATTAAACCGCGTCCGGAGTGATTAGGCGATGGTTTTGGTTTGGCCCGGCCTCATCTTCACATCCGGCCGCGGTAGAGTCGCGGTTTAATGATTGGTTTTTCAATTTCTTGAATCGCCTCTGCGCCGAGGCATCGGGCGTTCTCGACGCCACGATGCCCGGTGCAATGTGGGTTCTCACCGCGGACTCGATCCAACAATCTTGAGGCATCCTATGCCGCTTTCGCAAACATGAGGCAGGTCGGATGATGAACGATCAGGTCGTGGTCGGGTGTGGATATGTGGGCACGCGGCTCGCGCACCAAATCCGGGAGCAGGGCGAAGCCGTCACCGGAATCGTGCGATCCGATGCCGGATTAGCTCGGCTGGAGCAGCTCGGCATCAAGGGCTTGCGCTGCGATCTCGCGGCCGAGGACATCGGTGATCTCGGGCTTGCCGAGGCGCGGGTCTTCCATTTTGCGCCCCCGCCGGGGAGCGGGGTCCAAGATCCCCATACCCGACATCTCGTCGAGGTCTTCGAGCGCTATGGCCATCCGCGGCGCGTCCTCTATATCAGCACGACGGGCGTCTACGGCGACTGCGCCGGTGCCTGGATCGACGAGACACATCCGGTCGCACCTGTTGCGGCCCGCTCGCAACGGCGCCTGGATGCCGAGGAGAGGCTGCTGCGTTGGCGCGAGGAGAGTGGCCGGGATCTGGTCATCCTGCGCGTGGCGGGGATCTACGGCCCCGACCGGTTGCCTCTTGAGCGCATCCGGGCAGGCGCACCCATGGTCCGGCCGCAGGATGCGCCCTACACCAACCGGATCCATGTCGACGACCTGGTCACGGTCTGTATCGCGGCGATGCAGCGAGCGCCGTCGGGTGCGCTCTACAACGCCTGCGACGGTCACCCGAGCACCATGACGGACTACTTTCTCGACGTGGCCGCCGCCGCCGGGTTGCCGAGCCCACCCTTGATCAGCCTCGAGGAGGCCGCCGATCGCCTCTCCGAGGGCATGCTCTCTTACCTGAGTGAGTCGCGTCGTCTGCGCAACGATCGGCTGCGTGAAGAATTGGGTGTCGTGTTCCGTTACCCGTCGCTGGCCGAGGGTCTGTGTGGGCTCTTTTAGGCGATCGGCGTGTGCGTATCCTCAAAGGCTTTTGGCGGATATGATTCGGCCGTGCATCGCACACCACAGCGGCGGTGCATTCCGGTCGCGCGGAGGCTCGTATCATCGTCGTCCGTGCTGCCGGCTCGACTGCACGGTGCTCGATTCGACCTCGAGCCCGAGCATGATCGGAACCGACAATCTACAAGGAGCCATCGATGACCAGTTCTTACCGACAAGCGCCCGCAATGTTCGCGGCACTGCTCGCAACCGCGGTCTTCGCATCCCCCGCCGGTGCAGCGCAGGACGCGGACTTCCACTACGACTCGACCGAGAGCCTGTATCGGATCTGCTCGCTTGCACCGGATGCCGACGGGCATCTGATCGCCTCTTTTGCCTGCCGTGCCTTCCTCGAGGCGACCGTGCAGTATCACGACGGTGTCACGGCCCGCAACGGGTTGAAGCGGCTCGTCTGTTACCCTCAGGGTGCCACCATCGAGGATGCCCGCGCGGTGTTCGTTGCTTGGGCGCAGGCGAACGCCGGGAACAAGGAGTTGATGGGTGAGCAGCCCGTGAAGGGCGTGGTGCGTGCGCTTGCAGCCAAGTATCCTTGCAAGGGTTAGAAATAGGTCATCAACCGATCGGGCGTCGGCGCGACGCCCTCGAATTCCCGGAGATTCAACGATGAAAGTCACCACAGTTGCGGCCGCGTTTGCCGGCATCGTCCTGATCGCCGGATGCGGCACCACGACCACCTCCCGTGTCGCCACGGGCACCGGCATGGGCGCAGCCAGCGGCGCCGTCATCGGATCCTTCAGCGGCAACGCCGGTCGCGGCGCGCTCATCGGTGCCGGTGTGGGCGCCTTGGGCGGGGTGCTCGTGGACGAGCATCAGCGCGGTAGCTTCAGCAACAACTGATCCGGACGCTCGATCGACCGAGCCGTTCGTCGGCTCGGTCGTCGGCCTGACGATCTCACCCTGCGTGCCCTGCGTGCCCTGCGTGTGCTCGGTCCATGTCGCTGCGATCGGGTAGGGCGGCTTTCAGGTCGGCTCCCCGGGAATGGGGTTTCCGCTCGATGAATCGTCACATTTTCTTCAATGAAATGGAGTTGACGCTTCGCACACGATCCACTAGCTTTCTTCAGGAATCAATCGCGACGCGTCCCGGGGTCCCTGTGCAGGAAACGGTGCAGGAAACGGTGCAGGAAACGGTGCAGGAAATCGGCCTGACGCACGACAGCCACCAAGTGGTCGTGTCGGGTGCGTTTCGGCCGCCCGTCCGTCATGATGCCGGCTTCGGATCCGGGTTCAATGCCTTGATCCCCTTTCCCGTTCCCATCTCCCGTGCCGCCGATCTCCGCGCGGGTGCGGGTTTGTGCTTTCCGCTGTCGAGTCGGCTTGTGTGTTGGCAGCTCGGCAGTCTTGGCTCGACCAACGCACACCAGCATGAGAGACAGCGATGAGGATCTACGTAGGAAACCTGACCTATAGCGTGACCGACGACGACCTGCGGGAAGTCTTCGGAGAGTTCGGTGATCTTGCCGCAGCGGAGGTGATCAAGGATAAGTTTTCCGGTCAGTCCAAAGGCTTCGGGTTCGTCGATATGCCCAATAACTCGGAGGCGGATGCGGCCATCAAGGCGCTGAATGAAACCGATTTCAAAGGACGCAAGCTCACCGTCAACGAGGCACGTCCGCGTGCCGAACGTCCACGCGGCGGTGGGGGCGGGGGTCGCTACTGAGCCCGTCGCTCGAATCATGACCTAGACAGGATCGTCGTCGGGGCGCTTCGCGCCGCCGGCGTCGATGCGTACCCCGGTCTTCCGACCCGCCTCGCCTTTATTCGCTTCGCCGCGCGGGGATCCCGAGACTGTCCCAGATCCCGTCGACCCGTTCGCGTACCGCCTCGTCCATCCGGATCGGGCTTCCCCACTCGCGTGTCGTCTCCCCCGGCCATTTGTTCGTCGCATCGAATCCGATCTTCGATCCCAGACCCGAGACCGGCGAGGCGAAGTCGAGATAGTCGATCGGCGTGTTCTCGATCATCACCGTGTCGCGCGCCGGATCCATGCGGGTCGTCATCGCCCAGATCACATCCTGCCAGTCGCGCGTACAGACGTCATCGTCCACGATAATGACGAACTTGGTATACATGAACTGACGCAGGAACGACCAGACGCCCA
This sequence comes from Thiocapsa sp., assembly GCF_018399035.1. Taxonomy (GTDB): domain Bacteria; phylum Pseudomonadota; class Gammaproteobacteria; order Chromatiales; family Chromatiaceae; genus Thiocapsa. Next base: position 5,238,438 of record NZ_CP073760.1, read on the forward strand.
TCATGACCCGCTTGGCGTGTCCCGGATATTGCTTCTTGATGCTGACGACCGCGAGGCGATACGAGCAACCCTCCGGCGGAAGGTAGAAGTCGCGGATCTCGGGAAACTGCTTCTGCAGGATGGGGACGAAGACCTCGTTCAAGGCCACGCCCAGAATGGCCGGCTCGTCCGGCGGCCGGCCGGTGTAGGTGCTGTGATAGATGGGCTCGCGGCGTTGAGTGATGCGCTCGATGGTGAAGACCGGGAACTCGCCGACCTCGTTGTAGTATCCCGTGTGGTCGCCGAAAGGCCCTTCCGGTGCCATGTCGTCCGGATGGATGTGGCCTTCCAGAACGATCTCGGCGCTGGCCGGAACCTGGAGATCGGACTCCTTGCAGACCGCCAGCTCGGTGCGGCTGCCGCGCAGCAGTCCGGCGAAGGCATATTCGGACAGGGTGTCCGGCACCGGCGTGACCGCGCCGAGGATGGTCGCCGGATCGGCGCCAAGCGCGACGGTCACCGGGAAGGGTTTACCGGGATGGGCGCGTTGCCAGTCGCGAAAGTCGAGCGCTCCGCCGCGGTGGGCGAGCCAGCGCATGATGACCCGGTTGCGTCCGAGCACCTGCATCCGATAGATGCCGAGGTTGTGGCGCGCCTTCTCCGGCCCCTTGGTGATGACCAGACCCCAGGTGATCAGCCGTGCGGCGTCCCCTGGCCAGCAATGCTGAATGGGCAGACGGCCCAGGTCGACTTGATCCCCGCTGAATTCGACCTCCTGGCAGGGCGGGTTGCGCCGCACCTTCGGGGCCATGTCCAGCACCTTTTTGAAGATCGGCAGCGACTGCCACGCCTCCTTCATACCCTTCGGCGGGTCCGGCTCCTTGAGAAAGGCGAGCAGCTTGCCGACCTCGCGTAGTGCCTCCACCGACTCCTCGCCCATGCCGAGTGCGACCCGTCGGGTCGTCCCGAACAGGTTGCCCAGCAAAGGGATCTTCGACCCCTTCGGTCGCTCGAACAGCAGTGCCGGGCCGCCGGCCCGCAGCGTCCGGTCACAGATCTCGGTCACTTCGAGATAGGGGTCGACCTCGACCCGGATGCGTTTCAACTCGCCGCGCTGCTCGAGTTGATCGATAAAATCACGCAGGTCCCGATACTTCATTTTTTACCCCACGACGGGATAAAAAAATAGCTCTTCATTAGGGTAAACCTCGTTCTTCGAGTCGGGCCTTTCTAACCCGCAACCCGGGACATCATAAACTCGGCCACCTGGCTGACCGGATCCGTAGGACGGACAAACGCTGGAGGGACAAGCGCAGCGCAGTCCACCAGCGTCGGCGCAGGAGTCGACCACCCTACCGGCCTGGATGGGTTTCGCTGACGCTCTACCCATCCTACGTGTTTCGGTTGTTTTGGAGTCGTTCTTCGAATCCCTTAAACCGCGTCCCGCCGATCGGCAATGGTGGCCGCGGCATCACCGCAGGCCCCGACATCGGCGTTCGCACTCCGAACGCGGTTTAAGCGGCGATGCCGGAATGGCGCAGCAAGGCATCCGTATTCGGCTCGCGCCCCCGGAACCGCACATAGAGCACCATGGCATCCTCCGATCCGCCCTTCTCGAGGATGTTCTCGCGGAAGGACCGGCCCGTGTCCGCGTCGAAGACGCCCGTTTCCTCGAACAGCGAGAAGGCGTCCGCCGACAGGACCTCGGCCCATTTGTAGCTGTAGTAGCCTGCCGCGTAGCCGCCCGCGAAGATGTGCGAAAAGGCGTGGGCGAAGCGGTTGAAGGCGGGCGGGCGGATCACGGCGACCCGGTCGCGGACCTCCTCGATGATCTCGTAGACCCGCCCGCCGCGCGCCGGGTCGTATTCCAGATGCAGGCGGAAATCAAACAGCGCGAACTCCAGTTGTCGCACCATCTGCATGGCCGACTGGAAGTTCTTCGCCGCGGTCATGCGCTCGTAGAGATCCTGCGGGATGGATTCTTCGGTCTCCCAATGAGCGGCAAAGAGGTCGAGCGATTCGCGCTCCCAGCACCAGTTTTCCATGAACTGGCTAGGCAGCTCGACCGCGTCCCACGGCACCCCGTTGATCCCGGCGACACCCGGATAGTCGACCTTGGTCAGCATGTGGTGCAGGCCGTGGCCGAACTCGTGGAAGAGTGTCTCGACCTCGTTGTGGGTCAGCAGCGAGGGCTTGTTGCCGACCGGCGGGGTAAAGTTGCAGACCAGGTAGGCGACCGGAAGCTGGTCGCAGCGACTGGTGTGCATCCGGTTGGTGCAGACGTCCATCCAGGCCCCGCCGCGCTTGTTCTGGCGTGCAAAGGGGTCGAGATAGAATTGGCCGCGCAGTGCTCCGGATGCGCCGTCGCGGATCTCGAAGAAGCGCACATCCGGGTGGTAGGTGTCGAAGGATTCGGCCTCCTGGATCTTCACCCCGAAGAGACGCTCGACGACGCCGAAGAGACCCGAGAGCACACGCGAGATCGGGAAGTAGGGACGCAGCTCTTCCTGACTGATTTGATACCGGTGCAGGCGCAGCTTTTCGGCGTAGTAGCCGACGTCCCACGGCTCCAGCGTCTCGACGTTGTGCTGCTCGCGCGCGAACGCCGTAAGCTCCGCGAGCTCCTCGCGGGCCTGACCGACCGAGCGGTCGGCCAGGTCGTTCAGGAAGGCGAGCACGTCGTCCGGCGAGCGGGCCATCTTGGTTGCGAGCGAGCGCTCGGCATAGTTCGCAAATCCCAGCAGCCCGGCCAGCTCGTGACGCAGCGCCAGGATGCGCTCCATGATCTCGCTGTTGTCCCACTGTCCGGCATGCGGCCCCTGATCGGAGGCGCGTGTCCCGTAGGCCTGATAGAGCTCGAAGCGCAGCTCGCGGTTGTCCGCATAGGTCATGGCCGGCATGTAGGACGGCAGGTCGAGCGTGAAGAGCCAGCCGGTCTGACCACGCTGCTCGGCGTTTTGTCGGGCCAGCCCCAGCGCGGATTCGGGCAGGCCCGCGAGCTGCGTCTCGTCCTCGACGAGCCTGCTCCAGGCGTTGGTGGCGTCGAGCACGTTCTCGGAATACTTGGTGGTGAGCTGCGAGAGCTCCTGACTGATGGCCTTGTAGCGGGCCTTCTTCTCGGCCGGAAGATCGACGCCCGAGAGATGGAAGTCGCGCAGCGCGTTCTCGAGGAGCTTGCGCTGTGCCGGGTTCAGGTGTTCCTGCGCCGCAACCGCTTCGTAGCCGCGGAAGAGGGCCTCGTTCTGACCGACCTCGGTCCCGTAATCGCTGAGCTTCGGCAGGCAGGCGTTGTAGGCCGCGCGCAGCTCATCGCCGTTGAGCACGCCGTTGAGATGTCCGACCGGCGACCAGGCGCGACTCAAGCGGTCGTCGATCTCGTCCAGCGGCTCGACAAAACTCTCCCAGGTCGGCACCGGGACCTCGTGGGTCAGACGCTCGATCTCGGCGCGGCAGTCGGCGAGGCAGACGTCGATGGCGGGCTCGACATGTTCGGGACGGATCCGGGAAAAGGCCGGGAGGCCTGTGGTCTCGAGCAAAGGGTTCGTCATGGATGTGGCCTGGTCGGGTTCGCGGATCAAAGTAGTCGTTGGGATGTGCTCGGCAGTCGCTCGCACGGAGCCGCCGGGACCACCGGCGGGTCGGAACGGGTGGGGCCTTATCGCCCGCCGGAACATGCGGGCTGCGCGCCGGAGTTTCCAGTCGGTCGATCGGGTTGGGGCGGCGCCCGGAGATATACCGAGCGCACGTGGGTTTTTCGATGCGTTCGACGTCGTCAGTCCGGCAGGAAACCCATGTTCTGACGCGGCGAGATCCGGCCCTCGAGCGAACGCACCATGTCGATCTTCGGACGCGGTGCGAAGGCCTGCGGGATGCAGAAGTGAAACCGCCACAGGTCATGGCGCCAGCGCTCCCCGGCGTCGGCGGAGATGTTCAGCCATTCGTCCGACGCGATCGGAACGAACCGTTCGCCGGCACCGTAGGCATAGGTCTTGTAGGCGCCCCTCGGCGTGCAGCGGATGCCCTCCACCGAGAGGTTACGGGTCCCGTTGCTGCCCTCCGCGACGAGCGTAAAGCGCACCACATCGTCGGCGCCGATCTGCAGATTGCGGGTGTCGATGAAATACCGCAAGCCTGCATCGGGACCATCCGGGACCAGCTCGACCAGATCCGCATCCTGCGGCCAAGGCGGGAGCGCGGTGCTCGATTCCTGCCAAGGCGTGCCCGGTCGAACGCTCGAGGGTACGGGGGGCTCGGCGTCGGTGACAAATGCGTTCTCCGCGGCCGAGACGGGCATTGCGAGCCCGAGCCCGATGAGGATGGGCAAGGAGAGCCGTTGCAAGTATTTCATCATGCTGATCAATCGGGACATATCGGGCGGCCTTACTCCGAACAGATTGTGCCGAGGTTCTGCCGGACGATCGCTGCATCGGCAGAGTCGGTCAGGCCATTCAAATCGAGATCGTACCAGCTCGACGTGCCGCGCGAGAGCCACCGAAGGACGCGATAGGCGACGAGATCCCGGATGTCGACGACGCCGTCGATGTTGCCGTCGCCGGAGCAGGGGGTTTGCGAGGACAGGATCGCGGCGAGTTGGTCCGACAAGGCGTCGTAGTTGGCCTGCTGCACCGAAGTGAATGGCTCCTCCAGCATTGCCTCTTCCGTGTCGAGTTTCGGAAAAGGCCTGGCTTCGTCGATCTCGTAGAGCTCATCGCTCTCGATGTCGACGCAGGCGTTGGTGGTCGGATCGTAATCCTTGGTGTTGTTTCGCACCAATTTGAACGCGTCGTTGCGGATGGCGACGCCGCTCTGCGGCAAGATGTTTACCGTGTCCTGCGGCGGGACTTGCTCGGTCAGCCACTGCTGGACCTCGCAGCAGTATGTGAAGCCTTCCGACGGAATCGGGACGCCATCCGAGAAGCCGTCGGCGCCCTGGCCGAACCAGACCCCGACGTTGTCCTCGCACACGCCCTTGGTGACCGGAATATGCGAGCAGCTGTTGGCGAACTGGCAGGGCCCGTTCAGAGCGCCATCGGCTTGTAGGTTCAGCCCGATCTGGGTGAAATTCCACTGGCGGATACTGTCCTGCATCGGATTGACCAGGTACGGCAGCATAGGCATCGAATCGATCGTTCGCGGCACGCGCTCGTGGACGTCGATTCCCGCGATCTCGCCGAACAACTGATAGAGATCCGCGATGTTGGTCATGTGCGTGACCTCGCGACCAGGCTCCTCCACCAGGGGGCCGGCGACGATGAGCGGTGTCCATACCCCGGTCTGGTAAACGGTGCCCTTCGACCGGGCGCCGTCGAACGGCTGTTTCACCGTGTAGCCGAGCGACCCGTTGTCGTTGACGATGACCAGCATCGTATCGGTGTTCTCCGGATCATATCGGAGCGCGCCATCGCGACGGCGGCGTTTGACGATCCCGGTCTCGAGCAGAAGGCGCCCGACCTCGGTGTCGAGCGCCTCGATCATCTGATTGCTCAGGATCGGAAAGGCACCGACAGCCGAGCAATCCAGTCCGTTGGTGTCGCGTGCGTCCGGCGCAAGCAGGTGCAATGGCGGTGCCTGTAACGGCGTGTGCACCGTGGCGAAGCTGACGGTCGCCATCCACGGTCTGTCGCCGGCGCGCTGCTTGATCCACTCGATGGCGGCGTCGACCGGCACGCTGCCTCGGTAGGTGCGCGCGCGCACGTCCGTCAGGGGCAACCTCCGCACGACGCCGTGAGTCCGATTGATCACCAGCGGAGAGACGTAGTGCGCGCTCATCAGGTTGAAGTCGATATACGACGGAGGCGTTTGTCGACAGACTTCTTCCGGGTCGAAGATGCCGCCGCTATCCCTGCAGGCGCGACCGGGTGGATTTGGACCGGTCCCTGCCATGACGCGGCAGCTCCCGTCGCCGGAGTAGCAAGCCCCCGCGTCGGCACCGCCATCCTGAGCACCCGGGACATAGCCGCAGGAATAGGTGCCTTGCGGGCCGACGCCGCCGGCCGTCGTGTCGATCGACGAGGGGTCGCCGGTTTCGTCGAGCCAGCCGGAGAAGTAGTCCCAACCCAGCGATGCGGGCATCCTGTCGCCGAACGGATTGTTGCCCTGCAGGCCGATATGGAACTTGCCGAATAGTGCGCTTTCGTAGTCGCGTTCCTTCAATAGCTTCGGCAGGGTCGTCTCCCACGGGGAGAGCATCGAATTCGCCAGGTCGTCGGGCCCGAGGGCGGCGTAGAGATTGGTGCGCAGGGGGAAGCGTCCGGTGAAAAAAACGCTTCGGCTCACGGAGCATGCAGGCATCGACCAGGTGTTTCGGAAATGAATGCCGGCGTCGGCGATTCGGTCGATATTCGGCATGGCGGGTGGCGTCAGTCCACCGTACCCGAAGCTCCGGAACTGGTCGATTCCGATATCGTCCAGGACGATAAAGAGGATGTCGGGCGGCTTCGACGTTCCATCGGCTCTGCCCGTTGCGTGCGCGGGTCCGAGTCCTCCCGCCAAGAGCGTCAGCGCGACGAAGAGCGAGGCGAGGCGTGGCTTGGCCGTATACTGGATCATCGTTGTTGCTCCGGGAGGCGAACCCGCATCGCACGCCGTCCGCATAGGCCGCCGACCCGTGCGGACGCTTGGCGGGGACGCAAACCTTAAACCGCGCCCAGCGCGGTACGCGATGTTCTTGGATGGGATCGGCCCGGCAGAATTGACGACCGTTGGAGCCGACGCGGTTTAAGAATTTAAAAAAATTAAATTTTAAACCGCGTCTCGCCAAGATCGAGGAAGTCTGCGACGCTGAACACAAAATGAAAGTTACGCATTTCGCTCTGGACGCGGTTTAAATAGCACAGATCCGGCTCGACCGCTAAGCTCATCGTCCGCCAGGGCTCGACCGCCTCGGGTCATGTCGTTCGTTGCCCGCTGCCTGAGATCCAGTGCCCGAGGTCGCTACGCGGAGGTCCGGCGCAGGCCTGCGGGCAGCGAAATCAAGTGATCGTGCCTCGTCGCCGGTCCGGAGACGGCGACACTGCACGGCGCTGTGTTCGGCCGGCTTGTTCCTCCGAGTCTCCTTCCGGTATGGTTCTTGGATGCGTCTTGAAAAGATCCGACTTGCCGGCTTCAAATCCTTCGTGGATCCCACGACGGTGCTCTTTCCCGGCAATCTGGTCGGCGTGGTCGGTCCCAACGGTTGCGGCAAGTCCAACGTCATCGACGCGGTGCGCTGGGTTATGGGCGAGAGCTCCGCGAAGATGCTGCGCGGCGAGTCGATGGCCGACGTCATCTTCAACGGCAGCACCGGGCGCAAGCCGGTCGGGACGGCGAGCATCGAGCTGGTGTTCGACAATGCCGACGGCGGTGCGGGCGGCGCCTATGCCGCCTTCAATCAGATCTCGGTCAAGCGCCAGGTCTCGCGCGACGGTCAGTCGGCCTATTTCCTGAACGGGACGCGCTGCCGTCGGCGCGATATCCAGGATCTCTTTCTGGGCACGGGACTGGGTCCGCGCTCCTACGCCATCATCGAGCAGGGGATGATCTCGCGCATCATCGAGGCGCGGCCGGAGGATCTGCGGCTCTTTCTGGAGGAGGCCGCGGGGATCTCCAAGTACAAGGAGCGCCGCCGCGAGACCGAGAGCCGCATGCGCCAGACCCGCGAGAACCTGGATCGGCTCGACGATCTGCGCGACGAGATCAACAAACAGATCCAGCACCTGGAGCGCCAAGCCGCCTCCGCCGAGCGCTATACCCAGCTCAAGGCCGAGGAGCGGCGTCTGGATCTGGAGCTCAAGGCGTTGCGCTGGCAGGCGCTCGACGAGGAGATCCGCAACCGCGAGCAGCGTCTGGCCGAGACCGAGACCCGGACCGAAGCGGGGCTCGCGCAGCAGCGCCGGATCGAGGCCGATATCGAGGCGCGGCGCGCCGACTATCAGAGCGCCTCGGAGACCTTCAACGGGGTGCAGGGCCGCTTCTACGCCGTCGGCTCCGAGATCGCGCGGGCCGAGCAGGCGATCCAGTTCGCCAACGAGGCGCGCGGGCGGCGCGAGGGTGAGCTGGTGCGCCTGGATCAGGAGATCGGCGAGGCCGAAGACCACTTGGAGCGCGACCAGGGTCGTCTTGCCGAGATCGACCGCAACCTCGCTCGCGACGAGCCCGAGCTGACGGACGCGGATCAAGCCTTGTCCGGCGTGCTCGAGCAGGTGACCCTCGCCGAGGATCGGCTCGAGCAGTGGGAGCGCCTCTGGGACGACTTCAGCCGAGAGGCCGCCGGGCCGTCGGAGCAGGCGCAGGCGGAACGCGCCCGGATCAACGCCCTGGAGCAACGCAGCGACCGCGATCGGGACCGGCTGCGGCGCTTGGACGAGGATCTCGCACGCCTGCAGGGCCTGGAGCTCGAGGATCGGTTCCTGCAGCTCCTCGAGCGCGAGGGCCGATTGGAGGCCACGCTCGCGGACATGGATGAGCGTCACGAGACCTCCGGTGCCGACCTGGCCGAACGCGACGGGGCGATCGCGACGCTTGCCTCGCAGATCGATCGGGTCCGCACCCTGCTGCAGCAATCCCGGGGTCGGCTGGCCTCGCTCGCTGCCCTGCAGGACGAGGCCCTCGCCGACACGGACGCCGACGACGGTCGTGCCGACTGGCTGGCCGCCGCGGGACTCGCCGATGCCTCCCGTCTGATCGATCGGATCGAGGTCGACCCGGATTGGCAGCGTGCGGTCGAGGTCCTGCTCGGGGACGCGGTTCGCGCGGTCGGCATCCCGAATCTCGATGGTGCGCTCGCGGGCGGCGATCCGCCTCCGGGGTTGGTGCTCTTGGAGACGCGCGGCGATGCCGAGGGTCACGCAGAGCGTCAGGCCGAGGCCGCATCGGATTCGGACGGTGGATCGGCGACGCGGGCGATTCTCGCGCATGTGCGCGCACCCTGGGCGCTCGACGGTCTGCTCGGTCGAGTCCGTACCGTCGATCGGCTTGCCGACGCCGTCGCGATGCGCGACGCCTTGGGCTTGGCCGAGCAATGGGTCACGCCCGAGGGTGCCCGTGTCGGTCGCGACTGGTTGAGCACGCCGCCGGTGCAGGCGCAAGGGGGCGTCATCGCGCGGGCGGAGGCGATCAAGGCGCTCGGGGCGGAGATTGCGGACCATCAGGCCCGCGAGTCCGAGCTCTGCGCCGAGCAGGAGCGTGTGCGCACGGCCCGGACACTGGCTCACGAGGAGCGCGCCGACGCCGGTCGACAACTGACGGCCTTGGGGCGCGAGCTTTCGCAGCTCAAGGCCGAGCTCGCAAGCCTTCGCGCCAAACGCGAGCACCGACAGGATCGGCTCCAGGCGCTGGGCGCCGAGCGCGACGAGCTGCAGGAGCAGATGGCCGATGCCTTGGAGGAGATGGAAGAGGCGCGCGAGCGTCTGCACGAGCAGCTGTCCTTGGTCGAGACCCTGGCGGAACGACGCGAGGCGATGCAGGCCGAGCGCGAGGTGCTGCGCACCGGGCTTGCCGCGGCACGCGACGAGGAGCGAGGTTGCCGGGAGCGGACTCAAGGATTGCGCGTCAGCGTCGAGTCGAACCGCGCCGCGCGCGCGGCCACCCAACAGAGTCTCGCGCGCATCCAGGAGCGCCGATCGATGCTGCACGAGCGCCGCGCCGAGCTGTTGGATGCGCTCGAGGAGGGTGTCGAACCCTTGGCCGAGCAGCGGGCGCGGCTCGACGAGCAGCTGGTGCTGCGGGTGGATGTCGAGCAGGCGTTGGCCGCGGCACGCAATCGGCTCGAGGCCCTGGATGCGCAGGTGCGCGAGCTGGAGCAGGCGCGCCAACGCCTGGAGCAGGAGAGCCGGCTCGGTCGCGGCGAGCTCGATCGGCAGCGTTTGGAGCACCAGGAGCGCCTGGTCCGTCGTCAGACCCTCGCCGAGCAGATCGCCGAGGCCGGGCAGACGCCGCTCGACGTCCTGGCCGCGATAGACCCCGCGGCGAACGAATCGCAGTGGCAGGATGCGCTCGCCAAGACCGGGGCACGTCTGCAGCGGCTCGGTCCGGTCAACCTGGCCGCGGTGGACGAATTCAGGCAGCAGGCCGAGCGCAAGGTCTATCTGGACGCCCAGCACGAGGACATCAGTCGCTCGCTCGAGACCTTGGAGCAGGCGATCCGCAAGATCGATCGCGAGACGCGCAGCCGGTTCCGCGAGACCTACGATCAGGTCAATCAGGGGTTTCAGCTTCTATTCCCGCGTCTCTTCGGCGGCGGTCACGCGAGCTTGGATCTCACCGACGAGGACCTGCTGGAAACCGGCGTCACCGTCATGGCGCGACCGCCCGGCAAGCGCAACTCGAGCATCCATCTGCTCTCGGGCGGGGAGAAGGCGCTTACCGCGGTGGCCTTGGTCTTCGCCATCTTCGAGCTCAATCCGGCGCCCTTCTGCATGCTCGACGAGGTCGACGCGCCGCTCGACGACGCCAACGTCGGGCGTTTCTGCGAGCTGGTGCGCTCCATGTCCGATCGCGTCCAGTTCGTCTTCATCAGCCACAACAAGGTCACGATGGAGATCGCCGATCATCTGCTCGGCGTGACCATGCACGAGCCCGGCGTCTCGCGGCTCGTTTCGGTGGATGTCGACGAGGCGGTTCGGCTTGCGGCCGTCTCCTGAGCGCGCGAACGGGTGTTGCCCCGGGTACAAATTCAGTTTCGGGGCGCCGACGCCCTCGTGTGTCAAACCCGTCCGCGCGGGGATACAGGTGGCTCGCGCATTGATATACTCCCCCCAAGTCCTGGCCGTAGACCGACAGCAACGCTTGAATGGACGCCAATACCATCCGCCTCATCCTGATCGTCGTGGGAGCCCTGCTCGTCCTCGCCCTCTTCCTATGGGAGCGCAGCCGTCGTGACGGGGACGCGGACGATGACGATGACTACGAGGAGGCCGACGCACCCTACGGTCTTTCGTCCGGCAAGCGCGAGCCGCGTCTCGGGCGCGGCGTCGACGAGGCGCGCGGGAACGACCCCGATCAGGCGCGGCCCGGCCGATCGCCCGCCACGCCGTCGCGCCGTCTCGACCCCGAGTCGGAGGCCGAGTCCGATCCGGACGAGGCGCTGGATGCGGACATGCCGGCGGACATGGAGCCGCTGTTGATTCAACTCAGCGTCAGCGCGCGCCGCGAGCCCTTCGCCGGTCCGGAGTTGATGGATGCCGCCGACATCTGCGGTCTGCGTCCCGGCCGGATGGACATCTTCCACTGTCTGGACGAGTTCGATCACGACACGCGGATCTATTTCAGCATGGCCAATATGGTCAAGCCGGGGACCTTCCCCTTCGAGGGCATGGAAGACTTCTCGACTCCGGGCCTGATGCTCTTCGCCCAGCTCGACGGTCGCCCGGAGGACATCACCATCCTCGAAGAGCTGATCGCCACGGCCCGCAAGCTCGCCAGCGAGCTCGATGGCGAGGTGCTCGACGAGACACGCCGTCCGCTGACGGTGAGGAAGGAAGAGGACCTACGCCAGGCCGTGCTCGACAACGAGCGCCGATGGGCACGCACGGCGGAGCGTTGATCGGTGCGGAAGGTGTCCGCGAGCGTGCCGAATGGCTGCGCACTGAGATCGCCCGCCACAATTACCGCTATTACGTCCTCGATGATCCGGAGATCCCGGACGCCGAATACGATCGTCTCTTCGCCGAGCTTCAGGTCCTCGAGGCCGCCAACCCGGATCTGAAGACGCCGGATTCGCCGACCCAGCGGGTCGGCGCCGCACCGCTCTCCGCCTTCGCTCAGGTCCGCCACCGTCTGCCCATGATCTCGCTTGCCAACGCCATGAGCGACGGCGAGCTGGCCGACTTTGATCGTCGCAACGCCGCCGCCTTACCGGATACCGATCCGATCCTCTACACCGCCGAGCCCAAACTTGACGGGCTGGCCATGAGCATCCGCTACGAAGGGGGTCTGCTGGTGCAGGCCGCGACCCGCGGCGACGGCTCCACCGGCGAGGATGTCACCGCGAACGTACGCACCGTCAAGAGCGTGCCGCTGCGCCTCGTCGGGGAGGCTTGGCCCGCCGTGCTCGAGGTGCGCGGCGAGGTCTACATGACCCGCGATGGGTTCGCGCGGCTCAACCGGGATGCCGCGGAGCGGGGCGAGCGCGTCTTCGCCAATCCACGCAATGCGGCGGCGGGGAGCCTGCGCCAGCTCGATCCCCGCATCACCGCCACGCGTCCCTTACGCTTCTGCTGCTACGGATGGGGCGAGCTTTCGATCGACCCCGCCGAGAGTCAGTTCGCGATGCTGCAACGCCTCGCCGGCTGGGGGATCCCCATTTCGAGGGAGCTGCGGCAGGTCGAGGGGCTGGACGGCTGTCGGGCCTATTTCGACGACCTGGGTCGCCGCCGCGCCGTGCTGCCCTTCGAGATCGACGGCGTGGTCTTCAAGGTCGACCGGATTGCCGATCAGATCGGTCTGGGTACGACCGCCCGACATCCTAAATGGGCCATCGCACGCAAGTTCCCCGCTCAAGAGGAGCTGACGATCGTCGAGGCGGTCGAGTTCCAGGTCGGGCGTACCGGCGCCGTCACCCCTGTCGCGCGGCTGCGGCCGGTGCAGGTCGGCGGCGTCACCGTCGCCAACGCCACCTTGCATAATATGGACGAGGTGATCCGTAAGGATGTCCGGGCCGGCGATACCGTCGTCATCCGACGTGCGGGCGACGTGATTCCCGAGGTGGTGAGCGTCCTGGTCGATCGTCGGCCGCCGGGTGCGGTGCCGGTCGAGATGCCGGCCCAGTGTCCCGTGTGCGGATCCGACGTGCTGCGCCCGCCGGGCGAGGTGGTGGCACGCTGTACCGGTGGCCTCTATTGTCCCGCGCAGCGCAAGCAGGCGATCCGGCATTTCGCCTCGCGTCGTGCCATGGATATCGAGGGTCTCGGCGAGCGGCTGATCGAGCAGCTCGTCGATCTGGGGTTGGTTCGCGAGCCTGCCGATCTGTATCGGCTCACCGCGGAGCAGCTCGTCGGCCTCGAGCGCATGGGCGAGAAGTCCGCGGCCAACCTGATCGACGCCCTGGAGCGCAGCAAAGCCACGCGCTTTGCGCGCTTTATCTTCGCACTCGGGATTCCGGATGTCGGCGAGACGACCGCGCAGGTGTTGGCCGAGCGGTTCAGCGGGATCGCCGAGCTCGCGCGGACGCGTGAAGCGGATTTCCTCCGCGACCGGGGCGTGAAGGGTGTCGGTCGTGACACCGCGACCGTGCTGCATCGCTTCCTGATCGAGCATCCGCAGATCGAGGCGCAGGGCGACCTTGCATACTGGCTGGCTGGGCTCAAGCTTCCCGGTCTGACCCCTGCGCGTGCGCAGGCATTGGCGGGGCGCTTCGAGGATCTCGCCGCACTTCGCGCGGCCGAGCTTGAAGATCTCTACTACAACAGCACGCGGCTGGTTGAAGGGGTCGGCCCCGTGATCGCGGCGGAGATTGCGGGCTTCTTCGCTCAAGGGCACAATCGCGAGGCGATCGAGCGGTTGCTCGAGGCCGGGATCCACTGGCCCGACTTACCTGCTCCTGCGCAGACCTCGCATGCGCTGCCCCTCGCGGGCAAGACGATCGTGATCACCGGCACACTCAGCCGGCCGCGCGAGGAGATTGCCGCCCGGTTGCAGGACGCCGGTGCGAAGGTGACAAACAGCGTCTCGAAGAAGACGGATTATCTGATTGCGGGCGAGGCGGCGGGCTCGAAGCTCGAGAAGGCGCAATCACTCGGCGTTGCGATTCTCGACGAGGCCATGTTGAGCGCATTGCTCGATCGCCCCTGATCCAAGCGACGTCCGATCGATGTCTGCGCGATGCCGTATTCTTCCGGCATCGCCCCAATAGTGCTGATTCAAACTTAACCGCGTCCAGAGCGAGATACTGAATTTTCGAGTGAGCTCGATGTTTGGGTGTATCCACGGCCTTTAGCGGGAACGCGGTTTAAAATATTATATTTTTTATTATCTTAAACCGCGCCGGCTCCAGCGGCTGTCAAGTCTGCCGGGGCCGATCCCATCCATAAACATCGCATACCGCGCTGGGCGCGGTTTAAGAGCGGTCGTCAGAACCGCGTCGACAGCGATCGCCTGCTTCCCGCGATCGAACCGCGTCTCTCCAGACTCTACGGGCCCTTCAATGCATGAATTAAGCAAAGAGCAACAGATCCTGATCGCGATGCGCAAGACGTTGACGGCAATCATCCGCGACGTCACCCCGCCGCCCGGGATGCGTCATCCGCTGTCGGAGCCGACCATCGAGGATGTGCGTCAGTGCCTTGGGCTGATCGCCGCGCGCGAGAAGGAGCTGGCGGACGCGCAGGGTCGCGGCGGCGAGCGCCCCTACTATGTCGACGAGCCCCCGGATGCCCGGGTCGTGCCGATTGCCGGCATCAAAAAGCGCAAGGAGTGATGCCATGACATACGCCCGCCCGGAGAACTCTGGTCGCTCTATGCGTCCGGCTGCTGCCCGACGGCGGCGTCTCGTGAAGTTGATGTTGTGTCTGGTCGCAGCCGGGATGTGCCGAGACGGCATCGCACGCGATCCGGCGACGACGGGGGTACCCGAGTGGTCCTACTCGGGGGTCGCAGGTCCGGAGCGGTGGGGCGATCTCGGGGGCGAGTACGAGACCTGCGCGCGGGGCGAGCTGCAATCGCCGATCGATATCGTCGAGACCCAGCGCGTGAGCTACACGCCTTTGCTCTTCCGCTATCGATCGCAGCTCCTCGAGGCCGAGAATACCGGCCGCGGGGTCCGCCTGATCTCCCCGCCCGGCAGCGCGCTCGTGGTCCGGGGTCATGCCTACGACCTTGTCGAGTTCAGCTTTCACGTCCCCGGTCTGCATGGTTTCGAGGGCGTTGCCGCGGAGGCCGAGATCCACATGCTGCATCGCGACGGGCAGGGCGGTTATGCCGTCGTCGCCGTGCCGCTGCGGGCCGGCGAGCGCGGGAATCGGATCCTCGATCGGATCCTGGAGTATTTGCCGACCCAGCCCGGTGAGCGGGTGCGGCAACGTCAGGTCGGGATCAACCCGCTCTTCCTGTTGCCGGTCGATCGCAGCTACTACAGGTATACGGGCTCGCTCGTCACGCCGCCATGCACCGAGCCGGTGCTGTGGTTCGTCTTTCGCGAACCGCTCGAGGTGAGCGCCGATCAGATCCAGCGCATCGCCCGGGCCACGGGGACGAATGCACGACCCGTCCAGCCCTTGAACGGCCGTCCGGTCTTCTCGCTTTTCCGCTATTAAACCGCGCCCGGCGCGGTATGCGATGTTTTGGGATGGGATCGGCGTCGGCAGACTTGACGGCCGTTGGAGTTGGCGCGGTTTAAGATATTAAAAAATATATCATTTTAAACCGCGCTCTGGACACGGTTTAGATCCCTGCAGCCCCTGTCTACCGAGGGCGTGGCTCGCGGCACGGGCATCCGAGCCGCGAAACCACGCCTGTCTCATCAAACGCGTGCTAGGGTGCGACGATGTTCTGCTCCACGGCAGCCATCAGCACCGGATCGGTCAGCTCGCTCGGGAGCTGCGTGAACTTCTCCACCAGCGACGGCCACAAGAGGTTGTAGTAAAGCTCGCCGCGTACCAAGACGACCCCTTCCGCAGGGATGTCGTACAGGATTTCGCGCATCTCATGGGGCTTGAGCCGGGTGTCATCTCCGAGCTGAGTCGCAGTGGGCGGCGGCGCGGGCATCCCCTGATCGTCCGCAAGGCCGTAGAAGAAGTAGCCTTTGGGATCGTCCTTGGAGGGATGTCCCTCCGAGCTCTGCCAGACCACCTCGCCTTGATCGTTATAGGCGGTGAGCTTCAAATACATGTTGCGGAAGGGCGCCCCGGTCGGTACCGAATGGGGTTGCGAGTTCTGCATCATGACGGTCGTCTTCAGCACATCGCCGTCGAGCGTGCTGCGCACGTCGAACACGACGGCCCGCTTGAGCATGCCGTGGTCGTGTCCGCCGCCCATGGAGTGATCGACCAGACCGTTGGAGACCGGCATGTGACAGGATTGGCAGGCAACCTTGCTTCCGCTGGCGATGAACTCGTTGCCGGTCGCGCACAAGGGAACGTCTTGGGGATTGTTGCGCTGATCGTGACAGCCCATGCAGCCATCCGAGGTCTTCATGAGAAAGGGGCTGGCCTCCATGGGCAGCGCCGGGATCTCGATCCCGTCCATCTCCACCGGCTCGCCCAGATGCGGGTTTGGCTTCTGCGAGCCCGCGGCGTCGTCGACCGCGCCGCCGAACAGGTCGTCACTGGCCGCGGCCAGCTGCTGAACGCCGCGCGGGAAGGCCGCGGGACCTTGAAGCTTGTCCGACAGCGCGTAGGCCTTCAGGCCGAGGCGCATCTTGCCGTCCTCGCCATCGATGCCTTTGTAGCTCTGAAGGGTGTGACAGGCGACGCAGTTGACCCCTTCGCTGTAGGCGACATGGGCGTCGAGCTTGGTGGTCTGGTCGCGAGCCGCGTTCGGTGCGTGACATTGCAGACAGACCGGGAAGGTGCCGGACTTCTTGTGGACCTGTCCTTCGGCCCTCGGGTCTCCGACCTCCATCTCGTAGAAGGTACCGTGGATCGGATCCTTCAAGGCCGTGCTGTTGGCGTGCATGGAGCCTTTCCATTGCCGATAGATCTCCTCGTGACAGGTCTGACAGACCTCCGCCGAGATCAGGTGGATCGGCTCGGAGGTGTCTTCGGCCGCCGCCGGACCGGCGATACCTCCGAGACCGAGTGCAAGACCGAATGCGATCGAGAGTCCCGCGAGCATGCGTTGCATGGGGTGTCGCTCCTTATCTTCTTGTGATGTGGACGGTGTGACACGGATGCGTGTCACACCGTCGTGGATTGTTCACCATTGATGCCATCGGTAAAAGTGAGTCCGGTCAATGAAATGCCGTTCCTGTCTCGATCCGGTCCGAATCCATGGTATTTAATTACATTCTAATACATTAATTCGCATCATCCTCGGCCGCGCATTTATAGATCTCGGTCGGCCTAAACCCTGTCGATTCAAGTAACCGCATGTTCAAAACAAGAATGGCTTTTTGTGTTGTTTTGGCTCCCGTTGCTATCAGTCGGTCATTCGATGTGTCAACAACAGAATATCGATAAGTTCTGAATTAGATTGCTCGGCCCGGCCGCCCTATAATCCGACGCGTCGTTTCTTCCGGCAGGCTCCAGAGGTTGCTCAGATGTGCGCTATTCCAGTCTCGATCCCGATACGATTCGTTCTTCTTTGCGCGCTAACCCTGTCGATCGCGGTGCCCGCCGCGGCCGACAAGGTCAAGCTCGACCCGAGCAACTGGGGCCACGAAGCCGGCAGCGCCTGCGTCAGTTGCCACACCAAGGCATCGAGCGGCCTCGCGCAGCAGTGGCAGGACAGCGCCCATGCGGCCGCGGGCGTCAACTGCATGGATTGCCATCGGGCCGAGCGTTCCGATGTGGACGCCATCGAGCATGAGGGCCAGGTCATCGCGACCATCGTCTCGCCGAAGGATTGCGGGCGCTGTCATACGAAAGAGCTCGAAGAGCAGCAGGGCTCGGTCCATGCCGAGGCCTACTCCATCATCGAGGATCGCCTGCCGGCCCTGGCGCACAATGTCGGCGGCGCCGCCATGCAGGCCGCCTCCTGCGACCAGTGCCACGGCTCGCGGGTGAAGGTGCGCGGCGACGGCACCCTGGATCCCGCGACCTGGCCCAACTCGGGCATCGGCCGGATCAATCCGGACGGATCCAAGGGGTCATGTTCTTCCTGTCACGGCCGGCATCGCTTCTCGAAGGCTCAGGCGCGCGCGCCCGAAGCCTGCGTCCGTTGTCACTCCGGCCCCGACTCGCCGGACAAGGAGGTCTTCGAGGCGTCCAAGCACGGGATGGTCTATGTCGCGCATCGCGACGAGATGAACCTGGATGCCGCCGAGTGGGTCGCGGGACGCGACTACACGGCCGCACCGACCTGCGTGACCTGCCACATGGGCGCCGCCGGTAAGCTGCCTTCGACCCATGATGTGGGTCTGCGCAACGTCTGGAGCCTCAATACGCCGGTCTCCAAGCGTCAGTTCCTGGTCATCTTCGAGGATGGACACAAGATGGAGCTGCCCGCGGACGAGCCCGCGCCGCGGCGCGGCACCGAGCTGACGCGCGCCGACGGCACGGTCGGGACCGTCAAGGCGGTCGCCACACCCGAGCGGCGCCGCCAAGCCATGTCGTTGGTCTGTTTGGAGTGTCACGGCAAGGGCTTCACCGAGAGTTTCATGCGCCAGTTCGACGCGGTCGTCGAGCTCTACAACACGAAATTCGGCGAGCCGGCCCGGGCGATCATGGCCGGGCTCTACGAGCGCGGGCTCCTCACCCCGACCGCGTTCGACGAGCCGATCGAGTTCACCTACTGGGAGTTATGGCACGACGAGGGCGCGCGCGCCCGGCACGGCGCCTCCATGATGAGTCCGAACCATGCCTGGTGGGAGGGCATGTATCTGGTCGGCCGCAATTTCTACGCGCGCTTTCTCCCGGAGGCACGCGCGGCGGCCGGCGAGCACGCGGACGAGCTGGTCGATGCCGTGCTGCGCGCAAACGGTCAGCATGAGTGGCTGGATCAGCCCGGCCAGGCGAGCGCCATCCTCGGCTTCGCACCGCAGGAGGCCGAGTGATGGGCAAGCTGCGCGCACCTGTGTTCATCACCCGCCATGTCTTGATCGCGCTCGTGGTCGGCGGTGTCGGCGGGGTGCTTTTTATGGCCTTTCTGCTCGAGTTCGACCACTACACCAGCACCAACGAGTTCTGCACGACCTGCCATTCGATGACCTATGCCGATGACACCTATCGGCAAACCGTCCATTACGACTCGGCATCCGGGGTGCGCGCATCCTGCGGTGACTGCCACGTCTCAGAAGGCGTCTTCGCGGCCACCTGGGACCATGCGATCGGATCGAAGGACCTCTTCAAGCAGCTCTTCGGACCGGACTACGACGACCCGGTGATCAATACGCTGCACCTGCCCGAGGCCGCCTTCGCCGCGCGTAAATGGTTTAAGGCGCGCGATTCGGCAACCTGCATGCGCTGTCACACGCAGGAGGCGATCCAGGGCAAACGTGCCGACACCGCGGCGATCCATCGCGAGGAGACGGAGGGTAAGTCCTGTATCGACTGCCACTACAATCTGGTGCATCGCAAGGTGCCCGACGAGAGCACCTTCAAGCGCGAGGCATGGAATCGGATGGTCGAAGAGGAGTTCGCTCTGGAGCCGGGAACGGCCGAGCGGCTGATGCGTACGCACTAAGCCGATGGACTAAACCGCGCCCAGCGCAGTATGCGATGTTTTTGATGGGATCGGCCCCGGCAAACGTGACGACCGCTTCCGGATGACCGGAGGCACGAAACAGGTGCGAACCTCTGTCAGTGCTCGCAGTTGTCGAAGTAATGCCGTGACCAGGGCAGGACTGCGAGGGCGAAGCTGAAGGCCAGCGTCACGGCGCCGCCGAGCACGGCGAGCAGGGCGAGATGAGCGGTCGGCACAGGTAGCCCCGCGGTCTCGGCAAGCAGGAGCAGCAGGACACCGGACAGGAGCAGGCCGGCAGACAAGAGAACGGTCGAACGTAGCGTAGTGCATGAGATCATCGGATCTCTCCGTTTTTCATAACATAAGCAAATTCTAATACAAAAATCTCCAGATGCAATGCCGCCTGGCGCGGCTAACCGTGAACTGCTTCGCATCCCGGGCGTTCGAGGCAAGGCTGCGCTCGCCTCGAACACCCCCATGGTGCTGCGGACGCGGTTTAGTCGCCCTTCGATTCTTCGGCGGCGGCCTCGTCGGTCGGCTTGAGCTTCACGACCTCTTCGTTGAGCTCCACCATGGCGCCGTCACGCATCTCGGCCAGCTTCGCCGAGAGCTGTTGGCGCTTGAGCAGGGCCGCGAGCTGCGGCTTGGCGTCCTCGAAGCTCGGGGGCTCGGCCTTGCGGGAGTCCTGCAGCTCGATCACATGCCATCCGAACTGGGTCTGCACGGGTGTTTTCGTGTAGGTGCCGACCTCCATCGCAGCGACGGCCTCGGAGAAGGGCGCCACCATCTGGTTGGCGTCGAACCACTCGAGCTCGCCGCCGTTCTTACCGGTCGGGCCGAGCGAGTGCTCGCGCGCGAGATCGCCGAAATCGGCACCGCCTTCGAGCTCCTCGATCATCTTTTTCGCCTCTTCCTCGTCCTTGACGAGGATATGGCGCGCCTTGTACTCGACCTGGCTGGCGTTTTCCTTGATCTCGTCGTAAGCCTTCTTCAGCTCGTCTTCGGTCGGCTCGATCTCCTCGGCCATGGCAGCCAAGGCCGCGTTGGAGAGGATCTTCATGCGCTGCAGCTCGATGGCGACACCGACGTCCGGGTCTTTCTCGAGATTGCGCCGCGCGGCCTCCTGCGAGGCAACCACCAGACTCATGAAGTCGTTGAAGGCCTGCTCTTGGAGCTCGGGCGAATTCTGGCCCCGGGTTTGCTGAAGACGCTCCAGGAAGAAGAGACGGAACAGGTCGAGACCGTAGGGTGTGCCGTTGACCGTCGCGATCAGGACGTCGTCGCCCTGCGGTTGGGCCTCCGCGTCCTTGGCGTCCTCCGCCACGGCGGCACCTGCGGCCAGCAGGGCACACAGAAGGAGGGGAATGCGAGTCGTCTTCATAATGATGATTTCCGTATGTCGGGATTCATTGGCATCCGAGGATGCCGGCGATTGCAATGGGGAGAGACGGCAGACGAGGGGACTCGTCCGCCCCTTGCGAGCGTCGTCCGGGCTCGGCTCTCAGGTCGGAAACACCCGCTTGAAGGGCTTGACCCGGACCTCTCGGTAGACGCCGGACGCGTTGTACGGATCCGCAGCCGCCCATTGCTCGGCTGAGGCCAGATCGGGGAATTCTGCGACGATAAGGGATCCGGAGAACCCGGCGTCGCCGGGATCCGGGCTGTCGATCGCCGGGTGAGGCCCTGCGAGGATCAGACGCCCCTCGTCCTGCAGGGCTGCCAGGCGCGCCAGATGCTCCGGCCGCGCGCTCAGGCGTGCCGCGAGACTCTTCGCGTGATCCACGGCGATGATGGCGTACAGCACGTCAGTCGGCCTCCAGGGTCCGGGGTTCATCCTTCATGTGGCGGGACAGGTAGAAGGCCTGCGCGATGACGAACACGAACGTCATGCCCATCATACCGAAGAGCTTGAAATTCACCCAGATGTCCTCGCGCGCATGGGTATCGTTGCAGAGCGAGAGCAGGTCGTCGCTGAAGCGCTCGGTGCAGGCCGAGAGGTCGATATCCTGCAGGCCCGAGGCGAGGATCAGCGCCTGTTGGGCACCGAAGAACCCGCTGCCGATATAGACCACGAAGAGATTGACGAGTCCGGTGACGACGAAGAACCCGACCCACATCATGTTCAGGCGCGTCCAAACCGTGGAGGGAATGTCGATGGCCTTTCCCATCATCCGCTCGATCAGGGTTGGCTTCCCGATGAACTGGCTGCCGAGAAAGACGGCGCCGAACAGCCAATTGACGATCGTCGGTTTCCACATGAGGAAGATCGGATCGCGCAGGGCGATCGTCAGCCCGCCGAACAGCACCAGCAACCCGAGCGTGATCAGCGGCATGGTCTCGACATGTCGCCGCCGTATCCACGACCACCCGACCAGGATGGCCGAGGCGAGGATGGCGACACCGGTCGCGACATAGATGCCTTCGAGCTTGTAGGCGGCGAAGAACAGGAGAATCGGAAAGAAGTCGACAAAGAGTTTCATGAGGCCGGGGTCGCCGATGCGGCATGCGTGGTGAATCGGGATGATGCGTCCGGGCGGGCTGAGCGCATTTCGACAGCGTGAAGCGGCGGCAGTTTCGACGCCGTCGCCGGGGGCGACGGTCGCCGTGACGGAGGCAGGGCTCGATCCCGCAGTCGTGCGCGATAGGATACGGGGATCGAGCGGGCAGGGCAAAGGCGTTCGTGCGGGTTGACGTGTATAGTTGTGTACGGTTTTTGATCTGACCCGAGAGGGGATGCGTCACGTGGATGCGCTTGATGCCGCTGCTGAAGCTCGGGTTCGGTTTCCGCATGCTGTGGGCCGGACGGCATGCGCAGGGCCAGGGCAACATCACGCCCTTCAATGCCTTGATGACGTCGCTCGCGGCGACCATCGGAACGGGCAACATCGCCGGCGTTGCCACGGCCATCGCCATCGGCGGCCCCGGCGCCTTGTTCTGGATGTGGGGCACGGCGTTCGTCGGCATGGCCACCAAATATGCCGAGGGCGTCCTGGCGGTGAAATACCGCGAGGTGGACGAAAAGGGCAACTATGTCGGCGGCCCCATGTACTACATCAAGAACGGACTGGGTCGTCGCTGGCTCTGGCTCGGCACCGCCTTCGCGATCTTCGGTGGGCTCGCCGGGTTCGGGATCGGCAACATGGTCCAGGCCAACTCGGTGTCCCACGCCATCAGCAGCAAGTTTGCGATCCCGGAGCTCTGGTCGGGTATCGCGATGGCCGTGATGGTCGGGTTGGTCTTGATCGGCGGTATTCGCTGGATCGCCCAAGTCGCGGGGAAGCTGGTGCCCTTCATGGCGATCGCCTATGTCGTCGGCGGTCTGGTCGTGTTGGCCTTCCACATCGAGAAGATTCCCGAAGCCATCTACCAGATCGTGCAGCATGCCTTTTCGCCGACGGCCGCCGCGGGTGGATTTGCCGGTGCGACCCTGATGCCGGGCATCCAGATGGGCGTGGCCCGGGGTATCTTCTCCAACGAGGCCGGTCTGGGCAGCGCCCCGATTGCACATGCGGCGGCACAAAGCAACGATCCGATCCAGCAAGGCACGGTCGCCATGCTCGGGACCTTTGAGAGGGGTTCAAGAAGTTAAGTAAAACAACTCGACGGGAGAATGCCTTTGCCACGGTTGTAGTTCTCGACAATGACAACGTTTGGATTCGGTGTTCGATCAATTCCCGACACCTGACCTACGTCGGGATACGGATTCCCGAAATCGCTTCAGTGCTGGTGATAGATGTCGTCGAGCGGGCTTTGGTGGGCAAGGGGGGTGCCGAGCTCCGCCCAAGTGACAGAGATTGAATGCGCGATGTCCGTTGTGATCGAGCACCCGCAGGCTGTCCGACTCGGTAAAGCCGTTCATGACCTTCTTGAAATGACCCTTGTAGCGCTCCTTAGCCACTTGATCGGGATCTCGTAGGCCAGGAACTTCGGGATGCCCTGATCCTTGAGACGCTCCAGCAGCTCGGGATTCTCGCGCGTGTCGTAAGAGGTCACGATGACAATCGGACCGTTGCCGGTCACCAACATTGCGCATTTCATGTGGCTTCTCCACCAGGTTGATCGCCCAAGCCGGGCGAAGTAAACAGCGTGTCGCGAGGATCTTTTCCGGACCGGACAGCATCGTTACCGGCAAGGATGAAGACTGGCCCGGAGCGCGCGGATTTTAACGCCGAAGGAGACAGGGCGGGCACGGCGCGACCCCCGTCTGGATCGCGCGAGTCGAAGGTCGCCAGGAAAGCCAGGTGCTGGAAAACGGCACGCCGGGTTTGACGTGGCGGGGGCTGGAAACGTGATCATGGGAGCCGGACTGAGGGCCAGCGCGGAAGCGCTGGAGGTTCCATCGGACCCTAACGTCGGCGCGCCCGTTCCCGACCCTACTTATGGGGGAGGGCTGGCTACCGTGACCAGGGTGCGGCTCGTGAGGCACCGCCAAACGAAAGGGGCGGCAACAGATAGGCCGGACCTACAGTCGCGGAACGCCTGCTCTCTACTCTACCTGCGGCCTCTGGCCGCTTCCTGATCATCTGGCTGCGGGCTGGTCCTCGACCACATCGACCCGCGGACAGACCCAAAGAGACGCACCAGGGCGGGCAGCCGGCCGGCCCGGGCGTTGTGACCCGTAACCCACACAGGGCTTCCCGCCACGCACGGAAAACACCCTGTCGATCCGCATACCCCTAGACGCCGTCGGCACATCAGCGCTATCTTTGCGGCCACGCCAACCAGGGTGCCTCGCCCATGATCGACCAAATCGTCATCGCCGCTTATCTCGTCGTCATCCTCTACCTTGGCTATAGCAGCCGCAAACTGGGTGGGTTCAAAGAATTCGCCATCTCCCATGGCAATTACGGCTGGCTCGCGATCTTCTGCACCCTGTCGGCCTCCTTCATCGGTGGTGGCTTTTCCACTGGCAACGCGGCCAAGACCTTCGATGTGGGGATCGTCTATCCTCTAGCCCTGCTGGGCTTCAGCCTGCAGATCATCCTGGTCGCGCTGTTCGTCACACCGCGCATCAAGTCATTTCCAGGCGCGATCTCGGTCGGCGACATCATGGAGCCGGTCTATGGCCGCAACGCGCGCATCATCACCGGCGGCTTCGCGGTCTTGATCTGTGCCGGCATCCTTGGCGCCCAGATCGGCGCGTTGGGCGCCATCTTCAACGTCTTCTTCGGGGTCCCGCACCTGGTGGGCATCGCCATTGGCTGCGCGGTGGTCTTCTTCTACTCCACCATCGGCGGCATGGCGGCCGTGGTCAAGACCGACATACTGCAGTTCTGGTTGCTACTGATCGGCATACCCATGGTCTTTTTCCTTGGTGTTCAGCATCTTGGTGGCTGGGAGGTTTTTGTCGCAGCCATCCCCGCAACACATCTCGCCATCATCGGCGACAAGACGCCGCTCTTGGCGCTCATCTCGCTCTTCCTGGTCTTCCTGCTCGGCGAGACACTGGTGCCGCCCTATCTGCAGCGACTGCTCATCGGTCGCGACGCGGCCGTCACGGTAAAAGGCAACTTCTGGAGCGGGGTGGTCTCCGCGCCTTTCTTCCTGATCACGGGCGCGATCGGCTTGATCGCCCTGCAGCTAAATCCGGATCTGGCCTCGAATCTCGCCCTGCCGGAGGTGGTCAAGCAGGTGGTGCCGATCGGCCTCAGTGGTCTCATCATCGCCGGCATCATCTCGATCGTCATGTCGTCCGCCGACTCCTTCCTGAATGCCTCCTCGGTGGCGCTGGTGCAGGATGTCATTAAGCCACTGCGTCAAACACCGCTGACCGAGCGGCAGTCCCTCACCATCGCCAGGCTCACCAACCTCCTCACGGGTGGATTGGCACTTTCCTTCGCCCTCATGATCCCGAATGTGCTGGACATCCTGATTGCCGCGTACGACTACTGGGCGCCCACGGTCCTGGTTCCGCTGGTCGCCGTCTTGCTCGGCTGGCAGGTGGTGCCCGCGGCCTTCTATGCCGCCGTCATCGCCGGCGGCGGCACCACGCTCGTTTGGACCTACGGTTTGGACAGCCCTGCCGGACTGCAAGGCTTTGTCGTCGGAACGGCGATCAGCCTTACGGCCTTCCTGATCACGAATCTGGTGATGCAACGCCAAAGCGCTGAGGCATTGGAGCCGGAAGGCTGAGCATGGATCGCGGCCAAGACGCCGCTTTTAGCACTGGGCGCGGCACCCGCCACGGCAGGCGCCGCGCTGGCGTCTCTCGGGGCTGTGGCGCTGAGCGACGCAGGCGTGCTCGCCACCCCGCACCCCACGAGATGGTGCGCCCCTGGCTCTGCTCGCGGTGCTGGCTTGTTGTAGCTCACTTGATGACTCGGATTTTCAAGAATCATCCGCGCTGACGCTGCCGGATTCGCCCACTGCTGTTGCGGGTGTCTGAGGGCCAGACGGTTTTGGCGGGACGGGTGACCTTGGCGGCAGCAACCGGCCAACAAGAGACATCGCTGCCTCGGCTAGGATCGGCTCCAATATTCGATTCGCTTCTTCTGCAGGAGACCCTGGAGAGGCTGTAGGTGATCGCCATCGGTTATTCTGGCGTCAGTCTGGTGCGCTATGTGCTCAATGACCTGGAGGCGGCAACGGTGATCGGCGATGCCATGCTGGGCATCGGGCTGGCGGTTCCATTGGTAGTCGGCGGCGCCTGGCTGGGTCTGCGCATCGCCTACGACCCGCCCTATACCTCCAAGTGGAACCCCATCGAACACCGCCTGTTCAGCCAGGTCGAGCGCGCTTGGCGCGGGGCATTCTCGACTGCCCGCAGACGGCTCTGCGCACCGTCGAGCGGACACAAACCCAAACGGGGTTTAGCGTGACCGCGCGTGCTCCGACACCTTCCGCGACGTCAAGGATCAGTTCATTCGCCATGACCGCGTGAACGGACAATGGAACTATGTCGTCGATCCGAATGGGTTCGCTTATTAACATGTTTAACTTGTTTTTGAACCGTTACTTATCGATACCATCATTATCTGCACGATCACGGGCTTGGTCATCATGGTGACGGGCGAGTGGATGAGCGGGGAGACCGGCGCGAGCCTGTCGTCCGCGGCCTTCAGCGCCGGCCTGCCGTCGATCGGCGGCTATATCGTGACCTTCGGCCTGGCCCTCTTCGCCTTCACGACCATCCTGGGCTGGAGCGTCTACGGCGAGCGCTGCATGGAATACCTGTTCGGCATCCGTGCCATCGTTCCCTTTCGGTTGGTCTGGGTCGCGGTCATTCCGGTCGGGGCAACGCTCGAGCTCGACTTCATCTGGCTGGTCGCCGATACACTCAACGCGCTCATGGCGATCCCCAACCTGGTCGCCCTGCTCCTGCTCAGTCCGGTGGTCTTTCGGATGACGCGTGATTATTTCGCCGATCCGCTCAATCGGCGCGTTGTAACCTGATGCGATTGACGTGAATAGGCATGCCGACTGCGGATGCCGGGAAGATGCGTAGGGGCGATGAATTCGCCCCTACCAAACCGCTTCCGGAGCCGAGCGCACGCCCCTCGCGGATAGGGCGGCATGGGACTCGAAGAAAGAACATTCAGCAGCCGTCATCCGACGTCACGGCTGCGCCTGTCTTCGGGTCACGCGCTGTCTTGCCCGTTTCATCTGTCTTGATTGTGCCGATGAACATCATGTTCTCGACGCGACCGAACTGTTCGTCCATCGCCCGCTGGACGTCGATGTCGCGCAGCCCTTCGTAAATATAGATCCCTCCTTTGGCCTCGGCGGCACGCTCGCCGGTGCTCGGCTCGAACAGCCGACGCAGGTCGATGTCCGAAACATCCGCAGCCGCTGCGGCGACGGTCACGCATGAAAAGGCGACGAGCAATGGATGGAACAGCGCGCGGGCGCTGAAGAGGCTAGAGGTCTTCATGTCGATTGACTCTCATTGGTTCCCCAGGGCGCTTCGCGGTGAGACCCTGCGAAGGGTGCCTGAGCCAATGCGGGCGCTTCCGACGTGGATTGTTCTCGTTGTTTTCGCCTGTGGGCGCTCGCCCCGAAGCCGGAAATCAGCAACATCCTTGCTGATGCTGCGAACCCGAACCGACCGACCTAAGCCCTTCCGACTTGCCTTAAGCATGGCACAGGAAGTCACACTCTGCGTGTGAATGTTGCACTTTTTTTATCGGGTAATAAGGGTGTTGAAGGGTGGACACCCGCATCGGAGGTCAAACGGCCTTCGAGCCGCCTTGGCAGGGCGGTGACTCGGGGGCGACGCCGCCTTTGGCGAACCATTCCTCCGGGGTCCAGGTATGCAGCGCAATGGCGTGGAGCCCGCCTTCGAGCTCGCTGCTCAGGGCGCGATTGAGGAGACGATGCCGGGCGACCAAGGTCTGGTCGGCGAAGGTCTCGCTGACCACCAGGATCTTGAAGTGGGATTCCGCACCGGCGGGCACCGAGTGCATGTGGCTTTCGTCGACCACCTCGAGATGCATGGGGTCGAAGGTGTGTTTCAAAGCGTCTTCGATGCGGGCTTTTCTGTTCATCGGGGTGTTTCGGCTCGGCTTGCCCATCCGGGCATGTCTCGTTGATCTATGGGCCAACCCTTGTCGGCGCAAGCGCCGTGTCCGCTCCGGCGCCTCCGGATGCCGACACGCGGCCGCTCCGAGTGGGCGTTGTTCATAAGCTCGTCCTACCCTACCGCTGCGATCAGCGATCACCGCAGCCGATGCAGGACGCGGCCTAGCGGCTCTGTTCGGCGAGCCGCTCCGCGACCGCCTGATCACCGGTCTTGCGGGCGTGCTCCTCGGCGGTGTTGCCCGCGAAGTCCTTCAGGGTTCGATCGGCACCCCGGCGCAGCAGGACCTCGACGGTCTCGGCGTGGCCTTTGCCGGCGGTCCAGATCAAGGCCGTCCAGCCTTCGGTCTGCTCCTGGTGATCGATCATGGCGCCTTTGCTCAACAGGAGATTCACGATCGTTGCATGATTGTTCGAGGCCGCGAGCATCATGGCCGTGTAACCGCCCTTGTCTTGGGCGTCGATCTCGGCGCCGGCCTCGAGGAGGCGCTCCACGACATCGGCGTGTCCGTAGAGCGCGGCCTTCATGAGCGGTGTCCAGTCGCAGCTGTCGCGAACATCGACCTTCGTCGACGGCTTCAAGAGGGCGTTCAGGGCGGAGAGGTCGCCTTGCTCGGCGAGGTCGAGCAGTGCCGAACCCTCCGCTTCCGGGGTCGCGTCCGAGCGGTGAAAGACGGCGAAGGCGACGAGGATCGCGATCGCGACGAGGGCGAGGATACGGATGAGGATGTTCATGAGCACCCATTGTCCGGACCCGGAACCGGTCGGCCAATGCGAATCGGCAACCCGAGATACAAGCTCGGGGATCGCGCCTGTCGGCGCGGTGGACTCGCACGGATGAGCGCGGCGCGACGCAACAACGCGCCTTACAGGAAGGTGACCCCGACTTGGAACAGCCGCTCGACCTCCGGGATCCGTGCCTTGTCCTGAAGGAACAGGATGACGTGGTCTTCCGCGGCGATGACGGTGTCGTGGTGGGCGATCAGGACCTCGTCGCCGCGGACGATGGCGCCGATACTGGTGCCCCGCGGAAGCCTGATGTTCTCGATGCTGCGCCCGATGACCTTGCTCGAGGTCTCGTCGCCGTGGGCGATGGCCTCGATCGCCTCCGCCGCGCCGCGCCGCAGAGAGTGCACGACGACGACGTCGCCGCGCCGGATGTGCTTGAGCAGGCTACCGATCGTCGCCTGCTGCGGCGAGATGGCGATGTCGATGGCCCCGGATTGCACCAGTTCCACATAGGACGGCCGGTTGATCAAGGCCATGACCTTGCGGGCGCCCAGCCGCTTTGCGAGCATCGCCGAGAGGATATTCGCCTCGTCGTCGTCGGTGACGGCACAGAAGACATCGGTGTTCTCGATATTCTCTTCCAGGAGCAGATCGCGATCCGCCGCGTCGCCGTGCAGCACGATCGTCTTCTCGAGATTTTCCGCGATGCGCTTGCAGCGTTTCAGATCGCGCTCGATGATCTTCACCCGGTAGTTGAGCTCCAGCGCCCCGGCGAGCCGGGTGCCGATATTGCCGCCGCCGGCGATGATCAGGCGCTTGTAGGGACGATCCAGACGCCGCAGCTCGCTCATCACCGAGCGGATGTGCTTGGGGGCTGCGACGAAGAAGATCTCGTCGTCGGCCTCGATCACGGTATCGCCTTGGGGCTCGATGGCGCGATCCTGGCGGTAGATGGCCGCGACCCGGGCCTCGACCCTGGGCATGTGCTCATGCAGGGTGCGCAGCTCGTGCCCGACCAAGGGGCCGCCGTAATGGGCCTTGACCGCGACCAGCCGGATCCGCCCGCCGGCGAAGTCGAGCACCTGCAAGGTGCCCGGATTCTCGACCAGCCGCAGGATGTACTCGGTGACCAACGCCTCCGGGCTGATCGGAAAATCGATCGGCAGGGCATCGGTCCCGAACAGTTTGGGTTGATCGAGAAAGCTCTGCGCACGCACCCGGGCGATCTTGGTCGGGGTATGGAAAAGCGTGTAGGCGACCTGGCAGGCGACCATATTGGTCTCGTCGCTGTTGGTGACCGCGATGATCATGTCGGCGTCTTCCGCGCCCGCACGGCGCAGCACGTCCGGGTGCGCACCGTGGCCCAGGATGGTGCGCAGATCGAAACGGTCCTGCAGCTCCCTGAGTAGATCCGGGTTGTGGTCGACGACGGTGATGTCGTTCGCCTCGCTGACCAAATTGGCGGCCACCGAGGTCCCGACCTGGCCGGCACCGAGGATGATGATCTTCATTTAAACCGCGTCCGGAGTTTTCGTTGTTGTGGAGTGGGGGCTTGCGCTCTCGTCGCTCCACGGAGCGATTGGCGCGACGCGGTTTAAAATAATAAAAATTAAATACTTGAAGTGCGTCAGTGCCAAGGTCTGTAGGTACGCCGGACCTATGTTGCAGGTGCCGACCTGGACATGCCCCGCCTGACGCACTTCAACGCCGCTCCTTGATCTCGATCCCCAGCGAGCGGAGCTTGCGATACAGATGCGTGCGCTCCATTCCGGCCTCCTTGGCCATCTTGCTGACGTTGCCGGTGTGTTTTTCGAGCTGATAGTCGAGGTAAGCCTTCTCGAACTGCTCGCGCGCCTGACGCAGCGGCTGATCGAAGGAGACCAACCCATCCAGTGCCTGCCCTTGTGAAGGCGGCGGTGCGCCGAGTGCGGCTTCGACCTCCTTTTGACTGATCTCGTCGCCGGCACCCAAGATCAGGACCCGCTGTACCAGGTTCTTGAGCTCGCGCACGTTGCCGGGCCAGGTGTAGTTGCGCAGATAGTTCTGGGCACCCACGCTGAAGCGGCGGTAGGGCAGCTTCTCGTGGGTCGCGAAATAGTCGAGATAGAAGTTCAGCAGATCGGGAACATCCTCGGCGTGGTCGCGCAGTGGCGGGATGTTCAACGGGACGACGTTCAGGTGGTAGAAGAGATCCTCGCGGAAACGCCCGGCGCGCACCTCCTCTTCGAGATTGCGCTGGGTCGCGGCGATGATCCGCACATCGATGCGCACCGGCTCGGCGCCGCCGACGCGGATGAAGGATCCCGTATCGAGCGCGCCGAGCAGCTTGGCCTGGGCCTCGAGCTCCATGTCGGCGACCTCGTCGAGCAGCAGGGTTCCGCCCGCGGCCTTCTCCAGATTCCCGTAATGGGTGTGCTCGCCGTCTTCGGTCCCGAAGAGCTCGCGTGCGGCGTTGCCCCCGGCGAGTGTCGAGACGCTCAGATCCACGAAGGGGCGCTCGCGGCGTGCGCTCTGTGAATGCAGATAACGCGCGAAGGTCTCCCGACCGCTGCCGGCGTCCCCCGTGATCAGCACCCAGGTGTCGTGCTGGGCGATGCGTTTGACCTGCTCGCGCAGCCGTTGCAGGGTCGCGCTGCGCCCGACCGGCTCGTGCACCTGGGGTGCGCGGCGTTTGAGACCGATGTTCTCCTTGCGGAGCTTGTCGGCCTCGAGTGCCCGCTCCACGGTGAGCAGCAGCTTGGCCATCGAGAGCGGTTTTTCGAGAAAGTCGTAAGCGCCGAGCCGCGTCGCCTCCACGGCCGTTTCCACGGTGCCGTGACCGGACATCATGATGACCGGGCAGGGCAGACCGTCTTCCTCCTCCGACCACTCGCGCAGCAGCGTGATGCCGTCCAGATCGGGCATCCAGATGTCGAGCAGGATCAGATCCGGACGACGCTCGCGCAGCGCATGTCGGGCGGATTCGCCGTTCTCCGCGCTCGCCACCGCATAGCCCTCGTCCTCCAGGATCTCCTGCACGAGACCTCGGATGTCGGGCTCGTCGTCGACCACCAAGACATGCGTTGCACTCATAGCTTTTCGTCCTGTTCTCGGCCTTGGGTCGCGTGCCTGGTCCCCTGCCGGATCGGCAGGCGGATCCGAATCAGCGCGCCATGACCCGTATTCTCGACCTTGATGATACCGCGGTGCTCTTCGACGATCTTCTTGACGATGGCCAAACCGAGACCGGTCCCTTTTGATTTGGTGGTGACGTAGGGCTCGAAGAGGCGTTCGAAGAGGCGCTCCTCGAACCCGGGCCCATTGTCGGCCACCTCCAACTCGACGAGCGGTGTGCCGTTCTCGCGTACCACGCGCGTCGTCACGGCGACGCGTGCGTCGGGGCGTCCGTCCATCGCCTCCTGCGCGTTCTTGATCAGATTATGAACCACTTGACGCAAGCGCAACGGATCGCCGCGGACTTGAACCCCGGGCGCACCCAGCGCGATCTCGAGCGCGCTCGTACCGGCGCTGCGATACAGGTCCAGCACCTCTTGGGCGAGCCGGTCGAGCTCCAGGGGCTCGGCGCGGATATGCGGAGTGCGGGCATAGTCGGAGAAGTCGTTCACCATGGCCTTCATCGCCTCGACCTGCTGGACGATCGTCCGGGTCGAGCGATCGATGATCTTGGCGTCCGCCTCGTCGGCCTTGGCGAGCAGCTTATGGCGCAGACGCTCCGCCGAGAGCTGGATCGGCGTCAAGGGGTTCTTGATCTCGTGGGCCAGCCGCCGCGCCACCTCGCCCCAGGCGGCATTGCGCTGTGCGGTGATCAAAGAGGTGATGTCGTCGAAGACCACCACGTGACCCCGTTGCTCGTTGTCCGAGAGCGGCAGCGGGCTGCCGCGGCACATCAGGGTCTGACGGGTCTCGCCGCGATCGAGCTCGATCTCCGCACGCCAATCCTCCCCGGCGACGATATGGCAGCGCACGGTCTCGGTCCAGGGCGTGAGCCAGGGCAGCTCGCGCTCCACGCGCGCGAGCTCCGGCTGCTCGTCCTCGGCGAAGGCAAGCGACAGGATCTGACGCGCCGCGGGGTTGGAGGTCCGCAGTCGCTGATCGGCATCCAAGGCGATGACCCCGGACGACAGACGACCCAGGACCGTTTCCAGATAGTTGCGCTGGGTCTCCACCGCCTGTTGGCTGCGGTTCGCGGCATCCCGTGCCCGGGCGATCCGCCGCGTCATCGCGTTGAAGGAGGCGACCAGGAAGGCGAGCTCGTCGTCGTGCTTGGGCAGCGGGAGCTGTTGCTCGTAGTCGCCCTCGGCGATCGCGCGGGTGCCGCGGGCGATGTCCGCCACCGGCGCGACGAGACGTCGTGCGATATGAAAGGCGGCGATCACCGCGGCCATGACACCGAACAGGAGCACCAGCGACAGGGTCAGGGAAAAGCTCAGCTTCAACGACTGGCGCAGATACGCCAGCTCGGTGTAGCGATTGTAGGCGTCCTCCAGGCGCTCCGAGAACTCGGTGATGCGTGCCGAGGTCGGGAAGATCGCCTGCATCTGCATGTCCCGCCCGCGCGGGTCCTGCACCAACACCCGCACGATCAGCTCGCCGCCGAGGTCGCTTTCCAGACCGACATAGTTGTTGCCGGCGCGCACGCTCTGCTGGATCTCGCGCTCGGCCTGATTCGGAACCAGCTGGGTCGGATCCTCGTTGGCGTTGCCGAGCACGTGACCGCCGGTGGCGTAGACGGTCAGCTCGATGGCGCCGGCCTGACGGCGCAGATTGTCGAGGCTCAGCGCGATGGCGGTCGAGGAGCGATCCTCGATCCCGGCGATGAGCTGCTCGGTATACCGTGCAAGGACCCGCTGGTTGAGATCGAGCGAGGCCTGATTCAAGACCAGCGCGTCCTGCATGGCCTGGCCGATTTCCACGTCGAACCAACTGTCGATCCCGCGCAGCAGGAACCCGAGGGAGAAGTAATAGACCACGCCCACCGGCAGCAGCGAGACCAGGACGAAGAGCACCAGGATCCGCCCGGTCAGGCGTGAGCCGGCGGCCTGCCGGCGATACCGGCGCACCAGCTTCACGATGTTGACGATGACCAGGATGGCGAGCGCGCCCAGACCGGCCAACACCACCGAGAGCAGCGGGACGAAGGCGCGACTCAGGGTCTCGGAGTTCTCGACCGCATCGCGCATCAGCACCAAGACGACGAAGAGCGCCAGGATCAATGCCGCGACCGGCAAGGCGCCGAGTCCGCGCAGGCGTGCTAAGGCGTTAAAGGCCACTTGCTCCACCCGCTGGAGAGTTTCCAGGACGGTTTCAGGTAAGCGATCGGACGCAGCGGAAGCGGCAGCTCTTCGATGTCGAGCGAGGCCCGGATCTGGACCTCGTAGTCCGCGTCGTCCTCGAGACTCGACGCACCGATCAACGACAGATCGGTGATCTCGCCGAGCGCGCGAATCGCCGCATCGCGGCTGACGAAGCTGCGGCCCTCGGTGCCGGGAAGCCGGTAGACCTCGTAGCGCTCCGAGAGTGGCTTGTAGCGAATGGCGTAGCGCAGCTGCAGATCCACTCGGCTGTCCTCCCAGAGCCAGGCCCCGACCCGACGGACCTGAATCTGCACCAGGATGGTCAGCGGCACGCCGTTCTCGAGCGCCTCGAGCGCCTCGGTGCTGAAACGATAGTCCAACACGGCATTCATGAAGAAGGTGTCGTCGACGAGCCGCGTCTCGATCTTCTCGACCCGCAGCCCGTCCTTGGCCGCGCCGGATGCGGCGCTCATGAGCAAGAGCAGGGGGGCGAGCATCAGCCCCGCCAGCAGAAACCTCCAGGGATGGACTGCGGACCGCCGAGTCATGACGCCGGACGTTCGATCAGTGCGAAATAAAAGCCGTCGTTCGCCCCGTCTCGGGGAAGCAGCTGGAGGCCGTGCGAGAGTGCGCGGCCCCCGGGCGCCGTGATCGGACACTCGCGCGCATCCGGATGGCGCTCCAGGAAGGCGGCGATGCGATGCTGGTTCTCGTCCGCGATCAAGGAGCAGGTCGCATACAGCAGCCGCCCGCCCGGGGCGAGCAGCGGCCAGGCCGCCTCGAGGATCCGATCCTGCAAGGCGCACAGCGCCGGGATGTCCGCATTGCGGCGCAGCCATTTGATGTCGGGATGGCGACGGATCACGCCGGTGGCCGAGCAGGGCACGTCCAGCAGGATGCGATCGAAGGGCTTGGCGGTCCAGCTGCCTCGCGGCTCGGCCGCGTCGCCGAGTGCGACCTCGGCGGTCAGGCCCAGTCGCGCGAGCATGTCGCGAATCGATTTGAGCCGGGTCGGGGCATTGTCGATCGCCAGCAGATCGAGCCGGTTCTCGGCGCGCTCCAGGATGCCGGCGGTCTTTCCGCCGGGCGCGGCACAGGCGTCGAGGACGCGCTGTCCGGGGTGCGCATCCAGCAGTTCGGCCGCCAGCTGGGCGCCGCCGTCCTGCACCGAGACCAGTCCTTCCGAGAAGCCGGGCAGCTCATGGGTCGGGCGCGGTTGGTCGAGCGTCAGGCCCATGTCGCAGCCGGGGATGGGCCGTGCGGTGATGCCGGCGGCGGCGAGCGTGCCGAGATAGGCGTGCCGATCGCTCCGGATTCGATTGACGCGCAGACTCATGGGCGCACGGCCATTGCTGGTCCGCACGACCTGCTCCCAATCCTCCGGCCAGTTCTCGCGCAGGCGATCGAGCAGCCATTCGGGAAAGAGCCAGCGCACGGCAGGCTCTCGATCGACCTCGGCCAAGAGTGCTTCGCGTTCGCGCAGAAACCGACGCAACAGCGCGTTCACCAAGGCCGCCTTGTCGGGCTTGCCGATGAGTCGGCTGGCCTCGACCGTGGCGGCGACCGCGGCATGGTCGGGCGTGTCCATCGCGACGAGCTGATACAGGCCGATCAGGATCAGCGATTCGAGATCCTTGTCCGCAGGCTTGACCGGGTGATTGAGCAGGCGCGCGACCAGCGCCTCCAGGCGCGGCAGGGTGCGCAGCGAGCCGTAAACCATCTCTTGCGTGAGGGCACGCTCGGCGGGCGCCTGCGCGGCGAGGCGGGTGTGCTCGAGCACGCGCGTCAGCGACTGGCCGCGACCGCGCACGCCGAAGAGTGCCAGCGCGGCGGCTGCACGGGACTCGGCGCCGACCGGATGCCTTGCCGGGCCGGGGGCCTGCGGCCGGCGCTCAGCCAGCCGAGCGCCGTCCATCGAACGGGCGTTGAGGAAATCCGCGGCCGCCATCGCCCGTTTGCCGGGCGGCTGGAGACGCACGATGCGTACGACCCCTCGGCCGGCAGCGACCTCGATGCCCGATTTGCCGGCGCCGATCACGGTTCCCGGCGCGGCGTGCGTTGCACGCTCGGCGTCGATCTCGGCGTCCCAGACCCGCAGGGTCTCGGTGTCGAGGCGCGTCTGAGCGACGGGCCAGGGGTTGTAGGCGCGGATCATGCGTTCGATGATCTCGGCGGGTTGGTGCCAGTCGATGATGGCCTCGTCCTTTGTCAGTTTGTGTGCGTAGGTGACCTCATCCTCGGCTTGCGGCTCGGGGATCAGGGATCCGTCGGCGATGCCGGGCAAGGCATCGATCAGCGCACCCGCGCCCAATGCGGCGAGTCGGTCGTGCAGCTCGGCGCCGGTGTCGCGCGGCCCGATCGGTGTGGCCACGCGATGATGGACGGGTCCGGTATCCAGCCCGGCCTCCATCTGCATGATGCACACACCGGTCTCGG
The DNA here is from genome assembly GCF_018399035.1 of Thiocapsa sp. Classification (GTDB taxonomy): domain Bacteria; phylum Pseudomonadota; class Gammaproteobacteria; order Chromatiales; family Chromatiaceae; genus Thiocapsa. Next base: position 5,274,644 of record NZ_CP073760.1, read on the forward strand.
TGTCGCCGGCGAGCAACGCGCGCTGAATCGGCGCTGCACCGCGCCAACGCGGCAGCAGCGAGGCATGGACGTTCACGCAACCCAAGCGGGGTGCTTCCAACACGGTGACCGGCAGAAGCAGCCCGTAGGCCACGACCACCATCAGATCGGCCTCGAAGGCGGCAAGGCGTCCGACGGCATCCGGGTCCTTCTTGAGGCTCTCGGGTTGGATCACCGGCAGGCCGCGCGTCAGGGCGAGCGCCTTCACCGGGCTCGCCTGGAGCTGTCGACCGCGCCCGGCCGGTCGGTCCGGTTGGGTGTAGACGGCGACGACCTGCAGCGGCGGCGTTCCCGCTCGTTCGCCCGGCGCATCGAGGAGCGCGGCAAGGCTCGGGACGGCGAAGTCGGGCGTTCCTGCGAAGATGATTCTCAGGGGGGTCATCGCGGCCGATCGCCGTTTGGGCCGTCGACCTTCGTCGCAAGACCGCCCGGCCCTGCGCCGACGCCGTTGGACTGCGCTGCGCTTGTCCACCCTACGCGGCTTGTCCCCCCGACGCTGCTTATCCCTAAGGCGCGTGTCCAACCGACCGTTGCGGTCCGCGTCATAATACACCCCGACGTAGCTCGGGCTCGCTCGCGCCTTGGCGCTGCTCCTTCTCGAGCTTGCGGCGAATGCGCTGGCGCTTGAGCATCGAGATATGGTCGACGAAGAGCTTGCCGTCGAGATGATCGATCTCGTGTTGGATGCAGACCGCGAGCAGGCCGTCGGCGTCGAGCGTGAAGGGCTCGCCTTCGCGATCCAGCGCCTGGACGCGGACCCGCTCAGCACGTTTCACCGGCTCGAAGAAGCCGGGGACGGAGAGGCAGCCCTCGTCCATCTGCTCTTCGCCCTCGCGCGCAAGGATCTCGGGGTTGATGAGGCAGAGAGGCGTGTCGTGGTTCTCCGAGACGTCGATCACCACGACCCGGCGCGGCACGTTGACCTGGATGGCGGCCAAACCGATGCCGGGTGCGGCATACATGGTCTCGAGCATGTCGTCGACCAGCCGCACGATATCGGCATCGACGCGTGCGACCGGAATCGCCTTGCGGCGGAGTCTTGGGTCCGGGAAGGTCAGGATATCGAGCTTTGCCATCGGGATGTCGTCTGGAAAATCTGTTCTCGGGGATCTCGGCTCTCGCCATCTGCGTGATCGCATCTCTCGGGGGGCTCGTCCCGCGAGCGGCCCGAAAAGAGAGATGTCGAGTCGGAAGCCGAGTAGAAGGGGTCGGGTGCATGCGCTAGTATCCGCTTAATACTACACCCCGAAATGGGGCCGGGTGAATCCGTTTCGAGCATCCGGGAGGTCCGATGCGTGTTTTGACCCCTCGTCTTACCGTCGGAGACGTCGTACTCGGCGTCCTGATCAGCCTGTTCGCCATGGCGCCGTCGTCGCCGGCGCGAGCGCTCGAGCTTGCCGAGGGCGCACCCGAGGTCTACGAGGTGCGCCCCGGCGATACCCTCTGGTCGATCGCCGGGCGTTATCTGCGCGACCCCTGGCTCTGGCCCGAGATCTGGCACGCCAACGACGAGCAGGGCAACCCCGATCTCATCTACCCGGGAGAACGGCTGCGTCTGGTTCAGGTCGACGGCCGGCCGCGGGTCGTGCGCGACACCGCGGCCCGGGCGAGCGGCGACATGCGTGTCGTGCGCCTGAGTCCGCGGGTGCGGGTCAGCGCGCTCGAGGCCCCGGTGCCGATGATCCCCGTCGCCTCGATCGCGCCCTTCCTGACTCAGCCCTGGGTGGCGGAGTCCGACGCGATCAAACGCGCACCCTATGTCGTGGGTTTTGCCGACGATCGTACCGTCGCCGCGCCGTCGGACGACGTCTTCGTGCGTCGCATCGATACGAGCGCGGTCACCGAGTTCGAGATCCTGCGCCCCGGCGATGCACTGCGCGATCCGGAGACCAACCGTATCCTCGGCTACGAGGCCACCTTCGTGGCCAACGCCCTGCTCGAGCGCGTCGGGGATCCCGCGATCCTGCGGGTCATGCGAGCCGAGCGCGAGGTCGCGATCGGCGATCGCGTCATCCCGGCCTCGCTCGAGGCGCCGCTCGAGAACTTCTTCCCGCGTCCGGCGCCGGCCGGCATGCGCGGACAGATCCTCTCGGTGATGAACGGGATCACTCAGATCGGTCAGTACGACATCGTCACCGTTAACCGGGGATCGCACGACCGGCTGCAGCCCGGCCACGTCTTGGAGGTCTTTCGCGGCGGGGAGGAGGTTCGCGACAGGGTCCGCGACGGCGGCGTGAACTGGAACTGGAAGAGCGACGGACCTCTGACGGGCGCCTTCTGGCTCGGCAACGAGTATTCGGTGAGGGGCTGGAGCGAGAGTCCGACGGGCTCGAGCGCGCCCATCCCCCTGCATGCCGACATCGGTCGCGATCGCGCGACCTATATCCGTCCGATGCAGCGCGCGGGTCTGCTGATGGTCTTCCGAAGCTTCGATCGCGTGAGCTTTGCCCTCGTGCTCAACGCCGACCGGGCCATGAGCGTCGGCGACCGGGTCGCCCCGCCCCCACGATAACGGGTCCAATCGCCTCTTGAGCGTCTCCTCGAACTCGATCGCGGACTGGATCATCCTCATCTCCGCTCCGGGCATCGGGTCGCGTACGGCGACCCGATTGCTCGAACGCTACGGCACGCCGCGCGCGGTCGCGGATGCCTCGCGACAGGATCTCGCCGCAGCCGGGATCTCGCCCGAGGCGATCGCCGCGCTCAAACAGCCGGACGCCGCGGCGCTCGAGCGCATCCTCGCCTGGGCCGATCAGCCCGACGCCTGCGTGCTGACGCGCGCCGATCCCCGCTATCCGCCGCTGCTCGCCGAGATCCCGGATGCCCCCCTGCTGCTGTACGTGCGCGGCGACCCGGAGCTGCTCGCCGAGCCGCAGATCGCGGTGGTCGGCAGCCGCAATCCAACCCCGTCGGGCCTCGAGATCACCCGCGACTTCGCCCGGCGGCTCGCCGCCGACGGTCTGCTGATCACCAGCGGTCTGGCGCTCGGAGTCGACGGCGCCGCGCACGCGGGCGCGCTGGAGACGGGGCGAACCATCGCGGTGCTCGGTACGGGGCCGGATCTGGTCTACCCCGCGACGCATCGCGATCTGGCCCGACGCATCGCCGAGCGCGGTGCGCTGGTCAGCGAGTTTCCGCCCGGCCAGGGGCCGGCGGCCCGGAATTTCCCGCGGCGCAACCGGATCATCAGCGGGCTCTCCGTCGGTGTCCTGGTCACCGAGGCGGCGCTCAAGAGCGGCTCCTTGATCACCGCACGCTTCGCGCTCGAGCAAGGTCGCGACGTCTTCGCAGTGCCCGGCTCCATCCGCAATCCCCTGTCGCGCGGCAGCCACGCCCTGATTCGCGACGGTGCCAAGCTGGTCGAAGAGCCCGCCGAGATCCTCCTCGAGCTGGCTCCGATGCTGCGCAACCTGCTCGCGGCCTGCCCCGGCGAGGTGCCTGCGGCGTCCGACGCGGCCTCCGCAGCGGCGGTTCGAGGCGGGTCCGCGGGGCTCGATGCGGACTATCGCGCCTTGCTCGATGCGATGGGATTCGACCCCGTGGCCCCCGACGAGCTGATCGCCAGCAGCGGACGCTCGGCCCGCGAGGTCTCGTCCATGTTGTTGGTCCTGGAGTTGGAGGGTCATGTATCATCGGCCCCTGGAGGCCGCTTTTGCCGGCTCGGTTCTTAAAGCGGAGACATCCGGGTTGCCCAGAACGGAACGCCTGAATGCAATGCCGGTGCAGTCCGCTCCCGTCAGCCCTCGGGCTGACGCCGCCCACGAGGTTGGCTGATGTACGAAAACATGGTCGATGTGCTGATCTATCTCTACGAGAACTACATGGACGGCGAGGGTCAGCCCCCGGCCGATCAAGGTGCACTGGAGGACGAGCTCGCTCAGGCCGGCTTCACCCCGACCGAGATCGAAAAGGCACTGCTCTGGCTCGACGAGCTGGCGGCGGGTGTCGAGGTCCCGCAGTATCACGACCATACTCTAGGCTCCATCCGCGTCTACAACGAGGCGGAGACCAGCAAGTTGGACGTCGAGGCGCGCGGTCTGCTGCTGTTTTTGGAGCAGAACGGGATTCTGGACCCCGTCAGTCGCGAGCTCGTGATCGACCGCCTGCTCGCGATCGATCACGCACTGGTCGGGCTCGACGAGGTCAAGTGGGTCGTCTTGCTGGTCTTGATGAATCGTCCCGGTCGCGAGGATGCCTTTTCGCAGATGGAGGATCTGGTGTACAACGACGAGCCGGTTTACCTTCATTGAACCGCATTGAACCGCGTCAGGAATGACCTGCTGCCTTGTCGAGTCGGTGCGGGATCTCACGTGTAAGCAAGCGTCGGAGCCGGCGCGGTTTAGGTTCTGAAAAGCATAATTATTCTCGTGACACCGCTCCGGCGGCGTCACGCGTCTGCCCGGCGCGCCGCGCCGCGTGCGGCGATGTCCCGGCCGATCTCCGGGTCGGCTCTCCGAGACCTGAATTTTCGTCCAACCGGCCCTCTCGGCGCCGACCATCTCTTCAACGCCCCTTGACGCGCCGATGCGAACCGGGTTTACCCTAGAGATCCCGATCCGTTCGCTTCCGTTCGCTTGCAGACATCATGAATCTCGTCATCGTCGAATCTCCGGCCAAGGCCAAGACCATCGAGAAGTACCTCGGACCCGACTTCGAGGTGATCGCCTCCTATGGTCATGTCCGTGACCTGGTGCCCAAAGAGGGCGCGGTCGATACCGAGAACGGCTTCGCGATGAAGTACCAGATCATCGATCGCAACGAGAAACACGTCCAGGCGATCGCCAAGAAGCTCAAAGGGGCCGACGCACTCTATCTCGCGACCGACCCGGACCGCGAAGGCGAGGCGATCTCCTGGCATCTCTTCGAGCTGCTGAAGAGCCGCCGCCAGATCGGCAAGCGCCCGGTGTTCCGGGTGGTCTTCAACGAGATCACCAAACGGGCGGTGCAGGAGGCGGTCGCCAACCCGCGCGAGATCTCCTACGACCTGGTCAACGCCCAGCAGGCACGTCGTGCGCTGGATTATCTGGTCGGCTTCAATCTCTCCCCGCTGCTGTGGAAGAAGATTCGGCGCGGTCTCTCCGCCGGACGGGTGCAGAGCCCGGCGCTGCGGCTGATCTGCGAGCGCGAGGACGAGATCGAGGCCTTCGTCAGCCGTGAATACTGGTCGATCGAGGCGGATGCGGCCAAGGAGGCGCGGCGCTTCACCGCCAAGCTGGTCGAATTCGAAGGCGAGAAGGTCGAGCAGTTCAGCATCGTCGACGAGGGGCGTGCCGCGACCGTTCATCGGACCCTCGAGCAGGCGTCCGCCGGCAAGCTGAAGGTCGACGAGGTCGAGCGCAAGCAGCGCAAGCGCAACCCGGCACCGCCCTTCATCACCTCCACACTCCAGCAGGAGGCCGCGCGCAAGCTCGGCTTCACGGCCCAGCGCACCATGCGCGTCGCCCAGCAGCTCTACGAGGGTGTCGATGTCGGCGGCGGTCCGACCGGACTCATCACCTACATGCGCACCGACTCGGTGAATCTCGCACAGGAGGCGTTGGACGAGATCCGCGCCTATGTCGCGGAACGCTACGGTGCGGATCATCTGCCCGAGCAGCCGCGGTTCTACAAGACCAAGGCCAAGAACGCCCAGGAGGCCCACGAGGCGATTCGCCCCACCTCGGCCTACCAGGTCCCCAAAGAGATCCGCGCCCATCTCAGCGCGGATCAGTTCAAGCTCTACGAGCTGATCTGGAAGCGCACCCTGGCTTGTCAGATGGCCCATGCGCTTATCAACCAGGTCGCGATCACCCTGAGCGCCGGAGAGGGCAATCTCCTCCGAGCCACCGGGTCGACGGTCGCCGAGCCCGGCTTCATGAGCGTCTATCTGGAAGGGCGCGACGATGCCAAGAGCGCCGACGACGACGAGGAGCGCATGCTCCCCGAGATGAAGGCCGGAGACCTGGTGGACCTGCTTGCCATTCGCCCCGAGCAGCATTTCACCGAGCCGCCGCCGCGTTACTCCGAGGCGTCCTTGGTGAAGGCGCTGGAGGAATACGGCATCGGCCGTCCCTCGACCTACGCCTCCATCATCTCCACACTTCAAGATCGCGAATACGTGGTCTTGGAGACCAAGCGCTTCCTGCCGACCGACGTCGGGCGGGTGGTGAACCGGTTCCTGACCGAGTATTTCACTTCCTACGTGGACTACGACTTCACCGCGCGTCTGGAGGATGACCTGGATGCGGTCTCGCGCGGGGAGGGCGAGTGGATCCCCTTGCTCGAGCAGTTCTGGAAACCCTTCAAGGAGCGCGTCGACCATACCGAGGCGTCGGTCAAGCGCAGCGACGTCACCCAGGAGCGCATCGACGAGACCTGCCCCAAATGCGGCGGTCAGTTGTCGATCCGGCTCGGGCGCAACGGGCGCTTCATCGGCTGCACGAACTATCCCGAGTGCGACTACACGCGCGACCTCAACCCCGACAAGGCCGAGGCGGATGCCCCCGAGTTGATCGAGGGTCGCATCTGTCCGCTCTGCAACTCCGCACTCGAGATCAAGCGCGGACGGTACGGCAAGTTCATCGGCTGCAGCGCCTACCCGAGCTGCAAGCACATCGAGCCGCTGGAGAAGCCCGAAGATACCGGCGTGACCTGCCCCAAATGCACCAAGGGGACGCTGCAGAAGAAGAAGTCACGCAAGGGCAAGATCTTCTATTCCTGCTCGACCTATCCCAAGTGCGACTACGCCGTCTGGGACGAGCCCATCGCCGAGCCCTGCCCCAAGTGCGGCTGGGCGGTCTTGACGATCAAGACCACCAAGACCAAAGGGGCCTCCAAGGTATGTCCTCAAAAGGAATGCGGTTTCCGGGAGGCGATCCCGGAGGATCACGCCGAAGACACGGCCGAATCGGCGTAGGGTGTGCCGAGCCGGAGCGAGGCACAACAATCGCCGGCGCAATGTTGTGCTTCCCGACGTCGGCACAACCTGCGGCGGTCTTGATCGGGCTTTGAGGCGGGTTCCGGGTATAGTCCGTGCCGAAGCCGGGCGAGGGCAGGCGGATGACCTTATCCGCTGAACCATCCCTCGACCGTCTTGCGATCCGGGACCCCGCCGGCATGCACCACCTGACCGTCGATGACGACGCCGGGCGTCGACATGATCCCGTAGCCCATGATCCGCCCGAGATCCTCGACCTTCTCCAGGACGATCTCGGCGCCCTTCGCCTTCGCGGCCTCCTCGACCACCTTATAGGTGGCTTTACAGTTGGCACAACCTGATCCCAAGATCTTGACTTCTTTCATATCGGCTCTCGTATCGCGTGGTCCCGATTCCGGGAATGGTCTGAGTGAACAGTTCAAAAACAACGACAACGACAACGATTGGTTCCGTGCTCGACTGACTTCCGACGCGTGACGACGGTCGTCGGGTCTCCAGCCTACGCCAGCAGGTTGAAACCGTAGCCGACCAGGATGAAGGCCACGGCCAGCACGCCCGCATAGAGCGCCAGTCCGGGCCAGCGGATCACCTTGCGCAGGATGATCATCTCGGGCAGCGAGAGTGCGGCGATGCTCATCATGAAGGCCAGCGTGGTGCCGATCGCCACCCCTTTCCCCAGCATGGCCTCGGCAACCGGGATCACCCCGGTCGCGTTTGAGTAGAGCGGGATCCCGAGCAGCACGGCCCCGGGAACCGCCAGCCAGTTGTCGGTGCCGCCCAGGTGCTCGACGACCCACTCCTCCGGGACATAGCCGTGGAAGAGCGCGCCGACGCCGATGCCGAGCAGCACCCATTTCCACAGACGCCTTAGGATCTCGCGGACCTCGCCCACGGCATAGCGATGGCGACCGATCAGCGAAGTATCCGGCTCGGGCATCGTCAGCTCGCCCATGTGGATCTGCCAGACATAGGGCTCCACCCAGCGCTCGGGCTTGAAGCGCTCCATGACGACACCGCCGACATAGGCGACCGTCAAGCCGGCGGCGACATACATGAAGGTCAGCTCCCAGCCCAGGATCCCGAGCAGGATGACCACCGCCACCTCGTTGATCATCGGGCTGGCGATCAAAAAGGAGAAGGTGACCCCGAGCGGGATGCCGGCCTCGACGAAGCCGATGAAGAGCGGCACCGACGAGCAGGAGCAGAAAGGCGTGACCGCGCCCAGCCCGACCGCGGTCGAGCGCGCCGCCCATTTGGGTTTGCCGCGGACATAGGCGCGCACCCGCTCGGGCGAGAGGAGCGCCCGGAACAGCCCCATGACATAGATGATGATGACGAGCATGACGAAGATCTTCGCCGTGTCCATGACGAAGAAGTGCAGCGCCGCCCCGAGAGGGCTGGCCGGGTCGATGCCCAGCAGACGATGGACGACGAGATCGGCGAGTGAATCGAACACCTGAGAGCGCCCCTGCGGCCTTGATCAATGGCGCCTACTATATGCGATCTTCCGTATATCTGGATTGCGCGATATCACGAGCGGCTGAAATAAACTCTCCGGAACTCACCCCCGGGATCCCCTTCGGAGATCCCGACTCCGGAAATCACAGCTCGCCGGCCGCACCGCCCTCCATGATCGCCCGGATGGTGTCGCGGACCTTCAGCGAGGACGCCTTGAGCTCCTCGGGCAGCTCCCGGCCGCCGTGGATCATCATGTCCAGGTTCATGCTGTAGAGCGTCAGGCGGCCCTCCTTGTCTTCGACCAAGGCGATGCGGCAGGGCATAAAGCCGCTGTACTCGTTGCGATATTCGAGCATTTGTCGACCGACCCGGGCATCGCAGAAGGAGAGAAAGTTGACGTAGCGATAGGGCTCGCCCGTGATCGCCTCGATCTGCTTGTAGAAGGGCGATTCGCCGACAAAGAGCAGGTTGTGCGAGACCGCGATGCTCTTCATGGACTCGATGACGTCGTCCGGGCTCAGCCCTTCCGCGACCGGGATTGCCCACATCATGGCCACGCCGGGATCGCCGGTCGTGAGCAGGCGCGCGGCGAACTCGGCGTAGACGTCCGTAAATTCCGGGTCGAACTCGCCGAGGATCGGGGCGACCCGCCAATAGAGGACGCCGATGCCGACGATGGTCAAGAAGCCGATGACGGCCAGTAGGTTGCGAACGATCTTCACTGCAAATCCCCCTGTGATGATGTCGGCCGCCTCTCGCGCGGCTCGATCCGTGATGTCGCGGCGCGGTTGCGCACGCCGTCGATGCAGGGGTCGGAAACAAGCGCAACAGCGCACTCGGGTGCGGTGCGCACGAGAGACCTGCTCTCGACATGAGCGAGGTCCGCTCGTTTCCGACGTGTGACATGAGGATTGTATACCGACGCCGTGCGTCTCGGGCGACACCACCCGCGCGATCTCGAGCGCTCAAACCAGACGTTGGAGCTGCTCTATACGGCGTGGGTCAGGCGCTGCACGAGTCGCCGATCTCCACGCCCATGTTCTAGCGCGTCCTGCAGGAGATTCGGGGCAAGCGGCGGCTTCGGGCCGTCACCCTCTGCCTGGACGAAGCACCGGAGCCGCACCCGGATCTCGACCCCCATCGAAAGGTCTTGGTCGTGGAGCTGGATCACGATCAATCGCTCCCGAGCTGGTTGCACGGGCGCTCCGCTACGCTCCATGACCGGCGAGCGAGGTAGGGGCGGCTTCAGCCGCCTCCTCGTGGGTGTTCGGTTGCCGGGGCGTGCCGGCGACTGAAGTCGCCCCACACCCTACCCCGATTTCGCGGGCGGCTCAGCGGTGCGTCAACCGCTCTTCGGCCTCGCGGTATTTGGCGGCGGTCCGATCGATGATCTGCTGCGGCAGCATCGGCCCCGGCGGGGTCTTGTCCCAGTCGAGCGTTTCCAGATAATCGCGTACGAACTGTTTGTCGAAGCTCGGCGGGCTGGTGCCGGGCCGGTATTCATCGGCCGGCCAAAAACGCGAGGAGTCGGGAGTCAGCACCTCGTCGATCAGATGCAGCCGGCCCTCGCTGTCGAGGCCGAATTCAAATTTGGTGTCGGCGATGATGATCCCGCGCGCCAAGGCGTACTCGGCGCAATCGCGATAAACGGCGAGGCTGATGTCGCGCACCTGCGCCGCCAGCGCGGGGCCGAGCAGCCGTTCCGTGTGGGCGAAGTCGACGTTCTCGTCGTGCCCGCCGATCTCGGCCTTGGTCGACGGCGTGTAGATGGGCTCGGGCAGCCGGTCGGCCTGACGCAGACCGGGCGGGAGCGCAATGCCGCAGACCGCTCCGCCTTGCCGATAGTCCTTCCAACCCGAGCCGATCAGATAGCCGCGCACGATCGCCTCGACCGGCAGCGGCGTCAGCCGGCGCACCACCATGGCCCGATCGCCGAGCCGAGCGAGCTCCGCGGGATCTTCGATGACCGCCGAGACCGGGATGTCGGCGAGATGATTCGGCACCAGCCGCGCCGTGCGCGCGAACCAAAAGCGCGAGACCCGCGTCAGCACCTCGCCCTTGCCGGGGATCGGCTGCGGAAGCACCACGTCGAACGCGGACAGACGGTCGCTCGCGACCATCAAGAGATGCGTGCTGTCGATCTCGTAGAGATCGCGGACCTTGCCGCGTCCGATCAGGCGCAGCTTGGCGAGGTTGGACTGATGGAGTGCGTTCATGGTCTGTGATCCGGGAATTGTCAGCGCGAGAGTATAAGCCCGTTGCACGGGCTCTGGATGCGACGGTGTGTTTTGGGCGCCAGCCGCCAGCTCTCAGCTCCCGGGCGTCAGCGTTCATCACCCTTAAACCGCGCCCGGCGTGGTATGCGATGTTTTCGGATGGGATCGGCCCCGGCAGACTTGACGACCGTTGGAGCCGGCGTGGTTTAACATATTAAAAAATATTAAATTTCAAACCGCGTCTCACCGAGATCGAGGACATCTCAAAAGCCAAACGCAAAACGCAAATGTCGCATGTCGCTCCGGACGCGGTTTAGGAGCGATTCAAAAACAACCGAAAATGTAGGATGGGTAGAGCGAAGCGAAACCCATCCAGCACGCGCCAAGGGCATCGGACCGAAACCCGGCAGCGCGGCGGTTTGGAGGATGGGTTTCGCCGTCGCTCTACCCATCCTACCGGTTCATCAAGGTTTCCGCAGCTCGCCTCAACGCGGCGTCTTGGCGTGAGCCCCGCGCTGGATTAGGCTCACGCCGATGTCGTCGGATACTCATACGCAACGGAGTCACCACAGCATGGCAAAGAGCATCATCAAGACCGATCAGGCCCCGGAGGCGATCGGGACTTACTCTCAAGCGGTTCGCGTCGGCAGCACCGTCTATCTGTCCGGCCAGATCCCGCTCATACCCGAGACCATGGAGCTGGTCTCGGGCGACATCGAGGCGGAGATTCGGCGAGTCTTCGACAACCTGCGTGCGGTGGCGCATGCGGCGAACGGCACTCTGGCGGATGTCGTGAAGCTCAACGTCTTTCTGACCGATCTGGCCCACTTCTCGTCGGTCAATCAGGTCATGGCCGGATACTTCGAAGAGCCCTATCCGGCACGGGCGGCGATCGGTGTCGCGGCCCTGCCTAAAGGGGCGCGCGTCGAGATGGATGCGATCATGGTTCTGGGTGATTAAACCGCGCCGACTCCAGCGGTCGTCAAGTCTGCCGGGGCCGATCCCATCCAAAAACATCGCATCCCGCGCCGGGCGCGGTTCAACAGCGCAATCGCGAGCTAAATTCATCGGTTGAATTGCTTTACTGAAAAAGTTCTTTACTATAACGGCCATCCATTTTTTGTCCTGGATTGCCCATGCGTGTTGTCTGCTCGATCGCCGTTCTGCTGTGTTTGACCCTGGTTGCGGGCTGCGGGTCCCAGTCCACTCGTCCCGGCGAGATCGCGGAAGGATCCCCTTATCCGACGTCGGGCTCCGCGACGGTGACCGGCGATTTCGCCGGATATCCTGGCGTCGAGCCCTTCATCCGCCGCATGCAGCAACAGGGATTCACGCCGAACCAGGTCGCCGCCGTCCTCTCCGGCGCCAACCGCGAGCAGTGGATCATCGACGCGATGAATCGCCAGGCCCCGCGACCGAGCACCGGGCCGACCGGGGCCTGGATACGCTATCGTGCCAAGTTCCTGACCCCGGACAACATCGCCAACGGGGTGCGGTTCTGGCAGCAAAACGAGGCGGCGCTCAACCGGGCGAGCGCGCGTTACGGGGTGCCGCCCGAGTACATCGTCGCCATCATCGGCGTCGAGACCCGCTACGGCGGCTACTTAGGCAAGACCCGCATCGTCGACGCCTTGGCGACCCTGGCCTTCGCCTATCCGCGCCGCGCGGATTATTTCTCCGGCGAGCTCGCATCCTTCCTGGTCATGACCAAAGAGGAGGGTATCGACCCCTTCGGTCCGCGCGGCTCTTTCGCCGGAGCGATGGGCCTCGGGCAGTTCATGCCCTCGAGCTTCCGCGACTATGCCGTCGACTTCGACGGCGACGGGGATCGCGATCTGTGGAATCCGACGGACGCCATCGGGAGCGTCGCCAACTACTTCAAAGCACACGGTTGGCAGTCCGGCGTGCCGGTGGCCGTGCGTGCGAACGTGCAATCCCCCGCGACCGCGCGCGCGATGAAGTCGGGCTTCGCGACGCGCTACAGCTTGAGCGAGCTCGCAGGCCGCGGAATCACCCCGGCCGGCCCCCTCGGCGGCGCCTCGCAGGTGAGTTTGCTCGAGCTCGATGTCGGCACCGGCTACGCCTATTGGCTGGGGTCGCAGAATTTCTACACCATCACCCGTTACAACCACAGCAGCTACTACGCAATGGCCGTGCACCAGCTCGCCCGCGCAATCGTGGAGCGCAGGGGCGGGTAGACGGCAAATCATCGCGTCGCATCCTAGGATGGGTAGAGCGACAGCGAAACCCATCCTCCAAACCGCCGCGTTGCCGGGTTTCGGTCCGATGCCCTTGGCGCGGGCCGGCGCGGATTGGCCACGCTGCGCTTTGCCCGACCTACGGGCGATAGCCTTCATGCATCTGCATGCTTTGTTTTTGAACCGCCACTTAGCGGACTCCAAACTCGCCATGAATGGTCAAGGTGACGCGTCGCGATACGCGATCCCGAGGCCGTTCGCGCGCACCTCATCCAACGCACGACAGACGAACATGAGGGGCAGCGGACGCGATCGCACCCCTGAGGACACCCCCCAGCCGTGACCGACAACACCTCGGGGTCCTCCGCGAATCCATCGCTTCCGACCCCTTCGCTCGACAGCATCCCCGTGGAGCGGCTCAAACGGGTCGGTCCGCGCGTGTCCGAGCGTCTCGGCAAGCTCGGGGTGCGCACGGTCCAGGATCTCCTCTTCCATCTGCCGCACCGTTATCAAGACCGCACGCGCTTGGTCCGGATCAACGGGCTGCGACCGGGCGACGAGGCCCTGATCGAGGGCGAGATCCAGGAGGTCGACCTCTCGGGCGGGCGCCGCCGCTCCTTGAAGGTCTGGGTGTCGGACGGCACGTTCGGCGGGCTCCTGTTGCGCTTTTTCCATTACTCTCGGCAGCAGATCGACGCGCTCAAGCCCGGCGTTCGGCTGCGCTGTTACGGCGAGGTTCGCCAAGGGCCGAGTGCCCTGGAGATGGTCCACCCGGAGTATCGCATCCAGTCTGAAGCTCCGGGCGCGCTCGACGCGCGCTTGACCCCGCTCTATCCCTCGACCGAGGGCCTGCAGCAATCCTCCTGGCGCGGTCTGACCGACCAGGCGTTGGCGCTCTTGGCCGAACAGGCCCCGTGCGAGTGCCTGCCGGATGAGGTCCTGCTCCCCTTGGGTCTGCCGAGCCTGGTCGAGGCGCTCGTCTATCTGCACCGTCCGCCGGTGGATGCCGACCCCGATGATCTGATCGAGCGCCGTCATCCGGCCTTTCACCGCTTGGCCTTCGAGGAGCTGGTCGCGCATCAGGTCAGTCTGCGACGGCTGCGTGCCGCCCAGCGGGCGATCGCGGCGCCCGTGCTTGCGGGCGACGGCACCTTGCGCCGGCAGTTGCTCGACGCCCTGCCGTTTCGGATGACCGCGGCACAGGAGCGCGTCGTCGCCGAGATCGCCGCCGATCTGCAGGGCGATCGCCCGATGCAGCGCCTGCTCCAAGGCGACGTGGGCGCCGGCAAGACCCTGGTCGCCGCACTGGCCGCCCTTCAAGCGATCGAGTCCGGCGCCCAGGTCGCCTTGATGGCGCCGACCGAGCTCTTGTCCGAGCAGCATCGACGTGGCTTCGCGGCTTGGCTCGCCCCGCTCGACATCGCGCCCGTCTGGCTGGTGGGACGACACAAGGGCCGCGAGCGTGCCGGGTTGCTCGAGGCCATCGCGAGCGGCCGTGCCCGCATGGTGATGGGCACCCACGCGCTCTTTCAGGAGGACGTGGTCTTCTCCGATCTCGGGCTCGTCATTATCGACGAGCAGCATCGATTCGGCGTGCACCAGCGCATGCGTCTGCGTGCGAAGGGCGGCGGGACCGGCGGTGCACCGCATCAGTTGATCATGACCGCCACACCCATCCCGCGCTCGCTCGCCATGACCGTCTATGCGGATCTGGATCTATCGGTCATCGACGAGCTGCCCCCCGGGCGGACACCGATCGTCACGGTCGCGGTCCCGGACACCCGTCGCGAGGAGGTGATCACGCGCGTCGAGCAAGCCTGTGCGCAGGGGCGACAGGCCTATTGGGTCTGCACCCTGATCGAGGAGTCGGAGGCGTTGGAGTGCCAGGCCGCCGAAGAGACCGCGCGCCAGCTGGCCGAGAGCCTTCCCGGTATCCGTATCGGTCTGGTGCACGGGCGCATCAAGGGGCCCGAGCGCGAAACGGTGATGGCCGCCTTCGCCTCTAGCGATTTAGACCTATTGGTCGCAACCACGGTGGTGGAGGTCGGCGTCGATGTCCCGAACGCCAGTCTCATGATCATCGAGAACCCCGAGCGGCTCGGTCTTGCTCAGCTCCATCAACTGCGTGGACGGGTGGGGCGTGGGTCCGTCCAGAGCCACTGCGTGCTGCTTTTCCATCCGCCCCTGTCGATCGCAGCGCGCGAGCGTCTGGGCATCATCCGCGCCGCCGAAAGCGGCTTCGAGATCGCCGAGCGCGATCTGGCCATGCGCGGAGCGGGGGAGGTTTTGGGTACCCGCCAGACCGGCGCCGTGCAATTTCGCGTCGCCGACCCCCTGCGCGACCAACATCTGGTGGCCGCTGCCCAGCAGGCCGCCGACCTGATCCTGGCACGCTATCCCGATCGGGTCGAACCCCTGATCCAACGCTGGCTCGGATCCCGCGAGTTGTACGGAAGCGTGTGATCCCCCGCCTGCCTCTTGGGGTGATTCCAGAACAGCCGAAACACGTAGGATGGGTAGAGCGCAGCGAAACCCGATCCTCCAAACCGCGCCGTCGCCCTGGAAGGGGCCGCGCATCTGCTCTCGTCTCAGTTGTGCGGGCGTATGGAGGAGGGGCCTCTGGGGCCGATCTGCGGGCGGTTTCTGAAGCGGACCTAGCGGTCGGGGCAGCCAGCGCGGTTGGCGGGGTGGGCGACTCAAGTCGCCCCTACACCCCTCCGCCATCGGCGATTCCCGGGCGGACGAAACGCGTAGGTTGTGCTGACGATAGGAAGCACAACTTGCGGCGACGGTTGATTGTGCCTCGCACGGCTCGGCACAACCGACCTCGTCGCCCCCGACGTCGTCAGACCAGCCGGTAATGGTTCTTCATGTCCTGGTAGATCAAGTTCGATACGCGCCGGATGACGTCTCCCCGACTGCGGATCCAAGCGCCGTAATTTTCGGCGCGGCTCGGTCGCTCGATGATCCCGACGACCGTGTAGGCGTGATTGCGCCCGCGCTGATCCGGGATCTCGATCACGCCCATGTCCCCGCAGAGCATCGCGGTCGAGCCGGTCTTGTTGTAGACCTTCGCCGCCGTCGGTAAACCGGCCAATCCCTTGGACAAACGGTCACCGCCCGGCAAGGCCATCATGCGCAGCAGCTCTTTGCTGTTGGGCATACGGCCTTCCCAGACCGAGATCAAGAAGCGGCTGTAGTCATGTGCCGATGCCTGATTGCGGTAGGTCTGGCCGGTCGTCGGGATCTTCTCGACGATGCGGGTCTCTTGAAAGATGGCGGGTGCGCGCTGCTTCAGGACCAGCTCGACATCCGGCGGGCCGCGGCGAGACTGGTGCTCGCTGACCAGATCCATGATCTTGTTGGTATCCGGGTTGCTGCTGCGCTGGAGCATCCGCTCCATGGTTGTGCGCACCTCGTCGGTGTAACGGACCTGGCTGCGTTTGCCGTCCATCTGGAAGAAATAGGCCTGCGCGACGAGCGGCTTGATCATGCTCGCGGCTTGTCGCGGCACGCCCTCGTTGATGGAGACGACCTTCTTGCGGGCGGTGAAATCGTATACCGACCAAGAGGTCTTCTCGTTGGGCTGAAGCAGCCCCTGGCGGCGCATGCTTGTCACCATCTCCACGACCTGGCGCTGCAGGGATGTTCGGTTCGAGGCCGCCTCGGCAAGGCCGGGCAACCCTCCGGCGAAGAGTCCCGCAGAGGTCGCGGCAAGCGCCGCAAGAAAGTTGCGTCGATCGGGACGAAGCGGGTGCTCGTCTTTGGCGATCGGCTGTTCGTCGACGTGATTGCGCTCGTACATCATCGGCTCCCCCCGTGATCCGGATTCGGCTTGCGGCCGCCTGCCGGTCCGGGTGAGCAGTGATTCGGAGCATCCCCGGCCGGCGTCGCGACGCGTCCGGAACACGCTTCAGCCTCGGACGTCCCCAAGCGAAAGGCGGCAGCAGTTCGAGGGCAAGGATAGGCGGGTCCTCCCCGATTGGCAAGAAAACGCCGACGAAAAGACTCGATATGTCAGACGGATTGCGCCCGTTATTGATGAGAATTCGGACCGACTCCGGCGGCCTCTTGCGCGATGTCGGCCGAGTGACCGACATCGCAACGGCAGCGCGCGAGCGCACACCGCGACACGAAACCCCCTACTGGACGCTTCCGAACGACTTGTCCACCGCGCCCGACGGGGCCTGGAGCCCGGCGAAGCGGCAGCCTTGCGCGACCGGGCCGCCCGGAAAGATGCCGTAGAGGTACTTGAGGCCACCGCGGCCATGGAACGCCTCTTCCAGCGCGTCGTGAAGATCACGCACATTGGGTCTCTCGTGACGCGCGAAATAGTCCTGCAACGCCTTGATCATGTCCCAGTGATCGTCGCTCAGCGTCACCGCGTCGGCCTGCGCGGCAACGACCGCCTGCTCGCGCGTCCAGTCGTCCGGGGCGTCCGGAAACTCGGCGTCGCGCACGACGGAGCCCGGATTCATGATCTCACCCATGCTTTGTGCCACGATCGTTACCTCCTGCGAATTGAATGATCGGTCGTCGTTGCAGCGCTGCAGCCATCGGCAGCACCGTGCCCGATGCTGCGACCCGGGCGGCCGAGAAGCCGATCCGATGTCGCGCTCGGTAGAGCGTGAGTGTCGAACCTGAGGGAGGTTCCGTCAACCGGTTCGCCGGGGTGCCGAGACGCGCAGGCAGGCGATTCGTCGATTCTCGATGTGCAAGGCTGGTGAGCCGACCCACGAGGGCGCTACCCTACGCACTCCCGAACACACAGCATCCAAGACGGAGATCGGCGTGAGCGAGCAGGACAAGGTCGGGTCGAGGGTTTATGTCGCCGGACATCGCGGCATGGTGGGTGCCGCCATCGTGCGCCGGTTGGAGGCCGCGGGTGTCTCGGACATCCTCGCGCGCACCCATCGCGAGCTGGATCTCACGGATACCGGGGCGGTCGATGCCTTCTTTGCCGAAACGCAGCCGTCTCGGGTCTATCTGGCGGCGGCCAAGGTCGGCGGCATCCAGGCCAACAACAGCTTCCCGGCCGAGTTCATCCATCAAAACCTGATGATCGAGGCCAACATCATCCATGCCGCCTGGCGCAACGCTGTGGAGCGCCTGCTCTTTCTCGGCAGCTCCTGCATCTATCCGCGCCTCGCCCCGCAGCCGATCACCGAAGAGGCCCTCTTGACCGGACCGCTCGAGTCCACCAACGAGCCCTATGCCGTCGCCAAGATCGCCGGGATCAAGCTCTGCGAGTCCTACAACCGTCAGTACGGGACGGATTTCCGCAGTCTGATGCCGACCAATCTCTACGGACCCGGCGACAACTTCGATCTGGAGAACAGCCACGTCATCCCGGCGCTGATGCGCAAGTTCCACGAGGCCAAGACCCAAGGTGCGTCCGCGGTGACCGTCTGGGGAACCGGCACGCCGCGTCGTGAATTCCTGCATGTCGACGACCTCGCCGACGCCTGCGTGCACATCATGGGGCTCGCGCCCGAGACCTACCGGGCACATACCCGGCCCATGTGCTCCCACGTCAACGCCGGTGTCGGCGAAGACGTCAGCATCCGCGAGCTCGCGCAGACCATCGGCGAGGTCGTCGGCTTCCAAGGCGAGATCCGCTTCGACACCGACAAACCCGACGGCACCCCGCGCAAGCTCCTCGACGTCAGCCGTCTCGCCGCACTCGGCTGGACCGCGCGCACACGCCTGCCCGACGGCTTGGCGCAGACCTACGCCTGGTTCCTCGACCACCGGGACGCACTCAGGACATGAGGCATCGGGGGCGGACGCGATGGCCTCCGTCGTCTTGAAACCGCGGGCCGTCAGGGCGGGGGAGGAGGTCGACTGCACGTCGACGATCCCGGGCAACGGCAACACAACACATTGCATAGCGACATCGGGGTAAGGACATGACCATCAAGAAGGCGCTGATCACCGGCATCACGGGACAGGACGGGGCCTATCTGGCGGAGCTGCTGCTCTCCAAAGGCTACGAGGTGCACGGCATCAAACGGCGCACCTCGCTCTTCAACACGGACCGCATCGACCATCTCTATCAGGATCCGCAGCAGAGCGAACGGCGCTTCATCCTGCATCACGGCGACATGACCGACTCCTCGAGCCTGATCCGCATCATGCAGCAGGTCCAACCCGACGAGCTCTACAACCTCGCCGCCCAGAGCCATGTCGCCGTCTCCTTCGAAGAGCCCGAGTACACCGCCGACTCCGACGGCATCGGAACCCTGCGCCTGCTCGAGGCGATCCGTATCCTCGGCCTCGAGCGCAAGACCCGCTTCTACCAGGCCTCCACCTCCGAGCTGTACGGCAAGGTCCAAGAGGTGCCCCAGAGCGAGACCACGCCCTTCTACCCGCGCTCTCCCTACGCGGTGGCCAAGCTCTACGCCTACTGGATCACGGTCAACTACCGCGAGGCCTACGGCATCTACGCCTGCAACGGCATCCTCTTCAACCACGAGAGCCCGCGGCGCGGCGAGACCTTCGTCACCCGCAAGATCACCCGCGGACTGGCCCGCATCACGCTCGGTCTGCAGGAGCGGATCTATCTCGGCAACCTCGATGCAAAGCGCGACTGGGGCCATGCCAAGGACTATGTCCGCATGCAGTGGATGATGCTCCAGCAGGACGCCCCCGAGGACTTCGTGATCGCCACCGGACACCAATACTCCGTGCGCGACTTCGTCGTCGCCGCCGCCGCCGAGGTCGGTATCCGGATGCGCTGGGAGGGCGCCGGCCAGATCGAACAAGGCTTCGACGCGTCCACCGGCGCCTGTATCGTCGCCGTGGATCCGCGCTACTTCCGCCCGACCGAGGTCGAAACCCTGCTCGGCGACGCCACCAAGGCCCGCGAGCGCCTCGGCTGGTCCCCCGAGATTGGCTTCGAGGCACTCGTCGCCGAGATGATGCGCGAAGACCTCAAAGAGGCCGAAAAAGACGCCCTGTGCCGGCGCGAAGGCTTCAACGTGGCCGAACGGCACGAGTAGCCCCGCCCCTTCAACAGATCGTCTCTCGGCATCGATGTGGTGGCGCCTCCCGCCGTCACACTCCCTGTGGTTTGGATGTGGGGGCGACTAAAGTCGCCCCACACGGCCCCTACACGGCCCATCCCCGGTCAGCTCCCGGCACCCGCATCGTCCCGGAAGGAAATGGGCGTTGCGGCTTACGGGCGGGGTTCAGCGTGCGCTATCGCGATGCCCAAGGACGTAGGGTCGACCGCACGGGCACCATGGCCATTCTGTTCGACGTCCGTGGGGCGGACGCTCGGATTCTACGGATCTCGTATCGACGTGCCGGAGGCGGCCCTCACGGATCCGCTTGAACGCAGGTGGCGCATGACAAGGACGTTCTCATTGGTTCGATCATTGCGCATTCGCAAGAGAGTTTCACGACTTGTGATTTTGCCCTGAAGCGGGTAAAACGTTGCGCAATAATCTCGAAACCGGACATCGGTTGCCTCCATGGCGAGATCAAAACATAAGGTTTCGAGGATCATTATGGACGATTTGTGGAATCCGGTTGACCTGGATGGAGAGGAGATGGATATGATCAAACACGATCTGATGGCTCTCCTCGGGTTCACGTCGGCGCACATCCGGTGATGACGATTTTGGACATGGGTGTCGCGTTTCTCATCAGCAGCGTCGTTCTGGCTGTGCTCTATCCCGTAGCACCCATGATCGGTCTGATGGATCACCCTGGCGAACGGCGCAAGGTCCATCGCCATTCCGTTCCGCCGATCGGCGGGATCGCGATCTTTTCGGGCCTCGCCGCGAGCACTCTGCTCAGTTTGCCGTTCACCGCGCCGCATCTTTACGGCATGGCCGGTGCCGCCCTCCTGGTGTTGGTCGGTGTCCTTGACGACCGCTTCGGGCTCGGCCCGAGGGTGCGTCTCGTGGCGCAGGTTGTTGCAGCACTGTTGCTGACCCTCGGGTGCGGGGTCACGCTCACCTCGCTCGGTAATTTGCTCGGCTTCGGAGCGATCGATCTCGGGTTGCTTTCCGTACCCTTCACCGTGTTTGCGATGGTCGGCGTCATCAACGCCGTCAACATGATCGACGGCATCGATGGCTTGGCCGGCGGCCTGATCCTGATCGCGCTCGGAGCGCTGCTGTTCCTCGCACCCCAGATCGGCCCGATCCAAATCCTGTTGCTCACCACGATCGCGGCGTTGATTCCTTATTTGGTGTGCAATCTGGAGCTTTTCGGTGTGACCGGACGCAAGATCTTCCTCGGCGACGCGGGAAGCCTCCTGCTGGGCTACATCCTGGTCTGGGCCCTGGTCGATGCCGCAGGGCCGGCCGGGAGTATCGACCCGGTGACGGCACTTTGGCTCGTCGCCATACCGCTGATGGACACGCTGCGCGTCATGGGTCGGCGGATCCTGCAAGGCGTCTCTCCCTTCAGCGCCGATGCCGGCCACCTCCACCACTTCCTGTCCCGCGTTTTCCAAAGTACACGTAAGGCACTGATCCTCATGCTGGCCGTCGCGATCTTGTTGACGGGAATCGGTGTCTTCGGTTTTCTGAATCAAATCGGCGAAGCGGTCATGTTCTACCTGGCCTTGGCGATCTTCGTTGCCTACCTGCTGGTTGCGCGCTACGTGCACAGTCTATCCCGGGCATTGGAGCAACAGAGTCGACAGATCGTCGGTGAAGTAACCTGATCGAGGCGGTGCACGATGAATTGCGAGACCGACGTGGAAGCCGCGCCCCAATGGTATCTGGTGCAGGCCAAGCCGCGGCAGGCCGAGCGCGCCGAGG
This sequence comes from Thiocapsa sp., assembly GCF_018399035.1. Taxonomy (GTDB): domain Bacteria; phylum Pseudomonadota; class Gammaproteobacteria; order Chromatiales; family Chromatiaceae; genus Thiocapsa. Next base: position 5,296,248 of record NZ_CP073760.1, read on the forward strand.
TGAATCTCGTCCTGCAGGGCTACAGCGTTTTCCACCCGCAAATCATGGTCGAGCGGATCCGTCGTGGGCGGCGCGTGGTCGTCGAGGAGTCGCTTTTCCCCAACTATCTGTTCATTCGTCTGCGTCGTTGGGTCGACAACTGGTATCCGTTGCGCTCCACCCGTGGTGTCGCACGCCTGGTGTCCTTCGGCCGCGAGCCCTTACCCGTCCAGGATGCCATGATCGCGGAGATTCGGCGTCGTCTCGACGCCCGTCCCGCTCAATCCGAGCTCTGTTCGGGACAGAAGGTCGAGATCATCGAAGGCCCTTTCCGCGGGCTTGAAGCCATCTTCAAAGTCCACCAAGGCGAGCGCCGAGCCCAACTCTTGATCGAGCTGCTGCATCGCCAAATTACCCTGACGATACCCATCGCAGACATCCGCCGCTCTGCCTGACCACCGAACGTTCAAGGGGCGACTTCAGCCTCGCTTACCACGCCATGGAGCCATTTCCGTGAAAGGATCTGCCCAGGTGTAGGGGTGACTTGAGTCGCCCCTTAAACCGCGTCCAGAGCGACATGCGTTATTTTCATGTTGTGTCGGGCTCAAGGATTTTTCCGACCTTTGTGGAGACGCGGTTTAGGTGATTTCCGGAAACAAGGCGATTTTCGTGAACCCCCGCCAGCTGGCCCACACCCGGATGCACGGCGTGGCCGCCACCCTGGAGCACGACGTTGCCCTCGCATGCGACCACGCGTCGCCACCGTCATCGACTTCGGCGCCAACACAGGACAGTTCGCCGTCGATGCCCGCACCGGTGGCCCGCGGCCCGGTTGATCGGCTTCGAGCCGCTTCCCGGACCCCGCGCCAATCTCCTCAGCGTCAACCGCGGACAGGCCGAGATCTACGAACGCGCCTTGGGTGCGTGCCTGACCGCAACGACATTGTCTGGCTCGATTTCGAGCCTCCCAAGGGCAAGGAAATCTCCGGATCGCCTTGCCGGAGATCGTATCGGCCTTTTTGTCGCCTGCGCCGCGAAGGCAAAAGGGTTTTGACCGTCGTGCGGCTTACAGCGACGAGAGGCTCGGGCTCAGGGAATGCGGACCTTAATCCCGGCAAAGCACTGCAGCAAGGCGTCTCGGAGGGCCGTTTTGGCGCCCCGCTCGCCGTGGACGAGGATCACCTCTCGGGGTGGAGTGGACATGGCGCCGATGAAGTCGAGCAGGTCGTGTTGGTCGGCATGGGCGGAGTAGCCGCCGATGGTGTGGATGCGGGCGCGGATGTCGTAGCGGCGCCCGTCGAGTTCGGCATAACCACCGCGGGGTCCATAGCGCTGGATGTCGCGTCCCGGTGTACCGGCGGCTTGATAGCCGACGAAGAGCACGTCGTGGCGCGGATCGCCGAGCATCGCCTTGAGATAATTGACGATCCGCCCGCCGGCGCACATGCCGCTCGCGGCGATCACGATGGCGGGCCGATGCTCGCGCGCAAGGTACTCGACCATGCGCAGATGTGCGGCGTGGTCGTCGACGGTGAGCATCCGATCGAAGGCGAGCGGGTGGCGCCCGGCCGCAACGCGGGCCTTGGCCTCGCGGTCCCAGTGTGCGCGCAGTCGCCGGTAGCCGGCGGTCAGGTCCGCCGCCAGCGGTGAATCCAACACCACCGCGAGATCCCCCCATTGCCACTTGTCTCCGGTACCTTTGGTGCCGCGGTTCTCATGCACCAGGGTTTCCAGCTCGTAGAGCAGCTCTTGGGTGCGTCCGATACTGAAGGCCGGGATCAAGAGGGTGCCGCCGTCTTCGAAGGCGTGCTCGACCATGGCCCGCAGGCGCTGATGACGTGTGCTGCGGTCCTCGTGGATGCGGTCGCCGTAGGTGCTCTCCAGCACGACGACATCGGCGGGGTCCGGCGGGGTCGGATCCGGCAACAGCGGGGTGTGCGGCGCCCCTAGGTCACCCGAGAAGAGTACGCGCGTGGTGGTCCCGGCGCGGGTCAGGTCGCATTCGACATAGGCGGAGCCGAGGATGTGACCGGCTTGCTGCAAACGGATGCGCAGCGCGGGATCGCCCTTGATCAAGGGGTACCAGTCCCCGTACGGCAGGGGGACCAGGCGTGCGCGCAGCCCGCGCAGGACGGCCTCGATGAGGGCGGCATCGCGTGTGACGCCGACCTTCAGGGCGTCCTCCAAGACCAGCGGAAGGAGCTCCGCCGAGGCCTCGCTGCAGAGGATGGGTCCGCGATAGCCGGCGGCCAGGAGGTGGGGCAGGCGCCCGACGTGGTCGATATGCACATGGGTCAGAATCAGCGCCTGGATCCGATCGACCGCGAAGCCGATGCCCGGGCGGTCGGCACCGGAGCCGTCCGCGGCGGTCTCCGCACCTTGAAAGAGCCCGCAGTCGATCAGGACCGAGCGGCCGTCGCCGAGCATCAGCTCGTGGCAGGAGCCGGTGACGCCGTCGACGGCGCCGTGGTGTGCGATCAATGGTGTTGCGTTGGTCATTTCGGGGCTCCATCGTCCGTGCGGGGGTGGGTAGGGGTGGGTAGGGGCGGGTAGGGGCGACTTCAGTCGCCCTCTCCGATACCGGGCGACTGAAGTCGCCCCTACATGCCTCTAACCGTCGTGCGGGACCACGGGGCGACTGAAGTCGCCCCTACTGGCAGGCTTCGCACTCGGGGTCGAGGATGGCGCAGGCGGCGGGCGCGGCGGCGCCGTTGCCTTTCGCCTTGTCCATCGTGAGATAGTTGCCCCCGACGGCGCTGAGGCGGTTGGCCTTGCCGGTGTCGTCCAGCGTGGATTTCTCGACATGGGTGGCGCCCATGGAGCGCAGGTAATAGGTCGTCTTCAGTCCCCGTACCCACGCCAGCTTGTAGAGATTATCGAGCTTCTTGCCGCTGGGTTCGCGCATGTAAAGGTTGAGGCTCTGGGCCTGGTCGAGCCACTTTTGGCGGCGGCTGCCGGCCTCCACCAGCCAGCGCGCGTCGACCTCGAAGGCGGTGGCGTAGAGCTCCTTCAGATCGTCCGGGATGCGGTCGATCTGCTGGATCGAGCCGTCGTAGTATTTGAGATCGTTGACCATCACCGAATCCCAAAGCCCCCGTTCCTTCAGGTCGACCACCAGGTAGGGATTAACGACGGTGAACTCGCCCGAGAGGTTGGATTTGACGAAGAGGTTCTGGTAGGTCGGCTCGATCGACTGGCTGACCCCGACGATGTTGCTGATGGTCGCGGTCGGGGCGATGGCCATGCAGTTGGAGTTGCGCATGCCGACGCTGCGCACCCGCTCGCGCAGGGCGTCCCAATCCAAGGTGGTGCCGGTGTCCATCTGCAGATAGCTGCCGCGTGCATCCGCGAGCAGTTTGATGCTGTCGATCGGCAGGATCCCGCGGCTCCAGAGCGAGCCCTCGAAGCTCTGATAGCGCCCGCGCTCCTGCGCGAGATCCGTGCTGGCCTGGATCGCGTAATAGCTGAAGGCCTCCATGCTGTGGTCGGCGAACTGCACCGCTTCGAGGCTCGCGTAGGGGATGCGCAGCTGATAGAGGGCGTCCTGGAAGCCCATGATGCCGAGCCCGACGGGGCGGTGCCGCAGGTTGGAGTTGCGCGCTTGCGGGACGTTGTAGAAGTTGTAGTCGATGACGTTGTCGAGCATCCGCATGGCGGTGCTGACCGTCTTGCGCAGACGCGTGGTGTCGAGCCCCTTTTCGGTCACGTGCGCGGCCAGATTGACGCTGCCGAGATTGCAGACGGCGATCTCTAAATCATTGGTGTGTAGTGTGATTTCAGTATTTTTCGTGATCATGCCATTGACGGTCCAGGCATGGGTTTCCGAGTCGACCGTCAGGCAGTAGGCATCCTCGTTCGGCAATTCAGTGCGGTGCGAGAAGGTCGCCCAAAGCTTCTGTGCATAGCCCGGTTTGGTGATGTTTTGGAGGTGTCGAGCGGCAACATCGGTGCCTTTATGTGCCGCGAGGCCGGTCACGTCCTCGGCGATTCGGCAGCCCTTCACCGAGGTGATCAGAAGTCGGTAGAGCGGTTTGCTCCAATACTCTTTTGTACCGCCACGCCCGTCCGGTAGCGCCTTGAGCTCATGCCCGCGCATCTGGTTGATCGACGTCTTGACGCCAAAGTTGGCCCAAAGGATCTGAAGATCCTGGATAAACGCCAGATCCTTCGAGGCGAGCACAAGGCACGTGATCTCAGGACCACTCTGCAGATGGCCGTCGGCCTGATAGAGGCCGCGTAGATAGGCCGCAACGGTCTCACGGTCTCCGCACCAGACCAGCTCAGGGATGCAGGTCTTTGTTTCCGGGGTAAATCCATGCTCGGCGAGCAGTCGACGCAACGGTGCAGAGGCGAGGCGTGCCTTGCGGTGCACCTCGTCGAAGCTGAACTCGGGTTGGTTGCTGGATGTCGTCCGCAACACCGTATTGCCTTCGAGCAAATAGTGCACGTCTTGCCGAATATCCGGAATCGTCCCGAAATCCGCCTCCCAGATATCGATGAAGACGTTGTGTTTGCCGAAGGTTCCGTCGCCGGCGATCAATCCCATTAAATAGCCGAGCTTTGGATCACTTTGCGTTCCCCAGAGTCCTTCGAGCTGTTGTATGAGAAGCCTGTCGCCAGGCTTGAGATCCTGTGCCTCGACCCAGCCCTGATCCTTCACCCAAACCTTGTGATCCGGGGTGACTTTGTGGGAATAGCCTTCACGCGTCTCAATCCGCACGATCGGTGCATTGGGTCTCGGCAGCAGCATCTCGGAGGCGTGATAAACCCCATCCAACCCGACGACCTGATTGGTTCCGCCAAGCGCGTAAAGCTCACCGACCGTCAGCAAACCGCGATCGGTCACGACACGCTGGTCAGCGGTGATACAGCACAGATTCGATGAATGCACGGTCCCGACATGCTGATTGGTGTAGCGCAGGTTGCACGGATCCTTGAAGGCGATCCAGGGGTGTCCGGTCTCGAAAAGCATGGCGAGCATCTTGCGCCAGAGGTCGACGGCCTTGATCCGCTTGCTGACCTTGAGCTCGCCACGCGCGGCACGCGCCTCGTAGCCGACATAGGCCTGCTCGAACGCCAGTCCGGTGAGGTCGTGCAGATCCGGGGTCTCGTCGGGCGAGAAGAGGGTCCAGTGCTGATCCTCGGCGACCCGCTTCATGAAGAGGTCCGGCACCCAGTTGGCGGTGTTCATGTCGTGGGTGCGGCGGCGGTCGTCACCGGTATTTTTCCGGAGATCCAGAAACTCTTCGATGTCGACGTGCCAGGTTTCGAGATAGGCGCAGACGGCGCCTTTTCGCTTCCCGCCATTGTGGACTAGCGCCGCGGCGGTCATGTAGGTCTCGTCGCCCTCGACCTTGAGGTCGTGGACCTTGGCGACCGGCGCGATGGACGTGACCGACTTGACCCGCGTGAAGATCCAGTTGCCCAGGCGGAACCAGTTCCGCTTGGTGAGCGCCGGGACGCCGACCAGCTCCGCGATCTCGGGAACGGCCGGGATGCGCAGATCGAAGACGCGGGTGATGCCGGTGAAGGAGACCACCGAGCCGTCACCGCGTGTGCCCGTGTGGGCAGTGTCGCGCTCGCGATACTGACCGGCGCAGGGGATGCCGAGCCGCAGGAGCTGATACCGCAAGCCCTCGGCGAGCGCGGCGGAGGTGCTGGTGAAATAGATCTCTTTGCCGCGGCTCACCCCGCCGTCGGTTTCCAGAAGTCCCTGGACGAGCGCCAGCGCCTGATTGTGCGGCAGATGGCTGAAGCGGCGGGCGATGCGTTTCTTGCCGCCTGCGTCGTAGAGGTCTTCGTAGCTGAAGGGTAGATAAGCCTCGTCCAGTCCGACATAGCGGCCGGTGGTCGCGCAACGGGCTAAGCCCCGGCCGACGGACCACTTGATCTGGATGTATTCGTTGCCCCGTCCATTCTCCCAAAAGTGGATGCCACGCTCGGTGAGATAGTCGCGGACGAACTGGAGATGTCCGCAGTCGCGCCCCGGGTTGCCGGAGACACCGAACTCGCTGCGGCGCGTGAGGTGCCCGTCGCCGATCAGAATGCCGTAGAAGCGTGCATCCGCTTGGGTGAGCTGCGGGACCGGAACGACTTCGGCGGGGATGACCTGAGCCACATAGTCCCCGCGCGTCAGCTGGCCGGCTTCGACCCACTCGGGTCGGAAGCGGGCCTGCTCGATCTGGCCGAGCGTGCGTTCGATGGATTGCTCCATCGGCACGCCTTGGATGGCCCAGAAGGGATGACCGGCGGTGACGTCCAGATCATTGACCGAATGCTTGACCGCCACCCGGACCATGGGGGCGCCCTTCTGGTCGTAGACAAAGTGCTCGGTGACCTCGCGGTAGCGGCCGCGCTGACCCAGCACCAGATCGCCGACCCGCACGTCCGCGATCGGCTTGGGGCCGTCGGCGGTAAAAACGGTGGTCTCCGGTGCGAAGCACTGGTTGACCGCGACCGCCGTATCGTTCGCCACCTTCATGAAAGGCACCACGCCCTGGCTCTTGCCGTTGGTCCCCTTGATGTGCGCGCCCATGCCGCGCACACGGGTCCAGTCGTTGCCCAAGCCGCCGGCGAATTTCGACAGGAGTGCGTTGTCTTTGATGGCGCCGTAGATGCCGTCCAGGTCGTCCGGGATGGTGGTGAGGTAGCAGGAGCTGAGCTGGGGGCGCAGGGTGCCGGAGTTGAAGAGGGTCGGGGTCGAGCTCATGAAGTCGAAGCTCGAGAGCAGCTCGTAGAACTCGATGGCGCGGGTCTCGCGGTCGATCTCGTTGATGGCGAGCCCCATGGCGACGCGCATGAAGAAGGCTTGAGGCAGCTCGAAGCGGATGCCGTCGGCGGTGTGGATGAAGTAGCGGTCGTAGAGGGTCTGCAGGCCGAGATAGGTGAACTGCAGATCGCGCTCGGGTTTGAGTGCGGCGCCGAGGCGGGCCAGATCGTAGCGGGCGAGCTGCTGGTCGAGGTGTTCCAGATCGGCGGCGCGCTTGATGTAGGCCGCGAGATAGTCGCTGTAACGCTCGGCCAGATCGGCCTGGGTCTCGACACCGACGGCGAGCCCGAGGAAGCCCAGTGCCTCGCGGCGCAGCACGTCGAGCAGCAGCCGGGCGGCGACCTGGCTGTATTGGGGGTCTTTTTCGATCATGGCGCGGGCGGACATCACCAGCGCCTGTCCGACGTCGGCCTCGCGCACGCCGTCGAAGAGGTTGCGCAGGGTGTCGGTCAGGATGGCCCGGGCATCCACGGCATCGAGATCGCGACAGGCCTCTTCGAGCAGACGGGTCAGGCGCGCGACATCCAGCGGGCGGGTGCTGCCGTCGGCGAGTGTCACGGAGAGCGGGTGCGCGGCCTCGGCCGGCGTGCTCGCCGCTGCACGTTCGGCACGCTCGCGGGCGCGGGCCTCGCGGTAGAGGACGTAATCGCGCGCGACCTTGTGCTCGCCGGCCCGCATCAAGGCGAGCTCGACCTGATCCTGGATGTCTTCGATATGGACGGTGCCGCCGCCGGGCAGGCGCCGCGTCAGGGCCGAAGTCACCTGCTCGGCGAGCTCGCGCACCCGGTCGTGGACGCGGCTGGAGGCCGCCGCCGAGCCGCCCTCCACCGCGAGGAACGCCTTGGTCATGGCGACCATGATCTTGTTGGCGTCGAAATGGGTGACCTTGCCGTTGCGCCGGATGACCTGGACCTTGCCCGGGGTGTGGGCGACGATCTCGGGAGCCGAGTCGCTGTGCCGGGCCGGGCTCGGCTGCGCGGGCTGTCCGGGGCGGGCGACGGCGTCTTCGGCGGGCGTGGATTCGACCAACGACGGGCTCTCGGTGGACATGGCTCCTCCTGGGGTGCAGTGTGACGGCGGGGTCGGTCTGGTGGGTGATCCTCGGCTTGGACGGCCGATCGGACGCTAGTCGAGCGGTGCAGAGATTCCGAGACCGTCCGCGATCGTCTTCGTTGTCGTGGTCGTGGTCGTCATCGACGATCGATACGACAACGACAACGACAACGAATGGTCTCGACACATCTGGCGAGCTGCACTAGGCGACAGGCACAATATATGTTGTTTAAGAAATCCGTCAACCACAAGATCTTGTGTAAAAGCGGTGGATCAGGCTGTGGGCGACCTGTGGATAAAGCGCGGTGGCGCCACGCCCTGCACGGGTTCGACGGCGGGCTTGCGGGTGTCGGCGGGGGCTCGGCGGGACACGACGAGCGGGCGTTACGGATCCTTGCCGTCCAGGTCGCCGATCGGAGCGGCTGGACAAGCCCCCGTAGGGACAAGCGCAGCGCAGTCAACCAGCGCCGGCGCGGGGTTCGGTGGACTGCGCCCGCGCTTGTCCCTAGGGGCCGACCGGGTGGTCTTTTGCGAGGCGCTCCGACTGCGATGATCGGCGTGGACCTGTCTATAATGCCCGGACGGCCGTCGCGAGGCGCACGCCTCTGTCTCGCGAATGCGGCCGACAACAACACAACGGAGGATGGCCTAGATGAAAGTCAAAGATGTGATGAGTCGATCGGTCCGCTCGGTGCATCCCGATACCCGGATCGTCGAGGTGGCGTCCTTGATGTGTCTCTATCGCTTTCACGGTCTGCCGGTGGTCGACGACAACGAAAAGTTGATTGGTATCATCGCCGAGAAGGATCTGCTGCATAGCCTCTTCCCGAAGCTCGACAAGCTCATCGCCGAGGGGCTGCATTCTGTCGACCTCGACAAGGAGATGGCGCGCTACTCGGAGATCCTGGGCCTGAAGACCGAGGAGCTGATGACCCCCCGTCCGGTGACGGTCGATCCGCAGATGCATGTGCTGCGCGCGGCGACCGTGATGGTGAGGCATAACTTCCGGCGTATCCCGGTTGCGGACGAGGGGCGGCTGGTCGGTATGCTCAGCATCGGCGACGTGCACAAGGCCATCTTCCAGGCCAATGTGACGAGCGGGCTGAAGGGTCTCTGAGGCCGCGTCGATCGGGGATCGCCTCGCCGGGCCGCGGTGATGCGGCCCGTTTTTCCAATGCGCATGCCGGGCTCATGCCGGGTTGCCGGCCCCGCGGCGTGCGGATCTTCCATGGCGCGCCGGGGTCGAGCATCCTGTAGCCGGCCCGGTTCCGGTCTCTTCGTTTGGAGGTCAAGATGTCTCGCCCCGTATTTGCGATCGGCTTGTCCATCGCCCTCTTGGGCATCATCCCGTGGGCGGTCCAGGCCCAAGAACCCGCTGAAACATCCGCTCTGGATTCTGATCAAACACCAGCCCATAGCCGGGCCGAGACCGCCCGGATCGAATACGAGCAGGTGATGGCGCTGACGCCCGATCCGGAGAACGGGCGCAAGGTCTATCTGACCTGCGCGGTCTGCCATCGTCCGGAAGGCTGGGGTGCGCCCGACGGGACCTATCCGCAGATTGCCGGACAGCTACGCACCGTCATCATCAAACAACTCGCGGACATCCGGGCACGCAATCGCGACAACCCGCTCATGTATCCCTTCTCGGTCCCGCGCATCCTCGGTGGACCTCAGAGTGTCGCCGACGTGGCGGCCTATGTGGCGCAGCTTCCCATGACACCCGACAATGGGCTCGGGTCGGGGGAGGATTTGCCCTTGGGACGGGAGGTCTACGCGGAGCACTGTACGAAATGTCACGGCGATCACGGGGAGGGCAACGAGGCGGAGCACATCCCGGCGATCGCGGGCCAGCACTATCTCTATCTGATGCGCCAGTTCGATGCGATCCGCATGGGTCGACGCAAGAACTCAGACCCCAAGATGGTCAAGAAGATCGACGGCTTCACGCCGCGTCACCAGGCAGCCGTGCTCGATTACACCTCGCGCCTGCGTCCGCCCGCGAGCAAGCTGGCCGAGACGGGTTGGACCAATCCGGATTTTCCGTCCTACGTGCGCGACCCGATGGGCGTGTCGCCCATGCCTCCGATGCCCGCAGGGTTGATGGACGCCCCCGCGTCGCCCGAGCCGCCCGCATATCCCTCGGTCCCGCCCGCCACGCGATAGGGGCGCATCTATTCGCCTACCGAGCGGAGCGATCGGGTGTAGGGGGCGAATTGATTCGCCCATGCGGCGACAGACAAATGGGTGCGGGCACCCCGATGACGACCGAGAGGCGAATATCCTGGGCTCTGTCAACGCGCAGCCGTCAAACCGAGGTCTGCCGAGTCCGTCGGGGTCTCCGCCGTTGTTCGCGCCGCGAGGACCCGATAGACCAGGGGCACCAGCACGAGCGAGACCAGTGTGGAGAAGGATAGTCCCGCGACGATGGTGACGGCGAGCGGTTGCAGCATCTCCGAGCCTTCCCCGAGCGCGAGCGCGAGCGGGAGCATGCCCACGACGGTGGTGAGCGTGGTCATGAGGATGGGGCGCAGACGCAGGCGCGCCGCCTCGAGGATGGCGGTGCGCGCATCCAGACCGGCGCGGCGCTCGAGCTCGATGAATTCCACCAGCACGATCGCGTTGTTGACCACGATCCCGGCCAGCATGATGAGCCCGAGCCAAACCGGCATGGAGACCGGCAGCCCCGTCCATTGCAGGCCGAGCACCACCCCGATCAAGGCGAAGGGCACGGAGATCAGGATGATGACGGGATTGCGCACCGACTCGTATTGGACCGCCATCGCGACCAGGACCAGAAAGAGCGCGAGCCCGAGCAGGATCCGGCTCATGTCCTGGCCCTGCTTGAGGGTCTCCAGACCGCCGGCCTCGTAGAGCCGATAGCCCGGCGGCAGCGGGACCTGCGCCGACGCGGCGAGTGCCGACTCGATCGCCTGTTGAAGCGTCGACCCCTCGCCGACCGAGGCGGTGATCTCGACGGTGCGTTGCTGGCGGTCGCGCAGGATGGTCGAGGGCTGGGCCAGGATCTCGACGGTCGCGACATCGCCGAGTCGCAAGGGGCGTCGCGGCTCGGTCTTGCTGAACAGCACGATGGAGTCCAGATCGCCCGGCGCGGCGATGTCCATTCGATCCAGTCGCAGCAGCAGATCGACCGAGCGGTCGCCGTCGATCAACTCGGTGACGATGCGGCCCTCCAGGGCAAACCTCAGCACGGCACCGATATCCTCGATGGCCAGACCGAAGCTCGCGGCGCGCTGCGGATCGAGCCGGATGGAGATCTCGCGCGTGACGTCCTGACTGCTGTGCTGGAGGTTGCCGAGACCCTCCACGGCAGCGAGCGCCTCGACGACCCGATCGGCGAGATCCGCGAGTGTGTCGAGGTTCTCGCCGGCGATGCGCAGACTGACGTCGTCGTCGCCTTGGCTGAACCGGATGCCGCGGATCCCGCGCGTGACGAGCGAGGCCCGCAGCCCCGGGATCTCGAGTGCGCGGATCAGCCCGCTGACCCGCGCGATCCACTCCTTGCTGCCGACGTCGCGCTGCGCCGCCGGCTCGAGCAGGACCTGCAGACTTGCGCGGTTGGCGCTTTCGAAGGACGAGCGTCCGAACACGAAGCCGCCGACCGTGGTGAAGATCGCGGTCACCTCGGGTTGCTCGGCGACCAACGCCTCGATCCGGCGGGTCAGGCGATCCATCTCCTCGAGGTCGATACCGGCGTCCGCGGTCAGGGTGATGCGCACGTCGCCCTCGTCGAGCGCGGGCAGAAACTCCTGCTTGGCGTCGATGAGCCAGGGTGCGGTCCAAACCAAACCGGCGACGAAGGCGAGTATGACCAGCCAGCGGATCCGCAAAAGCCGATCGAGCACCCGGGCATAGCCGTCCTGCAAGGCCTCCATCACGCGATTGACCAGGCCCCGCAGCGCGCCCTCCCGGCCCGCCGGAACCCGGCCCGCGAGCGCCGGGACCAGGGTCAAGGCAACCACCATGGAGGCGAGGATGGCCGCCGAGATGGTGAAGATCAGCTCCTGAAACAGCAGTCCGACGAGCCCGCCGATAAAGAGGAACGGCAGGACGGCGGCCAGGTTGGTCGAGGTCGAGGCAATGATGGCGCCGGTGACCTCGCGGCTGGCGGCGTCCGCCGCGACGACCGTGGTTTGCCCCATGCGCTGGTGGCGATAGATGTTCTCGAGCATCACGATGGTGCTGTCGACCAGCATGCCGATCCCGAGCGCGAGACCGCCGAGCGTCATGATGTTGAAGGTCAGACCGTTGGCGGCCATGAGGATGAAGGTCACCAGGACGGCGATCGGGATGGCCGCGCCGATGATCAGGGTCCGCCGCAGGCTCCCGAGAAAGATGTAGACCACGGCCATCGCGAGCAGGGCGCCGCTGAGTGCGGCGGTGACGGCATTGTTCAGCGAGTGACGGATGTAACGCGCCTGATCGTCGACGCGCTGGATCTGGATGTCCTCGGGGAGCTGGCCCTGCGCCTTGAGCCGCGCGAGCTCCCGATCCACGGTGTCGACCACCGCGACGGTGTTGGAGAGCGGCTGTTTTTGGATCGCGAGCTTGATCCCGGGCCGGTCGTCGAGGCGGATCCGCAGACGCTCCTCGCTCGCCCCGTCGATCACCTGCGCGATCTCGCCGATGCGCATCTGGGCCATCGGGTTGTCGCCGGCCTCGGGCTTGAGCGGCAGGTCGATGATCTCCTGGACGTTCCTGAAGCGCCCTTCGGTGCGACCGCCGATCTCGCCGTCCGGCATGCGCAGCCGCCCGGCCGCGACATCCTGATTGGCGGAGCGCAGACGCGTCTCCAGATCCAGGATGTCGATCCCAAGTCCGGCCAAGCGGAACTGGTTGGCCACCACCTGCACCTCGCGCTCCAGTCCGCCGCCGATCTCGACCGAGGCCACGCCCGGGAGCGTGATCAGCGAGCGGCCCAGCGTGTAGTCCGTCCAGGTGCGCAGCTCCACCGGGTCGCGCAGGGTCGAGCCGACGACATACTCGGCGACCGGCAGCTGGAAGGGGTCGCGCTTGTAGATGATGGGTGGGTCGTCCGTTTCCGGCAGGAAACGCTTGGCGCGATCCAGGCGGGAGCTGGCGTCGCGCAAGGCTTGATCGATGTCCTCGCCGTAGCGGAAGGACAGGTCGATCGCGCTGCGCCCCTCGGTGGTGCGCGATTGGATGGCGATGACGCCTTCGGTGATCGCGAGCTGCTCCTCGAGCTCGCGGGTCACCTCGTTCTCCATGACCTCTGCAGGGACGCCGGGATCCAGCACGCGGACCTGGATGTCCGGGTAGATGATGCTCGGCAGCAGATCGATGTTGAGCCGGGTGAGTGAGACCCCGCCGAGCACCATCACCGCGAGCGTCAGCGCGACGACGCCGACGGGGTGGCGGACCGACCAGGTGGAGATATTGGCTGACATAGAGTCAAACGTAGGATGGGTAGAGCGAAGCGAAACCCATCTTCACGGCTCAGACGTCCAACCCGGGTGGCGGCGCGGACAAGATGGGTTTCGGTTGTTTTTGATGGTTCACTAATCGCCTGTGAGCTCCGTGATCGCCGCTTCCACGACCTTGGTCTCGGTCAGCGGATAGGGCGAGATCCGCAAGCGTTGCAGGCGCGCCTGGTAGGCGGTGCAGAAGTCGTTGTGGAAGGTGAGAAAGAGCGGGTGAGCGGTGAGGTCGCGAAGCTCGTCCATAAAGGCCAGATAGTGACGGGCCTGGCCCATGTGGTACGGCGAGGGCTCTTCGTCCAGGCGAAAGCGCTCGATGCGTTCGTCCCAGATCGGGAAGATGCCGGGTGCGGCGAGGTGAAGCACCATCGAGGCCCCGACGACCGAGCTGAGGCAGGCGGCGATGGCGTCGGTGCCGCGCTCGTGGAGAGCGGCACGCTCGGCATCCGAGGCGCTCTGCGGTGAGGCGCGCGCGGCCTCGAAGGCGGCGACGGCCGATTCCATCAGGCTCTGCTCGATGCGCACCCGCTCGGGCATCCAGGCGTAGGCGAGACAGGTCGCACGCAGAAACGCCTCGGTCGGGCTCGACGCCGGCGCGGCGGCGCTCGCGATCATGACCGGGTAGGTGCGCAGACGGGTCGCCTCGCGCGGGTTGTCGCGATAGCAGCCGCTGCGCACCAGCTCGACGGCCGAATAGAGGTGTTCGAGATTCATTCCGGGACCACCTTGACTGTTTTACCCTCGCTCAGACCGAGAAACCCGCGCGTGATGATCCGATCGCCCGCCGCGAGACCCTCGAGGATCTCGATGCGATCGGCGATCTGCAGACCGCTCCTGACCTTTCGCCGGACGGCTTGGCCTTCGTCCGTGATCAGCCAGACGAGCTCTCCGTCGCGATCGCGTCGCAGGGCCCGAAAGGGGATCAGCAGGCGCTCCACCGCAGCGGTCTCGAGCGTGACGCGCACGAACTGTCCGGCCTTCACGCCCGCGGGCGGATCCTCCAGCGTCAACTCCACGATGCCCTGTCGGCTGGTCTGCTCCAGGCTCGGATGAATCCGCAGGATTCGGGCCGGGAATGCCGCCCCGCCGAGTGCATCGATGCGTAATTGCGCCGGGTCGCCGACCTTCATCCGCGGCAGGATGAGCTCGGAGGCAAAGACCTCGGCGACCAAGGATTCCGGATCGGCGATCGTCAGAAGTTGGGTATTCCTCGAGACGAAATCACCCGGCTCGACCAGTCGTTCGGTCACGACGCCGTCGAACGGGGCCGGGATCCGGGTGAAGGCCAGCCGGGTCTCCAGGAGTCGGACATCGCCTCGGGCCACGGCGACGGCGGTGCGGGCCTGCGAGAGCTCGGCATCCGAGGCGGCGCGCTTGCTGACGAGATCTTCGAGTCGCCCCACGTCGAGCTCCGCCTGCGCCAGGGTTGCGCGCGCCTTGTCGAGCTCGGCCTGCAGGAGGTCGTCTTCGAGCGCGATCAGGACCTCGCCCTCTCGGACCATGTCGCCCTCGAAGACCTCCAGCAGGGTGATCCGGCCTTCCTCCTGGCTGAAGAGACGCACTTGGCGGCGATGACGCAGCGAGCCCGGACGCTCGTGGCTGCCGGTCGTTGCGGCACGCTCCACGACGACAGTGGCGACCAGGTGATCGAGTGCGCCGCGCTCGCGGCTCGTGCTCGATGGCGGGTCGCCCCCGGGGGAGCAGGCGATCAGGGTCGCGGCCAGGATTGCGGCCGCCGTAACGGCGAGCAGGGGCGGCATCCGCGGCCCCGCTCGGCGGGGGCGGACGGGCTCGGCTGTGCCGGGCGCGCCGAGGGCGCCGCGCGGCTTGGGTACGGCATCGTCGGTCATCACGGACCGGTCAGATCCTTGATGGCCACCGTCGGCGAGGTCTCGGGCTCTTGCGAGTAGTCGTAGTGTTTGATCTTACGGCGGATGTTGCGTTGGATGATGACCCCCAGGACGTGCCAGTCCAGGCCGTCGAGATCGATGTCGGGATAGATGCGGTTGACGGCGACGAGCCGCTCGGTGCCGTTGTCCTCGCGGACATACTTGCGAAACCAGCGCACGCCCTCGACCTCGGCGAACACGAAGCTGTTGTTTTTGCGATTGTCCGTCGGCTCGACGATCACCACACAGCGGTCCGGAAACTCGGGCTCCATCTGGTCGCCGAGCACCTGCAAGGCGTAGGGCTCGTGCATGCTGCACCCCGTGCTGTCCATCGTGGGATCTGCCATGATGCGTCCTCATCTGTAGGGGTTTGGTCGGGCGGCTCGGCGCGGCGAGCGGCCTCGCGCGTAAGACCGGCCACCCAAAACATCAGTCGCTCGTGACATCCGCTCCGCGGTGTCACGCATGCCCCGTGGCGCTCTGCGCCACGGGGCACGATGGCCGGAGTTACGAGCAAGGCCCGGTGAGCCGACCGGATAACGACCGGGCGATACCTTTAAAATTATAGCGTTTTAAAAACTTAAACCGCGCCAGCTCCAACAAGCGTCGAGTCTGCCGGGGCCGAGTCCATCCAAAAACATCACATACCGCGCCGGGCGCGGTTTAAAAGGCTTGCATGAACCGAACCGCCGCCACCGAGCGCATCCACTCCGACCGTCGAGATTGGCACAATCTGCGCGGAATGCTGCCCTATCTGTGGGAGTTCCGCGGGCGCGCCATGTTGGCGCTGGTCTGTCTGATCGCGGCCAAGGTGGCCAATGTCGGCGTCCCCTTGGTGCTGCGCGACATCGTCGATGCCTTCGAGGCCACGCCGCATCAGGTGCTGGTGTTGCCGATCTCGCTCCTGGTCGTCTACGGGGCGCTCAAGCTCAGCTCCTCGCTCTTCAACGAGCTGCGCGACGTGGTCTTCGCCCGGGTGCGCTATCGCGCCATGCGACGCCTCTCCACCAAGGTGCTCGATCACCTGCACCGGCTCTCGCTGCGCTATCACCTGGGGCGTCAGAGCGGGGCCATCAGCCGCGATCTCGAGCGCGGCACCCGATCGGTCTCCACCATTTTGAACTATGTCGCCTTCAGCGTCCTGCCTGTGCTGGTGGAGTTCACGCTGGTGGCGGTGATTCTCTTCAAGCAGTACAGCCCGGCCTTCGCCTTGGTCGTCTTCGGGACCGTCGCGGTCTACTTCACCTTCACCTTCGCCATTACCGAATGGCGCATGGACTACCGGCATCGGATGAACCGCCTGGACTCGGAGGCCAATAATCAGGCCTTCGACAGCCTCATCAACTACGAGACGGTCAAATATTTCGGCAACGAGCGCATGGAGCTCGACCGCTACGACGGCACCCTCGCGGAGTGGGAGGAGATGGCGGTCAAGAGTCAAACCTCCATGTCGCTGCTGAATTTCGGGCAGGGCGCGATCATCGCGATCGGCGTCACCCTGATCATGGCCTTCGCGGCCAACGGCGTCGTCGAGGGCGAGATGAGTGTCGGCGACCTGGTCCTGGTCAACGCGCTCATGCTCCAGTTGTTCATCCCGCTGGGTTTCCTCGGGATCGTCTATCGGCAGATCAAGTATGCGCTCGCGGACATGGATCTGGTCTTCAAGCTGCTCGAGCGTCGCCCCGAGATCCAGGACGCCCCGGACACCAAGGCGTTGCGCCTGCGCGACGGCGACATTCGCTTCGAGCACGTCGGCTTTCATTACCAGCATGAGCGGGCGATCCTGCAGGACGTCGATTTTCGGATTGCGCCCGGCCAGACCCTCGCCGTCGTCGGTCACAGCGGCGCCGGCAAGTCCACCCTGGCACGTCTGTTGTTTCGCTTCTACGACGTGACGGCAGGGCGGATCCTGATCGACGGGCAGGATCTGCGCGAGGTCACCCAGGAGAGCCTGCGCGCGGCCATCGGCATCGTTCCCCAGGACACCGTCTTGTTCAACGACACCATCTACTACAACCTGGCCTACGGACGGCCCGAGGCGACCCGCGCCGAGGTCGAGCGCTGCGCCGAGATGGCCCACATCCGAACCTTTATCGAGAGTCTGCCCGACGCTTGGGAGACCATGGTCGGGGAGCGCGGCCTGAAACTCTCGGGCGGGGAGAAGCAGCGTGTGGCGATCGCGCGGGCGATCTTGAAGCAACCGCGGATCCTGGTCTTCGACGAGGCGACCTCCTCGCTCGACAGCCATACCGAGCAGGCGATTCAGCAAACGCTCGCGGAGGTCGCGGAGAACCATACCACCTTGGTCATCGCCCATCGTCTGTCGACCGTCGTGGACGCAGACCTGATCCTCGTCTTGGAGCAGGGTCGCATCCGCGAGCAGGGCACGCATCGCGCGCTTCTGGAGGCCGGCGGGCACTATGCCGCCATGTGGGATCTGCAGCAGCGCGAGGGGCCGGATGCGCCGGTGCCGATCACAGCGACGGACGCGCGAGCCGCAACGGCTCCGGATCCGGCCCCGGAGGTATCGCCGTGAGCGTGAGTCAAGCGCGGATCTTCGCCGAGCGGGGCGAGGAGATCGAGGCGTCGCGGGTTCGCGAGGTCCTGCGCGCGGCCGGTCTGGCCGTGCCCTTGGTCGTGGTCGGGGCGGCGCTTGTCGCGGCGCTCGCGTTGTTGACCCTGCAGGGTGCGCGGCCGCATCTGGACTGGGCGGCGCCGCTCGCGATGGCGGCACTGGTCGCCGCCTCGCTCGCCGCTATGTTCTTTTGGAGCCGGTTGCGCAGCCAACTGCTGCTGCCTCTGGTGCGCCTGGAGCATTCGCTCTCGCGGGTCTGTCAGGGCGAGCCGGGCGCAAGCGATGCCTTGGACGATGCCGGTGTTCTGGCTCGGGTGGCGCACGACATCCGCAGCCTGAACGAGGAGCTGACCGACCTCTACGAGGAGATGGACAACCGGGTCGCACGCCAGACCATGCGGTTGGCACAGAAGACCGCATCGCTGAAGATCCTCTACGACGTGGCCGCCGGGATCCAGCAGGCGGAGAGTGTCGACGAGCTGTTGCTGCGTTTTCTGCGGGTCTTGAAGGAAATGATCAACGGACGGGCGGCGACGGTGCGTTTGGTCATGCCCGACGGCTCGCGGCGTCTCGTCGGGGCGATCGGTCTGGACGACGATCTGGTGCGCGAGCAGGATATCGGCCCGGTGGATCTGTGTCTGTGCGGGAGTGTGCTGACGCCGGGCGAGATCCTCTGCGGGAACGACGCGCGCTATTGCTCCAAGGTTTACGGGCGGCGGATGTTCGCCAGCAGCGAGATGGAGGTGGTCACCGTGCCGTTGGAGCATCGCGACGAGCTGCTCGGCGTCTATACCGTCTTCGTCGACCGGCCCGGGTTGAAGGCCCGCGAAGACATTCTGGACCTGCTCGCCACCGTCGGGCACCACTTGGGTGTGGCCATCGCCAAGCAGCGCTCGGACATGGAGGCTCGGAGGCTTTCGATCGTCGAGGAGCGCAACTCCTTGGCGCACGAGCTGCACGACTCGCTTGCTCAGACCCTGGCGAGCCTGCGCTTTCAGTGTCGCATGCTGACCGACTCGCTGCGCGGCAGCGCGATCTCGCTCGAGGCGCGCAACGACCTGAGCCGCATCCGCAACGGGCTCGACGAGGCCCATACCGAGCTGCGCGAGCTGCTGGCGAGCTTCCGTGCGCCCTTGGACCGACGCGGTCTGGTGCCGGCGCTCGAGAAGCTCACCCATCGATTCGGCCAGGAGACAGGCGCACACGTGCTCTTTCAGAACGACTGTCGTCCATTCGAGCTCTCGGCAAGCGAAGAGCTGCAGATCTTGCGGATTGTCCAGGAATCGTTGGCCAATATCCGCAAACATTCGAAGGCGCACACCGTGAGGGTGATGCTGGCTCGGGAGTCCAACGGCCAACATGTATTGTTGATCGAGGACGACGGGGTCGGGTTCAGCACCCCGGCGGCGGGATCCAATCCGGGCGAGCATATCGGCCTGACCATCATGGAGGAGCGTGCGCGGCGGATCGGCGCGGAGCTGCGCATCGAGAGCGAGGCCGGGGAGGGCACACGGGTGGAGGTGATCTTCGACGGCAATCGGCGCGGTCCGCGCCAGGGACGGGTGGCGGCCTGATGCGCGTGTTGCTGATCGACGATCATGCCCTGTTCCGTTTCGGGCTTCAGGAGTTGTTGGAGCGCCGAGGCATCCAGGTGGTCGCGGCGGTGGGCGACACCGCGATGGGTCTGAAGCGCGTCGCCGAGACCCTGCCCGACGTGGTCTTGTTGGACATGCGCATGCCGCAGCTCGGTGGGCTCGAGATGCTCCGCCGGTTGCGTGCGGCCCATCCGACCATGCCGATTGCGATGCTCACCACGAGCGCCGAGGAGCGCGACGTGATCGAGTCGCTGCAGAGCGGTGCGCACGGCTATCTGCTCAAGGATATGGAGCCGGATGCCTTGATCGCGGCGCTGAGCGAGATCGTCCAAGGCCGGACGGTAGTGGCGCCCGAGTTGGCGATCGTCCTGGCCAAGGCCGTCCAGGGCGAGGCCGCGGGCACGGCGGCCGAGGGTCGGATCGCCGACCTGACGCCGCGCGAGCACGAGATCCTCTGCCATCTCGCCGAGGGTCAGAGCAACAAGGCGATCGCCCGCCGTCTGAATATTTCGGACGGGACGGTCAAGCTCCACGTGAAGGCGATTCTGCGTAAGCTCGACGTGCACTCGCGCGTGGAGGCGGCCGTCATCGCGGTGGAGCGCGGTCTGTGCGAGCGCAGGTCGAGCCGCGATCTCGGATGAGTCCGACAGGAGTCCGAACGGGATCCGGAGCGCAACGCGATGGTTTAATATGCGGAATAAGCGATGAAGAACTTTCTGGAGCTCATCAAAGACTGTTTGAGCGATGTCAGGGAGATCATGCCCTGGGATCTGGAGGAGCGGCTTGCGGCGAACCCGGATCTGCTGCTGGTCGATGTCCGCGAGCCCGATGAGTTCGCGGCCATGCATATCGACGGGTCGCTGAACGTCCCGCGCGGTATCCTTGAGTCGTCGTGCGAATGGGGCTACGAGGAAACCGTCCCGGAGCTGGTACGTGCGCGCGACCGGGAGGTCGTGGCGGTCTGCCGCTCCGGATACCGCAGCATCATGGCCGCCCATTCGATGAACCTGCTCGGCTACGGAGACGTTTGCTCGTTGCAGACGGGGCTGCGCGGATGGAAGGACTACGAGCAGCCGCTGGTCGACGCGGCAGGGGAGTCGGTCGACCTGGACGATGCGGATCGCTATTTCACACCGCGCCTCAGACCGGATCAGGTGCGGCCGGCAGATCGATGACTTTTTTGGAAAACCTTTTGGATGCTAAATAAAACCAAGCGCTTGTTCACTTCGCTCCTGCCGGTCGACTCGGCTCGAACGGGCGCGTGCAACCGCTGCGGTGCCTGCTGCAAGCTGTCCTATCCCTGCCCCTTTCTGCGCTTCGACGACCAGGGTTTGAGCCGCTGCGCGGTCTACGCGATGCGCCCGCCGAGCTGCCGGAAATATCCGCGGGTGGCCGCCGAGCAGATGACGCCGCAGGAATGCGGCTATTCCTTCGCCGTGGTCGACGTTCAGCCGGACTTCGCTCATGAAACGGGCCACCGAACCTTAAGTCACGAGTCAAAAACAAGTTGATCTCGCGACACCCGCTCGGCGGTGTCACGCATGCCCCTGGCGCTTTGCGCCCCGTGCCGATATGGCCGGAGTCACGAAAGACGTCCGCGGGTGCTTGCCGCAGAAGAGGGCTGTAGGGGCGACTTCAGTCGCCCCTAGGCGTCGTTGGATCCTTTCCCGCAAAGGCCGAAGCCTCGGGCCTGTGCGTGCCTGCAAGACTTGTATGGGCGACTAAAGTCGCCCCTACAGTCGCCCCTACAGTCGCCCCTACAGTCGCCCCACGTTGGTCGATTGAAGGCAGTACGGCCTCTCGGTGCCAGCCCGAGGGTCCGTGGACCAGCATCTCGCCCTGATCCGGGTGCCATTCGGCCAGAACCGAGCGCACGGCCTCTCGGCCGTCGATCTGCAGGCGATGATCGCCCGGACGGTGGGTGTGCCCGTGGATCAGGCGCGTGGCGCCGTCGCGGCGCAGGTAGCGGGCGACCGTCGCTTGGTTGACGTCCATGATGTCCAGGGTCTTCTCGGCGGTCGCGGCCCCGCTCTTGCTGCGGTAATCGGCGGCGACCTGGCGACGTGCCGCGAGCGATCGCCAGAGGAAGAGACGCTGGACGAGCGGGTTGCGGATGCGGCGGCGAAACCGCTGATAGGCGACGTCGTCGGTGCAGAGCAGGTCGCCGTGCATGAGGAGCGTGGGCTCGCCGGCGAACCGGGCGAGGGTCGGGTCACGCAAGAGCCGGCACCCGGTCTCGCGGCAGAAGGTCCGACCGATCAGGAAGTCGCGGTTGCCGTGCATCAGATGACAGCGGACCCCCGAGGCCGTGACGGCAGCGAGTGCGGCCTTCACCTCGGCGTTGGGCGCGCCCTCGTCGTCGTCGCCGATCCAGGCGTCGAAGATGTCGCCGAGGAGATAGAGTTGATCCGCCTCGCGGGCCCGCCCGGCGAGGAAGGCGAGGAAGAGGCCCACCGTCGCCGGTCGATCCGGCGACAGATGCAGGTCGGAGACGAAGACGCTGACGCCTTCGGTCGGCACGCCCGTCCTGCCTCGGCGCCTTATTCGGCGACGACCGCCTGCTCGAGGACAACATCTTGCATCGGGACGTCTTGGTGACCGTGACGGGTGCCGGTCTGCACGCCGCGGATGGCGTTCACGACATCCATCCCCTCGACGACGTATCCGAAGACACAGTAGCCCCAGCCGTCCTGCCCCGGATAATCCAGAAAACCGTTGTCCGCGACATTGATGAAGAACTGCGAGGTGGCCGAGTGGGGATCCATGGTGCGTGCCATGGCGAGCGTGCCGTTGAGGTTCTTGAGTCCGTTCTTCGCCTCGTTCTCGAGCGGTGCGCGTGTCGGCTTGGGCGTGAAGTCCGGCGTCATGCCGCCGCCTTGGATCATGAAACCGTCGATGACGCGGTGAAACAGCGTCCCGTCGTAGTGACCGTCGCGAACATATTGCTCGAAGTTCGCACAGGTCTTGGGCGCCTTCTCGGCATCCAGCTCGACGAGGATGTCGCCGAGGTTGGTGGTGAGCTTGATCATCGGGGATCTCCGCAGGCTGTACTGGCGCGCCGGCGGCGCACTCGGGTTTGGGTTGGGTTCGACCGACGCCGTGTCTGCCACGGCCATTGCCGGAGCATGCGAGACACGACCCTTGGGCGGGGGCGCGGTTTAAAATGATATATTTTTTAATCTCTTAAACCGCGTCGACTCCATCGGTCGTCAAGTTTTCCGGGGCCGATCCCATCTAAAAACATCGCATACCGCGCTGGGCGCGGTTTAATAATGGTACGGCCTTTGCGCGGTCCGGGAAAGACTGGTTCACGCGCGCATCCTCGGCTTTGCTACCATGCCGGGCTTGCAGGAACCTCGGCTCCGGGCCCGCTGCGGCCCGGACCAACCCACTCGCGAGTGCATTCCATGTTGCAGATCCACAATAGCCTCACCCGCCGGAAAGACCCCTTTCAGCCGATCGAGCCCGGCAAGGTGCGCATGTATGTCTGCGGGATGACCGTGTACGACTACTGCCATCTCGGTCATGCGCGCGTGATGGTGGTCTTCGATGTCGTCTATCGCTATCTGCGGGCGCTCGGGTACGAGGTGACCTACATCCGCAACATCACGGACATCGACGACAAGATCATCCGCCGTGCCGCCGAGGCCGGCGAGCCGATGCAGGCGCTGACCGAACGCTTCATCCGGGCGATGCACGAGGATTCCGAGGCGCTCGGGATCCTGCCCCCGACCGACGAGCCGCGCGCCACGGCGCACATGGACGAGATCCTCGCCATGGTCGGCACCCTGATCGAGAAGGGGCTCGCCTATGTCGCCGAGAACGGCGATGTCTACTACGCGGTGGCGCGCTTTGCGGGCTACGGCAAGCTCTCGGGCAAGGATCCTCTGGACCTGCGCGCGGGCGCCCGAGTGGAGGTCGACGAGGCCAAGCGCGATCCGCTGGACTTCGCGCTCTGGAAGTCCGCCAAGCCCGGCGAGCCGGCCTGGGATTCGCCCTGGGGACCGGGACGGCCCGGCTGGCATATCGAGTGCTCGGCCATGAGCACCTGCGCCCTGGGCAACCATTTCGACATCCACGGCGGGGGGGCGGATCTGCAGTTCCCGCATCACGAGAACGAGATCGCCCAGTCCGAGGGGGCGACCGGCGAGACCTTCGTGAACGTCTGGATGCACAACGGGTTCGTGCGCGTGAACGAAGAGAAGATGTCCAAGTCGCTCGGCAACTTCTTCACCGTGCGCGAGATCCTGCAGCGCTTCCGCCCCGAGGAGGTGCGCTATTTCATCTTGACCAGTCAATATCGCAGCCCGCTGAACTACGACGACGAGCATCTCGAGCAGGCCCGTGCGGCACTCACCCGACTCTACACGGCCTTGCGCGGCGTGCCCGACCTGGCGCCCGAGGCCGTGGATACGTCCGTTGCCGCGCCCTTCGCCGAGCGCTTCCATGCCGCGATGGACGACGACTTCAACACGCCCGAGGCGCTTGCGGTCCTGTTCGATCTGGTGCGCGAGGTCAACCGCATCCGGGCGGATGATCCCGTCGCCGCCGCCGGCCCGGCGGCCGTGCTGCGCCGACTCGGCGGTATTCTCGGCATCCTGCAGGAGGATCCGGAGCGCTATCTGCGCGGCCGGGCCGACGCCGGAGGCCTGTCGGACGCGGAGATCGAGAGCCTGGTTCAGGCGCGTATCGCGGCCCGCGCCGCCAAGGATTGGGGCGAGGCCGATCGGCTGCGCACGCTGCTGACGGAGGCGGGCATCGGTCTCGAAGATGGAGCGAACGGGACGGCTTGGCGCCGCGGGGCTTGATGGGGGCGAATGGTTTGGTGCGGGGGAGGTTGGGTTTGGGCGTTTGAGCGGGGAGGATGGGTTTCGCTGTGCTCTACCCATCCTACGTTTTGCTTTTAGGTGATTTCCGGGAATGCATCGACCAACAAGGGGCGACTTTAGTCGCCCGGTAACCATTGGAGGCATGCACGGCCGGGATGCTCATTCCCGGAAATCGCCTTAAACCGCGCCCGGTGCGGTATGGACGCGGTTTAGTTGGGGTCAGGGTGCACTGCGGGCGCGGCAGGCTTGCGCGCACTCGGTGGCGCGATTGGCGCAGTAGCCGTAGAGGTTCTCCGCGCACGACCACCAAGGATAACCGCATTCGGAGCGCTCGAAGGCGGAGGCCAGACACCAGCGGTAGTCGACGAACGCCTCGCTGTAGCCCGCCTGGCATTGGCGATAGCTGTAGCGCGCATCGGCGTTGCATTGGTCTCGGACACCTTGGCATCCGCCGATGCAGCTCAGCTCGGCGAGTTGTCCGGGCAAGCCCGGCGATTGGGCGCAGCCGCTCGACAGGGCCGCGAGGAGCAGGCTCGAGAGGCCGATGGCGAGGCGGCGCGCGCTCGATCGTGCGCCGAGCCGAATCGGCTCGGGCCGCACCTCGCCCGGATCGGATCCGTGCATGAATGGCCTGGTTTGCATCCCTGAGTCGCTCCGTGTCGGGTTGATTCGAGATCGGGGGCGGGCGCATCCGGGGCTCGCCGTTCCGGCAACTGTAGTCCGAAAGCGCGCCGCTGTGCAGGGTGCGCCGCTCGCGTTTCATACGTCTTTTCGAACCCGTCCCCGGGGGCCGGGAGTCGGGAGTCGGTTTGAAATTGCTCCCCGGCCGCGGCGATTGGGCCTAAACTGAACGCGTGCTCACCGGGCGAGGAGACGCATCGACGCGGTCTCGACCGGCACGATCACCGGTCCGGCTCACCCGTCCGGCCCGCTCGGTTGACCGGTCGTCTTGCGCGGAGAACGCTTATGACCCGCTTTCACGTCGCCGCTCTGTTGCCGCTCCTGCTCGGGGCCTGCGGACTCGTGCCGCCGAATCATCTGGGTGGGATCAGCGCGACCGTTTCGCCGATGGACTACGGCCGGCGTCTTTGCGCGCACCTGGATCCGGAGTCCTACTCCTCCTGCGTGAGCCAGGTGTTGGACGAGATCGACCGCGGCCAGCCGAATCGGCTGCCGCCGGGCTATTCGACCTCCGGTCCCTTCGCCGTCATCATGGGCGGCGAGGTCTATATCGGGGACTACCGTTCTTCGCCCTTCGTGGCCGATTTCCGTGTCTCCAACGGCCGGAACGGCTGCCGCGGCGGCTACAACGCCTTCACCGGCTCGGCCGACGCCGTCTTCGACGTCTATTGCGACGACGGGCGCAGCGGCTGGGCCGACATCATCCGTGCGAGCGACGGCCGCAACGGCATCGGCAAGATCGCACTCGACGACGGGACCGAGGGCGATATCGTCTTCGGCCATCTGCCGCTCGGAGGTTTGGAGCAGGCCCGGAACGACGCGATGTAGGGGCGATGTAGAGGCGATGTAGAGGCGATGTAGGGGCGACTTCAGTCGCCCCTTGGTCTCATATAAACGTGGACTGTGCGACTGTGCGACTGGGCGACTAAAGTCGCCCCTTGTATGTTCTGTTCTGAAGGGATTGACAAGGAAAGCGATAAACGGACTTTATGAAGAGTGCCCGGGAAGCCGTTCGCCCCTGAAGCCTGGATGTCGTGTTCCGCTGTTCAGAGCTTGCATGTAGATGGGCTCCCCGCCCTCTTCGCCCATACCGAAGAGTATCCGAGGCCGTGGACATGTCCGGGAGCCTGCATACACAAGGTCGGTAGGCGAGGGTACAGGGTCGGGGAACCGGGAATCATAATATCGCGTTGCATCCTGAAGAGACAGACGATGAATACAGCCGGAATCGATGTGGCCCACAAGACCCTGGCGCTGGCCGTCAGCACCGAGGAGAAGCTCGGCAAGGTCCGCGAGTTTGCCAACACACCAAGCGGTCATGCCGCGCTGATTAAGCGCCTTGCAAGGTGCGCGGGTGGAGCGGGTGTGCCTGGAGGCGACCGGCAGCTATCACCTGGACCTGGCGCTGGCCATCGATGCGGCCGGGTTGGCGCTCATGGTGCTCAACCCCAAGGCCGCCAAGCGCTTTGCCGAGGCATTGCAGACGCGCAACAAGAGCGATGCGGTCGATGCCGGGGTGCTGGCGCAGTTTGCCCGGCGCATGCCGTTCGAGCCATGGCGGCGCCCGGCGACCGAGGCACTGGAGCTGCGCGCCTGCGCCCGGCGCCTGGAGGCGTTGGTGGTCGATCGCACGCGGGCGAAGAATCAACTCCACGCGCTGCTGCAAAGCACGACCACGCCGGCCGTGGTGCTGGATGACGTGCGCCTGAGCATCCACCAGTACACCGCCCGGATTGATGCCCTGCGTGACTGGGCCGATGCGCGCATCAGCGCCGACGAGGAGCTTGCGCAGGTCTACCGGCTGCTCACCGGCATCCCCGGCATCGCCGCCGCCAGCGCCATCCAGCTCATGGGTGAGCTGCTGGTGCTGCCCGAGGACATGCGTGCCAAGCAATGGGTCGCCCTGGCCGGACTGGATCCGCGCCAGAGCACCTCGGGCACCAGCGTGAACAAACCCCCGCGCCTGAGTAAGGCCGGCAACGCCCACCTGCGCAAGGCGCTGTTCATGCCCGCGCTGAGCGCCGCGCGCCATGAACCGCACGTCAACAGCTACTACACGCATCTCATCGAAGCGCGCGGCCTGAAGAAGATTCAGGCCATCTGCGCGGTCATGCGCAAATTGCTGCATGCCATCTATGCCATGCTCAAGCACCGCCAAGCGTTCGACGGCAGCCGCTTCTGCTTGCTTCGCGAGGCCGCGGCATGAGCACCTCGGCGATGTCCGCCACGGCACCCTCCTCGGTTGGCCCGACAGCACGCGCGTGGCCGTCCAAGAGCCGCCGACAAGACGAGCGCGTTCAACCACCACGGCGCAGGGCATTCATTGATCAAAAACCAGCAGCAGTCGCGTCGCAGACGCTCGCAGCCAGCAGCGGCTTCAGTGCGGCGCAGTGTGGGCAACGGGTGAATGAGTGTGGTCAAGGTGGGGGCAACCCGCCGGGAGCGGGTTGTCCCCGGCTTGTCCACACGCCCGCTTGCGGCATTCACGTGTTGTCCACACGGAGTCCGCCCGCGCCCCACCCGCAGCCAAGCCCCATCCATCATCGAAGGTGGGTCCGATGGGGTTGGCAGCTGCTCAACGACCATCCCGCCGAAACAACGATGAGGATAGAAAAAAATGATGGATAGGAGGCAAATCGGACTTGCGTCAGAACAGAGTATCTACATCGCCTACATCGCCTACATCGCCTACATCGCCTACATCGCCTACATCGCCTACATCGCCTACATCGCCTACATCGCCCCTACATCGGGATCAGGCGAGGCTTTTCGCCTGCACTACGGGGTTTTCAAGCGCCCCGATCCGCTCGATCTCGACCACGACTCGATCACCCGCGCTCAGGAACAGCGGCGGCGTGCGTGCGAAGCCGACACCGGGCGGGGTGCCCGTGATGATCACCGTGCCGGGCAGGAGTGTGGTGTCGCGGCTGAGGAAGGCGATCAGCTCGGCGATGGTGAAGATCATGTCGCTGGTGTGGCCGGTCTGGACGCGCTCGCCGTTGAGTGTGCAGGTGACGCTCAGCGCTTGTGGGTCGGGGATCTCGTCGGCGGTGATCAGGACCGGACCTAGGGGACAGAAACCGTCGAAGCTCTTGCCGCGAATCCATTGGCCGGCGCCGCCTTCCTTCTGCCAGCGCCGTGCGGAGATGTCGTTGGCGCAGGTGTAACCCAACACGTAATCGAGCGCGGACGCGACCGAGACGTCGCGCGCGGTGCGCCCGATGACCACGGCCAGCTCGGCCTCGTAGTCGACCTCCGGCCCGTGTTCGCAGGCGTTCGGCAGGATGATGGGCTCGCCCGGGTCCGTGATCGCCGTGGTGGGCTTCATGAAGACGACCGGGTTGGCCGGGATGGCGGCCTCGGTCTCCTCGGCATGGGCACGATAGTTCAGGCCGATGCCGTAGACGTTGACGGGTGTGATCGGCGCCAGCCAGCGCGCCACCGCGATCTCGTCGCTGGTCTCGGTCAGGCCCTCGTAGAGATGCCCGCCGAGTCGGACGGCGCGCCCGGCGTCGATCGGGGTGCCGTAATGGACGGTGCAGTGGGTGTCGAGAAAGCGGGCGATCTTCATGTTCGTGGTCTCGTCGATAGCGGATGGATAGGGGATTCAGCCGGCGCTGCGGGTCCGCAGCTGCTCGGTGAGTTTCCGGAATTCGCGCTGCATCTCCAGGTTCTCGAAGGGGCGCAGGGCCGGGACTTGGCGATTCATCAGGCCATCGAGCAACTGTTGGCTCGATCGCACCAGGCTCACCAGCTCGCCGGACACCCGGACGGTCTCGTAGGTGTTCCAGGCGGCGGCGATATCCTTCTCGAGCTCACGTCTGGCGAGCTTCACCTGTGCCGCCTGTTCCCCGAGATAGCGGCGGTAGATCTCGGCGGCCTGCACGGTCAACTGTTGTGCCTCCAGATTGGCCGCGAGCACCTCCTGGCGTCCCGGCGACTCGCGCTGCAGCGCTCGGGTCTCGCCGGAGAGCTCCCGGGCACGCGCGATGATGGCGTCGATCTGCGGGATATATTGCTCGCCGATTGCCTCCTCGATCTGCAGATGCATGCGGTTGAGCGCTTGGAGCAGGACGACATAGAGGCCGTAATAGCGACGCGCGCTCTGCAGATCCTCGCCGCTTTGAGCGACCAGCACCTTGAGCTGGGCGGTGACCGCCTTGACGTTGTCGAACAGGATGCCGAGGTCGATCATATTGTCGCCGACAACGGTCGAGAGCAGCAGCTCGAGTTGATCGTCGCCCAAGTCGAGACCCATTCCGCGCAGCTCGTCGGCAAACTCCCGTTTGACCGCGGCCAGCTCGCCGTTCAGGCGATCGATGTCGTCTTCCAGCGATCCAATCAGTCGATCGTAATCGGTGACGGTCTTTCTGAGGGTCGACTCCGCAGGGGCGGCGATCCGCTTCTGCCGGGCGTCGGCGATCCCGATACGGGCCTTCTCGATCTGGGCTTGGAGGATCCGGATCCGCTCGCGGTAGTTTTGGATCGGCGAGGTCGAGAGGATCTCCACCGCCGTATCGAGCAGGGCGTTGATCTCCTCGCGATTGGAGCGTTGGTCGGTCCCGAACCAGGTCTTCTCGGGCAGCTCGCCGTGGCGCTCTTCCAGCACCAACGTCGAGTCCAGCGTGGGGACGACCGAGCCCCAAACCCGGGCGAAATCCCGATCGTCGGCGAAGAGTCCTTTCGCATCGGCCACCGCCCGGTCGGCAAAGTCGCGCGAGCGCTCCCACCATCCGGTGGCGGTCTCGAGGGTTCGGTTCCAGCCATCCGGCTGGGTTTCGGGGGCTGGGGCTGCGGGGAGCTCGGTCTCGGCGGCGAGATCGCCGACGCCGCCGATGACGAGCGTCCCGAAGACGAGGAGGAGCGGAGCGATAGGACGCATGGGAATGAGGATGCCTCGGCAGGTCTGTTTGCGCGGGTCCCGAGCCGGCGGGCTCCGCCGTGCCGGATGCTCGGCCCCGACCACGGGTCGTCCGCGACAAGTCTGCCACGCCCGAGCGGTCGGGTCGATTCGGGTCATCCGCGGGTTTCCGGGGTCGGGGGCCGGCGCCGTCGACGAGGGGAGAACGAGCATAGCACGCGACGGGTGCGGGGGCGGCGCCTGGGCTTGACATCCGCCGAAAGTCAGCGTAGCAAACAACGCTATTCAATAGCCGCCGGCTGTAAGCGGTGGGTTCGGGCAACGGACTGAAAGTCCGGACACGCATCGACTGGAGAGCGGTCGGCGCATCTTTGACTTGCCGCGAGCTCGGCGCGGGCGGCGCGCCCATGAGGAGGGCATCGCGCCGATGAGTCTGTGCATGTCGGGCGGTCTCCTCATGACGGATGACACCAGGCTATCATCACAACCGAGCCACCCCTGCGACGACGGAGTCCAGCGCCATGCCCAAGATCCACCGCGAGCCCGCCATCGGCCCCTTTCGCGCCGACCAGTTGCGCGAGGGTGACCGCTATGAGCTCTCCAACGGCCATCCCCTCTACTGTGCCCCGGCGCGGCGCGAGCATGCCGCGCCCAATCTGATCGGGGCCGCCGTCATCGACAGCGATCCGGCGGTCGAGTGGGCCGGCGTGGATGCCGGCTTCACGCCCGCGCCGGGCACCCTTCGCGCCCCCGATGTTGCCGTGGCTGCCCCCGCCGGGGCGGATGAGGACGGCTGGATTCCAGGTGCGCCCCCGCTGGCCATCGAGTATGCCGGTCGCGGTCAGGACCAGGCGGATCTCAAGGTCAAGATTGCCGAGTTGCTGGCGGCCGGGACCCGTTACGTGTGGGTGGTCCGGGTGCATGGTCCGCTGCGGGTGGAGGTCTACGAGGCCGGCCAGCCGCCGCGCCTGGTCGGGGCGGGCGAGGTGTTGGAGGCGCCTGGCATCCTGCGCAATCCGATCCCGGTGGAAGCCCTGTACGACCGCGCGGCGGGGCATCGCGCTACGCTGCGCAATCTGCTGCAGCGGGAGGGCTACGACAGCCTGGAGGCAGTCCGCAGGGAAGGGCGAGAGGAAGGACGAGAGGAAGGACGAGAGGAAGGACGAGAGGAAGGACTGGCCGATGCCGTACTCGCCTTGTTGCAGGGACGGGGCGTGCCGGTGGACACGCCGCTCGGGACCCGCGTGCGTGCCTGCCGTGATCGAGAGACCCTGCGCCGCTGGCTGCTGCGGGCGGCCCGTATCGAGCGGGGCGAGCAGCTGTTCGACGCGGAGTAACCGGGCGTCCGCGCAACCAAGCCGTGCGGAGAATCAGCTCAAGGCGACCACGATTGTAGCCAGTCACGGTCGTCCGGAACGAATACGCCCTCCGGCGGCGCCGGCCGGAAGCGGCGTCGGGCGTCGGGTGTTTGTCTTCGGTCGTGCGCTTTGTTAACCTTGCGCGTCGATCCGGGCCATGGCCCGCATATCGATGTCATGGTGGCTTGCGCCGGTCCCCTCGCAACGCGAAACCGTGAACCCGGTCAGGCCCGGAAGGGAGCAGCCGCAGCGGTTGAAGTGTGTGCCGGGGTGTGGCTGGCGTCGGCCGCCGCCCCATCCGCGGTGGCCACCGGCAAGACCCGGCAACGGATGTCCGTCCCCGTTCATATCAGCCGCCCACACACGGAATTCCTCCGACTCGAACCACGCATGTCCTACCAGGTGCTCGCCCGCAAATGGCGCCCCAAGAGCTTCGATGATCTGGTCGGACAATCGCATGTCGTCCGCGCGCTCTCCAATGCGCTCGATCGCGACCAGCTCCATCATGCCTATCTCTTTACCGGCACCCGCGGTGTCGGCAAGACCACGCTTGCCCGCATCCTCGCCAAGGCGCTGAACTGCGAGGAGGGTGTGAGCGCGCGTCCCTGCGGGGTTTGCTCGTCCTGTCGGGAGATCGACGGCGGGCGTTTCGTGGACCTGATCGAGGTCGATGCCGCCTCGCGCACCAAGGTCGACCAGACCCGCGAGCTGCTCGACAATGTCCCCTATGCCCCGGCCCGTGCACGCTACAAGGTGTATCTGATCGACGAGGTACACATGTTCTCCAACCACAGCTTCAACGCCTTGTTGAAGACCCTGGAGGAGCCGCCGCCGCATGTGAAGTTCCTGCTCGCGACCACCGACCCGCAGAAGGTCCCGGTCACGGTGCTCTCGCGTTGTCTGCAATTGAATCTGCGCCGCCTCTTGCCGGAGGAGATCCGCGCCCGGCTCCAGCACGTCCTGGAGGCCGAGGGGCTTGAGTTTCAGGCCTCCGCACTGCCCTTGCTGGCCCGCGGGGCCGACGGCAGCATGCGCGACGGCTTGAGTCTGCTCGATCAAGCGATCGCCTTCGGCGGCGGGCGGGTCGAGGAGTCGGGCGTGCGCACCATGCTCGGAACCCTGCCGGGTGATTTGACGCTGGACCTGCTCGATGCGTTGGCGGCGGGCGACGGGGCGCGTGTCCTGGCCGAGGTCGAGCGCGTGGCCTCCCTCACGCCGGATTTCGAAGAGCTGTTGCGCGAGCTGATCGCGCTGCTGCACCGCTTGGCACTGCTTCAGCAGGTACCCGAGACGTTGGCCCCGGACGACCCGGATGCCGCACGCCTGAAGGCGCTGGCAGGCGGGCTCCCGGCCGAGGACCTTCAACTCTATTATCAGGTGGCTCTGACCGGGCAAGGCGACCTGCCGCTCGCCCCCGATCCGCGTGCCGGTTTCGAGATGGTCCTGCTGCGCGCCTTGGCGTTTCGGCCGGGCGCGAATCGGGACGAACCGACGCGAGCGCCGACGCGCCCCACGACACAGCGCGAGAGCGTGCCCGGCGGTGCGACGCGCCTGGCCGAGTCCGCCGGCGGTGCGGCCGGCTCGCCATTGGCCTCGCCATTATCCTCGCAGGTGTCGATGCTCAGGCCGGTTGCCGAGCCGCGCGTCGCCGAGCCTGCACCGCCGCAGCGTGCGGCGGCCGCGACCCATGCGCCGACCGAGATTGCAGGCGCCGCGCGTGCGGTCGTGCTCACCTCGCACGCCGATTGGCTCGCGCTCGTCGATCGTCTGGAGTTGGGCGGGATTGCAAGCCAGATCGCCCACCATTGCGATCTGAAAGGCTGGGCGGACGGGCGGCTCTCGCTCGGCTTGGACCCGGCCGCGGAGCATCTGCGCTCGCCGGGTGCGGAATCGCGCCTGCACGCCGCCCTGGAAAAGACCATGGGGACGGCCGTGAAGCTCGATATCCAGGTCGCCCGGCCGCAGCGCGAGACCCTGGCCCAGCGACGCGAGCGCGAGACCGGCGAGCGTCGCCAGGCGGCGGTCTCCGCGATGGAGGAGGACCCGATTGCGCGCGCGATGCAGGACGAGCTCGACGCGAGCTGGATCGCCGGGAGTATCGAGCCGGCGGATTGAAACGGGCGGGCACGGAACCGGCGCGCCGGGTGTTTCTGTTGCACCGAAGCTCCGTTCGGAGATTCGGATGGACTGGGGTCGCACTGCGACGGATTCTTCCAAAGAGATAGCCAACCGAGAAGAGAGGATGCGGGAGATGGACGGCGTTCGGCGCCGTGCGCTATCCCGCCTCGGCCATCCGGTCGGGGTTTCCCGCGAGAATGCATGATGAAAGGCGGAATCGGCAACCTGCTCAAGCAAGCGCAGAAGATGCAGGAAGACATGAAGGTGGCCCAAGAGCGGCTCGCTCAGGAGGAGGTCGTCGGCGAGTCCGGCGGCGGCATGGTCAAGGTGACCATGAACGGGCGCTATCAGGTCAGTCGGGTGGAGATCGACCCCGGTGTGATGAGCGACGACAAGGAGATGCTCGAGGACCTCATCACCGCCGCCATCAACGGCGCAAGCCAGCGTGTGGCCGAGAAGGCGAAGGAGAACATGGCCGAGCTGACGGCCGGGTTGCCCTTGCCGCCCGGGATGAAGCTGCCCTTCTAGGCGCGGCCCATTGCCGTGTCCGAGCGCCCGCTTCTCGGTCAATTGATCGATGCCTTGCGGTGCCTGCCCGGCGTCGGGCCCAAGTCGGCGCAGCGCATCGCCTTCCATCTGCTCGAGCGCGATCGCGAGGGCGGGGCGCGTCTGGCGCGGATCATGGCCGATGCCATGACCCGGATCCGGCGCTGTCGCCGCTGTCGGACCCTGACCGAGCAGGAGCTGTGCGCGCTCTGCACCAACCCGCATCGCGACGCCGGGCTCCTCTGCATCGTCGAGCAGCCGTCCGAGATCCTGGCGATCGAGCAGGCGACGGACTTTCGCGGACTCTATTTCGTGCTCGGCGGGCGGCTCTCGCCGCTCGACGGGATCGGCCCGGAGGAGCTGGGCCTGGATCTGCTCGACGCGCGTCTATCGGGCGGGGAGGTGCGCGAGGTGATCCTCGCCATCAGCCCGACCGTCGAGGGGAGTGCGACGGCGCACTTCATTGCCGAGTCCGCCGATCGGCACGGGGTGAGCGCGACCCG
Source organism: Thiocapsa sp. (assembly GCF_018399035.1). GTDB lineage: Bacteria > Pseudomonadota > Gammaproteobacteria > Chromatiales > Chromatiaceae > Thiocapsa. The sequence continues at coordinate 5,330,463 of NZ_CP073760.1, forward strand.
CATCGCCCACGGCGTCCCGCTGGGCGGAGAGCTTGAATATCTCGACGGCGGCACGCTGGCGTTGGCCTTCAACGGTCGGCGCCGACTCTGACACCACTGGTCTCATAACGGAGCGGATCGCAACGATGTCTGATACCATTTTCGGCAAGATCGCCTCCGGCGAAGTCTCGGCCGACATCGTCTATGAAGACGACGACCTGGTCGCTTTCCGAGACCTTCACCCGCAGGCGCCGACCCATATCCTGGTGATCCCGCGCAAGCCGATCCCGACCCTGAACGCGGTGCAGCCCGAGGATGCCGAGCTGATCGGCAAGCTGTTCCTGGCCGCGGCCAAGATCGCCGAGCAGGAGGGGATCGCCGCCAGCGGCTACCGGACCTTGATCAACTGCAACGCGGCGGCCGGGCAGACGGTGTATCACCTGCACCTGCATCTCCTGGGCGGACGTCCCATGCAGTGGCCGCCCGGCTGAGCGATGTTGCAGGGCACCTCGCGTCACGGCTGATGAAGCAGAGCAGAGATCATTCTCGTTGTCGTTGTCGTTGTCGTTGTCGTAATCGATGGTCGACAACGACAACGACAACGAATGGTCTCGACACATCTGCCGTGCTGCACTAGGACCCGGAACCGGACGTCGTCGATGAACGGCGGCCTTTTGATTCATTTCAGCGGAGATCGACGGGCGTTTGTCCCGAAAGCAACATGGCAGGGTATCAACGTACGTCTGTCGGGGATCGCCCCGCCGTCTTCGAGCTCAAGGCGGCCGGTTTCACCCTGCCGATCATTCGTCTGCTCGAGGCCGACATCGAGGCGGTCGCCGCCGAGCTGGGCGCCCGGGTCGAGCAGGCGCCCGAGTTTTTTCGCAATACGCCCGTCGTGATCGATCTGAGCGCCTTTCCCGAAGGCGGCGCCAAGGTCGAGTTTCCGCTCTTGGTCGGCCTACTGCGCGGCTACGGCATGATTCCATTCGGCGTGCGCGGCGGCAACAAGGCCCAGAACGAGGCCGCGGAGGCGATGGAGCTGGCGATCCTCGGCGAGCACGAGACCCGTGCGACCCGCACCGAGCGCAGCGTCGCGCCCGAGGAGTCCGCGCCGAGTGCCCCCGCCGCGGCTGTGCCGTCGGTGCAGCAGGGCGAGCCCGCGGCAACGCTGCGTGCGGGAGCCGGTGCGGCCTTCACCCTGGTCACGCGCCCGGTGCGCTCGGGGCAACGCGTCTACGCCGCCGGCGGGGATCTGTCCATCATCGCCGCAGTGAGCTCGGGCGCGGAGCTGATGGCCGACGGCAACATCCATGTCTACGGTCCTTTGCGCGGTCGTGCGCTGGCCGGCATGAAGGGCAACACGGATGCGCGCATCTTTTGCCAAGACCTTCAGGCGGAGCTGGTGTCCGTCGCGGGGCATTACCGGGTGAGCGAGAACATCCCGAACGAGCTGCGCGGTGTTCCCGTCCAGATCTATCTGGACCAGAAGATTCTGAGAATCGAAAAACTTTGACCCGACGCAGGGTTGGGCGACGGACCATCCCATTTTGGAGGCGGCTACTTTGGCGAGAATTATTGTGATCACCTCGGGCAAGGGCGGGGTCGGCAAAACGACCACGTCCGCCGCGTTGGCTATGGGACTGGCACAACGCGGTCATCGCACGGTTGTCATCGATTTCGATGTGGGCCTGCGCAATCTTGATCTCATCATGGGTTGCGAGCGCCGTGTCGTCTACGATTTCGTCAATGTCATCAATCAGGAGGCCAACCTCAACCAGGCCCTGATCCGCGACAAGCGTTGCGACAACCTCTATGTGCTGCCGGCCTCTCAAACCCGCGACAAGGATGCACTGACCAAGGAGGGTGTGGGCCGTGTGCTCGAGGAGCTTGCCCACGGATACGACTTCATCGTCTGCGACTCGCCGGCCGGGATCGAGCACGGCGCGACCATGGCCATGTATTACGCCGACGATGCCATCGTGGTGACCAATCCCGAGGTCTCCTCGGTGCGGGACTCCGATCGCATGCTGGGTATCCTGTCGAGCAAGTCGCGCCGGGCCGAGGCCAACGAGGAGCCGATCCGCGAGTTTCTTCTGCTCACCCGCTACGATCCGGCGCGCGTCGAGAAGGGCGAGATGTTGAGTGTGGACGACGTGCAGGAGATCCTGTCGCTGACCCTGGTCGGCGTTATTCCGGAGTCGAAATCCGTCCTGACCGCATCCAACTCCGGCGTACCCGTGGTCCTCGATCGTGAGAGTGATGCCGGCAAGGCGTATGCCGATACGGTTGCTCGCTATTTGGGCGACGAGGTGCCGCACCGTTTTCTCCAAGTGGAGAAGAAGGGCTTCCTGAAGCGCTTTTTCAGAGGCTGACCTATGGGCTTACTCGACTACTTCCGCTCCTCGCGACCGAAGGGCTCTGCAAGTGTAGCCAAGGAGCGGCTGCAGATCCTGGTGGCCCACGATCGCACGCAACGTGGCCGTCCATCCTATCTCCCCAAGCTGCAGCAGGAGATCCTCGAGGTCATCCGCAAGTATGTGGAGGTCGACATGAACGCCGTCTCGGTGAAATACGAGCAGGAGGACAGTCACGAGGTCCTCGAGCTCAATATTATCCTACCGGATACGGCGGAGGGGCGGATCTGAGGGCGGGGCGCGGGTAGGATGGGTAGAGCGACAGCGAAACCCATCCTCAACGCTCCAACATGCCGGTCTCGGTAGCCCCGGAGCGACAGCGAAACCCATCCTCCAAACCGCCGGATTTCCGGGTTTCGGCCCGATGCCTTTGACGCGGGGTGGATGGGTTTCGCTGCGCTCTACCCATCCTACGTGTGACGTTTTTTTGAATCGTTCCCGAGCTAAACCGCGCCAGCTCCAACAATCGTCGAGTCTGCCGGGGCCGATCCCATCCAAAAACAGCGCATACCGCGCCGGGCGCGGTTTAAGGCAGAATCTTGATCGGCGTGCCGTCGCGCACCATCGCCCAGATCTCGTCCATCTCGTGGTTCTGCACGGCGATGCAGCCCTGGGTCCAGTCTCGGTCCGCGTATTGCTGGCGCAGTGCCTCGGACCGGATGTAATTGGGCAGTCCGTGAATCATGATCATCCCGCCCGGATTCGAATAGCCGAGCGAGCGACTCACGAGCTTGTCGCGCTCGCTCGGGTAGGAGATGTGGATCGATTTATGGAAGCTGCTGTTCGGGTTGCGCCAGTTGAGCAGATAGTCGCCGATCGGGGTGCGCTGGTCTCCCTCGCGAAACTTGTGACCGTCCGGTGAGCCTCCAAGTGCGACCCGGTACTCGCGGATCACCCGCCCGTTGTTGTGCAGCTCCAGCTTGCGCTGCGATTTCTTCACGACCACCTTGTCCGCGTGGCTCGGCTCGACCGTCGCCATCTTCGGTGCGCTGCCGCAGCCGGCGAGTCCCAAGGCGCCTGCAACGGCGAGCGCCGTCAGCAGGTAGCGGACCCGCTGAGCGCCCTGCTCGGGTCGGCGGGTCGTGTGCTCGGGGATGGCGGTCGTGGGGTCGTTCGCGTCGGTGTGCATGGGTCTGATCCGGTGTCTGGAGGGGTGCCACGGCGTCGGCCGTGCTCATCGGCAACACGCGAAAGTGTAGGTAACCTCATGACAAAACGCCATCTTGTTTCGCGATGATTCGATCCGGAAATCCCGAGCCGAGCCCCGGGGATCGCCGATCAGAATTCCGGAAGGACGCGGAAAAAGAGCGTTTTGAGATAAGCGGTCTCCGGGATCGCCGGATGCACCGGATGATCCGGCCCCTGCTGACCGGTCTCCAACAACTGCAGGGTCCGACCGGCGCGGCGCGCTGCTTGCTGGACGGTCCGAACGAAGACGTCGCGACCCATGTGGAAGGAGCACGAGGAGGTCACCAACAGACCGCCCGGCTCCAAGAGCTCCATCCCGAGTCGATTGAGCCGCAGATACGCCTGGAGCCCGTCCTTCTCGTCCTTGCGCCGCTTGATGAAGGCCGGCGGATCGAGCAGTACGGTGTCGAAACGGGCGTCCTCCTCGCGCAGGGCGCGCAGCACCTCGAAGGCATCGCCGTGCCGGCCCTGGACGCGCTCCGACAGCCGATTGCGCGCCGCATTGTCGGCGACCCGTTCGAGCGCCGGCAGCGAGCTGTCGACACAGACCACCTGCTCGGCGCCCAATGCCGCCGCACGCAGACCCCAGGCACCGCTATAGCTGCAGACATCCAGCACGCGCCGCCCGACGCCGTAGCGTGCCAGACGGGTGCGGTTCTCGGCTTGGTCGAAGAACCAGCCGGTCTTCTGGCCGGTCAGGGGCGAGACGAGAAACTCCAGGTCGTTCTCGATCAGGGGCAGGGTGTCCTCGGGCGAACCCAGGATCACCTCGACGCCCTGCGTCAGACCCTCCATCTCGCGCACCGAGGTGTCGTTGCGCAGCACGATCGCCTTGGGGCGCAGCACCTGCTCGAGCGCGGCGAGGATCTCGCCCTGCACCCGTTCCATGCCGGCGGTGGTGATCTGCACGGCGAGCAGATCGCCGTAGCGGTCGACGACCAGGCCCGGCATCCCGTCGCTCTCGCCGAAGATCAGACGATAGAAGGGACGCGTGTAGAGCCGCTCGCGCAGCGCCAGCGCATCGTGGATGCGCTTCAGCCAAAGGGTCGGGCTCAGCGGCTGGGTGGGATCGCGGCTGACCACGCGGGCGCAGATCAAGGAGTGCGGATTGGCATAGCCGTGGCCGATCCAGCGATCGTGATCGCTGCGGATCGCCACCGGCTGACCCGGCTGCAGATCCTTCAGCGGCGTGGCCTTGGTATCGACCTCGTTGCTGTAGATCCAGCAGTGTCCGGCGATGAGGCGGCGTTCCTGGTCTTTGCTCAGGATGAGGGGTTGGGTCTTCATGATCGCGTGTCCTGTGGTGTCTGGGCGCTTGTTGTCTCGCGCGGTCACAGACTATCAGAACCGGGCAAGGTCGGGCGGGGCATGGAAAGGGGAGTCGGGGGGACCCACGTTCTTAGTGAGGAATTTGGTTATCGGTTATCGGTTATCGGTTATCAGGTACGGTGACTTCCGGGAAAGTATCGACCAAAAACGAACAGCGATTCACCGATAACCAATAACCAATAACCAACAGCGATCCCCCATCAGTCGCGCCCCCAAACCCATAGGATCAGCCATGTCGAACGCCCATCCGTCTCCGACCGGCCACGCCAACCGTCTGGCCGCGACCACCAGTCCTTACCTCCAACAGCACGCACACAACCCCGTGGACTGGTGGCCCTGGTGCGAGGAGGCGCTTGCCCTGGCGCGCGAGACGGATCGTCCGATCCTGCTCTCGATCGGCTACTCGGCATGTCACTGGTGTCATGTGATGGCCCATGAGTCCTTCGAGAACCCCGGCACCGCGGAGCTGATGAACCGCCTCTTCGTCAACATCAAGGTGGACCGGGAGGAGCGACCGGACCTCGACAAGATCTATCAGACCGCGCATCAGCTCCTTGCGCGACGCGCCGGCGGTTGGCCACTCACGGTATTCCTGATGCCGACCGATCGAAGACCCTTCTTCGCCGGGACCTATTTCCCGCGCGAGCCGCGTCATGGTCTGCCCGCGTTCAAGCAGCTGATGCAAGACGTCGAGCGGGCCTACCGCGAGCAGAAGACGGCCATCGAGTCGCAAAACGAGAGCCTGATGGCGGCGCTTGCCGAGCTTGAGCCGCGTGCCTCGGACGCGCTGCCCGAGCGCTCGGCGATCGATGCGGCCCTGCAGCAGCTCGACGAGAGCTTCGATCCGGAGCACGGCGGATTCGGCGATGCGCCCAAGTTCCCGCACCCGACCAACCTCGAGCTCCTGTTCCGGCACGCGTCGGACACCTCGCAGACCGGCGCCCCCGATCGGCCGGCACTCGAGAAGGCGCTTTGGACGCTCGAGCGGATGATTCGCGGCGGCCTAAGCGATCAGCTCGGCGGCGGCTTCTATCGCTACTCGGTCGATGCGCGATGGATGATCCCGCACTTCGAGAAGATGCTCTACGACAACGGACCGCTCATTGCGCTCTGCTGCGATGCCTTCGCCGTGACCGAGGACGCCTTGTTCCGGGATGCGGCCATCACGACCGCGGACTGGGTGCTGCGCGAGATGCAATCCCCGGAGGGCGGCTACTGGTCCAGCCTGGACGCCGACAGCGAGGGCGAGGAAGGCAGTTTCTATGTCTGGGATCGCGAGGAGATCCAGGCCCTGCTCGCACCCGCCGAGTATGCGCCCTTTGCCGCTGTCTACGGTCTGGATCGTCCGGCCAACTTCGAGGGCCGCCGGCATCTGCACGGGTATCGCACGCCCGAGGCCGTCGCCGGTGACCTCGGGCTGGAGCCGGCGCGGGTGCAGGCACTGCTCGCCGCCGCCCGCGCGACCCTCTATGTCGCACGCGAGCACCGCGTTCGCCCGGGCCGGGACGAGAAGGTCCTAACGGCTTGGAACGCGCTCATGATCAAAGGCATGGCGCGTGCCGCGCGCACCTTCGATCGGCCCGACTATCTGGAGTCCGCCGAGCAGGCGCTCGCCTTCATCCGCGGCACACTCTGGCGCGAGGGTCGGCTGCTCGCGACCTACAAGGACGGCACCGCCCACCTCAACGCCTATCTCGACGACTATGCCAACCTGCTCGATGCCCTGCTGGAGCTCTTGCAGACGCGCTGGTCGCGGGCGGATCTGGACTTCGCCCTCGCGCTGGCCGAGGTGCTCCTGGATCAGTTCGAGGATCCGATCGACGGCGGTTTCTGGTTCACCGGCCGCGATCACGAGACCCTGATCCACCGCACCAAACCGCTCGGCGACGAGGCCCTCCCGTCCGGCAACGGGATCGCCGCCATGGCACTCCAGCGCCTCGGCCATCTCGTCGGCGAGCCGCGCTATCTCGCCGCGGCCGAACGGACCCTGAAGCTGGCGGCCGAGTCGATCGGCCGCATGCCCTATGCCCACGCCACACTCCTGTTCGCGCTCGACGAGTGGCTCGACCCGCCCGAGACTTTGGTCATCCGCGCCGGCGACGAGCGGCTGGACGCTTGGTGCCGAGAAGCCCAACGCGGCTACCGACCGCGCCGCTTCGTGCTGGGCATCCCCGCCGACGCGAGCCATCTCCCCGGCACACTCGCCGCCATGGCCCCCGGCGTGCGCCCGCGCATCTATCGCTGCCGAGGCCCCCGTTGCGGGCCGCCGACCGAATCACTCGGCGACGTCTTGAATCCAACCCCGTAGGTTGTGCTGACGATAGGAAGCACAACTTCCGCCGTTGGTTGGTTGTGCCTCGCGCGGCTCGGCACAACCTACGGCGCTAATCGTTGTCGTTGTCGTAATCGATTACGACAACGACAACGATTACTACAACGCCGGCGAGCCTCAGCGAGCGCCGAATCTCATGCATCGATCGCGCTCGGCACGAGCACCGCATCCCGGCGAACCTCGAAGGAGTTCATGGATGAACGACGCCCCCCCAGCCCGATTGCGTAGCGTGCGGAGCAGAGGGCGCGAGGGCCATCAAGGGTTGTCCGCCCCGCCATCCTTCGAGCGCAGCGAGCCTCTTTCCAGGTAGCGCTTCAACGCAGTCTCGATCAAGTTGCTGAGCGTGCGGTTCTCGTTTTTGGCTTGCGTCTTGAGTGTTTCGAGCAACGCGGGATCGACGCGAACATTCAGTGGAACTTTCGGCATGGCTGTATTGCTTTATATTCACGAAAGAAGTACGATAGCACACGTGATCCAGCGTTCGCACCAATTTCGTTTTTATCCGACAGAGGCCCAAGCCAAAACGCTCGGGCAGTGTTTCGGTGCTGCGCGCTGGGTTTGGAACACGGCATTGGCGTGGCGCTCGGCGGCCTACAAGATTGACGGCGAACGCGTCACCGGCGTGGACTTCTCGCGCGAGCTGACGTGGCTCAAAACATTGGAGCCGTATGCGTGGTTGCGCGACGTGCCTGCAACCGTGTTCGCGCAAACCCTGCGCGACCAAGACCGCGCTTTCGCGAACTTCTTCGCCAAGCGCGCCCGTTACCCTCGATTCAAGAAACGTCGCGCGGCGGCGTCGATTCGCTATCAGATCGATCAGCGCAGCGTCATGAACGTCTACCGGGCCGGCGACATGCTGAAGCTCCCCGGTCTCGGCGCGCTCGACATCCGGTGGTCGCGCGTCCCGGGCGGCGCGCCCAAGATGGTCACGGTGCGCGTCGATGCGTGCGGACGCTGGTTCGTGTCCTTTATGGTCGAGGAGCACATTGCGCCGTTGCCTGCGAGCGCGTCCGGCGTCGGCGTCGATCTCGGCGTCAACGACATCGTCGTGACCAGCGACGGGCGCAAATCCGGTAATCCGCGCCACCTGAAGCGCTATCGGCGTCGGCTGAAGCTCGCGCAACGGCGGCTGTCCCGCAAGCGCAAGGGCTCCATCCGCTGGCGTAAGCAGGTGAAACGGGTTGCGCGCATTCATGCCCGTGTCGCCGACACTCGCTCGGACCATCAGCACAAACTGACGACCGGATTGATCCGCGAACATGGCGTGATCGCGCTCGAAGACCTGAATGTGCGCGGCATGACCGCAAGCGCAAAGGGAACCGCCGAGGCGCCCGGCAAGAAGGTCGCTCAGAAGGCCGGGCTGAACCGCTCGATCCTGGATGCGGGGTTCGGCGAGATCCGCCGACAGCTCGAATACAAAGCGCAGTTTTACGGCAGGACCATCGTCCTCGCCGACCGATTCGCGCCGACGAGCAAGACGTGCTCGGAGTGCGGTGCGTATCAGGCCGACATGCCGCTCAAGGTCAGGGTATGGACATGCCCGGACTGCGGTGCGGTGAACGATCGAGATTCCAATGCCGCTCGAAATATCCTGGCAATGGCTGCGGGCGGTAGGCCCGTCGATGTGCATGGAGGGCGAAGAACTCCAAGCGCCACGACCAACAGTGGTTGTGGAATGCTGGCGCCCGTTGAGATGCGAACCAATCCGGAATGTGTCGGCGCGAGTCATGGACGATGAGCGACGACACATTAGGGGCGGACTCCAAACCCACCATCCAGGTCACCCCGATGTCGACTCCCCGGCCGTTTCGACGGCATCTCGCCTATCTCGATTGGCTCTACAACCCCTTCCGATCGTGGGACGTCACCCACGTCTACGACCTTTTGTCGACCGACGTGGCCACCGAAAACGGGCTCTATCTCAACCTGGGCTACTGGAGCGGCGAGCAGACGCTGGATGACGCCTGCCAAGCGCTCGCCGCCTTGGTCGCGGAGCGTGCAGCAATGGGGCCGGGAGACCGGGTGCTGGACGTCGGCTTCGGCTTCGCCGACCAAGATATCTATTGGCTTCGGACCTACCGGCCCGATCACATCCAGGGTTTGAACATCACGGCATCCCAGGTCGCCGTCGCACGCAGCCGGGTTACAGACCTCGGTCTTGACGAGCGCATCGACCTGCGCGAAGGCTCGGCCACGGAGATGCCGCTGCCGTCGAATTCAGTCGACACCGTCGTCGCCCTCGAATGCGCCTTCCACTTCAAGACCCGCGAACGCTTCTTCGAGGAAGCCTTCCGCGTCCTACGCCCCGGCGGCCGATTGGTCACGGCCGATATCATCCCCATGCCGCTGTCCGACGACTGGCGAACCCGACTGAAGCAACGCTGGTCCTGGAAGCTGGTCGCGAGCAAGTTCGCGATCCCCGCCGAAAACGTCTACACCCGCGAGGACTACGCGGACAAGCTGCAAGCCTGCGGTTTCGGAGATGTCGAGGTCGCCTCCATCCGCGATCGCGTCTACACCCCTTTACACGACTATCTCTCGAGACACCCCGAAACCCTCGACCGGCTCCACCCCGCAACCCGACTCCCGGCCAGACTCGCACTCGGCATGACCGCCGAGAGCGTCTACGGGGGTTTGGACTATGTGCTGGCCGCCGCCTCTAAACCCCTTTAAACCACTTTAAACCGCGCCTCTTTGTGACATGCGAGGTCTCGCCGGTGACCCCAAAAACGAGGTGACCACCTTGAAGAATGCGCTAATAAAGAAAGGGAATGAGCTTCTTCACCTCCTTCGCATACTCCGCATACTCCGGATGGCGTTCGGTCAACCAGCCCTCTTCCTTGCTGGCCTTGTAGTCGAAGAAAAAGAATCCGACGACCAGGATCGCAAGGTGCGGGATGCTGAGCGTGAAGAACACCCAGCCCGCCGCCGCGAAGAGCTGGCTGCTGTAGAGTGGATGGCGAACCCGGGAGTAGACGCCGTGCTTGACCAGCTGGTTGTGATCCACCGGATAGGGCAGGGGGGTCAGATACTCGCGGATATGGACCGAGCCGAACCCGCCGAGGATGAGGGCGACCGCCCAGAAGGCGATCAACGCCGGCCAGCGCACGGGAGCGAGGGTATCCATGAGCGCCGGGGTCGCGAGCGGATTCCACGCGGGGGTGAAGATAAAGGCGAAGAAGAGCACGAATTGCAGGACGACGAGATACTCGCCGCGGTGGCCCTTCAGGAATGAGAAACGGGTCATGTCGAGATCCTTGTCGGAGGTTGAAGCGCAGGTGACCGTCTGTCGGGTCGTGAAGACAGGCATTGTCCGACATCCGGGAGGTTGTGCCGAGCGTCGTGCGGTACAACCGACCGACCGAGACGCGGGTGTCGGCCTGAGCCACTCTTGCAGCACGGCAGGTATGTCGTCGAGTCCGTTCGTTGTCGTTGTCGTTGTCGTAATCGACCATCGAGACGACTTCGACAACGACAATGATTTCGGGCGGTCTCGGACTCTCTGCAACCACTAGCCTCGCCGCCCCCTTTCGACGCAAGGTGCCCGCAGGGGTGCTTTCCGGTACACTCTCGCGGTTTGAGTCAAGCCCAAACATGCGGTCCGTGCCGTGCCGACATCAAACGATCCCCGATTGTTGACCTTTACCTGGCCGGTGCGCGTCTATTACGAAGATACCGACGCGGGCGGTGTGGTCTTCTACGCCAATTATCTCAAGTTCATGGAGCGGGCGCGCACGGAGTGGCTGCGCGCCGTCGGCTATGAGCAGGATGCCTTGCGCGAGCGTTGCGGCATCCTCTTCGCCGTGCGTCGCGTTGCGATCGACTATCTTGCACCCGCCCGTCTCGATGATTGCCTGAGCGTGACCTCCCGCCTGGTGCGTGCGGGCGGTGCGAGTCTGGAGTTCGATCAGCAGGTGATGCGCGACGGGGACGGTACCTGTTGTTGCCGAGCCGCCGTGAAGATCGCCTGCATCGATGTCGCGACCCTGCGCCCGGCGCGCCTGCCCGGCGATCTCTTGTCCGACTTGTTGCCTTTCGCGAGCGGTCCAGCGGAGACCCTGCCATGACGTCCGATCTGTCCTTGTTTAACCTCATCCTCCAGGCCAGCCTGGTGGTCCAGTTGGTGCTGGTGGTGCTGGTGCTCGCCTCCGTGACCTCTTGGGCCATGATCCTGGACCGCGGACGCGTGCTCTCCAAGGCCCGTAAGAGCGCCAACGCCTTCGAGGAGCGCTTCTGGTCCGGCGGCGATCTCAGTACGCTTTACAAAGACCTGAGCGAGAACCGCAAGGGCGAACATGGTTTGCCGTCCATCTTCCGCGCCGGCTTCAAGGAATACGTGCGGCTGCGCAAGATCGAGGGCAATGACCTGATGGCCGTCCTGCAGGGCAGCGAGCGCTCGATGCGCGTCGCCCTCAGCCGCGAGATGGACCGCCTGGAGACCAGCCTCACCTTCCTGGCGACGGTCGGCTCCACCAGCCCCTACATCGGGCTCTTCGGCACCGTCTGGGGCATCATGCATGCCTTCCAAGCACTCGGGAACGTCGAGCAGGCCACCCTCGCACTGGTTGCGCCGGGCATCTCCGAGGCATTGGTCGCCACCGCCATCGGTCTCTTCGCCGCCATCCCCGCCGTCATCGCCTACAACAGATATTCCTATCAGGTCGAGCGTCTGAACAGCCGCTACGAGGAATTCATGGAAGAGTTCTCGACCCTGCTGCAACGTCAAGGCCGCAACTGAGCGTTCGAGGACTCCCGCAGATGCTCAAGCGCACCCGTTCCAGACAGCGCCGCCGGCCGATGGCCGAGATCAATGTCGTGCCCTACATCGACGTGATGCTGGTGCTGCTCGTCATCTTCATGGTGACGGCGCCCTTGATCACGCAGGGTGTGAAGGTGGCGCTGCCGCAGGAGACGGCCGGCGGGATCCCGAGCCCGACGACCGAGTCGCTGATCATCACCGTCGACCAGTTCGGTGACTATTACATCGATATCGGGGACGACAAAAACGCCCCGGCCAGCGAGCAGATCCTCTTTGACCGCATTCGTGTCGTCCTGGAGTACACGCCGGGCACACCGATCCTGGTCAGGGCTGACCACCGCGTCGACTACGGGCGTGTCGTTCGCGCAATGGTCGTTGCTCAAGCGGCCGGGGCGTCCGAGGTCGGTTTGGTGACGGTGCCGCCGGAGCGCCGCGAGCGCTGACGCGGCAGTACGAGCCCGGACATGTGGCACATCCTGAGGCATAACCCGCGGGCCTTCTATTGGTCGTTGGGTCTGCATGTCTTTTTCGCCCTGCTCTTCTTCGTGGGCGTGAAGATCGATCGGCCGATCACGGAGGCCGGGAGCAAGGCGCGTGTGGTGCAGGCGACCATCATCGGCGATGCCGCGCTCGAGGCGATGGTGGCGGAGTTTCAGGCCGAGCAGGCGCGACGTCCGGCCGGACCCGAGATCAGTCCCGAGATCGTCTCCGAAGGACAGGCGCCGCCGGACGCAGTGGCCCCGCCGGAGTCGAGCCAGAACGACCTGAGTGCCGCCGAGGCCGCACGGCTCGAGGCCGAGCTCACCGAGGCGGAGCGTCAGGCCGACGCCGAACGCGAGGAGGCCCAGCGTCTCGAGGAGGCCGCTCTTGCCGCCGCCGAAGCCGAGCAGCTGGCGGCGGAGGCCGAAGCGGCTGCAGCCGAGGCCGAGGCGCGCCGTCTGCTGGAGATCGACCGCATGGCCGAGGCCCAGCGCCAAGCGCAGGCCGAACGAGAGGCCGCCGAGGCGAGGGCCGAGGCAGAACAACGCGCCGATGCCGAACGCCGTGCAGAGGCCGCTCGACGCGCCGAGGCCGAGCGTTTAGCCGCGGAGGCCGCAGCCGCCAAGGCCGAGGCGGAGCGTCTGGCCGAAGAGCAGCGTCTTGCCGCGGAGGCCGCGGCCCGCGCCGAGGCCCAACGCCGATCCGAGGCGGTCCGCGCCGAAGACGAACGCCGTGAGAGGGCCGAGGCCGAGCGACGCGCCGAGATCGAGCGTCGTGTGGAGGCCCAGCGCCAAGCCGACGCCGAGGCCGCCCTCGCGCGGCAGCGGCAGCTCGAAGAGGAGGCCCGCCTGATGGCCGAGCTCGAGGAGCGTCGTCTCGTCGAGGAGCTTGCGCAAGAGCGCATCGAGCAGGAGGCCAGGCGGCTCGCCGAGGAGGACAGGCAGCGCGGGCTCGGCGCGGAAGAGGCGCAGCGTACGCGTGAGGGCGACCCGAGATCGGCGTTGGCGACCGCGCAGCTTGCGCGCGAGGCCGATCGCTACGTCCCCGTGATCCGTGATCGGGTGCGTCAGTTTTGGGTCCGACCGCCGGCGACCGGTCGCGATCTCGCCACCGTCGTTTCGGTGCGGCTCATCCCGGGCGGCGACGTGGTGCCCAACAGCGTTCGTGTGGTCCAGAGCAGCGGCAATACCGCCTTCGATCAGTCGGTCGTCGCCGCGGTCAATCAGGCATCGCCCTTGCCCGTGCCGTCCGGACCCGTGTTCGAGCGCTTTCGCGAGTTCACTTTCACCTTCAGGCCCTAGCCAGGACAGACCCCGATGCCCCGACACCAGCGCCGCCCCTCGATCCTCATGGCCTTTGCAGTCGTCCTTTTCGGATTCGGTCTCGGATTCGGGGCCGGGCCGGCACAGGCCCGTCTGAACATCGAGGTCACCGGCGGTGTCGAGGCCGCCCAGCCGATCGCCGTCGTCCCCTTCGGGGTGAGCGACGGGTTGATCCCGCCGGTAGACATCGCCGCCGTCATCAGTGCGGATCTCGCGCGCACCGGTCGGTTTCGTGCGATGCCGACCCGCGACATGCTCGACATGCCGGCCCGACACGAGGACGTGGATCTGCGCGATTGGCGCCTGCTCGGGATGAACAACCTGGTTATCGGCCGTGTGGAGGCCGACGGCAGCGGCTATCGGGTCAGCTTCATCCTCTACGATGTCTTCCGCGGCGATCAGCTCGCCGGCAGCACACTCGTTTCCACCAAGGCCGGCATGCGCAACACGGCGCACCGCATCGCCGACATCATCTATCAGAAGCTCACCGGCCAGCGCGGCGTGGCGGCCACCCGCATCGCCTATGTCACCGCCACCGGCCAGGGCGAGAGCCAGACGGTGACCCTGCGCGTCGCGGACGCCGACGGCTACAACCCCCAGACCATCGTCTCCTCCGGCGAGCCCATCATGTCGCCGGCCTGGTCTCCCGACGGCCGCCGCATCGCTTACGTCTCCTTCGAGAACAAGCGCGCCGCCATCTACATCCAGGAGCTGGCCAGCGGGCGCCGCGAGCTGGTCGCGAGCCATCCCGGCATCAACGGCTCGCCGGCCTTCTCGCCCGACGGGCGCAAGCTCGCGATGACGCTCTCCAAGGACGGCAATCCGGACATCTATGTGCTGGATCTCACGACCCGCGAGCTGGTGCGTCTCACCGACCATTTCGCCATCGACACCGAGCCCTCCTGGTCGCCCGACGGTCAACAGATCATCTTCACCTCCGATCGCGGCGGCAGCCCGCAGATCTATCGCATGGGCTCGGGCGGCGGGCCCGCCCAGCGGATCAGCTCCGAGGGCGACTACAACGCCCGTGCATCCTATTCGCCGGACGGGCGATCCATCGTCCTGGTCACACGCGTCAACGGGCGATTCCGCATCGGCGTGATCGATCTGGATCGCGGCTTCATGCGGGTCTTGAGCAACGGCAGCCTGGACGAGTCACCGAGTTTCGCGCCGAACGGCAGCATGGTAATTTACGCGACCATCCACGGCGGCCGAGGCGTCTTGGCGGCAGCCTCGATCGACGGCGGCGGCAACCAGCGCCTGTCGCAGGATTCCGGCGAGGTCCGCGAGCCCGCCTGGTCGCCGTTCATACAATGATCCCCGTCGTTAGGGTGAACAAGCCCCGTAGGGTAAGCGAAGCGCAGTCCACCAGCCCCGACGCAGAGGGTGAACCACGCTCTCGCTCGTCCCATTACCCTACCGTCCCGATCAGCGACGTCGCCGAGCTCATGACCAAGGCGCGCCCCGAACAAATCCAACGTCCAATCCCCGACGCCGGGGTCAGGAGTCTGTGATGACAACGAACCGCAAGGGCATCCGGGCGCCCGCCCTCGCCCTCACTGCCGTCGTGCTCGCCTCTGTCTTGGCCGCCGGCTGCACCAGCGCGCCGAAACAATCGATCGAGCCTGCCGCGCCTCAGCCGATGCCGACGGTGCCGACCACGACCGCCCCGCTCGAAACCACGCGCCCGGTCTATGCCGGTCCCTGGGAGGATCCGAGTAATCCGCTGTACCAGCGGACCATCTATTTCGACTACGACACCGCCGAGATCAAGCCCGAATATCTCCCGGTGCTGCGCACCCACGCGCGGTATTTGGGCATCAACACGGGGGTCAAGGCGACACTCGAAGGCAACACCGACGAGCGCGGCACACGCGAGTACAACCTCGCCCTGAGCGATCAGCGTGCCGAGTCGGTGCGGCGTCTCATGATCGCCGACGGCGTGCCGCCGAACCAGCTGTCCACGCTGAGCTACGGCGAAGAACGCCCGGCCAATCCGGGTCATAGCGAGCAGGCCTGGCGGTTGAATCGGCGTGTCGTGATCCAGTATTGAATCGCGTTGAATCGCGTCCGGTGCGACCTGCGGGCTTTTGGGTGGGATCGGATTTCGGCGAGTGTCTGCGGGTGTCGGCGTTGACGCGATTCAAATTGTCTAAGAATTTTATTTAATCTGCTTTCCTTGGCGCTTCAGGTCGTTGGACGACTGTCGAGCGCGAAGGTTTCGGTTGTCACCGGAACAGGATTTAGGAGTGAATTGATGCGTATCCGACCGATCGTTCTGATTCTGGCTGCGGCCTTGCTCGCTGCGACCGTCCCGCCGACGGCGCTGGCAAACCCTGCCCTCGAGGCGCGGCTCGCCCGCATGGAGCGCATCCTCGAGAATCAGGCGGGCTCCGAGCTCCTGCTTCAGATGCAGCAGCTGCAGATGGAGATGCAGGAGTTGCGCGGTCTGGTCGAGATGCAGCAGTTCGAGATCCAAAAGCTGCAGCGCCAGCAGCGCGATCAATTTCTCGACATCGACTCGCGTCTCGGTGCCGATCGCGGCGATCCCTTGGGTCCTGCCGCCCCGGGCGACCTGAACGGCGGTAATGGCTCCATCGATGTCAGCGGAAGCGATCTCGATGCCCCCGCAGGGACGCCCGAGCCGCCGCCCCCGATTGCCGCGCCGGTCCCCTCGTCGAGCGGTGCCGCCGGCATCCCCTCCTTGCCCTCGCCCGAGACGACCGGCGGCAGCGAGCGCGATGCCTATGCCGCCGCCTTTGCGCTCCTCAAAGAGCGCAAATACGAAGAGGCGCAGGCCGCCTTCAGCGACCTGCTCCGGCGCTATCCGCAGGGCCAGTTCACCGACAACGCCCGCTACTGGCTCGGCGAGACCTACTACATCCAGCGCAACTACCCGGCCGCCTTGGCCGAGCTCGATCGCCTGGTCCAGCTCAGCCCCGACAGCCCGAAGGTCCCCGGCGCCATGCTCAAGATCGGCTACATCCAATTCGAGCAAAAGGCGTTCGAGCAGGCGCGCGCCACGCTCGAGCAGGTCGTCAGTCGCTATCCCGCCAGCACCGAGGCGCGCCTCGCCAGAAGCCGTCTGGAGCGGATCGGCCAAGAGTTGCGCTGAGCGATCCCCGCCGCCGCAAGGCCGCAACGACACCCGTTTCGACGGGCCCGCGTCCTGGCCCTTCAAAAAGACCGCGCACCGCATTATACTGCCCGGCTTTCGCGCCCTTAGCTCAGTTGGTAGAGCATCTGACTTTTAATCAGGTGGTCGCAGGTTCGAGCCCTGCAGGGCGCACCATAAAAACAACAACTTAGGCCACTTCGGTGGCCTTGTTCGTTTCAGGTGTGCCGGAAAATGTGCGGACAGGCTTCAACCCGGTCTCAATCCGAGAGGCATGCTCCGAAAGATGTTCCGGCGCCAGATGCGCATAACGTCGGACCATTTCGGCTGACTGCCAACCTCCCAGCTCTTGCAGAACGTGCAGAGGCGTTCCGGCCTGAACGTGCCAACTTGCCCAAGTGTGACGGAGATCATGCCAGCGAAAATTGCTGATCCCGGCACGCTCCAGCGCTTTCCGCCACGCCGCTCCGCCTGCCTTGGTCACCGGGTTCCAGGTTTCCATGCCATTGCGCCTACGGCGGTAGCAGAAGACACGCTCCGCATGGCGATTTTGCCAGCGCCGCAACACCAGGACAGCATCGCGGTTAAGTGGCACACCGATTCCTCGATTGCCCTTGGCTTCATCGTCATGCACCCAGGCGACGCGGCGGTCCAAGTCAACTTGCTCCCAGCATAGCCCCGTCACATTTGCTTCACGCAGTCCGGTCGCTAGACTGAAACGCACCATGTCGGCTAGGTGCTCCGGCAACTCTGCGATCAACCGATCGGCTTCGTCGCGTTTGAGCCAGCGAACACGCTTTTTGGGTTCCGGCAACATGCGTAAAGCCGGGGACTTGTCGAGCCACTCCCATTCGCGCTCAGCCCGACGTAGGATTGCCCGGAGCAAAGCCTGCATCCTGTTCACCGTCGCGTTCGTGACACCTTTCGGATGCCGCTTCGTCTTCTGCGTTTTTCGATTGACCTTCAGTTGGTCGACCAACGCCTTGTCGATCTCGTCCAGCATCTTGTCTTTCAGGTGCGGATCGAGCCATCTCAAATGAACCAGATCATCCTCGTGACTGGCCTTATGCTCGGTCTCGGCAATCCACTGCACCACAGCTTCCTGCCACGACCGCCTCGGCTTCTCGCCCAGTCGTGCGACCCGCCAAAGATCCTGCTTCAGCTTCGCCTCGTACTCCTCGGCGTCTTTCTTGTCTTCGGTGCCAGTAGAGCGCCGTACTTCTCGGCCGTCCGGTGTGGTGAAGCGAGTCCACCAGTGACGGCTGTTGTTTCTGCGGTAGAGCATGTCGATCTCCTTTTCGATAAAGGCCCTGCCGCTCGCGCCTGAGGATCGTACTGCGAGCGGAGCCAATCCACCAGATCCGACTCCAAAAATACCCATGCCTTGCCCGGCCGTGCGCCGGGGATCACCCCGTCGCGCGCGCGGCGGCGAACCGTTTCCGTATGCATCCGAAGGAATGCTGCGGCTTCATCGAGGCTTAAGGTTCTCATTGTTTTTGCATTTTCATGGAATCGGTGGAGGGTTCTTGTTGTTTCCAGCGCCTACGATACCGCTTGCAATTTGCTCCGCGAGTACGAAAACGCGTCGCTTTTTGCCCTTTTCTCGGCCAGCTGCCTCACGGGAGGGTGAGCCGGACGAGCGCCGGAATGTCCCGTGTGCTGAGTACCCAGGTAGTCGAGATCACGGTCGAGTCGGTCACACAATGTCACGCGCTGGCGGTACGGCAACCAGCTCGAGGAGCAGCTCAAGGGCGAGGTTCAACAACCGTCTGATGCACGTCGGAGCAGGTCGAGGGGAGACGCCGCCGGAGCAGATGGATAACCCGTACGCGATGGGGCGGCGCGAGCAGCGCTGGGCCTTGATCATCGTTTGGTCCAACTGCTGGTGATCCTTGCGTCCTCAGGGCTTCCAGCCCTGATTCCGTCAGGCCAGGATGGCCTGACGACGCATTCGGTGGCCGCTGTGGGCGAAGGGATGATCGAGGCCCAGCCCAGACGGTGACCACCGAGGCAAGGAGGAGATCACGCGCTGGTTACGGGAGCACTTCGAGCGCGGTCAGGTCGAATACGAGCAGAAAGAAGCTGGAGCGGCGCGCGAAGTGTTGTTTCCAACATTATCTCGTCACAGACTTCTAAGATTCGCTCACCTGACTTCCGCCGATCTTTCCGCACTGCGGCACCGGGCGAGAGGCGGCGGAAGGGTCCGTTCTCGACCCAGACCGGCCACCGAGCCGAGCCAGCCAACCGATCGCTGTGCCCCATTATCAGTCACTGAATCCGGGAGATCCGAGGGGGAGCACCGGCGAAGAGCCGACATCCGTTCCCCTAATCTCAACGGCAGCAGTCCAACGGACAGCGGTCGTCGGACGTTCGCCGCGAGCCTCCAGGATCACTCTGCCTGCTGTACACAAAAAACAGCTATCCACGCCATCATGGCGGATTCTCAACCACATCGGCGAGCCGCCCCGCCCACCGCCGATCACCCCGCCCGGGACGATGCGCCCGAGCCGACGCCGGACCGGGACCTTCTCGGCCAATCCGAGCCACACTTCGAGTTTGACCAGCGCGTTGCCTGGTCGCCGGTGTCTGCCGCGGGCGGGAGTGCAGCCGCCACTGCCTCCCGCCCGTCCGCTGTGCCCGGAGCCGTTTTCAAGCGCTCGTCAACACGGGATCTCTGCTCCAACCGGAGGCCGTTGCGCGCCCGGACAGCGTCTTGACCGGCCGTCGATCCAACGCTAGCATCGATTCGGGCGTCGCTGGACGCGCAGCGCGCAGTGGCGGTTGGATCTCCGATCCGTCGGAGCATCTTGTTTTTCGCGCCGTATTTCCTGCGGGACTTGACGTGCGCTCCCCCGGCAGATCTGATGCGGCCATCAGGTGAACCGGATTTGCGCAAGCGGATTTCAAGGTACATTTCATGACCAACAGGATCGCCGGGCCGGTCGTTTTCGCCCTTGCCGCCGCACTGAGCGGGCCGGCGCCTGCCCAGGCCGACGACGCGCTTGCCGCGAAGCTCCGGACCATCGCCGACACCTACATCGCCGACACCGCCGCGGGCGAAAAGGCCACCGCGATCTCGATCAGCGTCAGCCTGCCCGAGGGCGGCGGCACGGTGAACGTGAGCGCCGGCAAGGTCTCGAACGCGGCCGGCGCCGCCGACGTGACGCCCGACACGCTGTTCCAGATCGGCAGCATCACCAAGTCCTTCACCGCGGTCACGCTGCTGCAACTCCAGTCCGAAGGGGTGCTCGACCTCGACGACACGCTGGGTGAGTGGCTGCCCGAGTATCCGGCGTGGAAGGACGTCACGCTGCGCCGGCTTCTGAACATGACAAGCGGCATCCCGAGCTACGACAACGTCGATGCGATGATCGCCGATATCGGTCGGAACGGGCTGTCGCGCCACTTCTCGCCCGCGGTCCTCGTCGGTTTCGCCGACCCCGCCTATCCCGACGCCCCGGACCCGACGACGGGCTACTCCTACTCGAACACCAACTACATCCTTGCCGGGATGGTGATCGAGAAGGCCACCGGACGCAGGGTGCAGGAA
This sequence comes from Thiocapsa sp., assembly GCF_018399035.1. Classification (GTDB taxonomy): domain Bacteria; phylum Pseudomonadota; class Gammaproteobacteria; order Chromatiales; family Chromatiaceae; genus Thiocapsa. The sequence goes on from NZ_CP073760.1 coordinate 5,350,931, forward strand.
CACTTCGAGGAGCGGCTGTTCGGCCCGCGCTACGGCCTGATGAATACCTACTACCGGGCCGGGATCTATCCGCCCGAGATCACCGAGCGCATGGCGTCGGGCTATTTCGTAGCGGAAGGCTATGACGCGATGAAGGCTCTGGACGGGGCCGACGTGAAGGCCGAGGACATGTCCTGGGGCGGGGCTGCAGGGGCCGGCGTCTCGCGCCCCGAGGAGGTCAACAACTGGGTGCGGGCGCTCTTCACCTCGGAGGATCTCCTCGATGCCGACGCCCGCGCCGAGCTCACCCGGGTCGTGTCGATGCGGACAGGCGAGACGCTCGCCCGGCTGACCGCCGACGACCCCCATGGCTTCGGCCTTGGCATCTCGGGCTTCATCTCGCCCGCGATCGGCTTCGGCTGGCAGTACGAAGGCGAATCGATGGGCTTCCGCACCCTCTACATCTATTTGCCCGAGAAGGACCTCGTCGTCACCCTCGCGCTGAACAGCGGCGCCGAGGGCGAGGCCGACCACGCCGGCAAGCTGGGACTGGCGGTCATCGAGGCGGCACAGCGGCAGTAGCCCCGAGATCCCCCGGCGGGTTGGCCATCACGAGCGCGCCAAGGATGGCCGGAACCACGCCGAGGATCTCCCTCACGCGCCGACGAACGCAAGCATCCGTCCCGCCACCAGCGCGCCCATCCAGCACGCAAGCGACAGCGCCCCGGCGACCCGAAGCCGCACGACCCCTGCCGCGGCGAGACCGGGGCCGAGGTGGAGCGCAGCCGCCTGGCCCACCCCCACCGCCACCAGAGCCATCTTGGCGAGGAAGAGCGGCGCGCCGAGGTAGTCCGCCGGCGCCGCCAGGAACAGGAGTACCCCGCAGCTCACCGCCAGCGCCAGGCCCGTTGCCGCCACCGGCAGGAGCACCCGCGCGAGCACGGCGCGCTCGACCGAGGCCCAGGCGCCGAGGAGGCGCAGGTCGAAGGGCAGGATTGCGCCGACCAGGAGCGCGATGCCGACCACGTGCCCGGTGCTCGCCGCCGCGTAGCCCCAGCGCGCGCGCCGCATCGCCTCGGCGAGCGGCCAGTCGGCGAGTGCCGCCCCGAGCGCGCCGAGTGCCTCCACCCTCAATCGCGCTCGGGATAGAGCTCGTGCCGCTGCCCGTCGAACCAAAGCCGCTCGGCTTTGATGACCCGGCGCGAGGCGGCCGCGGCCGGCTCGCCCTCGACGCGGATCTCGCGCCCGATGGCGAAGTCCGCGTCGGTCAGCCCCGCGCGTTCGTTGCGCCAGGGCTGGCCGACCTCGACGGTCCAGGGCTCGCCATCGACGTCGACGGTCACGAGCCCATGCGGATTGCCGAGCCGCACCGCGGTGATGAGACCGGTCAAGGAGATGTTCTCGCCCGCGGTCCAGCGCCAGCCGTGATGGGCCACCGCCGCCGGGGGCAAGACGAGGATCGCGGCTAGGGCCGCGATGGAGATGGGTCGGGTGATGCGTCGCGTCATGGGGATGTCTCCCGCAAGTGCCTGCCCTTGAAGGTGGGGCGCACCCTGCCTCCTGCAACCCGCCGGCCGGTCGGGTACCCGAAGGGACAGTACGGGGCACCGCAAGCGGCGCCCGGGAATGCCGACTTCGGACTCAATGACCGGCGCCGCGGGCCTCGTCCGTTTCCGCGACGAAGTCCTCGATGAGCCTGACCACCAGATCCCCTCGGCTGTGGTGCAGGCCGTGGCCGGCCCCCGGGATCACGACTTGGCGCGCCCCGGGGGCCTCCAGGATCAGGCGGTCGGCATGATTCCAGGCGGGAACCAGGTCGTCCCGCTCGCCCGTGATGAGCAGGAGCGGGACCTGGATGCGAGAGTAGCCGGCCCGCTGTTCGGCGAGGAAGGGTCTCAGGCGACGCACATCTTCGGCGTTGGCCAGAAAGGTCCGCGGCCGCAGGCCGAGGTCGACCCCGGTGCGGGACCGATAGCCATCCGGGACCGGGTCAGGGGACATGACCTCCGCAATCCCGCCGTCGATGGCGAGCGGGCCCAGTGCCCCGCCCAAGGTGTAGGCGAACAGCGAACCGAGCACCGGGACCCCCGCCAGGTCGTTGTACCAGGCCACGCCTCCCTCCCGGGGGTGGGTCGCGCCGGCAAGGAGCACCCCGCCCTCCGCCTCGCCGGGGTAGGCGAGCAGATAGGCGAGGACCACGGAGCCGGCCCGGGAGTGTCCGACCAGAATCGGGCGCTCCAGACCAACTTCTGTGCCAGGCCGTAAGCGATGCGGGCCTGAGCCAATGGGTTCGGCCGGGCATCGGCAGGACGCTCGCTGTAGCCGTGACCCGGACGGTCCAAGGCGATGACCCGGTACTTCGCGGCCAGGGGCCCGCCGATGCTGGCGTGGAAGTCCAGTAGGCTGGTGCTCGCGCCGTGGACCAGGATGAGAGGCCGGCCCTGCCCCTGGTCCGTGTAGTGGACGCGCAGACCGTCAACCTCGGCGAACCGCCCGATGGGTGGATTGGCCGACTCGGCCCGCCACACAGTGACCCGGGTGCAGGCCGCCGATCCGGCAAGCAAGGCGAGCAGCAACGCGGCAGACCAATGCATCGGCTGATACCGATTTCTTCCCCTAAGACATCTCGGCTCCAGAAGACATCTCGGCTCCAGGGACCGCTCTTGGGGCGGTAGCCGTCTTGACGATCCGTTGCAGATGACCATAAGGGGGGTTCGCCAATATTGCCGGGGTTGCGATCGTGCCGCTTGATGTACCTCAGCAGTTGCGTCTGAGACCCCGACATCTTGACCGTGTTCATTGTCACCGGGCATGCTCCGCACATGTGCCGTTGGCCGGCAAGTGCACCTGATGCAAGGGCGTCAACCAGTGACGCGCCGCGATGCCATCGGCCGGGTCCCCTTCGCGCTTGAATGCAGACGGCGTCGTCGACAGGACATATGCGTCGGTGCCATGACCTGTTCGCCCGACGAGCCGCTAACCGATCGATCCACTGCGAGGCCTATAGCGTGGGTAAATCCCTGATCTTGCGAGCGACCTTTCCGGCATGGCTTATCCTTGGACTGCTGGTTGTCACCGGCGTCCAGGCCAAGGACGTCGAGAACAGCTGCGCGTTGCACTCCGCGTCGATCGAGGTCGACGGCGGACAGGTCCACTACGATCGTGCCGGGCACGGACAGCCGGTTATCCTGTTGCATGGACTGTTCGCGCAAAAGGAGCAGTGGCAAGAGGTGCTGTGCGGGCTTGCGTCGGCCGGCTTCGATGCGATCGCCCCCGATCTGCCGGGGTTCGGCCAAAGCACCGACTACCCGGTGAGCGTCTACGACCTGCGACGTCAGGTGCAGCTGCTTGGTGAGTTCGCCGACGTGCTCGGGCTCGGTCCCTTCGACCTGGCCGCCAACTCCCTGGGCGGCGCAATCGCGGCCTTGTACACACGGCGCGATCCAGCGCGGGTGCGCAGGTTAGCTTTCATCGGGCCGCCCTTGGGCGTCGAGCCTTGGGGTCCGGGGGTCCGCGCGGCAATCCTGCAAGGCATCAATCCGTTCATCCCCACGGACCAAGCGCAGTTCGAGCTGGAGATGGGTTTGCTGTTCGTGCAGCCGCCGGAGGTTCCGGATGAGGTGCGCGAACAGCTGATTCGCGATTATGTCGCGCGCAATCTGCACTATCGGCAGGTCTGGGACATCGTGAATCTCTTCGACGGCGTCTTGGCCGGCGATGCCGATGAGTCACTGGACATCGTCATCCCCGCGCTCATCGTCTGGGGCGAGGGGGATTCAATCTATCCGGTATCGGCTGCGCCAACGCTCCGAAAGCGCCTACCCGGAAGCCAGCTCGTCGTCCTGCCCGGGAGCGGCCACCTGCCGATGCTCGAGCGCACCGCCGAGACGCAGCGCCTGTTGGTCGAGTTTTTCGGGGCGGACGATGTCGCGCGCGTCGTGCCCTGATCTTGTTCGGGCCGGGTCAGGCCAGCGTCCTCGGGCGAGACGTGGTCCAATTGATTCCTTGCGTCGTCGCGTCATGACGCGAGCCCCAATCCCCTGTTGCGAGCACAAACCCAATGTCAGACCCAGACCTGCCGGCAAGGCTCGATGCGATCTTTGCGGCGCACATGAACGCGGAGTTGGAGGGAGATCTCGACCGGACGCTGGCGACGATGGCGCCGAACCCGCATCTGGTCAACGTGCCGACCATGGTTGGCGGGCAGGGGCCGGAAAGTGTCCGGACCTTCTACGACAAGCGACTCGTCGGGCAGTTCTTCCCGCCGGACGTGGCCTTCGAGACGGTCTCCCGCACGTGCAGCGAAGAGCGGTTGGTCGATGAGTTGATCATCTCCTTCACGCACACGCAGAAGATCGACTGGATGCTGCCGGGGGTGGCGCCGACGGGCAAGCGGGTCGAGGCGGTGTTCGTCGTGATCGTCGGCATCGAGGACGGCAAGGTGTCGTACGAGCACATCCACTGGGATCAGGCGAGTGTGCTGGTGCAGATCGGTCTGCTCGATCCAACGAACCTGCCGGTGGTCGGCGCCGGGGCGGCTGCGAAGCTGCGAAATCCCGCGTTGCCGGATCCCTTTTTCAATGAGGGTTGACGCCGGGACTTCGGCGAAGGCAGCGCGGATCAAGTCTAAATGCGGGGTCTTGAGATCCAGCACTCGGTCTACGTCGATTTGCTGCTTGAGTTTCAATCGAGCGTCGATCGCCTCATGGCGGTGCGGCTGTTGACCGATGTCGGACTGCTGAATCAGGACCTGGCCACCGCAGGCGAGATCCCCTCGGGAAGGTTGACTGCTCTGAGGTCGCATTGCCTCAGGAGCGGTTAGTCAAGCCCGCTCTGTCTTGCGGCCCCGAAGGGACGTTGTCGGCCAGTTCCAGTCACTCGCCCGCCGCACTCGTGCGACCGGTTTGCGCGGGTGACCGGGCGCGGGCGAGCACGACAGGCTCGGTGTCAATCAACATGACGTTGCCGTGACCGAGCGTGCCGAGACCATCAAGGCCAAGGTACAGGTCCGCGTCGAACATCCGTTTCACGTGATCAATAATCTGCTTCGTCATCGCAAGGTCCGCTACAAGGGCCTGGCCAAGAACCGCGCGCGGCTTGAGGTGCTGTTCCGGCTGGTCAACTTGGTTCCGGCAAAACGGGCGTTGTTGGCCTGACGCACCCGAGGTGCGCCCGGCCTGCGCTGCCAGTCGGGGTCGAGCCCCCATGAAACACTGAATGCGCCTGAAATGGGCGCATTTTGAGCCGATAAATCACGTTACGTGTCGATGCGGCGAACTGCCGGTACGCTCCTGCGGGAAACGGCCATTGATCGGCGGTGCCTTAGGTGAGTTGCTCAATGACGTAATCGATGAATAACCGGGTTTTGACTGGGACGTGTCGTCTTGACGGGTACAGAACAGAGAGAATGAGGGGCGCGCGCTCTCTCCCTTCCAGGACGCGCACCAACCGCCCGTAGGAAAGTGCTTCTTTCACGATAAAATCTGGCAGCAGGGTGATGCCCAGCCCTTGCATCGCCGCTTCCGCCAACACCTCGCCGTTGTTGCAGCAAAAGGCGGCTTTGATCACGAGCGTTTCGTCACCTTGTGGACCGCCGAAGGTCCACTCCTCACGTTCGGAAATGACGTTGTAGTGAAGACAATCATGCTGCAGCAGGTCTCGTGGCGTTTGCGGCGTACCGCGCCTCGCCAGATACTCCGGCGACGCGCAGAGGTATCGAGGTATTCGCCCGATGGTCCGGGCCACGAGGGATGAATCGCTGGGATAGGCGATCCGTATGGCCAGGTCAAATCCTTCGCTGACAATGTCCGTTTCCCGATCCTCGAGCTTCAAAGTCACGCGAAGCTTGGGATGGCCCAAAGCGAAACGCGTCACGACCGGAGCGAGTCGACGCTGTCCGAACGACATCGGCCCAACGATCCGCAATTCGCCTGTAGGCTCTGCCGTCACCGTTTCGAGCTGATGTTCAACCGCCATCAGGTCGCCCAAGAGCCTGCTGACTTCACGGAAATACAGCTCACCCGCTTCCGTGAGCTGAATCTTGCGGATGGTCCGTTGCAGTAGCCTGACACCCAAGCGTTCCTCGAGCGCCTTGATGCGTCGGCTCACGGCGGCCGGCGTGGTTTCCAGCCGCTTTGCGGCGTAAATATTCGGTCTACCCCTACCCATCAGAATCAACGGGTAAGCACTTCGCGGAAGCGTCGGTCCAGCGGGTAAATCCATATGTCCTTGATGGGTTCGCTTTGTTTTCCGGCTTGGCCGAGTTTTCCGCGGCCTTTGGTTTGTCCCAAGCAGGTCCAGTTGGCGGCCTTGTAGCAGGTGCCGCGAAAGCGCGGTGTCTCCACGAAGGTCTCCAGCAGCAGCGGGCGGTAGCCGTAGACCGCCAGCCAATCCTCGGGCAGGATCCTGGCCGCCTGCGCCAAGAGCATGGAGGCGAGGTTTTGGAGTGGACCCAGGGTAGGATCAAGAAGCGGGCATTGTTGACGACCCGATGGAGATGGCGCTCACGTTGTGCATGACTCCAGCCGATGTCGCGATCGCGCGGAGCGCACATCCAAGCTGCGGCACCGAAGCCGAGCGCGGCGACGGGCTGCTCGGCGGCGTAGACCAGATAGCGCAGCTGCGCCCCCGGCAAGAGGGTATGACCGAGGTAGTGGTAGCGCTCGATGAGTTCGTTCCACAGCCGTGATTGGGCTTTGTGCTGCACGCGCGACCAGGTCAGTGGTTTGAGCGCGGCGGCCGGTTGCTCGAGGCGCGGTTGCGGATCGCTGAGCGCGCTGAGGCGCACGCGCGCATCGGGCCGGCGGTTGCGCGGCGGCGGCAGCGTGATGAGCCCGTCGTTGTGCATCCGCAGCATGGCCACCCGGGCGGACATGTCCTTCAAACCGCCGTTGGCGGTGTGCCAGGCGAGCGCTTGGCAGGTCAAGCGCGACAGCGCTGCGCGGCTGCGGGGCGGGTCCTCGGCGATGAGTGCGCGGATCAGCGCGATCTCCTCGGCCTGGAAGTCGCGCCCGCAGTAGCGATGACTCATGAGCTGTCGATGCCGGTCGGCGGCGCGGCGGGTCGGCACAGTTCGGCACGACGCGCGGCATCCATCGACCAAGGCAGGAACGCCGTCAGCGAGCTTGGAGCTTGTCCGCCGGCCTCGGCGCAGGCGTTGAGATAAGCGGTCAGCCAGGCACGGGGATTCATCCCCCACAGCGCCAGGGTCTGCAGGATGGAGAACAGCGTCGCGGCGAGCTGCGCGCTCCACAGGCTACCCGAACCGTAATCATTCTTGCGCCCGATGACCGGCGTGCGGATCGTCTCCTCGGCACGGTTATTATCCATCGGCACCTCGGGATGCGCGACAAAGACCGTCAGCCCCGACCAATGGTGAAGCAGACTGGTGAGCACCCGCTTGCACCGGGCGCGGGCGACCTTCGGCAGGGTCGCGTCGGTGTCGTCCTGCGCCAACAGCCGTTCGGCCTCGGCGTGCAGGTCCGCCAGCGCCGCCTGCAAGGCCGCCTGCGCGTGCTCGAACGCCGCGCCTTGCTGCGCCAAGGGGCGATCGGGATCCCAGTGCGCCAGACGCTGTTGGTTGAGATGGTAGAGCATGCCGAGACGCGCTTTGAAGTCCAGCGCCCAAGGTTCCAACGCGGGCAGCGCGCGCCCCGCCTCCAGGAAGTCGCGGCGCACGTGCGCCCGGCAGAACGCCAGCAAGATGTTCTCGGCCAGGCGCGCGAGCTTTTTGTAGGCGCTGTAGCGATCGCAGACGATGATGGCGCGCTCGCCCTGCAAGCCGGCGAAATGCGCGCCGGGCACCGCCGCGCTGCGGCTCGGATCGATGCAGTAGAACACCACCGAGGCCGAGCGCGTCAGCCACGGATACCAACGCGTTCCGACCTTGCCCTCCAGATCGACGAAGACCTCCCGGCGCGTCTCGTCGTTGTTGAAGAGCGTCTCGCTCATCTGCTTGCAGTACAGCGCCTCGAGCACCGGCTCGAACAACCCGGTGAAACGCTGCAGGCCACCGGCGAGCGTGCCGGGGGAGACCGGCAAGCCTTGATCGGCGAGGTCTTGGAGCAACCGGTTGCTCGGTTGGCCGTAGCGGTATTTGCCCAGCAGCATCTCGACCCAAAAGCTCACGCCGAAGGGGCTGCGTGCGATCAGCCGCGCCGGCGGCGGTGCGCTGATCACGGCCGGGGTGTTCTCACAGCAACAACCGGGATCGCGGGTGTAGGCACACCGGGTGATGCGCCGCGTATAGGCGCGCACCTGCTCCTCGATCACCGTGCTTTGCTCGTCCAGCGCCGGCGTGCGCCGATAGGGCAAACCGCAGTGCGGACACGCGCTCTGCCCATCGGCCGGAGCATGCTGTTCGGCGACCACGGGCAGCGTCGGGCGTGGGGTCCGGCCATGCCCCGCACAGCCCGGCTGCTGGCCGCGCTTGCGCTGGGGCGCGTCGTCGCCGTCGCCCCGCTCCTTCTCCGAGGGCAGCGGACCGTGCTTCTCGCTCTTCTTGCCGAACAGCCGCTGCCTCAGGTCTTTGATGGTGGCCTCTTTGCGCGCCACCTCCTGCGTCAACGCCTCGACCTGGGCTTTCGCGCGGGCATGCTGCGCTTCCCAGTAGTTGGCCCGCGCACGCAGGTCAATGTGCTCCTGTTTGCTGATCGTGACCCATTCCCGAGCGAAACGCGACCCCTTGCCGCCAGCCGTGCCGAGGCATGGATGCGGTCGCTCCGCAGATGGATCGAGACGTGTCGTGCCTTCCATGGCACACGTTGTACGTGATTTCTACGTCTGTGTCCCGTACTTTCTCTGCGTCCCGGAAGGCGTGACCGAATGTTTACTACAGGTGAACCTCAACACTCTGCTCTCGTTGGTTTTTTCGCGTCCATCTAGCAGAGGGAACCCAGTCTCGATCAGTCGGAGATCCTTGCGGGCGCCCAACTGGCTTCCGCGAAAAAGTTTGCTTCTGGTCCCGGTTGTCCCATACTTTGTCAAGTAGAGTGTCAACCAGCAAGAACTCGCAACAGAAGGGCCTGTGGAGAAGCTCGCAAAATCCCCTCTCGTGTACGTCGTGGCCCAGGTCCGGATCGGGGCGGTCCTCAAGATGGCCGACTACATCCCCGAGATCCAGGAGCGCATGCGCAAGGTCGGCTACTCGCTCTACCGACCGAGCGAGGTCCGGGAGGAGTTCGAGTTTGGGCCTGGCGGCACGGAGACACGAGTGACGCGGCAGTGGGCCTTTGATCGGATTGATCGTACCACGGGCTTTTCGGTCCAGACTGGCTCCGTCGCCTTCCATACGACCGCCTACGACACCCACGAGGCGTTCTTCGTGGATCTGCAGCAGGGTTTGCAGATAGTGCAGGATGTCGTGGGCATTTCCGCAAGCGAGAGGCTGGGGCTGCGCTATGTCGATGCCTTTCAGGCTAGTGCCGACCGTGCCCTCGGCGACTATCTCAAGGAAGGGCTGCGCGGGGTCAGTCTGGGGCACATCGGTGCTCTGCGGCCGAGGTCGTTCACCAACCTGGTGATGGAGACCGACGTCGGCGGCCGATTGGTTGTTCGCATTGGATTGAACCCCGAAGGGGTGCTGCCACCGAACCTGGTGCCGCCAGACCTCGTTTCCGCGAAAACCTTCGACACGAGCAAGCCGGTCGGGATCCTGGATTACGACCACTTCGTGGAGAAATCCGAGGCGTTTTCGATCGAAGGGGCCATGGGTCGGTTCAACGGGCTTCATGGAACCCTCTCGGAGGCATTCCGCGAGACCGTCTCTGACTTTGCACTGGAGGACTGGCGATGAGCACAACGGTGTCGATATCGGGTGACCCGTCTCCTTGGCAGTCCTGGTCCTTGGGCTCGGAGGATATCGGCTACTCAGCGACCGGGGCCGGCGCATCCGTGACCTCGACCTCGAACCGGCCGGGCTGGGTTGTTATCACGGTGCTCGCCACCTTGACCGCGACTGCCGGCATTACGCCCACAATGGCCTTCAAGTCGCGGGTCGTCACCAGCGGATCGTTGGACAGGCTGGTCAGCGAAGATCGGACGGATGCTGTAGCGAAGTCATGGGAAGGGTTGGTCGACCGAATCGGCAAGCAGGCCACGGCGGATGCCGCGGATGTGCTCGTAGGGGCCGATCTGATCGCGGAGATCAAGGCCACCCTGGGTGTTAGCATCAGCGATCTTGCCGCCATCGTCGGGGTCTCGCGCCAGGCGGTCTACGGCTGGATCGGCGGCGGCCAGGTCAGCGACACCAATAATGAGCGCCTGATGGAGCTTCGGCGGGTGTGCGTGGATTGGCGGTCGCTGACCAACCGCCCCCTCGGGCGTCTGCTGCGCGCCAAGACTGCCGAAGGACGATCCTTGCTGGATCTACTGGGGGAGGCTCCTCTGGACCGTTCCCTGATCCAGTCGCACCTGGAGGCATTGGCGAGAAGAGTCGCACAAGAGGGGGGCCAGCGTGAGGCGCGAAGGGCGAGGCTCACACCGCTGAGCGAAAAGGATCGGTACGAGAACGCGCTGACGCATGCCATTCCTGCATCTCATACGTAAGTTGCTTTGCCCCAAGGCGACATTTGCCGTCGAGGAACAGGAGTCCGGAGAGCCGGCGTCGATCAAACAGCGCGGCTGGCGACAATGGTCCTTCGTCAGCCCCCCGGATGCGCAATCGCTGTTCCGTGGGACGTCGCTGGGGCCGGGTTCAGCCGAGCTTGCGAAATATGCTCGGTTCTTGGTGGTCTCGCAAAGCTGCGATTTGGTGCATCACTGCTACGCATCCGAGCCGGTCGTGGAAGCCTATCTGTGCGCTCCCCTGGCTCCGGATGCCCAGCCAAACGGAAACTACACCGCGGGCAAGAATCCCCGGGAGCTGCACGTTCCCTTCGTTTCGAATGGGACGGAGCGCTGGTGCCGCATCCACTCCAACGGGCGGGTGCTGCTGCCGAGATATGTTCTGGCGGGTGTCGATCCCGACCCGTCTTTCGTCGTACCCGATCCTTCGGTTCGCGTGCTGCAACGCTGGATTATTAATCGCGTCGTGCGCACGGCCTTTCCCGACGCTTTCAACGAGCGTACTCGCAGGGCGCGAGGAAAACTGGAGGACCGCCTGAAGAAGGCGGGCACCCATTTGCTCGGCCTCTACGTGAGCCTAACCTCCTGGGATGAGCTGGGTGACGACGAGGTCTACGAGATTGACTTCGTGGGGCTCGTCGCCGAAGGCTTGGCAGAGGGGGAGCGCCAGGCGCTCGTGAAGGCGCTCGGTGAGATTGCTGCGGCCTACGAGATATCCGACGGTGTTTCGGTGCTCGACTATCGAGTTCAAGACGAGGAAGAAGCGTCGATGAGCTTGCAGCGCACCCACCGTCTGTTTCCGCTGGACTATCTCAGCCTTAAGGAATCGCCCGGCGGCGAGCTGCCGTCGCTGCCGTAGCCGATTCGCCCAGGGGTTTGCCCTTCTCATCTTGACCGGAACATCTCCAGCATTGCCGCGATCCGGGTCGTTCGGATGCCCCCGAGCATGATGCGCAAGCCCGGAGAGCGCCCAGCGGTTGGCGCTGGGGCCGAAGCTGGTGGTCTCAGAGAGCGGGCAGGCGGCGATGGCGCGGTTGCTGCCGAAGATCTGGGATAGCGGCTGAGCGTTGCCGAACGGCGACGGCGGCTACAGCAGCGGCCAAGGACTGCTTGTGTGGGACTGAGCTGCCGGCACCCGCTGCAGATTGAGTGTCTGCTTCGGGTCCCAGCGGGCGGCCGACTCTCACGGGCGTCAGTGACCGCAACGCGCGTGTTGCTGTCTGTCGCCTCGCCGGGATCGGCGACGGCTGGGCCCCACTACCGGTCACTGGCCTCGATCATCGGGCCAGCCCCGAGTCGGCCAGAAGCTGCCGCTCGACCCTACCCTGTCGAGCGGCGGTTCGGACGCGTAGCGGTCAGCGATCGGCGGCGTAAGCGGCCAGGCCGCCCAGCAGAAAACGGACAGTCATCCGAGGATCGAGGCGAGGCCTGCCGCGCCCCCGCGCGGGGCGAAGCTTTCTGCGCCTGGAGGGACCGGGCCCGGCCAACTTCAGTCCCTACAAGGATGATGTGTGGCAGTGTGTTGCGTACACCGTCCCTGGAATCGCCAGGAAACTGTCCTCGCACCCATCCGGATAGTCGATGTGCATCAGGGCCGCGTCCTCGAAGTCCCCGGCATGGCCCGCCGTGACACCGGCGAGCCAGATGGGAATGATGAAAAGCGCGAGACGGAGCAGGCTCCGATCATACCGGATCGGCCCGTCGAACGGCTGGTCGCGATCAAGTGACGACGGCCTCCAGCACGCCCGTCATCTGCTGGCTGTCCGTCCAGCGAACGGTCACGGTATCGCCCTTCGCCCCCTCTTTGATGACGAAGGAGAGGAAGGGATTCGCCGAAATGCCCCAGCCCCAGTCGAGGGTCAGCACCGGCTTGCCGTCGTGCTCGCAGACCACCTCGCGGATGAAATGGCGCGGAATGAGCTCGCCCGTGACGGGATCCTTGCGGCTTCCGCTCTCCATGGGGTGATTCAGGATCACCTTGACCAGGATCGCGCCGTCCTTGAGTTTCAATCGAATCTTGCCGAGATCCGCACTCATGATCGTCTAACTCCATCGCTCTTCATCGCATTCTCCGACGTTGGCGTTTGCCCTATCCACCGCATCCGCCCGAGGTGACCTTGACGGCACGCGTGGCCCGATAAAGCCTTCCATCGGCCTCGACCAGCGCGATGAGATTGGCGCTCTGGCCCAATTTGACTCGGATCGACAGGGTCGGCTCGACATCAGGTGTAAATCGAGCCCTGGCCAACAAGGGGAAAGGATTGCCATCGGAAAGCAATGTCAGGGTCTTCGGATCGGGGAGGTCGATCACGACTTGAACCGGAACCACGCGGCCGTTCTCGGCGATGTCCGGCGCAGTCACGGCGATCCGATCCGAATCCTCGACGGGAGTGTCGGCAAAGAGGAGCCTCTCGGCCTCGGAGAGATCCTCCAGATGAAAGGCGGCACTAGGCCAACCCGCCATCGCCGTTCTCAATTGCAGGCCGGTCGCGGCCATGGCGATCCAGGGGGCGGTCGCGAGCCCGCTTTTAATGAAGTTTCGTCGTTGCATCATAGCCCCTGTCGAGCTGTGTAGGATCGGGGATTCCGCCCTGTCAGCAGCCATCGTCTTCCGTTTCAACCACGCCGGTTTCCGGATCTTTTGCAAGCTCGCCCGTGTCTTTCGTCTTCTGGGTCCGGATAAACATCATTGACTCGACGCGATCGAACTCCTCGTCCATTGCACGCTGCACGTCGATATCACGCAATCCCTCGTAGATATAGATCCGGCCGCCCGACTCGGCCGCGATCTCGGCCTCGCTCGGATCGAAGAGACGTCGTAGCTCGATCTCGGAAACGTCTGCCGTCACTGCCATCCCGGGCACGAGACAACACATTCCAAGCAGTGGATGGATCAGCGCGCGGGCGCTGACGATGCGGGATCTCTTCATTTCATTCGGCTCCCATTGGTTCGATCGGCCTCGACACGGAACGAGTCCGTGCACTTGGCCCGTGGCCAATGCGGGCGCGTACAGCTTTGTCTTTTTCGTTGTGTTGCCGAGTAAGCGCTCGCTCCAAATCCGGAGACGTTCCAGGGTGCACTCTTGTGTCCAACGCCGATTAAGGTGCCTCCGGGAACCGAATCGACAGCCCAGCACAGCTCACGTAACCAACGCCTTGAAGAATACAGTAGGTGTTGGACTTTTTAACGTGAATATGACACAAAACAATAACGGTTCGGCGACAGGCGTCCGCGCGCTTAATCAAGGCGCCGCCCTGAGCATCATTCCGGCGATGGTAATTGCCCCGCCTCTCGGGCTTCATTGATTCGCTCCAATGACCGCGCGCGCGCGAAACGCTGATAAGTCCAGTCCTGATCGTAGGCGCGCTCCAGCACGTAGTGAAGCGAATTCAGCATCCGCTGGCGCAGGACCAGCGCATCCGTCCCGAGCACCTCTCTGCCTTGCTCGTCGAAGAACAGTAGCGCCGGTCGCTCGCTGAATCCGGTGGCGGCCCACCAGTCGGCCGGCGTGGCGCCCTCTCCATCGGGCTTTCGCAGCACAGTCTCGTTATCCTCGGCATCCAGGCGCACGATCTCGAACCGTTCGAGCAGTGCGCGCACTTCGGGCTGCGCCAGCACCTCGCGATGGAAGCGCGTACAGTTCCGGCAACCATCCGTCTCGAAGATTACCAGCAGCGGACGATCAGCCGCCGATTGACTCCGATCCAACGCATACGGCGGCGCGCTGAACAGAGCGTCCGCGACGAGCCGATCGCTTGCGTCGCTGGCTGCGGTGCCCTTGCTTCTTGCGGCCACAAACTCAGCGAAGGATTGCGTTTCAGGCTTCCCTTCGTTGAGATAATCCAGCACTAACCCGAAGCGTTGGGGGTCATGGTAGCCGACACCGCGGTAAAGCAAGTCGCCATCCGTCCCTACGAACTTCACCGTGGGAGAGAACTCGGCTCCTGCGCGCTTTGCAAAGGCTTTGACCCGCTCATGGGTGCCATCCGGCGCGGTCATCTCCGCATCGCTGAAGATCTCGAGTCCGACGGCGTCGAACTGCGCCTGCAGCCGCGCCGCGAGCGTTGGATCGCTCAGGCTGGTGCGGATGAATTCAGCACAGTAGGAGCAACCCTGTGTCGTGAACAGGATCATGAGGCCCTCCTTGCCGGCTTCCCGGGCCTCTTCGATGTCCTCGGGCAGATCGAGAAAACTGTCCTTGAACCAGTCGGGATACTCGATGTGCATCATGGCGGCATCATCGAAATCGCCCGCCTGACCTAGACCGACGTTGTCGAGCAAAAGACAGCCGAGCAGCAGTCCTCGGTGAATGGGATGGTGACCCATGGCGATGTCCTCGCTTTCAGTGGTTGGTCTGAGGCTCCTAAGTTAGTTCGGCTTGCATCAGCTCACTTAGTCGGTTCCAGAAACTCGGCGATGGCCTGATAGAACGCCGTATTGTTCTTCTCGAATTGGATCATGTGGCCGGCCTGGTCGATCTCGACGTACTGTTTCACCGTGCTGCCGAGGTCCTGCAGGAGTTGTTGGTTATCAGCGCGGCTGGCCAGCGTGTCCGACTCGCCGCGAATCACCAGTGTCGGCACCTTGATGCTGGCAGCGTCAAAATGCGGTTCCGGCCAACCGATGAATCGCCCCCAGGGGGCGCGGACCCGCCCGCCGAGCTCAGCAGATTTTGGATCGGACGCCAGATGGGCCTGGACATACGCATCGAAAGCCCCGGGGATCAGGTACTCTTCCTTGGTGCCCAACTTGACCCAGCGTTGCAGGTCGCCGGGGGTACCGTAGCGATTCTTTTCGGCTTCGCGCTTGGTGTCCTCTTGCCGGCGCTCCTCCGCGGTCTTGCCTTTGCCTAGGTAGTTGCCGGCGTACAGAATCAGCTTGGCCACTTTGTCGGGCTGCTGAATGGCATAGAGCGGCGCCTCCGCCATCGCCGCAATCGACCACCCCAGCAGATGCACCTTGTCGGCGCCGCGTAGATCGCGAATGAAATCGACGGTGCGTCCGACATTGGCGAGCGTGACGTCCAGGCCGATGGGCGCCTTGCTGTTCGGGTAGCGCTCAGGTTCATCCATGATCGGTGGCCGAGTCGATTGCCCATAACCTTCCAGATCCAACGCGAAGGTATCCCATCCGAGCTTCGCGAAGTGCCGCATCATGGAAACGTTTTCATAGTCCAAGTCGAAGGCGACGTAGCCGGGAAAAGTCCCTCCGTGGAGAAAGAGCAAGACTCTGTTGTCCTTGCCCGCCGTCCGTTCGGTTCCGGCCGCGACGACCTCCCGCACATGCAGGACCACGTTTGGGTCAAGATTCTGCTCCCGATAGAAGGGCTCTTTGCTCTCGTGGCTGAGGAAGTAGTCTGTCGTGATCAGGCCAAGTTCTTCTGTCGCCCGGGTGGTCTGAGTGCTGATCATCAGGCACAATAAGGGTAGAGCCAGTTGCAAATAGGGTGACTTGCAGCAGGAGTGGGTGCTCGCCATCACAGCCTCCGTCGAGGTCCGTTGTTGTTGCGGTCTTGGTCCAGCACCTCGGAGGCGTCGACCCCCGGGGCCTTGAGCCGAGCATCGGCTGTACTGGATTTGCTGTCTCGAACGAAAGGCGACCGAACAACGAAGGAAAACAGAAGGACACAAAAGAACTCATTTATTCAGAAGCTTAAGGCATAGTTTGCGGCCATCTCCCCCGACGCTGAAACTCTGTGCACCGACATGATTAGACCCGAAATCCCAGCAGCCGAATCAAGCTCCACGTCATTTCAAGTTGGTGACTGGCTGGTCGACCCCGCAGCGGGACTGATTGCCAAGGGCGGACGCGCAGTCAAGCTCGAGCCGAAGGTCATGGAGGTTCTGAGCTACCTGGCCCTCCGGCAGGGGGAGTTGGTCACACGGGAGGACCTGGAGCGTGATGTCTGGAAGGGTGCGGTGGTCGGGTATGACTCGATCACGGCCGCGGTGATCAAACTCCGGAAGGCGCTGACAGACGACGCGCGGCAGCCACGCTATATCGCCACCATTCCCAAGCGGGGCTACCGCCTGATCGCAGCGGTGCGAGAGCGTGTCGCAGAGGTCGGGGCTGAGAGCACCGCTAGGGCCAGGGGTTCCGCTTCTGGACCAACGGCATCAAGCGCCAGCCTATCGAGATGGTTGCTGGGGGCACTTGTACTGATGCTGCTAATCGGTCTGGTCGTACTGTCCTATCAAGACAAGCACGCACAAGACGGCAACGCCTCAACATCATCAACACCGCCGTCGATCGTGGTGCTTCCGTTTACGAACCTCACCGGCGATCCCGATCAGGCGTCTTTTGTCGACGGGATGACGGATGACATGATCACAGACCTCTCCAGACTCTCCGGGCTGCAGGTCATCGCCGCCAATACGTCATTTACATACAAGGACAAGCAGGTCCAACCGCAGGAGCTGAAAGCGGAGCTGAGAGTGGATTTCGTCCTGGATGGCAGTGTCCGACGACGGGGCGACGTGATGAGGATCAACGCACGGCTCGTCGATGCCGGGACCGGATTTCAGAAGTGGGCCGCGAGCTTTGATCGGCCGACCAGCCAGGTATTCGAGGTTCAGGATGAAGTGACCGATCGCATCGTGGAGGCACTCGCGCTGCGGATTTCGGACCAGGAGAAAGAACGCTTGGCTCAACGCAGCACCGACAACCTCAAGGCCTACGATGCCTTTCTGGAGGGACAAGCCCTATCCAAGCTCGGCACGATCGAGTCCAACCGGCAGGCGCAGCGTGCCTATATGCGCGCCATCGAGCTCGATCCCGGCTACGGGCGGGCCTATGGCGCCCTGGCGTTCACGATGGCGGTCGCCTTCCGCCGGGGATGGACAGACACCCCGCTTGAGACCATGGCTCGCGCACTGGATCTGGCCAAACGGGGTGTCGCACTGGACGACTCGATCCCACAGACGCATTGGGCACTCGGCTATGTCTATTTGATGCGCAAGGAGCTCGAGCAGGCAGAGTCGGCGGCGATGCGATCGATTGCTGTCGCACCGAACTATGCGGACGGCTACGGGTTGCTTGCGCTCATCAACAACAATCTCGGACGTCCGGAAAAGGCGATTGAGCAGATCAACAAAGGTGTCCAGCTCAATCCCTACTACACCTGGGACTATCCCTACAATCTCGGGCGCGCCTACTATACGTTGGGCCGTTACGAGGAGGCGATTGCGGCGTTGGAGAAGGCCCTGGAACGCAACGAGAACGCAGCCCCCATCAAGTTGTTTCTCATCGCCAGCTATATGCGCGCGGGCCGCGAAGGCGATGCCGAGTGGCAGGCGGAAGAGCTTCAAATGGTCAATCCGGAAGAGACGATTTCGCATACTGACAAGGCGATTCCGATTGCCGACCCGGAACTCAAGCAGGCATTCCTGGACGATCTGCGTGCGGCAGGGCTGCCCGACTAGCAGATCCGGCAGGCAATACAACCCGCGCAACGCTGCTAACCCTGTGAGATCCATCGACGGCGGCCGGCGACTAGGCCGATGACGATAATTGACCGGTTCTGCTCTGACTTCCCTAATAAATACAGGAGCGACTCACCGGGTGTCGCACCGGCACGCGGGATGCCCTTTGCATGTTGCCTTCGCGCCTTCATGACTGTCGCCCCTTCGCCACGGCATTAACACGCCCGCGCCGGCGCTACCAGGGCTTACCGACCTTCGCTTCGCTCTCCTTGGTAGGCAGCAGCTGGCCTCATAACGTCCGCTGTGGTTTGCCTTGCAGTCGTTGTGGTTCGCAGCGCCTGCGTCCGGTTGGGGTAGTGACTTGTAACTCGATGAGCCGCGAAGGACTTTCCGCTATCAGGATCGAAGAGTCACTCGCTTCCGGTTGATGGGAGGCGGCTCCTGACCGGGTTGCTGCCGTTAGGGTCGCCTGAACCGACCCAAGACCAGCTGGACCGCAGGCGGCAGCAAAAGCGGTGGACGAATCCGGTAGGGTCAGCGCGGATTACTCTGATGAATTCTCGTGGAATAAAGTGACCGACAACACGCGAGAAAGAGACCGGCAAGAAGCATGTCGATCAACACGCGGGGAACCAAGCCCGAAGCGCCTTCAGGAGCTGCGCGAGGGCGATATCTTGGCAGCCCTTGACCGATACTTTTGACGCCACCTGCCGGTAGAGCGCGGCGGAACGCGGTGCCCTTCGTCCGCAGTGCCTCAGTGCCCATTCCGCCGCCTCTTTGGGCCGTTCCGGCTTGGTCTGGCCGGGGGCTATCCAACCCGCGCCTTCGAGTGCGGGCCTCAGCTCCGTCCAGGACGGCCATCCGAGCGCCGTGGCGGAATGCGGCGATTCCGACCAGAGCCACACATCCGCCTCGGGACGCACCACGAGGGCCAGCGCCGCATCCGCGGGCCAGCCGGCGTCCGCGAGATGTACCCGGAGCTGTTGCTCGATCACGTCGGCCCCCGGACTGCCCTCCCATTCCTCATCGACGATCACCACTGCCCGTCGATAATCGGGAGCCAGCGGGCGCAGCAGCTCGTTGGCGCGCACATAAAGACCGGGGTCGTTCTGCCCGGCGGCCACCTTGATGTCGCGCCGGCTGTCGAAGCCGAAGGGACGGCAGCCGATCACTCGATGCACCTGATCTCGCTCCAGCAAGCCGGCCACCGCTTCGGCCATGTTCTTGTCGGCAACAAGAAAGAGGAGGTCGTTCATTCGAAGACCCCGGTGGCAAAGAGGCTGCCGAGATCGATTGCACCCTTCCAATGGGCAAGGCGGGGGTGCTCGCCGCCGGGAATGACCGTCGCGTCCCCTGACCGATCCAGCCGCGTGATGACCAGCTCCGCGACCTGCGCATCCGCGAGCACGACCGGGGAGTGGGTCGAGACCCAGACCTGTTGGTCGTAGAGCGACCGAAGCGACTGCATGATGGTGTCGATCGCCTGCGGATGGATGCTGTTCTCGGGCTCCTCGATGACCAGCAGCGGCGGTATGTCGTCGAGATAGGCGACCAGAGTGAGCGCGAAGATCCGCAGCGTACCCTCCGACAGTCCGGAGGACGTGACCTCGTAGCCCCCTTCGTACTGCACCCGAAAATAGGCGTGGTGGTCCTCTTCACGCTCGCGCAGGGAAATTCCCGTGATCTGGGGCAATGCGGTGCGCACGTGCGCGACCCATGCGGCGAAGCGCTCCGGGTCGGTTTGCTGCAGACGCAGCGCGAGCCAAGGGAGGTTCTCACCTGAACCCATGAGCTTCTTCGGTAGCCCGGGCGGGCTTGCCTGGCGCAGCTCGCCCCACATGGGGTCGAAGAAGAGGACACCGTCGAGAAGCAGGTCGAGGAGCCAGCGACCGGCCGCAAACTCGGATTCGGATTCGTACTGGAGGCGGGGCAGGGCAAGCACCGTGCGATCGACCTGTGAGTCGCGATCCCTGCCACCCTTTTTCTCCGGCCTCAACGTGGCCTCTGACACATCCTCCCAGCTGAGCTCGCGCTTCAGAATGAACCGCCAGCCCTTGTTGTTCGCGTTCTCTCCCTGCATGGGCAGGCGTCCCGCCTCATAGGCTCGGTCGTACGGGAAGACGAACAGGTATTCGCTCTGAACGATGAGCTGCTGCTCTTCCTCTGATTCCAGGCGGATCTCATAACGGATGTGAGTCGGCCACTTCGACTCATCGCGTTGCACCGCGGCGGTTGAGGCAACGACGAGCTGTTGCTTCACGTCGTCAGGCAGCCGCGCCTCGATCCCGATAGAGAAGCTCTTGCGTTGAGCGCGGAACGGGATCTCGTCGAGCGAGGCCGCCCGGGCGCCGCGACCGAGCAGACGTTCCATGAAGGCGCCGGCTACATTGCGGCTGCGGAGCAAGTCGCCGAGAAGCACCGGGATGTCGAGTAGCGTCGTCTTGCCCGAGCCGTTGGCTCCGGCGATGACACAGAAGTCGGATAGCGGGACGCCGAGCTGCTCGAAGCACCGATAGTTGGTGGCGTCGATACGGGTGATCATGCGCCTGGCTCCGCGTGGTTCGCTCGGAACGCCCGATAGGCTTCCAGGATGGGACCCGGCACGAACGTTCCATCCTGCTTCTGGTAAGGCAGGTCGTTGTCGAGGGTCTTCTCCTTGCGGCGCAACACCCGGATTACGGACTGCCCCCCCACGCGCACGCGCTCGCGGTGCTCGACCTCTTCGACAAGCTCCTCGCCGTCGGGGCCGCGTTTGTAGAGCGTATTGCCGCGTCGGTCGAAGCCAACCTTCTCGGCGACCGCCATGAAGACGGGGTAATCGATGCTCTGGCCCAGGTCCTCGGCACGCACCTCCTCGTCGGTCTTTTTCTTGAGGAAGAGCAGGCTGGTCAGGATGTTCACGTTCGCTTCGACGATGAACACCTCGACTGGCAGGTCGATGCTGGCGAGCATCCAGCAGTGGCGCAGGAGCCACCAGCGGATGTATTCGTCGCCGGGGTTGCCCAGGATACCGTCGGGCAGGACGATGCCGGTGCGCCCGCCAGGTCTGAGCCAGTCGATGCAACGCTCGATGAAGAGCACCTCCGGCGCGACGCTGCCCTGGAGGCGTCCGGTGTTGCGGAAGCCGCCGTCTTCGGTGCGCTCCCAGATGTGCGCGAGCTCGAAGTGCTTGAGGATGTTCGGATCGGTGATGGGGATGTTCGACCCGAAGGGCGGGTTGGTCATCACCACGTCCATGGTGACGAGGTCTGCCTTGCCAGTCGCCTCTTTGACCCCTTGCAGGTGACCAGCCGGGAACTCGAGGGAGTTCATGTTGAACACGCGGGCTTGGCCGTTGCTGGCCATCAGCACGTTCATCTGCGCGGCGCGCACCAGGAAGGGGTCGAAGTCGGCGCCGAAGAGGTTGTGCTCGACGAACGCACGCAGCTCCTCTTGCACCGACAGGAACTCGTCTGTCGACTCATCGTCCATCGCGATGTTGGACGCCGCGCGCAGCTTGGCGTCGAGGTGTTTCAAAGTCGACACGAGAAAGCCGCCGGTGCCGCAGGCCGGGTCCATTACGCGTTCGTCGGGCTGCGGGTCGAGCATGGCGACCATGAGATCGACCGGCCCCCGCGGCGTGAAATACTGGCCGCGGTCGCCGCGGATGTTGTGTTTGACCAGCTCCTGGTAGGCGGCGCCTTTGGCGTCGAGCGCGGTCCGGCCAAGGTCGTACTTCGCGAGCTCGCCCACGATGAAGCCCAGCGCCCGGTCGGACAGGGTGATGCGGGGCGGGTTGTCCTTGAAGAGGGTGTATTTGTATTTCTCGGCGACCTCATCGACGAGCCGGGTGACACGCTCGCGAATGGCGGCCTGCCCCTCGGGGTCAAACTGCTCGTCGACCAGCTGTCGCTTGCCGTTGACCTGCTTTTCGAACATGCCGGCCCAGAAGCGGGGGGGCTGGTCCCTTGGGCGGCGCTCGTCGTGGAGCTTGGCGAAGATGAGATAGAGGAACTGCCAGAAGGCAGCGTCCTTCGGCATGCCCTCGTTACCGTGGATGTAATTGTGGCAGCGGCGGAAGGCCGTCAGCAGCATGTCGCGGTCGGCTCGACGCAGCTGCGCCAGTGATGCGACCGTGCGGCTGCCGAGTGTGCCGTCGGCCATGGGCCAGTCGCCGCGCGGGTGGAACTTGGTGTCGAAGCGCGCCCTCTCCTTCTCGAAGAAGAAAAAGTCGATTCCGTTGGTCCAGAGTCCCCACCGGCACTCCTCGGTCTCCTCTTGGCTCATCGCAGCATAGAGGAGCCCGAATTCCTTTTCGGCCTGCTTGTGGTCGCGCATTTTGTACGCGCCCCTGGACCCGGTCTTAGGCTCCTTGTCGCAGATGACGACGCGGCGGAGGTTCTCCGGGGTCTTGTCGGCGCCCGGCTCGAAGATCGCGATGTCGATCTTCTTATTGCGCCCGTCGATCTTCATCTGGAAATCGGGGACCATGTCCTCCACGGAGATCCCGTACTCGTGGAACAATGCCCGAGCGATGCGCTGACGCACCTGCTCCTTGGGGGTGTCCTTGACGGGCTTGTCAGTGATGTAGTCGAGGAGCTGGCCCTCCTCGAGGGATGTGACCTCGTCGTCGGCCAGGTCGATCTCTTCCACTTCGAGGTCACTCATCGTCGGACTTCTCCTTCAGGTCCTCGTCGGAACGACTGGCTGCTCCACCGTCGCGAATCCAGGCGTCAACGTCTTCTCGTTTGAACTTCCAGAACCGCCCCACCTTGTGCCCGGGCATCCCCTTCTGTGTCACCCAGGCGTACACCGTATCCTTGGAGACACCCAGGTATTCCGCGATCTCGTCGACTGAGCGCCAGCGGTCTTCCAAGTCGTTGCCTCGATTCAGTTGGCATGGCAGGCCCCGTTTATAGACCTGGCTTGAGCCTGCGTCAAACAGATTACGCATGATTTAGCAGGAAGTAGTGGGATTTGCACAGGGTAGGCAAGGTGTCACCGAGGCGAGAGGCCGGGAGGGTGAGATGGCGAGCGTGTTCTTGTCCTATGCGCACGAAGACGAGGGTCTGCGGGATCAGCTCGAAAAGCACCTGTCGCCGCTGAAGCGCGAGGGTGTGATCGAGACGTGGCACGACCGCCGGATCGGGCCAGGCGACGCGTTCGCCGACGAGATCGACGCTGCCCTGGAGACATCCGACATCGTGCTGCTTCTGGTCAGCGCCGATTTCCTCGCCTCCGACTACTGCCATGACATCGAGATGCGCCGGGCCCTTGAGCGCCATCAGCAGGGCTTGACCCGGGTCATCCCGGTCATCCTCCGACCGTGCGACTGGCAGTCCGCCGCGTTGGGTTACCTCAACGCGGTGCCGAAGGACGGCAATCCGATGACACAGCACCAGTCATTGGACGAAGGTTTCGTCGACGTCGCGCTGGCAATCCGAAGGGCAGCACAGCGACCGACCAGTCCGGTCGGTGTCGGCACGACCTCGAAACCGGTATCCCCAGCGACCAGCGAGCTACGGCCGAGCCGCTCGAGCAACCTCCGTATCCCAAGGACCTTCACGGACCGGGACCGGGATCACTTCTTCGACGAGGGAGTTCAGTATATTGCGGACTTCTTGCTGATCGAGCCGCTGCGAATTACTTGATTGGAGAGCAAGGGAATTGCGGCGCAGCAATCGCCCCCGCGTGTTGCTCGACATCCATCGGGGACAGACGGTTCAGCACCGCCAGCAGGGCCTCCCACACGTTGACGGAGCCATTGCGTGCAAAGGCTTGCGCCGATTCCAATAGGCGAGGAAAGAAGTCCGGGAACGGGCCGAGGAGAGGTTATGGAGACCGAAAAGCAGCATTTCATTGACGAGCTACGCGGGACCAACGAGAAAAAGTACCGCGATGCGATCGATGCGCTGGCGAGTCTATTGGACGCCTCGCTGGACCACGAGTGGATGTACATCTTCGAGCTGGCCCAGAACGCGCTGGACGCGGGGGCCCGGCGTCTCTTCTACGCCAGCGACGGCACGGTGCTGAGCTTCCAGCACGACGGGGCCGATGCGCTGGCGGAAAAGCATGTTAAGGCCCTGTCCCGGATCGGTGGGTCCACTAAGGGGTTGTCCACCATCGGGTTCATGGGCGTCGGGTTCAAGGCAGCGTTCTCCCGCTTCCGAACGGCGCGGGTGTGCGGCTCCGACTGGCGATTTCGGTTTGACGTCGACGTGGACAAGGGGGCCTCCGGTGTCGAGCTCACCCGCTGGATCGACACCGTGCTTCCCCATTGGGATCCAGACCTGGAGGACCCGGATCCCGGGTTCACCACGCTGTTCAGGATGGAGCGGCCGATCCGCCACGAGCGCCCCCTTGCCAATGACCTGTCGAGGCTGGAAGCGAATGGCCTCACTCCTCTGGCCGTGCTCGCAGCTCGCGGGCTGCGGCAGCTCACGATCGGGGAGACCAATTTCAACCTGAAGCTCGAGAACGGCGAGATCCGCATCGACCGCGACGATACCTTGGAAACGAGGCGCTGGCACCTGTTTCGCGCCTCCTACACACCCACCGACGCGGCCATGGCGGAGTTCTTGAAAGTCCGCCGCCAGCTCAACGAAGAGCTGACCGACGACGGCCGACGCAGAGAGCGGGAAGTGATCGCTCTGCTCCCATTGGACGACAACGGCATGCCGGTTCCACCTGACCAGGCATTTGCGTACACCACGCTTCCGACGCAGGACAGGACTCCTACAGGGTTTCACATCCAGGCGGACTGGCTGGTCAACGTGGACCGGCAGCGACTGCGCGACATCGACGGCAACGCTTGGCAGGAGGAGATCCTGGCCCAGGTCCCGAACCTCATCGGCCTGCTCTTGGAATGGCTGGCCAGCCCCGAATTGATGGACGAGCAACGCGTCGGCGGCTACCGGGCCCTGCGCATCCCGAATGCCGATGGGGACCAGATCGACCAGGCATTGGAGAGGCTTCGCGGCGCCGTCGCCGAGCGGCTGTCGGGCCGCCCGGTCGTACCGATCTACGGGCGGGGAGAGCGCCGTTTCTCTCCGCCAGAGACGGTCGCCCGTCTCGGAGGTCGCTTCCTGAGCGGCTTTGGACACCGGCCCGACTGGAGTCCGGACGTCCTTTTCGGGTGCGAGACCTTGGACGAGCGGCTGATGGGTCCAGACGCCCGATCCTTCGCCGACTGGTTGGGCTGGGGGCAAGACTTGGATCTCGATCGTCTGCCCTGGCCAGAAGCGCTGCCCGAGTGGTGGCAGAGCCTGGAAAAGGACGAACAGATCGACGCCTTGTTGGCGCTATGGAGCGGCGTCGCCGAACGCGGCTGGGAAGATGCGCCCGTCGTGCCCACGGAGGCCGGCACCTGGATTCCGGCAGAAGAGAGCATCTGGTTAAACGAGGAATCACCGAGTAACGAGAAGCCGGATGGACTTGCAATCCGAACCGCTTTAGCAGGGTATCTGCCAACGCCGGAGCAGATCCCCTTGAGGCGGGTTACGAACAAAGTCGGATTAAAGGCTCCGACTGGATACACATCGGACGCGAATAATCCCGTCCACTGGGTTCATCGGCACAACAGGCGAGTCGAGCTCGCAGCGCTGATCGCTCAAGCAGTCGACGAGGCGCCCGCAGATCAGCCTTTTCCCCTGGTTGAACTGACCGGTTGGGCAATGGGGCTCGGTCCGAGCCGCCAGGATTTGGTGCCGGCGGTGCTCACGGAAGCCGGACCCAAACCGCCGGCGCAAGCCCTGATGTCAGATCCGCTCGTTGAAGGAGTAGAGCACCGGCGCCGCCTGTTCCGACGATTGCCTGCCCTGGACGAGCTCTACGCCGCCCTCGATGATCCGGACGGAGTCATCGCGTTCCTGAAGGCACTGGGTGTCCGTGGGCACGGGGAGCTCAAAGAAAGTCCCAAGAAATTCTGGCGGGAACATCGCCCGTCGCTCGCGAAGCAACTCGGCATCGAGCTTGGGCAACTGGAGGATGCAAACGTAGCAGGATACACGCTGGTCGACTACGAGCTGCCTTTCGGGCTAGACGCCGCAGCCGCACACGCGCTGCAAGATTGGTTGACCCGCGAAAATCGCTTCCTAAAGGATCGGGGGCGTCTCAGTGCCGTCTCATACTACTACGGGCGCAAGCACACTCCAGGTACCTGCCCCTGCTCTTGGGTGAAGGCACTCAGCGAAACGGCTTGGGTTCTCGGAAGCGATGGCGCCCGCCATCGCCCCGCCGACCTGCTTCTCGAAGCCCACCCGGACTTCGATGACGCCTTGGTTGCCATTATCGACACCGGATTGGCAAACCGACTCCAGGCCGAAGGGGTTGAGTTCGGTGCGGGGGTGCCGCGCTCCCCAGCAGTCCGCCGCCTACTGCGGCGCGGCCGGGAGGCTCTGACAGAAAGTACACTGGCGGAGTTGCTGGAAGAGGCCAAGTACGAGCTGGATTCAGGATCGACGACCAAGCAGTCCATCCATGAGGCCCTCGATCAGATCCGCATCCGGGGTAGGTTCCCCATCTCACGCCTCGTCGAGCGAACCGGAACTGGCCCGAAGCAGCGCGGGGGCCTCGGGGGCTGGGTGCTTGCGGTCACTGACCTGGAGCCTCGCCTAGAGGCTGCATTGTGCGCTTGGATACCGGCCTTCCCCAGCACCACCACTGGCCAGCAGTCCCTGGATTTCCTCCGATACGTCTGGTCTTCGCGCCCCACCGCCGGCATCGACGAACTCAGACGGCACATCGCCGCCGCCTATCGATACGTCCTCGACGACGCGGACCGTGACCATTCACTCGCCATGGCCTGGCAGGAGGTCAAAGCGGACGCCATGCTTTTCGGGTCCAAGCAATGGCATCCGCTCGGGGAATCCCTTGCAGTGGATGACGTTCAATCCCCTTTGGTGCGGAGACTGCTGGCAGGGGATCGCATCGTGGTCAGCTCCGCGCATTTGGGCGATGAACCCGCACAGATCAAGCTGGTCGCCCGAGAGCTGGGCATTGGCCTGCTGTCGGAGACGGTTGAGCTGGTCCCGGGCAGCGTCTTGGAGCAGCCCAAGTACGCGCCGCGCATGCGCGCCCTGACGCTCGGACTCGCCCGTCTAGAGAACCGCAAACCCCTGATGGAGATCCGCTACCTGGACCGCATCGCTCTGCGTGTGGAACAGGCTTGTCGCCCGATTCGGGCCTACGTGGAAGACGGCGTTCTGCACCTTGCAGGCACACCACAGGAGTTTGCAGCGGAGGCGGCCAGCCAACTCGTGGAGCACTTCCAACTCTCTCAGCGCGGATCCGAGATCCCCTTCCTGACCGTGGCACTCGTCAACTTGGAGAACAAGGGACCTTTCGAAAACTCCATCGCGATCCTGGCAGACGCGCTGGGCGTCGACCTTCTTTGTCCGGATTCGGCTGAGGGATGCGAGCAGAGGCGATCCCAGGAGGAGGACTCGGGT
This sequence comes from Thiocapsa sp., assembly GCF_018399035.1. Classification (GTDB taxonomy): domain Bacteria; phylum Pseudomonadota; class Gammaproteobacteria; order Chromatiales; family Chromatiaceae; genus Thiocapsa. The sequence goes on from NZ_CP073760.1 coordinate 5,378,323, forward strand.
CCGGAAGGAGAACACTCGAACGCCGATCATGGGAAAGGCCATGCCCACAACCATGCCGACGCCGGCGGTGGAAGTGGCACTCGAACTGACCTTAGCTCCGGGGGCGGAGGCAAGAGCAGCAGCGGAGATGATTCCAACGTTAGATCCAGCACGGCTGCTGGAGACGGCACGGGAGTCCGATCAGGTACGGGCACCGGAAGCAACTCTGGAGGTGGAAAGAGCAGCGAAGCTGGAGCGAGGCCAGGCGGTGGAGGCAAAACGTCCGGCGAAGTTGGCGCCAGAGGCGGAAATGGTGCGAGCAACCGCCCCTACTGGCTCCAGATTCAAGGAGGCCGCGGCGGAGCCGATGACCGCCAGCCGAAAGACGACCATCGGGAAAAGGAAGCCGTACTCCAGTTCGAAAAGGCCCGACATCGTGTCGCGGAGGCGAAAGCAGACGCCAATCCGGGCTTCGACGTGGAGAGCCTCGATTCAATATCCGGTCACATCCGCCGGATCGAGATCAAGGGCATGTCCGGGGTTTTCGACGAGACCGCGGCGGTCGCCATCTCCTGGAGGCAATTCGAGATGGCCGTGCACAACCAAGACGAAAATATCGAGTACTGGCTCTACGTGGTTGACCAGAACCGCTCGGATAATCCCGGCGTACATCCGATTTCCTGGACGCGGCACAAGGGACAGCTGAAGTTCCTGTTCGAGGGCGAATGTTGGCTGGGTGAGGTTGAGCGCACTGAGACGCCATTCGAAGCCACCGAACTTGATCCGGGTGATTCGCTCTCGGGTTTCGAGCCGCCTGAGGACGAGGAAGACCAATGACCGCCCCTTTCGCCATCAGCCCCTCCGGACTGGGCCGGTACTTCTTCCACGACTGCGAGCGCTTCCTGCGCTGGCGATCGACGCGCAATCCGGGGCAGAACGGAGTGCCGGACCGGGGCTACGACACCGGCACGCTGATGAGCGCGGTGCTCGATAGCGGGCGCGCCTGGGAGGAGACACTGCTGCGCGACTACCTGGGAGAGCAAGCCCGAATTGCCCCGGGTGACGGTTCGATCGCCGACCGGATCTGGGGCCGAGAGGAGACCCTCGAGCAATTGCTCCAGGCGCAACCCGGCCAGTACATCTACCAGCCCACCCTCCGGGCTCCGGACGTGCTTTACCAGCGCTGGGGCCTGGCCCCGGATCTGGTGCGCATCCCGGACAATCGGCCCGATCTCATCGAGGTCGCCGAGCAGTCTGGAGAACGTGTTTATCGGATCATCGACATCAAGCGCGGTGCAGCCCTGCGCCTACCCTACCGCGTGCAGGTTTACTTCTATACGATGGAGCTCGACGCCATCGTGCGGGAGCTTGGATTGCAGGGAGTCGTGGACCTCGAGCAGGGCGCAGCCTGGCTCGGCGGTGCCGAGAGGCCCCACACATTCGACCTGGCCTTGGTGGCATCCCACGTAGACGATCTGCTGGAACGGGTTCCGGAGATCTTTGCTTCGCCCGTGGATGAGCTGAATTGGCATCTGTCCCATCGCTGCGAATGGTGCGAATACCTGCTCGACTGCCATGCGGACATGCGCGAGAAAGACGACCCATCCCGCCTCGTGGGAATCACTGGGTATGGAAAGCGCTTCCTCCGCAAACGACTGCAGGTGTCCAACCTGGACGGACTTCGGGCGGCCCTGGCCCGGCCGGATATCGATTCCATCCTTGCTGAATGTGCGTCGCTGTCTGGAGAACGTCCGCGATTGGAACGGCGCCTGCGGGCGTACCAAGCAGACGAGCCAGTGACATTCGGCAGCCTCCACCCGGCCCTACCCAGAGGGGAGAACCTGGCCCTGTTCATCACGGTCCAGACTGAACCGGTCGCCGACCGGACGTGGCTGACCGGGATGCTGCTGAGCGGGAAAGAGGAGACGCGAAAACTGCTCTTCGGTGAGAGCGGCAAGGCTATGCCTTACATCCTGCTCGGGGAACAGGAAGCAGACTGCGCAGGGGTGCGCGAGCGGTTTCTTCACCGCTTACATGCGATTCTGACAACTGTCCACCGCTGGAACGAGCAGCAGAGTAACTGGAGCGATCAGCTCTCGCTCCAGCTGTATTGCTATAGTGCGCAGGAACGGGAGCACTTGGAGCACTTGCTGCTGGAATGCCTCTACGAACCCGCACTGGCGGAGCAGGCGATGACGGTCTTGTTCCACCTGCAGAATGCGGACATGCTGGAGGCGGCGGAGCATCCGGAGGATCTGGTCTGCCATCCGATCATCCCATTGGTCTCTGCGGCCGGACGTTTGCTCGCGCTGCATGTGGACGTGGCTTACACCCTTCCCGAAGCGCTGACGAAGCTCGGCTCGCAGTTCGAGCTGCGACGCGACAGCGATCTCCACTATCCCTTCGGTCATGGCGTTCGCGCCGATTTGCTGCTCGACGCCTGGAACGGGGAACCGACAAATCTCGACACGCTGCGCCGGGAGGCCGCAAACCGCCTCTATGCCTACCGCGCGTTCCTCCGGGCTGTCCGTGAGTTCGCGGGTGACTTGCTGGTCACCTGGCCTCCCAAGCATCGTCTCGCTGCGGCCACGGGAATCTCGCATCCGCAGCTCTCGCGGTTGGCCTTTCTGGCCAGATACGAGGCCCTCCTCTCCGCACTCGCCATCCGCGACACGCGCGCCGAAGCCAGGGAGATGCAAGCGGCCAAGGGAAAGTTGATTCCGATCCGCCATCTCGGCGGTGGCCACTTCGAGGTGACGACCAGCGGGGTTTCGCTCGATGCCAGCGACTTTACGCGGTGGCTGGTCGTGCGGGACACGGACCGAGGTATGCGAGCCCAGGTCAAGTTCGACGACTGGTCCCGCAGACGTCAAATGTGGGCGGGGCGTCCGGATCCGCACCTGGGGATCGCCACGATCACGACGATCGAACACGACACTCTGGGCTACGCCGGTGGATGCTGGCTCGACTGGGTACAGCCCATTGAGGGCGACTGTCCGGTCGGGGGCGATTTCCTGCTCCTGCCTCGCTTCATGGACTTCAACAGTGAAAGGTTGGTGAAGGTCCTCGAAGGCATCGAGCATGAGACGTCTCTCTGTGTCGAATTGATGGCGGATCCGCGAGCCGCCTCGAACCGACCGCCGGTCTCTACCCAGGAGCACGGCTTGCTGGAAGCAGTCCTGCCTACCTTGTCCCTCACCGGTAGCCAAGAGGCCGCCTTGAGGACCACCGCCCACAGTCGAGTGACCGCAGTCTGGGGTCCGCCTGGTACCGGCAAGACGCACTTTCTCGTCGCGCTGATCCAAGTACTTGCCGCCATGTACACGCACCTGGAGCGCCCCTTCCGTGTACTGGTCACTGCGATGACCCACGCAGCCATTGAAAATCTACTGCGCAAGCTGCTGAACGCCCCCCAATCGCGGTTCGGGCCGACTCCAGTCGTCGGCAAGGTTGGATATTGGCAGGGCGACGACGACCAAAACGTGGAGCTGATCGGCAAGGACGCACTCGACCATTGGATGGCCAACCATTCCTGCTGCGTTGTGGGCTCGACGGTCTGGGGACTGCTCAAGTCTGGCTACCAATTCGACTTGGTCCTCATCGACGAGGCGTCCCAGCTCAAGACACCGGACGCCTGCATTGCCATCGAGCGAGTGACGTCGGAAGGTCGGCTCGTGGCGGCCGGCGATCACGCTCAGCTTGGCCCGATCGTCAATGGTGTATATCCGGACCCACCGGACGATGAACCTGTCCTGCATCGCTCCGTACTCGACCTGCTCCGGCAGCGGCCTGGCCGCGACGGCGCGCCGCTCTGCCAGCTTCTGGAGAACTGGCGCATGAACGAGACGCTGACGGACGCTTCACGCGCGATCTACGGCCCGAGCTTCCGTTGCGCGAATGATGAGATCGCAAATCGTCGGTTGCGACTCCGCGCCGAGCGACAAGGCTTTCTCGGCGCTTGCTGTGATCCGGACTATCCGCTCGTCATCGTCGCGACTGACGGGATTCAAGCCGCTCAGGCCAACGAGCCCGAGGCCGACCTGGTCGCAGCGCTGGCGATCGCGCTGCGCGAAGACATGGAAGGTGTGCAAGACGACCGGGAGTTTTGGAAGGACCACCTGTTCATTATCAGCCCCCACCACAGTCAGATCGGCGCCATCCGCCGACAGTTGGCGAACAAACGGGACTGGGACGCCTCGCCATTCGTCGATACCGTCGACAAGATGCAAGGCCAGGAAGCCGAGGCAGTTCTGGTCTCCTACGGCGTCTCCGACCCCGAATACGCAGCCATGGAGGCGGAGTTCATCTATGGGCGCAATCGTCTGAACGTGGCCATCACCCGCGCCCGCTGCAAGTCGATTGTCTTTCTTCCCCAGCCACTGTTGGACGGCTCCCCCGAGTTGCTGAACGACGAGACCGTGGCGGAAGGTCTCGCATACATGCGAGACCTCGTCGCACTGGCTCGTCGCTGCGAGACGCCTCGGGAGTTTCCATTGAACGAAAACGTGACCGTACGCGTCTACCGAGTCGGCAGGGCGGGGAGGGTGGATCTCGAAGCGAGTAACCATTGCCCGGCAGAGGCAGGGGCTTTCGATCCGTGAGCCGCTCAAATCGGCTATGGTGCCTAAACAAACAATGTCCTGCGCGCGTGATTGAAGGAAACTTAGTAGGGCAAACAGACGCGCGATCAGTTTTCATGTCCGGAGACGGTGTGAGTTTCGTGGCGATTTCAGAATCGGCATAGCCGCAAGGAGTCGCCAAAAACATCCGTGGCTGTCAACCGCGACAACTGCAAGTTCGGGAAGGCAAGGAGCCTGAGGAACCGAGGCAAGAACTACTGCAAGACGTTTGGCGTACGGTATGCCAATTTTCAGGCCATCGCTGCCGTTTCAATTCAGGATCTGGAGAGGGCGGAGCGACTGGTGGCCGAACAGCTCGGACCCTACCGGATCCGCGGACCGTCCGGTCGCATCACCGAGTGGATGAAGGGTATCGAGCCGACGCAGGTGGTCCGGATCGTCTTGAAAACCCTGGAGGATTGCGGAATCCACTTCACCAAGCTGTGCTGAGCGTCTGAGCGAAGGAGTCGTCGATGTTCGATCTTGGAGACTGTTACCAGTCTTGCGCGAAAAGCCCCGTCGTTCAGGGCGGGGATGGATAGCGCCGGACGGTGGACCCGTCCGGCATCTGTTCAGGTGGAAGTCTGTTGCTGTTCGATGTACTGGCGCACGATGGAAATCGGGGCACCGCCGCAGGAGGCGGCGAAGTAGGAGGGCGACCAGAGGACGCCTTTCCAGTAACGCTGCTGAATGTCCTGGCGCTCTTGGCGCAGCAGGCGGCTGGAGACGCCCTTGAGGCTGTTCACCAGGGCCGACACCGCCACCTTTGGCGGATAGGCGACCAGCAGGTGCACATGGTCGTGCTCGCCGTCCATTTCGACCAGCGTGGCCTCGAAGTCGGTGCAGACCTTGGCGAAGATCCCGCGCAGGGTGTCGATCGCGGCAGCGTCGAAGACCTTGCGGCGGTATTTCGCCACAAAGACCAAATGGACGTGCATCTGAAAGACGCAGTGTCTGCCGCGTCTAATGTCGTTGTCTTGTGTCATAGACCAAAATATACTCCAGGTTATGTTGCGTCTCCAAGCGTTCAAATTCGAGTTGATGCCGGATGGCGGGCAGGCGCGCGACATGCGCCGCTTCGCCGGATCGTGCCGGTTCGTCTTCAACAAGGCGCTGGCGATGCAGCAGGAGCGGTATGCGGCTGGGGAAAAGCGGCTCGGGTATGCCGGGCTGTGCAGTGCCCTGATCGAGTGGAAGGCCGCCCCGGCGACGGCCTGGCTCTGCGACACCCCATCCCAAGCCCTACAACAGACCCTCAAGGACCTGGAGCGGGCCTATACCAACTTCTTCGCCAAGCGGGCCGACTTTCCCCGTTTCAAACGGCCGTCGGGATCGACATGGGCATCGCCCGCTTCGCCACCTTGAGCGACGGCGCCGTGTTCGAGCCCCTGAGCAGTTTCAAACGCCAGGAACAGGCGTTGGCGAAGGCGCAGCGCGCCATGAGCCGCAAGACCAAGTTCGGGAAGAACTGGATGAAGGCGAAAGCCAAGGTCCAGCGCATCCATACCAAGATCGCCAACGCCCGGCGCGACGACCTGCACAAGACCACGACCACGATCAGCCAAAACCACGCGATGGTGTGCATCGAGGACTTGCAGGTTCGCAACATGTCGGCGTCGGCGGCCGGGACGGTGGAAGCGCCGGGCACCAACGTTCGGGCCAAGTCCGGCCTGAACAAAGCCATTCTCGACCAGGGTTGGTTCGAGTTTCGCCGGCAACTGGACTACAAGACGGCGTGGAGTGGTGGGCACCTGGTCGCGGTGCCCCCACAGAACACCAGCCGGACCTGTCCGTGCTTTCTTTAATCCCGCGTTCGATCCGGATGCACCGCGGATCGTACTCGCCGGTCGGGGACCGATCATCGAAGGGACCGCCGACCAACTCACGCGACAGGCAGATGCGGTCCCGACGTTCGTGAAGAGGCGCGTGAACTGTTGGGAGTACGTTGGCCGTTACAGGGTCGTACGGCAGACCTACGACCAAGCGGAGATTCTGCCTTACGCGCGCAAGGCGAACAGAGTCGGTGACGTCACGTCGGTTCTCTTCCTGCAGAGCGCGGACTGAGCCAGGTGAGATCTGCGATCTGCGCGAAGCCACGCCATTGGTCGGCCGGGATGACCTGCGGCGGACCTTGTCGGCTTGCTGGAGATCTTGCGATCAGCGGCTACGGGGGTGAGGTATGACGACGACAGGCAACACGGATTTCCTGCTCTGGTGTGTCGGCATCAACTACGGATTTCTGCTTCTCTGGTTCGTGGGCTTCGCCTTGGCCCACGACTGGATGTTTCGCCTGCACAGTCGATGGTTCAGGCTCTCGGTCGAGACCTTCGACGCGATTCATTATGCGGGCATGGCCGCCTACAAGCTCGCCATCCTGCTGCTGAATCTGGCGCCGCTTCTCGCGCTCTACCTGTCCGACTGACGGCAGGGTAGGGGACCGAACGCGCGCTGCCGAAAACCCTCGCCGCTCCGGCCATGACCGATGACGCTTGAAAGGTCGCAGGGTACTCGAATCTGGCATCGGTTGCCGGCGGGGTTGCGTGGTCGTCGGCACTGGCGTCGGGTGACGGAACCGGGCTTAGGCCCGGTTTTTTTGTTGGGGCTTCGAAATTTGGTCTGCGATGATTTCGGTCATCACAGCCGCTTGGAGCTGTGCCGAGACGGTGGGGGACTGCCCGGCCTCGATGGCCGGGCAGTCTTACGCCAAGCGATGCATATCTGACCTAGGACCGATCAGGAGTCGTCATCACGATGATCCGGTGGCACGTACTTCCATGAATTCGGAATACCCTTTTCTCCCGATTGGGCGGAAGGACCTGTGCCATCTCGATGATGCTGCTGCATTATTTCGCCCATATAACGATTGGCGCCATCCTTGGACGCGTCGACTAATTTTCGGAGACTGACCTCCGGCATCGGCTCAGGCGTGTAGGGCTCGACTGCGATCGTAGCAGCGGCGATGAGATGGCGGCGTATTGTCGCTAGATGCCCCCACTCAGTATGTATCTCATGGATTCTCGCAAGGAGCGCGTGAGTGGCATCTCGCTCCCAGCTACGAGCCCGACGCATGACGCCGGCACTGGCTCTTTTCGCGGAGGAGCGTGTCGGGATGTAATGGCGCTGCCGATAGACCTTTCCGTCTTTTCCTCGCTGTAGGGTGATGTACGCCCACTCGTCGCCTAGCGTCATTCGTAAGGGGCCGAGGAGCCGCACGCGAACACTGAGCTGGCTGCGATCGGCGAATGGTCTTATTCGGTTCATTTGATCTAACCAGTGGATGTGCATCACGATGAGATCATAGGTCTCCCTCAGGAGGCGCATCATTCTGGCGCGCACTGTTCGATCGATTGCGGCGTAGGCATGAGAATCCGAAAGATACGGATGGGCTGTCTGGATCGACATATGGGTTCCTCGTAGGTTGGTTGGAGCATCAACCGTAACAAGCGTTTTTTGCGATCGAGTGAGGAAAAGCGGGCAAAAATCGTCCTTTTTCTGCACCAGCTGACTGAGTAGTAACCGCGACACCTTAATGCGGCCTGGATGGGGTATCTTCGGACGACGAGTCTTGGTCGCGGTGGCCCGAACCAATGTCGTGGAGAGCGACTTTCGCGACTGGGCGACTGCTGGAGTGTCGTGGAGGGTGACTTTCAGGGCGAGCCTAGGCTGCGTATGTCATGAAGATCGACTTCCGAAGACAGGACGCCTCAGGGAAAGTCGCGGAGAATGACTTTTGGGCGGATTTGGGACAGCGCGAACTGCAGGTCGACTATGCCCTGCGCGCGTGGGTTGGGGCACGTCGCACCCAGGCATCTTGGCGGCCCCTGCGGGTAGTAGGAGCAACGCGGTCTCTGCGCGCTCGGGACGTGCACTCCGGCGACGAACCCGCGTGCTCGGAAGCGTAATGCCGATTCCGAGTCTTAGTGCCGCGCTAGAGTGCAGGGCTGACAGGCTATATGGAAAAATCTGTCGCTTTTCCAGAAAGGCCGCGTCCTGCAGGACCCTTTCCATAGAGTTAGATATTATGGAAAAGAAGACGTGACATTCCCGAAAGCCAAGATGTATCACTCTTCAGTGATTGCCTTGATAGGGAGTGTTGGCATCGATCGGGTTGGCTTTGGAATGGGCTTCGGAGCAGCTGAGACTGCCATGCGCTCGGGCGGCTTCAGCGTCTCGATCTTCTTGTGAAACGAGTCGGTTTTTTCGGTTATCCTTGGCGGTGACACGCGAGCCATAACAATGGCGGCGTGAGGCATGATCTAGACGGAGTATCGGTCTGCGTGTCGTCACGGGGCGGTCTAGCAGTGCGTTTTGCACTTGGTTGACGTACAGGTAAATGCTTGTTTACCGATGTCCGTTTACGAATCGGAAGCTGTCTATGAGCCAGCTACCTTCAGAGAGTTCTCTTGCTATGGCCTGGATTCGCGTTGATCTCTCACAAGGAAGTCGCCTGCTGGTGGATGATCTAATGGATTTGCCGGCGAAGCTGCGCATCCGGCGCTTGCTGGTGCTGATTCATGCCGCCGGCTGTGGTCAAGACGGCTGGCCCAGCCAATTCGAAATGCGCCGTGCGCGTGTGGAAACAACGGTCGCTGACTCTGGTCTGCCCACGATACGGCTACGGCTCGGTGCGGATTGCCGGGAGCTCGAGAAGTATGTGCGAAGTATCCCGCGTGGATCACGGGCAACGGCATTGCTTGCTCTGGCAGAGTCAGGTCTCCGGACCCTCAGTCATCGCGAGATCAGAGATCGGTTGGAAGGCGCCTCGGTTTCTCGGCAGTCATCGGTGACGCGCGCAGCCACTGCCGATAACCCGGTTATGCGGACTTCGATAGATGTACAAGATGACTTGGCAACTGACGGTAATAGTGCCGATTGGAACGAGGATGCACTTGATTTTGCGATTAATGCGCTCCTCGGTTTAACCCCTCATAATTAGAAAGAATCTTCCGCCAGGCTCACGGAACGAGCCACCGGTCGGCGCAGACTACTCCCAAGCCCACTACCCGACGGAGTCTGCCATGGCCATGAATCGGATCCAGTTCCAGCAGGGGATGTCGTTGTTCGAGCACTTCCAACACTTCGGCACCGAGTCGCAGTGTTCGGCTGCGCTGGAGCGTACGCGCTTGCCGAACGGGTTCCGCTGTCCGAGCTGCGGCGGGGCCGCGCATTGCGTGCTGCGCGGCAGCACCCGCAAGACCTTCCAGTGCAATGCCTGCCATCACCAGACCTCGCTGATCGCCGGAACCCTGTTCGAAGGCACCAAACTGGGACTGACCGTGTGGTTCCTGGCGATCGATCTCATCGGCGAAGCCAAGACCGGGCTCTCGGCCTTGGCGCTGAAACGCGACCTCGGGGTCAGCTACCCCACGGCCTGGCTGATCCATCACAAGCTGATGCAGGCGATGGTCGAGCGCGAGGCCGCCACGGTGCTGCGCGGGACCGTGCAGGTCGACGACGCCTACCTCGGCGGCGAGCTCGTCGGCGGCACCGCAGGGCGGGGCTCGGAGAACAAGGTGCCCTTCGTCGGCGCCGTCTCCCTCAATGATCAGGGTCATCCGATGCGCGCGAAGTTCACCCCGGTGTCCGGCTTCACCCGAGCCGCCATCGCCGCGTGGGCGGGCGCGAACCTCGCCCCCACCAGCACCGTCGTCTCCGATGGCCTGGCCTGCTTCGCCGGCGTCACCGACATCGGCTGCACCCACCAGCCGACCGTCGTCGGGACGCGCAAACCCAAGGAGTTGCCCATGTTCCAATGGATCAACACCGTTCTGGGCAACCTCAAGACCAGCTTCAGCGGGGCCTACCACAGCTTCGACTTCGGCAAGTATGCCGAGCGTTACCTGGGCGCGATCGCCTATCGGTTTAATCGCCGCTTCGATCTGCACGCCCTGCCGACCCGCTTGTTGGTCGCTACCACGGCTTGCGGTCCCCGCCCCGAATCGTGGATTCGGCGCGTGGCGGAAGCTCCTTTCTAACCGCTAGTCAGGTGCCGCTTTGAGCGGCTCACGAATTCAAAGCCCCCGGCTTTGCCGGGGGATGGTTTCTTGTGGCGTTGCGGGAAGGGAGCTGGCGCCGGAGATAACTGCTGAAGCCAGACGAGCCGAATTGACGTATACGGGACGATTTAAGCCCTCTCACAGAGCGACATGTGTGGCGACCTGCATAATCCCCGGTCCGAAGCGTACATAGCGATGGTGGGTCGGTAGATGCCGATCTGCTCCACCCCGCGTCGCCGATCGGCCCGGACCAGCTCGCCCCGGCCGTCCTCTCGGCGACGCTCGACGAGGTCGCTGCGGTGCTTCAGATCCTCGACCCCGAGCAATGCGCGGAGCTCGCGGATCAGGCCATCCGTCTGCTCGAAGAGCGCGCCGCCCAGGGCGTCGATGTTGCGGCGGCGCGGCGGCGTCTCGATCTGATCCTTGCAAGTCTCGGGGTAGAAGACGCTCCACGCCATTTTTCTTTTCGCTTGGTCCGAGCGCATCCAGGTCGCGCAGAGTCTGGATGAGGTGGTGCATTGATGTGCTCGCGCAGGCAATCGGAAGGGGACGTCGCCCACTTCTTGTCCGATGTTGCATATCAAGACCGGCCTCGCTCGTAAGACCGGCCACCCAAAACATCAGTCGCTCGTGACACCGCTCCGCAGCGTCACCCATGCAGCTTTCACGAACTCATGACACCGCTCCCACCAACTCGTGACACCGCTCTCACCAACGCGTGACACCGCTTTCACCAACGCGTGACACCGCTCCCACCAACTCATGACACCGCTCTCACCAACGCGTGACACCGCTCCCACCAACTCATGACACCGCTCTCACGAACTCGTGACACCGCTCTCACGAACTCGTGACACCGCTCTGCGGTGTCACGCATGCCCCTGGCGCTCCGCGCCAAGTGCCACCACGGCCAAAACGCCAAACGAAGCCCCCTACGAGCACCTTCCAACAACGCCCCGCCATCCTCACCCCCATACCCGAAAGCCAAACAGCGTCCCCGATCGGCAACAACGCCAACACCCCCGAATCCCCCCATTCCATGCTGGGATCCGCCCCGGAAACAGGCGATCTCCCGGAACCCCCCGAGATCGCTGGCCCAAGGCCCGGCTGATCTGCTTCGAGCCGCTTCCCGGACCTCGCGCCAAGCTCGCCCGCGTCACCCGCGGACAGGCCGAGATCCACGACTGCGCCCCGGGAGCCGCCCCCGGCGAAGGCCGCATGCATCTCGCCACCCGCACCGACTCCTCCTCTCTCCTCGCCTTGGGCGCACGCCAGAAGGCCATCTACGGGATGGAAGAATCCGGGGAGCTGCGCGTGCCGATCAAGCGTCTCGATGCCTGCCACCCGACACCCCCGAAGCGGCCCGCGCAGCTGAAGATCGACGTCCAAGGCTTCGAGCTGGAGGTGCTCAAGGGCGCCACCGATCTGCTGCCGAACGTCGATGCGGTCTATGTCGAGGCATCCTATGTCGAGCTCTACGAGGGCCAGGCCCTGCACGAGGAGATCGAGCACTTTCTGATCGAAGCCGGTTACAATCTGGACGGGCGCTTCAATACCCATGTCCACCAAGGTGAGCCGGTGCAGGCGGATCTGCTGTTTCGGCGCCGAACTTCCAGCTAGCGCGAACCACAGCCATGAGCGGAAATAGGCACATGTCAAGACCCTAGACCCCGTTGCCGTCTTTTCTCGTTTCTCAAAGCCCTGCGAGGAATCCCATGCTAACTGAATACATTCACGCAGCCTTAGCTCGCTCCGACTATAAAAAGCTCGACGATCAAACATGGTTTGCCGAGATCCTCGGATTTGACGGTGTCTGGGCCAACGCGGCGACCGTGGAGGCCTGTCGCTCCGAGTTGCGCGAGGTTCTCGAAGAGTGGTTGATTCTCAAGTTACGTGATCACGATCCGATCCCCACCATCGAGGGCATGGATCTTGGCATCGTGGAATCCGAGGCCGCGTGAATGCCCGGAGCGATCTTGCGTCCGGTCAATCGCTGTTTTATATGAATTCAGGCTTAAGTTAGCGCCATTCGGCTCTGACCCGAATGGCACTAACTTAAGCTAAAACCGCTGTAAAAACAGTCCGTCCTGAGCGTCATCCGCAACGCGCGAGCGGCGCTCAACGCTGTTTCTTGGGGTGGCCATGTTCGCGGACCTCCTCCTGCGCGATCTTCCGCGGCTTGGTCAACAGCGGGTCGCTTTTCAGGCGCCGCTTCAAGGCGCGCGGTTCGATCCGACCGGCTCGTCGACCTACGCGGGGTTGGGCCATCAGCACCAACAGGGCATGGATGCAGACGCTGTCGTGGGTGCCGCCGCACTGCAGTACGCAGCCCCACATCTGCACGACATGCTTGAAGCTGAGCTGGCGCGGGATCTGGTCCGCCACCACAGCGGCCTGCGCCATCAAGAGCCGGATCAGATTGTAGGCCAAGAGGTAGACCCACAGTTCCTTGAGGGCCATCGCCGGGGTTTTGCAGCGCAGATGCTCCATGCCGAGCGTGGTCTCGAGGTTTCTCAGATCCAGCTCGACGTGCCGGCGCTGCCGGTACAGCACCTTGAGCATGGACTTGGGGGTCGCCTTCGGGCAGAGCAGCGTGGTGACCATGATCTTGCCGCCGGCCTGAAACTCGCGCACCTTCAGAGTCGCCGGGGCTTGCGCGTATTCCTCGGGGCTCATCCAGTCGGGTCGCTTCTTCGGCTTGCTCGGCACGATCAGGTGATCGCGCGCGCCGAGCCGCTCACCGAGGCGGAAATCGGTGCTGCGCTTGCGCGCACCGTGCTGCTCGAACAGCCCGTCCACGCCGCCGCGCACCAGCTCGCAGAGCAGAAAATAGGTCGCGTAGAAGGCGTCGCCGAGAAGGATCTCCCCGCTTTGGAGGCTGTCGAGCAGCTCGCGCAGCAGCGTCTGCTCGTCGCTGCCCTTTCCCGCGCAGGGGCCGAGCGCGGCATCGAGTACCGCCCCGGTCGCCAAACACACCAAGGCCACCAACCGTGCGATCGGAAAGCCCAGGCCGGCCTTCTGGCTGGCGGGCTGCGGATACTTGGCCTGGTTCTGCGGGGTATCGGACAAGGTCACCGTCGCGCCGTCGACCAGGCGCACCCGTCGCCCCTGCCACAGCCACCAGCCGGGCGCAGCCTTTGCCACCAACCCCGCGGCCTCGCGCGCCAGCGTCGTGATCATCGGCAACGGCAGGCGCGTCCGGGCTTGGCAATAGGCACTGGTGTTGGTCGCGAGGGGTTCGTCGCCGTCGAGCGCACGCCGTACCGCCGCGGCGTTGACCACGGCACGGCAACTGCCGTCCTCCGAGAGCGCTTGGGTCATGAACATTGCCAGGGTCTCGGTCGGGGAGTACACCCGCTTGCGAAACGGCGGCTGGAGCGCTTCGACCCGGTCGAGCAGCTGCGGAGCGCTCAACAGGTCGAAGAATCCGCCGACATCGGTGTCGGCGACATGGGCAAGGACGCGTTGCCGTTGCGCGGCGTGCTGGTTAGGATGCATGGGGGCTGCCGTCCGAGGTGGTGAGTTGGCTTTGGCGAGTTCAGCCTATCACCTTGGCAGCCCCTAACCCAATCTTTTCAGGATCTTGCGACCGCATCCTTCCTTATCTTAGCGCCATTCGAACCTGACCCCTTTTCTTAAACCTGACCCCGTTGCCCGTTAGCTGCCGGTCTTCTTGAGCAGCAAACGAGGACCCCGGGTGACCACTTCGCGCTGTGATTTCGCTTGGCGATCCCTCAGTGCCTCGCAAATCCGGTCAAGGTCGTGACCGTACTTTTCGGCGTGCTCGGCACGGAATTTCCGAATTTCTTCGACGATTGGATCTTCACGCATGATTCATGCTCCCAACTCTTCGGGTGAACAAAGAACCGGACAGACGAAACCTCGGCGCTCAATAACCGTGGCGATTGCTTGTTTGGTTTCGGCGTTGTTGATGTGCTTGAAGTTCCAGGTCAGCAAGTAGTCCATGCCTGATGCCGCAGCGATGGCGATATGAAGGGCGTCCTCCTCACTGTTCCTCGGTACAGCGCCAAGCGCGATCAAGTCCTTGGCCAAGAGGTTCGCTTGATCGGTGATATCCAACGCGGGGACGTCATCAACAAGAGCTAGCCGCGTCTGGGCCGCTTTCGGGTCTCCCTTGGAGATCTCGTCTTCAACAAGCGTTGAGATGAACACGTCGTACTGACGGCGACGTACGTCCCACCACTCGGCGGTAATTGCTTGCCGCGCGGCGACAACCAAATCGCGACTTGGCCTAGACGCCAAGTAGCTGATAACCGATGACTCGATGTAGACCGCAGCGGTCAAATTGCGATGACTCCCGTTGGCCTATCGCACGCAGCTAGCGTGAAGTGTAGGCGCAGACAACGAACCGGACCGCTTTTCCCCACCATCAAGATGGACTCGGGGCGTCTGGGCATGCCGGAAGTTTAGCAGAAAATGAACCTGACCCCTTTTCCTAAAACCAATCTGCCCCTTACTCTGAAGACCGACGATTGTGAAGACCGACCACCCGATCTACCTCTTCCTCTCGGCCGGCCCCGAGGCGTTCCGAGTTCTGACCGGCGGGCACCGGCTCGAGGGCGCCTATCGCTTCTGCTCGCTGACGATCAAGGGCATCGAGCGACGCCTGGACGGGATCTTCGAGCCCGAGGGGCACGCGGGGCCGGTCTATGTGGTCGAATTCCAGGGCCAAGCTCTGGGGAAGGCTTGGTACAATCTGCTCGCGAAGATCGGTCTTTACGGCGAGGCGAATCCCGAGCGCGAGGTGGTGGGCGTCGGGGTCTTCCTGCGCGAGCAGGATGTCCCGCCTTGTCCGAGCTGGGCGAACCGGGCCGATGCACCGCTGCTGCGTGTTGCGCTGCGTGCTGTACTACCGGAGTGGTTGGCGCGCGAGCCGGACAACCCCTATGTAGCGGTGTTCGCGCCGCTGCTGATCGAGGACGACGCCGAGTTGCGTGCCCGAGCCCCGACGCTGTGGCACACGGTGCAGGCGGCGGCGGTGCCCGCCGAGGTCCGCGAGGTCCTCGGCCAGGTCCTGGAATTTTGGTTTTTCGAGCGATTTCGCGGACTCACCGCGAAGGAGATCTGGGCGATGTTGAATCTGGTGACTCCCATCCAGGAAACGCGGGCCTATCAGTCGATCTTTGCCGAAGGCAAGGCCGAGGGCGAGGCCGAGGGCGAGGCCAAAGGCAAGGTCGAGGGCAAGGCCAGTACATTGAAGCGCCTATTGGAGCGCCGTTTCGGCCCTGTCCCGGCCTGGGCGGAGCGGCGGATCGACGCGGCCGGGATTGCGCAGCTGGACGTTTGGCTCGACGGCATCTTCGATGCCGCGAACGTGGAAGACCTGATTGGTCCCGAGTCCGGTTGAAGGGTGAGCCGGTGCAAGGAGGGATCGGCCGTGTCGGCGCTGATATTCGAGCACGCGCGAACCAAAGTCATGACCGAGAAAATAAATCTGTCCCTTTTCTACTTTGTCCCTTTTCTACTTTTCTAGCGCAACTGGCATGGCTATCTCGACCGTTGGAGCAACCACACGATGAACCTGACCGTCCCCATCCCTGATCGGGCCGCCACGGCGCTAGCCGGACTGGCCAAGGCCCGCGGCAAGACTCCAGAACAAGTCATCGCCACCCTGGTGGAGCACTACCTAGAAGACGTGGAAGACCTCGCCGATGCGATGGAGGCCCTCGACGACGGCGAGGCACCGATCCCGCTGGAGCAAGTGAAGCGCGACCTCGGTTTTTGACATGCCCTGGAAGGCAGCCCTCAAGCCACGCGCGAAGCGTCAGCTGGCGAAGCTGGATCGCTCGGTGCAGAAGCGACTCTTGGACTTCATGGATAGATTGAGCGGTCGCGATGATCCGCGCGAGCTGGGGCGTGCGCTGCAAGGTCATCACCAACTCTACAAGTTTCGCGTCGGGGACTATCGCATCATCGCGCAAATCCAAGAGGAAGCACTGTTGGTGGTGGTCAAGCTCGGCCACCGGCGCGAGGTCTACCGTGAACTCGACGGGCTTTGATCCCTGCACGGCAGCAGCAATGATGTGAACCTCATGACCCCGATTCAGGAGACCAAAGCGTATCAATTGAACTTTGCCGACGGCGAAGCCAAGGCCAAGGCAGGCATCTTGAGCCGCCAGCCGACCCAACGCTTCGGCCCCTTGCCGACCTGGGACGAGAAAGGGCTCTGACCCTTTTTCTCCGATATCCGCGTACCCTAAGGTCGGTATCGCAAGCATCAGGCACCGCTCATGACCAAAACCACATGCTATGACACCGATTACCTGCGCTGGCTCGAAGACCAGGCGCGCCATCTCCGTGCGGGCGACCTCGAACGACTCGATCGGGAACACCTTTCGGAGGAGCTTGACGGCATGAGCCGAAGCGAGCGGCGACAACTGCGCAACCGTCTGATCGTTTTGGTTCTGCATCTTCTCAAGATGCAGTGCCAACCCGAACGCCGTTCCCGCAGCTGGGGCGTGACCGTCATCACGCAACGGATCGATATCAAGCTTCTGCTCAAAGAGAGTCCGAGCTTACGGCCAACGCTGGCTGCGACCCTCGGTGAGATCTACGATACGGCTCGGCGCGAGGCGGCGCAGGAAACCGGGCTGGCACTGAACCGCTTTCCGTCGACCTGTCCATTTACCATCGATCAGGTTCTGGACGATGAGTATTGGCCCGCTGCCGGCGAAGGCGACTTCGGATGAACTGTCGCCACTGCCAAATCCCGCTAACCCTGCTGTTCGTCCTAAAAAGCCTCGGTGCGAAGTGAGCCATTCCGTGCAGCGGCACAACCTGAAGTGGCGGCAATCCTTGCACGGCCGATCCGATGTCGGTCGGCCGACCGGGGAGAAAGTGCTGCATTTCAAGACCTGACCGTATGCCGTAACAGGCTGATTAACTTGCGGGTTTAAGTCCCGCCGATGGAGTTGCTCGTACACCATTGTAGTGCCCCGGAGCGGCGTTTGGGTAACCAAGGGTCGTGAGTTTCGTGGGTGCAAAACCGCAGGCCGCAGCGCAAGCGAACCTGGAGGTAGCCTCGTCACTTAATCGAAGAAGCCGACCCTGTGGTCAGAAGGGGAAGGCCGCCGCCGGTGGGAAGAGACAACGAGAGCGTCCCATCGATTCTTCCGGGGTAGCAGGGGTGGCATGTGGTGGAAGTTGATCAGTCCCAGTGCGGGAGACCCGTGACGGTGGCGGCGCAGAACCGTCAACCGTGCCGTATAAGGCGAGTCCGAAGTCGACGCGGGCCGTCACGGGAGTCGGAGGGGCTCATAGTACCGTTTGAGGGCCTGGGACAACATAACCCGGCCCGAGGAAAGGAGCCCTACTTTGTGCACGCATCCAAAGCGCGGAGGATCAGGAGATTGCGACCTTGTCGCTAGCCACTCCAATAATGATCAGGACGCTGTGGCGGACGCTTGATTGTCGAGCCAAGCTTGCTGGAGTGCAGCGCATGCTCGGCAGTGACGCACATCGGAAAGCCGTGTACGGGAGAACTGTATACACGGTTTGATGAGGGAGGGCTGGCTACCGGGACCAGGGTTCGGCTAGTGAGGCACCGCCAAACGAAAGGGGCGGCAACAGATAGGCCGGATCTACCGTCACGGGACACCTGCCCTCTACTCTACCCGCTATGCGTGCGCGCACTCCGGCACCGGCGGCGGCGCGGCCCTCGCGCCCAACACCCGCTCGATCGCGGCTGCGCGGTCCAAGGGCGAGAAGACCTCGAGCGCCTCGGGTCGCGCCCCGAATCCGGTCCGATCCAACAGATGACGGGTGTCCTCGATGTCCAAGGCCGCAACCGGTCGAGCCAGCACCAGCATCCAGGCGAACCACCGGATCCTCGACGACATACCCAGGTCTTCTGCTTCATAATGGTCGGAACTCTAGCGCCCCGACGAAGCGACGCAAGCGCGTCCGCACGAACGGGAGGGTTTCACGAACTCCGAACTCGTATTTCACACAGTCGGGAGGAATTCAAAGATGTTGAGCCGCGTCACCTTGGATGAAGTCATCAACACCGCACTGCAGTTGCCGCCCGACCAGAGAGAGATGTTGATCGGTATCCTGCGTCACCGTCAAAACGAGGCACGACGTGACGAGATTGCAGCGGACGCGCGACGGTCAATCGCAATGTTTCATGAGGGAAAGTTGAAGGCTCAGCCTGCCGAGGACGCCATCAATGATCTCCACCGGACCCTCGCGGATCCCGAATGAGGCCGCTCGTCGTCACGCCCAAGTTTCGTCGCGCTTACCGCAAGCTGGTCAAGCGAGACAGAACGCTGCAAGGCAATATCGATGGAGCGCTCCGGAATTTGCAGATGGACGTTTTTTCGGCCGGACTCGGAACGCACAAGTTGAGCGGCAGCCTTGTGGGGTTATGGGCATGTTCCTGCGGTTACGATTGTCGAGTGGTTTTTGCACTACAGACCGACGCGGAAAGCGGTGAGGAAGTGATCCTGTTGCTCGATATCGGAACGCACGACGAGGTGTATTGACGGCAATGCCAAGGGCGAAGCCAGTACATTGAAGCGCCAATTGACGCGCCGTTTCGGCCCTGTCCCGGCTCGGGCCGAGCGGCGGATCGACGCGGCCGCGGTTGCGCAGCTGGACAGTTGGCTCGACGGTATCTTGGATGCCGCGAACGTGGAAGACCTGATCGGTCCCGCATCCGGCTAAAGGGTGAGCCGGTGCCGGCGGATCTGCTGTTGCGGCGCCGAAATCCGCGCACGCCGGAAACAAACCCGTGAGCGAAAAAAGTGGCACATGTCAAGACCTGACCGTATGCCGTAACAGGCTGATTAACTTGCGGGTCTAAGTCCCGCCGATGGAGTTGCTCGTACACCATTGTAGTGCCCCGGAGCGGCGTTTGGGTAACCAAGGGTCGTGAGTTTCGTGGGTGCAAAACCGCAGGCCGCAGCGCAAGCGAACCTGGAGGTAGCCTCGTCACTTAATCGAAGAAGCCGACCCTGTGGTCAGAAGGGGAAGGCCGCCGCCGGTGGGAAGAGACAACGAGAGCGTCCCATCGATTCTTCCGGGGTAGCAGGGGTGGCATGTGGTGGAAGTTGATCAGTCCCAGTGCGGGAGACCCGTGACGGTGGCGGCGCAGAACCGTCAACCGTGCCGTATAAGGCGAGTCCGAAGTCGACGCGGGCCGTCACGGGAGTCGGAGGGGCTCATAGTACCGTTTGAGGGCCTGGGACAACATAACCCGGCCCGAGGAAAGGAGCCCTACTTTGTGCACGCATCCAAAGCGCGGAGGATCAGGAGATTGCGACCTTGTCGCTAGCCACTCCAATAATGATCAGGACGCTGTGGCGGACGCTTGATTGTCGAGCCAAGCTTGCTGGAGTGCAGCGCATGCTCGGCAGTGACGCACATCGGAAAGCCGTGTACGGGAGAACCGTATGCACGGATTGATGAGGGAGGGCTGGTATCCTGTGTCTATGACTCGGCTATTGAGGCACCGCCAAACGAAAGGGGCGGCAACAGATAGGCCGGGTCTACGGGCGCAGGATGCCTGCTCTCTACTCTACCCGCTATGGGGAGAAAAAAGGTCGTGCCATTGATCGGGGTCAGCTAAATGGTGACCCCGGCCTCGCGCTCAGCGCGGCGTCGCCGATGGCATAAGACTGGTTGTTGCCGCCCTTACGGTGCTCAGGCAAGTCAAACAACACCTTGCGAATCCGCTTCACCAAGCCGGTGACCCAGAACACGTCCGGCCCAGGATCACTCTGGGCAACGGCAGGCTTGAGGACCATCGGATTCTCCAGTAGCTTCTCAGGAGTCCCTCATAAAATAATGATCTTAAGTTTAGAACTGCTGGACCTGACCCCGTTCCCCCGGCTCTCTTTCTCCTCTCGTGCTATCATTCAGACGAATATCTGACTTGGAGCCTAACGCGCGATGAATGCCGTCATCGATCATGACGCCTCGCTCAAATACTTGGATGGCCGGATCACCGTTCATCCAGACATCTGCAACGGGCATCCGACGATCCGGGGCATGCGGATCACCGCCGAGACGGTTCTCGGCTTTTTGAGTGTGGGAGAGTCCCCGGACGAGATCTTGCGCCAGTATCCCTCGCTAGAGCCGGCGGACATCGAGGCTTGCCTGCGCTTTGCCGCTCACTTGATGGCCCGTCGCTATATGCTGCGCGATGTTGCCTGATGCCGCGTTTCCTGATCGATGTCAACCTCCCGTATCGTTTCGCATTGTGGTCGGGTAGCGACTGTTCGCACATGCGCGATCTCGGTGAAACCTGGACGGACACCCAGATTTGGGAGTATGCCCGTGAGCGCAACATGGTGATCGTGTCGAAGGATACGGACTTCTCGGATCGAATAGTGGTGAGTTCGCCGCCACCACGGGTTATTCACATTCGTATCGGAAACATGCGGATGCGTGACTTCCACGGCCTGATGACCCGATTGTGGCCGCAAGTCATCACATTGAGCACGAGTAACCGATTGGTTCGGATTTACCAAGACCGCATCGAGACGATCGAATGATCGATATGGTCGCACGTCTGCGCGGACTACCGTTTTGTCCTGCTGGATTTCACGACCTGCCCCCGTTCCTGCCCCTAACTGGCCATGCGAATCCGTGGTACGTCCCCTATTTCCCCCGGCTACGACAGCGTCCAACTCGCTGCCGCGCGCACCCTGTCCGACGCGGGCCCTGGCCCGGTCCAGTTCGCCTGCTTCGATCGCCGATTGCAGAACGCGGCACAGGTGCTGGGCTTGGAACCCCCATTCGCCGTCGGTCGGCTCTGAATCCCAGCGGTCCCGCTTTCCGGAAAAAGTTGGTCGTAGCCCCTTGCGGGAACCGCGTCGGGTGCTGCGCAGGTAGCAGACGCTATGATCAGAGTCCTTCAAGCTGTTGCTGGCGGTTCGCGTCGGGTGTTTCGTGCGGTGTGTCGACCGGCTTTTTCGGCCGTCCCCGCTGCGTCCTCCCGACGCATGTTCCCAGCGTCGCCTCGATGTGTTCTCGAAACCGGTCGTTTCCGAGAGGTGTGCCTGTTTGCAGACAGTCCCGGATGTTCCTCAAGGTTTGAGCATGCGGTTCATCCGAAAAGAGGGCACGGTAGGCGTCCCGGCGCCCTTGGTCGCTCGAGGCAAGGCGGAGAAACTCGGCGTGCTCCGTGATCAGGGCATTCGTTTCGCCATTGGCATGATGGGCGTAGCTTGACCACCGGTAGTGTCCCGGATGTTTGACTATCCCGGCCCGGACCGGGTTGAGCTCGATGTAGGCGTAGCAGGCGAGCAGGTAGGCTTCCGTCTGCACCAGGCTGGATTTGAAGCGCCCCTCCCACAGTGTTCCGCTGCGCCGATAGGTGTGATTGATGTAGGGGACGTAGCGTCGCCCGAGGTACTGCATGGTCCGGCTGACGCCATCGGCGTCATCCGGAGTCAGGAGCAGGTGGACGTGGTTGGTCATCAGCACATACGCAGGTATCCTGCATGATCAACGCTCCGAGGCTTCCTTCAACCAGTCGAGATACGCTCGGTAGTCGACGTCGTCAAAGAAGATCGGCTGCCGGTTGTTGCCGCGTTGGGCGACGTGAACGGGAACTCCGGGAAGGAAGAATCTTGGCTTGCGGGGCATCGGACCGGATGTCGGTTGATCGTTTCCGAGGAAGTATAGCATCGAGAAAGGGCTCTGACCCCTTTCCGACCCGTTTCTGCTGTGCCCCTGTTTTTTTGCCGCGTGTTAAGCTTTGGTTTGCCATCTTGTAGACTATTCGAAGGGCGCGATGATGCTGCAGACGATTGAAGTTGAGATTGACCGTGATGGCCAAATTCATCCGGTCGAGCCACTGCCTCGCCTACCGGCCGGTCGGGCATTGTTGACGTTGTTGCAGCCATCGACGGATGAAACGGCTTTGCTCGCGGAGGCGGCCCTTGCGGAAGATTGGCTCAAACCCGAGGAGGACGAGGCGTGGGCCTATTTGCAGCCGGACAAGTAACGATACTCCGCTTTCCGTTCTCTGATCTGAGCAGCAGCAAGCTTCGTCCAGCACTGCTTCTGGCCGATGTGGGACGGGGTGATTGGGTTGCCTGCCAGATCACGAGCAACCCCTATGCTGACCCAATGGCGGTAGAAATTGGCGCTGCGGATTTCGCTAACGGTGGTCTACAGCGCACCAGTTATGTGCGGCCTGGCAAATTGTTTACGGCCCACGAGAGCTTGTTCGTGTCCACTGCGGCCACTGTGCGAATTGAGAAATTGTTAGAGGTGCGGGGTGCGGTCATTGTGCTCCTACAAGGTGGATCGTGACGTGATGCTGGAGCGTTGCGAGGCGCTCCACGCTGCGGAGGCCGTGCGTCAACGCGTGCAAACCGCCGATCCGAACACCCGGCTGCGCTGGTCCGAATGGGTTTTCACGGCCACCGGTTTGGAGGACGTTTTCGCGGAGAGCGTGCAATGGGAGACCCCGATCCTTGGGGCTGCACGATTCCGTGGTACGTCCCCTATTTCTCCAGAGGGCCAGCGCGAAAGTGCTGGAGGTCCCACCGGACCCTAACGTCGGCGCGCCAGTTCCCGACCCTACCCGAGAGCGGCCGGGTCGCAACTTGGACCACGGGCGAGATCATGTGGCACCGCCGGGAAACCAGGCGGCAAACAGAGAATACAAACGTCGCCCTACCGTTCGGGGAGTGCCCGGCCTACTCAAAACCCCGAGCTTTTAGGTCCTAAAGTTTTGGTTTTTCGATCGCTTCCAGTGGCTTACCGCCAAGCCCGTGAGCAAATATAGTCACATATCAAGACCTGATTCCAGCCTTTGTTCACTTTCGTCCGGCGTTGGTGAACGATGAACCTGCGGAGGAAACCGGGGACGAGGAAACCGGGGACGTACCACGGTAATGCTCCGAGAAAAGGCTCTGACCCCGTTGCCGTCCTCTAACGTGGTACCACTGGTGACGTCGGCATGAGCAAACTGGAGAAACTGATTGCAAGTGTTCTTGCCAATCCGCGCGGAGCACGCTTTGAGGAAGCCTGCCGAGTGGCCCGCGTACTCGGATTTATCCATGAAGGTGGCCAAGGCTCGCATCGGGTTTTTAAGCGCAAAGGTGAGCCGACACAGTTGAACTTTC
Organism: Thiocapsa sp.; assembly: GCF_018399035.1. GTDB lineage: Bacteria > Pseudomonadota > Gammaproteobacteria > Chromatiales > Chromatiaceae > Thiocapsa. Next base: position 5,402,020 of record NZ_CP073760.1, read on the forward strand.
AGAGTCGTAACGGCCTGATTCCCGCCTACCAAGCGCATCAATTGGTCGAGATGATTCGCAAGTATGGGGAAGATGCATGACCAAGTATCTCATCGAGGTATTCTGGAGCGACGAAGACCAAGGTTTTATCGCCATCGCGCCAGACCTACCCGGATGCTCGGCATTCGGAGATACGGCGGCGGAGGCAGTCCGCGAGCTGGAAGATGCCCAATCCGCCTGGATCGAAGCATGCCAATCAAGCGGTGATTCGATCCCGGCACCGACGGCAAAAGCTCGCCATGCGGCCTAGCGGCTGATCCTATACTGATCAAAGAGACGCAGGGACGACAAGCCACCAATGGGGCCTCATCATTTTTCTTGTTATCCGCCAAACGGCGCTGCTGAAAATGTCATTTTTCAAGACCTGACCCCGAGCTTTTCGTGACGCACATCGGAAAGCCGTGTACGGGAGAGCTGTATGCACGGGTGATGAGGGAGGGCTGGCTACCGGGACCAGGGTTCGGCTAGTGAGGCACCGCCAAACGAAAGGGGCGGCAACAGATAGGCCGGATCTACCGTCACGGGACACCTGCCCTCTACTCTACCCGTCGCCCCCGGAACCGGCAGGACGCGGAACACTTCCAAACGGCCCTCGGCGAGCGGCTGAGGACATTCCGGCTGCGGCTGGCTGAAGAGAACGGCAAACAGAGAACACAAACGTCGCCCTACCGTTCGGGGAGTGCCCGGCCTACTCAAAACCCCGGCCTTCCCTCTACCCGGCTTTGCGTAAGGCGACCGGAACTTTGCGCCTTGACCGTATCTCTTATGAGATACAGAATAGCCAAATTCAGGAGGTTCTATCATGGCGAACACATCGATGCTACATGTCCGTGTAGATGACGACATCAAGGCTCAGGCCAGCGAGGCGCTGGCGGCCATGGGGCTGTCGGTTTCGGATGCCGTGCGGATTCTGCTCAAGCGCGTGGTCAACGATCAGGCTTTTCCGCTGGAGCTGAAGGTACCCAATGCCCAGACCCGTGCGGCCATGGAAGAATCGCGGGCGATGATGAAAGCACGCTCGGCCCGTTTCCAGTCCGCTGACGCTCTATTCGATGACCTCGAAAAAACCCGCAAGCAGTAAACGAGCTTCGTTACCACGGGCAGCCGACTACGCCAAGGCATTCCAGAAGGACTGGGAGCGGCTGTCCCGTTCCGGGCGCTACGACATGAAGCGACTCAAGCAAGCGATGCTGCTGCTCATTGCCAACGATGCGCCGCTCGGGCCTGAATGGCTGGACCACCCACTCAAGGGCGACTGGGCCGATCACCGGGAATGCCACATCGGCGGTGACTTCCTGCTGATCTACCAGGTCGAGGGCAAGACCATCAACTTCGTGCGCGCCGGCACCCACGCCGATTTATTTGAAGAGTGACGAGGGAAGTTGCCCCTCATCACCCGCAAAGGTGTGCGATGGGAGACCCCGGATGTCGCGGATCCCGAGCATGGCAAAAGTCAAGACCCCAGCCTTCGCTCCTGGAACTCCGCGAGAAAGGGCTCTGACCCCTTTTCCGCCACCGCCTCGTCGACCGCCTGCCGGCAGCTCCCATCGGCCGAGAGCACCTGCGCCAGAAACATCGACAAGGTCTCCGTCGGTGGGAACAGTCGTTCGCGATGCGCCGGCAGCAGTGCCTCGACGCCGTCGAGCAGTTGCGCGCTGGTCAACACGTTGAAGAACGCGTCAGCGTCGGTCTCCGCGGCGGGGCGCTAAATCAGTTCTTGTTGCTCCAAGGCTGGACGATGGCTAGCATGCATGAAGGCTGGCTCCTCAGGTGGTCGGTGTGATTTGGCGATTTCACCGTATCACCTTGGCCGGCCTTACCCATACTTTTTCAATCGCTTGCGCTTATCTTAAGCGCCATTCGGCTCTGACTCCTTTTCTCACGTAACTACAATGGCTATACTTGGGCTTACCAATACGCCCCCGAATGAGGTCATGACATGAGCAAAGCGTCCGCGGTGCGTTTTGAAGGTATCGTCCAGCCATGGGGCAACAGCCTGGGCCTGCGGATCACCCGTTCCGTCAGCGAGCTGGCTAACCTGAAGCGCGGTGCGCACGTCACGATGGAGATCACCGATGAAGGACTGCTGATTCGCCGCCAGGCAACGGAGCCTCGACGCCCGCTTCCCTTCTCCGAAGCGACCCTCCTCGATGGACTCACCCCTTTTACGGCACACGCCGATGAATTGCCCATCCTCATCGTCTCCGAACAGGATCACTGATGTGGCAACCGCTTTCATCCCGGACCGTAACGACATCGTCTGGCTCGATTTCGAGCCGACCAAAGGCCGGGAGATCGGCAAGTATCGACCGGCCCTGGTCCTGACCAGCCTGGTCTATCACCAACGAACCGGTCTGTTGATCTGCTGCCCGATCAGCACCAGCGTTCGCGGTGCGCCAACCGAGGTTCCCGTGCGTAACCTCGATCAGCCATGCGTCGTGGTGTGCAACCTCGTTCACACCCTGGACTGGAAGGCGCGCCAGGTCAAAAAGGCTGCCGAGGGTGCCCCTGGGCTGATGATGGACGTCCTGGCGCGTCTGATCCCTCTGATTGGAGCGGATCTACTGCTCGCATCGCCAGAATCCACACCCGCGGGCAAGGAGCCGTCACCCTAGCTCCGGCCGTTGAACGCTTCGTGCCCCATGCAAAGGTCTGACCTCGTTGATGATATTGGCCACATGACGCCTCACCCGCCAGGTGATCGCCGCTAATGCCCCTGGAGCACGCCCCGCGCGGCGCCCGACTGCGTTGCAACTCGTTGACGTAGAACCACTACGCCGCCTCGTTGCGCCTTGCCGGACACCGCGCGGGACGCACTCCAGGGGCCGTTCAACTGCCGGATCTAGGTTCAATGAGAACCACGGGCGCGTTGGCGGTACCAATGTCGCACTTCCCGACCGACATGAGCCTGCATGGGTGCGAGAAAATAGGTCGTGCCATTGATCGGGGTCAGCTAAATGGTGACCCCGTGACCCCGTGACCCCTTTCTTCCTTTTTTTTCATTTGAGCGACTAACCAAGACGGGCACTTGATGATGCGAGCCTTGCGAAAAATCTATGACAGCCTTCCGCCGATGATTGAAATACCGAGGGATTTGCGCAGCCGGCGCGTCGAGGTCGTCTTTCTGGACCTTGATGAATGCGAGGCTTCAAGCGTTGTATTGAACGCTGACTGGCCAGAGGGTCTTTTTGAGCGCACGGCCGGTGCCTGGCATGGCGAATTGTTGCGTGAGCCTCAAGGTGAATACGAGCAGCGTCAGGAGCTTGAGTGTTGTGGCTCCCGGACACTAACGTCTGCTATCTGAATCCGCGGCCGTCAACGGTTAAGCAGACGATGCGAGCGCATCCAGCATCGGATATTTATCTCTGTGATGTCGTGAAAGCTGAGCTTTTCTACGGTGCCTTCAAGAGTCAACGCATGGAAGCCAATCTCGCGGTACTGGATGAGTTGTTTCAGCATTTCAGTTCCTTGCCGTTCGATGGCGCGGCGGCGCGCGTATTCGGCCAGATTCGCGCCGAACTCCCGCATGCTGGTACGCCAATCGGTCCTTCTGACCTCCAGATAGCCTCCATTGCTTGAGTGCATCACTTCACCCTCGTGACGCACAATACCGACGAATTCAGGCGAGTCAGGGAACTGCGATTCGAAGATTGGGAATCCGGCGTCGTTTGATGGATTCCGTTGGGTGCGTTTGGAGAACCGCTGGCCTTGTTCATAGTCCCGGCCAGTCGCTGACGAATCGTGCGTAGTCAGGGCTTCCAGCCCTGATTCTGTCAGGCCAGGATGGCCTGACTACGCAGTCAGCCGCCGAAGTGGTCAGAGTTATGAACAACGCCGAACCGCTGATGCAGACACACTTTTCGCTTGGTCCGAGCGCATCCAGGTCGCGCAGAGTCTGGATGAGGTGTTGCATTGATGTGCTCGCGCAGGCAATCGGAAGGGGACGTCGCCCGCTTCTTGTCCGATGTTGCATATCAAGACCGGCCTCGCTCGTAAGACCGGCCACCCAAAACATCAGTCGCTCGTGACACCGCTCAGCAGTGTCACCCATGCAGCGTTCACGAACTCGTGACACCGCTCTTACCAACTCGTGACACCGCTCTGCGGTGTCACGCATGCCCCAGGCGCTCCGCGCCAAGTGCCACCACGGCCAAAACGCCAAACGAAGCTCCCTGCGAGCACCTTCCAACAACGCTCCGCCATCCTCACCCCCAAGGCAGAAAGCCAAACAGCGTCCCCGATCGGCAACAACTCCAATATCCCCGAATCCCCCCGATCCATGCTTGGATCCGCCCCGTAAACAGGCCCTCGACCCGGAAGCCCCCGGCCCCAACCCCGCACGACACGACAAGCCAACGACTCGACCTGTCTCCCTGTCTGCGCAAAGACACCAAGCTTCTGCAAAGCCCCGCCTGCTGGCCCGCACTGCTGCACGGCGTGGCCGCCACCCTTGGACCACGACACCGCCCTCGGACGCGACCGCTTCGCCACCGTCATCGATGTCGGCGCCAACAAAGGCCAATTCGCCGTCGATGCCCGCACGCGCTGGCCCGCGGCCCGGCTGATCTGCTTCTCCCTCTGTTTCTGCCTTTCTGGTACTACAATAAGGCAATGAAGATCGCCTTCGATCCTGCCAAGAACGCCAAGAACCGTGCCAAGCATGGCGTGTCCTTGGCATCGGCGGGGACCTTGAATGGGATCTGCTGCTGACTCGCGAGGACAAACGGGATGCCTATAACGAACAGCGTTGGATCGGCTACGCGCCCATCGGAAGGACAGTTTACTGCGTCGTCTACGCGGAAGAGGGCGATGCATACCGCATCATCAGTTTGCGCTCGGCAACACCGAGAGAGGTTCGAGACTATGCACGTCAAATCTAAATCAGGCCGGATTTTTGACCTGCCCAGCCCGGAGGAGGAAGAGCGGATCCGGACCGGTATCGCGGCGGATCCAGACACCTATGAGCTATCTGATGAGGAGATCGCCCAGCTACGCCCCAAGGCCGAATTACGCAAAGTCTCGACCAACATTCGCTTTGACGCCGACGTGCTCGAGGCCATAAAGGCGACCGGGCCAGGATGGCAGACCCGCATCAACGACATCGTGCGCGAGTACGTCGAAGCCCATCGGTGACACTAACCGTGACAGCATAGAGGCTTCCCGAGGGGCGTCTGCGAACCACTTGAGCAGTCTTTAAGCTTGACGGCTGCTCTGAATTGGCCGGCTTGACCCCGATCGGTCAACGGATTTCCGGATAGGCCGAAGTCACGTTGAGCTTTTGGGGAAGGTCCGGGCTTGCCACAACGTGAAAGCCAGCTCTGGAATGGTGACCCCGATCTTTTTCCGGCGGATCTGCTGTGTCGGCGCCGTGAAAGAAAATAAATCTGTCCGTTCGCAGTAACAACAGTAAGTCTAGCGGGTTGAAGTCCCGTCCGAGGAGTTGTCCGTACGACTCGGTAGCATGAGGAAGCGGCGTCTTGGTAACAAGGGGTCGTAAGTTTCCCCCCAGCAAAAGAGCAGGCCGTAACGCAAGTGAACCTAGAGGTAGCCTCGTGATATTAGGTTGGAGACGCCGACCCTGTGGACAGAAGGGGAAGGCCGTTGGGTGGCCATTGGAAGAACGGAAGTGATGGTCATCGTCTCTCGGGGTAGCAGGGGCGGCATGTTCTTGAAGACTGATCTGTCCAGTGCTGGAGATCCATGACGGGAAGTGGGCCAGACCACCAACGCCAGCGTATAAGGTCACGAAATCGCTGTCGCCCGTGATGGAAGTCAGAGGGGTTCATAGTACCGTTTGAGACTGAGGGACAACATAACCCCGGTCGAGGGAAGGGACCCTACTTTGTGCACGCCACCGAAGAGCGGAGGATCGGGAGATTGCGTTCATCGCTAGTCACTCCGAATACGATCAGGACGCTACAGAGGTCGCTCTACGGCAAGGCCAAGCAACTGAAGGTGTGCATGCCTTGTTGTGAAGCACATCGGAAAGCCGTGTGCGGGAAAACCGCATGCACGGTTTGATGAGGGAGGGCTGGTTGTCAGCACCACGCCCGGGCTACTTAGGCACCGCCAAACGAAAGGGGCGGAAACGGATAAGCCGGGACTACAGCGCTGGCAACCTGCTCTCTACTCTATCCTTTATTTCATTCGATGCCGCGAACGTGGAAGACCTGATTGGTCCCGAGTCCGGTTGAAGGGTGAGCCGGTGCAAGGAGGGATCGGCCGTGTCGGCGCTGATATTCGAGCACGCGCGAACCAAAGTCATGACCGAGAAAATAAATCTGTCCGTTCGCAGTAACAACAGTAAGTCTAGCGGGTTGAAGTCCCGTCCGAGGAGTTGTCCGTACGACTCGGTAGCATGAGGAAGCGGCGTCTTGGTAACAAGGGGTCGTAAGTTTCCCCCCAGCAAAAGAGCAGGCCGTAACGCAAGTGAACCTAGAGGTAGCCTCGTGATATTAGGTTGGAGACGCCGACCCTGTGGACAGAAGGGGAAGGCCGTTGGGTGGCCATTGGAAGAACGGAAGTGATGGTCATCGTCTCTCGGGGTAGCAGGGGCGGCATGTTCTTGAAGACTGATCTGTCCAGTGCTGGAGATCCATGACGGGAAGTGGGCCAGACCACCAACGCCAGCGTATAAGGTCACGAAATCGCTGTCGCCCGTGATGGAAGTCAGAGGGGTTCATAGTACCGTTTGAGACTGAGGGACAACATAACCCCGGTCGAGGGAAGGGACCCTACTTTGTGCACGCCACCGAAGAGCGGAGGATCGGGAGATTGCGTTCATCGCTAGTCACTCCGAATACGATCAGGACGCTACAGAGGTCGCTCTACGGCAAGGCCAAGCAACTGAAGGTGTGCATGCCTTGTTGTGAAGCACATCGGAAAGTCGTGTGCGGGAAAACCGCATGCACGGTTGTGTGTCCAGCGAAGGCTGGCGTGTTCAGCAGGAGACAGTCCTGCCGGGGTAACAGTCAGGAGCCCCGTAGCTTGGATCGCAGGGTGGCGGGAGACCAAGACTCTGAAGCCGATCGACAGCACCTTCCTTGGGGAGGTGGCGAGTCACCAGGCCGTAACAACAGTGAACGCAATGATGGCCTCGACAATGCGTATCTCCGAAGGCCGAGCCTGCAACCGTGGGGCGAAGGCAGCATGGCGGGTCGAAGTCTGACCGAGACGATCCGACCACTTCGGCGGGGTGAGTAGCGACGGCATGGTGGCAAGGGCACGCTAAGCAACTGGAGAAGCCCGTCTCGCCCCAGGGCGAAATCCCCGGAGCAAGGTAGGTCCTATAACCGGCGACACCGGGAAGTGGACCGAAGGCGAGCGGGTGGCGGATGGGCGCGTAGTAGCGCTGAAGCGGGGTAATGTCCGTGGAGCGAAGGCGCCCTACTGTTGGCAATCCTTGAACAAGATGGGAGGCAGGGGCGAGATGACAACGACGCCCATCGATCTGCAAGACCTGAGGAAGAGGATCTACATCAAGGCGAAGGCTGAACCGGCCTGGCGCTTCTGGGGACTCTACGTCCACGTGTGCAAAGAGGAGACCCTGCACGCGGCCTATGCGATGGCGAAAGCGAACAACGGTGCCCCCGGCAGTGACGGGGTGACGTTCGCGGCCATCGAGGCGGCTGGCGTTGAGGCGTTTCTGCAAGGCATCCGGGATGAGCTGGTCACCGGAACCTACCGACCGCAACCGAATCGCCGCCGGGAGATTCCCAAGGGAGACGGGCGCATGCGCGTCCCGGGGATTCCCTGCATTCGCGATCGCGTGGTCCAGGGGGCGCTCAAGCTGATTCTGGAGCCGATCTTCGAGGCTGACTTCCAGGATGGAAGCTATGGATACCGACCCAAGCGCACGGCGCATCAAGCCGTGCAGCGCGTGGCCGAGGCGATTGTGAGCAACAAGACCTATGTGATTGATGTGGACCTGGCGTCGTACTTCGACACGGTTCGTCACGATCTCCTCTTGGGGAAGGTGGCGGAGCGGGTCCGCGATGATCAGGTCTTGGGCTTGCTCAAGCGTATCCTCAAGGCCAGTGGCAAGCGGGGCGTTCCGCAAGGCGGTGTGATCTCACCCCTGCTCAGTAACCTCTACCTCAACGAGGTCGACCGGATGCTGGAGCGGGCCAAGGAGGTCACCCGCAACGGACGCTATACCTATATCGAGTATGCCCGTTATGCCGATGACCTGGTGATCTTGGTCGATGGGTATCGCCGGTGGAACTGGCTCGAGGACGCGGCCTGGCGACGCTTGGTCGAGGAGTTGGCCAAGCTCGATGTGCAACTCAATCAAGACAAGACACGACGACTGGACCTGAGCCAGGGAGGGGCATTCAGCTTCCCGGGCTTTGACTTCCGCCGGGCCAAGACTCGGCGCGGGGTCTGGGGCGCGCGTTACACGCCACGGATGAAGGCGCGTACCGCGATCCTGCAACGCCTCAAGGACGTGTTCCGCCGCTACCGCTCGCAGCCGATCGATCGGGTGATCGCCTTGATCAATCCGATCCTCAGGGGGTGGGTAGGCTACTTTCGGGTGGGGCACTCCAGTCGCTGTTTCGGGTATGTCCAAGATTGGGTGGAGAAGAAGATTCGGCGCCATTTAATGCGCGCGCGTCAGCGTCAGGGCTTTGGCTGGAAGAGGTGGAGTAGGACGTGGCTATACGAGGTGCTCGGGCTCTACGACGGGTACCGAATCGGGCTGCGTAAGCCGAAAGCGCTCCCAGTGCAAGAGGTCTCATAACCCTGGATGTGAAGTCGGCAGGAAAGCCCGGTGCCGGAAAACGGCACGCCGGGTTTGACGTGGCGGGGGCTGGAAACGTGATCATGGGAGCCGGACTGAGGGCCAGCACGAAAGTGCTGGAGGTCCCACCGGACCCTAACGTCGGCGCGCCAGTTCCCGACCCTACTGATGAGGGAGGGCTGGTTGTCAGCACCACGCCCGGGCTACTTAGGCACCGCCAAACGAAAGGGGCGGAAACGGATAAGCCGGGACTACAGCGCTGGCAACCTGCTCTCTACTCTATCCTTTATTTGTGACACCGCTCCCACCAACGCGTGACACCGCTCCCACCAACGCGTGACACCGCTCCCACCAACGCGTGACACCGCTCCCACCAACTCATGACACCGCTCCCACCAACTCGTGACACCGCTCTGCGGTGTCACGCATGCCCCTGGCGCTCCGCGCCAAGTGCCACCACGGCCAAAACGCCAAACGAAGCCCCCTGCGAGCACCTTCCAACAACGCCCCGCCATCCTCACCCCCATACCCGAAAGCCAAACAGCGTCCCCGATCGGCAACAACTCCAACACCCCTGAATCCCCCCATTCCATGCTAGGATCCGCCCCGGAAACAGGCCATTTCCCGGAACCCCCCGAGAACGCCCCCAAACCCCGCACGACACGACAAGACAAGGACCCGCGACATGTCGCCCCGTCTGCGCAAATACGCCAAGCTTCTACAAAGCCCCGCCTGCTGGCCCGCACTGCTGCACGGCGTGGCCGCCACGCTGGACCACGACGTCGCCCTCGGACGCGACCGCTTCGCCACCGTCATCGACGTCGGCGCCAACAAAGGCCAATTCGCCGTCTACGCCCGCACCCGTTGGCCCAAGGCCCGGCTGATCTGCTTCGAGCCGCTCCCCGGACCTCGCGCCAAGCTCGCCCGCGTCACCCGCGGACAGGCCGAGATCCACGACTGCGCCTTGGGAGCCGCCTCCGGCGAAGGCAGCATGCATCTCGCCACCCGCACCGACTCCTCCTCCCTTCTGGCCTTGGGCGCACGCCAGAAGGCCATCTACGGGATGGAAGAATCCGGCGAGCTGCGCGTGCCGATCAAGCGTCTCGATGCCTGTCTCCCGACACCCCTGACGCGGCCCGTGCTGCTCAAGATCGACGTCCAAGGCTTCGAGCTGGAGGTGCTCAAGGGCGCCACCGATCTGCTGCCGAACGTCGATGCGGTCTATGTCGAGGCATCCTATGTCGAGCTCTACGAGGGCCAGGCCCTGCACGAGGAGATCGAGCGCTTTCTGATCGACGCCGGGTTCGGCCTGGACGGGCGCTTCAATACCCATGTCCACCAGGGTGAGCCGGTGCAGGCGGATCTACTGTTTCGGCGCCGAACCTCAAGCATGCGCGAACCAAAGCCATGAGCGAAAATAGGCACATGTCAAGACCTGACACCGTTGCCCCGCACATGTTATCCAAGGTGAGTGGGTTCAAGCTGATCCGCTATTTGACGATTGGTCGAACTCACCCGAACCAACGCCGTGAGCGAAAATAAGTCCGACCCCTCATTCCTATTCGGGGGCAATCGCGGCCGAGCACTCATCGCCCGTCTTTCGACACTCATGGGTCCCGCAACGAGCCTGCGCGGGCATCTGGTTCGCGGCGGTTTAGGTAGCCTAGCTTTCAAGCTCGGAAGCACCGCTTTAAGCTTCATTCTAGCGCTACTTTTGGCACGTACCTTGGGACCTGAAGGTTACGGCGTCTATGCCTTCGTCCTTGCGGTCGTCTCGCTTCTGGCGATCCCTACCCAGCTCGGTCTTCCGGAACTTGTCGTGCGCGAAACTTCCAAGGCGCAGGCCACCGGGCACTGGGGGCTGATGCGTGGCTTGTGGCGTTGGAGCACGCTGGCGGTTTGGCTCTTCTCTTCCTTCGTCTTGTGCATCGCATTGTTTAGCCTCAGGGCCTTCGCGGACCAACTCACCGCCTTGACTCATGCGACATTAGTGGCTGCCATGTGGCTCGTTCCGCTCATTGCTCTCGGCAACCTCCGCGGGGCGGCTCTGCAGGGCCTGCGCCACGTAGTTTTGAGCCAGTTACCGGAACATATCTTCCGCCCCGGACTGCTGATCTTCTTGTGGCTGGCCGTGCTCGTGGTCCTTCCAGCCCAGACCCTGTCGGCGGCGACCGCCATGGGAATACACGCCCTCGCGGCCGCCATCGCTTTTGTGCTCGGTGCCTGGCTGCTTTGGCGGGCACTACCTGTCGAGTTGGCCAGCCGTCCCGCCCCGGTCTACGCGGCCCGCGCCTGGCTACTCTCGGCTTTGCCACTGGGTCTGGCAGCCGGTGTCCAGGTCATCAACGCGCAATCCGGTGTCCTGCTGCTCGGGCTCTTCCGTACGGACGAAGCCGTTGGGACATACAAAGTGGCGTTAGCGGTTGCCACGCTGATTCCCTTCGGCCTAATGGCTGTCAACGTGGTTGTTATGCCGTACTTTGCACGCCTTTATGCGCAAGACGATCGAGTTCGTCTGCAACGTCTCGTCACGGTGAGCGCGCGGGTCGTCCTCGGGCTAGCTTTACCAGTCACCTTTGTCTTCGTTTTCTACGGCGAGTGGTTCTTATCTACTGCGTTTGGGCAGGACTATGCCGCAGGTCATACCGCCTTGGCCATTTTGGCCCTCGGTCAGCTGGTCAATGCCGGCATGGGTTCGGTCGGTGTGCTACTCAACATGACCGGCCATGAGCGTGATACGCTGCGTGGCGTGGCGATCGCGGCAGTGACCGACCTTGTTCTCGGTCTCGTGCTGATTCCGCCGTTCGGCCTTGTTGGTGCGGCGTTAGCCACGGCAACGACCCTAGTCATCTGGAACCTCTTACTACGCCAGGCAGTGTGGCGTCGACTTCGGATCGAAACCATGGCGTTTGGCTCTCGCCGCACCTATAGTTAATGAAATAAATTGTTGGGCGAGCTCGAGCCTGCTCATCCCTGGCTACTGAAAATTTAGAACCGGGCATTGCTTATGAACACGTACCGTTCTATTTGCCAACAACTTTGATGGCCTCGACCGCATTCGCGCGAGGCCACTGTATTCCGTACGGCGACGCGCTTCTTCCTAAGGCATCATCACAGAGATGCGCCGAAAACCCTCAAAAAATTGCGGGCGGATCCACAAACCACATAGATGCTACCCATCAAACCGTCATCTCCACGAAAGGGCCCCGTTACATGCTTAACATGAAACAAATGAGGAAACGAGAAGCTCAAAATGAAAAGGGGGCGTGAGCAAGAGGCAGATCCGTATCGCCGGCCAACCGCCCGCCCGTTTGCACTGGTATGGCGAGTAGGTAGGAGTGCCATAAAGCGATCCCTTCAGGCTGCCGTACCATCGCATGTATCACCGATCCTAGTTGCAAGCATGGGCCGCTCCGGTTCGACAGTGGTCTATGACGCCGTTCGAGAGGGGATGGCTGCTTTCCGATTTGGCTGGTTGGGGCCCATGGGCGTTCGAATCGTTTCTTCTGTCGCATGGGATTTGGAGGGTCATCAGTTCCATAACGGTGTAACATACAAGACCCACGCACTCGCGCGGGAGTTGCCTGAACATGCTCAGGTAAAGGTCATTTTTGTTTTTGGCTCGGCCAGCGAAGCGGCTTCGTCGGTTTGGTTATGCCGCGAGCGATATGGAACCGAGTGGGTAGCTAGCCATCTCGAACACCTGCGCGCCTCGGGGACGATCGAAGACCTAAGGCAGCGCGATGTACTACGATTTGAAGACCAAATTGATGGGTGGCTATCGGTTCGTAACGTACCGGTGCTGGGGCTACACTATGACCACCTTTGGTCATACCAAAGTGTGATCTCCAAGTTCGTCGGCTTTCCTGTCCACTTACCGCCGCGTCGACCTCGTACGAGTACACTACAAACGTCGCAAGTGCCGACGACCGAAATTCAAAGTGTCTTTAGCACGTTGGATAAGAAAATTGCGGTTTTGCCGAGATGTGTGGTTCCGAAATGAGCCAGAGTGAGGTTGAGATCGTATACTTTCTCAAAACCAGATAGCGAAGTGGATAATGCCTCCCGGAGATCAGGTAATGAAACATCTCGCCATTCCGCCATTCCGCCATTCCGACGGGGACATTAGGACCGCTTTTTGCCAAAATCCCATAACATCCACATTAGAAAAACCAAGCCGCTTTATCGAACCGATCCACGGCGCAATATAAGGTGCGGTTGATGCGAGGTGGCGCGTCATAGTAGCTTTTCTTCTCGCAAAGCTTCTTCGAACACCTCACGCCATCGCGAGGGCGTGAAGGCAGATGCCTTACGAATCGACAGATGTCGCCCCGACGCGAGTGCTACGCCGGACAGGTTCTGATACCAATCGATCGCCTTCAGGATCTCTTTGGCGGAGCAGCGGTTCATGACGTATCCGTTTTGACCGTGCTCGACCAGGTCATCAATGCAGGCGCACTGGCGTGTCGCAAGGATTAGACATCCGCAACAGGCCGCCTCATGGGCAACCACGCCCCAGTGATCCAGCCGACTCGGCATTAGCAGTGCTCCGGCCCGGCGATAGGTCTTTGCTAATTCGTGCGGTTGCTGGAATCCAACCACCTCGGCACCAGCTTGGCGCAAACCGTCAGCGAGTGGCCCGTGGCCAACGAGGCGTACCGCAATCCGGTCGTCACTGTCTCGCATCGTGAGCGCCTTCGTGATCTCCCACACACCCTTGCGTGGAATCAATTGCCCAACGAAGACAATCTCACGCCGTTTCTCGTACGTGCTAGGCGGGTAGAATACATTGGGATCTGCCGTGTAGAGACTAGACATTACACGACTGGGCGGCATGCCGAGAACGCGCAGAAAGTGCGCGCCTCGGGCGCCTGGAACCCAAACGCGATCGAATAACCCCCGCAGCCGCAACCTGAAGTAGAGTATCCCAGCCAATTGTTTCGGGGTACCGCGCCAATAGTTGTCGACCATCGAGATCACAAATGTTCCTCGTCGGCGTCGAGCCTCACGTGCGAGCGTCATGAATGCGAAATTCGACCAAGAGGTCAGGATCATGGCATCCGGGGGTTCGACGCCAAGCTCTCGCCAATACAGGGGGCGCTTCGTGTCGATGCGGTGAATCTCAGTCCCGACTACGTCCTCGATCCCTGCGTAAGGAATCATGCTGTGATTCGAGACGATCGTGAATCGCCAATCGGGATGCGCTCTAATGAGGCCGCCGATGACATTCGCTGCATAATAGGGCATGCCAGTCCAAGCAATAGCGATATGAAGCGGCCTGATCACTTGATGCTCTCCATTACGGGGCGGATTGCCCTCATAAGCTCGTCAGTACGATATTCCCATGTCACGCTCTCGGGCGAATAGGAAGGCCGCCAGGCCGGGCCGGCATCCAGCGCACGTGATACAGAGCACGCGAAGTCGACAGGAGATTCCGGGCGATAATAAAAGCCGCTATCTCCGAGTGCCAGACGGTTCTCGCCTACCTCGGTAGTCACTACGGGACGGCCATGAGCCATGTAGTAATACAGTTTGCTTGGGCAGCGCGCCCAGTCCTGCTCCGTATCATTCAGATGAGAGAGAAAAACATCCGACTGGCCAAGTAACTTACGCAGCTCTTTTTCAGCGACGTATCCTGGGTGCTGAACATTGTCTGACAGTCCCAATGCGATCACCTTCTTTCGACAGTGATCAAGAGCTGGACCATCACCAAGGAATATAGCGCGCCAGTCCTGTCGTCGCTCCTTCAACGTAGCTAGCCCGTCCAACATGAATGAAGCGCCATAGTTTTCGGTGAGTGTGCCAACATGAAGAATAAGGCGAGGACCTGACTGCGGGCTGATCGGGCTTTCATCAAAAGATTTCGGCACTACCTCCGAGTCTATAGCGTAAGGCGCCCACACGATGGAGCGGGTCAGACCCAATTGGAAACTCCGTCTCCGAAGAAGATCCACCAAGTATCGACTTGCACCGATCTGTCCCTGAAAGCGCAAAAGACACCACCATTCAAAGCAGTACATGGCGAGCCTGCGCACGAAAGACAGACTCTTGTTAGCCGACTCTAACTCACAATGTTCGACGAATCCGACGGAATGCCGGCTGCGGACAACGTTTCGCCAGCCCAATGCGTTGTATATAACAAGATCAAAGGTGTGTGTACTGAGAAACTCGCGCTTCCACCGGCGTTCGCGCATCATCCCGCCGAGCGGGAAGAATATCCAATTGACTGTGGGTAGCCGCTCTGCATGAGCTCGATTCTCTGGATGATCCAGAGCAACAATCGTCACTGAATGCTTGCGCGAGGCTAATACTGGGGCCATACCGAGAGAGCGCTTTATTGCGGCGTGACGTGAAAAATATGAGGTCGTAACAAAACAAATTCGCACTTTCTACCCTCCTTAATAAGGGCTCAGGTCATACATTCCGGCTATTCATTCCATGCCGGAGATATCACGATCCAAAAAGATTACGCTTCACCCATTCTGGTTCTCTATCGGGCGCTGGATGGGTTTCACGAACTCTTCAACTGTCATTAACGAAACAGATGGAACGGGCAGCGGCGGTGTATGCGTTTTCCATGATTGTACTCAAATGCTGCAGGCTCCACAGAAACATGCGGTCGGGAAAAAGTTCTAGCAGTACTAAGTTTGTTCTTACGTAAGGGGGGTTGCGATTCCTGGGCGAAACAGCCGGAAATTATTTGTTATCTTATAGATGTTTGACGGTCGCGTTACGCCTGTATTCCGTTATCAGGGTAATCGAGTGTAGGACGACAATTAGCGTCATGGCCCAGTGGAAGCGCATATTAGAGCCAAATGGCGAAAAAAATATGTGCCATACGCCTGTAATGGCAAGAAACACGACCGGAACAGCGAGCGCATGTGTGTGCTGAAACGATTGAATGCCACTTTTTCCGATCAACAGTAAGGCGTAAAGCCAAAACGGTAGACCTAGGATCCCGCCCCATACCCAAGCCTGAAATATGTGGGAGTGAGCAGGAATGAGGTCGTCAGAGTCAATAACATACTGAAGGTAGCTAATGTCCTGAGCATATCCAAGCTCTGTAAGCATCATCAGCCGATCTCGATACTCGTGACCTTTGGCCCATGATCCATATCCGATGATCGGTGAATCAGAGATGGCATAGAATGCGCCCAGTAGGTCGCTTCGTCCTCCCAGAATGATTCCGAAGTCTCCGAGTGACTGTTCCTCGAATTTCCCAAGAGCGGAAACACCAAGCCATCCCTCTGAAGCGGCAAGACCATAAACTTCAGAAATCAAGAACAGCCCACTTAGACCAAATATTCCTATAAGGGTGAGCCGCAACGGTCCGATGCTTTTGCCTGCCAGGCGCTGTCCGAATGCGGTGGTGCGGAACCAGAAAACAAGCCCTGTCAAAATAGTGAACGCTCCCAGACTACGCGAGCCAAGAGTCGCGGAAAAAGAGCCGAAGGCAAACAAGCTAAGAAGTCCGAAAGGAGAAATATGGCCTGCTTTCCACGTGGTCATTCCAACCCAAGAAACTAATACTAATGCGATGCCGCCACCGAAGGCGAATTTCCAGGCGTCTGCCTGAGCGAGGTCGGTAGGCATTAGAAAACCACCGATGAGTTTGCCTGCGGCGGTGCCAAACAGAAGTAGATAAACTCTCCGGGTGTCACCCTGAATCAACTGATACAAGGTAATAAATAGTATTAACAGAACTGTAGTCGAAAACCACCCGCGGAAGCGGTCGTCCCAAGGGGTGGCGCGATAGACATCGCTCAGGATCAAACCGAGCAGCCACACCAAACCCAAAATTATCAGGACGCGATGGGCCCGCGGAAGAAACAACCGGAATCTACGTCTTGAGATAATTAAAATCAACAGCAAGCCGGCAATGGCTTCTACGACGAATAGTTGTCCGATCAGATCAATACGGATGAATGAGAACAAACTGAGGGAAAAAATCAGCGCGTCATTTAGTCGTGAGCGTTGATGAACCGTGGGGCACGTCGTGAGAATGTGAGAATCACTCATTTGTTACAAAGCGAGGCAACTGACGGCCGTTTAGCGATAATAGAGTCGGGCTGTTCCTGAAATGGAAAAAAATCGTTGAAGCCCACATGTTTGGGTGTGTCGCGGGTGATGTCTAGGATCCAGACGTCTGTTTATCGAAAGGCGCCTGTACTTGTGGATTGTTTCTGTCGCTGACAACTGTTTTATATACAACGTTTAATCGCTCAATGATGTGACGCCATGCAAAGTGTTCTCGTGCGAAGATCCTCCCGTTATTGCCAAAGGCGTCGCGGAGTATTCCATCGCGCAAGAATGTGATGATCCCTTCCGCGACAGCATAACGATCCTGGGTAGTGACTATCCCTGCATTGGCACGGGATACGTCAAAATGAACCTTAACGTGGTCGGAGACGACCACGGGCGTAGCACATGCCATCGCCTCGACTACGGTTACGCCAAAGTTCTCGGTATATGATGGGAGGACGAATACATCTGCGTCCACATAAGCTTGAACAACGGCGGGCCCGGTGAGGAACTCAACGAAAGTAACCGCATCTGCCAGAGCACGGTCGCGGACCCAGCCTCGCACGAGATCACCATAGCCGTCGTTCGAAGGCCCCACGATCGCCAAGCGAGCCCCCGGAACCTCTCGGTGGACCTGTTCGAAGGCTGGAATGAGAATATCCAGACCTTTCACGTGATGAAGCCGACCGAGAAAAAGGACCAATGGTGCATCCCCCAGTCCATGCGTACTCCGGAATCCGCCTCGCACAGGTAGGATCTCGAAGGGTTCCCAGTCAATGCCATTCGGTACCACAAAGCTGGGTGCGCGGAGATCAAGAAAAGAGGCAAGTTGGCGCTCGGCTTCGGCTGTGTAATGAATTGCACCCGCACCCTGTAGATTAGGGATGTCCAGCAAATGCTCGTAAAGCCGCTTTAAGGGTAGATTGACCGAACTTTTGTGATAAAGGTAGGGGTCAAGTGAACCATGAGGGCAGATTATATAAGGTACACTCTGTTTCCGCGCGAGAAATCCCGCAAACGTGGACGGGAGGCGATAAAGGCCATGAATATGTACGATATCGAAATGTTTGATATTATCATTGAGGTAGCGCGCGAGACCCACCGACAATCCTAGCGGTTGAAATTGGACGGAAAAGTAGTGAGTCTCAAGTCGATCGTCGCAACGTTTCTCGGTACCAGGCGGGCGTAAGGTGCCTGACGGATAGTCGGCGTTTGTTGTACAAATTGTCACCTCTAACCCTGACTCAACCTGATGCTTAGCCAACGCCCTTAGTACGGTTGTAGGGCCGCCGGCGCGAGGTGATAGGGCCGTAATGACGTGTAGGACTTTCATGAATGGTTTGCGCTGTTCCTCGGTTCTTTCGGTTTTTACCGGATTGCCGCTTTAGTTCATGGAATGTTAGTTGTTACCGCGCATGTCACCGGTGGTCTGCTGCGTTCGACTTTTCATAAAGCTTTGCATCCACAAGGAAGCGAAACCAAAAGGTTTGCAGGATGAAGAAAATGAGTCCTGGCTTCCCATCCAGAAAACCTAGACGAAAAACATAGCGGTAAATGAATAGCATGAAGGGCCGGAGGAAAAGGGGGGCTGCGTTGAAAACGGATCGCAGTGCTCTTTTTCGTTCGCTGGGGTTACCTAAGAAATTTGGCTTAACTAGTAGTCCATTCCGATCGGCATCCGCGCTTCCTAGAGTCAACTCTTCGGCTTCTGCGTCTGACCAACGGTTGTGTCTTGCAGTCCATTCGCTCAATGACATTCGCATGTCATCAATCATCGGCGCATGAAGACGATCTGTCGGACCTTGTGCCAAGAAATGTTGATCGTATCGTCGAGCCTCGCAACGGCCATAGCCCGTCTTAAAGATGCGGAGATGCCAGATCGGATACATCCCTCCGTGTTTAATGGGGCGTCCCATGAAATGAACGAGGCGCGGAACAAAATAGCCCACCATATCACTTTCGCTGGGGTCAACCTTTAAGCCACGAATCGCTTCCACTAACTCCGGTGATAAGCGCTCATCAGCATCTAGGTGTAATTGCCACGGGTATTTCAGAGGTAAGGTCGCGATTGCCCAATTTCGCTGAGCGCCATAATTTTCAAAAGGGTGAGAGACGATATGTGCGCCGAACGCTTGACAGATCTCCAAGGTTCCATCTGTCGAATATGAGTCGACGACGTGAACATCGTCGGAGACCAGGAAAGCGCTCGTAAGTGTCGCGCCTATTGTCTCCTCGGCGTTGAACGTTAAGATGACTACAGAAACAGACATGAAACGTTCTATGCTCCCTGTCGAGGGTCTACGGGCTTTATGGCGACTGCGATCATATGTTTAGCGATCGGAGGTAGTCGTCCGACACGGTGGAAGACGATGTCGGTGAATCCGGCCTCACGCAGGAGTATTGTAAGTGTCTTGATGCTCCAGAACTTAATATGGCCGTGGTCCCAAAGAGCGGTGAAGTGGTCATCCAGCTGGCCGGTTGTCGCTAACGCGAGGTTTTTCCAGTAACCATGATAGGGCGTTGAAATTATCGCTGTACCGCCGGGCTGGAGGAGAGCGTAGACGGCTGCTGCCCAGAGTCTTGGGAAGTATGTGTGTTCGACAACTTCGAGGCTTAACACGACGGGGTATTGACCGTAGGTGCCGCTGAGGTCTTCGTATGCGGAACCTTCATGCAGATTGAGCGAAGGATACCTGCGGTTTGCCAGCGCAATTCCTTCAGAGGACGGATCGACTCCAGTGACATTCCAACCTTTTTCGCTCAGCGCCTGAGCGACTGCGCCGTTGCCGCATCCAAGTTCGAAGATGCGTCGATCGGTTTTGAGGCGGAGATTGGCATGTTCTAGTGCATTTAGTTGTCGGTGTATAAGGGGAAGTAAGATGCCGTGATGTGGTTTTAAGTCAGCGTGTTCATAAGGGAATCCGGAAATCGTTTTTCGGTCCATTGATGCGGCCTGCCTATCAGTGAATCTTTGTGGGCTTACGAGAAGAAGGGTGAAGTGCTTCAATCCGCTCAATGAGATTCCGGGCGACCTGTTTCGAACCTACTCGCTTGAATGAGCAGGCCTTTCGGGGGTAACAGAATCCATGGTATGAGCGGATCAGACTAGGTGTGCCGTCAGGATCGTTCCAAAAAAGCGGCGCGGTACGCGTCCGCGCAGGTGGCCCGCCCAGCATACCGCTCAACATAATCGCGCCCATTGCAACCAAGCCGTGCACGCTCATTAGGATTCTTCATCAAGCATTCCACCGCATCGGCGAGCATGCCGGGCTGATTCGGCGCACAGGTAATAAAAGCATCCGACTCTTCCCGCAACCGGTCCAAAGGCGACCCCGGATCAGCCGTGCAAATAAACGCCCGCCCCGCCGCCATAATCGAGTAAATCTTACTCGGCACCGCAAAAGCGGCCCCCGCGGGATTCTGAGGAACCAGATGGATATGCCCTTGTGCCATCCCCTCGGACAGCCGCTCCACCGGCAGCAAGGGCTCGAAACGTAGGCTACTCACCCCGCGCTCCTCTGCACGCTGCTGCAACTCCTCCCGAAAATTCCCGTCACCCCGAATGATCAAGAGCGCGTCGAGCTGCCGTTGTTGGAGGTGTTCTGCCAAGTCGATCAATTGCTCGAGGCCCTGTTTCCGGCCGATGTTCCCGCTGTAGAGCAGCGTGATAGGCCCGGGCGCTTCCGGCCGGGGTTGGATCAGCACGTCATCGACCGTGGGCGGGATGATGCTGATCGGGACCTTGACGCCGATGCCCCGAATGGCGTCCGACATGGCTTGGGAGAGCGTGATGACCCGATCCACCTGGTTGAGTGTTGTGCGCTCCAGCCATTCTATCACCGCACCGACGAAGGAATGTCGGGCCATCTTAAGCGATTTTGCCAGCCCGGATTGGATGTCGTACATGACGGCAACCCGCTGTGTCTTGCGTGACACGGAGAGCAGCATGGCCCCGACCGCCAGGATGGACGGGCAGACGCCGACGGCAAGGTCGGGGCGCGGGCGTGTGATCAGGTGCCACCAGATCCACCAGGCGAGGGCCAACTCCGTGACGGCACGGGAGACCAGGCCGCCGCCTGGTTTCTGCGGGGCGATGGAAAATCGCACGATGGACACGCCGTTGTGGGTCTCGCGGTCGCGTGATCCGTCGCGGTAGTCCGGGAAGACGGCCATCTCCGGATAGGACGGGCGGGGCGCCAGAACCGTGACCTGCGCGCCCTGCTCGGCCAGCATCTCGGCGAGCTGCTGCACTGGCGGCGCGATGCCGGTCTTTTCGGGCCAATAGAAGAGCGACGCGATGGTGACGCTCTTCGGGGCGGGGGCGGAGTCGATGTGTTCAGCGTCCATCATGAGGTGATGCCCCGCTCTGTGTCGCCTCGGCCGAGCCCGGGTAGACGCCGTCTTTCAGCACCTGCTCGGCGGGGTAAGGGCAGAGTGCCGGAAAGGTCTCGGGCGGCAGCTGAGTCTCTTTGCTCGCGAGGTCGACGGCATCCGGGTAGGCGGTCAGGATGGCCTCGGCGAGAACGGATTTTAGCCCGGGCGATTGACGCAACAAGACCGCGAGTTGTTTGCGTTGCTCGACGATGGTGGCGCGCCAGCTGTCGCCCTTGAATTCGCGCCATCGCTCGGAGAGTGCTTGATATTGGTATTCCCATTTCAGCAAATGGGCGATCAGGATCAGGAGTCGGCTTTCCAGTTCACGGCGCTCGCTCTTGCTCATATCGCTCAACTCTTCCAGCAGATGCTCGATGTCCATGTCATTGAAGCGACGGTCGCGCAAGAGCTCGACGTGACGCTTGGCCCAAGCGGCGTAGTCGGTGCGATAGAGGGCGTGGAGGTCGGTCATGAGTAGATTATCGGGTTCATGAGAGAAAAACCGGGGTCAGGTCTTGAAAAGCAACATCCCGAATCGTGCGTTCGGAAGTAAGCCGCGTCCTGGTGTGATCCCATCAATGCAACACCTCGTCCAGACTCCGTGCTTCCAGAATCCGATCCGACCATTCCAGAAGCGTCTCGGAATCGGCTGAGGTGATTCGGTGTCGGACCGTCTCGCTCGGTGGACCGAACTTGCGTTCGATCAGGCGCAGGAGAATTTTGGCTTCGCCACGCTGCTCGCCTTGGGCAATGTATTACAGTCCATGTGGTGGCTCGGTTCGATCGGGGGGTGGTTTGTGGCGAGGGGATTTTAGCAGGTTTGGGGGCTGGGTTGTGTTGGATATCGGTTTCGGGGGCGGGTTGGCGCTGTGTGTGGGCGGGCGACTGAAGTCCGGCTTCGCTCCTATTTTGGGCCAACTGGTACGTGGCGCAGAGCGCCACCGGGCATGCGTGACACCGCAGAGCGGGTGTCACGAGCGCGAAACCGCGGCCACGAAATCATTGACCGTCTGACCTGCCGCGCGAATCAGGGATGCAATGTCCCCTTCGCGACCTTCCGATGATCCGGAACTGACAACGTTGCTATCTCACCTCCTTGACCAGGATGACGTGACTGCCGTTCTGCCGGGCAACGGTCCAGCCAAAGGACGCGAAAACTCGCACGACATCGCGCCCGCTCGAGACCGGCATCGCCGGTGGCATTAGGCCGCAACCTCGATCTGGTGTGTCTCAATCGTCAAGGGTAAGCCCTGTTCGGCCCGGACCAGCAAGCACTGTTGGATCGCGTCGCGAATATTATCCAGCGCTTCATCCTTACGATGGCCTTGAGAAACGCAGCCTGGAATCGCTGGACATTCAGCGATCCAGATACCATCTTCATCGCGATCGAGTATGACGCTGAATGTCATGTCGACCTCCTACTCGCTTGGGGGAGAAAGCGGTGAAAAACCGGGGTCTTGAAAAGCAACATCCCGAATCGTGGGCCTTGATCATCGGTTGGTCCAGCTGCTGGCGATCCTTGCGTCCTCAGGGCTTCCAGCCCTGATTCCGTCAGGCCAGGATGGCCTGACGACGCATTCGGTGGCTGCTGTGGGCGAAGGGATGATCGAGGCCGAATCGTGCGTTCGGAAGTAAGCCGCGTCCCGGTGTGATCCCGTCAATGCAACACCTCGTCCAGACTCCGTGCCTCCAGAATCCGATCCGACCATTCCAGAAGCGTCTCGGAATCGGCTTCGGTGATGCGGTGTCGGACCGTCTCACTGGGCGGACCGAACTTGCGCTCGATCAGGCGCAGGAGAATTTTGGCTTCGCCACGCTGTTCGCCAAGCTGTTTGCCTTGTGCAATGTACTTGTCGATGAAGGTTTCCATCAGGGGCTCTCCGGGAAAGGTCTGTTCAAGCAGGGTGCGCACCTGTTGCTCATCGATTTTTCCTGTGGCTTGGACGTAGTAGCGCACCACGGACTCAAGAACCAACAAGGCGGTGACTTGGATGTCTGAGTCGGGGCCTTGTGGGCCGCGATCTTCCCTCGATTGGGCGGCGATGATCCTTCGAGATTCGGCGGGGTTGTCGGCCATCGAGCTCACCGCAATACCTCATCGATACTGCGCGCATCGATCGCACGGTCGAACCACATGAGCAGGGTGTCGGAATCGGCTTGCGTGATCCGGGTGCGGATGGGGTCGCTGGGCGGGCCGAATTTGCGCTCGATGAGGCGCAGGAGCGTCTTAGCTTGACCGCGCTGTTCGCCGCGCTGCTCACCACGCTGTTCGCCTTGGGCAATGTACCTGTCGATGAAGGTTTCCATCAGGGGCTCTCCTGAGAGGGTTTGTTCGAGGAGGCGACGGATCTGGATCTCGTCGAGTCGCCCGGTACCTTGAACATAGTATCGCAGCAGCGATTCGAGAATATCCAACGCGGTGGAGTCGCGGCTGACCTTGGCAATCAGCTCGAGCATTTCGCGGACCCGCTCGACGGGCCGGTCGCTGTAGATATGGCGCAGGGCGAGCTGGACCAGTCGGGAAAGGACCTCGCCTTTGATTTCGGTGCTGCTTCTGGCGGAGATGTCGTGTAGGGCATAGCCGAACTGGGGCACGAATGGTTTGATGACCTCGGGCAGCGGGTCGATCAGATCGTGGAAGCACGCGGGTGCGCGCCAGTGCGCCTGTCCGTGGTAGAGCACCAGCGGGTAGATGGGCGGCAGGGTCTTGGCCTTGGGATGCTGGTCGCGGTATAGCTCGCCGCTGGCGACGATGTAGCGCAGCAGTTGCAGCAGCACCCAGTGCTCGGGTTGGCTCTTGTGCTCGAAGAGCAGATAGACCGAGAGCTGGCTGTCGCGATAGGGAATCCGGTAGATCAGATCGGAGTAGACCTTGCGCAGCGCCTCGGTGACGAAGGTATCCGTTGAGATCGTCAGTCGCTCTAGGTCGATCGCTTCGCACAAGGCTTGGGGCAGGACGTGGCGCAGGAAATCGCGCGCGATGGCGGGGCGCGCGAAGTTCTCGCGGAAGAAACAGTCATGTGGCGTAGGCGTGGTGGTCATGCGGGTCGTGACTCAGGACGCGCGGTACACGCTTGCCTGGGGCCTGGCACTCGGCGAGTCGAGCAACTGATCGAGGCCCTGCTTGCGGCGGACGTTGCCGCTGTAGAGCGCGGTGAAGGGACCGGGGCGCTCGGGCAGGGGACGGATCAGGGTGTCGTCGACCGTGGGCGGGATGATGTCGAGCGGGGTCTTCACGCCGATGGCGCGGATCGCCTCGACCATGCCCTGCGACAGGGTGACGATGCGGTCCACGCGATTCAGGGTCGGTCGCTCCAGAGAGGTGATGAGGCTGGTGAGGAGGGTTTCTGGTCTGGGTTGTGTGCGTAACTGGGCGGGCGCTACCGCTGTGTAGAGGTCGGGCAACCGACTAAGGTCGCGGCGGGTAGGCTTGGCGGTTGGCGCACCGTCGCGGTCCTTGGCGCGGGGCGCCAGGGGCATGCGTGACACCGCGGAGCGGATGTCACGAGAGTTTGTTTGGGTGTCACGAGAGTGTGTTTGGGTCTCGCGGTCGCGTGCGCCGTTGCGGTACTCGGGATAGACGCTC
The DNA here is from genome assembly GCF_018399035.1 of Thiocapsa sp. Taxonomy (GTDB): domain Bacteria; phylum Pseudomonadota; class Gammaproteobacteria; order Chromatiales; family Chromatiaceae; genus Thiocapsa. The sequence goes on from NZ_CP073760.1 coordinate 5,426,781, forward strand.
ATCTCGGGATAGGCGGGACGGGCGGTCAAGACCGTCACCTCGGCGCCGAGGCGTGCGAGTGCTTCCGCCATCTGCTGGACCGGCGGGGCGCTGCCGGCGCGCTCGGGCCAGTAGTAGAGGGAGAGCACGAGGATCTTAGTCCCGGCGAGGTCGGGCTGGGTGTCGGGGGTCGGGCCGGACGCGTTGGCGATCGGTACATTCGGGGGTGGGGCCGGGGTTGCCGGGGCAGGCGTTTCGGGGGTCGCTGCCGGGGGAGCCGGGTCCTGCGGCGCCGATGGACCGGGGGCCGTTGCCGAGTGGCTCGAGATGCTCGTCATACGGTCCATGTAGGGGCTCGGTTCGATCGGGGGTGGTTTGTCGCGGGGGGATTTTAGCAGGTTTGGGGGGTGGGGTGGGGTGTGGATCGGGGTCGGGGGGCGCTGTGTGGGGGACGGGCGACTGAAGTCGCCCCTGCGGTTGGCCCTGCGGTCGGGACTGCGGCTTGGCTTGGCGGTTGGCATGCAGGAGCTTGCGGATGACCGCGCAAACCGCCTGGCTCTTCAAGCCACGGCTCTCGACGATGACGGGCGCACATGCCACGGCATTTCCTCGATTCATCCGACCGCTTCGATAATCTCGATCTCCTTTCGCAGCAGGTCATTGACCAAATCGGACAACTCAACGCCCTTCGCTTCGGCCTTGGCGACGAGGTAGCTTTGCACCTTCTCGTCCAAGTACACCGGTATACGAAATACAGCATCGGGCCGGTGGAACTTACCGCGCTCGCCTTTGGAGAAGTCGTAATGGGTTTTCATGGTTTCACTTTTCAGTTGCGCCGCTAGCGCGGGATGTCTTGGTAGTCGCGAATCTCGCCCGAGTCGGCCCGGCGGGCCGAGATGACCCGCACCTTGGCCTCGGCGGGCTCGATCCAAGTCCACGTGTGGACGACAACGAGGAGTTGTCCGCTCTCCGCCCGGCCGAGCGTGACCCAGCGATCTTCCTCGCTGCTGTGATCCTTGTCGTAGATAGTGAGAGCCATCGGGTCGCGAAACACCGTGGTCGATGAAGGTTTCCATCAGGGGCTCTCCCGAGAGGGTTTGTTCGAGGAGGCGACGGACCTGTGTCTCATCGAGTCGCCCGGTACCTTGGACATAGTAGCGCAGGAGGGATTCCAAGATGTCGAGCGCGGTGGGGTCGCGGCTGACCTTGGTGATCAATTCGAGCAGCTCGCGGACCCGCTCGCCGTTGCGCAGCGCCTCGGTGACGAAGGTATCCGTTGAGATCGTCAGTCGCTCCAGGTCGATCGCTTCGCACAAGGCTTGGGGCAGGACGTGGCGCAGGACATCGCGCGCGATGGCGGGGCGCGCGAAGTTCTCGCGGAAGAAACAGTCATGTGGCGTAGGCGTGGTGGTCATGCGGGTCGTGACTCAGGACGTGCGGTACACGCTTGCCTGGGGCCTGGCACTCGGCGAGGTCGAGCAACTGATCCAGGCCCTGCTTGCGGCCGACGTTGCCGCTGTAGAGCGCGGTGAAGGGACCGGGGCGCTGCCGGCGCGCTCGGGCCAGTCGTAGGGGGAGAGCACGAGGATCTGGGTCCCGGCGAGGTCGGGTCGGGTGTCGGGGGCCGGGCCGGACGCGTTGGGGATCGGTGCATTCGGGGGGCGGGCCGGTGTTTCCGGGGCAGGCGTTTCGGGGGTCGCTGCCGGGGGGCCGGGTGATGCGGCGCCGATGAACGGGAGGCCGTTGCCGAGTGACGTGAGGTGGTCGTCAGACGGTCCATGTGGTGGCTCGGGTCGATCGGGCGGGATGGTTTGTCGCGGGGGGATTTTAGCAGGTTCGGGGGTGGGGGTGTGTTGGGTATCGGTTTTGGGGCGGGTGAGATTCACGGCGGTGGATCTCCGGCCAACTCATCACGCACTGCATCGAGCGCCCGAATCTGTGTTTCCAACATGGGTAGGTCGCGCTGCACGACATTCCAGACGACGTCTAGATCGGTAGCCTTGCGGCTTTGGAGTTCATACGGAGCGTGCCTCGCGAAGAACCTGATCGCGAAATTGCGCCGGTAAGGCGCGTGGGGTGAGTACGTCGACGGGGACACCCAGATGACGTTCCAGTTCGACTTGGATACGGGCAATATCGAGTAGCGAGGCGTCGCTGGACGGGTCGACGAGCAGATCGAGATCGCTCTCATCGGTATCCTGGCCATGCAGCACGGACCCGAACACGCGCGGATTGCTCGCACGGTGCGCCTGGACGATCCGCCGGATGGTTTCACGGTTCGTTTCGAGTGCTGTCGAGGGCTTCATGGGGGATCAGGGTCAGGTCTTGACTCTTGCTATGAGAACAGAGATGGGAACAGGTTTATCTTCTCGCTCATGACTTTGGTTCGTGCGCGGAAGCTCGGAAAGCTCGGCGGGTCTTGAAAAGCAACATCCCGAATCGTGCGTTCGGAAGTCAGTCGCATCCTGGTGTGATCCCGTCAATGCAACACCTCATCCAGACTCTGTGCTTCCAGAATCCGATCCGACCATTCCAGAAGCGTCTCGGAATCGGCTGCGGTGATTCGGTGTCGGACCGTCTCGCTCGGTGGACCGAACTTGCGCTCGATCAGGCGCAGGAGAATTTTGGCTTCGCCACGCTGCTCGCCACGCTGCTCGCCACGCTGCTCGCCTTGGGCAATGTATTTGTCGATGAAGGTTTCCATCAGGGGCTCTCCCGAGAGGGTTTGTTCGAGGAGGCGACGGACCTGTGTCTCGTCGAGTCGCCCGGTGCCTTGGACATAGTAGCGCAGGAGGGATTCCAAGATGTCGAGCGCGGTGGGTCGCGGCTGACCTTGGTGATCAATTCGAGCAGCTCGCGGACCCGCTCGCCGTTGCGCAGCGCCTCGGTGACGAAGGTATCCGTTGAGATCGTCAGTCGCTCTAGGTCGATCGCTTCGCACAAGGCTTGGGGCAGGACGTGGCGCAGGACATCGCGCGCGATGGCGGGGCGCGCGAAGTTCTCGCGGAAGAAACAGTCATGTGGCGTAGGCGTGGTGGTCATGCGGGTCGTGACTCAGGACGCGCGTTACACGCTTGCCTGGGGCCTGGCACTCGGCGAGGTCGAGCAACTGATCGAGGCCCTGCTTGCGGCCGACGTTGCCGCTGTAGAGCGCGGTGAAGGGACCGGGGCGCTGCCGGCGCGCTCGGGCCAGTCGTAGGGGGAGAGCACGAGGATCTTGGTCTCGGCGAGGTCGGGTTGGGTGTCGGGGGCCGGGCCGGACGCGTTGGGGATCGGTGCATTCAGGGGTGAGGCCGGGGTTGCCGGGGCAGGCGTTTCGGGGGTCGCTGCCGGGGGGGCCGGGTGATGCGGCGCCGATGAACGGGAGGCCGTTGCCGAGTGACGTGAGGTGGTCGTCAGACGGTCCATGTGGTGGCTCGGGTCGATCGGGCGGGATGGTTTGTCGCGGGGGGATTTTAGCAGGTTCGGGGGTTGGGGGGTGTGTTGGGTATCGGTTTTGGGGGTCCGGCTAAAGTGGCACGGCGCGCGCAGCGCCGGGGCATAAGTGACACCTCGGGAGCGGTGTCACGAGCGCTAGGCCGAAACTCCGGGGAAGGACGCCATGAGTCGGGCGCGTTTGTGACGATTTCGCATGCGGGGCTCCAATGCCTCGGCAGGCTGGTTCGGCTGGCAGGCGAAGAAGGCGTTGGATGCCGCGCGCAACCGGCGGAAGTCAGCGATGATTGTGGCGCGTTTCCGTGGAGACCGGATAGAAGTCGTCGTTCAGCATCTGCTCGGCCGTGTAGGGGCAGTGTGCCGGAAAGGTCTCGGGCGGCAAGCGCGTCTCTTTGCTGGCGAGGTCGACGGCATCCGGGTGGGCGGACAGGATGGTCTGGGCGAGGACGGACTTGAGCCCCGGCGATTGGCGCAGCAACACGGCAAGCTGTTTGCGTTGCTCGACGATGGTGGCACGCCAGCTTCGGCCATCGAATTCGCGCCACTGCTCGGAGAGGAGTGGGTATTGGTACTCCCATTTGAGTAAATGCGCGATCAGGATCAGGAGTCGGCTTTCCAGCTCGCGTCGCTCGCTCTTGCTCATATCGCCCAGTTCTTCCAGCAGATGCTCGATGTCCATGTCATTGAAGCGACGGTCGCGCAAGAGCTCGACGTGACGCTTGGCCCAAGCGGCGTAGTCGGTGCGATAGAGGGCGGGGAGGTCGGTCATGGGTGGATGATCGGTTTCATGGGGTTTGCGAGGGCAGGGTGACGGTTAAGGTGATTTCCGGGAAAGCATCGACCAACATGTAGGGGCGACTTTAGTCGCCCGGTAAGCATTGGAAACACGCACGGCCGGGATGATCATTCCCGGAAATCGCCTAAGTCGGGAGTGGAGAGAAAGGTCTTGAAAAGCAACATCCCAAATCGGGCGTACGGGAGTACGCCGCGTCCTGATGCGACCGGATCAATGCAACACCTCGTCCAGACTCTGTGCTTCCAGAATCCGATCCGACCATTCCAGAAGCGTCTCGGAATCGGCTGCGGTAATTCGGTGTCGGACCGTCTCGCTCGGTGGACCGAACTTGCGCTCGATCAGGCGCAGGAGAATTTTGGCTTCGCCTCGCTGCTCCCCTCGCTGCTCCCCTCGCTGCTCGCCTTGGGCAATGTACCTGTCGATGAAGGTTTCCATCAGGGGCTCTCCGGAGAGGGTTTGTTCGAGGAGGCGACGGACCTGTGTCTCGTCGAGTCGCCCGGTGCCTTGGACATAGTAGCGCAGGAGGGATTCCAAAAGGGTGACGTAGACTGTCGATCGGGGGGCTTATCGCGGAGGGTTCTTAGCAGGTATGGGGGCTGGGGTGTGGTGGGTGTTGGTTTTTTGGGGGGGCCGCTGTGTGGGGGGACGGGCGACTGAAGTCGCCCCTACGGTCGCCCCTACGGTCGCCCCTGCGGTCGGGACTGCGGCTTGGCTGGGAGGGTTGGTCCGCCGTCGCGGTACTTGGCGCGGAGCGCCAGAGGCATGCGTGACACCGCGGAGCGGGTGTCACGAGACCTTGGGGAAGGTGTCACGAGACGTTGAAGATGCTGCTCAACTTCAGAGCGCGCTGGCGACATCGGTCTTGGAGAAGTCTTCGCCCTTGAACAAGAGCGCCTCTTGCCTGTGCTTGGCGAGAGCATGGGAAAAACAATCGCCAAAATTCAACCCGGCTGGATGACGACCCTTGCCGTATCGCAGCCAAGACTGATACGCCGTGCGCGCCAATTCGGCATCCACGGGCAGGATATCGATCGCAGCCAGCGCAAGCAGCTCCTCGAGGCCGCTGCGACCCGCCTCGCCACGACGCGCGGTCATGACGAGCATGGTTTCGAGCCGCGTTGGCGCCGACATGACAGGTGCTGAATCCGTCTCCACCAGACAGCGAGCGTGGTGTTCAGCTTCCGGCTCATCGAGCAGGATGCAAACGAGCGACGAGGTATCGACGACCATGCGCGCGTCCTTTAGGTTGGCAGGCCGTTCAGGTCGTAGCCGATGATCTGGTCCGCGTCACGTGGATCGAGCTCCGGGGAGGTGGCGCAGCGTCGACTCACGGCCATGATTTCAGCGAGCCGTCGGCTTGTGTCGCGAGGTTCCGGTTGTCTGGCTTCATCGTCGTCCGCCAGGATGATCACCTTGACGGGACAGCCTTCCCGCCAATGCCGATAAGACGTCGGCAAGCGGATGACGCCGTCCTTCAAATGGGCATCGAATTCGATGGCTTGCATGGTCAAATCCTGCTTGATGCGACATCCGGCGGTTATGGCAGGGTGATCAAGACATTTCAAGGCGATTTCCGGGAATGATCATCCCGGCCGTGCGTGTTTCCAATGCTTACCGGGCGACTAAAGTCGCCCCTACATGTTGGTCTATGCTTTCCCGGAAATCACCCAAGGTTGGCTTCGCCACGCTGCTCCCCTCGCTGCTCGCCTTGGGCAATGTATTTGTCGATGAAGGTTTCCATCAGGGGCTCTCCCGAGAGGGTTTGTTCGAGGAGGCGACGGACCTGTGTCTCATCGAGTCGCCCGGTACCTTGGACATAGTAGCGCAGGAGGGATTCCAAGATGTCGAGCGCGGTGGGGTCGCGGCTGACCTTGGCAACCAGCTCGAGCAACTAATGGTCGGACTGGCTCTTGTGCTCGCAGAGCAGATAAACCGAGAGCCGGGTGTCGCGATAGGGAATCCGGTAGATCAGATCGGAGTAGACCTTGCGCAGCGCCTCGGTGACGAAGGTATCCGTTGTGAGCTTCAGTCGCTCCAGGTCGATCGCTTCGCACAAGGCTTGGGGCAGGACGTGGCGCAGGACATCGCGCGCGATGGCGGGGGGCGCGAAGTTCTCGCGGCGGTCGTTGTCCACGCGATTCAGGGTCTGTCGCTTCAGCTAGGTGATGAGGCTGGCGAGGAGGGTTTCTGGTCTGGGTTGTGTGCGGATCGGGCGAGGGGTTAGCGCTGTGTAGAGGTCAGGCGATCGACTGAGGTCGCCGCGGCTTGGCTTGGCGGTTGGCCTAGTGTCGCGGTACTTGGCGCGGAGCGCCAGTGGCATGCGTGACACCGCGGAGCGGGTGTCACGAGTTTTTGAAGGTTTGAGTGGTCGGTCTAATGAACGACGCCCAGGGGTGTTCGTCAGTCCGGCCATCGTGGCACGTCGCGCAGAGCGCTACGGGGCGTGCGTGACATCGCGGAGCGAATGTCACGAGTTCTGGAAGGCTAGGGCTTGTCCCGCGTTCCTCGCGGCGGCTCGGTGCGGATGCTCGAAGGTGGGCTGCGGCATTGGCGTGTTCGGCATCGGGCCGCGCCCCGATGTTGCCTCGTCCATTGTTGAGGGCAAAACGGCCCGCGGAGCGGAGCGCCGGGGGATGCGTGACACCGCCGCCGGAGCGGAGTCAAGAGCGCGCCTGGTTACGCGCGTTGGTGGCTTGCTTGAGAGTGGCCGGTGATGTCCGACAAGCCAGCTTGTCATGCGGGCGCGAGATCAATAGGCATTGCGTCCCACGAATCCGCCGATAGCGGTCATCAAGAGGATCTGGAGGTCGAGCCGAAGCGACCAGTGTTGGATGTACCAGAGGTCATGCTCGACGCGTTTGGTGATCTTCTCGAGGGTATCGGTCTCGCCGCGCCATCCGTTGACCTGAGCCCAGCCGGTAATGCCGGGGCGGACCTTGTGGCGGAGCATGTAGCCCTGGACCTTGCCGCGGTAGTGCTCGTTCATGGCAATCGGGTGCGGTCTGGGGCCGATCAGGGACATTTCGCCCTTGAGCACATTGATCAACTGCGGCAGCTCGTCGATCGATGTGCACCGCAGCAGAGCGCCGATCGGGGTGACGCGCGGGTCCTGTCGTGTGGCCTGGACGAAGCGGTCGCCGTCGTCGCAGACCGTCATGGTGCGGAACTTCCAGACCAGGATCTCTCGACCATCGACGCCGTAGCGGCGTTGCTTGAAGATCACCGGGCCGGGGGAACTGAGCTTGATCGCGGCGGCGACAAGGGCCATCGGGATGGCGAGTACGGCCAGAAGGATGCCGGACAGCACCAGATCCATGAAGCGTTTCATCCAGCCGTCGACACCCCAGAAGGGTGTTTCGTAGACGCTGACGATGGGAATCCCTGCGAGGTTGGACCAGCGACCGTGCATGAGACTGGTCGTGTAGACGTCGGGGATGAGATAGACGGAGGCGGTGGTATCGGCAAGGCGCTCGAGCAGCTCGTTGACCGCGGATCGACCCGAGTGCGGCAAGGCGACATAGATGATGTCGATCTCGCCGCGTCGCACGCGTGCCTCGATCTGCTGGATGCATCGCTCGGTGGCTTGCGAGATGCGATCGTCCGTACTGGGGTCGGCAGGCGGGTTAAGGTCGGGGTGACCGACCAGGTTGAGCCCTAGCCTAGGGAGTTCAATCTGACCCGATAAGGCACGAAATAGCTCATGCCGGTCTCGTGTCGCGGGGTGCGGGCGGTGATGCGCCGGCTGTCCTGCCGCCGGCCGCCATCGACAGCCCTGTCGCCTCCAGGCACACTTCGCGGCACCGGGATCCCCCAGCCGAATCCGAGCCGACGCCGACCGATGGACACCTTCAAAACCCCCGTGGCCCGATTGGCCCGACTGTTCCGGGCATCGCGCGATGCGTGGCGGGCCAAAGCCCTGGACAAGCAACAGCGCCTGCGCGCGGCTCGGGTCAAGATCCGGGATCTGGAAGCGAGCCGTGCCTATTGGAAAACCGGGCGCTGGCGGCGCAAGGCGGTGGCCCGCCTGCGGCGTCGGAGGCGACACCGGTCGGCGCGGCGCAGGAGCCTGACGCTGCGGCTCGGCAGCAGCTGCGCTTGCCCCCGCCCGGTCACCGGCATTCGCTCCTGGTCATTCAACTGACGCTGCAGATGTTTCTGGGTGCCGGACTCGGCAGCCGCGGGGTGCCCCGCGTACTGAGTCTGCTCGCGCCCTGGATGCCGGTGAGCCTGCCGGCGCATACGACGGTCCTCAACTGGGTTTATCGCTGCGGATTGGCGATCCTCCTGCAGCCTCCGCAGCGGCGCGAGGACTGGATTTACATCGCCGATCATACGCTTGAACTGGGCACATCGAAGTGTCTCGTGATTCTGGGCATCCCCGCCGCCCGGCTGCTCGAGACCGGCTACAGCCCGTCGCACCGGGCCATGCAGGTGCTCGCCGTGAAGGTGACGACGCACAGCACCGGGGAGTGGGTCGCCACGGTGCTGCGCGAGGTCGCCGAGCGCACCGGTGTGCCGGTGCAGATCGTCGCCGATCACGGCAGCGACCTGCACAAGGGGATCACGCTGTTTCGCCGGGAACAGACGACAGACTGTGTGGAAACCTATGATATTTCGCACCGCATCGCCACCCTGCTCAAGGCCGAATTGCAGCCCGACGCGCGCTGGCAGACCTTTCTGGCGCACTGCAAGCGGACCCTGGCGTCCTTTCAGCAAACCGACCTGGCCTTTCTGTTGCCGCCGCGTCAGCGCACCAAGGCGCGCTTCATGCACGTCGACACCCATGTCGAGTGGGCGCAAAACCTGCTCGCCTACCAGGAGCGGGGAGATTTCAGTGCCGTTCGGCCCACCTGCGTTCTGACGGTCGCCGCCCGGGACCACCTGCGCGACCGTTTGGGCGTCGCCCGCGTGCGTCCCCTGCACGTGCTGCTGGGCCATCGGCATCCCGACAAGGCAGCCTTCTGCGAGGCCATTCAGGCGGCGTCCGACCTGCAGCTCACGGATCTGGACGACGCCTTTTGGGATCTCGCCGACACCGGCCGCGCCCGCTTCCTGGAGGGCTTCGCTTGGGCGAGTGCCTATCGCGAAGATCTGGCGATCTATGCGCAGATGATGGAACAGTCCAAGGCCATCCAGAGCGTTCTCAAGTCCGAGGGACTGCACGCCGGCGTCTGCGCATCGCTTCAATCCACACTCGCTCCGCGCACCGCGCTCGCTCCGCGAGCCGCCCGCTTTACCGACCGGGTCTTGGAACAGGTCGAGGTACAAGCCGCCAAGATCCCGCCCGGCGCAACCTGGCTGGCGTCCTCCGACATCATCGAATCGGTGTTCGGGAAATACAAAACCTTCACCGCACGCGGCCCCCTCAAGGAGATCGGCCGGCTGGTGTTGGCGATTCCCGCCTTCCTCACCGATCTGACGGGCCCGCTCATTCACGAGGCGATGACCTCGGTGCGTACCCTGGATGTCGAGCACTGGGTCAAAGCGCATCTCGGCGACTCCATGCTGGCCCGGCGACGACAGGCGTTCAAGGCGCCGAAGCTCGACATGAAAACGGCATGAAGGTTTTGATGGGAAAGACCGGGGGATTGAACATCCTAGCCCTAGCCAGGGTGATTGCTCGATGGTCCGGGCGAGTTGTTCACCGGATTCGTCGTTGCCCCAAACCAAGGCGTTGCGTTGAAGGTGCTTTTGGCTGATCGCGTACTGAAAGATGCGCCGTGCGAGGATGCGCCAACCGCTTAAGAGTACGGGCGTTGCGAGGACCCATGCGCCGGTCGCCACGCGTGAGAAGCTGCTGGTGTCCTTGAACATGTAAGCCAGCAGCAGCAGAACGAGCAGGGTCTGCATCCACACGAAGAGGATCTGAAAAAACTGCCGAGTCGCTGTCTCGCCTCGCCATGGCCGATAGATGCCCGCGATCTCGCCGATCATAACGAAAAGGATCACGGCGGCAAGCACGGCATTGGTGTATCTGATGTTCCATTCGTGGACGTCGTAAACTGCGATTGCAACCGCGAGCACGGACAGGATCACAAGGGCATCGAAAACCTTGGACAGAAAGACCAGCGTGCGGTCGGAGCGCGGTACCCCGTGCTCGCGGAAGATATCCGATTGACCGTGAATCAACGTGTATCCTCCATGGAGAATTAACGGGCATCCTGAAAGGGGTTCGGGATCTGATCGGGCTGCGGTGCAACGCCCTGTGCGCGCATGGGTGTCGGCGGCTCGAGGTCCGGAGTGCGGCGGCGGGAGCGGCGCTCGGTCGTGGTTTCGAGCCGCTCGGGAGGCATAAAGAAGATGCCGGCCAGGAAGGCGAGCACGGCCTGGTTCGCCGGGATGGCGAGGTTGTAGTCGACCAGCTCGTGGAGGGCCAGGACCAACAGGCCGACGCCCGCTCCGGCTTGCAGGAAGCGGGAGCGCGACCAGTGGCCGCGCACATAGACGCGTGTCCATTGATGGGCGTAAAAGGCAAGCGCGACGAGGATGATGACCGCAGCGATGAGACCCGCGTCCGAGATCCACTCCAGGTAGTCGTTGTGGGCGTGGTTGGCGAGCAGTCCGCCGAACTGGATCGGCTGGACAGGCAAGAAGGCGCTCGGGAAGGTCCCCGGGCCGCTGCCGACAGGTAAGAGCTCGCCGAGACGTAAGAGCGTTGCGGAGAAAAGGTCCACGCGCGCGTCCTCGACGACCCCCGTCACCGTGAAGCGATCGAGCACCGGGGCTAGTCCGATGGCGACGCCGAATCCCAGCGTGACGGCGACGACGGTACCGGTGATGCCGAAGGTATTGCTTCCGCCGATGCGACGCGCGAACAGCAGTGTGGTGAGGATCAGGCCCAGCATGCCCATGGCGATGCCCATCCGGGAGCGGGTGAAGACCAGCCCCACGAGGATGAGCAGGGCGACGGCACCGTACAGGATGGCGGCGTTGCCGTGCGTCGAGCCGAGGAAGCGTGCGCGCCGGCGCCATGTGCCTGAACGCGGTCCGCCGGTCGAGTCCTCGTGGCCCAGGTTGTAGTAGAGCATCGCCAGCGCGAGTGGCAGCATCATCGCCAGCAGTCCGGCGAGGTGGTTGCGATTGGCGTAGGTGCCGGTGGCGGAGTCCGGATGTCCGCCGGGGACGGCCATCAGCATCGCGCCGCTTTGGACGGTTCCGAATTGGATCAGACCCAGGATGGCTTGGACCAGGGCGACACCGAGCAGGACCTTCACCAGCAGCAACAGGCCGCGGCTGTCCAGCGAGCGCGTGCCGACGAAGACGGCGAGGGGGATGAGCAGGCTCAGGCCGGCGGCGACCGTGAGGTCCGGGTGGATCGACAGGGGTTTCCACGCGGAGGACGTGTCGAGCGAGAGAAGTGCCTCGCCCGCGACGTAGAGATCGCGACCCGGCAGGCCGTTGACGAACGCGCCGGGCAGCGGGATGAGATAGAGGATCGGGACGAGGCCGAGGAGCACGAGGATGCCGAACTCGACGCGGGACAGGGGAACCGCCCGGGGTGTCCAGAGGGTCACGACCAGGATGACGATCCCGAGCCATTGCAGCATCAGCGAGGCCAGCGGGGTGTTGCCGGCCCGAAAGACCGGTGCGAGGACCAGCGTTACGATCAGTAAGCCGATGATCGCCTTGTAAAATGGGTGGCTGGAGCTGGCCGGGTTTGCGTACTGCATCTGTCTCAATCCGTTGATCGCGTCTCGTTAGGTTAGAACTCTAACATCCTAATGGGGCGATTAGTAAAGGGGCGAGGGATGGAATGGGAGCGTTCTCGGACGAGATGTGGGTGGCGGGCGTGGGTTGGCATCCTTCGTTTTCGCGGAGAGCCTTTCGCTGCATGGGTGATGGCGGGGGCCATGGGGCCTCGCGGAGTGGTGAAATGAGCTGACGCGTTTGAGCCGTGGCGCGGAGCGCCTTCGGCATGCGTGACACCGCAGAGCGATGTCACGAGAAGTGCAGGAAGCAGTCTCGCGAGAAAACCCCTACAGTTGACAACTGCTCCAGACGCCCTACACGCGACACCGTTCCGAACGCCCTACACGCGACACCGCTCCAGTCGCCCTACACGGCTACCCGCTACTCGTGACACCACTCGTGACACCGCTCCGCGGTGTCACGCATCCCCCCGGCGCTCCGCGCCACGATCGGGGCTACCGGCACCTAAACCCTAAACCCTAAACCCTAAACCCTAAACCCTAAACCCTACTCGTGACACCGCTCCGCGGTGTCACGCATCCCCCGGCGCTCCGCGCCACGATGCGTTTACGAGGAGCTGGGCTAGCTGGTAAATTACACGAACCGTTAATCGGAGAGCACAGAAGCAGGAGGCATTTGATGTCCCGTACTCGGTACCATTTCGGTCCAGCCGACCATCCGCATTTTCTGACCTGCACCCTGGTTGAGTGGTTGCCGATCTTCACGCGTCCGGAGACCGCGCAGGTGCTGTTCGACGCTTGGGCTTACCAGCAAAAACACGAGGGCTTGCGCCTCTACGGTTTCGTTGTGCTGGAGAATCATCTCCACGCGGTTGCGCAGGCTCCTGATCTTCCCGGGACTTGGGCGCGCTTTAAGTGATTTCCGGGAAAGCATCGACCAACATGTAGGGGCGACTTTAGTCGCCCGGTAAGCATTGGCAACACGCACGGCCGGGATGATCATTCCCGGAAATCGCCTTAAGTCCTATACGGCGCGGCGTCTCATCGATCTTTTACGTGAGAAGGGGGCTCGGCTGTTCCTGGAGCGGATGGAGATGCTGCGACAGAAGCTTGAATATATTCACAACAATCCCGTCAAGCGGGGCTTCGTCGATGCCCCGGAGCATTGGCGCTGGTCCAGTGCTCGCGGTTACGCGGGCGGTCGTGGGGTGGTGGAGGTTTATACCGGGTGGTGACGTGGTGACTCGTGGCGCGGAGCGCCAGGGGCATGCGTGACACCGCGGAGCGGTGTCACGAGTATCGAGAGGGGGTGTCACGAGTATCGAGAGGGGGTGTCGCGAGTATCGAGAGGGGGTGTCGCGAGTATCGAGCGGAGCGGGGGTGTCGCGAGTGTGGCCACGCTCGTCAGACCGGCCACCCAAAACATCAGTCGCTCGTGACACCCGCTCCGCGGTGTCACGCATGCCCCGTGGCGCTCTGCGCCAAGCGCCAAGCGCCAAGCGCCAAGCGCCAAGCGCCAAGTGCCACGATATGTCGCGAGAGGATTGCACGGAATGGTTATGGGCGAGTTGACTTCGGGGCGTCGCGGGACGAGCCGAGCAGGCGGGAGAGCCAGCCTTGCTTTGGTTGGTGACGCGGATGCGGGACGTGGTCGGGATCGAGCATGGGCGGCGGCGGGATGTCGGCGGGTGCACGGTTGTCGATGATGGCTTGCGGTCGGTCGTTGACGAGGCGGTCGGCTTCGGCGTCGCCGACCCAGCGGGCGGCGGCATCGCGTCCTTCGGCGAGGAGCGGGGGGCGATGGCGGGTGTCGTGCGAGTCGGTGGCGAGGATGTGAACGAGGCCCTCCTCGAGCATCCGCTCGCCCCAGTACTTGGGTGTCCGCCCGAAGCGGCCGGTGAGGGCACCGGCGGTGACCTGAATCCAGGCGCCTTGTCGGGCCGCTTGGACGAACCAGGGGTAATGCTCGTCGTCGAGCCAGGTAAGACGTTCGGGGTGGGTGATCACGGGGACATAGCCCGAGGAGAGGCTGTCGTGAATCGACTCATGGAACCGCACGGGCACCGTGTGGTGCGGGGGCTCGAACAGGAAGTAGCGTGTGCCGTGCAGGGTTGGGTGCGTGCCGCGTTGCAGCCCGGCGATCAACTCGGGGACGAGTTGGATGTCAGCGCCCTCGGTAAGGATGAGCGGAAGGTCTGCTTCGGCGAGTGCTCGGCGCAAGCCTGCGATGGCGTGCCGGATGCCCTCGGCGCGGTTTTCGAACAGGCCGGGGTAGATGTGCGGGGTGCAGGCCGTCATCGCGATGCCGTCTGCCAGGGCGATCCGTGCCATTTCCAGCGAGACCGACAGATCCGGCGCACCGTCGTCGATGCCGGGAAGGATGTGGCAGTGTAGGTCGATCATCGTGGGCTGCTCCTGAGTTTCGTGACAGGCGCCCCGAAACCCCGCGTGCTACGCTTGCGTCGGTCGCGCGCGATTCCGGGGCGACATTCCTTAGGCACGGGGATCGGTCTGGATCATTTGCCGAAGGTCGGCGCTTGGTTATTCAAGGATACGTCAGCCGGGCTTGTCCGTCTCGCCGGCATCGCTCGTTCAACCGCCGCCTGAACCTTAAAGCGGCTCCTGGCTCGTTCTCGTGACACCGCTCAGCGGTGTCACGCATGCTTTAAGGCGATTTCCGGGAATGATCATCCCGGCCGTGCGTGTTGCCAATGCTTACCGGGCGACTAAAGTCGCCCCTACATGTTGGTCGATGCTTTCCCGGAAATCACCTAAGTTCTCGTGACATCGCTCAGCGGTGTCACGCATGCTTTAAGGCGATTTCCGGGAATGATCATCCCGGCCGTGCGTGTTGCCAATGCTTACCGGGCGACTAAAGTCGCCCCTACATGTTGGTCGATGCTTTCCCGGAAATCACCTAAGTTCTCGTGACATCGCTCAGCGGTGTCACGCATGCCCCCGGCGCTCTGCGCCACGTGCCGCTCTAGCCCGAGTCACGAACGAAGCCCTTTGGTCGAGCACCGAGGGTTGGGGCTCGGGCGCTGGTCACAACGGACCGAACGGGCCTCGGGTGGAATCACGTGCCGAAGGGGCAATGAGATTTTGCCGTCGGTATGATCTTGGGATAGCCTAGAGTTGGCCTGGGTTCCCGCAGATGGAACGGTTGCGACGCATCCGTCGGTCGGGCGACGCCCCGCTCGATTCCGAGAAAGTGTAGGGTGGAACAGCGCACTGCGGTCGATCTAGACCGGACGGAGTGGTAGCGGGGAGGTCACATCGAGCCGGCTTGGTTTGTTGATCCGGTCGCGGCGACACGCGGCGCGGAGCGCCGGGGGCATGCGTGAGACCTCGGAGCGGTGCCACGCGAGCTTAAAGCGAGGCCAGCCGGGCTCGCTGCGGAGCAATGTTTTTACGACAATGGACGGAAGAATTCAACAATGCTGAAGTCTTTTTGGCTTGTGCTCGCGGTCTTGGTATTCCTCGGTGGTTGTTCGTCGGGATCTTCGCCGTCGGGCTCTGCACTGGCTGGTTCCGAGATGGGGGCAGTCCCGACATCGGGGACGCTGCAGCCTGAAGCGGCTGCGCCGTCTCAAGGCGGGACGCTGGTGCCTGCTGTGGTGGGTCTTCCGCCGCCGGCGACGAGCAGCTCGGCGGCGACCTACCTGATCGGTGCGGGCGACCTGATCCAGGTGGATGTCTTCAAGGTTCCGGATTTGTCCACGAAGGAGCGGGTGAACGAGGCCGGGGTGATCGTGATGCCCCTGATCGGCCCGGTGGTGGTCGGTGGTTTGACGCCGGAACAGGCAGGACGGGTCATTGCGGCCGAATTGACGAAGGACCATCTGCAGAATCCGCAGGTCAACGTGCTGGTCCTCGAGTATGCGAACATGAACATCACGGTCGGCGGTGCGGTGAAGAAGCCGGGCGTGTTTCCGATGAAGGGTCAGACCACGTTGCTTCAGGCGATCTCGTTGGCCGAGGGGATCAGCGAGGTGGCGAAACCGGAGGAGGTCGTGGTCTTCAGATCGTTGCCCGGACAGTCCGTCAGTGCCTACGTGGTCGATTTGAGAAAGGTTCAGCGCGGCGATCTCGTCGATCCGGTGCTCGCGGTCAACGACAAGGTGATGGTGCCGGAATCGGGTTCGGCAGTCTTCGTGAAGAATATGACCGGTGCCTTGCGCGGGTTTGTCTCGCTCAATCCGCTTTATTACTGAGGCCGCCTGGAGCGGGGTGGATGCTCGGCGCGGACTCGCTCATAAACCCGGCCACTTGGCTGATGGGGGCGGGTAGGGTGGACAAGCGCAGCGCAGACCACCAACGCCGGCGCAGGGCTCGGTGGACGTCACTCTCGCTCGTCGACCCTACCGGTCTTAATGAACAAGGCCCGCTGGGCTCATCCACCCCGGGGTCTCGCGTGGTATTTCACTTTCGTTTCTGCTGGACTTCGGCGCTTGCCCGCAAGGCATTGCATGCGCCGGCACAACGTCGTTCTCGATGGACATGGACTCGATGACTAGCCCGAATCAATCGCTCGCCCCCGAAGGTCCTCACCAACCGCTGCAGGCCGCGCAGCGGTCGCGCCTGCCGAGTGTGGGTGTCAGATTGCCCGAACCGCCCGTCCGCGACGAGGATGTGATCGATCTGCGCGAGCTCTGGGCCGTGCTGATGCGGCGTCGGTGGTTGATCATCTCGGTGGTGAGCTTGGCGGCGATCCTGGCCCTGGTGGCGACCTTCGTCATGACGCCGATCTACCGCAGCACCTTGCTCCTGCAGATCGAGACCACAGGCAATCGCGTGGTGGACTACGGGAGTGTCACGCAGGAGGAGACAACGGGCTATCGGGCCAACATGGACTTCTACCGGACCCAGTACGAGCTGCTCAAGAGCAACACCCTCGCGCGCAGGGTCATCGACCAGCTCGGCTTGGTGCCGATGGATGCCGATGAGGAGGGTCCGTCCTTCTTCGGGGATATGGGGACGATGGCGAAGGCGTGGGTGTCTTCCATGTCGGGGGCATCCGCGACGGGCGATGCGCTCTCCGGGGTCGACCCCGAGCAGGCGCAGCGGATGAACGAGGAGATCGCGTTGCTCGAGCAGTTGACGATCGAGCCGGTGCGCGACTCGCGTCTGGTGCGGATCCACTACGACAGCCCCGGTCCGGTCGAGGCTGCGGAGGTGGCCAACGCGGTTGCGACCAACTTCATCAACCTGAACCTCGAGCGGCGTTACGACGCCTCGTCCTTCGCGAAGCGCTTCCTCGAGGAGCAGCTCGCGCAGGCGCGGGCGACCTTGGAAGAATCGGAGAAGCGTTTCGTGGCCTATGCGCGCGAGCGCGAAATCGTGGACACCGACAACCGCCTGCAGATCACGCTCGACAATTTGCGCGAAATGAATTCCCAGTTGATCAAGGCCCAGGGGGCACGGATCGAGGCAGAGGCGGTGTACTTCGGCATCGTGAATGCCGGCGGCGCCGGCAGCGCGGCCGGGGTTTTGGAGAGCAAGCTTATTCAGAGTCTGAAGGAGCGCCGCGGCACCATGGAGGCGGACTACCGCGACCAGTTGCAGGTCTTCAAACCCAATTATCCGAGCATGCGGCAGCTCAAACAGCAGATCGACGAGCTGGATCAGCAGATCGCCCGCGAGACCTCGGCGATCGCCGGCGGCGTGAAGGCGCAGTACGAGGCCAAGTCGCTCGAGGAGGCCAAGCTCTCCAAACGCATCATGGAGCTGAACGAGGAGGCGCTGGCGTTGCAGGACCGCAGCACGGACTTCGAGACGCTGAGACGCGAGGTCACCACCAACCGCGAGCTTTACGACGGACTGCTCCAGCGGGTGAAGGAAGTCGGTGTGGCCGCCGGGATCGGGGAGAACAACATCTCGATCGTCGATGCGGCCCGTGTGCCCATTGCCCCCTTCAAGCCGAGTCTGAAGCTCAATCTGGCCATCGCGATCGCGCTGGGCGGCTTCATCGGCGTGCTTGCGGCCTTCCTGCTTGAGGCCCTCGACGATACGGTCCGGGGTGCCGAGGACGTCGAGGGGCTGGTCGGTGCACCTGTGCTGACCCTGATCCCCAAGGTCGACGCGCGTGAACTGGGTTTGCAGGACGAAGAGCTCGGCCTGCTCGCCTTCCGGGACCCGAAGAGTTCGGTCGCCGAGTCGGTGCGTTCACTGCGCACCCAGTTGTTGTTTTCGACGTCCGACGGTGCCCCCGACATCCTGCACTTTACAAGCGCGGGCCCTGGCGAAGGCAAGACAACCACGGCCATCAATACGGCGATTGCGTTTGCACAGGCGGGCAACACCGTCCTGCTGATCGACTGCGACTTGCGCAACCCTTCGTTGCAGCGTGCGTTCACCTTGCCCAACACGAATGGTCTGACGAACTATCTGGCAGGCAGTGCGAAGCCGCTCGAGATCTCGCAGGCGACCATGGTGACGCGCCTCTTTGCGATTACCAGCGGGCCGCTCCCGCCGAACCCGGTCGAGCTGCTCGCGAGTGCGAAAATGCTGGATCTGTTGAGCGTTGCCGCCGAGCGTTTCGACATCGTGATCATCGACGGGCCACCCGTGATCGGGCTTGCCGATGCGCTGATCCTCGCGAATCTGGCGAAGGCGACGATCTTCATCGTGGATGCCCAGTCGACGCACCGACGCGAGATCGCAAGTGCCGTGAAACGCCTGAGACAGGCGAATGCGCACCTGCTCGGGGCCGTCCTCGCGAAGGTCGGGCGCGCAGGCAAGGGCTACGGCTACGGCTACGGCTACGACTACATGTATAGCTACGGCGGCCGGGGCGATCAGACGAATCTGCCGCAGCAGAGTCCGGCTTAGCCGGCGCGATCATGGCCGCCCCGCTGGTCGCGCTCGCGCTCGACTATTACCGAGACCCGCTTGCGTATCGGCATCTTGCCGAGGTCGAGCGTCCTTTGCCGCGAGGATTCAGCGCCTTGTTGGCCGAGTTCTGCTCGGCGCTCTCCTCGGCGCGGATCGCGCAGACCGCCGCGCAGCTCGTGGTCGATCCGGACGAGACTGGAAGAGGCTGCACGGTTCTTCGTGCGACATGTGCTGCTGAGTCCGGAGGGTGATTATTATCGCCATCTGGGGCTGAATCGGGATGTGCCTCAGGAGTCCATCCGGCATCACTATCAACTCTTGATCCGGATGTTTCACCCGGATCGGGTCGACGCCTCGACCGAGGTCGGTGCCTTTTACGCGACACGTATCAACCTGGCCTATCAGACGCTAGGTGACCCCGAGACGCGGTCGGCCTACGACCGGGGTTTGCCGGAGCTCGCTGTCGGCTTCACCGAGACGGATCCCGCATGGTTTTTTCGGCCGAGTCTGCCCGTACTTGCCGGGAAGCGTTCGGGCCGGGCCCCGCGCGGTCAGGGTGCGCGCGGACGCCCCCGACGTGTCGGCGTGATCCTGGTCGGTGCGGTGATGCTCGGCGCACTGGTGCTCGGGTCAGGCTATGCGCTGATCCAGTCCAACCAGAAGCCGACGCTGCGCCTCGCTGCGAGCGGCAGCGGGAATACTTCGGCTCCGCTGCCGAGCTATCTCGCGCCTTCGGCCCGGATGTCGGGATCCGGCGATCGGACCGCGGTCGACCCGCTCCCGCCGATCGAGCCTACCCCTGTCGACAATGCCTTGTCCGAGCAGGATCGCACCGGGATCCGTGCCGTCGAGGATGCACCCGTGCGTTTAGCCGCGGTAACGGCGGGCGTTCCGGTGTCTACAACCGCACCACCGACCCCGACAACGATCGTGGCCCCGAGCGCGACTGCGAACAGCGTGACGCCCGAGGAGACGATCGATGCCGGTCGGCTGCGGGTTAATGAAATCGAGGTCGGCCGATTCGAATCGGGTCGGGTGGTGCGTGCGCTTCCGCATGAGGATCTCGCGAAGGCGCGTGAGCCCGAGGCGCTGGTGATTCCGCCCGTTTCGGCCGCGGCCTCGTTGGCTGGAGACGTCCCGCCGCCGAAAGCGATCGAGCCGGAAAGGCCCGCGGAGCCGACGCGTTTGTCGACCGCGCCGACGCGAAGGGTGGATCCGGTACCCCGACAGCCCGAGACGGGTTCGGCAGTGGTGCTCAAGTCGGAGTCGGCAACGCCGACAAAAGCGGAGCTGCCGGAGTTGCCGAAGGTGCAGCCGAAAGCGCAGTCGCGAGTCGAGCCGGCACCGCAGCCGAAGGTAGCCCCGAAAGCGATACCGCCGGCACCGTCTGCCAAACCGACCTCGACGCGATCCGAGGAGCTGCAAGCGGATCCGCCCGCGCCGAAGCGCACCACAGCAGCGCCGACGCCGGCTGCGCCGGCACAGCCTGCGCGCTCGGTCGCCGCTGCGGCCGAACGAGCACCGAGCCCTGTTTCAAGCCGCCCCGCCGCGACGCCCGAGAAGGATGCCTCGGCCTTGGTCGCACGTCTCCAGGGTGCCTATACGGCGATGAACGCCGACGACTTTGCAGCCCTCTTTACAGCGAACGCGCGTGTCAACGAAGGCAGCGGACGGGGGTTGATCCGCTCGAAGTATGCGGATCTGTTCAAACGCATCACCGGGGCGAAGCTGTCGATCAACAACGTGCGCTGGCGCGTGATGCCGGACGGGCGCATCAGCGGATCGGGGGCAATCTCGGTCGGGAACCAAGATCGCGGGGGCGGCAGATGGCAATACCGCACAGGCCGCATCGATTTCGAGCTGGTTCGCGAAGGCCAGGGATATCGGATTGCAAGCATGATCTACCGTTTGAACTGAGGCTTTCGGATTGAAGCTGCCGGATTGGGGAAAGGATGTGAGTATAGGGGTCTATTGGTGGCGAGCGTTGTTGGTGCTCGGAGCGCTCGGGTTGGCGTGGGGCAGCCTGGTGAATGGTCTTGCCGGCTACTATGCCGATCGCGTCGCGACGGGTGAGGGCGCCATGATCGATCACGCGCTCGGGTGGCAGCCCGATCAGTCGGCGACCTTGTTTCTGAAGGCGTTGCGGGTTTTACCCGACGATCCGGACCGAGGTGTTCGTTTGCTGGAGGACGCCTATCGGGCGAACCCTTCCGACCCGCGTCCGCTTATAGCACTTGCCGCTCGGTCGCTCGAAGACGGCGATGTGGAGCGCAGCGAAGCCTTGATCGAGCTTGCGGGACGGCTTGCGCCGGTGGATCCGCGCGTTCAGCTCGCGGCGGCAGCCTATTGGTGGCAACGTGAGCGCTACGACCGGATGCTCACGCACTGGTCGACGACGCTCGAAGCCGACGCATCGCAACGCAAGATCCTGTTTCCGGATTTGCTGAAGATCGCGGAGAGCCTCGAGTATCGGGCGCTCTTGGGGTCGACGGCCGTGTCTCCTCCGTCGTGGTGGACGGACTATTTTCGTTACGTCGCGCGCACTGCAGTGGATACGGATACCGTCCGCTTTCTCTATGCCTTGCGGCGTCAGTCAGCGAGCGAGCCTCCGACGCCGGACGAGCGCGCGGTCTATGTCGAGCGACTCCAGAAGGATGGAGCGATCGCCGAGGCCTACGTCATTTGGCTCAGCGGGCTGAACGACACCGAACGTCGCCAATTGGGTCTGCTCTACGACGGGGGTTTCGAGCTGCCGATCGAGGGGCGTGGATTTGGCTGGCGCCTCGCCTCGAACGCGCACTTTTCCGCCGAGCCGGTGGCCACGCGTGGCTCGAATGGTCGAGCCGCCTTGCGGTTGCGTTTCCGCGCCTTCGAGGGGCCGTTCCGTCATCTGTCTCAGCCGCTGTTTCTGGACGCGGGTCAGTACCGCTTGTCGGGGCGAGTGCGTGTCGACAGCCTTGCGTCTCAGGGTGGCGTGAAGTGGACCGTGCGTTGTCTTTTGCCGGATTCCAAGATCCTCGGCGAGGGGTCGCGCTTTCTCGGCTCTTCGGATTGGCGGGAATTCGATCTGTATTTCGAGGTTCCCGAGACCTGCGTCTATCAACAGCTGACGCTGGTCTCGGGCGGGACCAGGGCGTTCGAGCAAAAGCTCGACGGCACCCTTTGGTTCGACGACCTGAAAGTTGCCCGTGCGGCGACGCTCGATGCAGCGGCGCGTGTCGATGCGCTCATGCGCGATCTTGCCGAACCTGCGCAGTCGTCGGGCAATGGGCAAGCGGACGCAAAGGAGAGTTCCGAATGACGACTTCGCGGCCGGCGGGCAGGTAGTCCGGCTCCCGAGCACCTTCTCGGCAAGCTCCGTCACCTGGATTTTCGCGGTTGAAACGGCTAACCTTCTAATGGAGTCGATGCGGACGGTATAGGATGGCGAGTGCTCGGCAAACATGTTTCTCAAGCTTCGGTTTTTTAGGGGGTAATGGGTTGATGCGCAAAGGATTTGTTTTGGTCGTAGCGGGTGCCGCCTTGAGTGTCGGTTTCGTTCATACAATGGCTTCGGAGACAATCGGCGAAATCAAGCGGGTCGACGGGGCAGCGATGATCAGCAAAGGCGAACATTTCGTCGCCGCCCAACAAGGTATGAAGCTGAATGAGCTCGACCGCCTGATCGTCCTCGAGCAGAGCGAGGCATTGATCGAGTTCGAAGATGGCTGCCGGCACCTGATGAAGGAGAAGGAGCTGTTGACCGTCGGCGCAACAAGCGTCTGTGTCGACAAATCGACCGGGGTGACGGAGGTCGCAGCGGTTGAGAGCACGGCTACGACGACCGCTCCGGCGGACCTCGCGGCGGCGCAACGGACCGCGACCTCGCAGATCCAGACCGGGCTCGGTGCCGGTGCCGGTGCCGGTGCCGGTGCGGGGGCGATCGCGTTCGGCGTTTTTGCTGCAGGCGGCCTGATTGCTTCGTTCGTGGCTTCTGATGGTGGCTCCGCAACTGTGCCGCCGCCTCCTCCGATCAGTCCGTAATAGGCTCTCATGCTTTCGGCAACTTTCGGTCCATCGCTGCGAAACCCATCCTCGAATCCTTCGGATTCCATGCCGACGCGGTCGGTGTGAGCAGGATGGGTTTCGCTCTTGATACCTGAGAGGAGATTTCCGGAAATCGGAGCCTACTTCCGGGATCGACGACTTGCAGTCGTCGTCTTCCGCTTCCCTGACGGCAGGCCGCTTCGAGCTGAATGCCACGCTTCCGAAAACCGGCTCAATAGGCTCAGGCCGGGCTCAAGAACAAGGCCATTTGCGACCTTCGTCTCGGTCACTTCGGTCATGGTGTCACGTGGCGCTCTGCGCCAAGTGCCACGATGCCGACCCCGGATTGATAGAGAAAGACCACATCTCCGCGTTGCAGTCGCTCGATCTTGAACTTCCAGGGATCGAAATAGGCCGCAGCCTTCCGGCTCGCCAGCATCTCGTCGTGGTCTCGGGGACTGTTTCTGAAATTCGTGTTGAGGACGTAGTACCCCTCGGCGATATCCTCGTAAGGGTTGTCGCAGACCCTGAACGGCGACATCTCGAGCAACATCTCGTCCGGGATACCGGCATAGGCACGATAGACCCATAGACGGTCATCCAGCCCGCTCGAGCGCCAGTACCGGACGGCCTCGCGGGTTCGATAATCCAAGCCGTTGGTCATGACGACAAAGACCTGCTTGCGGTTAAACGACTTCTTCCGGGAGCTCGACCTCGAATTTGGCGCGATGTGCCGTCTTGAGCGATCGGGATGGATCGGTGGACGTCTTGAACCAGACATCCAGCTCGGCGTATCCCATGCTGCCGAAGAACTGGCCGTCACGGAGTACCTGCAGGAGGTTTGATGCTCAAGAGCATGTCGTGACTCCTTGATGAAGGTGCCGAACACCGTCGCGACCTTGCAGGACACCGAGATCGCCGATGGATCTCGCTACGTGTCCTGCGAGGTGCTGCAACGATATCCTTCGTATGCGACACTGCGCGTCGTACTCGGTGCCTGTGCTCGGCGAGCAACGGACGACGTCATGCGCCCTGATCCACAACGCCGAAGCGAATCCGCCCGGATCCGCTTCGGCGCCAATCCCCGCGACCAGCCCCCTCCGGGATCACGCCGCCCTGATCAGCTCCTCCCCCCTTCAACCGACACTCCGCCATCAGCCGACGCAGGAATTGCTCCGGTGTCGGGGTCTCGCCGAGCAGCTCGCGCTGGCGGCAGACGGTGGCGAAGTCACCGGGCGTCAGGCTCTCCAGCGCCGTCAGATGCCGCACGATCTCCGGCGGCACCGGAGCGACGGCGTCGCCGAGCGCCTCGCGGGCGAACAGGGCGAGGCGCTGGGCCGGCTTCAATGCCCGGAAGTGCAGCTTGAAGTCGAACCGCCGCAGCGCCGCGGCGTCGATGCCGGACATCAGGTTCGTCGCCGCGATGAAGATGCCGGGAAAGCCTTCCATCTGCTGCAACAGCTCGTTCACCTGCGTGCGCTCCCAGCCGTGCCGTGCCGCTCGCCGGTCGGCGAGGAAGCTGTCGACCTCGTCCAGGAGCAGGACCGTGTGCGCCGGGTCGCACTCGCGAAACAGCCGTGCCAGGTTCTGCTCGGTCTCCCCGACATAGGGCGAGACCAGGTCGGAGGCCTGCCGCGCCACCAGCTCGCGGTCGAGCGCCTCGGCCAGCACCTCGGCAAAGGCGGTCTTGCCGGTGCCGGGCGGGCCGTAGAAGCACAGGCCGCCGTGCCCCCGTTCGGCCAGCGCGCGGGCGATCGCGCCCGGCGTGATGTCGCCGGCCAGGTTCAGATAGGCGACGTCGAATGCCGTGCCCGTCCGGCGTCGGCGCGGCCCCGGCGCCCCGTGCAGGAGGCTGCGCAGCGCCCCGATGCCGTCGCGCACGGTCTGCTCGGCCGGTGCCTCCGGGTGCAGGTCGAGCAGACGGCGGGCCGCGCCCAGCTGCGCCGGGGCCAGGGCGGTGTCCGCCGCCAGTTCATCGAGCAGCGTCGGCGGCAGTGCCGCGTCCCCCAAATGGCACTCGGCCATCCGGCGCCGGACCGAGCGCGGCGGGGTCTTGAAGGCGACCGGCAGCAGGAAGCGCCGCAGGAAGGCCGGATCCATCCCGTCGGTGCGGTTGGTGATCCAGATCGCCGGCACCGGGTTGTCCTCGAGGATGCGATTCATCCGACCCTTCTGCCGCCCCGCGCTCTGCTGCCCGCCCAGCAATGCCAACAAACCGCCGCCCTCGTCGAACACGTCCTCGACCTCGTCGAAGATCAGCACCGCGCCGCCGCGTCGCCCGAGCAGGCGCTGCGCGACCAGATAGGCCGACAGACGCCCGTCGCGATCCAGCCCGTCATCGTCCTCGTCGGCGCTGCGCACCTGATAGGCCCGCAGCCCGCACGCCGCGACCAGGGCACGCGCCAGCTCGGTCTTGCCGGTGCCGGGCGCGCCGTAGAAGAGCGCGTTCACGCCGACCGCCCCGGTGACCGCGGCGCGGCCCAGGGTCGCGCTCAGGCGAACGCTCTCGGCGGCCAGATGCGGGAAGGCATCCAGGCGCCAGGCCCCGACGGGCGCCGGCTCGATCAGGAGCGCAAGCAGCGCCTCGCCGTCACGCGGGGCGGCGTCGAGCACGTCGCGCAGGAGGCTTTGCGGGGCCAGGTAGTCCTCCAGGTCGGACTCGTGACGGTGCTGTCGGTCGACCAGACCGAGACTGCACAGCGGGCCGCGCTTGGCCAATGCCTCGCGCACGGCACTCCGCTCGAGCCCCAAGACCCCGGCCAAGCGCTCCAGATTGGTCCGCCCGCCGCTTCGGCCGCCCGCGCGCAAGACACTGCGCAGCGTCTCGGACTGCTCGCGCTGCTCCAGGAAATCGAGCACGCAGAGACTGGCCTCGTCGAGCCCGAGAACCTCGCCGAGCAAGGCGACGGTCGACGAGACCGGCGCCCGCCCGTCGGCCTTGGCCAGACGCGTCAAGACAGCGCGCGGCAGCGTCTTCAAGAAGCCTTTGGCCCGATCCTGCTGGCGGTGATCCAGCGGCGGATCCTCGTCGCTCGGCCACTCGCGGCGGCGCTGCTTTTGAGCACGTTGAGCAGGTTCGCCCCGCCTCGGATGTCGGCATCTTCGTCCGGCGACCCTTCGTCAACCGGCGGCAGCCAGCCCGCCACGGCCTCGGGATCAAGCAGCGGAAGGGTCAACCGCCACATCGACTCGAGGGTGTCGTCGTCCCTCAACGCCACGCGCGCGGCCGGGAAGCTGTCGAGCCACTGCAGGGCAAAACGGGCGAGACGGCGCTCGGCGGCCGGGACAACGTCGAAGTCACGACGCCACAGGGTGCGATGCGGGTGCTGGCTCATATTTTCGTTGCTCTCTCTGCCAAGGTTGAAGACGTCGACCGTCGTCGGGCCTGTGCCGGACCCCGCGATGACTCTGCGGCGGGTCCGCAGCCCGATGGTCTTCGGGTCTCGGGCATCCGGTGACCGGCGGCTCTCGATCGGTCAAACGAGGAACCCCGTTTCGCGCGTTTTCCGGCGAGCTTTTTCTGAGCGGATTGGATCTGGGTGAAGGGCGTATTAGACCATCGGGATGCGACATTGCCTGTCGGATGGGAAGCGTGACGGACCGCGGGGCGGTGTTCATCGATGCCGTGCTGATCATCGTCGATCGAGAACTCAAGGCCCTGGCGCTCGGGGTAAGCGGTGCAGCAGTCGGGGTCGACGGGTAGTCGCAGACCCGGGGCGTCGAGGCGCTCGATCCGTCTCGACGGCCTGCTCCATGCCCTCGTGTCGTGGGAGGGATGGGTGGAGAGGAAGGCCAACGGATGACCCCGCCGGCGGCGGCCATGTTCCGCCAGAGCGCAACGCTGGCTCGGGGATCAAAGCCGGCCTGCGCCATCAGATTACGACCGATGCGGTCGGCCTCGCTCTCGTGGGTTCGACTGTAGGGCAGCAGCAGCCCCTACTCGGCGCCGATGCCCAGCGCCCCGCGCAGCACCTCGTCCTTGAGACTCCCCGGCTCCTCGGCGAACAGATCCACCAGCATCAGCCCGCCCTGGACCGCAAGCTCCTGGGTCAATCGTTCGTTGGAGCGTTCCGCCAGCACATGCGCGATCTCATGGGCGATGACGGCAGCGAGCTGGTCGGGCGTGCCGGCGACACACACAGGCCGGCATGCATGCACGCCGATCTTCCCTTGAGTGCTGTCAGTCGAGTCGCTGGTGTGGGCGACGACTGGGCCCCATTACCGGTCACCCCACTCTGGCGGCGACCAGGAAGACCTCGGCCACTTCCGGACGCAGGAATTTTGCCGGTCGGAGTCCGAAGGCGCGCGGACAGCCGACGCTCGCCCTACCAAAGAGCGACATATGCTGTCCCCGGAACTCGTCCCCGGAACTCCAATTGATCCGACTCCAGCTCTATCGTGACGAAGGCGTCACTTGGTACGTCTTGGTCTATCCAGCGGCAGCAAAGGCAAAGGTCTATCGCTTGGCCGACCGCGAGTACCGCAAGGTCGGCGATTTCCACGACGAGCAACATGACTTCGCGCTGTCGCGATGCCGCATCGCGTTCGATTTCGCACGTCTGTGGCAGGATCGCAGAGCGTCGAGCTTCTGATCGACCGTTCGGGTCCGCAAGCCTGGTATGATTCGATCCGTCCCGAGCGCAAGCCTCGCCATTGCTGCCCCATCGTTGTCGACAGGACACTCGACGCATCTGGAATGAAAACGCTCTGGAAGCAGATCACCCCCTCGGATTTCGCGTGGGAACGCGAGGCACTCGATTTTCTAAAGGCTCAGTTGCCCGATCACGAGCCCTACCGGGCCTGGGCCAACTTCGAGTTCATCGCCCTGGACGGGTCCATCAACGAGGTCGACACCCTCGTCCTCACCCCGAAGGGGCTCTTCCTCGTCGAGATCAAGTCCCATCCCGGCGAGATCGGCGGCGACGCCGGCGCCTGGATCTGGACCCATGAAGGGCGTCGCCGCGTCTTCGACAACCCGCGTCTGCTCGCCGAGCGCAAGGCCAAGAAGCTCAAATCACTCCTCGAGAGCCAGCGCTCGGCCCATGTCGGCGCCGGGCAGTCGAAAGAGCGCTTGCCCTTCATCGAGACGCTCGTCTTCCTCTCCGCCGAGAACGTCGATCAACAAGCTCCAAGGGCCGGCGCGCCTGCAGGTCTGCACCCGCAAGACCCTGATGGACGCGCTGTGTCGCATCGACAGCACCCGGACGCATCGCCGGCTCGATCGCCCCCTCTCCAAGGCCGTCGCGCGCGCCCTGGAAGAGGCCGGCATCAAGGAATGCATGCGCGCGCGGCGCGTGGGTCTCTACGAGCTGAAGTCCCTGCTCGACGAGGCGGATCATTTTCAGGACTGGCTCGCGATCCACTCCGAGACCGGCATCCAGCGGCGCATTCGCATCTATCTCACCCACGGCAAATCCGAGCAAGACGCCGAGACCCTGCGCAAGGCCGCCCGGCTGGAGTTTCGCCTCCTCGAAGGCATCGATCATCCGGGCATCCTCCAGGCACGCGACTACCAGCAGCACGACCAGGGGCCGGCGCTGGTCTACGAGCACGATCCCTCGGCGGTGCGTCTGGATCATTTTCTCGTCGGACTCGGTACCGGGCAACGCCTCGAGATCCTGGATGCACTGAGCCTGATGCGCCAGATCGCCGAGGCCGTGCGGTTCGCCCACGGCAAACGCCTCTATCACCGCGCGCTGAGCCCGCAGAGCATCGATGTCCACAAGGACGACGAGGGTCGCCTCGCCGTCAAGATCGGCAACTGGGCGACCGCCCGGCGCGCACAGGACACCGAAACCCATGCACTCACGGCGCTGAGTCATCTCAGCCGTGTCATCCAGGATGAAGCCGGGCCCTATCTCGCGCTCGAAGCCCACGCCGAGGCCGCGGGGGCCGCCCTCAGCGACAGTGTCTATCTCGATGTCTTCTCGCTGGGTGCCATCGCCTATCTGCTGTTCACCGGCCAGCCGCCCGCCGCGAACGATCTCGATCTGCAGGACAAGCTCAGCCGCGGCAAAGGTCTGCAGATCACCGACGCGCTCGAGGGTGCCGGCAGCGACCTGCAGGACCTCATCCAATACGCCACCCACCCCGACACCGGCAGCCGTATCGGCTCGGTCGGGGAATTCATCGACTATCTCGATCTGGTCGAGGACGAGATCAGCCGTCCCGACAGCGAGCGCCGTGCCGACCCGGCCGCGGCACGTCCCGGCGACACCTTCGAGGGCGGCATCCGGGTGACCAAACGGCTCGGGCGCGGCGCCAGCGCGGTCGCCTTCGTCGTCCAGGATCGGGGGCACGAGCGGGTGCTCAAGCTGGCCGCCGACGCCGAGCACAACCCGCGTCTGCGACAGGAAGGCGAGACCCTGCACAAGCTCCGGCACCAGGCCATCATCGCCTATCACGAGACCCGAGATTTCCTCGGCCACACCGGATTGCTCCTCGACCATGCCGCCGAAGGCACCCTGGCCGAGCGTCTGCGCAAGCTCGGCCCCATCCAGCTCGAGCTGCTGGAGCGCTTCGGCGACGACCTCCTGAGCGCACTGCGTCATCTGGAGGACAAGGGCATTTCGCACCGCGACATCAAGCCCGAAAACATCGGTCTGATGAAGCAGGGCAGCCAACTCCATCTGGTGCTCTTTGATTTCTCGCTCGCCGGCACCAGCCCCGAGAACTTCACCGCCGGCACCCTGGCCTACATGGACCCCTTCATCCGCGATCCCGGCCGTCGGCGCTGGGACGACTATGCCGAGCGCTTCTCCGCCGCCCTGACGCTCTACGAGATGGCGACCGGCAGGCTGCCGACCTGGACCGAAGGGGAGGGGTTGCCGTCGCTGATCGAAGGCGCTCTGGAGATCGACCCCGCCGCTTTCGATCCGTCCGTGCGCGACGGCATGGCGAGCTTCTTCCGCACCGCCCTGGCCCGCGATGTCAAGGCGCGCTTCGGCAACGCCGAAGAGATGCTTCGCGCCTGGCGTCAGCGCTTCGATCAAGCCAAGCGCGACAGCACGCAGCACGCCGGCATCGACCCCTGGTTGAACACCGGGTTGAACACCGGGTTAAACCGGGGCGAGCGCAATACGGCACAGCGCTGCCCGATCGGCGATGCCCAGCTCGACACCCAGATCGGCCTGCTTCCGCTCTCTGCCCAAGCGCTCGATACCCTGACCCGGCTCAACATCAACCGCGTCGAAGACCTCATCCGCCTGCCGCGCAACGAGCTGGTGCGCATGACGGGCGTCGGCACCCAGACCCGCCGCGAGCTCTCCGAGGTGATCGCCCGGCTGCAAACCCGGCTCGCGCCCCCGGAGCACGGCCGGAGCGGCGACGAGACGATCACGCCCGCCCCGACGGGGGCGACGCACTGGCGATCAGCGTCGACCAATTGATGCGCACCATCCTGCCTCTGCAGGCCAAAACGCCCGAAGCGAAACCGATCGCTCAGGCCCGACAGCGGTTCCTGAACGAATACCTGGGCCGGCTCGATGCGGATACCGGCAGGGCCGCGGACTCCGTCCACTGGCCCACCCTGATCACGCTCGGCGCCGAGATCGGCCTCGAGTCCGCGCAGGTCCGCGACCTCCAGACACGCGTCTTGGCGCAGTGGGGCAAGAACCGGTATCATCACCCAGCTGCGTCACGACATCGCCAAGCTCCTCGAAGGTCAGGGCGGCGTCATGACGGCGGTCGAGCTGGCCGAGGCCGTCCTGCTGCGTCGCGGCTCGGTCCAGCCCTCGCCGACGCGCGAGCGCTGGGCCCGGGCCGTGGTGCGCGCCGCCGTCGAGACCGAGCTGGCGCGTCAGCAGTCGCGTTGGATCCTGCGCCGTTGCGGCAAGCGCATCCTGATCGCCGAGGACACGCAGGGACGGGGCGAAGAGCTGGCCGACTACGCCGAGGCGTTGGGCCAGCTCGCCGACGAATGCGCCGAGCAGCAGCCGCTCCTGTCACCGGTGCGCACCCTGGAGCGGATCCGCGCACTGCAGGCGCCGGACTCCTTCGCCGGGCTCAGCAACCACCGTCTGTTGCGCTTGGCCGTCGCCGCCTCGCAGTCCGCCGCGCTGTCCAGTCGGGCCGAGATCTATCCCAAGGGCATGTCCGCCGAGCGCAGCATCGAGCTGGCCCAGGGCGCCTTGCTGGGGAGCGGTGCGCTCTCGGTCGCCCAGGTGCAGGATCGGATCCAGGGCCGCTACCCCGAGGCCCGGCCGCTCCCCGGCCGGCCGCAGCTCGACGCCCTGCTGCAGCGGCTCGATCTGGGCTTCATCTGGGACGCCAAGGCCGAGCACGGTGAACAGCGCGGTGCCTACTGCCTGCCGCGCGCCGGCTTGCTCGGGTACGGCGGCAGCACCATCGCCGCCACGCCAACCAGCATTCACTACACGCAACAGGAGGCGGGCGACATCGCCGCCGCCCGCGAGCTCGGCCAATTCGATCGGATCGTTCGCAACGCACTCGACTCGGCGCGCTTCCTAGCCCTGTCGGTCCGGCCGACGCTCTGGCGGCGTGCACAGCAGCGCCTGTCAGAGGTCTTCGGGCTGGAGATTGTCAGCTTCGATGCGCTGCTGTTGCGGCATCTGCACGGACTGTGCGACGGCATGGCCAATCCACCCGACTGGCAGGTCGTGCTCAAGGCCGACGCCGCCGATCCGGGCAGCGTCGATTGGTCGCGTCTGCAAGGGCTGGTGCGGCGCGTCCTGCCGGCCATGGCCGAGGAGCTCAAGGCAGCGAGCCGGCCGGTGCTGCTCACCGATTCCGGACTCATCGCCCGCTACGGCCTGATCGACAGCTGGCTCGGTGATCTTCGCCGACATCTCCAGGACGACCCCCGTGCGCAGGCCCTGCTGCTCCTCATCGCCAACGACACCGCAACCGCCGGCGCCGTGATCGAGCGTGTCAGCGTTCCGAGCGGTGCGGGGAGCCGAGAGTTCGCACGCATCCCGAGCGCCTGGCTTCTGTCTGCGGACGCGCAGGGTCATCCCGCAGGTCGGCAAGGTGAAGCAGTGTAACGGGCATGGTTAAGTCTCCGCCGCGGTCGCGAGATCTGCTCTATATCCCGTTTATACCTTTTTAGGTATAGTTGTACCCATGGCAGACCAAGTGCGACCCCTGTTCTGGATCGGAAGTAGCAAGAGCGGTATTGCCACGCCGAAGGAAGACATGGAATTGATTCGCGCCCGATTTAAAGTGGCGCAGACGATTGCGCAGGAGTTGAGAGATGACAAAACGCACCATTGAAGGCATCGAGGTCGAAACGGGTTCCAGCAATGTCTTTTCCGACCTTGACTTACCCGATGCGGAGAAGCTCAAGATCAAGTCCGGTCTGGTGATCGAGATCACCCGCGCGGTTCGCAAGCTCGGCCTCACGCAGGAAGACGCCGGCCGCCGCATGGGCATCCCGCAACCGAAGGTGTCGGCCCTGCTGCGCGGCGACTTCGCGAACCTGTCCGAGCGCAAGCTGATGGAGTGTCTGAACCGGCTCGGGTACGACATCGAAATCAAGGTTAAGCCCGCTGCGGAGCCGGTCGGGCACCTGACGATCGCGATCGGATGACCGCAACTCCGCCGCGATCACGTAGATCTCCGAAATCTTGAGCCTGCTCGAAGATGACGGCTGGTACCTGGTTGCCACGAAGGGAAGCCATCGTCAATTTAAGTACCCGACCAAGCCAGGTCGCGTGACGGTTTCCGGAAAACCAAGCGATGATGTGGCACCGGGAACCAAGAACAGTGTTTCTAAACAATCAGGTTGGAAGTGAGCCTCATGCGCTATGCCATCGTCATAGAAAAAGCGGCAGGCAATTTTTCCGCCTACGTTCCTGATCTTCCCGGCTGCATTTCGCGCTCAATCCGCCGGTCTCGCGCGCGATCGACGTCACGGTGCGGGAACGGCGGGTCGTGATTGTTCGGGCCTTCATCAAGAAGACCCAGAAGACACCGCGCAAGGAAATCGAGATCGCCCTTGACCGGGCGCGAGAGGTTCATGAATGACCAAAATCAGCGATCTGCATCAAGAATGGATGCACGATTCCGAGTATCGGGAGGCGTATGACGCTCTTGAAGAGGAGTTCAGCATTGCCGCGCTGCTGATCGAGACGCGAGCACGCGCGGGGCTAACGCAGGCTGAGCTTGCGCAACGGATCAATACAACGCAGTCGATGATCGCACGGCTTGAGAGCGGTCATGTCATGCCAACGACCCGCACACTGGAAAAGATCGCCAAGGCCACAGGCTCAAGGCTCAAGATCAGCTTTGAGCCACGCTTCGGTGCGCATTCCACATCTTCAAGCCCTCGATGATCCACCCCCAACGCCTCCTCGCCGACCTCCAATCCCTGCTGCCCCGGCTCGAGCAGGACATCCTCGCCTACACCGGCACCCGACCTGAGCTGGAGGCGCACCTCGAGGCCGAGTACGCCAAGGCGCGGGAGGCCAACCGCACCGCGGAGCATTTCGTCGCCTGGCGCGAGGCGCAGATCACCCAGGCCGCCGCGGCCTGGGTGCTGACCGGCGTCTTCGTGCGCTTTCTGGAAGACAACCGGCTGCTGGATGCGCCGCTGATCTCGGGACCGGCGGACCGCTCAGGCCATGGCTCGGGCCGGGGACCAGGGCATGGTTCAGGTCAGGGCGCGCTGCAACAGGCAAAGGACCGGCAGAGCGTCTATTTCGCGGAGCATCCCACCCACGCCGAGCGCGACTATCTGCTGGCCGTCTTCGAGGAGCTGGCGACCCTGCCGGCGATGGCCGAGCTGCTCGACCGCGCCCACAACCCGCTCTGGCAGCTCCCGCTCTCGGCCGACGGCGCCAAGGCCCTGATCGACTTCTTCCAGCGCCTCGACCCCGAGACCGGCGCCATCCTGCACGACTTTACCTGCTCCCCAGCTGGCTCCCAAGCCGGCGCCGACGATGTCCCGGCCATGGACACCCGCTTCCTCGGCGATCTCTACCAGGATCTCTCCGAGTCGGTCCGCAAGCGCTATGCGCTGCTGCAGACCCCCGAGTTCGTCGAGCGCTTCATCCTCGATCACACCCTGGAGCCGGCCAAGGCCGCCTTCGGTCTGCCGGGGCTCACGCTGATCGACCCGACCTGCGGCTCGGGCCACTTCCTGCTGAGCGCCTTCCAGCGGCTGTTCGACGATTGGCAGCGGCGCGAGCCCGCCACCAACGCCCGCGCGCTGGCCCAGCGGGCGCTCGACGCCATCCACGGCGTCGACATCAACCCCTATGCCATCGCCATCGCCCGCTTCCGCCTGCTGATCGCCGCCATGATGGCGGCGGGCAGCGACCGGCTCAAGGATGCGCCCGACTTCCACTTCCACCTCGCCGTCGGCGACTCGCTCCTGCACGGGCCGCGACACGAATCGCAAGGGCAGGGCATCCAGGGCGACATGCTCGACGACACCCTGACGCATGTCTTCGAGGTCGAAGACAAGGCCAAGCTCGAACGCATCCTCGGCCAGCGCTACCCGGTCGTGGTCGGTAACCCGCCCTATATCACCGTCAAGGACAAGGCACTGAATCAGGCGTATCGGGACAAGTACACGGCCTGTCATATCGCCAATACTCGCTCGGCGTGCCCTTCACCGAACGCTTTTTCGATCTGGCCCTGCCCGGCCCGGTTGCACAGGGGGACAACCGCCCGGCCGGATTCGTCGGTATGATTACCGCCAACACTTTCATGAAGCGCGAGTTCGGCAAGAAGCTGATCGAGGCGTATCTACCGCGCAAGGATCTCACCCATGTCATCGACACCTCCGGGGCCTACATCCCCGGTCACGGCACGCCGACCGTGATCCTCTTCGGGCGCAACCAGAGGCCCCGGGCCGATCGGCTGCGCGCCGTGCTCGGAATTCGCGGCTGAGCCGAGCACGCCGGAGGATGCGGCGCAGGGCAAGGTGTGGCGGTCGATCGTCGATCTGCTGGAGCGGCCGGGAAGCGAGAACGCGTTCGTCAGCGTGGTGGATCAGGAGCGCGGGCTCTATGCAAGGCATCCCTGGAGTGTCGGCGGAGGCGGTGCATCCGAGCTGAAAGAGCTGATCGAGTCCGCCGCCCGGACCGCTGCCCCCGCCCCGGTCACCCAAGCCCCCGATGACGCCACCCACGCATCTGGTGACGCAGCTCCAGCTGCGTCACCCGCGCGAAGAAGCTCTGCTTCACGAGACGACGAGACTCGTGAAGCTGGAGCTTCGTCTCCCTGGTCACGAAGCGGGAGCTTCGTGACCAGGGCACTCGCTGACTATGCCAGTGAAATTGGCTTCGGAGCAGTGACGCGCGAAGACCAAGCCTACTTGATCGGCGAGAAGGTGTGCCGACGTGTCGGGATTCGGGATGCTCAGATCCGACCGTTGGTCGAGGGTGAGTGGGTGCGCGACTGGTCGATCGACAATCCGGTTGGTGGGATTTGGCCGTATGACGCGGAGTGTTCTTGCGCACAAGCTGATGATGCGGTGAGCCACTTCTTGTGGCCGCTCAAGACTCAGTTGTCGCAGAGGGTTGCTTATGGCTTGAGCCAGTTGGAGCGCGGTCTTCAATGGTTCGAGTATTCGATGTTCTTCCCGCAGCGGTTTCGTAATCCACGCTCCATCACCTTCGCCTTCGTCGCCACCCACAATCATTTTGTCCTCGACCGGGGCAGCAAGGTCTTCAAACAGTCCGCGCCAGTCATCAAGCTCCCCGCCGGGGCAAGCGAGGCCGATCATCTGGCCCTGCTGGGTCTGCTCAACAGCTCGACCGGCTGCTTTTGGATGAAGCAGGTGTTGCATAGCAAGGGCGGTGGTGGAATCGGTGGCGGACTGGCAAGCGAGGAGTGGGAGCAGTTCTATGAGCACACGTCCACCGGTCTGAAGGAATTTCCGGTCGCCCCCGACCCGGAAGGCGATGCACGCGATCTCGCCCACCAACTCGACCAACTCGCCCGCGATCTCGCTGCGCTCGACCCGTCCGAAATCCTGTCCCGGAATCAGGGTACCTACGGAAACGCCCTCGCCGAAGCCGATCACCAGACCGTAGGATGCGGTGAGGAACGAACCGCATCGATCGCGAACGATGCGGTTCGCTCTCGCTCACCACATCCTACGACAGGCATCGATTCGGGCCGCGTCCGGATCGGTCTCCCCGCCATGCTCGAACAGGCCCAAGCCGAATCCGAGTCTGTCGCGCGCCAAATGATCGCCCTCCAGGAAGAGCTCGACTGGCTCAACTACCGTCTCTACGGCCTGACCGACGACGACCTCTGCCACAAAGACACCCCGCCCGAGATGCGCCTCGGCGAGCGCCCCTTCGAGATCCTCCTCGCCCGCCGCCTTTTGGCGGGCGAGACCCAGACCACCTGGTTCGCGCGCCACCACAGCACCCCCGTCACCGAGATCCCCGACCACTGGCCGGCGGACTACCGGGCGCTGACCGAGCGCCGATTCCGGGCGATGGCCGACAACCCCTGGATCCGTCTGATCGAGCAGCCCGAGTACAAGCGCCGCTGGAACCGCGAGCCGCCGGAAAGCCGCCGGCGCCGCGCCCTGCGCGACTGGCTGCTCGATCATCTGGAAGGGCTCTGCCACGCCCCCGAGCTGCTGACCGTCGCCCAGCTCGCCGAGCGCGCCCGGCACGATGCGACCTTCCAGCAGGTTGCCGCGCTCTACACCGGCACCGACACCTTCGATGCCCGCACCCTGGTCGGCGAGCTGGTCGAGGGCGATCAGGTCCCGCAGATGGCCGCCGCGCGCTACAAGCCGAAGGCCATGCCCAAGCACCGCGCCTGGCGCGAGACCTGGGAGAAGCAGCGCGCCGAGGACGCCATCGACGCCCGTACCACGCTCGATCCGGCCGACCCGCAATTCCTGACCGCCGAGCAGGCCAAGGCGCTCAAGACCGAGCAGATCGGCGACATCCCGCTGCCGCCCAAATACGCCTCCACCGACTTCCGCAAGCCGAGCTACTGGGGCCTGCGCGGCAAGCTCGACGTGCCCAAGGAGCGCTTCTTCAGCCTGCCCGGCTGCGAGCGCTCCGGCGACGCCACCCCGGTCATCGGCTGGGCCGGGCTGGATCATCTGCAGCGCGCCGGGGCCATCGCCACCTGGTATCTCGAGCGCAAGGAGCAGGACGGCTGGGACGCCGAGCGGCTGACCCCCATGCTGGTCGCCCTCGACGAGCTGATCCCCTGGCTCAAGCAATGGCACAATGCCTTCGATCCCGAGTTCGGCGAGCGTTTGGGCGACTATTACGAGGGCTTCCTACTCGAAGAGCTGCGCCGGTTGGAGCTGTCACGCGACGAGCTATCGGCGTGGGAGCCGGCGGCGACTGCACGCGGTCGCAGAAGTCGGGGTGAGTCCGCGTAGGATGGGCAAAGTCCCAGCCGTAGGGGACGAGCGAGAGCGAAGTCCACCGAACCCCGCGCCGGCGATGGTGGACTGCGCTGCGCTTGTCCACCCTACGGCAACGACCAGCAGCGCAGCGTGTACAGCAGGGGCTATCGGAGGAGCGAGACCATGCAGACACAACTCACACCCGAGTATCGTTTCGAGGACTATCTGGCGGTCGAGCGTGAATCGATCGATGTGAAGCACGAATACGTTGCCGGTCAGGTCTTCGCCATGACCGGCGGGAGCTATGAGCACAGTCTGATCGCGGCCAATGTGACCAGACGGCTTGGCAATCACCTGGATGGTGGCCCCTGTACAGTCCTCACCAGCGACATGCGGATCCGCATCGAGACCGCCGATGTCTGTGCCTATCCGGATGTCAGCGTGATCTGTGACGCCCCGGTCTTCCATGATGAGCGGCGCGATGTGCTGACCAATCCGGTGCTGATCGCCGAAGTGCTCTCGCCCTCGACCGAGGCCTATGACCGCGGCGGCAAGTTCGCGCTCTACCGTCGGTTGCCGAGCTTACGCCACTATCTGCTGATCGCGCAGGACCAGGTCGCGGTGGATGTCTTCACCCGCCAGCCGGACGGCCGCTGGCTGCTCGACGCCTATGCGGACCCGCAAGCGGAGATTCTGCTGGAGGCGCTGGACTGCCGACTGTCGGTGCGCGAACTCTATGATCGGGTGGTGTTTGGATCCAGACAGGAGGGCGGAACGCAGGCATAACCACAAATGTGGTAGAGTCGGGCGGGAGGCTGAGTTCAGTGGACCACGTCAGGAGTGTGTGACATGCCGGTTTCAACATCCATTCGGATCGATCAGCGACTGTACGAACAAGCCAAGACCGACGCGGCCGTTGAGCATCGGACGATTGCCGGACAGGTGGAGTACTGGGCGCGTATCGGGCGCGCCGCCCTGGACAATCCGGATCTGCCGGTCAGCTTCATTGCCGAGTCACTGGCCTCTTTGGACGAGCCGCGCGAGGACGCTATTCCCTTCGAGCCGGGCCGGCGTGGCGGATGAGCTACGCCCTGGAACAGACCAGGCGCTTTGCCCGAGCCTATAAGAAACTGTCACCGAACGTCGCCGCCGATGTGGACACCGCGGCGCTGGCGATTGCGGCGAACCCCCTGCTGGGCGACCGGAAGAAGGGCGATCTGGCCGCATTGCGCGTCTATAAATTCCACAGTCAGGGCCAGTTGTATCTGCTCGGGTACAGCCTGGATGACAGCGTTCGTCTCATCTATCTCGAGGCGATCGGCCCCCATGAGAACTTCTATCGCGACCTCAAGCGGTCGTAATCAAATTCGGCGAGTGCTTCTTGGGCTCACGTGCTATGCGATTTCGGATGCTCGCCGATGCCCGTGCTGGACGCGGACCCCGTTGATCGACCAAGGACGCCGATAAATCACATGTCTGACTTGATCAAAGACCTGATCCACATCCCCGAGCGCGTCCAGCGCGGGGATTTCGTGCTCAACCTGGCCAGCGGCCTGGAGGAGGACGCCGTCGAGCAGACGCTCCGGGACTATGTCGTCACCCCGCAGCTCGCGCGCTGTTTCGAAGACGCCCTGAGCTTCGTGAAGAGCGCGGTCACGGGCGGGCGGAACCGCAACAAGGGCGCTTATCTGCACGGCAGCTTCGGCACGGGTAAGTCGCACTTCATGGCGGTGCTGCACCTGCTGCTGCAGGGCCATGTCCTGGCGCGCGCCATCCCGGAGCTGGGGACTGCGGTCGCCAAGCACAGCGACTGGATGCAGAGCCGCAACATCCTGCTGGTGCCCTATCACATGATCGGCGCCGCGAGCATCGAGGCCGGCGTGCTCGGCGGCTATGCGCGGCACATCCGCAAGCTCCACCCGAACGCCCCGGTCCCCGGCTTCTATATGAGCCGGCGTCTCTTCGAGGACGCCCGGGCGATGCGCCGGCACCTGGGGGACGAGCGCTTCTTCGCCGCGCTGAACGCCGCGGGCGAGGCTGGCGGGCGGTCTGGCGGAAGCGACGACGGTTGGGGGGATGTCGCGACCGGCTGGGATGCCGTGAGCTTCGATGCGGTAACGTCCGGACCGACGCGGGGGCACGCGGACGAGCACGACCGCGACCGGCTGGTGAGCGATCTGGTCGGGAGTCTGTTTACAGCGTTCGCGGACCTGGCCAACACCCAAAGCGGCGGCTATCTCGAGTTCGACGAGGGGCTGCGCGTCATGACCCGGCACGCCAAGGCGCTTGGCTACGACGCGGTCATCCTCTTTCTCGACGAGCTCATCCTCTGGCTCGCGAGCCGCCTGTCGGACCGCAACTTCATCAACAGCGAGATCCAGAAGGTCGTCAAGCTGGTCGAGACCGGCATCCCGCGCGAGCTGCCGGTGATCAGCTTCATCGCCCGTCAGCGCGACCTGCGCGAGTTCGTCGGCGATCAGTACAGCGGGGTCGAGCAGGAGATCCTGAGCGACTCGCTGAAATACTGGGAGGGGCGCTTCCACACGATCACGCTGGAGGATCGCAACCTGCCGGTGATCGCCCAGCGGCGTCTGCTTGCGCCCCTCGACGCGGCGGCGCGGGGCCAGATCGATGCGGCCTTTGCCCAGACCGAGACGATGCGCGAAGACGCCTTCAACCTGCTGCTCACCAGCGGGGGCGACCGCGAGATGTTCCGTGCGCTCTATCCCTTCAGCCCGGCCCTGGTGCAGGCGCTGGTCGCGCTGTCCTCGGCGCTGCAGCGCGAGCGCACGGCGCTCAAGGTCATGCTGATGCTGCTGGTGGAGCAACGCGAGACCCTGGCGCTGGGCAGTGTTATCCCGGTGGGCGATCTCTACGACGTCATCGCCTCCGAAGCGGAGCCCTTTTCCGAGCAGATGCGCCAGCATTTCGACAACGCCAAGCTGCTGTTCGAGCGCAAGCTGATCCCGCTGCTGGAGTTGGAGCATCAGATCGGCGTCCAGGCACTCCGGGAGCTGCCGCCGGGCGATCCGCGCCGGCACGCCTTCAACAACGACCTGCGTCTGCTCAAGACGCTGGTGCTGGCCGCGCTGGTTCCCGAGGTCGAGAGCTTCAAGCAGCTCACGGCGACCAAGCTCGCGGCCCTGAATCACGGCACCATCCGCTCGCCCATCCCCGGCCAGGAGGCCCGCACGGTGCTGCAGAAGTGCCGTAAATGGGCGGGGCAGGTGGGCGAGATCAAGATCTCGGAAGACACCAGCCCGATCATCGGCATACAGCTCTCGGGCGTGGATACCGAGGGCATCCTCGAGCAGGCGCGCATCAACGACAACGACGGCAACCGCCGACGTCTGGTCAAGGAGATGGTCTTCGCTGCCTTCGGGGTTCGCGACGACAATCAACTCTTCGTCGAGCACGAGTGGCTGTGGCGCGGCACCCGTCGGCGCGTGGAGGTGTTGTTCCAGAACATCCGCGAGATCACCGACGAGCGCTATTTCGAGGCGCGCGACGAGCAATGGAAGCTCATCATCGACTTTCCCTTCGACACCGGCAACTACTCGCCGACCGACGATCAGGCCAAGGTCAGGGATTACGAGGGCGCGGGCGGACAGGCGCGAACCCTCTGCTGGCTGCCCTATTTTCTCAGTCAGAGCGCCCGGCAGAATCTG
Organism: Thiocapsa sp.; assembly: GCF_018399035.1. Taxonomy (GTDB): domain Bacteria; phylum Pseudomonadota; class Gammaproteobacteria; order Chromatiales; family Chromatiaceae; genus Thiocapsa. The sequence goes on from NZ_CP073760.1 coordinate 5,467,461, forward strand.
GGCAAGCTGGTCGTGCTCGAAGACATCCTCAAGAGCGAGGACAGCTTCAACCGCTACAGCCGCCATCTCAGCCCGCAGGATCGGGCGAGCGCTCGGACACTGCTGGAGAATCAGCGCAGCCAACTGCGCCAGCAGATGAAAGACATCCTGATGGGCGCCTACGGTGTCGCGGCACCCTTGCCCGGATCGCTCGACAACACCGATCTGCTCGAATCGCAGCTCATGTCTCTGCAGCCCGGATTCACGCCGAGGCCGCCGCAGGGCACGACCATGGCGCGGGCCTTCGAGCAACTGCTCGGGCAGGCGCTGGCGTTTCAGTACCCGGATCATCCGGCCTTTTTTGAGCTTCAAGGTGACGGCGAGGTCCGACCGGGCGATCTGGGCAAGGTCTTCACGGAGCTGCGCCGCGCCATCCATGCCCCGCACGGGCGCATCGACGTGGACAGCCCGCTGCGTCCGCTGATGCGCCAGATCGCCCAGCCGCTGAAGCTCGGGGAGATGCACGAGCGTCACTTCATCTTCAAGGAGGACTGGCCTCAGCACCTCGGGCGCGAGCTGGCCAAAGCGGGCGGGGAGGTGACCGTGGGGGCGCTGCGCGCGGCGATGGACCGGCCGCAGCCCAAGGGGCTGCCGACGGCCGTGCAGAATCTACTCATCCTGATCTTTGCCGAGCACGGCCAGTACGCCTTTACCTTTCACGGCGGTCCTTACGAGGATTTCACGCTGAAGGACATCCGCGACGACCTGGTGTTGATCAAGCAGGATCTGGCCGAGCCTGCGCTCTGGAAGCCGGCGCTGGATCACGCGGGGGCCTTGTTCGGCCTGACGATCAATCCCCTGAGGACGGCGAACAACCAGAACGCGCTGCAAAAAGAGGTGCGCGACGCGGTCAAGACCTCGCTGGAGCCCTGTCGTACGCTGCTGGCCGAGCTGACCGACCAGCTCGGCGCCTTGGGTCTTTCGGCGAGCGGCAATCGACTCGCCAATGCCACACTTGCCGTCGCTGTGCTGGAGGATCTGCACGGGCGCGAAGGGCCTGCATTGGTCGGCGCTTTGGCGGGCATCACACCCGTCACCAGCCTGCCGGCGCTGGCCCGCAGCATCATCGCCGCGACGCGCGTGAGCAATGCCATTGCGGACAACAACTGGGCCTTGTTGGAGGCCGTCTGGGACGGCGGCGAGGGTGTGCGGATCAAGCGCGCCGTGGCCGACGCACTGGCGGCGGACGAGCTGGTCACCTCCCTGGCCGATGCGCTCAAGCAGGCCCAGGCGGATGCGACGCGGCTGATCCGGCTGCCGCCGGTCGTTCCCCCGGTCGTGCCGCCACCGGAGCCGCCCCGGGACGCAAGGGCAAGAAGGTGCTGAAGAAAGACGATCGCCAAGGCTTGGAGGTCGACGAGGCCCGCCGCGTTCTGAAGGAGATCGAGCCGCTGCTGCAGGACGGGGTGACACTGGATATCCGTTATCAGGTCATCGCGGACACGGACGGCTGACGATTCCGACGCCGGTGGGGTCCGGATTTCAGGTGCAAGCCCCTTCATCAACGGGGGGAGCGTTGCCTCGGTCGATCGACGGGCGTATAAACACATAAACACCGATTGATGAGCAACCGTTATGACACGCTGGAACGTGGCAGTCTCCGATGAAACCGACCAAGCCCTGCGCATGTTCCTAGCCAGTCGCGGCGCCGGGCGCAAGGGCGGTCTGTCGCGCTTCATCGAGGAAGCGGTGCAGGCGCATATCCTGGAGTTGAGCGCGGAGGAGGCGAAGACCGCCAACGCGGCGGTCGGTGAGCACGCGATCGATGCCATGGTCGATGAAGCGCTGGCCTGGGCTAAGCGCTAGTCGTGCGCGTGGTGCTGGACACGAACATCTTCTTCAGCGCGCTGATCTCACCCCATGGTCCACCCGACAGCATCTATCGGGCGTGGCGGACCGCGCGCTTCACCCTGGTGACTTCCCGGGCGCAGTTGGAGGAGATCCGCCGCGCCAGTCGGTATCCCAAGTTACAGGCCGTGCTGCAACCCGCGAAGGTCGGTTTGATGATCAACAACCTTCAGCGCGCGATCGTGCTCGAGGCGCTCCCCGACGGCTTCGAGACCGCTGATCCGGACGATGCCTTCCTGCTCGCGATGGCCCGGGCCGGCGAGGCGGATTATCTGGTCACGGGTGACCGCCGGGCGGGCCTGTTGCAGCGGGGATCCCTTGGGCGGACGCGGATTCTGACGCCAGCCGCGTTTTGTGGCGAAGTGCTCGGACGCCACTGAACGGTCTCATCATAAGAGCTCCAGATGATCGCTGCCTTATCGAATCCGTCCGTCTCGGACCCCGCCGCGCTCCCGAACTCCGTGCTCACTCAGGTGCAGGCGATCCTGACCAAGGACGCCGAGGCGGATCGGATTGCGCTGGTCTGGCCCGAGCCCATCGAGCCGCGCGAGCTGCGGCGGCAGCTCTCGGACACGCGGCTGCGGGTCGTCTACTGCCCCTCGGAGCTGGCGATGCGCGAGCTGCTGGTGACGCACGCGACGGGGGACGAGCGTCTGGTGATGCTCTCGCCTTTCGATGAAACGCGCCTGTCCAAGGACGTCTTAGCGCGCCTCTGGGGTTGCGAGCCGAAGCGCATCAGCCCCTGGCGGACACTGGAGCAGCTGTTGCGGGTGCGCCAGATCGATCCGCGTCTGACCGGCAAACCTTATCGCTGGATTGCCGAGGCCCTGGTCGATGCCTATGACCGCTATCGCGGGCGGATTCAGTTCGGCGATGTGCTGGATGTCGACAAGGCGTGGCGCGCCCTGGCGTTGGCGCGGCTCGATTTCACGGCCGATGCGCTCGATCTGGATGCGCTTCTGGATTGGTCGCGCGGATCGCAGGTCGGCGCGGCGGTCTCATCGCTCCCCGAGCCCCTGATCGCGCACCTGGGTGACTGGCTGGCGCCCCGGCTCGGCGCCTCGACCGAGCTGGTCCTGAGCCTGTGGCGACAAGGGCACGCGGGCGACATGGTGGCGATTGGCCTGGTCTGCTCGGTGCTGTATCGCGACGGGCTGACGCCGGACCAGGCCGTCTTCCAGGCCCGGGGCCGGCTGCGCGAGCGCCTCATCGGCGGTGCTCGGATCGAGGATACGACGCTGCAGGACTACAGCCGCACCACCGTGGCTTATCTGGAACGGTTTCTGGCCGACCACCCTTATCGCACGCTGGATGCTCCGCTTGCGCAAGCCGAGCAACTCCTGGCGAGTCTCGACATGCGCCCGCTCGCGGCCTCTTCCGACCTGCTTCCGGGTGGTTTCAGCCTGCGGCTCGATCGGCTCGCGCAGACGCTCAAAACGGCGCTTGCGGGCAAACCGATCGAGCCCGCGCTTTCCGCCCTGTCGGATCTTCAACGTCATCAACTCGCCAAGGTCCGCACGGAGCAGCTCGGCACGGCAGAGCTGGCGGTCCGCGCCTGCCGTTGGCTGAGAACCGAGGAGACGGAGCGGGGAGCCTGCCGGAGGAGATCGGAGACTATGTCGAGAGCGGCGGCTATCTGGACTGGGCCCGCAGCCGCCTCTGGTCGGGCGACGCGCACGAGGCCCTGAATCGTGTCTACACGCAGTTGGTCGGCCAGATTTCCGCGCGGCGCGAGCGTCTGAACGAGCGCTTCTCGCACCATCTGCCGGCGATCGCACGGGGAGATCAGGTCGATGCGTCGGTCTTGCCGGTCGAGCGGGCGATGGAGGGCCTGGTCGCTCCGCTGGCGAAGCAGCAGCCGGTGCTGGTCCTGGTGCTCGACGGGATGAGTCAGGCGGTCTACCGCGAGCTTGCAGGCGATCTGCTGCACGACGGATGGGTGGAGCTGCAACCCGCTGACAGCACCCGCCCCTGTTGTCTGCTCGCCGCCTTGCCGACGATCACCCGGATCAGCCGCTATGCCTTGCTGGCCGGCACGCTGGGCGAGGGCGGCGGTGCGGACGAGAAGAAGGCCTTTGCCGCGCATCCCGCCTTGAAGAGGCTCTCCTCAACGAAGTGTCCTCCCCGGTTGTTTCACAAGGTCGATCTCCAGCAGGCGGGCAGTGGTGCTTTGGCCGAAGAGGTGCGCGAGGTCATCGCGGGCCAGTCGCATAAGGTCGTCGGTGCGGTCATCAATGCGGTCGATGACCAGTTGAGCAGCGGTGCGCAGGTGTCCGTGCGCTGGTCGGTGGCATCGATCGGCGTGCTGCGCCGGATCCTGGAGGCCGCCCGGGAGTCGCGAAGGCTGGTGATCCTCACGAGCGACCATGGCCATGTGTTGGATCACGACATGACGCTCGTGAAAACGGCTGCCGAGGCGGAGCGCTTCAAGCCATCGAGTGAGCCGGTCGGGGTCGGCGAGGTGCGGGTCTCGGGCGAGCGCGTCGTGCTTCCCGGCAACCAGGTCATCCTGCCCTGGTCCGAGCGGATTCGCTATACGGCGAAGAAGATGGGTTATCACGGCGGCGGCTCGCTCCAAGAAGTGCTGATTCCGTTCGGCGTTTATCGAAGTGCCGGCGAGACCGGGCCGATCGAGGGTTGGCGGGAAGTCGCGCGACAGGCGCCCGATTGGTGGGCGCTCGGGCCGGTTGCGGAGCCGAATGCCACGGCCTTGGGTGATGCGGTCCCGACGTCTTCGGCCAGACCGCCGAAGCCGTCGAAGCGGGACGCGCGCAACCTTGACCTGTTCGCCGCACTGCCGACATCCGCTTCTGAGCCCGGTGCCGTGCCCGGTCCTGTGCCGGATTCCGAGTCGGGTTCCGAAGCGGCGGGCGAGGGCGATTGGATCGCGGCCCTCATGGTCTCGCCGGTTTATGCGCAGATGAAGGCGCGCAGCGCTCGGGTGATGGTGAGCGAGACGCAGCTTCGGCAGCTCCTGGAGCTGCTCTCCCGGGCGGGCGGTCAGCAGATGGCCGCCGCCGTGGCGCAAGGCTTGGGTCTCCCCGAGATCCGCCTGAACGGACTCCTGGCGGGCGTGCAGAAGCTGCTGAACGTCGATGGCTATCCGGTCCTGGCGATCGATCGGGTGTCCAAGACGATCCGGCTCGATCTGGCCTCGCTGAAGATGCAATTCGAGCTATGAGCATCAGCCAGCAGCGCAGAGACGACATCATCGACGCACTGCGGCGCGGCACCGTGCCGCAATACGGGCTCGACGCGCTTGCGGTGGGGCTCGCGCCCTTCGAGGGCGCATTCGACGACGAGCTGACAAAGGTCGCGCGCGGGCGTGGGCAGTTCAAGGCGATTCGCGGCGAGTACGGCAGCGGCAAGACCTTCATCGCCCGCTGGCTGCGCGAGCGCGCCCAGCGCCTGGGCTTCGCCTGCGCCGAGGTGCAGATCTCCGAGACCGAGACGCCGCTGCACCGCCTGGAGACGGTCTACCGGCGTCTGATCGAGCGTCTGACCACGGCGGATTCGCCCTCCGGGGCCTTCCGTAATGTCATCGATGCCTGGTTCTTTGCGCTCGAGGAGGACGTGATCGCTCAGGGCGAAGTGGATCCCGACGACGTCGCAGCCTTGATGCAGGCCACCGACGCGCTCATGGAGAAACGTCTCGGCGAGGTGGTGCGCTCCGCACCGGCCTTTGCGCTGACCCTGCGGGCCTATCGGCGCGCGCTGCTTGAAGGGCGCGACGACATCGCCGACGGGCTGCTGGCCTGGATGGCCGGCCAGCCGAACATCGCCGCGACGATCAAGCGTTACGCCAGTATCAAAGGGGACATCGACCATTTCGGCGCCTTGAGCTTCCTGCAGGGCGTGCTGACGATTCTGAAAGACTCCGGCCATCCGGGGCTGCTCTTGGTCCTGGACGAGGTCGAAACCCTGCAGCGCATGCGCGGCGACGTCCGCGACAAGAGCCTGAATGCGCTGCGGCAGCTCATGGACGAGATCGACAGCGGACGTTTTCCGGGGCTCTATCTGGTGATCACCGGGACGACGGCATTCTTCGACGGACCCATGGGGGTGCAGCGCTTGCCGCCCTTGGCGCAGCGTCTTGCCGTGGACTTCGCGACCGACGCACGCTTCGACAATCCCCGAGCCGTGCAGATTCGGCTCAAGGGCTTCGACGTCGCGTCCTTGTGCGAGGTGGGCCGCAAGGTGCGGGATCTGTATGCAGAGGGTCGGGCAGAGGGCAGGGCGCCCGGGCGCCTCGCCGAGATGGTCGACGACACCTATGTCGCCGCGCTCGCCGGGGCCGTGACGGGCGCGCTCGGCGGCAAGGTCGGGATCGCCCCGCGGCTGTTTCTGAAGAAGCTGGTCGGCGAGGTCCTGGATCGCGTCGATCAGTTCACCGACTTCGACCCGCGGCAGCACTATGCACTGACCGTCGGCGACCGGGAGCTGACCGCTGTCGAGCGTGCCGCGCGATCCGCCCGAGGGCGTCGACGACATCGAGCTGGATCTGTGAGCGCCTTCGATCGTCTGCATCCCGCGCTACAGCACCACATCGTCAACAGCCTCGGCTGGAGGTCACTGCGTCCGCTGCAGGAGTCGGCCATCGAGCCGATCCTGCGCGGGGAGCACGCCATCCTGCTCGCCCCGACCGCCGGCGGCAAGACCGAAGCGGCGGCCTTTCCGGTGCTCTCGCGCATGCTGAGCGAGCGCTGGGAAGGGCTCGGCGTCCTCTACATCTGTCCGATCAAAGCGCTGCTGAACAACCTCGAGCCGCGGCTGGCGTACTACGCCGGATTGCTGGGGCGCCGTGTTGCGCTGTGGCACGGCGATGTCGGCCCGGGGCGCAAGGCCAGGCTCGTCGCCGATCCGCCGGACATCCTCCTGACGACCCCCGAGTCACTGGAGGTGATGCTGATCTCCAAACGCATCGACCATCGGCGGTTGTTCGCGAATCTGCGCTGCGTCATCATCGACGAGGTCCACGCCTTCGCCGGCGACGATCGTGGCTGGCACCTGATGTATGTGCTCGAACGGCTGGGTCACATCGCGGGCCGCGAATTGCAGCGCCTGGGACTCTCGGCAACGGTCGGCAACCCCGAGCAGCTCTGCGACTGGCTGGCCGCAGGCTTCGCACAGCCCCGCAGCGTCATCGATCCGCGGACGGACGCGGGCGCAGCGCCGCAGATCGCGCTCGATTGGGTCGGCAACCTGCGCAACGCGGCGCTGATCATCTCCAGACTGCATCGAGGCGAGAAGCGGCTGGTGTTCTGCGATAGCCGGGCCAGGGTCGAAGAGCTTGCCATCGCGCTGCGCGGGTTGGGCGTGAGCACCTACGTCTCGCACAGCTGCCTCAGCCTCGAGGAGCGGCACGCGGCAGAGGCGGCGTTCAGCCAGGGGCAGGATTGCGTGATCGTCGCGACCAGTACCCTGGAGCTGGGCATCGACGTGGGTGATCTGGATCGGGTCATTCAGATCGATGCGCCGGGCACGGTGGCGTCCTTTCTGCAGCGCATCGGGCGAACCGGTCGACGCGCCGGGACGGCACGGAACTGTCTCTTTCTGATCACCAGGGAGGAGGCGTTTCTGCCGGCCGTCGGTCTGCTGCAGCTATGGAGCGAAGGCTTTGTCGAGCCGATCGAGCCGCCGCCGATGCCGTTGCACATCTTCGCCCAACAGATCATGGCGCTGGCCCTGCAGGAATCCGGGATCACCAAGGCCGACTGGCCGGCCTGGCTGGGGCGGCTGCCGGGGCTGGCGGGGTTCGAGCGCACTGAGCTGACGCAGATCCTCGACTTTATGCGCGAGACCGAGATCCTCCATGCCGATCAGGGTCTGGTCGGGATCGGCCCATCGGGCGAGCGCCAATTCGGGGCCAAGCACTTCATGGAGCTGTTTTCGGTCTTCGTCAGCCCGCCGTCGATCCAGGTCTTTCACGGCAGACAGCAGATCGGAGAGGTCCATCAGTCGACCTTCATCCTGAAAGAGGAGGGGCCAGCCGTCCTGACGCTGGGCGGGCGCTCTTGGGCAACGAAGTACATCGATTGGCCAAGACGCAAGGCCTACGTCGAGCCGACCGAGCTGCACGGGCGCTCACAATGGCTGAGCGCGGGTCAACCGTTGCATTTTAGGCTCTGTCAGGCGGTAGCCCGAGTGCTCGGGGGCGAGGAGGACGCGCATGAGGATGGCGTCGTCTTCTCCCGACGCGCCATAGAGCACATGGCAGCGCTGCGTGAGGAATTCGACTGGGTCGCGCCGGGCAAGACGTTCCTCATCGTCTACGCGCACGACAGGATTCTTTGGTGGACCTTCGCCGGCCGGCTCCTCAACGCGGCGATTGCCGACGCGCTGGCCGGAGAGGCCGTCAAGGTCACCGCCGACAACCTCGCGGTCAGCTTCACCGGCGCGCTCGATCCGGCAGCGCTGAAGAAGGCGATCGCCGAGAAGGTTCTGGCCGAGACGGCCGAGCTTGCGCTGCCGCTCGATGAAGAATTCATCGCCGAGCTGAAATTCGGTGAATGCCTACCCGACGCCTTGCGCAAGCGCGAGATGGCAGAGCGCTATGCGGTTTCCAAGAGCCTTGCAGTGCTTCGCAATGCGTCTGTAAAGACGATTCGGCAACATTTCATACCTTAGCATCCGGCGAAGCAATTCCGTAACCGGGGGAAACAAAACAAAAACAGCAATTTGTGGGCATGTTTCTGCAGAATTACTTCGCGGTGCCGCGAACTAAAAAGGTGAACGCCCGACCGTCGCGAAGAGAAATGGTGAATAGCCGGGGATAGCTGGATTTTTCACAATGCCATCGACCTGTTCCGATCCGATCCGAGCTCTCTGCTTCGACCTGAAGGAGACGGGTAAACGTGTCCGCGACGCCACCCACCTACACGGTCAACCCGTGAGCAGAGGCGATGTCAATTGGATTCTCCGGGGGCTACTGCTCCAGGGCCATGTCTTCGGCAGCTCAGAGGATTCGGCCGCGACGTTCGCGTGGAAAACCATCGAGAACATCCGATCCCTGTGTTTGCGCGAGCAGATGGTTATAGACCAAAGCATCGACGGTGCACTTGAGCGTTGGATCAGGCGCGCCCTGTAAATCGCTTGGCGCGCCGGCAGGGTCGCTGGGGGCAAGCCTTGGTGGTCACCAAGGTTACCCGAACCCAAGTTAAACACCACACCCAAAGATCCATTTACTTTCATTTAGAAGTGCGATATTCGACCACCTCAAGTACTTGCGTTACACCGAACCGCAAAACCAGATTGCGGTGGGCCTCGGCCGGATCCAGTCCGGGTGCGATCAGCGCGAGCCAAGTCGTAGGATGCTCAACGAGCCTATAGCGGTACACCCGCATCACCGAGCGCGCGTTGTCCCCGGCGGCGGTACGAGTGGCACCGGCATCGTACTCGATAATGGCCGCACGTTCGTTAATAGCCTCGCGGATGGTGCCGGCTTCGGCCAATGTCAGGGGCGGCGGGACACCAACGCGCTTCGATGTGTCATCTTCGGCAGGTTGTGGAGACTGCAAAGCGTGTCCCTCACGCAACATCCGAATGAGGATAGGCTTATTTTTTCGTATACCGTTACGCAGATCATCTGTGAGGCGATCTGCCGGGTGTACGGAGAGACGATCACCATCGGCACTGAGGGCAAAACCACCACTAACGAGTCGATGAAAGGTCGTCGCGGCATCCATCATCAGAATATCTCGGTGTTGTCGGCAGACGCGCGGTTTATTTTACTGTCATCCGTCAGCTCATTTCTTATCAGAGAGTTAACGTTGCGCGATCCCTCCGGAAACCCTCCGAGGTCGGGTAGATGGGTCGGTCGCTCGCCGTCTCTGGCCAGCCGCAGTCCGAGCAGAGTGGAGGCACGGGTGCTCGGGTGACGGATATTGTCAACCGGATGCCCCAGCTTCCGGCCGATATCCAACACGGTCGAGGTAAATTTCGGGAGCGACACTGGACGGGTGCGGCCGCTGGCCCTGTGGTGCGTCAGATAGGACGGATACAAGCGCGATTGCGCGTTTTCGAATGCAACCTCAGCGCCGTTGCGGATCTCGCACTTCGAGCCAACCTGAGCACTCGCCGTGGGCTCAAATACGCAGCTCTCCACCATCCAGTCGGCCACACTGTTGCCGGCCATCAGGGCGCGCAGATTATCGGCCTCCACGCGAGCCGGATATCGATCGAATCGCGCGCGGATCTCGGTCGAAGTCAATGCCATGATCCAGTTGATCACGCCGGGAATCTCCGCATGCAGCACCTGGTCCTCACCACCTTTGGCAGCCCATGTCGCGCGCTCCTGTGCCGATACGCCCCTGTCGAACTGCACGGTCAGTCGTCGGCGTTCCAGGCCGCTCGTGCTATCCGTCGAGTGAAGATCCTCATTGGATGCCATTAATACGAGACCGTCAAACACAAATGACCCATTTTGCTGTACATGTTTGCGTTCCATGGGTAGATAATCGCCACCTGTAATTGCCTTGAGCATATCCAGGGCTCCGCCGTGTTGGCCAGCCTCATTAATCATGACCAACCGTTTTCCGTACAATCTCGCGACCTCGAAGCGGTTGCCTTCGAGTGCCCGGAGCGAGGAAATTGCCTTGTTTTCGTCACCTATGAGGGCGCTGGCAAGGCGTTGGAATGTGCCCTTTCCCGATCCCCCTCGACCGAGTAGCAGAAGGAAATGTTGCAGCGGTATTCCACGCACGAGTGCGGCAAGCCATGCTCGTAAAAGATCCACGGATTCGGTATCCCCGTCGACGGCATCCAGGAGCCACGCCTTTATCGACGGACAGTCGGCATCCGGGTCATAATCATGCGGCAGCACCCATTCGGTCGCATCATTTGGCCGTGCTGGCCTCAGCGCCATGGTCCGTAAATCCAGCAACCCGTTGCGGAAAGGGATCACGCCAACAGCGGGTGCAGGTCTTGGCAACAGTCCCCTGCGTTGGATGATCTGCGTGAGACCGGACAAGTAAGCGGGGCGGAAACCAATTGGTTCAGTTCCGATATGTACGGCGTCAGCGATCAGTTTTTCGATGGCGCCGGGCTTAGCTGGCGCCCAGTGCGTCGTTGCCCATAGCCACCATGTACCTGCCGTGGCATCCCATGCGATGCGCCCGTACATGCTTGTGGCGACGCTGACCGCTGCGAGTGATTCAATCATGCGGTTGGGATTGCCGTTATCGTCGGTGAATAGCAGGCCACCGTTTCGCAGGGGTGCGCCCATTTCTTGATAGGCGCTGGAGGGTTCGCGGAGGGTGCGGATCCGCTGATCGGATGGATCGGATGGATCGGATGGATCGGATGGATCGGATGGATTATCGACTGTTCTAAGGCATCCGGGGCTTCTCATGATTCTGTTCCCTGCTCGTGCACGGCGCCGAAGGGGTCGATATGTTCGCACCGCCTCCAATCCTTCGTGGATGGGCGTGGGCGGCGGAACGCTTTAAGTTGTGCTCGGTGTCCCGCGATCCATTTCGGACGGGAGAGAGAGGTAGGATCCATTGAGGTCTTACGTGGGTGGCTAATGCGGATGTCAGCATACCGAGTGAGATCCCTCCCGCGAGTGCGAGTGCTAGCGCAAAAAGCCCCTCTTTCGGCGCGTAATACGAGAGATAATGTGGTATAGGCGCGATCCGCTGGAGGTCACCTGAGGTCCTGAGCTGGAACGTGACCATCGGTTACACGACGGCCGGCATTGGCGAGATGACCATTCTGGTTGCACAGAAAAACGGGGTTTACCCGTTGCAGATCGAGCGGGTGATCTCCGAAGCCGCTTGAGTGTCTTGATCAAGCGTTTCTCCTCGCGCACGCATCGTCTCGACCTGAGCTTCCTGGTCGAGCACCTGCAGTAGGCGCGCAGCTCTCGGCGCGTCGTCGGGTACTTCACCAGCTTGAGATCGCTCCTGAATGGCTGGATTCGGTGGCGGACGTGCGCATTGCCTGCAACGTCGATCTCTCGCCCGAGGATCTGAAGGTCGCGCAGCTGCGCGGGGCGGCCATGTTGGACCGCTGGAACGATGGCTCCATCGAGGCCGAGTCGTTGCTCAAACGAGAGCGCTCTTGGTGTCTCGATGCCTCCTGGCCGGCGCGGCCCGGTGATCCGGGTTGCCCCCGACAGCCTCTTCGGCTTTTGTATGCAAGGCCGGCGTGATCGGGCGGGCCGAAGGGCGCAAGTTCGGCTTCATCGGCACGATGAACCAGACCCGCCACGCTCGGCAGCAGCACTAAGAAATCCTCTGAGAGGACGATTCCCCGTGTCCGCGCGCGGAGAAGACGCGGCGACGCCGCAAGCCGATCGTGGCCTTCGCGCCCGCTAAGCTCTGCGAGCAGTGGCAGACCGAGGCGATCGACAAGCTCGGTATCCCCTGCGTCCGATGGCATTCCACACGCAAGTTCTGGCTCGACAACGAGGCGCGGGCAATCTCCCCGAGCGGCCCGGAGCCCATCGCCCGCTGTCCGCTGCGCATCGGCATCGGCATCGTCTCGACCGGACTGTTCCGTTTTGCTGGGCGTCGCGCATCATGTCGCAGTCGCCGGTCCGCCGGACCCGGCTGTCGTCGGGGCCACCGGCGTTCCGCCGCTGGCCGATCCCGGCGGTTGCCGGTTCGCCGAGCTGATCGCGACAAGACCCGCGATCAGAACTCCGCCCCGAAGCCGATGGAACGCTTGATCGAGCTCTTGATCGAGCCGCGCGCCTTCAGTGCCGCCTCCACGATCAACCCATCGAACAGCGTCTGCGGGGTAAGCCGCGCCGTCGCAAAACGCTGGCGGGCCATCTGGTTGACGAAATCGCTCGGAGTGAGCCGATCCAGGCCGGCCAGACGTGTCTTCCAGAGGGCGGGTTGAGTCAACCGTCCGCCGGCCTGACGGAGGGTCTCGCGAAATAGCGTCCAGGCTTGCTCCGGACGCAGGTAGTCAAAGTGGATCTTGACGTCGAAGCGCCGCAGGGCCGCCATGTCGATGGTTTCCAGCAGGTTGGTCGAGGCGACGAACAGTCCGTCGAACGACTCCAGCTGGGTCAGCAGCTCATTGACCTGCGTGATCTCCCAGCCTGCTCGCGACAGTTGGCGATCACGCAAAAAGCTGTCGGCCTCATCGAGCAACAGCAACGCTCCGTCGGTGCTGGCTTGGCGGAACATGGCAGCCAGGTTCTTCTCAGATCCCCCCACATAGGCATTGAGGAGATCCGAGGCCCTCTTGATCAGGAGCGGGCGCTGGAGCACGCGTGCGAGGTGAGCGCCGAAGGCGCTCTTTCCCGTCCCGGAGGGGCCGTGGAGACAGAGACGCCCGCGCGGATCACGGCGCAGACCCCGAATCACCCCCTCGAGATTCTGATCGGGGCTATCGTTGGGGGTGGCAACAGACGGGAACCGCTAGGGGATATGCAGATTCGAGGGCGTTGTCGATGCGTGACGTTTGCGCGCCGACTCTCTCTTAAGGGTGATCCGGCGCTGTGGACTATTGGCCGGGGGGTCGAGGATCGCGTCGGGTGCGCAATGCCTGATTCTCAACGCGATGCCCTTGTTCCCCGGTGTAACGAACACGAGGAGGCCACTGTCGTGTGTCGACGCAGTAGCCGAGAAGGTGTGCCGGAAAATGTGCGGGAACACCGCCGGGCGTGGCTGGATTAGGGGCAGTTAGGGCAGGTTTGCACATTGCGCGAGCGGCTAACCTGTTGTTTAGCAAGGGCTTGTGTTTGCCTGGTCGGTCTTTTAATCAGGTGGTCGCAGGTTCGAGCCCTGCAGGGCGCACCATAAAAACAAGGGTTTACAGGTTTCGGCCCGTAACCCTTTTTCATTTTCAGCGTTTTCGTCCCCGTTCGGTCCCCGTTTCGCCAGCCCCTAGGCTGCCGGTTCACCGCGCACTCAAGCGCACATCCGCGTCCGATCGCTCGATACTGCATCCTCTCGGAATCCTCAAGACACCTCCCGGAAGCTCTTCGAGACGCCTTTCAGACCTTCGTATGCCCCCCCTGGGGTAAGGATCGCCCCGAAACGTCTCTGCGCGGCCTACAACGCGTCTGATCGACCATGCTGGTTCGCGAGCCAAAACGGCAACCAGTTGTTGTTATCGCCGTTATTTCGTCACGGATTTCCAAGATTCGCTACCGTCCGTGAAAACGAGACCACCGGAAGCGCCACCGCCGATTGCCGCGAAGCGGCACCCCCAAAGAGCTCGTGACACCCCCAAAAAGCTGGTGACACCCGAAAGGAGCTCGCGACATCCGCTCCGCGGTGTCACGCATGCCCCTGGCGCTCTGCGCCAGGGGCCGCGATGGCCAACATGACGAACAATGCCATCCCCTACAGCCCCTACAGCTCCGAGCTGAATCCGACGCGGCCTTGCAGCGGCGCTCCGGGGTCGTTTAGGGCAATAGCCCGACACACGGCCGACTCGAGCATGCTCGTCACGGTCGAATACGTGCGCGTACTGTTGTAGTCTACCGGCGTCAGGAAAAGGCCGAACCGAAACGGAGATCAACATGACATCGGCCTATCTCGTCATCGTCCGACTTCTGATGTTGGCTTGATGTGCTCCGACCCTGGTCGATCCAGGAAGCGAGCCATCCAAGACACCGCCGCGGATCCTCGACGGTAAAGACGGCAACATGCGGAACGCCCCCAGCTTATTCTGCCCGGTCCCGCCAAGCCTCAAGCAAGTCGGAGACGACCGCTCGACAGACCCGCATGGATGTCGCGCAATCCGCGCCGCGATCCACTGCATCCGACGGCACCGAATCACGGTTTAACGCGACGAATCCGGCACCGCCCGTGCGAAGGAAGGTGATTTCCGGGAACCAGTATCCCGACTGCGCACGCCTCCACGGCTGTCGGGGCGACTTCAGTCGCCCCTTCGCGTCGGTAGATGCTTTCCGGCAAATCAACTGAAGATCAGAGCGCTTATGGACACCTCCCACTTGACCGACCCGCGAACCCCCATCGCCATCATCGGCCTGGGCTACGTCGGACTGCCGCTCGCCGTGGAATTTGCCAAACACCGCCCCGTGATCGGCTTCGACATCAACCAAGCCCGTATCGCCGAGCTGAGAGCCGGCCGCGACGGCACACTGGAAGTCACTCCCGAAGACCTCGCCGCCGCTCGGCACCTCACCTGCACGAGCGACCTCGGCGCCCTGTGCCCTTGCCGCATCTTCATCGTCACCGTGCCCACCCCGGTCGACGACTACAAGCGGCCCGACCTGACGCCCCTGATCAAGGCGTCCGAGACCGTCGGCAAGGTCCTCAAACCCGGTGATCTGGTCATCTACGAATCCACCGTCTACCCCGGCTGCACCGAGGAAGACTGCGTTCCCGTGCTCGCCCGCGGCTCGGGTCTGACCTACATCCACACCGATCGCCGCACCACAGCCCCCGAGGCGCCGCCCAATCCCGACCGTCGAGCCTCCGGCGCGGGCGTCGGTCGGACGAGCGACAGCGCAATCCGACACCCCGCCGAAGCCGCGGGCAAGGCACCCATCCCACCCGAGCACAACGGCTTCTACTGCGGCTACTCCCCCCGAGCGTATCAACCCCGGCGACCGCGAGCACCGCCTGACCACCATCAAAAAGGTCACCAGCGGCTCCACCCCCGAGATCGCCGCCATCGTCGATGCCCTCTACACCGAGATCATCACCGCCGGCACTCACCCGGCCAGCAGCATCCGCGTCGCCGAGGCCGCCAAGGTCATCGAGAACACCCAGCGCGATCTCAACATCGCACTCATGAACGAGCTTGCCCTCATCTTCAACAAGCTGGGCATCGACACCCTCGAGGTGCTGGAAGCCGCCGGGAGCAAATGGAACTTCCTCCCCTTCCGACCCGGCCTGGTCGGCGGACACTGCATCGGTGTGGACCCCTATTATCTGACCCACAAGGCCGTCGCCATCGGCTACCACCCCGAGGTCATCCTCGCCGGGCGACGCATCAACGACCGCATGGGCGCCCATGTCGCCGAGACCGTCGTCAAGCTCATGCTCCAAAGCGGCATCGGTGTCTGCAACAGCCGCATCCTCGTCCTCGGCCTCGCCTTCAAGGAAAACTGCCCCGACCTGCGCAACACCCGCGTGATCGACATCATCCTGGCCCTGCGCGAATACAACATCGCCGTGGACTGCTACGACCCCTGGATCGACCGCGCCGAGGCCAAGCACGAATACGGCCTCGAGTGCCTTCCCGAGGCCCCGCCGCCCGGCAGCTACGACGCCGTCATCCTCGCCGTCGCCCATCGCGACTTCGTCGAGACCGGCGCGACCGGGATCCGGCGATGGGCCAAACCCAAGTCGATCCTCTACGACGTGAAATCCGTTCTGCCGGTGGAAGTCGTCGACGGTCGTCTCTGAGGGCAAAGGCCGGGGCGGATTTAGGCGAATTCCGGAAACCGTTATGCCAAGTTGTGCATCGGAGCGCTCCACGCTGAGAAGAACCCTAGTCTGTGCCGAGCCGCGCGAGGCACAACCTCCCACGCCGAGCCCCGGAACTCGCTCCCACGCTCCGAGACTGTGCAGGAATTCTCCGTAGGTTGGGCTGAGGAACGAAGCCCGACGATGATGTCGAAGTCACAGATTGATTGTTGAGCCTTCTGCGTCGGCTCAACCAACGCGGAAGCGTCGTTTTCGATACCGAGCGGGAATACCTTCACAATCTCAGAACTTGGGCACGAGGGGCAACGAACGAGGGGCAACGAGGGGCACGCCCGCGCTCCGATCGGATACTCTGCTGGCGACGACAGCCAGGGGTCGGATGGGTCGAGCGTGGGCGATGCCGATGCGTTGCGCGGACAAAGCCGGATGCTCCGGAAAGTTTATCCCTCAGGAAGACAAATAAGCGTTTATTTGTCTTTTCTGGAAAGATACTATGAGCGGCATGAGGATGCTGCTGGAAGACATCATCGCGGATTTTCGCGAGCGCCCGCTGCCGTTGCTGACGCCGCGCGAGGTGCGCTTGCCTGCGCTCAAAGGTAAGATCGACGCGGTCATCGGCATGCGCCGCAGCGGCAAGACCTGGTTTCTCTACCAACGCATGCAGGCCTTGCTGGATCAGGGTATCGCCAAGGATCGCCTGCTCTACATCAACTTCGACGATGAGCGCCTGCTCCCCATGCGGCGCGACGAGCTGAGCGCGATTCCCGAGGTGTACTACCGCCTGTATCCGCACAACCGCTCGCAGACCTGCTATTTTTTTTGCGACGAGATCCAGAATGTGGACGGCTGGGAGTCCTTCCTGCGCCGCCTGCTCGATACCGAGGACGTGCAACTTGCCGTCACCGGTTCCTCCGCGCGGCTGCTCAGCCGCGAGATTGCGACGAGCTTGCGCGGGCGAGCGCTGGCGACGGAGATCTTTCCCTTCAGTTTTCGCGAGGCGCTGCGGTTTCAAGGCGTCGCGCTGCCCGACGAGCCGCCCGGTGGGCAACAGCGCGCACTCCTTGCCAATCGCCTGCGCGACTACCTGCTGCAGGGCGGCTTTCCGGAAGTGCAGGGCATCGAGGCACCATACCGGCATGCCATCTTGCAGGAGTATGTCGATGTGGTGATCCTGCGCGATGTGGTCGAGCGCCACGGTGTCGCGAATGTTGCGGCGCTGCGCTACCTCATCCGCCACCTGCTCGGCGCACCGGCAACGCTGTTCAGCATCAACCGCTTTCACAACGATCTGAAATCTCAGGGTATCGCCTGCGGCAAGAACAGCCTTCACGCGTACCTCGATCACCTGATCGACGCCTACCTCATCGACCTGGTGCCGATCCACTCGCGCTCGCTGCGGCAGCAGCAGGTCAACCCACGCAAGGCTTACGTCATCGACACAGGCCTCGCCCTTGCCTTTCGCCACCAGGCGCAGATCGACCGCGGACGGCTGCTGGAGAACCTGGTCTTCAACGCGCTGCGAAGGCAAGGCCAGAGCATCACCTATTTCCGTAGCGCGGACTGCTATGAAGTGGACTTTCATGCCGTCGCCCGGGACGGCGTCGTGCAGCTGATTCAGGTCTGCGAAAGCCTGCACGACCCGGATACCCGAGCCCGCGAGTTGCGCGCCCTGACAGCCGCCCTGCGCGAGTGCGGCTTACCCCGAGGCAGCATCGTGACACTGGAAGACAGCGAACAGATCGATCAGGACGGGTTGTGCATCGATGTCCTACCGGCCTGGCGCTGGCTTGTGGCGCGATGAGAGGCTCCGCTCGGGAACCCGGTCCGAGGCACGAGTCGGAAATCGGTCGAGCACCGAATCCAATCGTTGTCGTTGTCGATTACCGCCCCGGCGACTCCACATAACCGGCTACTGCACATAAGTCGATTTATGTTGAGCTCAACATAAATCGACGACTGGGGGCTCATGGGTCTGGACGCCGAGGCCCGGCGAGACCTGCTCGAACTGCTCGACGATCGCCACGGCCAGCGCGCCACCCTCATCACCAGCCAGCTGCCGGTCGAGCATTGGCACGACCTGATCGGGGATCCCACCCTGGCCGACGCGATCCTCGACCGGCTGGTCCACAACGCCTACCGGATCACCCTCAAAGGCGAGTCGATGCGCAAACGCCACGCCCGGACGTTGACGCCGAGCGTACCCGCCGAGTAACAATGACCCACCTGCGTCGCTTCGCTCCGACTGCCCCGGCCGAATGGCCGTGGAACGGGTGGCCGAATGCCGGTGGAATCGCCGGCCGGATGTTGCTGGAACAGGTGGCCGAATGGCGTGGAATGCGCACTCGGAGCGTGGGAAAGTAAAGCCGACGGTCTGCGTCTAGGCCATTTTCTACCGTCATTGCTCGGTGCTCCATCGCGCCGATGGCTATGGCTATTCGTTCAAACCAACACCAAGGGAGGAAGCGAGATTGGCGGCCTGACCGTGCTGCGCACGGGCGCTCTGCCTCCCCGCTCTGAAGAGACGGGGTTTCTCGCGATGAATTCGATGAACTACGCACTGCGCAAACGCATCCTGGTCACCGGCGGTGCCGGCTTCCTCGGCAGTCACCTCTGCGAGCGTCTGCTCGCCGAAGGCCACGATGTCATCTGTCTCGACAACTTCTTCACCGGGACCAAGGACAACATCGCCCATCTGCTCGAAAGCCCCTACTTCGAGCTGATGCGCCACGATGTCACCTTTCCGCTCTATGTGGAGGTCGACGAGATCTACAACCTGGCCTGCCCGGCCTCCCCGATCCACTATCAGTTCGACCCGGTGCAGACCACCAAGACCAGCGTGCACGGCGCCATCAACATGTTGGGCCTGGCCAAGCGGGTGAAGGCCAAGATCTTCCAAGCCTCCACCAGCGAGGTCTACGGCGACCCGGCCATCCACCCGCAGCCCGAGCACTACTGGGGCCACGTCAACCCGATCGGTCCGCGCTCCTGCTACGACGAGGGCAAACGCTGCGCCGAGACGCTCTTCTTCGACTATCGCCGCCAGCACGGCATGCGCATCAAGGTCGCCCGTATCTTCAACACCTACGGGCCGCGCATGCACCCCAACGACGGCCGCGTGGTCTCGAACTTCATCGTCCAGGCGCTGCGGAACCAGCCGATCACCATCTACGGCGAGGGCATGCAGACGCGCTCCTTCTGCTATGTCGACGATCTGATCGAGGGCTTCATCCGTTTGATGGACAGCCCCGATGAGCTGACCGGGCCGGTCAACCTCGGCAATCCCGGCGAGTTCACCATGATCCAGTTGGCCGAGACCGTCCTCGAGCTGACCGGCTCGCGCTCGGCGCTGGTCCATGAGGCGTTGCCGCAGGATGACCCCAAGCAGCGGCAACCGGACATCGGCTTGGCCCGTGCGAGTCTCGGCTGGGAGCCGAGGGTGGCGTTGCGGGAGGGGTTGAGGCCGACGATTGAGTATTTTGATGCGTTGTTGCGGGGGGTGCAGGGGGGTGGTTGAGTCTTGCTCGCTCCCACGCTGAGCGTGGGAGCGAGTCAGTTTCAGGTCGGGTCGGACGGTGCGGTCGGGCGGGGATGGTCCGCGCAGCGGACCCTACGGGAAGAGGCCGATGCGGACCCGTACTCGCGGGCCAGAGCCCGGGCGCCCGATACCGCAAAGGATCACCGACACATCCCCCCCGGAGCACAGCGCAACGCTCCGGCGGGGGCAGGGACGCGGAGCGTCCCGACGACACTCCCACGCGGAGCGTGGGAGCGAGTTGGGGGATGGGGCGTGGGAGCGAGTTGGGTTTCAGGTCGGGTCGGACGGTGCGGTCGGGCGGGGGATCGGGTCAGAGGGGGCCGGAGGCCCCCGTCTGCCCACAGAACCGTGCGTACGGGTCCGTACACGGCTCCTCACGTAAGGCGTATCCACCGACTCACATCAAACTCCTCCGGAGTCCCTCAGCCCGGTAGTTCTTGGCGCAAAGGTCCTCGAAGAGTCTGCGCTCGTCGGTCAATAGGTCTCTTCGGCTCATTTCACGCGTCGCTTTGCATGGACCTGCGGGCTCGCTCCCACGCTCTGCGTGGGAGTGTAGCCCCGACGCTCCGCGTCACGAGCCAGAGCCCGGGCGCTCGATACCGCAAAGGATCACCGACACATCCCCCCCGGAGCACAGCGCAACGCTCCGGCGGGGGCAGGGACGCGGAGCGTCCCGACGACACTCCCACGCGGAGCGTGGGAGCGAGTTGGGGGATGGAGCGTGGGAGCGAGTTGGGTTTCGGGTCGGACGGTGCCGGTGGGTTTCAGGTCGGGTCGGACGGTGCCGGTCGGGCGGGGGATGGTCCGCGCAGCGGACCCTACCCGCTACGGGAAGAGGCCGATGCGGACCCGTACTCGCGGGCTCGCTCCCACGCTCTGCGTGGGAGTGTAGCCCCGACGCTCCGCGTCACGAGCCAGAGCCCGGGCGCTCGATACCGCAAAGGATCACTGAAGACAACGACCGCGTCGCGAGGCCCTACCAATCCGTCACCACGTCAAGCAACCCCTCCATCCCCTCGTAATTCCGTGCGCTCGAGTATCGCCAACACAAGGGATCGTCGACATAACCCCGTTTCACCGGGTTATTGTGAATGTAGTCGAGTTTCTGCCGCATCATCGTTACGCCCTCGATCTGCTCCGGGTGTGATCCCTCCTGCCACACTTGGTGCTCCCGATCGCGCTTGTGCCGGCTCCGGTACCAGACTAAGAGAGGCAGCGCCGGAGAGTTCCGCTCGCGCATCCGATCAACCATCTGCCGAGCGGTGAATGACTTGAAACTGCTGATCGAACGCGCGAGCCCGGGTCCACCGGCAATCAGGTGGCAGTGGTTCTCCATGATCACGTAGCCGTGGATCAAGAGACCGCGCTCGCGTTGAAGGAACCGCAGGGAGTCGAGCAAGATCAGTGCGTTGGCGGGTTGAGCGAAGAGCGGCAACCATTTGACTGCCGTGCACGTGAGGAAGTGCGGAGCGTCTGGCTCGAGGAAACGGTAGCGGTCGCGGCCCATGGCTGGAATGTACACAATTCGGATGACTTCGGCATCCGCCGTTTCGCTCGGTAACCCGGTTGGTCGCTACCTCGCTCCCACGCTCTGCGTGGGAGTGTGGTGTGGACGCTCCGCGTCCGACGCTCGATGAACACGTGGTCGTCTCGATCGGAACCGGGTTCTCTGCCTGAGAGGTCCGACGCGGAGCGTCGGGGCTACACTCCCACGCGGAGCGTGGGAGCGAGTTGGGGGATCGGATGGAGCGTGGGAGCGAGTTGGGGGATCGGATGGAGCGTGGGAGCGAGTTGGGGGATCGGATGGAGCGTGGGAGCGAGTTGGGGGATGGAGCCTGGTAGCGAGTGCCCTCGAGCAACCGCCCCTTTGTTCCCCGATGCCCAGGCCGCATCTTCACGCGCCGGGGAATCCGCCTGCATCGCCGCTCTGTGCGGTCTCCTGCCTTTCGGGCGTTGACCCGGTTCCCTTACTCCGCCATCATCTCCGCGTCATCTTCCCCTTGCCGCTCCCCGGCCCTACGGCTGTGGTCGCGGCTCCGAGCGTC
The DNA here is from genome assembly GCF_018399035.1 of Thiocapsa sp. GTDB lineage: Bacteria > Pseudomonadota > Gammaproteobacteria > Chromatiales > Chromatiaceae > Thiocapsa. The sequence continues at coordinate 5,489,288 of NZ_CP073760.1, forward strand.
CCCCGTGCCTTCGAGCGCCCGATCCCGGTCCCTGAATCAGTCCGCGTCTTCGATACCCGATGGAGCTGGTGCGTCCGCGGTGATGGCTTGGTCGGGAACCATCCGAGTCTTCCCCAACGGAGTATCCTGCATGAACGTACACGAGGAGACGGGTCGCCGATGAGCCTTTGGTTTCAGCGCGCCCGTTCGCGTCTGCTGGTGTTCGTGCATGACATCGTGACGATCCCGGTGGCCTGGGGTTTGGCCTATTGGATGCGGTTCAACCTCGCCTACGTGCCGCCGGAGTTCATCGAGGAGGCGGTCGAGATGCTGCCCCTCGTGGTGTTGGTGGTCGGGCCGGTCTACTGGCTCTTCGGGCTGTACCGTGGCGTTTGGCGCTTTGCCTCGATCGACGATCTTATCCGCATCGCCTTCGCGGTGCTGACCGCGACGACCTTGCTGCTTTTCGTGCTCTTCATCTTCAACCGGATGGCCTTTATTCCGCGGTCTTTGCCGGTGCTGTTCGTCATCTTTCAGCTGATGTTGTTGGCCGGGCCGCGTCTGTTCTATCGCTGGCTCAAGGACCGGCGGCTGGACTTCAGCGGTGGACGGCGTGTGCTGATCGTGGGCGCCGAGCGCACCGGCGAGATGCTGGTGCGGGATCTGCTGCGAGATCGGCATTCCGGCTACGTGCCGATCGCCTTTGTCGACGACAAGCCGCGGCGTCACGGCGGTGTTGTCCATGGCGTACCGATCCGGGGCACCACCGAACAGATCCCGCAGTTGGTCGAGACGTTCGGGATCGACGTGGTCTTGTTGGCGACGCCGACGGCGTCGGCGAAGGAGATGCAGCGTCTGGTCGGCTTGTGCGAGGCCGCGGGCCGTCCGTTTCGGACCGTGCCCCAGGTCAAAGATGTCATGGCTGGACTGGTCTCGGTGAACCAGCTTCGGCCGGTCTTGATCGAGGATTTGTTGGGACGCGATCAGGTGAGCCTGGACTGGGACGGGATGCGTAAGGGTCTGGCCGATCGAGTGGTGCTGGTCAGCGGGGCCGGCGGCTCGATCGGCTCGGAGCTGTGTCGGCAGCTGCGTGCCTGTTGTCCGCGCGAGTTGATCCTGGTGGATCACGGCGAGTTCAATCTCTATCGGATCGAGACCGAGCTGCTGGACGAGCCCGATCCGCCGATGCTGAGTCGACACCTGTTGGATGTCACCAACCGGGGCGGGATCGATGCCCTGTTTGAACGGGTGCGCCCGGATGTCGTCTTCCACGCGGCGGCCTACAAACATGTCCCGCTGCTCGAGGATCAGATTCAGGCGGCCCTGCACAACAATGTCGTCGGCACCCGGGTGATGGCCGAGGCGGCCGACCGTTGGGGTTGCGAGCGTTTCGTCTTGATCTCGACCGACAAGGCGGTGAATCCGTCGAACGTGATGGGCGCCAGCAAGCGATTGGCCGAGCTGATCTGTTTGGAGACGGATCACCGCTCGGCCTGCCGCTTCATGACCGTGCGTTTCGGCAACGTGCTGGGCTCCGCGGGCAGCGTGGTGCCGCGCTTTCGCCAGCAGATCGAACGGGGTGGACCCGTGACCGTGACGCACCCGGAGATCGAGCGCTTCTTCATGACGATCCCGGAGGCATGCCAGCTGATCATGCAGGCGGCCGTCATCGGACAAGGCGGGGAGACCTTCGTGCTCGACATGGGTGAGCCGGTGAAGATTTGCTACCTGGCCGAGCAGATGATCCGCCTATCGGGCCTCGAGCCGGGGCGGGATATCGCGATCAAGTACACGGGCCTGCGTCCGGGCGAGAAGCTCTTCGAGGAGTTGTTTTATGCGTCGGAGGGTTTTACGGACACACCGAATCCGCGCATCAAGATCGCACGCCGCGCCGAGGGTCCGGGGGCTGCCGTCTTGGACCTGGCGCTTGCCGACCTGGATGCGGCGCTGCTCGAGCGGAGCGATGCCGCTGCGGCCAGGGTCCTGGCACGGCTGGTGCCGGGCTGGTCGGGCGACCCCGAGGCTGTCCGGTCAGTGCTCCCCGACGTGGCCGTCGTCGGCATGCCGGGCTGACGGTCTCGACGCTCTGTGTCGCGAGTACGGAAGAAGGCCGCCGGATGCGACGCGGGTGATCGTCGCGAAGCGGCAAAACCCGGGATCGACGACTTGCAGTCGTCTTCTTCCGCTGTCCTGACGTCCGGTCGGGCATCTTCGGTGATATTGGCTTGTTTCACCTCGGCCTCCCAATGTACGGAATACACTCCCGGGGAGGGCCGCACGCGGCAACGCAGGCCGGAACCCCGCACGGCGCGCGGATATCAGGCAAAAAAAAAAGGGCCCGGAGATCATCCGAACCCTTTTAGATGGTGGAGGCGGCGGGAATCGAACCCGCGTCCGCAAGCCCTCTGCCATTGGCTCTACATGCTTAGCCCGTTCTATTATTTTTAGCCTTCCGCCGCCCGAAGGGCAGGGCGATCAGTCGGCGATCTCGAATTAGGTTTTAGCGGATCAGGTCCGAGCCCCCGTCACCGCGATCCCATGTTATGTTACCCCTGGAATCCGCCCCCCATAGGCAGGGAACGGTCAGAGGCTCGCTGGCCTAAGCCGCGAGAGCGTAGTTGTCGTCGTTGGCAACTATAGTTTTGCGGTTGGATTTACGAGGTCACCCGCACCTCGGCATGCACCTCAGGTTTTGCGACCCACGTCGAAACCATGTCGCCCCCGGGTATCAGTACGACACTCTAAAGTAACCGCGGTTCCGCGGCAAGCTCAGCCGGTCTTGAAGATGCGTTCCTTGTCGCGCTGCCAGTCGCGGTCCTTTTCGGTGTCGCGCTTGTCGTGCTGCTTTTTGCCCTTGGCGAGCCCGATCTCGAGCTTGGCGTTCCCGCGCTTCCAGTACATGGCCGTGGGGACCAGGGTGTAGCCGGCGCGCTCGGTCTGGCCGATCAGGCGGTTGAGCTCGCTGCGTTTGAGCAACAGTTTGCGGCTGCGGGTGGGGTCCGGGTTGACGTGGGTGGAGGCGGCGGCCAAGGCCGAGATGTGCGCACCGATCAAGAACGCCTCGCCGTGCAGGATCTTGACGTATCCTTCCTTGAGCTGAAGGCGACCCGCGCGCAGGCTCTTGACCTCCCAACCTTCCAAGACGAGGCCGGCCTCGATGCGCTGCTCGATGAAGTACTCGTGCCCGGCCTTCTTGTTGAGCGCGATGGTCGAGCCGCCATCGTTCTTCTTCTTTCCTTTCGCCATTGAACCGCGTCCCGGAAGTCAAAACCGTCGTTGGATCTGAGGCCGGCCTGGGTAGACCGACGCGGGCCTCGTACCTGACGCGGTTCAAGAAATGTTTAAGAGCAGATTGTTTGTAATGCGTCTGGACGGCGCTCGTCGGTGGCTCCGAGCATGGCCGACGGGCTCGGAGAAGACAGGAGGCACCGGACGCATTTCAAGTGTAAATCAAACGAGGCTTGATTTCCGCACCGAGGCCGGCTAAATTTGCGGGCTCGACTTACCTGGAGGGGTTCGATGCGCCAGCCGCTGATCGCCGGAAACTGGAAAATGAACGGCAGCAAGCCCAGTGCCGAGTCACTGTTGAACGGTGTCGTGGCCGGGTCCAATGGCCTCTCGAAGACCGAGATCGCTGTGTGCGTACCCTTTCCGTATCTCTATCTCGGCGAGCAGTTGCTTGCCGGTAGCTCGGTACGGCTCGGTGCTCAAAACCTCTGTACCGAAGCCGGCGGCGCCTACACGGGCGAGGTGTCCGGCTCGATGCTGGCCGATTTCGGATGCCAATATGTCATCTGCGGTCATTCCGAGCGTCGCGAGTATTACGGCGAGAACGAGGCATCCGTTGCGCAGAAGCTGACACGCGCAACCGAGAGTGGCCTGACCCCGATTCTGTGCGTCGGCGAGACGCTGCAGCAGCGCGAGGCCGGCGAGATGGAGTCGGTGATCGGCGCTCAGATCGACGGCGTGGTCGAGCGCATCGGGATTGAAGCCTTCGCGGGGATCGAGATCGCGTACGAGCCGGTTTGGGCGATCGGTACCGGGATGACGGCGACGCCCGAGCAAGCGCAGGCCGTTCATGCCTATATTCGCGGCCGGATCGCTGCACTGAACGGTTCGATCGCCGAAACATTGCGTATCCTCTACGGAGGCAGTATGAAGCCCGGCAACGCGGCGGAATTGTTGGCGCAGCCGGACATCGACGGTGGTCTGATCGGCGGCGCATCGCTGAGCGCCGATGATTTTCTAGCGATTTGTCTAGCCGGAGAACAGCTCGCAGCCTAACGCTGCAGCAACGAGAGACTCATGCAAACCATTTTGACCGTCATGCAGGTCTTCCTGTCGCTCAGCTTGATCGGGTTGATCCTGATCCAGCACGGGAAGGGTGCGGATGCAGGCGCCGCTTTCGGGAGTGGTGCGTCGGCGACCGTGTTCGGGTCTCGCGGGTCGGGTTCGTTCCTGACGCGCATGACGGGCATCATGGCCACGATCTTCTTCCTCACCAGTATGGCTTTGGCGTATTATGCGACGAAGGGGTCAGAGCCGGTGACGATCATGGACCGGGTGGACGAGCGCACGTTCATCGTCCCGCCGCCCGCGGCCGTGCCAACCTCGGATATCCCGGCGATTCCGGGGGGCGAGGGTGAAGGGCAGAGCGATGTCCAATCCGATGTGCCGGTCGGGCTGGCCCCCGCAGTCAATGGATCGGTCGAGGGAGTCATCATCGAGGAATCGGTCGAGGGTAGGACCGAGGTGATTCTCGACGGGAGCGCGGTCGAAGAGCAGAATATGGACGAGGCCGCCGATTCGGCGACCCCGAGCAAAGAGTAAACGCCGACGTGGTGAAATTGGTAGACACGCTATCTTGAGGGGGTAGTGGCGTAAGCCGTGCCAGTTCGAGTCTGGCCGTCGGCACCATCTGTAGTAAAGCAAACGGCATGCCAATCAACTGGTATGCCGTTTTTTTTGTGCGATGACGGGTGCAAAGGTTTGAAAGACCTAATGATTTGAATTGGCCCTCAGGTTGACACTGTCGTGATGCCTGAACTAGACTCACCGTCCTGAACGACGTCAGAGAATAAGTAGATTCGGGAGGACTGATGCTCGACAATTATCTGCCGATCCTGATCTTTATCATCGTCGGGATCTTGGTTGGCGTCGGCCCGCTTGTTTTGGGTTATTTTTTGGGGCCTCGCCGCCCGGACGCGGAGAAAGACTCCCCCTATGAATGTGGGTTTGCGGCCTTCGAGAGTGCGCGTTTAAAGTTCGACGTGCGCTACTACTTGGTGGCGATCCTCTTCATCGTCTTCGATCTGGAGATCGCCTTCCTCTTCCCCTGGGCGGTGGTGCTCGAGGAGCTCGGTATGTACGGCTTCTGGGCCATGTTCATCTTCCTGGGGATCCTTGTGGTCGGCTTCATCTACGAGTGGAAGAAGGGGGCTCTGGAATGGGAATAGAGGGCATCCTCGAAGAAGGCGTCGTCACGACCAGGGCCGACACCCTCATCAATTGGGCGCGGACCGGGTCCTTGTGGCCGATGACCTTCGGTCTGGCCTGCTGCGCGATCGAGATGATGCACGCGGGTGCAGCGCGTTATGACTTGGATCGCTTCGGCATCGTGTTTCGGCCAAGTCCTCGCCAATCAGACGTCATGATCGTCGCGGGCACCCTCGTCAACAAGATGGCCCCGGCGCTGCGTAAGGTGTATGACCAGATGGCCGAGCCGCGTTGGGTGATCTCGATGGGGTCTTGTGCGAACGGCGGCGGTTATTACCACTATTCCTACGCGGTTGTGCGCGGTTGTGATCGGATTGTTCCGGTCGACATCTACGTGCCGGGATGTCCGCCCACTGCCGAGGCCCTGCTTTACGGCATCCTGCAGTTGCAGAACAAGATTCGCCGTACCAATACCATCGCTCGCTGAGTCGTACCCAATTCCAATGGCAAAAGACATCCTGTCCAACCCCGCCAGGTTGACCGCGCTCGTCGATGCACTCGGGGAGGCGTTGGTCGACCAGGGGTGCGAGACCATCACGGACCTCGGCGAGGTCACCTTGATCGTGCCGTCGGGGCGTTTGACCGACGTGGCATGGATCCTTCGTGACCATCCGCACCTGCGGTTCGAGCAGCTGATCGACCTCTGCGGTGTCGATTATGCTGCTTACGGCATGTCCGAATGGGCGACCGAAGAGGCATCCACGACGGGTTTCGGCCGCGGTGTCGATCGCGATCAGGAGCTTGTCCTCGATCACCCCAAGCGCTTCGCCGTTGTCTACCATCTTCTGTCGCTGGTACACAATCGGCGGGTTCGCCTGCGTGTCTATGCAGGGAGCAGTCAGCCGATGGTCGACTCGATCGTCCCGGTTTGGGCGGCGGCCAATTGGTTCGAGCGCGAGGCATTCGATCTCTTCGGGATCCTCTTCCGGGGCCATCCGGACCTGCGTCGAATCCTCACCGACTACGGCTTTGTCGGATACCCCTTCCGGAAGGATTTCCCCCTATCCGGGCATGTCGAGATGCGCTACGACCCGGAGCAGGGTCGCGTCATCTACGAGCCGGTCTCGATCCCGCCGCGTGTCCTGGTGCCGCGCGTGATTCGCTCCGACAGTCGATACGTGCAGACGGGCGCGAGCTCGGAGTCCGCCGATGCCTGAGATTCGCAACTACACCCTGAACTTCGGACCTCAGCATCCCTCGGCCCACGGCGTCCTGCGCCTGGTGCTCGAGATGGACGGCGAGGTGATCGAGCGGGCCGATCCGCATATCGGTCTGCTGCATCGTGCGACCGAGAAGCTCGCCGAGTCCAAGCCGTTCAATCAGAGCATCGGTTATATGGACCGGCTCGACTATATGTCGATGATGTGCAACGAGCATGGCTATGTCCGTGCCATCGAGAAGCTGCTCGGGGTCGAGGTCCCGGAGCGCGCTCAGTACATCCGCACCCTATTCGACGAGATCACCCGTGTCCTGAACCATCTGATGTGGCTCGCCGCGCATGGCCTGGACATCGGGGCGATGTCGATCTTTCTTTACTGCTTCCGCGAGCGCGAAGACCTGCTCGATTGTTACGAGGCCGTCTCGGGAGCTCGGATGCATGCGACCTATTATCGGCCCGGCGGGGTCTACCGGGATCTGCCCGATCGGATGCCGCAGTATTCGGGAAGCTCCAAGTGGCACAGCGCCAAGACGATCGCCAAGCGCAATGGCCCGCGTCAGGGCTCGCTGCTGGACTTCATCGAGGATTTTACGAATCGCTTTCCGGGTCATGTCGACGAGTACGAGACCCTGCTGACGGACAATCGAATCTGGAAGCAGCGTACCGTGGGCATCGGTGTTGTATCCCCGGAACGTGCGCTTCAATTGGGTTTCACCGGGCCGATGCTCCGCGGATCCGGCGTCGAATGGGATCTGCGCAGAAAACAGCCCTATGCCGCCTACGACAAGATGGACTTCGATATCCCGGTCGGGGTCAACGGCGACTGCTATGACCGTTATCTGGTCCGTATGGAGGAAATGCGCCAATCCAATCGGATCATCAAGCAGTGCGTGCACTGGCTGCGCAACAATCCCGGCCCGGTCGCGATCGAGGATCACAAGGTCATGCCGCCGTCGCGCGCCGACATGAAGGACGACATGGAAGCCTTGATCCATCATTTCAAACTCTTTACCGAGGGTTATTGTCCGCCGCCCGGCGAGGTTTATGCCGCGATCGAGGCACCGAAGGGCGAGTTCGGCTGCTATATCGTGTCGGACGGCGCCAATAAGCCCTATCGTCTGAAGGTCCGTGCGCCGGGCTTTCCGCATCTCGCCGCGCTTGACGAGATGGCCAAAGGCCATATGCTCGCCGACGTGGTGGCGATCATCGGGACGCTGGATATCGTATTCGGGGAGATCGATCGCTGATGAGCTTTCGCAACGCACCGCTTGCGGTCATTCACGATCGCGATCATTCGACCCTGTTCACCGCTGAGGTTCGCGAGCTAATCGATCGCTGGGTGGCCAAGTATCCGGCCGAATGGAAGCAGTCGGCGGTGATGCCCGCGTTGACCATCGTGCAGGATGCCAATGGCGGCTGGCTGACGACCGAGCTGATGAACGACGTCGCCGCCTATCTGGATATGCCGGAGGTGTCCGTCTACGAGGTCGCGACCTTCTACGGCATGTACGATTTAGAGCCGCAGGGCCGTCACAAGGTGTGCGTCTGCAACAGCGTCTCCTGCCTGCTGCTGGGCTCCGAAGAGCTGATCGAGCATGTCGAGCACAAGTACGACGTGCGTCTCGGCGAGACCACGGCCGACGGCCGCTTTACCTTCAAAGAGGTGGAGTGTCTGGGCGCGTGCCGGCATGCGCCCGCGGTGCTGGTCGACAAGACCTATCACGAGAACCTCTCGCCACAAGCACTCGATAAGCTGATCGACGAGCTGGAGTAGGCCGATGGTCCCGAATCAGAACAGCGTCTGTTTTCGCAATATCCACCTGGATACGACGATCCGGCATACCTTGGATGCCTATCGGAGTCTCGGCGGCTACCTGCAGTGGGAGAAGATCCTGCGCGAGCGCCCGGACCCGGCCGACATCATCGAAGAAATCAAGCTCTCGGCGTTGCGTGGTCGCGGCGGTGCAGGCTTCCCGACGGGTCTGAAGTGGAGCTTCATGCCCCGCACGGCGCCCGGCCAAAAGTACATCGTCTGCAACTCGGACGAGGGCGAGCCCGGCACCTGCAAGGATCGCGACATCCTGCGCTACAACCCGCATCAGTTGATCGAGGGCATGGCGATCGCCGGTTACTGTATCGGGGCGACGGTCGGCTACAACTATATCCGCGGCGAGTTCTACGAGCCGATCGAGCGGTGCGAGGAGGCCATTCGCGAGGCCTATGCGGCGGGTCTGTTGGGCAAGGACATCCAGGGCTCGGGCGTGGATTTCGACCTCTACAACCATCTGGGGGCGGGCGCCTACATCTGCGGCGAGGAGACGGCTCTGCTCGAGTCGATCGAGGGCAAGAAGGGACAGCCGCGCTTCAAGCCGCCGTTCCCGGCCCAGGTCGGTCTCTACGGGCGTCCGACCACCATCAACAACACCGAGTCGCTGGCCTCCATCCCGGTCATCCTCGAGAAGGGCGGGAAATGGTTCTTGGAGCAGGGGCGCCCGAACAACGGCGGTCCCAAGCTCTTCTCGGTCACCGGGCATGTCGCTCGGCCGGACAACTTCGAGGTTCCGCTCGGCACACCCTTCCGGGATCTGCTCGAGCTGGCCGGCGGGATGAAGGACGGCCGAGCGCTCAAGGCGGTGATTCCCGGCGGGTCCTCGGTCCCGGTGGTGCCGGGCGACGTCATGATGGATGTGGACATGGATTACGATTCGATCGCCAAGGCCGGCTCCATGCTGGGCTCGGGCGCCGTGATCGTGATCGCCGAGGGGACCTGCATGGTCAAGGTCCTGCACAACCTGTCGCACTTCTACATGCATGAGTCCTGCGGCCAGTGCACACCCTGTCGAGAAGGCACCGGCTGGCTGGAACGGGTGCTGCGTCGCATCCTGGACGGCCAGGGCCGGCCGGGCGACCTGGATCTGCTCGACAGTGTTGCGGGTCGGATCGGAGGACGTACCATCTGTGCCCTGGGCGATGCCGCGGCAATGCCGGTGCAGAGCTTTCTCAAGCATTATCGACACGAATTCGAGCACCTGATCGAGCGCGGCCAAAGCATGGCAGCCTAGACCTGCGGCCTGATCCGAATCGGGGCGAGCACGGTTTGCCGCCGCTGCCCCGGAATCGCAACTTGTAGAATGGCCCCGTTCGCGCGAGCGAGCAGGTCCGAGGGCGCGCGCCGAAGCGGTGCGCGACATCCGGCCCACGGGCGCCGATCGAGAGAGCTGAATGACGGACAAGATCACCATCGAGATCGACGGCCGCCCCTGCGAAGCGGCGCCGGGAGAGATGATCATCACGGTCGCGGACCGCGAGGGGATCACCATCCCGCGTTTTTGCTATCACAAGAAGCTGTCGATCGCGGCCAACTGCCGCATGTGTCTGGTCGAGGCGGAGCAGGGCGGTCGCCCCTTCCCCAAGCCGGTGCCCGCGTGCGCCACGCCGGTCGGCGCGGGCATGAAGGTCCTGACCCGCTCGCCCAAGGCCATCGATGCCCAGCAGGGGACGATGGAGTTCCTGCTCATCAACCATCCGCTCGACTGCCCCATCTGCGACCAGGGCGGCGAATGCGAGTTGCAGGATGTGGCGATGGGCTACGGCGGCGACGTCTCGCGCTTTGCCGAGCGCAAGCGTGTCGTCAAGGACGAGGATCTCGGTCCGCTCATCGCCACCGACATGACCCGCTGCATCCATTGCACCCGCTGCGTGCGCTTCGGCGCCGAGATTGCCGGCGTGCGCGAGCTCGGCGCCACGGGTCGCGGCGAAGACATGCGTATCGGGACCTTCGTCTCCCATACCGTGAGCCACGAGCTCTCGGGCAACATCATCGATCTCTGTCCGGTCGGAGCGCTCACCTCCAAGCCTTATCGCTTCACCGCGCGGGCTTGGGAGCTGACCGACGCCGACAGCATCGCCCCGCACGACGGGGTCGGCTCGAATATCCGACTGCACGTGCGTGACGGCCGGGTCATGCGGGTGCATCCGCGCGACAACGAGGCGGTCAACGAGACCTGGATCTCGGACCGCGATCGTTTCAGTTACGCGGGTCTGAACGCCGAAGACCGCCTGCTCGCGCCCATGATCAAGACCGACGGTGTCTGGCGCGAGGTCGAGTGGCAGGAGGCCCTGACCGCGGTCGCCGAGCGCCTCAAGGCCGCCGATGCGAGCCGCATGGGCTGGCTGATGGCCCCCAATGCGACGCTCGAAGAGCTGTATCTGGCGCAACGGGTCGCGCGGGGTCTGGGCTGTGCCAATATCGACCATCGTCTGCGCCAACAGGATTTCAGCGGCGACGCCGCCGATCCGATGCTGCCTTGGCTGGGTTTGCCGATCGCCGACCTGGAGACCCGCGAGGCGATCCTCCTGATCGGAAGCGAGATTCGCCAAGAGCAGCCGCTGCTGGCCCATCGCATCCGCAAGGCCGCGCTGGAGGGTGCAACCGTTGCCTGCGTGAATCCCTTGACCCTGGCGCTGACCCATCCCGCCCGGCAATTGGTCGGGACGCCGGATCAGATGGTCACGGATCTCGCGGCGATCGCCAAGGCGCTGGGCGCGAAGGCGTCGGGGGCGCTCAAGACGATCATCGGCGCCGCCAAGCCCGACGATGCCCATCAGGCGATTGCCGACGCTTTGCGTGCTGCGGAGGAGAAGGCGACCGGCGCTGTCCTGCTGGGCGCGCTGGCTAGCGCACATCCGAACTATGCGCTGCTCAAGGCGCTCGCGTATCGGATCGGTGAGTTGAGCGGCGCCGTCGTGGGTTTCCTGCCGGCATCGGCGAACAGCGTCGGCGCGTATCTGGCCGGTGCTGTACCCCGGGGTCTGCCCGGCGGTCGGTCGGCCGAGGGCACGGGCCTCGGGCTTGGCGAGATGCTGAGCACGCCGCCGAGCACGCTGGTGCTGTGGGGACTGGAGCCGGATCGGGATCTGAGCGACCCCGCGCGGGCCATGGCCATGTGCGAGGCGGCCGAGCTGGTGATCGTCTGCTCCGCTTTCCGGTCTCCCGCCCTGGAGGCGGTCGCCGACGTGCTGCTGCCGATCGGGGCGTTCGCCGAGACCTCCGGGACCTTCGTCAACACGGGCGGTCTCTGGCAGCGGTTTCAGGGTGCGGTCGCACCCCCCGGCGAGGCTCGGCCCGGTTGGAAGGTCCTGCGGGTGCTGGGCAACCTCTTGGATCTGAAGGGCTTTGATTATCGGGATGCGGCGCAGGTGCGCGACGAGCTTGCCGAGCTGTGCTGTCATGCCGCGCTCGACAATGCCCCGCGCGGCGCGTATCCGGCGGCCTCTTCCGGTGCAACGGACGGTCTGATGCGTCTCGGCAGCGTTCCGATGTATGCGGTGGATCCGCTGGTCCGCCGAGCGCCCGCCTTACAGCGCGCGCCGGTCCAAGGGGCGACCTTCGGTGTTTATCTGCATCCGGAGCAGGCGTGTGCCGATGGACTGTTTGCCGATCAGACGGTCTTGATTATTCAGAACGGCCACGAGGTCGAGGCCATTGTCTTCATGGACGATGCCGTACCGATGGGCTGTGCGCGGATTCCGGCAGCCGTGACCGGAAGCGAGCGGCTGGGCGCGCAGATCGGCCCGGTCGAGATCAGGCCGTGGTTCGGCGAGACGAGCAGCGAAGCGGGATGAGTCTACGATGATCGAACTATGGAATGCGCTTCCCGTGGTGATCCAGATCCTGATCAAGATCGCCGCGATTGTCCTGCCGCTCCTCGGAATGGTGGCTTATTACACCTTGGCCGAGCGCAAGGTGATCGGCTATATCCAGGTCCGCATCGGGCCCAATCGGGTCGGCTGGCGCGGCTCGCTGCAGCCGATCGCGGATGCGGTCAAACTGATGATGAAAGAGATCGTCATCCCGACCAAGGCGGACAAGACGTTGTTCTTGTTGGCGCCGATGATCGCGATCGCGCCGGCCTTGGCCGCTTGGGCGGTGTTCCCGTTCGACGAGGGACTCGTGCTCGCCGACATCAATGCCGGCTTGCTCTATCTGCTTGCACTGACCTCGCTCGGTGTCTACGGCATCATCATCGCGGGTTGGGCGTCGAACTCGAAATATGCGTTGCTCGGCGCCATGCGCTCCGCGGCTCAGATCGTCGCCTACGAGATCGCGATGGGCTTTGCGCTGGTCGGTGTGCTGGTGGCCGCCGGGAGCCTGAATCTGGGCGCGATCGTCGCGGCCCAAGAGGGCAACCTCCTGACCTGGTTCTGGTTGCCGCTGCTGCCCTTGTTCGGCGTCTATCTGATCTCGGGGATCGCCGAGACCAACCGCGCGCCCTTCGACGTGGCCGAAGGCGAGTCCGAGATCGTCGCCGGTTTCCATGTCGAGTATTCCGGGATGGCCTTCGCGGTCTTCTTCCTGGCCGAATACGCGAACATGATCCTCATCTCGGCGCTCTCGGCCCTGCTCTTTATGGGAGGCTGGCTGTCGCCCTTCCCGCAGGCGTGGGTCGAGGACAGCCTGCTTTTGGGTGACGGCTTCCATTGGCTGTTGCTCAAGACCTTCTTCTTCATGTTCGTATTCCTGTGGTTACGGGCGACCTTCCCGCGCTATCGCTACGACCAGATCATGCGTCTGGGTTGGAAGGTGTTCATCCCGATCACGATCGTCTGGATCCTGGTGGTAGCGCTTGCGGTTCTCGCCGAGCTGCCCCCTTGGTGGTCCGCCTGACCCGGAGACGACCGATGCTGAAAGCCACACGCGAATATCTCCAGAGCCTTTTGATGGTCGAGCTCTTCAAGGGCTTGAGTCTGACCGGCGCTTACATGTTCAAGCGCAAGTTCACGGTTCAGTATCCGGAGGAGAGGGCCCCGATCTCGCCGCGTTTTCGCGGCCTGCATGCCCTGCGGCGCTATCCCAACGGGGAAGAGCGCTGCATCGCCTGCAAGCTCTGCGAGGCGGTCTGTCCGGCACTGGCCATCACGATCGAGGCCGAGCCGCGCGAGGACGGATCCAGGCGGACGACGCGATACGACATCGACCTCTTCAAGTGCATCTATTGCGGGTTTTGCGAGGAGTCTTGCCCGGTAGACTCGATCGTCGAGACCGGGGTCTACGAGTATCACTTCGAGAATCGCGGCGAGAACATCATGACCAAAGAGAAACTCCTCGCGATCGGGGACAAGTACGAGGCGGACATCGCCGCGGCACGCGCCGCGGATGCGCCTTACCGCTGACCGTGATGCGTCTGCGGATCGCAGGGAAGGCGGTGGATACCGGGCGAGGGGCGGCGAGCGCCGAGTCCCCGAGCGGCGTTGTCGGGGGTCGTCGCCGGCGGTCGCGCATCGCTGATCCGGGCTTCCCCCGTACCTGCGCTTCGGCTCGTTCGGTCTTTGCGCATTGCGCCGTTGCGGCTAACCAAGGCATCTGGATGAATCATGGGCTTTGAAAAATTCCTGTTCTATGTGTTCGCGGCCATAACCTTAGTCGCTGCAGGGATGGTGATCACGCGTCGCAATCCGGTCCACGCCGTCCTCTATCTGGTGCTCGCCTTCATCAGCAGCGCGGCCCTCTGGATCATGCTCGAGGCCGAATTCCTCGGCATCGTGCTCATCCTGGTTTATGTCGGCGCCGTGATGGTGCTCTTCCTCTTCGTGGTCATGATGCTCGATGTCGATATCGCGACGCTGCGTGCGGGCTTTATTCGCTATTTGCCCATCGGTGCGCTGATTGCGGTGGTGCTTGCACTCGAGATCTTCCTGATCGTCGGGCCGGCCAACTTCGGATTGCAACAGTTCCCCTCGCCCGTGCCGGCAGGCCCCGATGTCAGCAATACCGAAGAGCTCGGTCTACTGCTCTACACCGTCTACGTTTATCCGTTCGAAATCGCCGCCGTCATCCTGCTTGTCGCCATCGTCGCCGCGATTCGCTTGACCTTGCGACGCCGGCCCGAGACCAAGTACATGGATCCGGCGAAGCAGGTCAGGGTCAAGAAGGGTCCGGACCGGATTCGTATCGTCAAGATGCCTTCCGAGAGTGCCGCGGTTCCGGCCGTTGCTGCCTCGGCTGCACCACAGGAATCGACCGAATGATCGCGCTCTCAGACTATCTGATCCTGGCTGCCGGGCTCTTCATGCTGGCGGTCGCCGGGATCTTCCTGAATCGCAAGAACGTCATCCTGCTGCTGATGTGTATCGAGCTGATGCTCTTGGCGGTGAATATGAACTTCGTCGCCTTCTCCCATTTCCTCGGGGATATGACGGGGCAGGTCTTCGTCTTTTTCATCCTGACCGTGGCGGCGGCGGAGGCTGCGATCGGGCTTGCGATCCTGGTGGTGCTTTTCCGTAATCGGCAGACGATCAACGTGGAGGATCTGGACAGCCTCAAGGGATAGCGCGGACGGCGACAAGGTGTCTGCGTGACTGGCGGGTCGATTCGGATCACATCAAGCGAAAGAGCGAACTAAATAGTGGAAAACGTCTACCTGACCATCGTGCTCGCGCCGCTCATCGGCGCCATCATCGCCGGCTTTTTCGGCGGCCGAATCGGCCGAGAGGGGGCGCATGCGGTGACCATCGCCGGCGTCGGGCTCTCCACGGCACTGTCGCTTATGGTGCTGGCGCGTTTCATCTGGGATGATCTGCCGGTCTACAACGAGGCCGTCTATACCTGGATGGTGTCGGACGGGATCCGCTTCGAGATCGGCTTCCTGGTCGATCGGCTCACGGCGCTCATGATGGCGACCGTGACCTTTGTTTCCTTGATGGTCCACATCTATACGATCGGCTACATGGCCGACGACGAGCACAACTGGCCGAAAGGCGCGCTGACCGGCAAGAACAGTTACCAGCGGTTCTTCAGCTACATCTCGCTCTTTACCTTCTCCATGTTGATGTTGGTGATGTCCAACAACTTCATGCAGCTCTTTTTCGGGTGGGAGGCGGTCGGTCTGGTCTCCTACCTGCTGATCGGCTTCTGGTCGACGCGCGAGACGGCGATCTTCGCCAATATGAAGGCATTCCTGGTCAACCGGGTCGGTGACTTCGGCTTCATCCTGGGCATCGCTGCGGTCGGGATGTATTTCAACAGTATGGATTACGCGGAGGTCTTTGCCGCGGCACCTGCCCATGCCGGAACGCAGGTCGCCGTATTCGGCGGCGTCTCGCTCATGACGCTGATCTGCATCCTGCTCTTCATCGGGGCCATGGGTAAGTCGGCGCAGGTGCCCTTGCATGTCTGGCTGCCGGACTCGATGGAAGGCCCCACGCCCATCTCGGCCTTGATTCACGCCGCGACCATGGTCACCGCCGGTGTCTTCATGGTCGCGCGGATGTCGCCGCTGTTCGAGATGTCGGAGACGGCGCTCAGCTTCATCCTCATCATCGGCGCGACCACGGCGCTTTTCATGGGTCTGATCGGTCTGGTGCAGAACGACATCAAGCGCGTCGTCGCCTATTCGACCCTCTCGCAGCTCGGTTATATGGTGACGGCGCTCGGTGCTTCGGCCTATGCGGCCGGGATGTTCCACCTGATGACCCATGCCTTCTTCAAGGCGCTGCTGTTCCTGGCCGCAGGGTCGGTGATCATCGCCCTGCATCACAAGCAGGACATCCGCGAGATGGGCGGCCTGCGCCGTTACATGCCGATCACCTGGATCACCGCGCTGATCGGCACGCTGGCCCTGATCGGCTTCCCGGCCTTCTCCGGCTTTTTCTCCAAGGACGCCATCATCGAGGCGGTGGGGCACTCGACGCTCTACGGGTCCGGTTATGCCTCGTTGCTCCTGACGATCGGCGTCTTCGTCACCGCCCTCTACAGTTTCCGCATGTACTTCCTGGTCTTCCACGGCAAGCCGCGGATGGACGAGCACACCCGACACCATCTGCACGAGACCCCGTGGGTGGTCACCTTGCCGTTGGTGTTGCTGGCGATCCCATCGGTGGTGCTCGGTTGGCTGGTCGTGGAGCCGCTGCTGGTGACCAACTGGTTCGCGACCGGCGACTGGAACCCCATCGTGGTGGCGCCCGAGCACGACACCCTGCAGCCGCTGCGCGAGCATTGGCACGGCCAGTGGGCCTTCGTGCTGCACGGCATGACCATGCCGCCCTTCTTTCTGGCGATGGGCGGTCTGATCTTGGCGGCCTTCGTCTGGTGGTTCACCTTCGCCAAGAATCCGAAGATCGACGATGAGCTGCAGGCGATGGGTGGTCCCGTGACCAAGATCCTGCAGGCGAAGTACGGGTTCGACGACTTCAATCAGAAGGTCTTCGCGGGCGGCGGTCGTTGGCTGGGCAAGGTGCTCTGGCTCGGCGGTGACCGCGCCATCATCGACGACGGTGTGGTCAACGGATCGGCCCATCGCGTTGCGGCGCTGGCGCAGCGGGCGCGGCATCTGCAAACCGGTTACCTCTATCACTACGCGATTGCGATGATCGTCGGGCTCGTCGGGCTCTTGACGTTCTTCGTCGTGTTCTAAAGCGGAAGGAGACGCCCTGCATGTACGAGTTCCCTCTCCTGACGCTGGTCATCTGGCTGCCCATCATCGGCGGTATCGCCGTGCTGGCGAGCGGTGATCGAGCCTCCGAGATCTCCAAGTGGATCGCGCTCGCCTTTGCGATCCTGACCTTCGCGATCAGCCTCGGCCTCTGGACGGGTTTCGACGCCGGCAGCGGTCAGATGCAGTTCGTGGAGCGCGCGGCCTGGATCCCGACCTTCAATGTCGATTACTACCTGGGCGTCGACGGCATCTCCATGCCGCTGATCATCCTGACGACCTTCATCACCATCTTCGTGATCATCGCGGGTTGGGATGTCATCACCTATAAGCCGTCGCATTACATGGCGGCCTTCCTGATCATGGAAGGCGTGATGGTCGGCGTCTTTTCGGCCCTCGATGCCATCCTCTTCTATGTCTTCTGGGAGTCGATGCTGATCCCGATGTTCATCATCATCGGGGTCTGGGGCGGACCGAATCGGGTCTATGCGACCATCAAGTTCTTCCTCTATACCTTCTTCGGCTCGGTCTTCATGTTGGTCGCCTTGATCTACATGTTCTTCCAGGCCGACAGCTTCAGTATCCTGGATTTCCACGATCTGGAGCTCGGCATGACCGCCCAGATCCTGATCTTCATCGCCTTCCTGCTTGCCTTTGCGGTGAAGGTGCCGATGTTCCCGGTCCACACCTGGTTGCCGGACGCGCATGTCGAGGCGCCGACCGGCGGGTCGGTGATCCTGGCGGCCATCATGCTGAAGATCGGCGGTTACGGGTTCCTGCGCTTTTCCATGCCGATTACGCCGGACGCCAGTGCCTCGCTCGATTGGCTGATGATCGCGTTGTCGCTGATCGCCGTGGTCTACATCGGGTTCGTGGCCCTGGTTCAGCAGGACATGAAGAAGCTGATCGCCTATTCGTCGATCGCCCACATGGGCTTCGTGACGCTCGGCTTCTTTATCGTCTTCACCATCATCCGCAACCCGGATGTCGCCGGCGGTGCGGTGATGGGAATCGAGGGCGGTATGGTGCAGATGATCTCGCACGGCTTCATCTCGGGCGCGCTCTTTCTCTGCGTGGGCGTGCTCTATGACCGCGTGCATTCGCGCGAGATCGCAGACTACGGCGGTGTCATCAACACCATGCCCTGGTTCGGTGCCTTCGTGGTCTTTTTCGCGATGGCCAATGCCGGCCTGCCCGGAACCTCCGGTTTCGTCGGCGAGTTCATGGTGATCCTCGCGACCTTCCGGGCCGATTTCTGGTGGGCCTTCCTGGCCGCGACCACCTTGATCCTGGCGGCGGCCTTTACCCTCTGGATGGTCAAACGGGTGATCTTCGGCGAGGTCAAGAACGAGAAGGTGGCGGGTCTGCAGGATCTCAATCGGCGCGAGACCTTCAATCTCGGGGTCCTGGCCGCTGCGGTTCTGGCCCTCGGGATCTGGCCCGCGCCCTTGATGGAGGTGATGCACGCCTCCGTCGAGAACCTGGTCGCCCATGTCAGCGAGTGCAAGCTGCCGGCCTCCGAGGCGGCGGACTGCGTCCTTGCGGTGCCCGCATCCGTGGCTGGTCTGACTGGACAGCCCTAAAGATGGGTTCGGGGATGCGCCCGGGCGCGGGTCTCACTTAAACCGCGTCCAGAGCGAGATGCTCACTTTCGAGTGAGCTCGAAGTTTGGTGAATCCACGACCCTTAGCGGGGGGCGCGGTTTAAAATTTTATATTTTTTAATACTTTAAACCGCGCCGGCTCCAGCGGTTCTGAAATCCGCCGGGGCCGATCCCATCCAAAAACATCGCATACCGCACTGGGCGCGGTTTAATCGGAATTCTCACATGCCATTCGATGCCGCCAATCTGATCCCCATCCTGCCGGAGATTGCGATCCTGATCACCGCCAGCGTCGTGCTGGTGCTGGATCTCTATCTCAAGGAGAAGGATAAGGACCTCAACCATACCCTGACCCTGATCGGTCTGCTGGTCGCGATCGGCCTCACGGGTGCCGTGGGCGGCGGCGAGGCGCGCATCGTCTTCGACGGCAATGTCGTGCGCGACGGCCTGACCGATTTGCTCCGGGGCGCGATCCTGATCGTCAGCCTGCTCGCCTTCGTCTATGCGCGCCCCTGGCTGAAGGATCGCGGGCTTTTCGTCGGCGAGTTCTACGTCCTTGCGCTGTTTGCGATCCTCGGGATGCTGATCATGGTCTCGGCCAACAGCTTCCTGACCATCTATCTCGGTCTCGAGCTTCAGGCGCTCTGTCTCTATGCCTTGGTCGCCTTCGATCGGGACTCGACGAAGGGCGCCGAAGCGGCCATGAAGTATTTCGTGCTGGGTGCGCTGGGCTCCGGAATGCTCCTTTACGGCGTCTCCATGATCTACGGCGCCACCGGATCGATCGAGTTCGGTCCGGTCGCACAGGCGGTCGCCGAGCAGGGGATGGAAAACAAGGTCCTGGTCTTCGGCGTGGTCTTCCTGGTCATCGGCGTGGGTTTCAAGTTCGGCGCCGTGCCCTTCCACATGTGGGTCCCGGATATCTACGAGGGTGCGCCCACGCCGGCCGTCCTGTTGCTCGGCAGTGCGCCCAAGATCGCGGCCTTCGCGTTGGCGATTCGCATGCTGGTGGATGGACTGGAGGCGATCCAGCCGGACTGGCAGGGGATGCTCCTGATCCTCGCCGTGCTCTCCATGGGTCTGGGCAACCTGGTCGCGATCGCACAGACCAACATCAAACGGATGCTGGCCTACTCGACCATCTCGCACGTCGGTTTTATCTTTCTCGGACTCTTGGCCGGCACCGCGCAGGGCTACGCGTCGGCGATGTTCTACGCGATCGTCTACGCGGTGATGTCGACCGGTGCCTTCGGCATCCTCTTGATCCTGAGCCGCAAAGGTTTCGATGCGGAGAATCTGGATGACCTCAAGGGGCTGAACGACCGGGATTCCTGGTATGCCGCCATGATGGCATTGGTGATGTTCTCGATGGCCGGCGTGCCGCCGACGGTCGGCTTCATGGCGAAGCTGCTGGTGCTGGAGTCTGTCGTTCGGATCGACCTCGTCTGGCTCGCACTGGTCGCCGTCGCCTTTTCGATCATCGGGGCTTTCTACTACCTGCGTGTGGTCAAGGTGATCTATTTCGATAAGCCGGATCCGGACATGCCGGTCCTGACGACCAGCGGCGGCGTGCGTTTCGCCATGAGCCTCAACGGTCTTTCCCTGTTGTTCCTCGGTCTCTTCCCGGCGGCGCTTTTGAGTTGGTGTCAAAGTGTCTTTGTTTGAGCCACTAGGTTTAGATCGCCTCGGGAGTGAGTGTTTCGGGGTCGAACGCCAGGGGTCCGCGCACCCGGGCTCGGATCATCTCGGTTGTGTCGGCGCCGTCTCGCGTACTACCATCGGGGTTTTCGCCTAAACCGCGTCCAGAGCGACATGCGTTATTTGCACGTGGTGTCGGACTCAAGGATTTCTTCGACCTTTGTCGTGACGCGGTTTAAAATTTAATATTTTTTAAGACTTTAAACCGCGCCAGCTCCAACGATCGTCGAGTCTGCCGGGGCTGATCCCATCCAAAAACATCACATACCGCGCCGTGCGCGGTTTAACGGAGTCGGACATGTTTCGCGGCAGCATCGTTGCCCTCATCACCCCCATGCACGAAGACGGGGGCATCGACGACGCGAGCCTCGGGCGTCTCGTCGACTTCCATGTCGACGCCGGGACCACGGCCATCGTCGCAGTCGGGACCACGGGAGAATCGGCAACGCTCGACGAAGAGGAGCACTGCGCGGTCATTCGCAGAACGCTCGAGCTTGCCGCCGGCAGGATCCCCATCATCGCGGGTACGGGCGCCAACTCGACCCGCGAGGCGATCACCCTGACCCGCTGCGCCAAGGAGGCCGGCGCACAGGCCGCCCTTCTGGTGACACCCTATTACAACAAACCCACCCAAGAGGGGCTGTATCTGCATTATCGTGCGATCGCCGAGGCCGTGGATATCCCGCAGATCCTCTACAACGTGCCGGGCCGCACGGCCTGCGATCTGCTGCCCGAGACTGCGGCTCGGCTCGCGCCGATCGACAACATCGTCGGCATCAAGGACGCGACGGGTGACCTCACCCGTGTCGGGCGGTTGCGTGCCGGCTGCGGCGAGGGATTCGCGCTCTACAGCGGGGATGATGCGACCGGGTGCGAGTTCATGCTGATGGGCGGCGACGGCGTGATCTCGGTGACCTCGAATCTAGCCCCGCGATTGATGCAGGACATGTGCGAGGCGGCGCTCGCGGGCGATCGCGAGCATGCAGAGTCCATCAATCGGCGGCTCGATGCCCTGCATCACGACCTGTTCGTACAGTCCAATCCGATCCCGGTAAAATGGGCCGCTGCCGAGATGGGGCTGTGCTCGAAAGGGATCCGTCTCCCGCTCACCTGGCTCTCCGACGAGCACCATGCACGCGTTCGTGCGGCAATGGAGCAAGCGGGTGTGCTCTGAAAGCATCCGCCGCATCGACGCTCCCGAGCGGTGGCCTATGCTCAATCGATTAAAGAGGTCGCACACCTTGAGACCACGTCTATGGCCGACCGGCGGCGTTTCCGCCGGCTTGGCGCTGACCCTGCTTTTGTCGGGTTGCGGCTCGAGCGTCATCAGCGACGCGATCCCCGATCAGCGGCTTGCCTACAAGAAGCAACAGGAGGCCGGCGAGAATCTCGAGATCCCGCCTGATCTGACCGCAGGGCGGTTCGACGATGCCCTCGACATTCCGCCCGTCGGCGGGGCGACCTACTCGGAGTACAGCGGGAGTCGCGCGCAACGCCAGCGTGTCGCGGCTTCGGGCGAGGTCCTTCCCGAGACACCCAATGTGGAGTTGCAGCGGCGTGACTCCGAGCGCTGGCTCGAGGTGCAGGCCTCGCCGCAGCAGGTGTGGCCCAAGGTCATCTCCTTCTGGCGAGAGCAGGGCATCCTCTTGGTCGAGCAGAATCCGTCCGTCGGCGTGATGCGCACCGATTGGCTGGATAACCGCGCCGAGATCCGGCGCGATTTCGTCACGCGCATGATCAGCAAGGTCGTCGAGGGGGTCTACGCGACCTCGACGCGCGATCAGTACAGTCTGCGTATCGAGCCCGGCACGACACCCGGAACCACCGACATCCATCTCACGCATCGCGGGATGGAGGAGCGGCTGGTCACCAACGCGATCGGTGACGGCAGCCGGACCATTTGGGAGCCCAGCGGGACCGATCCCGGCAAGGAAGCCGAGATGTTGCGGCGTCTCATGGTTTTTCTGGGTGCATCCGAGCAGCGTGCCGCGGCCGCGAGCCCCGTCTCCGGGGGCAGCTCCGGCGGCGCCGGAACCGGGCTTGCCATGCGGCCCGTCGGTGCTCGCCTCGTCAGCGAGGGGGGCTCTCAAGCCCTGGTGATCCAGGAGGACTTCCGTCGCGCCTGGAGGACCGCCGGATCGGCACTGGATCGTGCCGGATTCGCCGTGGAAGATCGCGATATGAGTGAGGGCATCTACTATGTCCGATACGCAGGGCGGGATGGCGCGTCCGAGGACAAGAGCCCCGGCCTCCTCTCGCGGATGGCCTTCTGGAAGAAGAACGAGGTCGACCCGGTCAAGCAGTATCAGGTGCGTGTGCAGGGTGGCGAAACCGAATCACGGGTTACCGTGCTGGATGCACGCGGGAATCCGGATACATCCGAGTCGAGCCAGCGGATCCTGACGCTGATGAAGGAGCAGATTCGCTAGGCCTGCCCCGACGTGCGTTTCTGCTCTCTCGGCAGCGGCAGCCGCGGTAATGCCACGCTGGTGGAAAGCGCGGGCTGCCGCGTGCTGGTGGACAACGGCCTCAGCCTACGCGAGTTGCATCAGCGCCTGCGATCGGTGGACGTCGAGCCGGACAGCATCGATGTCCTGCTCCTAACCCATGAGCACGGCGACCATGTGAAGGGTGTCCGGTCCTTCGCAAGGCGACATCGCGCGGAGGTCTGGACGACCCCGGGTACCTGGCGGGCGGCCGGCACCCCCGAGATCCCGAGGTTGCGGCTACTCTCCGGTCAGGGGCAGTGGATGCGTATCGACGGCCTGCGTATCCGCTCCTACCCAGTCCCGCACGACGCCCGCGAACCTTGTCAGTTCCTCTTCGAGGCGGATGGACGTCGCCTGGGGATGCTGACGGATGCCGGCTGCGTGACACCCCACATGACGGAGGTTCTTCAGGATTGCGATGCGTTGATCCTGGAGCTCAACCATGATCCGGATCTGCTGCGTCGCGGCCCTTATCCGCCGAGTCTGCAGCGACGCGTCGCCGGCGACTTCGGGCATCTCAGCAACCTGCAAGCCGCCGGCCTGCTCGATGCCTTGCCGAACCGAGCCATCGCGCAGCTCTGCGTTGCGCATGTCAGCGAGACCAACAACCATCCCGATCTCGTCCGCACAAGCATCCGCGGGGTTTGCGAGTCGCTCGCCGATCGGACTTTGATCTTTGAGCAGGATCAGGCGAGCACTTGGTGTGTGTCTTGATCGAGGCGGGTCATCATGCTCGGGGACGCTGCTCATCGGAACTCCAGAAACGCATGGTTGAGAATCGCCGTTGCCCCCACTTCCTGCCTTCGTCGAGCAGGAGCACGCTGGAGGCGACGAGCGCGGCCTTGAGCCAGTCGATGGGTTGCAGGTGAACCGTTCCGAAGATCTCCTGAGCCGTTGACCAATTCACGACCAGAACCTGGAGCGCGAGGACGGCGCCGAGTGCGAGCCAGAGTTTGCCGTTCGCGAGGAAGTGGGTGTTGAAGGCGCTGCCGTGCTCGCTGCGGGCATTGAAGACGTTGAAGAACTGAAAGAGGACGAAGGTGGTGAAGGCGAGTGTGAGGGCGTAGGCCTCGCCGTGGGTGGTCAAGGCATCCTGAAACAGCCAGAGCGTGCCGAACATCATGGTGGTGCCGTAGAGGCCGAGGAGCGCCAAGCGCTTCAGCGTGAGGATCTGAGAGTCCTGTCGGCGGGGCAGGGCCCGCATGATGCCGGGACGCGCCGGCTCGACGCCGAGGGTCATCGCGGGCGGGCCGTCCATGATGATGTTGATCCAGAGGAGTTGGATCGCCGTGAAGGGGGTCGGAAGCCCCATCAGGGTTGCCGCCAGCACGGTCAGGATGGCGCCGATATTGGTCGAGAGCTGAAAGCGCACGAACTTCACGATGTTGTCGAAGATGACGCGCCCTTCCTCGACTGCCCGGACGATGGTCGCGAAGTTGTCGTCCATCAACACCATGGTCGCGGCCTCGCGCGTGACGGCCGTGCCCGTCAGACCCATGGCGACACCGATATCCGCAGCCTTCACCGCGGGCGCGTCGTTCACCCCGTCGCCGGTCATGGCCACGACATGGCCACGCGCCTTGAGCGCCTTCACGATCCGGACCTTGTGGGCCGGCGAGACCCGCGCGATGACGCCGATGTCCTCGATCCGCTGCCCGAGTGCGGCCTCGTCCATCGCGTCGAGCTCGGCGCCGGTGACGACCTCGCCGGTCAACCCGAGCTCGCGCCCGATGGCCTCGGCAGTGAGCTTGTGGTCGCCCGTAATCATCTTGACCTGGATGCCGGCCTGCCGACAGCGGGCGATGGCCTCGGCGGCCTCCGGGCGCGGCGGGTCCATGAGGCCGGCAAGCCCCACGAAGGTCCAGCCCTCGGCCCATCGCCACAGGTCGTCCGCGGGCTCGTAATCACGGGCCGGGATGGTCCGCCGTGCCACGGCGAGCACCCGCAGCGCTTGGCTCGCGAGGAGCTCGTTCTCGGCCTCGATACGCTCGCGGGTCGCGGCGTCGAGTGGTTGCTCGCCGTTTGCAGTCAGCCAGTGCGAGGCGCGGGCGAGCAGGACGTCCGGCGCACCTTTGACGAACAGCTCGACCTGATCGCCGGCATGGTGAAAGGTCGCCATGAACTTGTGGGCGGAGTCGAAGGGGATCTCGGCGATCCGCGGGCGGCGCGCCTGCTCGGATTCCGGGTCGAGACCGGCCTTGCGGGCGAGAACCCAGAGGGCGCCCTCGGTGGGATCCCCGATCAACGCGCCGTCGCGCACGCGCGATTCGTTGCAGAGCGCCATGGGACGCGCCAGGTCGATCGGATCGATCGGGTCGGTCGGCGCGCTCGGATCGTCCCGAAGAATCGCGCCCTCGGCCCCGTAGCCGTCGCCTTCGACACTGAAGCGCCCGCCTGCAAACCAGCCGGCACGCGCCGTCATCCGGTTGAGCGTGAGTGTCCCCGTCTTATCGGAACAAATCACGGTGGTCGAGCCCAGGGTTTCGACCGCCGAGAGCTTCTTGAGGATCGCCCGGTTCTGGGCCATCCGCCACATGCCGATCGCCAGGGTCACGGTGACGACGGCCGGCAGGCCCTCGGGGATCGCTGCCACCGCGAGCGCAACGGCGGTGATTGCGGCCTGCGTCCAGGGTAGTCCGCGTGTCAGGTCGAGGACGAAGATCAGGGTGACGATGACCCCGGCGATCGCCGCCAGCCGCTTGCCGAGCGTATCCAGCTGACGTTGCAGGGGTGTCTCGGAGTCCGGCGTCTCGGCGATCAACCCGGCCAGCCGGCCGATCTCGGTGGTCATGCCGGTGTCGACGACCAGCATCTCGGCCCGGCCGCGCGTCACCACGGTGTTCATGTAAAGCATGTTCAGGCGCTCGGCCAGCGGCGGGTCGGCTGCGTCCAATGCCTGTATGCGTTTGCCGACCGGCTGGGACTCGCCGGTCAGGGCGGCCTCGTCCACCTCCAGGTTGGGTGCCGTCAGCAGGCGCCCGTCCGCGGGCACACGATCGCCTGCCTCGAGCAGGACCAGATCGCCGGGCACCAGATCGGCCGCTTCGACCTCGCCGATCCGACCGTCGCGCCGCACGCGAGCACGGACCGCGACCATCGCTTTGAGGGTGGAGAGCGTGCGCTCGGCACGGTGCTCTTGATAGAAGCCGAGCGCCGCATTGAGGATCACGACGATCAGGATGACCACGGCGTCTTTGAGGTCCCCGATGGTCCAGGCCAGTGCGGCCGCGAAGAGGAGCACGATCACCAGCAGGTTTCGGAACTGGTCCAGGAATCTGAGCCAGAGCGGGCGCGCCTTGGTTTCGGCGAGTGCGTTCTCGCCGTAACGGCGACGTCGCAGATCCGCCTCGGCCGTGGCGAGACCCCGAGCGGGATCCACGTCCAGCGACGCGGCGGTCTCCGCGACACCCAAGCCGTGCCACCGACGCGGATGCGTCTCGGCAGTCATCGTTATGCCTCCGGCCTCAGCCAACTGTCCGAGTCATCGGTGTTCACCCGCTTACGCGCGATCAGTCGTCGGTCAGCCAACCCTGCAATGCCTCTACGAGTGCCTGGGCCTGTGCGCGGCTGGAGATGTTGAACTTCGACTGCTGTCGGTACTCGCCGCTGCGCTTCTGATAGCGACGAATCGTATATTTGTCCGGACCGTACGCCTCCTTCGCGCGATCCCAATCCTGATAGCGAAAGAGGATCGTGGTCCAACTTCCCTTGGAGAGGACGACCTTGTCGATCTCCTTGGTCGTGTCGATACCGTCTTCCGTGTAGGTCACCGTCAGATCTTCGATCCGTTCGGCCATTCGGTCGCTCCTGTGCGAATCGGTCAGGGGGCTGGGTCCGCCCTCGCACCGTTGAGCGCGAGGGTCGAGACGATAAACCGGGCGTCGCGCCCGGGCGCCGATTCTCGCGCAATCCGCAGCG
This sequence comes from Thiocapsa sp., assembly GCF_018399035.1. Lineage (GTDB taxonomy): Bacteria > Pseudomonadota > Gammaproteobacteria > Chromatiales > Chromatiaceae > Thiocapsa. The sequence goes on from NZ_CP073760.1 coordinate 5,516,060, forward strand.
GCATGCGACCGTCGTCGGCGGGTTGATTGACATCGGCGCCGGCGAGGATCAGTCGCCGTACCGTCTCGAGATGCCCGTTTCGGATGGCGACATGCAGCGGCGCATCCCCGTTCGGCCCCGGTTTGTCGATCTGCGCGCCCGCATTGACGAGGAAATTCAGAGTATCGCGGTCGATCACTCCCGCCTCGACCAACGCGACCAATGCGCCCTGTGCATCGAGCTGCGCGCCTTGGTCGATGAGCATGCTGGCGACCTGAATGCGCCCGTGCTCGAGCGCGACCTCGAGCGGAGTCTTCCCCGCGGCATTCGGTGCCTTGAGATCCGCGCCGTTGCGGGCGAGCGTCCGCGCGATGGCGACGCGTCCCGCGCGCGCGGCGACGTGCAGCGGCGGGTCGCCGTGCGCATCCGGCCGATCGAGATCGCTCTTCCAGTAGATATGACGTGAGACCTGGTCGATATCCCCGATCTCGACCGCCCGGTGCAGATTCACCGTCGGTGCGGCAGGTTCCGTGCAGCCCGGGAGCGACAGCGCTGCAATCAGCAGCAGAGTCGGAACGTAAACCTTCATCATGCCTGCGCTCCGGTCTCGTCGCCGCCGGGTCTTCTGTCGCGGCCGGCGGCCGCGACCCCGCAGCGCGCGAATGGGCTGCCCGAACCGGCCGGTCGTGCTAACGTAAACACCATGATCTGGAAACTCCTCCTAACCGCTGCTGTCATCTTCGGGGCCTATCTGGTCATCCGAGCCCGCATCATACGGTCTCGCGAGGCCGCCGGACTGGTGGCGCCGCGTCCACCTCTGATTCCTCCGGCGCTGATCCGTCCGCTCGCCTATGTCCTCCTCGGGATTATGTTGCTCGGGAGTTTGTCGCTTCTCGTTCGGGATTGGGATCGCGATCGGGAGATCATCCCCGTTCAGGTCGTCAATGCCAACACGGGAGAAGTCACGCTCTACGAGGTCCGCCGCGGCAGCGTCGATGGCCGGCGATTCGTGACCGCCGACGGTCGAGAGATCCGCATGGCCGATGTCGAACGCTTGGAAATGGGCACGGACCGCTAAGCGTATCTCGCCGGGGCGGCGCCTTTCCCGGCCTCGGGCGATGCGATGCACCGATCGCAGAGAGGGGTGGAATCCCTCCGGCGCCCGGGACGCTGCGCGCGAAGGGCCTCCGACAGGGCTACTCGACCGTGATGGTGATCCGCTCCGAGACGATCGGCGGATCATGCGGAAGGTGATTTTTGTCGCCCAGGAGGATCTGCAGGGTGTGCTCGCCCGGCGGCAACGTGAGCTCGGTCTCCGTCTGACCGCCCCCGAAATGCAGGATATCGGCGCCGATCGGTTGGTCGAGCGGCGGCAGACTGTCCATGTCGACCAGCAGGTGATGATGTCCCGTGTTGGGGAGATCGGCTCCCGCCGGTGCAACCCCCATCCCCGAGAGTCCGAATCGCACCACGAAGGTCTGCGGCATGGTTGCACCGTCCTCCGGCGCAATGATGTACGCCCGGGCCCCCTCGGGTGCCGCGGTGCGTTCGACGGCTGCGTGCGCGCCGAAGGCACCGAAGGTCAGGCCTGCCGCGATCAGCAGGGACAGTGATGCACGTTTGAACCCTCTCTTCTTCATCGGTCGTCTCCTCTTGTGGTTCCGAACAATACTCCGAGGAGAGTCAGGAGCCCGGGCGCCGATTTCAAGCAAATCTTTGTCGCAGACGACCCGCCCGGCGCGGTATGTGATGCTTTTGGATGGGATCGGCCCCGGCAGACTTGACGATTGTTGGAACTGGCGCGGTTTAAAGGTTTAAAAAATGGCTCAATCTGCATTCCAGACAGCTAGACAATCAGCGCTGCCAAGAGCGCCGGGAGGAGCCCCTTCCCGCGCGCACGACTGTTGTGGACGAACTGAAAAAAGCTCAGGTACATCGGGAGGTGTTCCTGAGAGATCCCGCGGTGAGGGCGCAGCCAGGAGCGCAGCCAACGACCAGACGCCCTCGATGGTGTTGACGTGGACCTCATGGAAGCCATCACCGTCCTCGTCGCGGGCGTACTCTCCGCGGCTGTGGCAGACGCTGTGGTGCTCGTAACCCCATGCCGGCAAGCGGGCGTAGATGTCATACTCATCGGTGTAGAAGCGCGTCCCCTCGGCCACGCAGGCGAGGATAATGGGTTTGATGGTCTTCTGTTGGACGTTATCCAGCATCCGCAGCACCACCTCGCCGCCGCGCTGGATCAGGCCGAGAATCGGTGGCTTCTCTTTGGCCAGGGTGCCGCGACCGCGCGCCCCCTTCAGTCGGCGCCGACGGCCTTTGCGCGCTTTTTTTACCGCCTCGGGGTTCCCTTTGTGACCGGCGACCACGTACACCTCGTCGGCCTCGACCTCGCCGTCGAGCACGGGCAAGGACTGCTTGGACTCGATGCCCTCGCGCAACTGTTGCGTCATGCGCTGGGCGTCATCCTTGTGAAGGCCCAGTTCTTGGCCGATCTGCCGGTTGGACAGGTTCAAGCCCATGAAATACAGGCATAACACCCAGGTTCGCAGTGGCTGATGATGGCCGGCCAGAATCGTCTCGCTCAAATCATCGAACCAGCGCCCGCAGTCCTTGCAGCGGTACTTCTGCCGCTCGGGTTGCGTCGGATCCCGACCTTGCTTGTTGATCTCGGCCGAGGCGCAGTGCACGCAGCGCACCCCCTCGGGCCAACGCAGGGCACGGACGGTCTCGAAACATTTGGCGTCGTCGACGAGATTCTGGATGTTCAACATGGGGCGCACTGCCTGGCCACTTCGAAAGGGACAGTATTCTACCCCCACGGCCCGCCTCGTGCTGCATCCAGTGCTCTCCAAGGCTCCCCGCCTCGACTCTGTCGGGAACTGTCTGGAATGCATAAAGAGGCTAAAAAATATGCAATATTAAACCGTGCATCCACCGATCCGATAGCTGTTGATGGAGCATGAGCAGCAGGAGGAGCGCCGCCAAGCTGCGATCCGGATCTCTCCAGAACCGCCGCCCACCCGATAAAGAAACGTTGCGCTGGCTCACGGTGCGGCGCCCTTCTCCTTCTTGGACTCATCCGCCACCATGGCTTCGGTGGTGATCATCAAGCCGGCGATCGACGCGGCGTTTTGAAGCGCCGTGCGGGTCACCTTGGTCGGATCGATGATGCCCCTGCCCATCATGTCGCCATACTCGCCGGTGGCTGCGTTGTAGCCTGGCGGTGACCTCAGGAACCGCATCGCTTGCCAACGGTGGCCGGCGGGTTCCCGCGAGCGTTGCGGTGCGTGCTTCACCGCATCCTACGAACTGCCCACTCCCGTTGACGATATGCCAACTGTAGTTTACAGTTTGCGCATGTTCGAGATCCTTAAAACCGACACCTTCGATCGCTGGTTGAGCAGCCTGCGCGACCGTCAAGCCGTCGCCAGGATCAACGCCAGGCTGCGCAACGCAACACACGGCAACCTCGGGGATTGCGCGCCGGTCGGAGAAGGCGTCTCGGAGATGCGAATCTTCTATGGGCCGGGCTACCGGCTGTATTTCACCCGCCGGGGCGAGGCGTTGATCGTGCTGCTGTGCGGCGGAGAGAAAGCCACGCAACAGCGCGACATCGAGCGCGCCAAAGCCCTGGCCGCAACCTGGAGCGATTGAGTCATGAGCGAGCGCGTCACCCGTTGGGACAGTGCCGACTACCTGGACACCGAGGAGGACATCCGTCTCTACCTGCAAGCCTGCATCGAAGAGGATCCGGGCGACGGCGCGCTGATCCGCTCCGCCCTTGGCGACATCTCCCGCGCGCGCAACTTCAGCGCCCTGGCGCGCGAGGTCGGCGTGAGCCGCGAAGGGTTGCGCAAGGCGCTGGGACCGGACGGCAACCCCTCCTTTGCCCTGGTGCTCAAGATGAGCCGGGCACTGGGCCTGCACCTGACGTTGACGCCGGGGAGCGGTCATGCCGAGCCTCCCATGCCTTGCGCGACAGCACCTGGCCCCACGCCGTCCGCGCCGTGATCTTGTCCACGGTACGCAGATGCACGCCAAACGTCGCCGCGATGTCCGCATTGCGCAATGTCCGCGCATCCGTGATCAGCCGCTCGTAAATGCCTGAGGTAATGGACAAACTCGGTCCTTCTCTTGCACGTTCACGCCGTCAACGCCGCCGCTGCGGGCAAGCCCGAGGTCCGGTCTAATTCGGTGCTCAGCCGATTTCTGGCGCGTTTCTGAGGGCGCGCGCCGGGTTCTGTCGGTTCCTGGAACCGGAACGACAAAGGAGCCTTGCGGCTCCTTTGTCGTGGGTCGATCGCCTTTGCCGAGACAGGGTCCGATACGAGACGGCGCTCGCATCGGACCGGGCATCGGCTTCGCGACGGCTTTAGTAGTCCATATCGTCCATGCCGCCGCCCGGTGCAGCGGCGCCCTTCTCCTTCTTGGGCTCATCCGCCACCATGGCTTCGGTGGTGATCATCAAGCCGGCGATGGAGGCGGCGTTTTGAAGCGCCGTGCGGGTCACCTTGGTCGGATCGATGATGCCCATGTCCATCATGTCGCCATACTCGCCGGTCGCGGCGTTGTAGCCGAAGCTGGCGGTGCCTTCGGCGACCTTGCTCATGACCACGGATGCCTCGTCGCCGGCGTTCGTCACGATCTGACGCAGCGGTTCTTCCAGGGCACGGCGCGCGATGGCGATGCCGAGATCCTGGTCGCTGTTGGCGCCCTTCAGACCGACGACCGCGCCGATGGCACGAATCAATGCCACACCGCCGCCGGGAACGATCCCTTCCTCGACCGCCGCACGGGTGGCGTGCAGGGCGTCTTCCACACGCGCCTTCTTCTCCTTCATCTCCATCTCGGTGGCGGCGCCGACCTTCACGACAGCGACACCGCCGGCCAGCTTGGCCAGTCTCTCTTGCAGCTTCTCGCGGTCGTAATCCGAGGTGGTGTCCTCGACCTGACTGCGGATCTGATCGCAGCGGCCCTTGATCTCGTCGTGCGAGCCGGCGCCGTCGATGACGACGGTGTCTTCCTTGGCGATCTGGACGGTCTTGGCCGAGCCCAGATCACTCAGGGTCGCCTTCTCGAGCGACAGACCGACCTCTTCCGAGATCACGGTACCGCCGGTGAGGATGGCCAGATCCTGCAGCATCGCCTTGCGACGATCGCCGAAGCCCGGTGCCTTCACCGCACAGACCTTGAGGATGCCGCGCAGGTTGTTCACGACCAGGGTCGCCAGCGCCTCGCCCTCGACATCTTCGGCGACGATCAACAGCGGTTTGCCGGCCTTGGCGACGGACTCCAGTACGGGGAGCAGGTCGCGGATATTGGAGATCTTCTTGTCGTAAAGCAGGATGTAGGGCGCATCGAGCTCGGCCTTCTGGCTCTGCTGATTGTTGATGAAGTAGGGCGACAGATACCCGCGGTCGAACTGCATACCCTCGACCAGCTCGAGCTCGTTCTGCAGCGACTTGCCTTCCTCGACGGTGATGACGCCTTCCTTGCCGACCTTCTCCATCGCCTCGGCGATGATCTGGCCGATCGAGTCGTCAGAATTGGCCGAGATGGTGCCGACCTGGGCGATCTCCTTGTTGGTCGAGCAGGGGCGCGAAAGCGCCTTGAGCTCGGTCACCGAAGCCTCGACCGCCTTGTCGATACCGCGCTTGATGTCCATCGGGTTCATGCCGGCAGCCACGGCCTTCATGCCTTCGCGGACCATGGCCTGAGCCAGCACGGTGGCGGTGGTGGTGCCGTCGCCGGCGATATCGGAGGTCTTGGAGGCGACCTCCTTGACCATCTGCGCGCCCATGTTTTCGAGCTTGTCCTTCAGCTCGATCGCCTTGGCGACGGAGACGCCGTCCTTGGTGATGGTCGGGGCGCCCCAGGACTTCTCGATGACGACGTTGCGGCCCTTCGGACCCAAGGTGACCTTGACCGCGTTGGCGAGGATGTCGACGCCGCGGAGCATCCGGGCACGGGCTTGTTCGCTGAAGGAAATCTGTTTTGCACTCATGGATGGCTTGCCTCGGTAAAGCGAAATGGGGGTGTGGCGGACGCGGGCGGTTGTCCGCTATTCGATGACGCCCATGATGTCGTCTTCGCGCATCACCAGCAGCTTCTCCTCGGAGAGCTTGACCTCGGTGCCGGAATACTTGCCGAACAACACGCGGTCGCCGACCTTCACATCCAGGCGGCGGACGTCGCCGTTGTCCAGCAGCTTGCCGTTGCCGACGGCGATGACCTCGCCTTCGATCGGCTTCTCGGCCGCCGAGTCCGGGATCAGGATGCCGCCGGCGGAGGTGCGCTCCTCCTCCTTGCGGCGAACGACGACACGGTCATGCAAAGGACGTAGGTTCATAAATCAGGTGACTCCGTGAGCGATAAAACCGAAAGTTCGCGATCTCGTCGGGCTGTTAGCACTCGATCGGATCGAGTGCTAACAATCTAGAGAAAAATCCCAAGATGTCAAGCGCTGCTGAACCGCGTCCGGAGTCCTTCGGTCGGGCGGCGGCGATTTCGACCTCGTGTTTCTCGAGGGCTGTCGGGGTGCGCGGTTCCTCGACTTTGGCCATTTTTGCAGTTCCCCAGGGGAGCTGGCGGCCCACTGAGGCTTGGACGCGGCGGGACGGGCGTACGCACCATTACGCCACCCATCGCCTGTGCTATCGGTGGGACATAAAGGTGGTAGGCCGTGTCGGCGCTGACCTTGGCCGGGACCTCTTCGGCGAGCACCTTTTCGATCCGATCCTTGTCCTTCCAGTCGAGATTGCCGAACTGGTCGTTGAACGCTTTGACGATGTTGCTCAGCTGCTCCAACTCAGGCTCGGGGATGTAGCCACCACCGGTGGTCGGTACTGGACCCACCGCGCCGTCTTCGTCCGCGAGCGCGATCGCGAGGCTCGATTTCACCTCGGCACGGTAGCTGTCCATGTCGATCGCCTCGAGAATCCCCTTGGATAGATCCTCCTCCTTGGGCGCAGGGAGCTTGGGGATAAGGAAGTTGAGGAAGATCGAGAGCTTCTCCCACTCGGCATTGGAGTACGGCAGGATCGAAGCCAGAAAGCCGTAGGTGCGCACGAACGCCTTGGCCTTGCCCTTGAAGTCGACCTGGCCGTCTTCATCCAGATCGGCGTTGTAGGTGGCCACGCAGGCATCCAGGATCGGATCGAGCTTGTCCCGGTCCGCACCGCTCAGGTAGCGCCCCACCAAGTCTTCGATCTGCACCTGTGCATAGGTGTTGAAGGCGTGGAAATACTGGATCGCTCGCTGGATGCCGTTGGTAATGATCATGGCCCGCGCCTGACCGCCGATCTTGCGCTGGGCGATAACCTGCTCGTGGAAGTGCTCGACCATGATCCCGGCTTTTTCGGTGATGGCGTACTCGTGTGATTCCACGTAATGCCGCAGTTTCTTTTTGGCCTTGTTGGCGTCGAAACGCGGATCGCTCTCGACCGTCTTGACGAGCTTGTAGTAGCTCTCCACCGGCGTGTAATGCTTCAGCACATCGAGGATGAATCCTTCCTCGATCGCCTGCTTCATGGTGTAGCTGTGGAAGGGGCGGTGCTTGATCTTGCCGTCAACCGGTGGGGCCGCCTCGCCGAAGATCTCCAGCGTCTTGTTCTTGGGCGTGGCGGTGAAGGCAAAGTAGCTGGCGTTGCCCAGCATCTTGCGGCCCTCCATGATGTTGTTGATGCGATCTTCCGTGGTCTCCTCGTCTTCCGTCATCAAGGCATCGCCATAGACCCCTCGGTCGTCCAGAACCCGATTCATGGCGCCGGTGGATTTACCGCCCTGGCTGGAATGCGCCTCGTCGATGAGGATGGCGAAGCGGTTCTGGCGGTGCTCGCTGCCGATCTTATTGAGGACAACTGGGAATTTCTGCACCGTGGTGATGATGATGCGCTGGACCGCGTCGAACACCGTCTGCTTGGTGAGCTTGTTCTTGAGCTCGAAGGTGGCGATGGGCAGGCCGTTGAGAAACAGGGCTAGATCGAGGGCGAGTGCCGTCCCGTCGCGGCTGTAGCGAAGCTGGCGGGTAACGCTGAACAGGTTCTTCGCGTACCGCTCGGCTGCCTTGACGTTGCCGGGGGTTGGGCTACCGTAGAAAAGCGCGACCGAGGCTGGACCATGCTTGATGCCGCTGCGCAGCACCTCAACCACGCCCCGCTTGGCGATCTCGCCCTGCAGGCGGTGCAGGAACTGGGTGCGCTTGGGGCCATCCTGGTCGATGCCGAGCGCTTGCACGGCCTCGGGCTGGGTGTCCGACAGGAAACGGAGTAGCTTGACCAGGTCGACAGCATGCTCACGGTCGTAGTCCTTTGGATCGCCCTGGATGTATCCCGCCCCCTCCACGAGCGAGGTGACGATGAGGGACTCCAGACCCTTTTCGCTGGTGTCGGTTGGCTTCATGCCGCTCTCCATCAATGACCCATCAACACGCAACGCCTTGCCAAAGCATTGCTTTACAAGACCGGCACGGCGTTTCCGGCCACGCCGATCAATTGCCCATCAATGACATCAGGCCCAGTAGGGCACGTACTTCCGCTGGTTCTTCGCCGCGTCCTCGTCGAACAGCCTGATCGCGCCATCCTCGACCGCCTCGCGGATGTGGCGAGACACGGTCGCCTTGTTTCTCTCCTCCACCCCGAAACGCTCGCGCAGCGATGCGTTGGTGAGGTAGTCACGCATCACCCGCTTGAGACAAGCATGCAGGTAGCAGGCGCGGATCCGGTCCGCCTTGCTCATCTTGACGAGCGGCTGGTGGGCGAAGAGGACGGCACGGGTAAAGCCCTCGGGCACCTCGAAGCAGGGCGCGGGCAACTGGTACAGCTCGACCTGGGCCACCACCTTGTCGATGCCGCTGCCGCGCTCCTCGCAGATGCGGAAGCGGCGCATCAGGGAGGCCAGCACCTCGTTGCGCGACTTGGGCGGGGTATCGACGAAACGGCGGGTGTCGACCAGCGGCTCGCCCGGGTTGGTGATCTCCATCCGGTCGTCGAAGATCTCGACCATGGGGCCGGTGCCGGTCGCGAAGAGGTTCTGATGGATGAGCGCGTTCGCCACCAGCTCGCGCACGGCCAGCTCGGGGAACATCGGCAGGGTGCGGCGCAGCGCCTGCCCGATCACCTCGTTGGTGGGCACCAGGGTCATGATGAAGCCGATCAGCCCCTCGAAACCGCTGGCGTACCCCTTGCCGCCGGTCTGCTCGCGCAGGGTGTCGAGGCGGCCCTGCCCCTTGTAGTGAATGACCCGAATCGCCTTGCGCTTGAGGGCGGGAACTTCCTCCAGCTTCTTGGCGAAGAGGAGCGCCCCCAGGTTCGTGATGTTCCAGTCGCCGGCGTCACAGGCCTGAATCAGGTCATCCCGGGCCAGGGCCTCGAGAATCGCGCCACGGCCATCCGGTAAGGGAATCTCCAGCAGATCGAAATAGGCGGGATAGTCGAGCAGCCGCAAGACTGTTTCGCCCGAGACGCGCTCCAGCGCGATCCCGCGCTCGAAGGGAATCCGGTCGAAGATCCGCCACAGCGCGCGCTCCTTCTCCGGATAGTCCTTGAGCTTCTTCCTGTAGGAGCCGACCCGGATGTATTCTGGCCCTGGAACTGCACCGGATGCCGGCAGGCCGCGCCGATCTCCAGCAGCACCACGGGTTTGTCGTCGATCGCCAGCGCATGGAAACGAAAGTTGATCTTGGGTTCGAGTAGCCGCAGCAGCCAGCTTTCCAACTCCTCATTGCCAACCTTGAAGGACGCGGGTTGAAAACGGGTGCCGATGATCTCGTGGCTGGTGTCGTCGACTCGACTTTGGCCATTTCCGAGCCCAGTTAGGAGCTCCGCGAAGCGCTCGGAGCGATGGTAACGGACCCGAATGGCACTAACTTAAGCCAAAACCGCTGTAAAAACAGTCCGTCCTGAGCGTCATCCGCAACGCGCGAGCGGCGCTCAACGCTGTTTCTTGGGGTGGCCATGTTCGCGGACCTCCTCCTGCGCGATCTTCCGCGGCTTGGTCAACAGCGGGTCGCTTTTCAGGCGCCGCTTCAAGGCGCGCGGTTCGATCCGACCGGCTCGTCGACCTACGCGGGGTTGGGCCATCAGCACCAACAGGGCATGGATGCAGACGCTGTCGTGGGTGCCGCCGCACTGCAGTACGCAGCCCCACATCTGCACGACATGCTTGAAGCTGAGCTGGCGCGGGATCTGGTCCGCCACCACAGCGGCCTGCGCCATCAAGAGCCGGATCAGATTGTAGGCCAAGAGGTAGACCCACAGTTCCTTGAGGGCCATCGCCGGGGTTTTGCAGCGCAGATGCTCCATGCCGAGCGTGGTCTCGAGGTTTCTCAGATCCAGCTCGACGTGCCGGCGCTGCCGGTACAGCACCTTGAGCATGGACTTGGGGGTCGCCTTCGGGCAGAGCAGCGTGGTGACCATGATCTTGCCGCCGGCCTGAAACTCGCGCACCTTCAGAGTCGCCGGGGCTTGCGCGTATTCCTCGGGGCTCATCCAGTCGGGTCGCTTCTTCGGCTTGCTCGGCACGATCAGGTGATCGCGCGCGCCGAGCCGCTCACCGAGGCGGAAATCGGTGCTGCGCTTGCGCGCACCGTGCTGCTCGAACAGCCCGTCCACGCCGCCGCGCACCAGCTCGCAGAGCAGAAAATAGGTCGCGTAGAAGGCGTCGCCGAGAAGGATCTCCCCGCTTTGGAGGCTGTCGAGCAGCTCGCGCAGCAGCGTCTGCTCGTCGCTGCCCTTTCCCGCGCAGGGGCCGAGCGCGGCATCGAGTACCGCCCCGGTCGCCAAACACACCAAGGCCACCAACCGTGCGATCGGAAAGCCCAGGCCGGCCTTCTGGCTGGCGGGCTGCGGATACTTGGCCTGGTTCTGCGGGGTATCGGACAAGGTCACCGTCGCGCCGTCGACCAGGCGCACCCGTCGCCCCTGCCACAGCCACCAGCCGGGCGCAGCCTTTGCCACCAACCCCGCGGCCTCGCGCGCCAGCGTCGTGATCATCGGCAACGGCAGGCGCGTCCGGGCTTGGCAATAGGCACTGGTGTTGGTCGCGAGGGGTTCGTCGCCGTCGAGCGCACGCCGTACCGCCGCGGCGTTGACCACGGCACGGCAACTGCCGTCCTCCGAGAGCGCTTGGGTCATGAACATTGCCAGGGTCTCGGTCGGGGAGTACACCCGCTTGCGAAACGGCGGCTGGAGCGCTTCGACCCGGTCGAGCAGCTGCGGAGCGCTCAACAGGTCGAAGAATCCGCCGACATCGGTGTCGGCGACATGGGCAAGGACGCGTTGCCGTTGCGCGGCGTGCTGGTTAGGATGCATGGGGGCTGCCGTCCGAGGTGGTGAGTTGGCTTTGGCGAGTTCAGCCTATCACCTTGGCAGCCCCTAACCCAATCTTTTCAGGATCTTGCGACCGCACCCTTCCTTATCTTAGCGCCATTCGTAACGGACCCGATTGATGTGGCAGCAGAGGGCAGCGGGCGGTATCGTCCGATGTCGACCAAAACCTCGGACCTGCCTGCGGATGTTCCCTCTGCCAGCCTCGATTGTATCTGTTCTGCAGCCCTTTAACTGCCTGTTCACCATGCCGACCCTGGCGCATCTGCACGTCTTGCTGGCGGGAACGCTGCCGGTGCGAGCGCCGGGACACCCTGCCACGCTCCGCGGCCTGGCATCTGAAGTCCCACGCCACCTTCTCCGATTGCCTGGCCCTGGTACGGCGCACGATCTGGGCCGAAGAGAATTGCGCCAACTCACGGCCCGAGGGAGAGATGGTCCTAATTTCCTCCTAGCGCCTGGCTCGCCTGCTGGAGCAGCTCGCGGCGACTGCCTGGATTGGCCAAAGTCGTGGCGGTTCATGCGATTACGAGATGAGGAGATTCGGAGAGCTGCGGTGTTGGGTTGCGGGTTCGGGCTTGGGCTTGGGGCGATTTGTGCGGACGCTTTCAGTCCGGGCATAGATCGAGGATGATGACGTGATGGATACAGCGGACACGCATGCGCAGCTTGATACAGAGCATTCGGTCGGGCGCGAGGCGCGCTTCGGCGGGATCGCTCGACTCTACGGGGCGGTGGAGAGCGCGCGGATCGCGGATCTGCATGTCTGCGTCGTCGGTGTGGGCGGGGTGGGATCTTGGGCGGCGGAGGCGCTTGCGCGCACCGGGGTGGGCGCCATGACCCTGATCGACGACGACACCATCGAGGCGGGCAATGTGAATCGCCAGAGCCATGCCATGACCAGCCAGTTTGATCGGGCGAAGGTCGAGGTGATGGCCGAGCGCATCCGAGACATCCATCCGCTCTGCCGGTGCGAGCCGATCCGCGATTTCATCACCGATCGGACACTCGAGGCGTATCTAAGTCGCGGCTATGACGCGGTCATCGACGCGATCGACAGCGTTCGATTCAAGGCCGCAATGATTGCACACTGCAAACGGCACAAGATCCCCATCGTCACGACCGGGGGTGCAGGCGGGCGCCGCGACCCGACCGCAGTCAGGGTGGCCGATCTGAGCCGCACGGAGCATGACCCGCTGGCATCGAAGGTGCGGCGGCGGTTGCGCGAGGCCTATGGATTCCCGCGCGACCCGAAACGGCGTTTCAAGGTCGACTGCGTCTACTCGCTCGAGCAACCGGTCTACCCGCGGGCGGATGGATGTGTCAGCCATCAGAAGCCCGGCATCAGCGGCGTCTCGCTCGACTGCCGGCTCGGCTACGGTTCGGCAAGCTTCGTGACGGCGACGTTCGGGTTCGCGGCCGTGGCGAGGGTGATCGAGGTGTCGGTTAGACCGCGTCCGGAGTGAACCGCGTCGCGTCGACCTCTTTGACGTGCTGCAAGGTTGCGAAGCGCATCGACGGTTGAGGATCGCTCCTCGACGCGGTTCATTCGACGCGGTTCATAGGAGCCCCTCGCGCTTCAGCTGGCTCGTCAGCACCTCGATCTGCACGTCCAGGTCCATGATGTCGGACTCCAAGAGCTTTTGGCGTTGCTCTTGGAACACCTCCTCGATGCTCGTCAGGACACGACGGAAGTTGGCGTCGAGATCGGGCGAAGCGGCGCGTTGGTGCGTCCTCGCGTAGCCTTCGACGACATGCTGCACACCGTCCAGATAGACGTTCAGAAACTTGCGGGCACGTCGCAGGTCTCGCGGGTCCTCTTCCAGTAAGGTCAGGATCTCGCGGGCGAGCGCGGCGACGCGCCGCAGGCGCTGATTGAGCTCGGGTTGTCGGATGTCGCGGCTCGACTGCTCGACGGCGGCAATCGAGCGCTCGGCTTGCGCCAGGGCGGCAAGCACTTGATCCGTGGTGTCCAGCCCGGAGGCGGCCGTCACCCGCTTGGCTGCAACCGGATCACCCCCGTAGAAGAGCCGACACCCGAGCAGGGCCACGACACCGAAGGCGAAGGCGATGCCCGGATGATGTCCGGCACCGAGCCAGGCGGTCAGCCCCGTTCCCAAGCCGATCAGGACGCCGCCCGATGCCTTAAGTGGCCAGGGCGTCTTGGCGACGAGACGGCGCTCGTAGGCGCCTTCCGAGACCAACCCGCGCCACAGCAACCAAGCCCCGCCGAGCAACAACCCGTAACCGACGGCGTTGCCGATCATCGGCATCAAGAGCCCGCGCGCCATGGCGACGATCGCGGCGAGCAAGACGGGCAGCGTCAGGAGGAACATCAAGAGGCCCTTGGCCGGGTTCGGTCGATTGACGACCGAGCGCTCCGGTGTAGGGGTGCCGAGCAGTTTGGAGCGGACGACCAGGATCAGGGCGGCGATTGCGGTGAGGATCGCGACAAGCGCAAGCACGCGGATCATCGATGGGTCTCCCGAGGGCTCAGCGTGGCGGGGCGGCGTGCCGGGTGGTCTCGGCGGCAGCGGCGGCAGCGGCAGGAGACGAGCAGGAGACCGCCAGTGCCTGCCAGGAAGCGACGCCGACGGCGGACAGGATCAAGAGCAGACCCAGTACCTTGCGCGGAAATTCGGGCATGGCGACGGTCGACTCCTCAAGCCTCGGCCCGTTGCCGCAGCAGCTTGACCTGGAAAAGTGTGTTGCGCTCCTCTTCTTCGAGCGAGGACTGGATGAAGTGGATGGTCCGCCGATAGAGGGGAATGATGTTGTACTTGAGCGCGTTGACCCGTTTTTGGGCCTTGCGTTGCTCTTCCATCAGGCGGTGCAGCGCGGTCTCGACCTCGGCAAGACGCGCGAGCAGCACGCAGGCGTTGGAGAGGTTCTCGCGGGTGGTGTCGAAGCTCGCGTCGGTCCCCAAGAGACCGACCGGCTTGAGCGGGATGCGCTCGCTGGTCACGGCCGGATACTCCACGCCGAGCGCGCGGCGCGGCAGGATGTCGACTGTCAAGGCCAGCTCCGAGCCGAGCGCGGCTTGATGGATCCCTCGGCTGCCCATGCGCAGATGGGTGATGCTGAGACAGCGATAGGCCTCGGCGAGCGCCTTCTCGGATGCCTCTCGCAGCCGCCGGTACTCGCCGATGCGCTCGTAGACGAGACGCGTCAGCAGCTCGCGCTTGCGTTCGAGCAGATCGTGGCCTTCTTCGAGAAACTTCTCCTGCTTCTTCAGCCGGAGGAGCGTGTTCTTGGTCGGTGGAACCTTGATCAGTTGTTGTGCCATCTGGACTCTCTCAACCCGAGCGAACGGTAGCCGCCCTCGACACGCCGACGCTCATCCGGCCGTAAAGGTTGAATGATCGCATGATCGTCGTCTCGGATGCAGCGGTAGATGGTCGGTTCATCGGTCTCGTATACAACCGTCGGGTCGCAGAATAGGCTGCACTTTGGGGTCAAAGCGCTGGATGGCGAGGCTGTGCGACGCTTTTTTCACGGGAATCGTAACGCGCCGGCCCGCCGATCTTCTCGGGAACAACTGCCTGGATTCTAAACCGCGCCCGGTGCGGTATACGTCATGTGTTGGAGTGGCTTGGCCGCGCCAGCTCCGACGACTGTCGGATCCGGCGCGGTTTAAACGCGGTTTAACCACGCTCGGCAAGACACTCCGGGCTGCCGACCTCCAGCTCACGACAGACCAAGGGCCGCTGGGCGTAGATTCGGCACAGCAGGGTGTCGCGGTCCAGTGCCGCGCACCAGCCGTCGTCGAGTCGGTCCATGAGGGTGCGGCCGAAGTGATCGGTGACGGTGAGATGGCCGGGGACGCCGGTGTCGGTGAGACACCAGACCTCCAAACGACAGCAGCCGGCGGCGCAGGTCTCGCAGGTGAACGGGGCGGCGGGAGTCGGGTTCGCGTCTTCTTCTGCGAACGTCAAGTCGTTCTCGACACCACGGGCGCGACGACCTTGGGTCATGCGTGTGTCCCCGATGGTCGTTGCGCAGTCATGGCGGCGAAGGCATTGCGGAGGCTTCGGGACGCCGCGGGCGGGTGCGGCGCGGCCTTGATTGCGAAGGACGAGGTTGCACGGCGATCAAGGGAGAGAAACCGTGCGGGGAACACCCGAGTTGCGCGGGGTTCCCCGGGCGATCCCGGCGGCTCGGATCGCGTGCGCGACCGCAGCCGGGATCAAGCAGCGGACTACTCGTACTTGCCGCTGATGGCACCGGAAGCGTCTTCCTTCTCGAGTGCCTCTTTCGTTGCGGCCTGCGCTGCAGGGTCCGGGGTCGGATCCGTGACCTGTCCCTCGGCCCCTTGATCGGTCGGGTAGTCTCCGCTCAGCTCCTCGCCCTGCTTCTTGAGCATCTCGGCGGTTTTTTCCTGCGCCTTCGCATCCGGTGTCGGAGCCGTGATCTGAGCCTCTTGTCCGACGTTCATCGGCTCGTCGCCCGAGACGAACGGCGTTGCGGGCTGCTCGGCAGAAACAGTGCCGGCAAGCATGATGGCGAGTGCCGCAGCGGAACTGAACAGGATTGTCTTCGTTTTCACTTGTTTCTTCTCCTTGCTGGTCGCACGAATCGGACAATCCAGACCGGTTGCCTCGGCGTCGATCGACTGCCGCGGCAGCATGCTGGATTCTCCGGACTGAAGTGACGCGTCTTACCTCGCATCGGCGGTCGCCGTCGACCACCGGGTCTCGGAAGGCGCACTCGGTGAAACAACCTGCACTTCCGAGTGCTCCGTCGATCCGGTCCTGCCGTGTCCGGCGTCTCGCCGGGCCGGTTCCGCAGCCTTCGGCAAGACACCGCTGCTGAATCATAGCAGGTGTTGGCGATGATCAAAGGGTGCCGGAATCGAATTGCGTTTGTCGAGCGGAAAATCCGATTCGACGACGATCGTGCAGGGCAGGTCTCAGTGTGGGCCTAAACCGCGCCAGCTCCGACAGTTGTCGGAGCTGGCGCGGTCAAGCCACTCCAACACATGACGCATACCGCACCGGGCGCGGTTTAGATCGATCCTTTACGGGAGATACACCCGCCGGAAATCCTCCCGTTAGAGATACAGCGGCGCCATGCGCCGCCAGTGATAGCCCTGGTGCGCGCGACCTTCCCATTCGTGCAGTGTCGGCCGTACGCCTTTGTCTCGCAGGACTTGGCCGATGTGACGGTTGTTGTCCCGAAAGGGGTCGTCCTGCCCGACGACCAGGACGATGTCCATCCCGCGCAGCGCATCCAACCGCCACGGGCACGCCAGATTCGGCAGGAAGTGTGCGGGCGTGTGGAAATAGACGAGATCGTCGCGATAGCCTCCGAGCAGGTCTTGGAATTCGGCGACTTGCAGCGTGAGATCGTAGCGACCGGAGAAGGCCGCCAGCTTCCGAAACAGGTGTGGATGCCGGAAGGCAATGTTGGCCGCGTGATAGGCGCCGAGGCTGCAGCCGTGCGCAATCGTGCAGGGATGCGGGTTCTTGTTCGACATCAGAGGCATGACCTCGTTGAGGATGTATTCCTCGAAGGCATGGTGACGCCGAATTCGCTCCGCCGGGTTGCACCACCCGCAGTAAAAGGTCTCCCGGTCGATGCTGTCGACGCAGTAGAGTTGAAGCTGTCCGGCCTCGAGTTTGGGTCGTAGCGCATCGACGATCCGGAGATCCTCGTACTCGTGGAAGCGACCGTCCCGCGTCGGGAAGACGAGCACCTTGGCGCCGGCATGCCCGAAGACGAGCAGCTCCATCTCGCGGCCGAGGCGTGGGCTGTACCAGCGGTGATACTCGCGGTTCACGATGTGTCTCATCCGCCGATCGTCCGGCAGCAGGGCGGTTTCGAGACTCCTCAGGCGGGCGTCGAGCGCGTCGGCGCCGGCTCAGAGGGCCGCGAAAAAGGCCCGCAGCTCCGCCATGAGCTCCTGCTCTCGGCGTTCGCGATCGGGATAGTCGACATGTCCGGCTTCCAGCACGAACAGCTGCTTGTCGCCGGGGATCGCGGTGTAGATCGCGAACTGGCCCGGCGGCGCGACCGCGGGGTCGAGACGTGCAGCAGCCACATGCATGGGCTGAGCGATGTACCGCGCGGCGACAGCGGCATCGTAGTACGCCAAGGTTTCGAGAACGTGACCGTGCCCTTGACGGCGAGCGAAGTCCTGAACGGCTGCGCCACTGCCGATCGTCGGCAGCTCGAGTCTCAGGCGCTGGTGGCCGAAGGTGGGGACGTTCAGATGCCCGCACGCGATGCGCCGGTCCCAGGGCAGTGCAAGGGCCCCGATCCCGCCGCCGAAGCTGATGCCGAGATAGCCGATGTGCCCGTCCAGGTCGGGGAAAAGCTGAAGGAGGGCGCCGACGCCGGTCCAGACATCCTCCACGCAACCCCCGATGATGTAGCGGTCGCGTCGGTCGATGTCGTGCAGGACGTGCCATCTCGGCTCCTCCGAGATAGGGGGCCGTCGACTGAGACCGAGTCCGCGAAAGGCCGGCACGAGATAGACCGCGTCGCACCTGGGTAGATCCAAGGGCGGCTCGGTGATGCCGCCGTAGCCGTGTCCCAGGACGAATCCGCACGCGGGCACCGTCCCGATCGGCTGCAGAAGCCAGCCGCGGATGGTGAAGTCGTCGGTGGAGCGATAGGCGATCTCGTCGATGCGGAACCGTCGATCGAGGAGATCGCTGATGCCGAGCGTCGGCATCGGATCGATCTCCAAGGCGCGACGGTAACGCCTGCTCCAGAAGTCGCCGAATCCGGGCGGTGCCTCGGGCGGGGCGACCGAGAGCAGGTCGGATAGGCTGTAACCGTAGCTCGGATCGAATCCGAACCCTGGGTCGAGGAGGTCGCTCAGGAACGCTCTCGCCGACGCGGTGCGAGCAGGCTGAGCAGCGTTGCCGCGGCACCCAGGAACGCGAACAAGACCTTGAAGCCCCATTCGCCCAGGATGACGGTCAGGTTGTTGTCCTCGGATCGGACGTGGTCGGTCCCCGGCGTATGCCCGGACTGGGGTGTTGCCGGTTGCGGCTCGGACGGTGTGTGTTGCATGGATGCCTCCTCCGGCTGGGGTTGGGGTGTCGGTTCGACGGGTTCTTGGCGATGTCGCCTCGCGGACAGCCTTCATCGGATGATCGGCTTGCCGGGGGGCGCATCCGCGGGATGACGTCGGAGACGCGATTGTAAACCGCGTCCAGAGTGAAATGCGTCATTTTCATTTTGGGTCGGGCTCAAGGGTTTCCCGATCTTTGTGGAGATGCAGTTTGAATTTTAATATTTTTTAATACTTTAAACCGCGCCAGCTCCGGCGGTCGTCGGAGCTGGCGCGGCCGATCCACTCCAACAAACGACGCATACCGTACCGGGCGCGGTTTAGACCAAAAGATCGCTCAAGATCTCGGGGCACTCGAGTAGGGGATTATGGCCGACATCGGGCAGGACATGCAGTCGCGTTGCGGGACGCCGCCGTACGACGTCCCGTGCAATAGCGAGAAAGCGCGCATCGGAAGCCCCGACGATCCAGGTCAGCGTCCCTGGAAAGGCCGTCAGCGGCTCCCAAAGGCTCGGCATGCGCCCGAGTCCGTGCTGCTCGAGAGAGGCCGCAAGACCCGCCGGGCGTTGGCCTGAGCGCCGCCGACGCTGCCGCTCCAGCACCGCGGTCGGCAAACCGGCCTGGGTCGCGAACAAGGGCTGTGACTCCCAAGCCTCCACGAACGCGTCGATGCCGTCGTCGCGGAGCCGTCGGATCCACGCCCGGTCACCCGCGAGCCGGTCGGCACGTTGCGACCCGTCTTCAAGACCAGGATGGGCGGAGATGATGGTCGCACGGCGAAAACGTTTCGGGTCGAGCGCCATCAAGCCGAGCGCGAAGCGTCCGCCCAAGGAGTAACCGACGATCTCGTCGACACTGTCGGGCAGGGCATCCAGGATGTCGCCGATGCTGTCTTGGAAGGGCCGAACGGGCACCGAGTCGACGCCATGCCCGGGTAGGTCGATGGCGAGTGCACGTTCCTTCAGGCGCGGACAACAGGCCCACCAATCCTCGCCGCTGCCGGTGAACCCGTGCAGCAGCAGGATCAGAGCGTCGCCTCGGCGATACGGGCCTCGCGGTCCTTGTCGCGCTCGATCAGGGCGTAGGCCGAATGATTGTGGATGGACTCGAAGTTTTCGGCCTCGACCACGTAAGCGGTGACGCGGTCATCCTCGTTCAGGCGCGTGGCGACGTCCCGCACCAGGTCTTCGACGAACTTGGGGTTGTCGTAGGCATGTTCGGTCACGTACTTCTCGTCCGGCCGCTTCAGCAGTCCGAAGAGCTCGGAGGATGCCTCCGCCTCGACCATCTCGATGAGCTCCTCGATCCAGATGTGACCCTGCGTGCGGACCTGCACGGTCACATGGGAGCGCTGATTGTGCGCACCGTAGGCCGAGATCTTCTTCGAGCAGGGGCAGAGGCTGGTGACGGGCACGACGACCTTGAGCTCCAGGCTCGGGAGGCCCTGTTGGATCTCGCCGATGAAGGTGACTTCGTAGTCGAGCAGGCTCTCCACGCCGGTGACGGGCGCCTTCTTGTTCACGAAGAAGGGGAAGCGCATCTCGATATGACCGGCCTCGGACTCCAGGCGCTGCGACATCTCGGTCAGCATCTCCTTGAAGGAGGAGACGCCGATCTCGCGCTCGTGATTATTCAGGATCTGCACGAAACGGGACATGTGGGTCCCCTTGAAGTCGTGCGGCAGGTACACGTACATGTTGAAGTTGGCGACCGTATGCTGCTCGGTGCCGCTGCGATCGCTCACACGCACCGGGTGGCGGATGTCCTTGATCCCCACCTTATCGATAGCGATCCGACGAGAGTCGGCGCTCCCCTGGACGTCGGCGATCTCGGCGTTGGCGGGTGCGGCGCAGCAATTGGGCTCGAGCACGTGCTCCATGATGTGACTTCTCTCGATGGATCGTCTTTAGTGTCAAACCCGGAATTTGGGGACTGAGGCCGACAAGACAAACCGGCGCGGGTTGCCCGTGTCGATCCGCCGTGTCGATCTGCGGTGCCGATCTGCGGTGCAGATCCCCTTCTCGGAGGGGATGCCCGCCTCAGTGCTTGCGACCGATCAGCGCGCCCGCGATCCAGCGCAGGGGCTCGGCCCCGGACGAAAAAACCGCGATGCTTTCGAGCGCATCGGCGATCAAGGCGGCGGCCATCTCCTTGGCCTCGGGCAGCCCGACAAGGGCCGGGTAGGTCGCCTTCTCCAGGACTTGATCGCGACCGGCCGTCTTGCCGATCAGGTCCGTGTCGCCTTCCACGTCGAGCACATCGTCCTGGATCTGAAAGGCGAGACCGATACATTTGGCATAGTGATCGAGACGCTCGGCGTGATCCGGGTCCGTTGCCTCGTGGGCGAGGATGCCCATCTGCACGGCCGCTCTGATCAAAGCGCCTGTCTTGTGGATGTGGATATGCTCGAGCATGGCCACGTCCTGGACGCTGCCCTCGGCGGCCAGATCGAGTGCCTGACCACCGACCATGCCGCGTGCGCCGCTGGCACGCGCGAGGCTTGCGACCATCGCGATGCGCTTCTCGGCATCCAGTCCGGGCGACTCGGCCAACGCCTGGAAGGCGAGGGTTTGGAGCGCATCGCCGGCCAGGATCGCGGTCGCCTCGTCGAAGGCGCGATGACAGGTCGGGCGCCCGCGCCTCAGATCGTCGTCGTCCATCGCCGGGAGGTCGTCGTGGATCAAAGAGTAGGCATGGATCAGCTCGACGGCACAGGCGGGGCGGTCGAGCAGGGCGGGATCCACACCGAGTGCCTCGCCGGCGGCATAGGCCAAGAGCGGACGGATGCGCTTGCCGCCGCCGAGGACCGTGTAGCGCATCGCCTCGTGCAGCCGAAAGGGCTGCACGCCTGCATGCGGCAGAAGGGTGTCGAGCGTGGCTTCGACGCGGGCGCCGCAGCGCGCGCGGAAGTCGTCCAGAGTGGCGTCAGTCATTGGATTCGAAGGGCTCTAGATCGGCACCGGATTCGGACCTGGGTCCGGCATCGGGCCGAGTGTCGGTGAGGATACGCACGCGTTGCTCGGCCACATCCAGCGCCTGTTGGCAGGCACGGGTCAGGCCGATACCGCGCTCGAAAACGGTCAGTGACTCTTCGAGACTCATCTCGCCCTTCTCGAGGGCATCGACGATCGATTCAAGCTCGGCGAGCGACTGCTCGAAGGACGGCGGGGGCGGAGCGACTGGCTTTTTCATGCGCTTGAACCGCGTCCTGAGCGGATACCGATGCTTCGTTGGATAACGCCGCTCGGTTGAATCCAACGGGTTCTGGCCGGACGCGGTTCGAGGTGTTTCGGAGGCACAGTTAAATTACCGCAGCTCTTCGGATGGGTCAAACCGCAGGTGTGCAGGTTCGCCGCGGATCCGATGGCGCCGCGTGGACGCGCCTCGACAGTAGGCAAAGCGGTTCTACGAGCGCTTCGGATTTTACGCGCTGGCGGACAGGCCCGAGCGTCTGTTCTTGCCGCTGGGTCTGCCGGCACAATAGACTCCGCGATCGACAACCACTTCATCTGCTCGTTTCGAGCCTATCATCAGCGTTTCTCCGACAGGATCGACCCACAGCTCTCATGACCGGCCACTACGATGCCTCAGCCATCGAGGTCCTCAGCGGCCTCGACCCGGTGCGCAAGCGCCCCGGGATGTACACCGACACGACGCGCCCCAACCACCTGGCTCAGGAGGTCATCGACAACAGCGTCGACGAGGCGCTCGCCGGGCACGCCCGTCGCATCGAGGTCGTGCTCTTCGCCGACGGCTCGCTCGAGGTGAGCGACGACGGGCGCGGCATGCCGGTGGATATCCACCCCGAGCAGGGCCTGCCCGGCGTGGAGGTCATCCTCACCAAGCTGCACGCGGGCGGCAAGTTCAACGGCGACAATTATCGCTTCTCCGGCGGTTTGCACGGGGTCGGCGTCTCGGTGGTGAATGCGCTCTCGCAGCGCCTGGATGTCTGGGTCAAACGCAGCGGTCACGAGCACCACATGGCCTTCGCCGGCGGCGAGAAGGCGAGCGATCTGGTTCAGCTTGGAAGCGTCGGGCGCGGCAACACGGGCACCCGGTTGCGATTCTGGCCGAATCCGAAGTATTTCGACACGCCCAAGATCGCCACCCGCCCGCTGACGCATCTGCTGCAGGCCAAGGCGGTCCTCTGTCCCGGCCTCGAGGTCCGCTTTCGCGAGGAGGCGAGCGGGGACGAGCAGGTCTGGTGCTACCAGGACGGTCTCAAGGACTATCTGCTCCAGGCGCTCAACGGGGCCGAAACCCTGCCGTCGCAGCTCTTCGTCGGCGACCTTGAAGGCACCAACGAGGCGGCGAGCTGGGCGCTGGGCTGGTTGCCCGATGGCGGCGAGGCGGTTGCCGAGAGCTACGTGAACCTCATCCCGACGGTGCAGGGCGGCACCCACGTCAACGGGCTGCGTTCGGGGCTCACCGAGGCGGTACGCGAGTTCTGCGAATTCCGCAACCTGCTGCCGCGCGGCGTGAAGGTGGCCCCGGAGGATGTCTGGGGCCGCGTCAGCTACATCCTCTCGGTCAAGCTGATCGAGCCGCAGTTCTCCGGGCAGACCAAGGAGCGGCTGTCCTCGCGCGAGTGCGCCGCCTTCGTCTCGGGCGTGGTCAAGGATGCCTTCAGTCTCTGGCTGAATCAGCATGTGGCCGAGGGCGAGCGGATCGCCGAGCTGGTCATCGGTGCCGCTCAGGCGCGACTGCGCGCCGGTCGCACCGTGACCCGCAAGAAGATCACGCAGGGGCCGGCCCTGCCGGGCAAGCTCGCCGACTGCACCTCGACGGATCCTGAGCGCGGCGAGCTCTTTCTGGTGGAGGGCGATTCGGCCGGCGGCTCGGCCAAGCAGGCGCGCGATCGCGAGTTCCAGGCCATCCTTCCGCTGCGCGGCAAGATCCTCAATACCTGGGAGGTCGATGCGGCCGAGGTCCTGGGTTCGCAGGAGGTCCACGACATCGCGGTGGCCATCGGCGTGGATCCGGGCAGCGACGATCTCGCGCGGCTGCGCTTCGGCAAGGTCTGCATCCTTGCCGATGCCGATTCGGACGGCGCACATATCGCGACCCTGCTCTGTGCGCTCTTTCTGCGTCACTTCAGGCGTCTGGTCGCCGAAGGGCACGTCTTCGTCGCCATGCCGCCGCTCTACCGCATCGACGTCGGCAAGCAGGTCTTCTACGCCCTGGACGACAGCGAGAAGCGCGGCATCCTGGACCGCATCGAGGCCGAGAAGATCAAGGGCAAGGTCAATGTTCAGCGTTTCAAAGGGCTGGGCGAGATGAATCCGGGGCAACTGCGCGAGACGACCATCCATCCGGATACCCGGCGCCTGGTTCAGCTCACGGTTGAAGCCGAAGACGACAGCAACAACCTCCTGGACATGCTGCTGGCCAAAAAGCGCGCATCCGATCGACGGGCCTGGTTGCAGGAGAAGGGCGACCTCGCCGAGGTTTAGCCTCTTGTCGGTGCGATTCGACATTCCACACTGGATGACTCCATCACGATGACACCATTCCGCCTCGGACATGCCGCGGATCTCGATTGGCGTCTGGCTGCCGATCGATGTCTGACGCAGATCGGGAGCGTGCCGAAAGAGGCGACGCTCGGATTTCTCTATGTCACCGATGTGCTTGCGGATGATCTCGACGAAATCCTCCGCAGCCTTCGCGCGGCCACGGGCATCGCGCAATGGGTCGGCAGTGTCGGCATGGGGATCTGTGCCACCGGTGCCGAGTACTACGATGAGCCCGCGCTTGCGGTCATGCTCGGCGAGTTTCCGAGCGATGATTTTCGGGTCTTTCCGAGCCTGGTCGAGGATCTCGACGACTTCGATCTGCGTCACGGCGACTGGATGCGCAGCAACCCGCCCTATCTGGGCCTGGTCCACGGCGACCCATCCAACGGTCTGACCGAGATCCTGATCCAACAGCTCGCACAGCGCACGACCGCGGGTTTCCTCGTCGGCGGTCTCGCCAGCGCGCGTGCAGACGCCCTGACCATCGCCGACGGGGTGACACGCGGCGGTCTGTCCGGCGTCCTCTTCTCCGAGCGGGTCGGGATCCTGACCCGGCTCAGCCAGGGCTGTTCGCCGATCGGACCGCATCACGTGATCACCGAAGGCCAGCGCAACATCCTGATGCGACTCGATGGCGAGCCCGCGCTCGATGTGCTCAAGCGCGATATCGGCGAGATCCTGGCCCGCGACCTTGCGCGTCTCGGCGGCTACATCTTCGCCGGGCTGCCGATCCAGGGCTCGGATACCGGCGATTATCTGGTGCGCAATCTGGTCGGCATCGATCCCCATCACGGCCTGGTCGCGATCGGGGATCTGGTGGAGCCCGGACGCGAGCTGATGTTCTGCAGGCGCGATGCCGATACCGCCCGCGAGGATCTCGACCGGATGCTCGAGGGCATCAAAGGCCGCCTGTCTGCTCCCCCGCGAGGCGGCATCTACGTCTCCTGCCTGGGGCGCGGGGTCAACCTCTTCGGCCCGGACTCGGCCGAGCTCAAGCAGATCCAGGCGACGCTCGGCGATGTGCCCATCGTCGGTTTTTACGCCAACGGCGAGATCTCGCAGGATCGTCTTTACGGCTATACGGGCGTCTTGACCCTCTTTACCTGAGGACGACCGCGCCCTCGCAATCAACGGGGTTCGCAATGACGGACACGGACATCGACATTCGCATCATGTCGCCGGCCGAGGTCGAGCCCGACATGCTGCCCGCCCTGCTCGACTATGATCGCCCCTTCTTTCCCGCCCCGCGTGCTCGGTTCCTGGAGACTTGGCTGACCCGGAAGGAGACGCGCCGAAGCTGGGCCCTCGTCGATCCGGCGGTCGATGCGGGCGGTGGCCCCGGACGCGTGACGGGTTACGGGACGGTTAGACAATGCCGCGCCGGTTGGAAGATCGGGCCGCTCTTCGCGGACGATCCCGCCGGAGCCGAGGTCCTGTTCCGACGCTTGGCCAGCTGTGCCGGCAACGATCCGGTCATCCTGGATCTACCCGAGCCCAATCCGGCCGCGCTGGACCTGGCGAAGGCCTATGGCCTGTCCCCCGTGTTCGAGACCGCGCGCATGTATCGAGGCACTGCGCCCTCGCTCCCGATCGATCGGATCTACGGCGTGACGACCTTCGAGCTGGTCTGAGCGGGTCTTCCGCGGTTCCGAGACACACTTCTGCGGTGCCGTCGATTCTTTCCCGGCGATGCACCGGCGTTGCTTCATCGCGACACCTTCGGGGAGCCTCACGGTGCATCCGAATACCGACCTCGATGCCGATCGTCATGATCCAGACCCGGCACTGGCCCCGGTGCCTGCGATGCACTTCGCCCGGCGCATCTCGGCCGCCGCGATATGCTCGGCTTGCTCCAAGCGTGTGCGCCGCGTCACGCCCCGATACCCGGCCGTATCTCGAACCTCCGGGTAGCCTCGCGCTCGCGCTTGGTCTAAAGTCAATCTCGGCAGGATCTTCGTACATCTTTTCGAACCATCGGTGAGTTTGCACTTCCAGTGGTATGAAATTTCCATGGTCCTGCCGAATCCCCGCACATCCATCACCAAGCCCCGGACTCGGACTTGGCCGGGCTTATGAGCGAGGCCCGGGAAGTGATGGAGCCGGATCGCTTCCAATTGACACGGAATTAGAGGGGCCCGGAATTAGAGGGGCCATGGTCGATTAAAAGTTTCAGGCATGGAATGATACGGTTTAGACCACTTGTTGCTCATGAGCAAGCGCAAACAATTTGGAGATGAGCATGGGCTTAACGTACGCCGATCTCATACTAGAGGCTACTTTTCGTGCCAGGAAGATGTCGGTGCGGGCATTAGTGGACTCGGGTGCAGTCTTCATGATCATTCCTCAACACGTTGCCCTCCAGCTCGGCTTCGATATTGATGAGGTCAGTACGCGAGAAGTTGTTCTTGCGGATGGATCAAGGAAACAGGTGCCGATGGTTGGACCTTTACGGGTTCATTTTCGTGATCGCTATTGCGATCTTTCGGCTTTGGTTTTCGGTGATGAAGCCTTGTTGGGTGCGGTCCCGATGGAGATGATGGATTTGGTTCTGCAACCGAGTACGCAGTCATTGACCGTAAATCCCGAAAGTCCATATATCCCCGTCGCGCTTGCGAAGTAGAAGGAAAAACGGGGACGCACCACATTAAACCGCGTCCAGAGCGACATGCGTTATTTTCATGTTGTGTCGGGCTCAAGGATTTTTCCGACCTTTTTGGAGACGCGGTTTAGAATTTAATATTTTTTAATACTCTAAACCGCCAGCTCCGACAGTCGTCGGAGCTGGCGCGGCCGATCCACTCCAACAAATGACGCATACCGCACCGGGCGCGGTTTAGGGCCTCGATCATCCCTTCGCCCACAGCGGCCACCGAATGCGTCGTCAGGCCATCCTGGCCTGACGGAATCAGGGCTGGAAGCCCTGACGACACAAGGATCGCCAGCAGCTGGACCAAACGATGATCAAGGCAGACAACGGTGTCCAGGATAATCAACCATGTCATGCCAAGCTAACATGCCAACAAGTTGCACGAACCGATGGCAAAGCAGCCTAAACCCCGGCTTCTTGAACTTCTAATGCCCTTGCGGGATGTGTTCTCTGCCGCGGGGCCGAACAACAAAGCGTGTGGTATCCTTAATAGAGACATCGGGTGGATCATTTGCGGGATCATAACGCCTACTCCATCCGATCTTTACGCATAGAGCGCGGTTCTACGGGAAATGGCTTGGCCGGAGCGACCGGACTCCCGGTTGCAAACGTGTCGTTACCCAGGATCCTGGGGAGCGCCCCCGCCCAGCTCGATCCCGATCCGCACGCGCACCAACTCGCCCAAAGTCGCCCACTCGGCTTGGTCCAGACCAGCCGCGATCCCGAGCCGTCGCAGATTGGCACGCAGATCGGTTTCGCAGCCCATGTAGATGGTGTGGCCGATCTCACCCGCGACTTGGGGCCGGCCGACGAGGTGACCGTCGGGCGTCACCGTCAACTCGGCCAACGCGGGCGTCGTGTAGACACGCTCGAACAGATACCCCACGATGGCCACCATCTGCGGGGGCATATTGGGTTATCGTGTGGGGTCGAGTTTGTGACCGTTGTCAGGGATCGTCATGGGTGGAGTATGACCGACAATGCGACCCTCGCGACAGAGTTCGAGCTCCGATAACAGCCGTCGCGAACCATTGGATGGGCGCGCCCATGGCTGGGCCGGCAAGGATTTCGGCGGGCGGGGCGAGCTGGATACCCCGCCAAGAAAGCTCCACATCGAACACCCGATGACGACGCCAGGCCGCTGCGTCCGTCTTCGGTCCAACGCATCGCCCGCAACAGCGGGTACACATAGAGGATTCTAGTGATCAGTAACGAATGCCCCGAGTGCAGTACTCCGAAACATCCACTCTTGTGCTGTCCCGAGTGCGGATACACCCACCGATTGGCCGCGCAAAGCGCCATGCCGGACACCAATGATTCGAGTCCGGCGGAAGCGTTACAACCGCCGGCGATGATCGCCAATCAGACCACGAGCAGCTCAGCGCCCCTCATCAGCCACAAGCGCCGCCGTCTGACCGCCGTGGCCGGCTCGACGGTCCCCCGTTGCGCGGTCTGCGACAGCCCGGCCGTGACCGGCGAGGCGCTGTGTGCGCAGCATAGCGAGGATGTGGGCCTGGTCGACTAGCCTACTCGGCGATACAGTCGCGGTTCCATCGACACGCACAAAAACGGGGCCAGCGGCCCCGTCGTCGTCAATTGGGCGCGGCCGACGCCGCGCCGCAGAGGTATCAGGAACCGCCGAGGATGGCGTAGGGCACAAGAGGCATCAAACAAATCGCCACAGCCGTCCAAAAGGCACGGCGGTTCCAGGAATGCAGTGCTTCATCGCTCATCGTTGTCACCTCGATTGATCGTTTGGTTGACGTTGGTCTGTCGTACCAACGATCTCGAAGATTGGAACGGTCCAGCAGACTTCAACGAATACCGCAGACACTCCGCGGTATATACCTAGTGTTATGGTAGGTCATTGGGCGATGCCGGTGTGATGCGTCCAAAGGGGGCTCATGGCCGGGTGGGCGGAGCCAGCTGCGGTGTTGCCGCATGCCCCATCATGACGCGCTGCTCGGCCGCTGATAGCGCGCTCTTTCGCACTCAGACCCCGGCGAACTGAGCGATATCCGGGCCAACCTCGCCACACGACAACCAGGCATCCACCTGCGGAAGGTCGCCCGCCACCCGTAGTGCCAGCCGCTCGTACTTGGCGACATCCTCCCCGAAGCCGGCAAAGCTGAACCCCGCAAAGGTGTCGTCCGACGGTGCGTCGCGCTCTTGGAGCCGTGCACGATCTCCGCCCGGCAGGTAGGCGACCTCGAGCGACTCCTCGGGGATGACCGGCCCCCAAGCGGTTAGCAGCGGCCCGCGATCTCTCCGGCCGAACTCAAGGATGAAGCTGCCGCCGTACTTCCAATACTGGATCGACAGCAGATCCTGGGCGTCGTTCCGTAGCCGCATGAAGTGGATGGACTTGCCGACGAAACCGGCCGCAGCGAGCACGGGTACAAGGTGCTTGCGGAACGACTTGCGCATGAGTTCGCCTTCTCGGGACAGCCGAACAAGTATAATTAAAGTGAGAGAGCGGGGATACCTCAGGGTCTGTTCCTGTCTACACGTTAGCTTCTCGCAGAGCTTGCATAGAAATGATGGCAGCAGAAATTAACTCGACTTTGGCCATTTTAGGCGATCTCGATCATCGTGCCAGCCGCGACCGGCAATCGCGGGGCGCGGGTCCGCACGGCGGACCCTGGGGGGACCACGGAACCAACCCGTCAGGCCCGCGGGCGGCCCCGGCGCGGCGGCGCGGAGCGCCGCGCGAGGCCGCTCAGGCGGTCGCGGCCAACTGCGCGAGCACGCGCTCCCAGTCTGGGCGAGAAATTACCACCTGATCCTGATCCGCAAGCGAGTTGACGTAATTCCCCTCGGCCCAAATGGTGCGACGCACCAGCGCCAGGCAGTCGGAAAAGGTGGCCTGCGGCTTGAGGTACCAAGCGGTCGAGCGCGGCAAGGACGCCCAGTGGTCGCGCAGCTGATGCACCATCAAGCAGACGATGGAAAACAGCGCCAGCAACACGGGCGTGGTGCGGGCGATGGCCTTGGCCGCCCACTGGCGTTGCGTCTCGACGCCCAGATGGCGACGCACCTCGGCGAAGGTGACCTCGATCGACCAGCGCCAGACGAACCAGCCGATCACGCGGGCGGGCGCCAACGTCAGGTCGGTCGTGAAAAAGGCCTGGGGATCGAGCGTACCGAGCGGATCGACGACCAACACCCAGCGGATCGGCAGGGGCGGCCACCCCGGGGTGTGCCAGAGACAGACCGCGCTGAGCAGGCGCAGCGTTTTGGTCTCGCCGCGATACCAGTCGACCGTGGTCGCGGTGCCCTGCGTGAGCGCCTCCTCCAGGCGCGTGGCGAGTTTGGCCAGGGCATGGCCCTTCTTCGGCTTGGGGCCGCGGCGCCCCGGCGGCGGCGGTGCGGGCGGCGCAAACAAGCGCGCATCCAGGCGCAGGCGTGAGATCAAGGCCGCCTGCGCGCTGAGGCATTCCCAGCCCAGGCGCACACAGGAATAGCTGCCGTCGCCGACCAAGACCCAACGGCGGCGCGTGAGCCCGCGCGCCACCAACCGGACCATCACAACGGTCCAGTCGATCACGGTTCGATGGGCCTTCCCCGCAGCGACGTTGGCCCGTTGCGATGGCGCCAGCAAGGTCAGGAACGGCAATGCCCAGGGCCGCTGGCTCCACGGCAAGGGGACGATCAACGCCATGCAGATCCAGTGCAGGCCCAGACAGGTCACCACGCGACTTTTGCTCGAGCGGACCGCATCGCGGAACATTCCCTTGGCGGCAATGCGCGCGCCCTTGCGCCGCTCCAGGGTCTCGTCGACCACCACCAGGATCGGCCAGCCGGGCGGCAGCAGCGCCAGCAACAGCCCCAGCAGGATCTGCGACCCCTGCACCCCGGACCAGCACCCCCGACTGAGCACCCGGTGATAACGCTCGAACCGGGGTTCGTGCGCCAGTCCCATGACCCGCAGGGCTGCGGCCACCGTGCGCGGGCCTTGGGCCAGCAGCGTGCCGGTCACCAAGACCTGCACGTGGCGCCAGGTCGGGGCGGTGAACAGGGGCGCAAACGCGAATAAAATCGGTACAATCGAGGCTGGCAGGTGGGGCATCCGCGGGTACGTCCGTTGTCTTGGTCGATCGCGGACGGTACTCCATTGGTGGCCCGCCTGCCTCCCCCTGTGCATCGCCGCAGGCCACGCCTGCCGATGGACCGCGGCTGGTCGCGACGATCGGCCGCCGCAAGCCCCGGCTTAGCACACGCTTCGGCACCGCTTTGGCGTCACGTGCGGGTCCTGCGCCCAGCTGCAAAAATGGCCAAAGTCGAGATTAAGAAATTGAGTATTTCTGAGCGTCTTCGGACAATGGAAACGATATGGACTCGCTTTTGTATGATGACGCCCATATGCCTTCACCAGGCTGGCACGGGAGTATCCTTGTAGAAAGGAAGAAAAAAATCGATGATGGATCGGCGACGTTTTTGTCCGTTGACGAAGTAAAAGAAAGACATAAGTAGGCGATGGAAATAAGAGATGTCTTCCTTCTAGAGGCAGCTGTAGCTGATATTGAGAGTGGCCGACTTTTCTATGAAGAACAGCAACCCGGTCTGGGCCACATCGTTACCCACATCTCCGCTCCCCATGATCCGCTGCGGGGCGGGGGCTGGACACAGAACCGCTGAGCTGGTGAAATTGTCCCCTCGTCAACCGCAGGGGGCAAGGTACAGTGAGCGAGCAGAGGCCGGAGAAACTGTGTGGGCGGGCATTGAGTGCGACCGATCTGGAGGTGATCCGAGAGGAGATCCGCCGTGCCGAGCCGGCGAACCGTGCCGAGATTGCCCGGCGGGTGTGCCGGGCCCTGGAGTGGACGAACGCGCTGGGTGAGCCGAAGCTGATGAGCGCCCGGGTGGGGCTGTTGCGGCTGCACCGGGCGGGCCTGATCGAGTTGCCGGCACCGCGCTGGGGCAATGGCAATGGGCGCGCACTGACGCACGCGGCGGTGCTGTGGCCGCCAGCAATCGCTTTGGACGGGCGGGTGGATGCGCTCTCGGGTGTGCGCCTGAGCGTGGTGCGCGAGAAGGCGGCTTCGCGGTTATGGAACGGCCTCGTCGATCGCTACCACTACCTCGGTTACAGTCCGCTGCCGGGGGCGCAGATGCGCTACCTGATCGAATCGGATCAAGGTCTGCTCGGCGCCTTGGGCTTCGGGGCGGCGGCCTGGAAGGTCGGCGTGCGCGACGCCTGGATCGGCTGGGACCGGTTGCAGCGCGAAGCGCGCCCGGGCGCGGTGGTGAACAATGCCCGCTTTCTGCTGCTGCCGTGGATTCGCGTGCAGCACTTGGCCTCCAAGGTGCTGGGGCTCGCGGCACGGCGGGTGGGCAGCGATTTTGCCGAGCGCTACGGCGAGCGGCCGGTGCTGCTGGAGACCTTTGTGGAGTTGGCGCGCTACCGCGGAACCTGTTACGCGGCGGCCAATTGGCAGTACCCGGGCGAGACGCAAGGGCGGGGCAAGTGCGATGTCGCCCATCGCGCGACGTTGCCGCGCAAGGGCGTCTTCGTCTACCCGCTGCGCGCGGACTTCCGCCGCGCCTTGGGGGTGGCGGCATGAGCGCGCTGGTGGCGGAGTTGGCGGACATCGATCTGGGTGACGTGCGTCTGAATCGTCGCGCGCGGCGGGTGCTGCAACGCCTGGGTGAGAAACCGATGCTGAGTCTTCCGAGCGCCTGCGGTGGCTGGGGCGATACCCGTGCGGCCTACCGGCTGTTTGATCATGCCGCGGTCAGCGCCGAGGCGGTGCTCGCCCCGCATTACGCCTGCACCGTCGAGCGGATACGCGAGCACCCACGGGTGCTGTGTATCGAAGACACCTCGGAGCTCGACTACACCGGCAAGAGCGATATCCAGGGCCTGGGGCCGCTCAACTACGAGACCCGCCGGGGGCTGTATCTGCATCCAACCCTGGCGGTGACCCCCGATCGGTTGGCGCTGGGCCTACTCCATGCCCACACTTGGGTGCGTGAGCCCGGCAGCCTCGCCCAGCCCAAGGACGCCGCTCGCCCGATCGAAGAGAAGGAAAGCCTGCGCTGGATCGACGGCTTCGCGCGGGTGAACGAACTGGCCGAGCAACTGCCCGAGACGCGCCTGACCTATCTCGCCGATCGCGAGGCCGACATCTACGAGCTGTTCGTCGAGGCCCCGTGCCCGGACACCGGTGCCGACTGGCTGGTACGCGGCCAGCACGACCGCGTCCTCGGCAAGGACGCCGAGGGCAATCCCGAGACCTTACGCCAGCGTTTAGACCAGGCCCCGGTGCTCACCGAAACCTGTTTCGATCAACCCGGCGGCAACGGACGTACCGCCCGCACCGTCCACCAGCAGATCAAGGCCGTGCGCCTGAAGCTGCCGGCCCCGTATCGGCGCGATCGCAAGCTGGCCGAGATCGAGATCACCGCTATCCTCGCCACCGAGCTCCAACCGCCACCCGGTGAGGACCCCGTCGAATGGTTGCTGCTGACCAACCTGCCCGTGACCACGCCCGAGCAAGCGCTGGAGAAAATCAGTTGGTACCTGTGCCGATGGCAAATTGAGATTTTTTTCAGAATCCTCAAAAGCGGCTGTCGTATCGAAGAACTGCAGCTGGAGAAGCGCGAACGTCTCGAGCCGGCACTGGCGTTCTACATGATCATCGCCTGGCGCGTGCTGTTGCTCACCATGCTCGGACGCGACTGTCCCGAGATGCCTTGCGATGTCGTCTTCGATCA
Organism: Thiocapsa sp.; assembly: GCF_018399035.1. Taxonomy (GTDB): domain Bacteria; phylum Pseudomonadota; class Gammaproteobacteria; order Chromatiales; family Chromatiaceae; genus Thiocapsa. The sequence continues at coordinate 5,549,264 of NZ_CP073760.1, forward strand.
GGCCGAATGGCAGGCGGTCTACCTGGTGACCCAACGCAAGCCGCCACCCGAGACCCCGCCGTCGCTCGATCAGATGGTCCGCATGGTCGCCGGCCTCGGCGGCTTACTCAACCGCAAGCGTGACGGTTTCCCCGGACCCCAGACGATCTGGATCGGACTGCAGCGGGCTGCCGATTTCGTGCTCGCGTTGGAGGCCCAGCGCACTGCCGACGGGGAGAGTTGTGGGTAACGATGTGGGTCTGGGCGACTATTTCTGGAACACCTTGCTGTCGGATTTGGAATACTTGATCATTTAGGCGAAAAACGGGACGTACTACATTAGCTGCCTAACGATGAGCTACAGCCGAAGTCGGTTTCGCTCTCTCTCAACCGGCTCGGCTGAGCATGGCGTTAGGCGCAGAAACGGTTAAGCCTATTGTGGATTTTGAAATCATCGGCGCAATTGAGGGCGTTGAGCCCGTCGCAGTCGGAACTGGGATACGTGACTTACCCCGACTCCGAAAGCAGTACGGCAAGGGAAACTGGAGAAAACTTAAAGGTTTCGCGCGTGTCGAACTAATAGATGGCACCGTACATACAGCGGAACTTCATTGGTATGAAGCTCATGGCATCGGTAAGAGAGAATTCAAAATAAAGTTTCCTCTACTTGATTAGCAGAACGATAACTATGGCCAAGCAAGAAAATCCGTCCTTCGCGGTTTGCGTTAACAACCAAGACTACCCCGCATCGTTAGAGGTTGGCAAGTTGTATCAGGTTATTCCTGACAGCAATGCTGACGCTCACGGCTACATACGCGTAATCGATGAAAGCGGCGAAGACTACGGATACAGCAAAGATCGATTCTTCCCGCTTCAAATTCCCAGCGCCTTACAAGATGCACTTCTGAAAGTGGCTTAAACATCAGAAAGACGCCTAACGAGAGGCTCGGCTGCGGAGGGGAGTAGTGTCAGGTTTCCCATTGCGCACTTATGGCTTCGGTCCGTGAGCGGACCGTGCCATGAGGTACATGTGAGACCTAGCCCCGCATTCACTCTGATGATTTAGTCTTGGTGCCCTTTCCCTCTACGGACCTGTCGTCGGCCAAGAATCGACCATAAGGTGAAGAATTTGGAAACGAAGATTTGTTCTATTCCGTATTATCGAAGAGATCAATATGAAATTCTCAGAGAACAATCTGTCGACAAAGAAAATTTTTCAATTTCATATGACGAGATGGCTGCAATTACAGAAACAACACGCTTGGACATGGAAAATAGAGGCTATAAGGTCATAAAGATCAATGTCGATATGGTGGAGTTAATCGAATGGGCGGCGTCACAACATTTTAAACTAAACCCTGAATCACGCACCAGATTCGCAATGAAAAAGCTAAAGGTAATAATTTCAAGCCAATCCATCGACGCCTAATCTGGAACCGGCGACTAGCCATGCAATTGGCTCATATTATAGTGCTTTTCAAAAGTTCCTGTAGGTAACAATCGAAGTAACAAATCGCTTGATCCAAAGCGGAGCGTTGGGTCAAGTCTTGAAATCACGCATTGCGCGACTTCAAAACTTGGCCCCGATGCCTCCATGCTTTCCTTAGTACTACTTTGTTACCTTAATTCTGGAGCTACGATCATGCAGCGACGTTCGCTTTGTAGCGTCGATCAATGTCTTCGCGCCTTTGCTTATGTCTGATTTCCATTTGTGCTATTTTCTTATCCACGGCAGCGGGGTCGTTGAGTAGCATCGCTATAATCATCAGCCGAATGTCCCGACAACTCAGCAACGGACAATCGTCTTTGTAAAACATGCGCTCTTTAACGATAAATGATAGCGATAACATGACGAGCGCCATATGATGGTGCCACGCATCCCACTTTCTGACTTGGTAATCGGACATTCCAAACTCGCTCTTGGCTTCTTGAAACGCGCGCTCGACCCAATAGCGCTGTGCCTGCATGTAAGCGAATCGTTGGATCGATGTAGTAAGATAATCGGCGTTGCTCAGCGAGTACTTGATCTTGTTGTCCGACTGATTTCTGCTAATGACAAGAACGCGCTCGGTCAGCGCGTCCGACTTGCCGTCCCAGAGCCAAACACGGGACGCATGCATCGAGAGCGTCAGCTGCCCCTTCGTGCCGTCTCGAACGGTGATCGTCTGCCATTCATAAATAGAAAGTTGCTGGGCGTACAAATCGACTCGAATGGAATCCCTATCGGCACGCAGTTTCGTTGGCTTCGCTCCACGTTTCGACGCGCTTTCAGGAACACCGAGATCCGGTTTCGTGGGATAGATCTGTTGATTGCAATGCACATCGAGTATGAACGTTAACCCCATGTTATCCAAGCTGTTGCCGAGTTCAGATCCATGGCCGTAAAGACCATCTCCCCCAACCCAGCCAAACTCTACGCCAGCCTCGACGTCGGCTTTGACCATCTCAAGGGCGAGGTCGAGTTTTGTTTTGAACGTCCGCTTTTCCTCTGGGATCCCGGCCTTCTCGCAGCGTTTGGGATCGGACGTCCAGCATTCCGGCAGAAAGAGCCGCTCATTAATCAACGTGCTATGTGCATTCCATACCAGACTGACATATACACCAACTTGGCAATTCTCGACTTTTCCCCTGACACCGGCATATTGTCGCGCGACGCCAGCGGAGTTTTTTCCTTTCTTGATATGCGCTGACTCATCGATAATATACCCGACATCACAACGTCGATACTCGTTTTCGCTGGCGTATAGATCAGACGTGTTCAGTGCGATTTCACTGATTAGATTGGGTGCTGACCATGTCGAGTTCGTAATAAACTGCTGAACACGCTGATAGCCATCGCCAGACAATTCGAGTTCTTCGTTCATGCGTTCTATATTGCGCTTTCCTGCTTCTGTTTTAAAGAGACCGCGAATATATGCCGCGCCTAACTCATGGCCGTCGGATGTTTCATTCCGAAAGCAATGATGATATTCTTCGATGTGAAGCGCGAGGTTGTTATTTAACTGCTTTCGCACATCGTCTTTTCTAGGGCTGTTTTTCGTGATCATCTAAACACTTATCGTATATAATATGGGCACTTCGATAAGTATAGCAAAATCAGTCAGCTAGCCGAAGGTAACAAAGTAGTATTAGGTTTTTTATTATTCGCCACAGGGGTTCAGAGCATTCTCTATAGACGCGGCCTGAGTGTCAATGACAATCCGGTTTCGGCCCTCGTCTTTCGCACGATACAGAGCAGCGTCCGCCCGGCAGCAAAAGTGATCAAATGTTTCATCCGGTTGATATTCCGCTACACCTATGCTCACCGTGAGCGTGATCTTATTTTCAAAGGGAATCTCCCGCACGGTTTCGCGGATTTTTTCTGCGAGAAGCAATGCCTGATGGATGTCGGAATCCACGGCAAGAATAACAAATTCTTCTCCTCCCCATCGAGCCAGACTGTCCGTTCGTCGAATCGCATTTTGCAGTTTGCCTGCCACTGTGGATAGTATAATATCTCCCACATTATGGCCGTATTGATCGTTGATCCGTTTGGCCTTGATCATCGGTTGGTCCAAAACGGAGTGTTTCGGTAGGCGATCAAGCGCCATGAAGGAGTGGCAGGAGCGCCGGGTAGGCGTACCCTTGGAAGTGCAAACTGACCGAGGGAGATGCCGTTGTCCGATGCCCCTGCCTGCGTTGACTCCAGTGCAGATCGACGCCCCACGCCAATCCATGATCGCTTGGATCGCGCCAATCATCTGCATGCGGTGGCGCAAGCCCGGCAGGATGGGCAGAGTCAACGCGCGGCGGTCAGCGGCGCCGGCGTGGCGCGCAGCACCCTGCGTCACTGGAACGCGCCCCCTGCGATCGCGGCACCGGCGGCGCTGGCGGCCTTCGTCGAGACGCCCGAGGGCGTGGTGTGGCTGCGCCGGATCCTGGTTGCCGCACACTGGAGCATCGGCGAGCAGGGCGGCGCGGGCGTGCGCGTGGTCTGCGACTTTCTCGAGCGCAGTGGACTGTCGGCGTTCATCGGCGCCTCCTACGGCGCGCAGCAGGCCTTCCAGACCGACTTGGAGGAGCAGATCGTCACCGCTGCCACCGAACTGCGCGGGACGCTGGCTCAAGCCATGCCCCATCGCACACTGAGCATCGCCGAAGATGAGACGTGGAAAGACGGCATGCGTTTGGTGGGCAGCGATGCGGTCTCGAACTTCATCCTGCTCGAGCACAGGAGCGATGCGCGCTCGGCGGCGGCCTGGACGCAGGCGCTCGAGGATGCGCTCGAGGGGCTGAATGTCACCGTAGTGCAAGGCACCGGCGATGAGGCCAAGGGGTTGTTGGCGCATGTCGAGCGTGATCTGGACGCACACCATTCCACGGACCTGTTCCATCTGCAGCATGCGGTGAGCCAGGCGATGAGTCTGTCGCTGAAGCGCGCCGAGCAGCAGGCCGAGACGGCGGAGGCCGAGGCGAAGGCGCGCTGGCAAGAGGAATGCGCCGCCGAGCAGGCTTATCATCGGCGCCGCCACGGCCCGGGACGCCCGCCGGCGTTCGCCGCGCGCATCGACGAGGCGCCGAGCGCCTCCGTCCAAGCCAGCCTCGCGCGCGAGCAGGCCCACGCGCACCGCGCCGAGCCGCGTCATCGACTCCGGGCACTGCGTGCGCAGCGTCTCGCCCCGCTGCAGCAGCCCTCGCACCCGATCCAGTCGCTGGATCTGCAGACCCGTCACCATCATTGGATTCGGTGTTTGACTTGTTTCCGACACGTGACTTAGGCCCGCCGATCCCCGTGCCAGCGATGCAGGAGCAGCCATTCCACGAAGCTCAGGATCGCGTAGAGGATGACGCCCATGAGTGCGAGTAAGAGCAGGGCGGCGAACATCTTGGCGATCTGCAGCCGATTGCCGGCCTCGAGGATGCGCCAGGCGAGCCCGTTGGTGTTGCCGGAGGCGGCGGCGAACTCGGCGACCACCGCACCGACCAGGGCGAGTCCGCCGGCGGTCTTGATGCCGGCGAGGAGATAGGGCAGGGAGGAGGGGACCATGAGCCGGATGAAGGTCTGCCGGAAATCCGCGCGATAGAGCCTGAAGAGGTCGCGCAGATTGGGGTCGACCGCCTTGAGACCTGCGGTCGCGCTTGCCAGGACCGGGAAGAAGGCGGCGATCCAGGCGAGGATCAGCACGGCGAGCCAGGCGTTGTCGAGCCCGACCCAGACGATGATCAAGGGGGCGATGGCGATGATCGGCGTGACCTGCAGGATCACGGCGTAGGGCGAGAGTGCGGCCTCCGCGATACGGCTGGAGGCGAAGAGCGCCGCGAGCGCCGTGCCCGAGACCACTGCCAGCGTGAAGGCCGCCAAGGTCGTACCCAAGGTGGTCCAGGCCGAGCCGAGCAGAGAGGCCCCGTCGGTCGCGAAGACCGCCAGGATGGCGCTCGGCGGCGGCAGGATGAAGGGTTTGATCTCCCAATAGACGACTGACCACTCCCAAAACCGGATCACACCCAGGAAGAGCGCGATCGGCAGGATGATCCGCAGGCCCCGCATCAGCATGTCGAAACCCCCTCCAGCACATCGAGGATGTCGCGCGCGGTCGTGTTGAAGGCGGCGGAGGTTCGGTAGCCGGGCTCGCGCGGGTAGGGCGCGGGGTTCTCGATGTCGGCGACCAGACGTCCCGGACGCCCGCTGAGGATCAGGATGCGTCGCGACAGATACACGGCCTCGAAGACCGAGTGCGTGACGAAGACCCCGGTGAATCCGCGCTCGCCCCAGAGGTGCAGCAGGTCGTCGTTGAGCTTGCCGCGGGTGAATTCGTCGAGCGCCGCGAAGGGCTCGTCCATCAAGAGCACATCGGGGTCGGCGACCAGCGCGCGTGCGATGGAGACACGCATGCGCATCCCGCCCGAGAGCTCGCGGGGCAGGGCATCGGCAAAACCCGCGAGGCCCACCTTCTCCAGCGCGGCACAGGCCCGCTCGCGCGCTTCGTTCTTGGCCATGCCGGCGAGCTCGAGCGGAAGGGCGACGTTCTTGGCCGCACTTGCCCAGGCCATGAGGGTCGGTTCCTGGAAGATGAAGCCGAGCGAGCCGCGTGACTGCGGCCAGTCCACACGCCCCCGTGTGGGCTCCTCCAGGCCGGCGATGAGCCTCAGGACCGTGCTCTTGCCGCATCCGGAGGGGCCGAGCAGAGAGACGAAGGCACCTGCTTCGATCTCGGCGCTCAGCTCCCCGAGTGCGGCGGTGCCGTTGGGGAAGGTCTTGGTCAGTCGATCCAGGCGCAGGCCGCTGCTCACGGATTTGGCGGGAGGGTCGGCGGGAGGGTCGGCGGGAGGAAGTCGAGTGAATAGGCGCGCCGCCAATCCAGGTTCTCCGGATACACCCCGTCGGCGGACATGGTCTCGAAGAAGGCCTGCCAGCGCGCCTCGGTCATGACGCCGATCCCGGCGGTTTCGGCATCGCCGGCGGTGGCGAGCCGGTAGCGGTTCATCTCGGCGATGGCGTGCAGCAGCACATCATCGCTCATCTCCGGATTGGCGGCCTTGATCAGGGTGTTGCCGGGCGTGGGGTCGCCGGTGAGATAGTCCTTCCAGCCGGCGATGGAGGCCGCGACGAAGGCCCGGACCTGTTGCGGGTCGCTGCGGATGCGCTCGTCGGAGGCCAGGATCAGGGTCCCGTAGGAGGGGTAATCCTCGTCGGCGAGGAGAAAGACCTGCGGCGCGATGCCGCTTGCCTTCGCGATCTCGTAGGGCTCGCTGGTGACATAGCCCTGTTGGATCGCACCGGGATCGACGAGGAAGGGCGCGAGGTTGTAGGTGTACTTGCGGATCTGCCGATCCGTGAATCCGAATTTGGCCTTCAGCCAGATCCAATGGCTGCCCACGCCGGCGTCCGAGATCATGATGGGCTTGCCCTTCATGTCGGCAATGGATCGGATGTCCTCGCGCGGATGCGTGATCAGGACCTGCGGGTCTTTCTGGAAGATAGCCGCGACGGCGCTCGCCGGGATCCCGGCCGCGACGATGTTGAGCGGGATAAAGCTGTTGGAGCCGATCCCGAAATCGGCCTGGTTGGAGCCCAGCAAGAGCGGGACATTCACCGAGGGGCCGCCCTGAAGGATCTCCACATCGAGACCCTGCTCGGCGTAGAGCCCGAGCGCCTTGGCCTGGTAGAAGCCGCCCTGCGGGGCCTGCGCCTTCCAGTCGGTGACAAAACGGATCTTGGTCGGCTCGGCGGCCGACGTCGCTCCGGCGACCGCGAAGCCCGCCAAGGCCAAGGCGACGAGAAGAGGGTGCTTCGACATGCTCAGGTCTCCGGCGGCGTCTCCTCCCCGGGGACGGCATCCTGAAGGGGGCTCAGGAGCCGGTCGAAGTCGGCCGGGTTGACGTATTGAATGATGACGGTCCCGTTGGGGCTGCGGCTGATGTCCATTCCGCGTTCGGGGTAGAGCCAATGGACGATGTCGGTCTCGGGCTCGGTCAGGAGCAGATCGGGTGTGCCGAAGCGTTGCTCGATCAGCTCGTTGTCCAGTCTGGCCTTCGGAAGATAGCTGATGGATCGGATGGGACGGGACGATAGGGTCTCGACATCGGTCGGGTCGAGCTTGATCTTGCGGCTGCCGCTGCCGACCTGGCTGATCCGCAGACCGCGCTCGTACATGGGGGCGAGGGTGGCCTGATCGACATCGAGCGTGATCACGAAGTCCGCGCGCAGGCGCTGCAGATGGATCTGGTCGAAGAATGCCTCCACACCGTAGGGCTCGGCCTGTGTCGGGTCTTGGAAGAGATTGACCTTACCGTCCTCGCCGAACAGCGCGCGCACCTGCGTCAGCGTGGTCTCCCCGATCGTGAAGCCGAAGACCTGCGTGCGCCCGGCGACGTCTTGCGCGACGCGCCAAGGCAAGCGGTCCGGGCCGTCTTCGATGGACGCGGGCATGAGGAGAAGAGCGCCCAAGAAGCCGAGGATGGCGACGCCGAGGACGGAGAGAATGATCTGTCGATCCATGGGGTAGAGTGCTCCTGATGATGCGATAAGGATCGAGCGAGCGGTGGGCCGACACGCGGCCGTTAGGATTCCGACCCGAAAGACCGAATAAAAGACCTGAACCGCGTCGACTCCAAGTCGCGTGGTTCAAGCCGAACGCGAAGCATCGATGAAACAGCATCAATCACGCCTGACGCGGTTCAGCGCCAGGGCAACAGGCCCGCGACGACGCGCCGCCCTTCCGACATCAAGATGTTGTAGGTCCGGCAGGCGGCACCCGTATCCATGACCTCGAAACCGACCCCTCGCCCGATCACGGCAAAGTAAAGCGCCGGGTCGGGAAAGACCTGAGTCTCCCCGGTCCCCAGCACGATGACCTGGGTCTCGGGCTCGATCGCGATCAGCGCATCCAAGTGCTCGACCGTCAGATCGGCCGGGTGGGCCGGACCCCAGCCCTCTTCGACCCGGTTCGGTGTCACGATCAGCCCTCGGGTAAAGCGTCGACCCCCGATCAGGATGCCGTCGTTCCCGTAGGCGTCGATCAGTGGGCCGCTGCTGCCGTCTGCTTCGGAGAATCTCATGGCGCGAACATAACCGAAGGGTGCTTGATTGAACAAGTCGAGGGAAGAAGCCGAGCGAACAAGCGGGCAGGTCGAAGGGGCTCTGTTAGAATCGCCGCCACGCGTCCCCTACAACCGATCCGGAAGCCCATGACCGTCCGTACCCGATTCGCCCCGTCCCCCACCGGTTATCTGCACGTCGGAGGCGCCCGCACGGCGCTTTTCAGCTATCTCTTCGCGCGTAAGCACGGCGGGCAGTTCGTGCTGCGGATCGAGGATACGGACCTGGAGCGCTCGACGGCCGAGTCCGTGAACGCCATCCTCGAGGGCATGACCTGGCTCGGCCTGGACTACGACGAAGGGCCCTTCTACCAGACCCAGCGCTTCGAGCGTTACAACGCCGTGATCGAGGAGCTGCTGGTCAAGGGGCTGGCCTATCGCTGCGTCTGCTCGAAGGAGCGCTTGGAGTCACTGCGCGAGGACCAGATGGTGCAGCGGCTCAAACCGCGCTACGACGGCCATTGTCGCGGCCACGAGATCGATCCGAACGAGCCGCACGTCATCCGCTTCAAGAATCCGGCCGACGGCGTCGTGGTCGTCGACGACATGATTCGCGGGCGGGTCGTCTTCGCCAACGCCGAGCTGGACGACCTGATCATTCGGCGCAGCGACGGTGCGCCGACCTACAACCTGAGCGTGGTGGTGGACGACGCGGATATGGGCATCACCCATGTCATCCGCGGCGACGATCATCTGAACAACACGCCGCGCCAGATCAACATCCTGCGTGCGCTCGGCCATGAGCCGCCGCGCTACGCCCATGTGCCCATGATCCTCGGCGACGACGGGGCGCGTCTGTCCAAGCGTCACGGTGCGGTGAGCGTCATCGCCTATCGCGATCAGGGCTATTTGCCCGAGGCCCTGCTCAACTATTTGGTGCGCCTGGGGTGGTCGCACGGCGATCAGGAGCTCTTCTCCGTCGAGGAGATGATCCGCCTCTTCGAGATCGGGGACGTCAACAAGGCGGCTTCCTCCTTCAACACCGAGAAGCTCGATTGGCTCAACCAGCAGTACCTGCATCACGCCGATGCGGCGCGGATCGCCCGCCTGCTCAGCCCGCATATGGGACGGCTCGACATCGACCCCGCGACCGGCCCGGATCTGGTCGAGGTGGTCTCGGTCCAGGCCGCACGTGCGAAGACCTTGACCGAGCTGGCCGAGATCAGCGCCTTCTTCTATCGCGACTTCGATGCCTTCGATGACGCGTCCGCCAAGAAGCATCTGCGTTTGGTGGCGCGCGAGGGGTTGGAGCGTCTGCGTGCGGCCTTCGAGATGATGGCCTACGAGGATTGGACGCTGGAGGGACTCAAGCACGTCGTCGAAGGCGTCGCCGAGGAGCTGGGAACCAACATGGGCAAGGTCGCCCAGCCCTTGCGCGTGGCGATCGTCGGTCGCGCCGCCTCGCCGGGTATCGACGAGACCCTGCGCCTGGTCGGCAAGGATGCGACGCTGCGTCGCATCGACAAGGCGTTGGCCTACATCGCTGCGCGCGGCGGGAACGAGTCGTCGTAAGACCCGCGTAGGAGAGTCATCGGGATCACCCCGCATGCGGGGTGATCCCGCGCGTGGGCGGGTCGAGGGTTTCGGCGTCCCCGCCATCAAAAAGCCAATCGGGAATCTAAGGTATGTATATTGCCATGGTCAGCGCCGAGTGTGCGCCGATCGCGAAGGCAGGCGGGCTCGGTGATGTCGTGCACGGGCTCTCGCGCGAGCTTCTCGCGCTCGGGCAAGAAGTCGAGGTCTTTTTGCCGGGGTACGATTCGCTGCGCCACGATCTGATCGAAGGGCGCCGCGAGGTCTGCCGGGAGCTGCGCGTCCCCTATTTCGATCGGTGGATCGACTGTCGCGTCGACTCGGGCGAGGTCGACGGGGTGACCTGCTTCTTTATCGAGTCCGACTCGCCCCATCGATTTTTTCAGCGCGGGCGCATCTACGGCGAGGCGGACGATGCGGATCGCTTCGCGTTCTTCTGTCGGGCCGTGCTGGAATTCATGCTGATCTCGGGCAGGCGCCCGGACGTCATCCATTGTCACGATTGGCAAACCGCGCTGGTGCCCGTCCTCTTGTTCGAGATGTACCAGCGCCTCGGACTGACCGACGTGCGCGTCTGCTACAGCCTGCACAACCTCGGTTACCAGGGTGTCGTCGGCGAATCCATCCTGCGGCAGGTCGGCCTGGATCCGGCCCGTCTCATGACGCCGGACCGTCTCCAGGATCCTGCCGATCCGCGCGCCGTGAATCTGATGAAGGGCGGGATCGTCTTTTCCAACTTCGTGAACACCGTCTCGCCACGCTATGCCTGGGAGATCCAGAACACCGAGCAGGGGATGGGGCTTCAGGGCGTTCTGAAGACCCACGACGGTAAGTTCGGAGGTGTGCTGAACGGCATCGACGATGCGGTCTGGAACCCCACGACCGATCGGCACATCCCGGGGCCCTTCGATGCCGACCGGCTCGACGACAAGGAGGTCAATCGCCGGGCCTTGCGGGATTATTTGGGTCTCGTTCAGGACGAGAAGCCCATCGTGGCCGTCGTGAGCCGGCTCGACTATCAAAAAGGCGTGCATCTCCTGCGGTTCGGCATCGCGCACGCGTGCGCGCTCGACTGCCAGCTCGCGCTCCTCGGGGCCGCACTCGATCCGGTGGTCGCCGAGCAGTTCCGGCGTCTCCAGGAGGACACCGAGGAACACCCGGATTGTCGCCTGGTCCTTGCGTATGACGAGGAGTTGTCCCATCTCATCTATGCAGGCGCGGACATGATCCTCATCCCGAGCATCTACGAGCCCTGCGGTTTGACCCAGATGATCGCGATGAAATACGGCGTTGTCCCGATCGCGCGGCGTGTCGGGGGGCTTGCCGATACGGTCTTCGATGCCAACTACTCGGATCGTCCCTTCGAGGAGCGCAACGGCTATCTCTTCGACGACCTGACCGAGTCCGCCTTGGCCGCCGCCATGCAGCGCGCGATCGATCTGTGGCGCAACCACCCCGCGTATTTTCGCCAGCTGCAGATCAACGGGATGCGTGTCGACCGCTCATGGGGCCGGCCGGCACGCCAGTACCTGGACATCTATGGCCACATCCGAGTGCATTGAACCGAGATGACCCCGCGACTCTCCCCGACCCCAGCACCCTCCGTGCCCTTGGACCTGGCGGCCCTGCGCGCCCAGTTTCCGATCCTCGCAACCCGCGTGCACGACCAGCCGTTGGCCTACCTGGACAACGCCGCGAGCACCCAGCAGCCGCTCCAGGTCATCCAGGCGGTCAGCGACTATCATCAGCAATACCACGCCAACATCCATCGCGGGGTCTACCAGCTCTCGCGCAATGCCACGCGGATGCACGACTACGCGCGCGAGATGGTCGCGCACTTCCTGCACGCCGCCGAGCCCGTCGAGTGTCTCTTCACGCGCGGGACGACCGAGTCCATCAATCTGGTCGCCGCCTCCTGGGGTCGGGCCAACCTGCAGCCCGGCGACGAGATCATCCTGTCCCGCTTGGAGCATCATTCCAACATCGTGCCCTGGCAGATGGCCTGCGAGACCACGGGTGCGCGCATCCGGGTCATCCCGATCGACGATGCCGGCGAGCTCGACATGGACGCCTACCGTCGCCTGCTCTCCTCGCGCACCCGGCTGGTCGCGGTCAACCACGTCTCCAACGCACTCGGCACCGTCAATCCGGTCAAGACGATCATCGACGAGGCCCATGCCGCAGGGGCTCTGGCCCTGATCGACGGCGCCCAGTGGGTCGCCCACGGGGCGACCGACGTCCAGGCCCTGGATGCCGATTTTTACGCCTTCTCCGGACACAAGCTCTACGGGCCGACCGGCATGGGCGTGCTCTACGGAAAACGCGGTCTGCTCGAGGCGATGCCGCCGTACCAGGGCGGCGGGGACATGATCGAGCAGGTCACCTTCGAGAAGACGACCTACGCGCAGCTTCCGAACAAGTTCGAGGCCGGCACGCCGCATATCGCCGGTGCGGTCGGTCTGGCCGCGGCCATCGAGTGGATTGAAGGGGTCGGGTTCGAGCGGATCGGGGCGCACGAGCAGCGTCTCCTGCGGTTGGCCACCGAGCGCCTGTCCGTGATTCCCGGTCTCGAGATCAAGGGCACCGCACCGCACAAGGCCGCCGTGGTCTCCTGGGTCATGGTCGATCCGCCGATCGGCACGCTGGATATCGGCATGCAGCTCGATCTGCGCGGCATCTGTATCCGCACCGGCCATCATTGCTGCCAGCCGCTGATGGATCGGCTGGGCATCGCCTCGACCGCGCGCGCCTCCTTCGGTGTCTACAACACCGAGGCCGAGGTCGAGCGGCTCGCCGCTGCGCTCGCCGAGATCGTCGCGGGTGCCCGCGAGACCTCCGCCAGGACGGCGTCGTACGACATGGCGGCTGAAGAGGTCCTCTATCCGACAGCCGCAGCCGATTCGCCCGAGTCGGCCGCGGAGGAGATCGCCGAGATCTTCGAGCTTCTACCCGATTGGCCGATGCGCCATCAACAGATCATGGATCTCGGCGAGCGCCTCACGCCCATGCCGGATGCCTTGAAGACCCCGGAGACCTTCGTCCCCGGCTGCCAGAGTCGCGTCCACCTCTCGGCCCGTGTGCGTCCCGGCTCGCCCGACGTCATCGAGTTCCTCGCCGACAGCGATGCCAACATCGTCCGCGGCCTCATTGCCCTCCTGCAGCAGCTCTACTCCGGCCAACCGGCCGGCGCCATCCTCGCCTTCGATGCGCAAGCCTTCTTCAGCCGTTTGGGCCTCGACGAGCACCTGAGCATGACCCGCCGCAACGGTTTGGTCGCCATGGTCGAGCGCATGCGGCAGATCGCGGCCGGGTTGGCAAGGTAGCTTCCAGCCGCCAGCCGCCACCTGTCGTGCCGTTGTGCCGAGCCGTGCGAGGCACAACCAACTTCAATGATATGGCGCTTTCGGCCTTTCACGAGTTTACCCCCATCAAAATCATCAGTCGCTCGTGACACCCGCTCTGCGGTGTCACGCATGCCCCGTGGCGCTCTGCGCCACGTGCCACGATGGCCGGAATTACGCGCAAGGCCGCTGACGAGCTTTTTAGGCAGATACCGCCACGGATATCCGGTTTTATTCAGATAGAATATCGCCTTCAATATTTCGCGAAGATCCGATGTTCGTCGGCGCCCCGTCTTATAAGTCTCAAGTTCTTCGAAGATGGATTGAAGTATTTCCCACACCGGTCTGATCCGGTGCGAGCTGCTGCACGCTTGGTCGACAGCCCCCGAGACGAGCGCTATCCTTACCCCGTTGCTGTGTTTATAGGATGCGGGTTCGGCAGCACGGATCGGTTTCCGGATGACCGGCCGGAGGTTCCCCCCATCCGGCGTTTCGATCAATCAGGCGGTTTGAGGTATCTATGGCGATCAGCGACGCGGATGCGGATCGAAGGAGCTACGAGCGGGTGTCCTGGGACTGCCACGCTCGCCTCGTGCAACTTGGCTCGGATGCGCACGGCGGTGTCCCGGGGATGCACGCGGTGCTCGGGCGCAACATCAGCGAGGGTGGACTCCAGGTGTGGGCCGACCGAATGTTCGCCGTGCGTTCTCGACTGTTGGTCGAGATGGAGGCACCGGAGATCCCGGAAGGCATTCAAGCCGTCGGCTCCGTGGTCTGGGTGTCGCCGAGCACCGGCGAGGAGTGCTGGCTGCTCGGGATCGAGTTTTCCGATGTCGGCGACACTGCACTGGCGCGAATCCGCTCGCTGGTCCAGCCGACGGGCGAATGGAATTGAGCCTCGAGCGCCGGCTGAGGCCCGGCCCGATGCGCCCTGCCGCCATCCTCCGCTGTCCAAAACCATGACACCTGCAGTCGTCCTTTTGAGCGGGGGCTTGGACTCCGCAACCGCATCGGCCATCGCGACATCCGAAGGATTCGCTGTCCATGCATTGTCGTTTCGGTACGGCCAGCGCCACGGCATCGAGCTCGAGTCCGCCGCCCGCGTCGCCGAGGCGCTCGGGGTCGTGGAGCATGCGATCGTCGAGATCGATCTGCGGCGTTTCGGCGGATCGGCGCTCACGGCAGACATCCCGGTGCCTAAGGGACGTTCCGCCGGGACGATCGGCGAGGGGATTCCGGTGACCTATGTCCCGGCACGCAACACCGTCTTTCTGTCCTTCGCGCTCGCGTGGGCGGAAACCCTCGGGTCCGAGGACATCTTCATCGGCGTGAACGTGCAGGATTACTCCGGGTATCCCGACTGCCGACCCGCCTTCATCGAGGCATTCGAGCAGATGGCCAATCTGGCGACCGCAGCCGGGGTCGAAGGGCGCCAAAGGCTCCGGATCCACGCACCTCTGATGCAGATGACCAAGGCCGAGATCATCGCCCGAGGTCTTTCGCTCGGTGTCGATTACGGTCTGACCAGCAGCTGCTACGATCCCGGAACGGACGGCCGTCCCTGTGGTCTCTGTGACTCCTGCCTGCTTCGCGCCAAGGGCTTCGCGGATGCAGGCTGCCCGGATCCGCTCAGCCTTCGTTTCGGTCTCGTTGTCCCATGAGTGAACAGCTGTTTCACGTCGCCGCCGTCCCGTTCGAGGCCGCGCGGCGCGTCTCCATCCTGCCTGCCGGACACCGGTCGCGCCGTTTGCACGGGCACGGCTTCGTCGCCAAGGTGCGCGCGGGGCTTCCGATCGCTTGGGCACCCTTTCCCGGCGGGGAGACGGACGCGCTCGCTCGGGCGCTTTCAGACACGATCGCACCGCTCGATTACAGCGACCTCAACGAACACCTGCCGATCCCGACCGACGAGAATCTCGCGCGCTGGGTGCGGGCGCATCTCGGCGTGCCCGGGGTTGTTTCGGTCGGTATCCAGAGCACCCGCGATCAGGGTGTCGATCTGGACGGCCGCGAGCAGGCGCATGTCTGGCGCCGCTTTCGTTTCGAGGCCGCCCACCGCTTGCCGAGTGTCCCCGAGGGTCACCAGTGCGGGCGCATGCACGGCCACGGGTTCGAGGTGATCCTGCACGCCAATCAGGATCTTGCCGGAAACGACATGGGCATCGACTTCGATCGGCTCGAGGGCATCTGGGCGCCCCTGTACGCCGAGCTCGATCACGCCTGTCTGAACGAGATCCCCGGCCTGGAGAATCCGACCAGCGAGATGCTGGCGCGTTGGATCTGGGACCGACTGCGACCGGTCTTTCCCCAGTTGTCCGTCGTCACGGTCTACGAGACGTCCACCGCCGGTTGTCACTACGACGGCGTGCATTATCGGATCTGGAAGGAGCAACGCTTCGAGAGTGCGCTGGCGCTTGTACAGGCACCCGAGGGCGATCGACGCCGCCGCCTGCACGGCCACAGCTATCTGATGCGCCTGCATCTGACCGCCCCGCTGGACGAGGTGCTCGGCTGGACGATCGACTACGGCGACGTGAAGCGACTGTTCAAGCCGGTCTACGATCGGCTCGACCATCATCGGCTCGACGCGCTCCCGCGCGTGCGCCAGGCGGATCCGGCCAACCTGCTGCTGTGGATTCGCGAGGAGGTCGCCGCCGCGCTCCCGCAATTGGATCGCATCGACCTGCACGAAACCCCGGGCTGCGGCGCCGTTCTCTGCTGGGGAGCGTTGGGGCCGGCGCTTCCGCTATGAGCTACAGCGTCAAGGAGATCTTCTACACGCTGCAGGGCGAGGGCGCGCAGGCGGGACGCGCGGCGGTGTTCTGCCGATTTGCAGGCTGCAACCTCTGGTCCGGACGCGAGCACGATCGCGCGACGGCGACCTGTCGATTCTGCGACACCGATTTTCGCGGGACCGACGGCTTAGGCGGTGGACTGTTCGAAGATCCCGAGACCCTCGCCGAACGGATCCGGGCGACCTGGTCGGAGCATGCCGGTTCGGGCGGTCGGCCCTTCGTCGTGCTGACCGGAGGGGAGCCGCTGCTCCAGCTCGACGGTGCCTTGATCCAGGCACTGCATGTGCTGGGTTTCGAGATTGCCCTCGAGACCAACGGTACGCTGTCTGTCCCGGACGGCGTCGACTGGATCTGCGTCAGCCCGAAGGCCGGCGCCGATCTTCTCCAGCAGCGCGGCGCGGAGCTCAAGCTCGTCTTTCCCCAGCCCGGCCTTTCGCCCGAGGATCTCGAGCACCTCGCGTTCGAGCATTTTTTCCTTCAGCCGATGGACGGCCCGCACCTTCAAGAGCACACGCGCCAAGCGATTGCCTACTGCCAAACCAGGCCGCATTGGCGTCTGAGCATCCAGACCCATAAGCTGCTCGGGTTTCCTTGAGGAGCCCGCGGGTTGATTTCGGCGTCGCGCGGGCCAGATCCCTGCCATGTCCGCGACAGGTGCGCCGCCGCAGTCCATCTTATGCCAAACCTCTCGATCATTATCCCGACCAGGCGCGTCGGTCCTCATCTCGCCCCCTGTCTTCATGCCTGTCGATGCGTGTTCCCGGGCGCCGAGATCATCGTTGTGGTTGCCTGCTCAGGTGCGGATCCAGTTCGGCCCGCCGAGCTGCCGCGTCCGCCGGGTCCGCTCGAAGGTGTGACGCAGGTCCTCTATGCAACCACGGGGCGCGGCCCGCAATGCAATGCCGGGGCCCGCGCGGCGGCGGGCGAGCTTCTGCTCTTCCTGCATGACGACAGCATCCTGCCCCGGCAGGCCGCCGTCCTGACGAAATCCGCCTTCGCCGAGGACGATGCCGAGCTGGCCTGCTTTCGTTTGCGCTTCGACGATGCCCATTGGCTGCTCGGCCTTTACGGCTGGTTTTCGCGGTTCGACTCGCTCCTCACCAGCTTCGGAGACCAGGGGATCCTGATCCGGCGACGCTTCTTCGACCAACTCGGTGGATTTCCGGATTGGCCCTTGTTCGAGGATGTCGAGCTGCTGCGCCGCGCCCGCCGCCGCGCGCGTGTTCTGAAACTTCCGGGTGAGGTGACGACCTCCGCCGTGCGCTTTCGTCGCAATGGCGTGGTCCGCCAGCAGCTCATGAACGCGGGCCTCATCATGCGATACCTGCTCGGCGTAGCCCCGACGCGACTCGCCGAGCTCTACGAGCGAGGTCACCGATGAGCATGGACCGGCTCCTCGGGAGCTTCCGACTGCGCGACGATTCATCCATCGACGCGGAGTGCGAGTTCCTGCACCGCGACGAGCTTCACCGTCGCGAACCGGGCCTCTCGGCCACACTTCCGGCCGTGTTTCGCATCACGGACCAAGGGCTGAAGGTCTGCGTGGATGCGGTGACCCTGAATGCCTGTTCGAGCATTGCGGATTTGAAGGCGGTGATCCGGAGCCGTTGCCTGGAAGAGGCGATGTTCGATTGAGGACTGGATCGCGAGCGCAAGGCGGCTGCGTTATCATCCTCGAGTGTTGTTTCCAAAACTATTTCGTCACGAACTTCTAGAATCGCCCACCTCGCCATCGGCCATCTATCCCACGATGCGACACCGCTGAACGGGTGTTCGCAAGGGCTGAAATCGCCCCGTTGCAATCACTCTCGCTTCCGGCCGAGCTTTTTGTTGGGCCCGGGAGCAGTCACCGGGCGCGAATGAGGCTGCGGCATCGTCTCGTGCTGGAGCTGTCATTGGTTTCGCGGTGGACACTGACCGCAATGTTGTTTCGAGCCGACTCCCGTCTCCCCAAGAGCAGGCTGATCCGGTCGGCCAGAATCGACATGGGTTGTCCTTGGAAGTCGAAACCCGACACCTGCTCGCGGGTGACTTGTTCAGGGTGCAACACGCGTATTTGCAGTGACTTGCAGGCCGGCCCTATTGGGTCAGGTCGGACAACAAGGTGCATCTGCGGTCCAAGAAAAGATGGATCCAATGAGGTGATGGCGGCCAGTCGGCCAGCCACCCGATGACCGCGTCGGCCGACATCGGGTGGGCGATACCGTAACCCTGAGCCAGCTCGCAGCCGAGTTGCAGTAGCCGCTCGCCCTGCTCCGGAGTCTCCGCCCCTTCGGCGATGGTCTGGAGGCGGAAGGCGGTGGCCAGGCCCAAAATGCTTTCGATGATCGCCAGATCATCCGGGTTATTGAGCATATCGGCGACAAAACTCCGGTCGATCTTCAACGCGGTGACCGCCAGTTGTTTCAGATAGGTCAACGAAGAATAGCCGACACCAAAGTTGTCCAGTGCGCAGCTCACCCCGAGCTCGCGGCAGTCCGCAACGACCCGGGAGACATGCGCCAGGTCTCGCATCGCACTGATCTCCCGGATTTCCAGCGCGAGGCTCGCCGGCTTGACCCCGGGATGCATGGCCAGAAGGGCGCGCAGACGCGCGACGAAATCCGACTGCCGCAATTGGCGAGCGCCCACATTGACGCTGACCGGGAGATCGACTCCGTTCGCCTGCCAGACGTCCATCTGGGTCAGCGCGGTTTCGATCACCCATTCGTCGAGCTCGGCCGCCAGCGGGTCATCCTCGATCACCGGCAGGAACTCCTGCGGGAGCAGCAGTCCGCGTTCCGGATGTTGCCAGCGGATCAATGCCTCGGCGCCGATGACATCCCCGCTGCGCAGGCTGACCTTGGGCTGGTAATAGAGCACGAATTCGCGCGCGACCAGGGCGCGGCGGATGCGCTCCGGATTCTCATGCACACGCCGGGTGCGTTGATCCTGATCGGCATTGAAGACGCGATAGCAATTCTTGCCGGCCAGCTTGGCCTGATACATGGCCTGGTCGGCTTGACGCAGCAGTTGATCCGCGTCCACCTCGTCAGGCTGCGGATAGAGGGCGACTCCGAGACTGGCCGAGACCTGAAAGACGAGATCACCCACGGGCATCGGGGCGGCTGCGGCAGCGAGCAGACGGTTGAGCAGCGGCGCAATGGCGTCGCGATACTCCAGATCGATCATCACGGCAACGAACTCATCACCACCGAGACGCGCGATGGTGTCGCCTTCGCGCAAGGCCTGGTTCATGTGGTTGGCCACGGCCACCAACAACTGATCGCCGATGGCATGTCCGTGACGGTCATTGACGTCCTTGAAGCCATCCAGGTCGAGATAGGCCACCGCCAGGTGTCTTCCCCGTCGCTTGGTCTGCGCCATGGCCTGGTGCAGACGATCGGCCAGCAGTCGGCGGTTGGGTAGCCCGGTCAGCGTGTCATAATGGGCGAGGCGTTCAAAGCGCGCTTCGCTGTCGCGCAGTGCCTGCTCGCGCTCGCGCAACTGCAGCTGCAGTCCAACCCGTAGACGCAGCACGGGTGGATTGATCGGTTTGGGAATGAAATCCGCCGCGCCGGCCTCCAGGGCATGAGTCTCACTGTCCGGATCCTGGCTGGCGGTCACGTAGATCACTGGAATGTCCTTCAGGCGCGGGTCGGCCTGAAGCGTCCGGCACAGGGCGTAACCGTCCATCTCCGGCATCATGACATCGAGCAGGATCAGCGCCGGCAACCGATCCGCGGCCAAGCGCTCCAGCGCCTGCGGCCCGGACAAGGCAAACTCGCACCGGCACACGGACTTCAGCGCCCGGGCCATGATCTGGACGCTGGCGGGATCGTCGTCGACGATCAGGATCCGGATGGCGGGGTACGCGGGCATCACTCCGATCTCCTTGCGGATAGACGAGCCGACTGATCGCCGCTCGCAAATTTACACGGCGTCAGCCGCACACAGATGACCATTGTGTCGATCAGTCGACAGAACGCCCGTTACGAGGGACGCGGTTCAGACTGAGCGGTCGGGCGCGCGGGCGCCAGACGCGCCCGGGCCTCGGTAAAGCGCAGTGACTGGATCATCCGAGCCAGCGCCCGGGTTGCGACTTGACCGTCACGCCGCGCCAGGGCCGGTTGCAGTGCCTCGAACAGATCCAATGCCGCCAGATCGTGCTCGGACAAAGCCTCGCGGAGCGCAGTGAGCCCGGCGGCGTCGAGCGGCGCATCGGGGTCGCCATCCGGTACCGGTTCGACGCCTTCCATCCGTGGCGCGAGGGCGGTGAGCAGCGCGGTCAACCGCGCCTCGAAGGTCGCCAGCGCGGGCGCCGGATCCGCACGCGGGTCCGCGAGCGCGGTCTCCAGCGTCAGTGCAGTCTGCGCCAGTTCGAGTGCGCCGATATTCCCGGCGAGGCCGCGCAGGGTATGCAGCCGCCGGGTGGCGGCAATGACCTCGCCGCGCGCCAGATCCTGTCGTGTCTGCTCGGTTGCGTCGGCGAAATCGGCGACAAACCGATGCGCCAGACGCAGGAAGAACGTCCAGTCCTGGTCGAGCAGACGCGCCGCCCGGTGACGATCGATGCCGGGGATGTCGGGAAACGCCGACGGAGTTGGCGACGGCATGCGGACCGGATGCTCGGCCACGGGCGCAACCGCTGGTTGAGGGTTGGTCCAGCGGGCCAGAATCTCGACCAGTTCCTCGAGGTCCACGGGCTTCGCCAGAAAGTCGCTGAACCCGGCCTCATGCGCCTGCTGACGCTGCTCGGCCAGCACGCCAGCGGTGAAGGCGATCACGGGCAACTCGGTCAGGCCAAGTTCCTGGCGGATCGCGCGGGTCGCGGCGAGTCCGTCCAGCACCGGCATCTGGATGTCCATCAGCACCGCATCGACAGCCTGGGGTTGGGCACGCAGCCAGTCCAAGGCCTGCTGGCCATCGGCGACCAGCGTCGCGCGGGCGCCCTCGCGCTGCAGTGCCTGTTCGACCACCTCCCGATTCAGGGGACTGTCATCCACCACCAGACAGCGCATGCCGCTCAGACGTGGTCCGCCCAGCCACGCCTCTGGCACCGCCTCGACCGGCGGCCTCTCCCCCGCGCTGGCCCGCGCGAAGGGCAGTTCGCACCAGAAGGTACTGCCAACCCCGAGGGTGCTGTCGACCCCGAAGGCACCCCCCATCCGCTCTACCAACTGCTTGCAGATGGCCAGCCCCAGCCCGGTACCGCCAAACCGGCGGGTGATGCTTCCATCCGCCTGGTTAAAGGCGGTACCCAGGGTGGCCAGGTTTTCGGGGGCGATCCCGATCCCGGTGTCGTGGATTTCCAGACGCAGACGCACTGTCTGGGTGTCGATGTCCGCTTGGCTGACCTGGATGCGCACCTCGCCGTGCTCGGTGAATTTCACCGCGTTACCGACCAGGTTGATCAGGATCTGTTCCAACCGCAGTGGGTCGCCAACCAGCCATGCAGCGAGATCCTGCGGCATGTCGAGCCGGAAGTCGAGTCCCTTGGCATGGGCCTGCTGACCCAGGAGACTCGCCACTTGAGCCAGTACGGATGCCGGCGCGAAGGGCCGCGCCTCTAGGCGCAGCTGACCGGAGGCAAGCTTGGAGACATCAAGGATCTCATTGACGAGCGCGAGCAGTGATTGACCAGCCACGCGCTGCCGTTGCACCAGGTGGCGTTGCCGCGTGGTCAGTGCTTCGCCCTCCAGCAGTTGCGTCAGCCCCAGCATGGCATTGAGCGGAGTACGGATCTCGTGACTCATGTTGGCCAGGAACTCGGATTTGACCCGGGTCGCCTGTTCGGCCGTCTCACGGGCCTGTTTGAGGTCGGTGATGTCGTAGAAAGTGATCAATAACAGGTCATCGAAGGATAAACCCAGTGCCGATGCCCCGATCAGAAGGGTGCGATCCTGGCCGTTCTTGCAGCGGATCGTCACCTCTGGCAGGGCTGCAAAGCGTCCGCTGTCTTGCCGGGCCTGCTCCAGCCGTTCCTGCCAGGTGTCCATGACCCACTGACGATAGTCAGGATCGGGATAGGCCAGCGGCCACCAGTCCGCCACGGTGGGAATCTCCGCCAGGGTATAGCCGAACAGATCGATAAAGGCCGGGTTCACATAGATAATGGTCTGCTGCGGATCGTTGAGGGCAAAGGGGATCGGCGAGGCGTCGATGATGGCGCGGGCGCGCGCTTCGCTGGCCTGCAACCGCGTCTCGGTCTGCTTGCGTTCGCTGATATCCGTATGCGTGCCAATCGCACGCAGGGGCTGGCCATCGGCACCCCGCTCCATCACCTTCCCGCGGTCGAGGACCCATTTCCAGCTGCCATCCTTACAGCGCAGCCGGTGCTCATTCACATAAACGGGCGTCTTGCCGTCGAGATGGGCCTGCACGTCCGCCAGCGCGCGCGGCAGATCCTCCGGATGAACGCGCTGCTCCCAGGCGTCGAGACGGTTATCGATCTCCTTGTCGCCGTACCCCAGCATCGTCTTCCAGCCGTGGGAATAGAAGACCCGGCCGCTCGGGATCTGCCAGTCCCACACCCCATCGCCCGCGCCCTCCAGCGCGAACTGCCAGCGCCGCTCGCTCGCTTTTAATGCCTTTTCGCCCCGGCGGCGCGCGCTGATGTCGACGTAGGCGATGACCACCCCGTAGTCGGGATGGTCGGTTGGCATGGCGCTGACCGAGAGCCATGTGATGCCTTCGGGCTTGACGATGCCCATCTCCACATCGCGGACCGGACGCTGCTCGACCATGGCACGCACACTGGCATAGGCATCCGCGGGCATTGGCGTGCCGTCCGGGCGGACGATCGACCATTCCGGGCCGGTGTAATGGCGTTGTCGATGCTCATCGCGGGTGATGCCGAGGAGCCTTTCCGATGCCTGGTTGCAATCGACGATCCGGCCTGACCGATCCGTGATGGAGATCCCCACCGTCAGCAGGTCGTAGATGGTGCGCAGCATGCCCTCGGACGCCCCCAAGGCGGCCGTGCGCGCCGCGACCCGCGCCTCCAGATGGGTCCGCTCGGCCTCCAGGGCCGCCCGGGCCGCTTCGGTCTCGGTCGCGTCATGGAGACAGACCACGACGCCCTCGACCCTTCCCCCATCCCAGCAGGGCGAATAGGTGGCCTCGAGAGCGCGTCGCCGGCCATCCGGACCTGGGATCCGAACACTGAAACGCCGTGTCTCACCGTTGAGGGCGGCCTCCAGCTCGGGCGCGATGCGGGCATAGAGAGCCTCACCCACGACCTCACTGACCGGGCAACCTTGCAGCGCCTGTGGCGTGGCCTGGAAGAGTGCGGCATAGGCCGGGTTGACGACCTGGTAGCGTAGGTCGCGGTCGATGAACATCACCATCTCGCGGATGGTCTCGGCGATCTTCTGGAAGCGGTGCAGTTCCAGTTCCGCCCGTTTGCGGGCGGTGATCTCCATGACGCACCCACGCATCCGCCACGGTTGGCCGGTGGCATCGACACTGAACTCACCGAGACCCTGCATCCAATGCAGGCTGCCGTCGGGCCAGATGACCCGAAAGTCGCGGGAGAACCGCTCCCGTGTCGCCATGCAACGCGCGAGTTCCTCGGTGATTCCCGGTGCATCGTCAGGATGCACACGACTCAGGAAGCCGTCATAGGTTCCATCGAATACCCCCGGGGCGAAGCCCCAGAGGCGTTCGTGCTGTGGCGACCAGAGGATCCGGTTGGCGGCGATGTCCCAGGTGTAGGTGCCCAACTGCGCCGCGTCGAGCGCCAGGCGCAGCTGCTCTTCGCTGTCCCGCAACGCCTCGGTCTCTTGGCTCGGGGTGATGTCACCGAGGATGGTTGGTTCGGGACGGTCATCCGTATCGATCACGCATCACCCCTCATGTTGTCCGTCGACTGGCGCATCTTAGGCGATTTCCGGGAAAGTCCGTACCCGACCGAAAGCTCCGGAGTGTCGAGATGCGGACCAGTTCGCCGGCGGCGTTGCCTTTCGCCGTCTGACGGAATCCAACTGGCACCCAGCCTGTGATCCCCGCCGCTTAGATGCCCGAGGAGCGCGTGCGGGCCTGGGGCCGTTCTGGAAAAGCACCACATTCGCCAGTCCTTCGGCCAGGGCGGGAATCGACTCGGCGATGTCGCGTGCGATATCTGCTCAGACCGGTCTCGCGAAGCGCCTCAATGCTATCGTTGCCCGCGCGTTGCAGCAGATTACGCAGCATCACGCCATCTCTGGTATCGCGATCGTAGAGCGCCTCGACTGGCCCCGGATTGCGCGGGATACCGGGGGCGGTGAGGATTTCGCCGGGTCCGAGCATCGGCATTGACTGGCTGCTTGGGGTAACGTACCGCGACACGGCGAGGCCCCACCAGACGTACCACCCATACCTGTTGGGTGCCGTGGTCTAGAAGGGCACGGTTAGCAGACGGCTGGGATGCCAACGACCAAACCAATCGGCACCGCCCTCGCCGATTCGCGGTTCGTAGGGCGCCATGCGCTACGCCATTGCGCCCCCCCACGCCAGTTCATCGAGACACCACTGTAGGTCGGCTCGGAGGGCGGACTGGCCGCCACGCCTAAGGGCAGCAGGCAGCACAGGCTGACCAGAAAGGTCAGCAAGAGGTTTTTCATCGCGATCTCCTTGGCAATAGTTCTACCTGCCCATTGTGGTGGGCGTTCGACCCGACTGCGACAACCATTTCAGCAAAGTGTCATACAACACATCCGTCTCCACCGGTCTGGCGATGTGGTCGTTCATGCCGGCGGCGAGGCAGGTCTGGCGATCCTCGTCGAAGGTGTTGGCCGTCATGGCGAGAATGGGGGTGGTCTGGTTGAGCGAGTCGGCGCGGATTGCTTTCGTTGCATCCACGCCGTTGAGCACCGGCATCTGCATGTCCATCAGGATCAGGGCGTAGCGGGTGCGGCGCGCCAGTTCCAGCGCCTGTCGGCCATCCTCGGCCAGATCGACCACTAGCCCCACATCCACCAGCAGGCCGCGCGAGACTTCCTGGTTGACCGGTTCGTCTTCGGCGAGCAGGACGCGCGTGCCGCGGTGGTCGGCTTGCAGGCGCTGTTCCGCCGTGCCGGCGGCAGTAGGCGGCGCGGGCGGGGCGGCATCCTGGTTGTCGGCCGTCGCCTGGCCCAGCCGCACGGTGAACCAGAAGGTGCTGCCCACTCCCGGGGTGCTCTCGACCCCGAGCTCGCCGCCCATCAGCCGCGCCAGGCGCTGGCTGATCACCAGCCCCAGCCCGGTGCCGCCGTATTTGCGGGTCATGCTGTTGTCGGCCTGTTCGAAGGCGGCGAACAGGCGTCCTTGGGCTTCGGTATCGATGCCGATGCCGGTGTCGGCCACTTCCCAGCGCAGCAGCACGTCGTTCGGGTGGTCCTCGACCAGCCGGGCGCGCACGGTGATCGCGCCCTGCTCGGTGAATTTGAGGGCGTTGCCGGCCAGGTTGAGCAGGACCTGGCCCAGGCGCGTGGGGTCGCCGTTGAAGCGGCGCGCGGGCAGTCCGGGCTGTAGTTGGACCCGGAGTTTCAGGCCCTTTTCCGAGGCTTTGTGGCCGATCAGGCTGACGAGGTTTTCCAGAATCTCGCCGATCCTGAAATCGACGTGTTCGAGTTGCAGCCGCTCGGCTTCGATCTTGGAGATGTCGAGAATGTCGTTGATGACGTGCAGCAGGTTCGCGGAGGCGGTCTTGACCTTGGTGAGCTGGTCGATTTGTTTCGGATCGTCGGCCCGGCGCAGCGCCAGCTCGGTCATGCCCAGAATGGCGTTCATCGGCGTGCGCAGTTCGTGGCTCATGTTGGCCAGGAAGGCGCTCTTGGCCCGGTTGGCGGTTTCGGCGGCGGTCTTGGCTTCGGTCAGTTCCACCGTTCGTTCCAGCACCAGTTCTTCGAGGTGCTGGCGGTGGCGTTTGAGCTCGGTTTCGGTGTGCTTGAGTTCGGTGATGTCGGTAATGGCGCCGATCAGGCCGCCGACGCGCCCGTCGGAAGTCACGAACGAGGCTTTGTGGAAGATCACGTCGCGCTTTTCGCCGCTACATTTATTCACGACCCATTCGTAGGTCTGGACGCCGGGTTGGTCGAACAGGCTGGCGTCCATTTCGTGATAGCGGCGGGCGATTTCCGCCGGGGCCATATCGAACACCGTTTGCCCGACGATTTCGTCGCGCGGCTTTTCGAGTAGTTCTTCGAACTTTCGGTTGCAGCCGAGATAGCGGCCTTGGGTGTCCTTGAAGAAAACCGGCAAGGGCAGGGTGTCGATCAATGACCCCAGAAATGCCGACTGATTCTGGAGACCGAACCAGTAGCGCCAGACCAGGCGGGCGGCTATCACGCTCAAGATAAAGAATGCACCAAGCAAGAGCACGGTATATTTTACTTCTTGATACCAAGGTTCGAGGTAGTCCTGCGGCGCCACGCCGACATTGACGATCATCGGCATGTTCCGGATGCGGCGGAAGGCATACGTTCGCTCGTAGCCATCCGGTGCCAGAGGCGTGTGAAAGATGCCGCTGACGACGCCGGAAGCGAGCATCTCGGCGAACTCCGGGGAAACTTTCTTGTCGCCGATTTCGCCGCCCGGACCTTCGGCCGGCGGATGGCGAGTCACCAGCGCATGATTCTCATGGCGGATCACCGCCGAGCCGTGCGGGCCGAGGTCGAGCTTGGCGAGCTGTTGGGTCAAATGGCTGATCGGTAAGGCGGCGGCGACGACACCGGCAAAGCGTCCGTCAGGCGTGCGGTAGGAACGTGAAAAGACGATGGCCCACGTCTTCTGAATGCGTTCATGGATCGGTTCGGTGGTCAACATGCGCCGGCCGGGAGCGTCCTGGTGTCGCGGGAAGTAATCGCGGTCGGCGAAATTGACGCGCGACTTGCGGTCCACGCCCTTTCCCCAAAGCACATCGCCTTTTGCATCAGTCAGACGGAACGCAGCGGCTTCCGGATGGCGGCGATTGTGGCTTTCCAGCAGTGCCTCGATTTCTTCGTCTCGCCAGTCGCGGTTGCGCTGCATGCGCTCCAGGGAATCGACGATGCTGGCGAGCGCCAGATCAAAGCGGCGCGCCGTGTCAGCCAGATTACCCTCAATCAGCACCGACAGATTGGTCGTCATGTTGCGGACATCGTTCAAAGTCCGCTCACGGGAAGACTGCATGTGCTGGCCCGTCACGGCGAGCAAGATCGCGTTGAGGAGGAGGACGCCGACCACCAGCCAGCCGCGAATACCCATCCCCCCGCTGAGGGGCGGCGCAGGAGTGCGTTTATCTTGCGGCGGAAGCGACATTGCTATTGCTCATTTTTCAGTTTCGCATGCGTGAATTATGCGCGAGTTTCACGGTGGTGATTGACTGGTCAGCACATGACAATGTTGTTCCCCTAGTGAATGACCGCATAAATTCTGACAGGTTTTGATCGGGTGTAGGGTGGATGCGGCGCAAGCGCCTTATCCACCCGACCCAACGAATAAGGTTAGATCGTCCGAGCGTAGCGAGCGACGATGTGTGACCGGCAGGCTAGTCGGCTAGTTGGTGCAAGTCCAACCGTGGCCCTTGGGAGAGGGGAACACGTAGGCGAAGGCAAGGGTGCCCGAAGAAACTCCCCCTGCACCTTGCGGACGAGGGCGATGGCAAGGCCACTGCCGGGGGGGGAACCAACGAGGGATCTGAAAGAAGCCGGAGTCCAAACTCGCCACCTCGCACGGCTCGGCACAACCTACGCCCTTGGCATGAAGGTTTCCGGAGTTCGCCTATACTTGGGCCAAGGTTGTGCTGAATCGAAACCAGAGGTGATGCCGCGATGGTGGAAGAGGTCGACTGCAGGTCGACTATCCCGGGGTTGGCGTTCTCGCGCCTTACTCGATTGACCGGCATTGATGCTCAAGCCGACGCGACGGCGTGCCTTTCGATTCCGATGACCGGTCGCCGCGCATGAAGACGACATGCTCTCCGAGGTCGGCGAGAAACGCCGGAACGAACTTGAGCCGTGATCTCGATGCACGCTCCAAGAAGCCGGAAGCCGCGCGATGGGAGAGCGGCGCCGACTCGCAGGGTGCAAGGAGATCGAGCAAGTGCCGATAGTCTTGGCGCAACGGCCAAGCGCTTGCCTCGAAAACGCGAATCCGCCCGCCTTCGCCGTAGGCCGCGTCCGGCCAGCGATTCAGGCTCCGCACCTCGTGGTCCCGAACGACCACGGAGCCGGGGGAGTGAAGCCGGTCGACCAGCCAGCGCGCGACACCCACGGTGACGGCGTTGCCGACGAGCTTCCAGCGTGGGCCGTTCTTCAGGTTCGTCATGGCCGGGGCCGTCCAACCACGCTCGAATCCTTGCAGCGCCTCGGCGTCTTCGATACCGGGTGTGACGAGTTTTGCCCCCGTGGGCGCGTTCGGGATCCAGATCGCGGGTGGAGACGGAATCCCGACCGTCGATCCGCCCTTCATGGGGGGCACGGCGTCCCGCGCCCATCCGAGCCCGGTCAAACCCTCGGTCCAATAGAAGCCGAAGGCATCTTCCCGGAACACCGATACGTCGGGTTCTTCGGCCTCGTCGGCAAAGAGGACCGTGCGCGGATCATGATGGCGGGAGGCCACTAAGATGACCCGGTGGCGCCTTTGCGGTACGCCCGTAAACCGCGAGTCGACCAAGCGATAGGCCCAGCGAAAGCCGCGCTGCTCAAGCTCCGATACCAGATACGACATGGCGCGGCCGCGATCCAGGACGAGCATGTTCCTGACGTTCTCGAGGACCAACCATTCGACGTCGTGATGCCGAAGCAAGCGGAAGACGTGGGCGACAAGTCCGGATGCCTCGCCCTTGATGCCCGCAGTTCGCCCGGCTTGTGAGAGGTCCGTGCAGGGGAAGCCGGCGGTCACCACTTCGACACCTCGGGGCAGGGCATCGAGAGTACGGACGTCCTCGATCAACGGCACCCCGGGAAAACGCGCCGCCAGGACACTGCGCGAGGCGTCCCAGAAGTCGCAGAGCAGTGCGGTGTGTGCCCCCCGCGCCTGAAAGGGCAGCTCCAACCCGCCGATGCCGCTGAATAAACCGGCAACCGTCATGCGATGTCCTCTGAGATGGCTTGGTCGATCGTTGCCGACGTTGGCCCATTATCGCCGCCACCGTCGTCGGCACAACCGACGCCGGTGGGACTCGAGGATGAATTCATCACTGGGCGGCGGGGTATACAGATGCAGGGTCGTCACCCTTGCGTTCGGAAACAGTGATGCCAAGCGGCGCACCGGTCCGAGATGCCGACGTTGGGCACGCTGCGCTTTGCCCAACCTACGGGAATCACATCCGAAATCGCCTAATCGGTCCCTTGATAATACTTGGCTAGATCCGTCTCTTTCACGCGCGTGAGCATGTCGCGCGGGAACATGCTCATCAGCTCCCAGGCGAGGTTGAGGGTGGCCTCGATGGAGCGGTCTTCGGATTCGCCTTGGCCGACGAAGCGCTCGTCGAAGGCATCGGCGAAGGTGAGATAGCGGCGATCGCGCTCGGAGAGCTCGTCGGCGCCGATGATGGATGCGAGGTTGCGGGTCTCTTGGGCACGGGCGTAGAGGGCGTAGATCTGGCCGGCGACGCGGGGATGGTCCTCGCGGGTGTCGTCCTTGCCGATGCCGTCCTTCATGAGGCGCGATAGGCTCGGCGAGATGTGCACCGGGGGGTAGATGCCCTGGTTGTGCAGCTCGCGCGAGAGCACGATCTGGCCCTCGGTGATGTAGCCGGTGAGGTCCGGGATCGGGTGCGTGATGTCGTCCGAGGGCATGGAGACCACGGGCATCATGGTGATGGAGCCGTGACGGTTGTGGATGCGCCCGCAGCGCTCGTAGATCTCGGCCAGATCCGAATAGAGATAGCCGGGGTAGCCTTTGCGCGCCGGGACATCGCCCTTGGCGGTCGCGACCTCGCGCAGGGCCTCGGCGTAGTTGGTCATGTCGGTGAGGATGACCAAGACGTGCCGATCCAGATCGTAGGCCAGATATTCGGCCGCGGTCAGCGCGGTGCGGGGCAGGGTGAGGCGCTCGACCGGCGGGTCGTCGGCGAGGTTGATGAACATGACCACGTTGCGCAGCACGCCGGAGCTGGCGAACTCGTCGCGGAAGAACTTCGCATCGGCATAGGACACGCCCATCGCCGCGAAGACCACCGAGAAGCTCGACTCCTGATCGACCAGCTTGGCCTGGCGCCCGATCTGTGCGGCAAGCCGATTGTGCGGCAGACCCGAGCCCGAGAAGATCGGCAGCTTCTGACCGCGCACCAGGCTGTTGAGCCCGTCGATGGTGGAGATGCCGGTCTGGATGAACTCGCGCGGATAGGTGCGTGCGGCCGGGTTGATGGCCGAACCGCTGACCGGGCGACGAATGTTTGAGAGCACCGGCGGTCGACCGTCGCGGGGCTCGCCGAGCCCGTTGAACTCGCGTCCGAGGATCTCGGGAGAGAGTGCGATCTCGACCGGCTCGTCGAGGAAGCGCACCCAGGTGTTCTCCAGATCCAGGTCGTCGGTGCCTTCGAACACCAGGATCAGGACCTCGTTGTCGGCGCTGCGGATGACCTGGCCGTTGCGGGTATTGCCCGCGTGGTCCTTGATCTGCACGCGGTCGCCGAAGGCGATTCCGGCGGTGTCTTTGACGACCAGCAGGCCGCCGCGGGCCTCGATTGCAGTGCGATATTCTTTGATGCTCATTGAACCGCGTCCGGCATGCTATGCGTTGTGTTCATTTTGTTGTGATGTCTTATCAGCCCATGGCCGCTGGCGTAGACGCGGTTCAAGTCTCTTAAAATTTTTCTTTCTGAACCGCGTCTTGCCGTCGTCGTTGTTTAGGACAAGGGTCAACTCGCCCCGAAACACCGCATGTTGCTCCGGACGCGGTTCAGACCTGCTCGCCATGTTTGGCGTATTCGATCCGCACCGACTCCATCGCATGATCGACCTCGGCGCGGAAGGCGAGGACCTGGTCGAGCTGCTCGCTGGAGTACATCGACTTGAGGCGTCGCATCTTGGCCATGAGCGGGAGATGCTGCAGCTCCGAGACCGGCACGCCGAGCTTGATCAGGGCAGCACCGCGCTTGTAGATGGTGATGGCCAAATCGAGCAGCGCGAACTGTTTCTCTGGCGAGCAGAAGGTGTCGATCTCGTCGAGCGCGCTTTGCTGGAGCACGCCTTCCTTGATCAGGGATGCGCCTTCGAGCTCCCAGCGCTGCGCGTCCGAGAGTGCTTCGGGGCCGACCAGGTTGACGATGCGCGAGAGCTCCGCATCGCGGGCCAGCAAGGCGAGGGCAGCGGTGCGACGCTTCTCCCAGTCCGGGTCGACCTCCTTATGCCACCACTGCGCGGCGGTATGCACGTGCTTGGAAAAGCTGGTGACCCAGTCGATCGAGGGATAGTGACGCGCGTCGGCAAGCTCTTTGGAGAGCGCCCAGAAGGTCTCGATGATGTCCTTGGTGTGGCTGGTCACCGGCTCGGAGAAATCGCCGCCGGGCGGGGAGACCGCGCCGATCAGGGTGACCGATCCCGATCCGGCCCCGTAGGTCTCCACACGTCCGGCGCGCTCGTAGACCGCGGCGAGGCGTGATGCCAGGTAGGCCGGATAGCCTTCTTCGACCGGCATCTGACCGAGCCGCCCCGAGACCTCGCGCAGCGCCTCGGCCCAGCGGCTGGTGGAGTCCGCGAGCATGACCACATCGTAGCCCATGTCGCGGTAATACTCGGCCATGGTGATGCCGACATAGACCGACGCCTCGCGGGCCACCACCGGCATGTTGGAGGTGTTGGCGACGAGCAGGGTGCGCTCCATCAGCTTGCGGCCGGTGTAGGGGTCGTCCAGCTCCGGGAAGCTTTCGAGCACGTCCACCAGCTCGTTGCCGCGCTCCCCGCAGCCGACATAGATGACGATGTCGGCGTTGGACCAGCGCGCGATCTGCTGCTGAACGACGGTCTTGCCGGCCCCGAAGGGTCCGGGTACGGCGCCCTTGCCGCCCTTGAGCTGCGGGAAGAAGGTGTCGATGACCCGCTGTCCGGTGATCAGCGGCGACACCCCGTCGTCGCGCCGCAGGTAAGGGCGCGGTTTGCGCACCGGCCAACGCTGATACATGCTCAGTCGGTGGCTGATGCCGCGCGGATCGCGCACCCGCGCGATGGTCGACTCGATGTCGTACTCGCCCGCCGGCGCCACCTCGAGCAGCTCGCCCTCGACACCGGGTGGAACCATGATCCGGTGCAGGACGGTCGTGGTCTCCTGGACCGTGCCCAGGACGATGCCGGGTCCGACCGTGGCGCCCGGGCTCAGCTCGCGATTGGGCTCGAACTCCCACTCGCGTGCCCGATCCAGCGCAGGCACCGAGATGCCGCGACGGATGTAGTCGCCCGACTCCAGTGCGATCTTCTCGAGCGGGCGCTGCACGCCGTCGAAGATGCCGCCCATCAGGCCGGGACCGAGCTCGACCGAGAGCGGCCAACCCAAGCCTTGCGCCGGCTCGCCGGGGCGCACCCCGTCGGTAGACTCGTAGGTCTGCACGATCGCGAGCTGACCCCGCAGCGAGATCACCTCGCCGAAGAGGCCGAGGTCGCCGATCTTCACCTGCTCGCCGCTGCGCACGCCCGGCAGCTCGACGGTCACGATGGGGCCGTTGATGTCTCGGATGACACCCGTTCGCTTGGTTTCACTCATGGGTTTCGCTCATGGTCTCATCCGCTGAAGAGGTTGCCGGTGTCGAACCCGCTCGGCAACAGCCGTTCGAGGATGACCTGTTGCACGGCGGCGCGCAGACGCTCGAGCCGGCCCTCGTAGGTATTGTCGATGCGGATGCGTCGGTCGCGGCTGGCGACGAGTACCCCGCCGAGCGTCTCGATCGGCTCCTTGGAGAGAATCACGGTCTTGTGACTCGGGAGGGTCTCCAAGATGGCGTCCCAGCGCTCGGCTAGGCGATGCAGATCGCGCGCATTGGCGGAGACGACCAAGGACTTCTCCTCGATGAGGTTGGCCGCGCGCACGATCAGGCTCTCCAGCCAAGGCTCGTAGCGCCCGAGGTCTTCGCTGAACGCCTTCATGCGTCCGGCGAGTGCGCGCTCGACATCCTGGACCAGGTTCCAGCGCATGCGGTCCAGGTGCGTCTGCATCTTCAACTCGCTGGCCTGCACCTGTTGGCGGAAGGTCCGGTCCGCGAGCGTCTTGGCGATACTCTCTTCGCGGCTCTCGCGCATGCGCAGCCGCTCCGCGGCCTCGCGCAGGATGCTGTCGCGGCTGCGGTTGGCGCGGTCGCGATACTCGCCGGCCAGCCGTTCCGCGCGGGCCAGAATGGCCTGCTCAAGCTCTTGTACCTGATTCACGATCGACCCTCGTTAAACCGCGTCCGGAGCGAACCCCGTCGTTTTGTCGCTTGCCGCTGCCTTGCCGACACCGGGGCGAAACTCAAGACGCGGTTTAAGTGAATGAATACTGTTTGATGACAACCAAGTCTTCATGGGCTCACCCGGTGATCTGCGAGACCCTGCGGCTCATGGCCCCGCCTTGGCGTTGACCACGGCATTGCCGAACAGGGCCGCCAGGCGTCGCGCCACGTCGCTTCCCAACTGCGGGTGCTCGCCGAGCGGCGGCACGGCGATCACGACGATCCGCCCCCCTTCGCGACGCACGCGTTTGAGGCTCGGGATGTCCTGCGCCATCACGGCATCGTCCACGACCACGAAGGCTTTCTCGCGTCCGCGCAGGAGGTCCCGGATCGTCCGATCGACGAGCTCGGGGTCGGGATTGGGATGCGTCTCGAAGCCGATGAGTCGAAAGCCGTCGGCGAGCCGATCCTCGCCGAGGAAGAGCATCCGCGTCGGTCGGCCGTAGTCTTGTTCCGTCTCCACCACCAGGGCTCCTGAGCGGCGCGCCGATTAGAGTTTGTTGATCATCAGGATGGAGATCACGAGGCCGTAGATGGCGATACCCTCGGCGAGCCCGAGATAGATCAGGGTTCGGCCGAGGTTCTCCGGCTTCTCGGTGATGGCCGCAAGCGATGCGGCACCGATGGGACCGACCGCGATGCCGGCGCCGATGGTGGCGATCGCCGTCGGGATGCCGGCACCGATGA
Source organism: Thiocapsa sp. (assembly GCF_018399035.1). Classification (GTDB taxonomy): domain Bacteria; phylum Pseudomonadota; class Gammaproteobacteria; order Chromatiales; family Chromatiaceae; genus Thiocapsa. Next base: position 5,583,520 of record NZ_CP073760.1, read on the forward strand.
ACGCCAGACCCATGCCGAGCGACATCTCGTTCACGGACTCGACGGCGACGACATCCACGTTGGCGAAGGCGTCATTGATGCCGAGCACCAGCAAACCGAGTTGAGCACCGACGAAGACGACCAGCTGGGTGCCCATCGCCGGCTTGTACCAGGACCGGGCCCCGGTCGCGAGCTGCGGGCGAAGCTCGAGCATGAGTCCGAGCAGGATGAGTCCGAGAATGGCGAAGGTCATGAGGGCGACGAGCCAGTACATTGCATGCTCCAGTGTGGTGTTTTGGTTGTGACGATAGGGTACGAATGACTCAAGCCGAACCGCGCCGGAACCTCAAGGGCGCGAACTCATGCCCGTTTCCCGAGAAGTAACGCGAGAAACCCTCGTAATACTGCAGACGCATCACCTGAATCATCACGATACCGCCCTCCAGGACGATGACGAAGATGTTGCCGAGGATCAGGGTCACGATATGGCCGAATATACCCATCATGCCCGCAAGCGTCATGATGGCGATCGAGAGCGCGACATGGTTCAGGCTGAATGCCGCGACACGCAAAAACGACAAGGTGTTGGAGACATAGCCGATCAGGGTCTCCAAGGTCTCGATGAAAACGACCAGGACCTTCTCCCCGACAGCCCCCTCTTGATGCCGCCAACTGTGCGCGGCGAGGGCGAGGAGTGCGCCGATCACCAAGACCAACGGGAGGGTGCCGAAGGCATCGACCGCGTCGACCCGAACCCCGGGGACACCCTCGCCGGCTGTGGCGACGTTCACGCCTCCGCTGATCAGCGCCAGATAGAAGATCAGATTGATGATGCCGTGATGTCCGAAGACGGCCCCGGACCAGTTCTGGATGACCAGCCGGTTGTAGATCGCCAGCAGACAGGCCAGCGTCAGGAAGAGCACGCCCCAGCCGAGTGCGATGCGCAGCATCAGGAGCGGGTCGCTCAGCGGACTCATCCAGAGCGCGGGGATCAGGTGCTCTTCGCTGAAGATGCTGCCGAAAAGCACGCCGAAGAACATCGAGGACAGGCCTGCCATCAATCCGAACGGCCAGAAGCGCCCGAGCTTCCGGCGCAGGAGCCAGGCGGCGAGGGCAATCACGGCGCCTTGGCCGACGTCGCCGAACATGCTCCCGAACATCAGGATGAAGGTCACCGCAAAAAGCGGTGTGGGATCGACCTCGCCGTACTCGGGTACACCGTATTGCTTCACCAGCATGGCGAAGGGCGAGAGGAACCAGCCCTTTGCCGGCACCGTCGGGACGAGTGCGCGTTCTTCCGCCGCAGGGTTGCGCACGCTCATCTCGAAGGGATGGTTGAGCGACTCGCGCAGGCGCGCGCCGAGCTGCTCGACCGAGCGTGCCGGGACCCAGCCTGCGAGATAGGTCAGGTAGCCGGCACTGCGGATCGACGGATCGAGCGAGACCAGCGGCTCCGCCATCATCAGGGTTCGCTGTGCTTTCAGCAGCGGTCCTGCGAGGGGGGCGGACCAGTGCGCGAGGGTCTCGAGCAGGGCCTTGCGTTGAGCGTCGATCGACGCGCGCTGAGCGGCGAGGTCGCGCTGCAGCTCGGCTGGGTTACGGTCGAGCTCCTGCGGGATCGGCAGGTTCTGAAAGCCTGCGGCGTCGAGCACGGCGGAGAGCTGACTCTCCTTCGTGCCGGCCGGGCCGACGATCACGACATGGGCGTTCTCGCCCTCCTGCATATAGACGTGCAGGATGTACCCGGCCAGGCCGACGGCGCCTTCCAATTGGCGCAGATTCTCGCGCGGCACCAGGCCGACGTAAAAGTCGAGGAAGCGCGTCTTGCTGCGCAGCATCCCCAGATCGATGTTGAGATGGGCGAAGTTCGCCAAGGCGGCTTGTTGCTCCTTGACCAGGCGCTCTTCGTCGTCGAGACGGCGCAGAGCCTCCTCGTAGTTGGAGGTCTCGCTCCAGAGCTCGCCCAACCAGGTGTTCAAGGTCTGCAGCTCGGGGAAATCGACCACCCGGACGTGTTCGATCTCGGGTGTCTCAGGCACCGGGATCAATCGACCGATCTTCTCCAGACGGACGGCGGCTTGGGTGAAGACTTTGCCCAACCTGGCTTGCAACGTCTGAAGATCGGCGAAATCGACCACGTGGCCTTGCTCGATCTCGGGTGGCTTCGGCGTCTTGACCCATTTGCCGATCCTCTCCAGACGGGCCGCGGCTTGGGTGAAGACCTTGGTCAACCAGGCGCTCAGGGTCTGAAGCTCGGCGAGATCGACCAAGCGGGCCTGATCGATCTCGGGTGTCTCCGGCACCGGGATCAACTTGCCGATCTTCTCCAGACGGGCCGTGGCTTGGGTGAAGACCTCGCGATACTCGCGCCCCGGCAGACCGGCGAGCCGGGACTCGGTCGGCGGGCGTGTATCCGGGTGAAAGCTCTCCACGTCCGCCAAGGAGAGCGATGCCTGCGGAAGGTCCTCGGTGAGGAGCAAGAGCCGGACATGCTTCATCGGTGTCGAGCGCAACATGCGTCAGCCCCTCTGCATCGGTTGGTGCGCCGGGGTCCGCATCAGGCCGCCCGACTCCCGGCCCAGGGGCACCCGGGCTCGGACAGCTCGATCGCGATCTCGATGGCGGCGGACGGGAGCTTCAGGATCTGGCCTTGGGCCAGTGCGAACAACAAGAGAAGGTCGCGCTCGCGCAGCATCAGATAAGCCAATGCACGGGCGACGCCCGATTGGGTGTGGTGTAGAACCCAATGCGCCTCTTGGGCCGCGTAGGCGCCGATGCGCTTTTGAGCGTCCACGATATTCTTGCTGCCGGCGAGCAGTCGGTCCAGCGGCGCCGGCAAGGTGGCGACGACGCCCTCGAAGGTCTCGACATTCACCAGATGCAGCAGCCGTTCGCGCGTGAGCAGACGCATCGACGGGACCAGATGGTAAAAGGTCTCGGACGCCGAAAGCTGGTATGAAAACCGGAAGCGCAGGAGCCACATCAGATTGATGCGATCCAGCTCGGCGCCCATCAGGCGTTTCAGCGGGTTCAGGTTTGCGTCGCTGAACGCCATGACCTGTCGCAACAGTCCGGCGTAATAGCGTTGATCGATCGCCGCCTCCAATGCAAACGGCTCGCGCTGCTGCTCGTAGACCTCGCGCGCTTGGCGGGCCAGGGTGCGGTGGGCCCCCGCTTCGAGCTGGCGCAGCAGCTCCAGGACGTTCTCGGCGCGAAACAGCTCGGTGCTGACCTCCTCGGACAGGCGCATGTGCTCGGGCAGCACATAGAGATTGTCCTGGATCTCTTTCTGGTCGAGGTCGTAGAGCTTGCCGCGGATCAGTGTCTTGAGATTGAAGAGCGCGTATTTGCGTCCCCAGTCGAGCACCAGGGCGCGCTCGGCGGTGTTCATGGGCCGCACCAGGATGAGCAGCTCGCCGAGCAAAACCTGAATCAGGCTTTGCTCTACCGCCCGACTGCGTGCGCGCGTGGACTGCTGATCGTCGAGGATGGCGGTCAAGCCGAAACGTTCCGCCAGGGCCGCCAAGGGCAGATGAGACAGGGCCGCGATCCCGCTCGGCTCGAACAACTGCATCGCCATGACGGAGACGCGCGTGTTGAGGTAGGCGTGGTCGGCAATGATGGTCATGAAGGAACCGCGAGTGAGCTGCTGATCGGGCGTCGCGCCGGCAAAGAATCCATTCGGCGTTCAGCGATCGGGGTCGATCAGAACCTGAAAGGCGGCGTCCAGCGCCTCGCCTTCGCGGCGCTCGGCCTGATCGCGCAATTGAACATGTCGCTCGTCGTAGCGACGACGCAGCTCGGCGACGTTTTGCTCGGCGCGCTCCTCGGCCTTTGCGATGAAGCCCCGATGCAGATCCGGGATCCGCGCGGTGAAGCGATCGTTCTCGGATTTGGCATCCGCCATCGCCTTTTGAATCGTGTGCTCCTGCTCGGCCTCGGCCTGCTGAGCGATCTTCTCGGCGCGCATCTCGGCTTCGAGGAGGCGTTGGAGGGTGTCGTCCATCGTGGTCTACCTGCTAGAACAACAGAGCTACGGGGGTCTAACCTTACCCGAAGGCCGGGAAAAAAGCGCGACACTGCGGGGCGTTCTGCCGAGATCGGCCGGGAAAAAGCAGGTGTCGATCGGTGCGATCGGTCACGAAGCTGTCCCGGAGCACATCAAGCGGGTTGCCGCCGTGTCTCCGCTGAAAGCTGAACTAGAATATCACCGTATTCTAACGAATGCGCCTCCCGATTGAAACCGAAGACCATGCAGGCGAAGACTAAACCCGTCGCCGTGCCGAACGCACCGATCGCGGTCTCCTCGCGGCTCGGCGGATCGCCGGCACCAGCCTGCAGCACGCCCCCTCCGAGCTCCTCGATCGGGCCGCCGATGCGCGATTGAACGCCGCCGACGCTCTCGCCGCACACGCCGTAAACATTGATCGCGCCAAGGCCATTCGTTTAGACTCCCGCGCTTCGGTTCCGCTCGTGACAGGGTCACGAGCGGTTAAACCGCATCGGGAATGACGGGCGTTGTGCTCACGTGGGCTTGGTCCCGGCCGCGGCACTTCGGTTGTTTCGTTGAACAGTCGAGCCGCTTCCAACCCAGCCCCCGGGCGGCTTCGAGGCAACAGCCTCGGAGGGGCACACCCCGGTCATTTCCAACGCGGTTTAAAGGGAACACGGTGAGGCACGCCGACCGCGGCCGATTCCGTGACTGTCCCCGCAACTGTAAGCGCTGAGGCCCACCGCTGACGCCACTGGGCGCTGTCATCCGCAAGGGATGACGGCCCGGGAAGGCCGGTGACGCCGATGATGCGCGAGTCAGGAGACCTGCCGAACCCCCCAATCCACCGACGGGACGGGCGATCCCTATAGAGGTTCATATGCACATCGTCGACGGCGCCTTGTCTCATCCCGTTGTCATCGGGGGCGCGGTTCTGGCCGTGGCCGGAATCGCCAAAGGTCTGCGGGAGCTGGACATGGAGCGCATCCCGGCGGCGGGAGTCCTGAGCGCGACCTTCTTCGTCGCGGCCTTGGTCCATGTGCCGATCGGCCCATCCAGCGTCCATCTGATCATGAACGGACTCGCCGGGATCGTCCTCGGCTGGGCGGCCTTCCCCGCCCTCTTCGTCGGTCTCCTGCTCCAGGCCGTTTTCTTCGGCTTCGGCGGAATCACCGTACTCGGGGTGAATACCCTGGCGATCGCCCTGCCGGCGGTTGCGGTCCATTATCTCTGCCGCTCCGGGATCCGGTCAGAGCGTATCGGGGTCGCCGCGGTTTGGGCCGGGCTCGCGGGCGGGCTTGCGATCGCCATGACCGTGGCCTTGGTGGCGCTCGCCTTGACCCTGAGTGGCCAGCATTATCTGGTGGCGGCCAAGCTGGTCTTCTTCGCGCATCTTCCGATCATGGCGATCGAGGCGATGCTCTGTGTCGCCGCCGTGACCCTCATCCGACAGGTGAAGCCGGAGCTGTTCGGCGTCTTCGACCAACCCGTGGTTCGGAGCGGCGATGCCTGACTGCCCGGCTTGGCGTTGTGGTCGCGGTTGGACCATCCTTGCCCTGCCTTGGCTCGTGTTCGGGCTCTTGCTCGGCGGACCGGCTCAGGCACACAAGGTCGTCGCCTCGGCTTGGGTCGAAGGCACCGAGCTCGTCGGTGAGATCGGCTTTTCCAACGGGAAGCCGGCTCCGCCCGGCACACGGGTCGAGCTCTTCGATCATGAGCTGCGCAAGCTCGGGGAGACCGCAACCGACGAGGATGGCTTGTTTCGCTTCAGCCCGCCGAGCCGGCTTGGAGACGGGCTCGCGGGCGAGGCGGTCGAGGGTGTCGCGCTGACCGTCCGCTCCGATCTCGGGGCAGGGCATCTGGCCGAGGTCCGACTCTCGCCCGAGGAGGTCGCGCCGATCGCGGGCCGGCCCGCATCCGACATCCCTCGAGGATCCGCCGAAACGCTCGGCCCGACCGACGAGGCGCTTCGCGCACTGATCGCCGAGGCGGTCAGACAAGAGGTTCAGCCCTTGAGAAAAGAGATCGTCCAGCTCAAAGAGCAGACCGGGTTGCAGCAGATCCTCGGCGGAATGGGTTATATCGCGGGTCTCTTCGGGTTGCTGTTTTTTGTCTACGGCCGCCGGCCGACGCAAGGCTGAGACCGGCCATGGGTCATCTGCTCGAGCCCGCCGAACCTGCGACGACAGCCCGCGGGGCGCGCCGGGGCTGGCTGCGTGACCTGGATCCGCGCCTTCGCATCGTCGCCGCCACGCTGTTCGCACTGGTGGTGGTGTCCCTGTCCGGTCTACAGACGCTCGCACTCGCGCTTGGCCTGGCCATCCTCTTGATGTTCTGGGCACGTCTGCCCGCCGGCCCGACCCTCAAACGGATGGCGGCGATGGACGGCCTTATGCTGTTCATCTTGGTGCTGCTGCCCTTTACGGTGCCCGGCACGCCGATCTTCGCGTGGGGATCCTTCAGCGCGAGCGCAGAGGGGCTGAATAAGGCGATCACGATCGTGCTCAAGGCCAACGCGATCGTGCTCGCGCTTTTGTCCTTGGTCGGCAGCCTGGAGGCGGTCACGCTCGGCCACGCCCTTGCCCGCCTGCGGATGCCGGCGACACTGGTGCAGCTGCTGCTCTTCACCGTGCGCTACATCAGCGTCATCGGCGAGGAATACGCGCGACTGCGCACCGCGATGCGTGCGCGCGGCTTTCGCCCGGGCAACAACCGACACACCTACCAAAGCCTCGGCTATCTGGTCGGGATGCTGCTGGTGCGCAGCCTGGAACGCTCCGAGCGTATCCTGGCCGCGATGCGCTGTCGCGGCTTCCAAGGCCATTTTCATCTCTTGGACCAATTCGCCTATCGACCCGGCGATGCGGTCTTCGCAGGGGCGGCCGTGGTCGCGTTTGCCGCTTTGCTCGCATTGGATCTCCTGCATGCCCCCCTTGTTTGAGCTGAGCGGTGTGCGCTTTGCGTACCCCGGACAAGCGCCGGTCCTGATGGATGTGAGTCTCGGCCTGGAGGCGGGCGAGCGCATCGCGCTGACCGGGCCGAACGGATCCGGCAAGAGCACGCTGCTGCACATCATGGTCGGGCTCTTACGGCCCCAGGCCGGGACGGTTGTCGCCTTCGGCACCCCGAGGCGCAAGGAACAGGATTTCCATGAGGTCCGACAGCGCGTCGGCCTGGTCTTTCAGGATCCGGACGACCAGCTCTTCTGTCCGACCGTGGCCGAGGACATCGCCTTCGGACCGCTCAACCTCGGCCAATCGAAGACCGAGGTCCTCGAGGTGGTCGATCGCACGCTCGACCGATTACAGCTGAGGCACCTGCGCGACCGCGTGACCCACAAGCTCTCGGGCGGTGAAAAGCGTTTGGTCGGCCTCGCCACGGTGCTCGCGATGGAGCCGGACGTGCTCCTGCTCGACGAGCCCACCAATGCACTGGACGAGGCGACTCGGGCCCGCCTCGTTGCGATCCTCAACGCGCTCCCCCAAGCCCTGATCCTCATCTCCCACGACGCCCACTTCAGACGCAAGGTCACCAGCCATCAATACCGGATCCGCGACGGTGTCATCGGTGCGCTGGAGGTGCATTGTGCGCATGTCGAATAGGCCGACCCGAGCGAGCTTCGGGGGGGGCTGCGGTCATTCTACCGGCAGAGCCGCAACCAGGAAGAGTGGTCGAAGGCTCTACTCGTTGTCGTGTTCGTCCGGAATCCGATTACGACTATTGAACCGCGCCGGCTCCAACCTGCCTTACCCACAACGAGATGAAAGCCAATGAAATCGACACGACCCCATCGGGTTTTGATGACCTCGGCCTTGTTGATCCTGTTCTCGGTGTCGCCCCTGCGGGCCGATGCCGATGCAGCGATCGCCGCCAAGGTCGAGACCATCATCGCGCTCAACCAACACCTCAGTGGCTATGCGATCCAGATCCTCTCGCAGGACGGGCGCCTGCGCATCGAGGGATCGGTACCGAGCGTCATCGAGCGAACCCTGGCCGAGGATCTGGCAAACCTGGTCGCGAACGGGGTGCCGGTCGACAACGCGCTCGAACTGGATGCGACCTTCGCGGCGAGTCCGGGGCCTCTCACTGCCCGGGTCGAAGACCTGGATGTGGCGACGAGGATCCGCGAGCGCCTGGAGTGGCAGATCAGCACGAGCGGGCTGGAGGTTTCCGTCGAGATCGACGGGGGCATCGCTCGCCTCCAGGGTCGAGTCGGCTCGACCGGAGCGTCCGATCGCGTCGCGACGCTCGTCAGGACCACCGAAGGGGTTCGCGAGGTCTTCAATTACATCAACGTCGACTCGGATGTCTTGACCGAGGAGCGCGAGCGGCAGGCTGCAGTCGCCGAGGTGCAGCGCTCCGATACCTGGATCGCCAATCGCCTGGAGGCCGTCCTGCGCTACGATACCACCGTGAACGCGTCCAGCATGGAGGTGAGCTCGACCGACGGGGTGGTGTTGCTTCGCGGCACCGTCACGTCGCTGGCCGAGCGCCAAGTTGCCGAGGCGCTGGCGGGCGACATCTTGGGCGTGCGCGAGGTGGAATCGCTGCTGAGCTTCGAGAGACCCATGTGACCCTCGCGGTGCGCGTCTCTGCGCACCGCGGTGATGTCCTCGATTCCCCGTTTCGGATACGCATCCTCTCCAAGGCTCAGGCATGCATACGATCGTTGCCATCAAGCAGGTGCCGGACACCACTAGTGTTCGAATCGACCCGGAGACGGGCACCTTGATCCGGGAGGGTGTGCCGGCCGTCATCAATCCCTACGACCGACATGCCCTGGAGATGGCGGTCCGGCTGAAGGAGCGCTTCGGGGGCACGGTGACCGTGCTGACCATGGGTCCGCCGAAGGCCGCCGAGGCGCTCGTGGAGTGCGTGGAGCAAGGCGCGGATCGGGCGATCCTGCTCTGCGACCGCAAGTTCGGGGGCGCCGATACCCTCGCCACATCCTATGTCATCGCCCGCGCGATCGAGGCCATCCAGGCCGAGGACCCAGTGGATCTGCTGCTTTTCGGCAAGCAGGCGATCGACGGGGACACCGGCCAGGTCGGGCCGGGCGTGGCCGCGCGGCTGGATGTGCCCCTCGTCACCTATGCCGTTCGGATCGAGTCCATCGATCCCGTGACCCGCACGGCGATCGTCCACCGCCGCGTCGAGCAGGGCGTCGAGGTCCTGGAGACCGCGCTTCCCGCGCTCCTGACGGTCGAGAAGGAGATCGCGGCGATCGCCCGTGCGCCCCTGCCCAACCTGGTCCGCGCCGCCCGCTATCGACCCGAGACCTGGGACGCCGCCTCGCCCGTGCCCTTCGATCCGGCCAGGATCGGGATCAAAGGATCGGCGACCATCGTGTCCAAGGCATTCACACCGCCGCCCAAGGAGCCGGGTGAGCGGGTGTCCGTGGCCGAGGTCGGCCTGACCACGGCCGTCGGCCGCTCGCTGGAACGCATGGCCGCGGCCGGCGTGCTGACCTCCGGGTCGGTGGCGCTCTCCGACGAGGGGGACGGCGCATGACCGGCACGCCGGATCCCGGTGCCCGACGCATCTGGGTGCTGATCGAGCAGGACGCGGGGCAGGCGCATCCCGTTTCTTGGGAGCTGCTGGGTGCGGCCCGGCGCCTGGCGAGCGCGCTCGACGGCGCGGCGATCCGCGTGGAGGCGGTCCTTTTGGGTCACGGCGTGCGGCCCATCGCCGAGGATGCCTTTCGCTACGGCGCGAGCCGGGTGTACCTGATGGACGCCCCCGTGCTGGCGATCTATCGGAACCTGCCCTATGCCGTCGGCGTGAGCCGGTTGGTGCAGACCTATGAGCCCGAGATCCTGTTGATCGGGGCGACGACACGCGGGCGGGATCTGGCGAGTGCGATCGCGACCCGTCTGGAGACCGGACTCACCGCCGACTGCACCGAGCTGGCCATCGATCCCAAGCTCGGGATCCTGGCCGCCACCCGGCCGACCTTCGGCGGCAACCTGATGGCGACCATCCTCTGCCGAAAACACCGGCCCCAGATGGCCACCGTGCGACCGCGCGTGCTGCCGATGCCGATGCCGATGCCGCTCGCCGATGCCTCGGGCGAGATCCTGCCGGTCGAGCCGGGGCTCTCCGAAGCCGACATCCCGGTGCGACGCCTGCGGCTCATCCCCGCCGAGGAGCGTCTCAACCTGGAGCATGCGCCGGTCATCGTCGCCGGGGGGCGCGGGCTCGGCGGCCCTGACGGTCTGCCGCTGCTCGGGCGGCTTGCCGATCTGCTGGGCGGCGTCGTCGCCGTCTCGCGACCGCTCGTGGACGCGGGCTGGATCTCGGCCGATCATCAGGTCGGGCAGACCGGCAAGACGGTCCGGCCCAGGCTCTATATTGCCGCCGGGATCTCCGGCGCCGTGCAGCATCGGGTCGGCATGGGTGACGCGGACTTCATCCTCGCGATCAATCGGGACCCCGAGGCGCCCATCTTCCGGATCGCCGATCTCGGCATCGTCGGTGACCTCTACGAGGTGATCCCCGAGCTGATCCGACAGCTGCAGGCGATGCGCGATGGAGCCGGCCATGCCCGCTAGTCTGCACTGCGACGCCATCGTGGTCGGCGCCGGCCCGGCCGGGGTGGCCGCCGCCATCACCATGGCCAAAGGCGGTCTGGAGGTCTGCCTGATCGAGCGGGGACGCTCACCCGGCGCCAAGAATCTGTTCGGCGGCGTGCTCTACACCCATGCGCTCGCCGAGGTGCTCCCCGACTTTGCCGAGCGCCGGCCGCCCTTCGAGCGGCCCGTCACCGAGCAGGGCTACTGGTTGCTCTCGCCCGACAGTGCGGTGCGGATCATGCACAAGAGCGAGCGCTATAAGAGCGAGCCGGCAGGCGCCTATACGGTCCTGCGAGCGCGCTTCGATGCCTGGTTTGCCGAGCAGGCGGTGCAGGCCGGCGTGCTGCTCATCGCCAAGACGACCGTGACCCAGGTGTTGCGCGACGACTCGGGACGGACCGTCGGCGTGGCCACCGACCGACCCGAGGGCGAGGTCCATGCCCCCATCCTGGTCATCGCCGAGGGCGTCAACAACCTGCTCACCCAGGGCCTGGGCCTGGCCAAGGGTGACCTGCCGCCGCGCTATGTGGCCCTGTCGGTCAAGGAGGTGCTGGCCCTTCCGGCCGCCGAGATCGAGTCGCGCTTCGGGCTCGCCGGGGCGCACGAGGGCGTGGCCATCGACATCTTCGGCGACGCCACGCTGGGCCTGCCCGGCACCGCCTTTATCTACACGGACGCCAAGGCGATCTCGATCGGCGTCGGTCTGCTGCTCGCGGAGCTCATCGACCACAACCTCAGACCCTATGAGATCCTGGCGCGCTTCAAGGCCCACCCGGTCGTGCGCCCCTATCTGGCGGGCGCGACCGCGCTGGAGTACGGCGCCCATCTGATCCCGGAGCAGGGCTACGACCGCATGCCCGAGCTGGTGGGGGACGGCGTCCTGATCGCGGGCGACGCCGCGGCCATGGTCGACGCCCTGCACCGCGAGGGCTCCAACCTGGCCATGACCGCCGGGCGCATGGCGGGCGAGACGGCGCTCGAAGCGCACCGCCGGCAAGACTTCTCCGCGGCCTTTCTGCGCGCCTACCGGGACAAACTGGAGGAGAGCTTCGTGCTCAAGGACCTCAAGCAGTATCGCCGCATGACCGACTTCCTCGACAGCACACCGCACTTCATCGGCACCTATGTCGATTTCATGAACGACGCCGCGCTGCGCTATTTCACGGCCCAAGGCATGCCGAAGCGTGAGATGGAAGGCGAGATCCTCGGCCTGTTGCGCGGGCGACGCTCCTTCTTCGGGATCGCCCACGACATGATGAAGCTGCTGCGCGGGATGCGAGGCTGACCATGACCAAGCGCAAACGCCACCCTCAACCCTTGCGTCCCGAGCTGCGCGAGAGCCTGCCGCGCGTGAATCTGGATGCCCTGATCGGATCGGTCCGATACGAGGTCGACGAGGCATTCGCCCACCTCTGGATCAAAGACCCCGCGGTCTGCCAAGGCTGTCCGGCCAAGCCCTGCCTGGATTTCTGCCCGGCCGGAGTCTATCGCCTGGACTGCCAAGGGCATGTCATGGTCGGCTATCAGGCCTGCCTCGAATGCGGGAGCTGCCGCGTGGGCTGCCCCTTCCACAACATCGGCTGGGCGCTGCCGCGCGGCGGCTACGGCGTCGCCTACAAGCTCGGCTAGGACGACGAGGATGCAACACTCATCCATCGAGCGGATCGACCGGGCCGCGCTCTCTTTGCTGCAGGCACTTGGCGAGCATCGCGAGGCATTGGCTTGCCACTTCGAACCCGGTCATCTTGAGGGGCTCGAAGCGGATCTGACCACACTCAGGCAGGCGCTGTTGGGTTTGCAGATGGGGGCGCTGTATTGGGACGGGCCGGGCGGGGAGGTGGAGCAGGGAGTCCCGAAGGACTCGGGATCGGAGGTTCGATCTGCAGCCGGTATGCAGGGTTTGGAGGATAGCGGGGCCAGGGCATGACAGGAGCGCCCGCAGCTGCGGTGAAAGATTGATCGATTGCGGCTGACCTATTTGTGGGTTAGGTATGCGACCGCCGGAATGGAGTGCCCGGAACGCCTTTGTTTCGAGCACCGTACGGGAATTGTGGAAACTGTCCCCGGAACTCAACGACTTTCCGGTGCTGCCGAAGAAGGGCAAATGCTCGGCCGCCGAGCGCGAACGCGAAGGCGATCCGCGCTTCATCCAGCTGCGCCGGAAACACTCCGCCGTGGAGTCCGCCATCAACGCGCTGGAGGTCCACGGACTCGACCGCTGTCGTGATCACGGGATCGACGGCTTCAAGCGCTATGTCGCCTTGGCGGTGGTGGCGCGCAACATTCAGCGCATCGGCGCGCTGCTGCTCGCGCAGGAGGCCGAGGAGGCGCGGCGCGAGCGGGACCGACAGCGCCGACGACGCGCTGCTTGACCCTTTCGATCGGGTCCGGTGCCGACCCCGACGGGAGTGGTGCGCCTGCAGAATGGCGGTGATGCGAGTCGCTCTCATTTAAGCGGCTTGATCGCGCGAATAGGCCTCGAATGAGGCTCAATTGAATACGCTGGCCCCGGCCCGCCATTCAGGACGGGTGCCGGGGCGGGAAAAAACGGGGTTTTCGGTCGAGCACTAGTTCCCTAGTTCCGGCCTAGTTCCCTAGTTGCGCAGCTCGGTTTGCGTGACGCGCTGGGCGAGGCGCATCGTCGCGACACGCGCATGATCAATTTCCGGGAAGGCTGGCGAGGGCATCTTTGGCAGGAGCGTTTTCACTCGTTCGTGATGGACGAGCGGCACCTCATCACCGCTGCCAGGTATGTGGAGCGCAATCCCGTCCGCGCGCGGCTCAGTGCACGGCCGGAGGACTGGCCGTGGTCAAGTGCCCGGGCCCATTTGGCCGGAGTGGACGATGAGCTCGTCAGCGTGCGTCCGCTGTTGGAGCTGATCTCGGACTGGGATCGCTTCATCGGCGAGCCTGACGCCCCGGACATTGCCGACGTAATAAACGCGCATTCCGGCACCGGCCGCCCGCTCGGTCCGGATTCCTTTGTCGAAGATCCGGAGCAACGCCTCCGGCGTCCGCTCAAGCGAAAAAAGCCCGGGCCGAAGGCAGCGCGACGGGAGTCTCATACCCGGGACCTCTTGGAGCTGCTGGAACGGGATTAAGTAAAATGTCCCTGGAATTGGTCCCTGGAATTGTACGCTGCTGCTGGCGCGGCGCCGGCGCCTGGCACGGTCTGGCGACCGGTGATGGCGATCCCGGAGATGCCTCAGGGGCAACGCCGCCCGGGCTGGACCGACTACCGCGTCCAAGCGCTAGTACTGCTTCTGCTCACGCTACTGTTAGTGCTGTCCTTTTCCTGAGTGTCTTTAGTCACTGAAAGGTTGGACGTTGGATCGCGCGCCATCCGTTGGCGCAAGGGGCTGGCGTGTCGGTTAAACGGCCTCGCCGACCAGATCGAGATAGGCATACCAGCTAGCGTAGCCAAGCAACGGGAAGATCACGACCATGCCGACGAAAGCCGTCAGCGCGCCGACCAGCATCAGGCCGAGGATCAATCCCGCCCAACGCAACATCGGCCCGGGATTGAGGGTGACGACCCGCCAGCTCGCCTGCACACCGGCAACCGGGCCGGCATCACGATCGACGATCAGCGGAACCGCGATCACGCTGGCCGCGAACACCGCCGCGCCAAGCAAGGCGCTGCTCATCAGCGTGAAGAGCATCATCAATGGGTCCATCCCGCCTCCTAACAGGGTCACATAGCCACTGGAGGTCGGCGCCAGAGTCGTCACTTTGATGGCAAAGATCACCGCCGTGGCCATCGCCCAGAAGGCGACAACGAACACCAGAAACAGCCCGAACAATGCCAGACTTGAGCGCCGCTGACCATACAGCGCAAAGCTGGCGCGAATCCCGATCTGTTCACCGGCCAGCTGGCGACGCGCGGTGACGTAGAGTCCAGCGGCCAGAAAGGGGCCCAGCAGCAGGAGCACGATCAGAAACTTCAACGTCAAACCCGGCATCGCCTGGCTCATGGTCAGTGCCCCGAAACCGGCTAGGGCGCAAAGCGAACCGTAAAATAGACTGACGAAGGGTGTTTTCTTCAGTGTGCTCCAGCCTTGCCCGAGCCACTGCAGGGGTGCATTCGAGGCCACCCGCTGGATCGATAATGTATCGGCCTGGACGACATCCCGATGCGTATCGGTTGAGTGTAAGGGGATTGATTCTGTGGTCATTGCGAAGACTCCTGGGGTTGATGACGGCCAAGTCGGGCGCTCGTTTGAACCGAGTGTCGACTCACCGGCCCTGGACAGGGTTGAGAAAACAGGCAAGTAAGAATATAAGTATTTTCTAATATTAAAGCAAATCCCTAATCACTGATTTAGTTCCGGGGACAGTGCGGCCTGGCAAGGCCGCGTGTTCTAGCGGGTGGGAATCCCGCCTGGGTAATCGTGCGCCGCGAGCCCAGTATCGAGCCTTGCGGCGTGGACGGCAACGGACACGTCGATGCGTAGGCACGAAAGCAGGCGAGGTGCAAAGGTAACGGGTGGAGCCGACCTTGAAGGTGTTGAGCCCCGTAAAGAACAGTCGGGAGTGCCGACGGGTTTGTCCCTCCGGCAGGCAACAATCCGTGCTGCGCGATGGCGAGCGGTACGGATACTCCCAGGGTCCGAGGCCGTATCGAGCCTGACATGGAGAACACGTGGTAACCAGGGAGATCCACGTATCGGTCCGCCGGAGGCGGGCACCCGTGAACAAGTGTAGAAAGCGAGGACACGGACGGTGGTGCGTGGAAGTCGGAGCCATCCATACGAGCGATGACGCCCGGTAATGCGGGTCGAGCAAAGGGGTGGCGGTTTGAGACAACGCGAAAGCGACACACGGCCCTACGCCGAGAGGATTCTGTCCGTGACAACCAAACTTGAGCGTTTCACACTGATGGCGCGCGAGCAACTGCGAGAGCGGTTCAATTCTCTGATGGGGTTGTTGTTCGACCCCGAGGGCTTGCGCGAAAGCTTCGAGCGACAGAAAGGAAACAAGGCGCCCGGAGTCGATGGGGTAAGAAAAGACGACTACGGAAAGGACCTGGACGCGCAACTGGACGACCTGTCGGCGCGGATACGCCGAATGGGCTACCGGCCGCAACCGGTGCGGCGCAGCTACATTCCCAAGGGGGATGGACGCTACCGTCCGCTGGGTGTGCCGAGCTTCGAGGACCGATTGGTGCAGGATCGGCTCAGCCGCCTCCTGCAAGCCATCTGGGAGCCGGAATTTTGCGACTGCTCGTATGGCTTTCGTCCCGGTCGTAGCGCGCACGATGCGTTGCGGCGGGTCGCGGAGGTCATCACCAACGCAGAAACGCAATGGGTGGTTGAGGCCGACATCAAAGGCTTCTTCGATCATCTCTCGCATGCCCATTTACTGCGCTTCCTGGAGCACCGCATCGCCGATCCCAATCTTCTGCGGATCGTGCGGCGCTTCCTGAAGGCCGGCGTCATGGAAGACGGCGCATTCACGGCCAGCGACGAGGGTGCCCCGCAAGGGGTTTGGTCTCGCCCGTGCTCAGCAATATCTACCTGCACTACGTGCTCGACCTGTGGTTCGAGAGACGTTTCGCCAGGGGCTGTGCCGGCAAAGCCTACCTGATCCGCTACGCCGACGACTATGTCGCCTGCTTCGAGTACGAGGCCGATGCCAACGCCTTCCTGGCCGCCATGACCGAACGACTGGCGGCCTTCGACCTGGAAGTCGAACCGAGCAAAACCGCGCTGTTACGCTTCGGCAGCCACGCCCTTGGGCAACGTGCCGACACCGCGGCAGGATCGCGCACCTTCAGCTTCCTCGGCTTCACCCACTATGTGGGCCGTAGTCGTCGGGGCCGGTTCGTGGTCGGGCGCAAGACCGACGGCAAGCGCATGGCCAAGAAGCTCAAACTGTTGAACGAGCGACTACGCGGCCTGCGCACGCAGGGCGGGGCGGCCATGCTGGCCTACCTCGTGCGCCACCTGCGCGGGCATCTCCAGTACTACGGGGTGAGCGGCAACGGCCGCGCCTTGGCGAGTTACATCCACTTCGCCGGCGGCCTGCTGTTTAAGTGGCTAAACCGCCGCAGTCAGCGCCGCTCGTTGACCTGGAAGCGCTTCAGCGCCGCCATTCGCCCCCTGCTGCCGCGTGCTCGGATCATCCATGATCTCTACCCCGTCCCTTGGTGGATGACTCAAGCTGGGAGCCGGATGGTGTAACACTCCAAGTCCGGTTCTGCGAGGAGCCGGGAACGAACCGTCGTATGGCCGAGATCATGTGGCACCGCCGGGAAACCAGGCGGCAAACCGAGAACACAAACATCAGCCTAACCGACGGCAAGAACCCGGCTTACTCTCCGTTTACTTAATACCCTAGACGAGATGCTTCGGATCGGTTAGAACACAAAGTGAGGTTTTTGTGACGAGGGAATGACCGACCGATGGCGAGACTTCCAAGAGTGGTTGTCCCGGGGCTTCCCCATCATGTGACCCAACGCGGTCATCGACGCCAGCGGACCTTTTTTTGGGGATGAGGACGACGCCGAGTATCGGCGATTGCTGTCGACGTCTTGCTTGTCGGGCGTGAGGCATGGACGTTCTGTTCTACTGCCTCATGCCGAATCATGTACACCTGATCCTCGTCCCGGCCGATCAGCTCGGTTTGCGTGACGCGCTGGGCGAGGCGCACCGTCTGTACACGCGCATGATCAATTTCCGGGAAGGCTGGCGAGGGCATCTTTGGCAGGAGCGTTTTCACTTAGCGCCGAGCAAAGCTCGGCGTCTCTTGCCGGGTGAAAGTCCCGGTCGGGTAAGGGCTAGCCACCCACCCGTATCGAGTGTTGGTCCTGTTGCGGAGCGGCGCAAGTCGCGAACAAGAGACAGGGCAAGCGTACACAGAGAATCCTGTAGGCCGCAGGGGAGATCGCGCTCCCTGAAGTGCTGGTACAGCTTCGAGATCGCAAACCCGCGGATGGCGACGGGGTACTGAACCCGGAAGCCGAGATGAAGCACGCGTAAGGGCGAGTGTGTGGATGTCCGCCGGAGTCGACAGGCCGTGGCATGCAGGAAGAGAGGCGCCGGAGAACTCGGGAAGCCTCGAAGGCTCCTGTGGGAGGTGAAGCGATGAAACCGACTGAGCTGGGACACGAACGGGTGAAGAGCCCTGCAACGGCGTGCGCTCGGGTGGAGGCGTGGAACACGGAGCGCACAGGCAGGCGGGAGAACGCCGCAAGCCGACGGGGTGTCTTATCGGGCATAGTCGTCTGCGATGGGGAAAGCCCATGACATGGCGAAGGACCCGACGGGAGTACGCAGCCCGCACAGGAAACACGTGCCGGACGAGCAGAACCGGGTCACCACGTGCCAACCTCACTGCGGGGAATAGCCAATCGAGCGAGGAAGAACGGCATTGATCATCGTTTGGTCCAGCTGCTGGCGATCCTTGCGTCGTCAGGGCTTCCAGCCATGATTCTATCAGGCCAGGATGGCCTGACGACGCATTCGGTGGCCGCTGTGGGCGAAGGGATGATCGAGGCCGGAAGAACTCTCGCTCGCGCGAAAGCGAGTACAACCGAGGAACCGGGAAAACTGCACGTCCGGGTCTGTGGCAGGGGCTCCGGGTAACCGGAGTCCCTACGCCGGATGCCCCTACATGCAATGCAGCCATACGCGGTCGTGATGCGTATTTCAGTGAATATCCTTAAAGGCCATGCACCCAAAATGCATGGCCTTTTTTATACCCGTTGCTGATGTTGCCCTGCATGTCGAGAGACCGTCTCTTGCAGCGCTTATAATAGGCACTCGCTTCGCTTCGCTTCACGAATGCATCAACCCCGTGCTTTCTCTGAAAGCTCAAATGCACGGCCTCGACCGCTCATCGCCAATACATCGTCGCTGCCCACGGGATCCATCCGGGCCTGTCTCGGGAGATAGGTCGCTGGCGACGCCATTCCGAGCATGCATCCATAGAGAAACGACCACCCCGTCATCGCACCGAACAACTGATATGTATACGTCATGACACTGCTCCTATCGGGCGGCGCGATCGCAAGGACGCCCTTTCGTCGCTTGCGCTCGGTCGCGATCGGCAGGTCGAGCGGTGGGAGCTGTCCCGGCTGATGGGGCGATCGAATCCGACTCCGCTGTTCCTGTCTCCGTAACTAAAGCCTATGCCGGCGAGAGGATTGCAATCGCGACCGAGGTCACGTTTCCGATGGGGACTTCGCCGTCGATCGCGACCTCCAACCGATGCCTATCATCCTGAAGGATGGCGCCCGAGTGCAGCTCGCGACGCAGCAGGCACTTGTATGGATGCTCTCTGAGCCGACGGACCGGGCGGGATAGCGGAAGCGCCGGCATCACAGGGAGCAGTCGGACACGCTGAGCTTTGCCCGATGGATCGGTTCATGTTGATGGCCAGCGCGTTTTATCCGCCGGTGACCGGCGGGAAGAATGCGACCTCGTCGCCGTCTTTGATCCGCGTGTCCGGCCGAGCAATCTCTTGATTCACCGCCGTCAGAACGGATTCGCCTTCGCCCAAAGTCGTCGACCAGGGCTCGCCGCGGGTGCGCAGGTGTGCCAGCAGACCCGCCACGGAGTCGATGTCTTGCGAGACATCCATTTGTTCCCGCGCCAGTCCGAGGCACTCTCTGAGCCGAGCGAAATACAGGATATCGATCATGTTGTCGTCCGATGCTAAACCGCGTCTGGAGCGGCATGCGCGGTGGTTGGATTGGAACGGCGACGGCTGAAACCATGCATGCAGGAGCTGACGCGGTTTAGGATGATAAAAATAGGAACTCTAAACTGAGCCTCCCCAAGGCACTTGACCAAGGCAAGGTCGATCCTGCCCCCATCACATCCATGCTCGACCGGACGCGGTTCAGCCGAAGAGACCTTGGAAGGGGATGAAGTCCACGAGGTCGCCTTTGTGGATAACCTGGTTCTCGGAAATCTCCACCAGACCGTCCGCCCAGGCGACGGAGGAGAGCACGGCGGACGAGCGGCTTGGGAACACCGCAAGCTCCTGCGCGCCGTCCTCGCCGATTTGAATGCGCGCCCGATGAAACTCCCGACGTTTATCGGGACGTGGCCAGTCGAAGCCGGCGCGGATCCGAAGACTCAGGGGGCGCAGGTCCCCGGCGACACCCTGCTGTCGTCTGATCACCGGGATGCCGAACAGACAGAAGGTGACGAACAGCGAGACCGGGTTACCCGGATTGCCGATGAAGGGCGTCGCGCCGATACGCCCGAAGGCCAGCGGCTTGCCGGGGCGGATCGCGATGGTCCAGAGCTCGAGCGTGCCGACGCGCTCGAGCGCGGCCTTGATGTGATCCTCCTCCCCGACCGAGACGCCGCCGCTGCCGACGATCAGATCGGCCTGTGCCGCGCCCTGCAGCAACGCCTGCTCGGTGGCCGACAGGGTGTCTTCCACGATGCCCAGATCCACCACCTCGCAGCCGAGCTGCTCCAGCAACCCGAAGAGCAGGAAGCGGTTGGAGTTGTAGATCTGTCCGGGGCCGAGCGGCTCGCCCGGCATCACCAGCTCGTCGCCGCTGGAGAAGACGGCGACGCGCAGACGCCGATAGACACCGACCCGTGCGGCGCCGATCGATGCTGCGAGACCAAGGTGCTGCGGGGCGAGACGGGTGCCCGCGGCGATGACCTCCGCACCGGCGCGGATGTCCTCGCCGATGCGGCGGATGTTCGCATCCGTTTTGCAGTCGAGCGGGACTCGGACCCAGTCCCCATCGGCCATGCAGATCTCCTGGACGACCACGGTGTCGCAACCTTCCGGGACCGGCGCGCCCGTGAAGATACGCGCCGCCGTGCCGGGTTCGAGTGCGCTCCCGGTCGAGCCGGCGGGAATGCGCTGAGCGACGCGCAGTCTCCCCCGCCGGTGGCCAGGTCCGCATGACGGATTGCATAGCCGTCCATCGCGCTGTTGTCCCAGGCGGGGACGTCGATCGTGCTTCGGACCGGTTCGGCCAGGACGCGTCCGAGTCCATCCGCGATCGAGACGGTTTCGGTCCCGTCGACGGGCTCGACACCTGCGAGCAGGCGCTCGAGCGCCTGCTCTTTGGTCAGCGCCGCACGTCCGGGCGCGTCACAGCCGCAAGGATCGGTGGTCATGCTCAACGCTCCAGCAAACGCGGAATGAGCTGAGCGAAGTTGCAGGGTTGCGTGCGGCTGTCCAGCTGCGCCTGCAGGATGCGATCCCAGGCGGTGCGGCAAGCGCCGCTGGAGCCCGGCAAGCAGAAGATGAAGGTCCCGTTGGCAAGCCCACCGAGCGCGCGCGACTGTAAGGTGGAGGTTCCGATCTCCTCGAGCGAAAAGCTCCGGAACAGCTCGCCGAAGCCCTCGAGCGGCTTGTCGAGCAGGGGGATCACAGCCTCAGGGGTACTGTCCCGCCCGGTCACGCCGGTGCCGCCGGTGCTCAGGATGACCTGAATCTCCGGGTCGGCGATCCATTCGGAGAAGGCCGCGCGCATCCGGTAGACGTCGTCCGGGACGATCCGCTTGGCCATGACGCGGTGTCCCGCCGCCTCGGCGCGCTCCACCAAAAGTCGTCCCGAGGTGTCGTTCTCCTCGGTCCGACTGTCCGAGACAGTCAGGACGGCGATCCGCAGGGGCAGAAAATCTTGGTCTGTGAAGTGCTCGGGCATGGCATTGTCCTGTGGCTGAGGCGTGCCGCGGTGAGTGACGGCTCAAAAACAAGGTGTACAGAGGCGTGAACGGCATCAGCGGCCTCGCTCAAAAGATCGGCCACCCCAAAACTTCACGAGCTCGTGACACCCGCTCTGCGGTGTCACGCATGCCCCGTGCCGCGATGGCCGGAGTGACGAACCGGAACAATGGCGCATCAGCCGTAGGTTGGGCAAAGCGCAGCGTGCCCAACCCGCGCCGGCATCACTGGGAGCTGTTGGGCACGCTGCGCTTTGCCCAACCAACATGTTCATGTTGATCTTGGATCCTTCCTGATCGCGCTGTTGCCGGTCGTCGTGCATTGTATCCGGATGACGGCCGCAGTCGCGATTCCAGTCAGACCGCGGGAAATGAGTCGCGCGACCCTCACCCAAATGCCCGCGCTTGCCGAGCCTTGTGAAGACTGTCCGGTCTATTGAGACGTCGAGCGAGAGCCATCGAGCGTATAGGCGGGCGGAGGCTGCGGGCAGGGGCGTCTCCTCGGCAGTCGCCCTTGAACTCCGGCGGATCGCCAGGCATCTCGGTGTGACGGCAGTTGGCCGTATCGGCACTGACCGTCGCTTCTTTCATTGCCGCCAATTCGGATGACACCGCCATGATCAGCACCGGAACCTTGATGCTCTGCAAGGCGCTCCTGACCGCGGGCGCCATCATGGGTTTCCTGCTTCGGGAGCTCTGGTTGTTGCGTCGGATGAAACGCGAGGACAAGGCGCGCAAGGCCGAGGCGGCTGGCGCGGCCCGCACGACCGACTGCTGAGGGGAGCGCTCGACATGGCGACATCTCCCGACTGCATCGGGGCTTCTGGGTCGCCAACTGGAAACGCTCGCCCGCGGTCCGAACGAATGGGAGCAGCGCCATCGCTGGTGAGATGTCGGCATGCCCGAGGGGCTGGCCGACAAGATCACGATTTTCGAAGCCTATGCCCGCCACTGTCGCTTCCGCGTCGAAACGCCGCGGATTCCGGGGTTGACCTATCCGGCGTGGGACGAGCTCTGAAGCTCCGTCAACGCGTCGAGGCGTGATCCAACGAGACCGAAAGCTGTCCGTAGACCGTGGGTCCGTCCGACATCGTGTCCGTGCCCGCAACGGGACCCGGACGCTTGGTCGAGCAGGCGCCTAGCGCGAGTGCGACAAGGAGAAGGGCAAGGGGAAGAAGGGTCTTCATCGCGGATTCTCTCAAATATTGTGGACTTTGGTCGCCGCTGACCGCCGGGTATCGATGCGGGCAACGTTGCGGCGGGTGCCGGTCAGCGTCGCCACGTCAGGAGTCGGGCGCGACGCCGATCAATCCGACTTGCGGGCAGTATAGTCACGCTATACAGTTCGGTCTCGTGATCAGGCAATTCAGACACAAGGGTCTCCAAAGGTTCTTCGAATCCGGATCGAAGGCGGGTATACACGCCGCTCATGCACCAAAACTCCGGCGTCAACTTACGCGACTGGATGTTTCCTCCTCGCCGCAGGATATGAACCTCCCTGGCTGGAAGCTCCATCCCCTTTCGGGCGATCTCGTCGGACATTGGTCCATCTGGGTCAGCGGAAACTGGCGCCTGACGTTCGCGTTCCAAGGCGAAGACGTGATCCTTGTCGACTACCGTGACGACCACTAGGCCATCATCATGAGCAACATTCACAACCCTCCCCATCCCGGAGAGACGCTGCGGGATGATGTGCTGCCTGAGCTTGGACTCACCGTCACCGAAGCCGCTCGGCAGCTCGGCGTCACCCGCGCGGCTCTGTCGCGCGTGCTCAACGGGCGTGCTGCCATCTCTCCGGATATGGCACTGCGTCTCGAAGCATGGCTCGGCAGCGAGCAAGGCGGTCGCGCCGAGCTCTGGTTGAGCCAGCAGATGTCTTACGACGTCTGGCTGGCACGGCACAAGCCACGCCCGGCAATCCAACGGCTTGCCGCGAAAGAGTAGCGGCGAAGCGCGCATGCGTTGGCGGAGCCGCCATCCGCTACCCTCCGTACTGGCAGGCAAGGCCGCTCAGGGTCATGTTCTCCGCGATCGCGTCGTGTGGGATCAGCAGGTACCGCCAGGGTTTGCCGCCATGCGAGAGCGCGTGGACGGAGGCATTGGCGCACCAACCGACCGCGGCCTCTTTCTTGGCGATTACCGAAGGATCCTCCATCTCTTTGCGCATCTTCGGCTCCAGCATGTAGACGGCGGCGTCCGTTTCGGCGACGAAGTCGGGCTGGAATTCGCGATGGTCGGCGCCGTCGCGGTAATGGATCTGGAACTGTCCGCGGGCCGGTCTGAACCACTTGGCCGCCTCACGTTCCAGGATTACGGTCAGCTTGCGTTCGGCGTCGGACTCAAACTTTTGGACCGGATACAGGCAGCGCTCAAAGCCGCCGAACAGATAACGGCTCATGTTGCTCTTGTCCGCAGGCGCAACGCGGTAGTTCGCGGTTGGCTCCTTGACCGCGGTGCTGTAGGCGCTCGGTTTCAGCTCGCTGAAGCCCTTGCTGATCTTGACATCGTACCCCCGTCGGTCTCCTCGAACTAAGAAACTATCCGCGCCGAATCGCTTGAGAATATCCGTCTCGTTCAGGATTCCGCTTACCAATTCGCCGCCTGCGACTACCGGCAGCGCCTTGACACCTTGGCGCACGAACAGACCGGCTGCTTGGTCAAGCGGCGTCATCGGATGCAGCGATTGGATCGGCGAGCGCATAAGGTTCCTCGCGCACATGCGACGATTCTTCCGCTCCACTGCATGGGCGTGGGCGAGGTGATAGATGGTTCGGAAGTCCGTCGAGCGCCGCTGGCCGAGCCTATTGGGCGTGGCTCATCCGCGGATCGCCTTGAGGCAGATCAATCGGCGGGTTTCGGTTGATGCCCGATCGCCGGTGTCTGCACCGGGCGTGGCGCCGTGCCGTCCATCCCGAGCACCTGTCCGAGAAGCTGTTGCGAGCGTTCGGCGATAAAGGCCTGGGAGAGGCGCCGCTCCGCGAACAAGAGCTCTCGAGTGGCCCGACGATCCTGGTAGAGGATCTGCTCGGGCGTCGGACTGAAGGGCCGCTCCAGGCTGATTCGGGCGATGCGACCGAGATTTACGCCGCGACCGTCGTCGAGCAGGATCAGGTGCGGTGCGAGACCCCGAGCCGGATCCGGTCGCGGAAACTCCAAGATGTCGAGCAGGACGTAGGGCTGTCCGGTCTGGCGAATCCCGAGTTGGATCTCGGTCGGCTCGAGCTCGACGAGATAGACGGTCCCGCCGACGGCCTCGCGCAGTCGCTCGACCTGACGGGCATAATCGGCGCTCGGCCAGAGTCGATCGTCGTCGTCGCTCGTCTCATGTGCCGTCTGCTCGAAACGGGGTTCATCCGTGTTCATCGATCGCCTCGCTCCCCGTCTGCGTTGAATGACGTGCCGATAGATTTCATGCCCGGCTTGATATGAGTCAAGGTTCGGATCGAGCCGCAAGATTCAAATCCCGTCAAGGGTTCGGTGCGGTTGTGACCATCGGCTCGTTCGGTGCATCCGTCGTTCTGCTTTACGGGGCGGTGCGCAGTCCATTTCTGGCCCCATCCCATCCTGAGTCTCGGGCACATCCTCGACCAGCACCGCCCGGCGCCTCAGTTGAAGAAGACGACACGTGGATAGACAAACAAGGCCGGTCGGACCCGACGCCCGAGTGATACGTGACGATTCAGAAGCAAGGTGAACACATGACGAACGTGTAGGATGGGTAGAGCGTCAGCGAAACCCATCCTCCCAACCGCTACGTTGCCGGGTTTCGGTCCGATGCCCTCGGCGCAGGATGGATAGGTTCCGCTGACGCTCGACCCGCCATGCTCGGTTTTGTTGAATCGCTCCCAAGCGATGCCCCCGCAGCCGCGTCAGCCCGGGCGCCCGTCCGGCCGGGGCGCGACCAGCATGGGCGCATGAACCCAGAGAAAGAGCCCGAACGCGAGGATCCAGCAGAGTCCGGCGCTCATCAGCCAAGCGTGATAGTCGGCCGGGTAGACCAAGGGTGCTAAACCGCGCAGTGCGGCCGCGCAGTTGATCAGGACGAAGGCGACGATGGTCAGTCTGCTCGCCTGCATCGCACGACCCGTATGACCGACCGCGACCCGCGCCATCATCCCGAGCGTCACCACTCCGATCGCCCCGATGGTCAAGGTATGGAGTGCGCCGCGGGCGGGCAGGGCGGTGAAGGCGGGAAGCCCGTCCAGGATCAGGCCGAACGCAAGCCAGAGCAGACCCACATAGAGCACCGTCAACATGGGTGTGGTCCAGACACGTCGATCGTGCCAGCCGGCGATTCGCACCAGAAGCACCAGGCCCAACGCGATCGCGACGGCGCCCGAGGGGGATCCGTGGGGCTGGATGAGGTCCGCGATCAGGAGTGCTCCGGCCAGCAGGAAGGTCAGACGCTCGACGAACTGGACACTTCCGGGCTTGGCGCCGGTAATGCCGCGCTCGATGAAGAAGGGCATTACGCGGCCCGAGACCAGCAGCATCGTCAGGATGACCAGGTCCAGCATCAGGCGGTGACCCCGCGCCACCCCGCCCGCAAGGATGCCGAGCACGTCCAAATGGACCAGCGCGCTCGCGAGGGTCATGCCGGCGAACAGCAGCAGGAAGACGCGGTTCACCGGATTGGGGCCGAACCAGAGCGGTCGCCGCAGCGCGAATGCCAGCACCGGGAAGAAGGCGACATCGGTCAGGGCGACCAATAGCGGCGGCAGCCCGAGCCAGGGCATCAGACGTGCGGCAAGCCAAAGCGCGACCAATCCCGCGAGTGCCGGACCGGTCGGCGTGTCCATGCCGCTCCAGTTGCGTACGGCGGTCAGCAGGAAACCGGCGATGACGGCCGCCAGATACCCGAACAGCATTTCATGGGCGTGCCAGGCCGGCCCGGCCAAATAGCCGGGTTGCGGGACATGGCCTGTCAGCATCCCGAGCCAGACCAGGACGGACAGCACGGCGGCGATCCCCGCGGCCAGAAAAAACGGCCGGAAGCCGAGCGCAAGGACGGCGACGCCCCGTTGCCTGTTGGTGCCTGACGCGATGCGCATAGGGGTGTCATCCGGTGGTTGGTGGAGGCGAGACCGAGACTGCTCGTTTACGCTAACGATGGCATGGATACATGGCCTTGACCTGAATCAAGGCTCTGCCCCCAGCCGATTGCCAGCGAGCAGTTGACGCCGGCACGCCGGTTTCAGCTCGAGATGACTCTCACGGAGACACGGAGACACGGAGGGCACGGAGAATCCGAGATCTTTCCGGCGTGCGCTCAGTGTCTCCGCGTCTCCGTATCTCCGCGAGAGACTTTAGAATCCGATAGGTGCTCAGCCCCGCGGATGAAGCAACCCCGACTGCGTCGGGGTGTCCGCTCTGGATCGGCAGCGGTCGTTTGCGCTCTAATCCGCACATGAACGACACCACTCCCGATCAAGCTCCCGAGGAGGCTCGGCCCGAACCCGAAATGCCTGCGCGAGCCCTCCTCGAGCGCATCCCCCAAAACCCCGGCGTTTATCGCATGCTCGATGCCGAGGCTACCGTCCTCTATGTCGGCAAGGCGAAGAACCTCAAACGCCGGGTGTCGAGCTATTTCAGCCGGGCCCTGACGCGCCGTCTGCAGGTGATGGTGAGCCAGATCGCCGACATCGAGGTGACGGTGACCCGCACCGAGGGCGAGGCGTTGCTGCTCGAGAGCAACCTCATCAAGTCACTGCGTCCGCGCTTCAACGTCCTGCTGCGCGACGACAAGAGCTATCCCTTCATCTATCTCAGCACGCAGGACGACTTCCCGAGACTCGCGTTTTATCGGGGGCCGCGCAAATCCAAAGGGCGCCTCTTCGGACCCTATCCGAGCGCCTGGGCGGTGCGCGAAACGCTGCAGCTGCTGCAGAAGCTCTTCCCGGTGCGCCAGTGCGAAGACAGCTTCTTCAGCAACCGCTCGCGACCCTGTCTGCAGTATCAGATCAAGCGCTGCAGCGGCCCCTGTGTCGGGCTCGTCAGCCCCGAGGCGTACGGCGAGGACGTCGCCCACACCATCCAGTTTCTCGACGGGCGCGCGGAGGAGGTGATCGCGGATCTCGGTCGCGGCATGGAGCAGGCTGCGGCCGCGCTCGAGTTCGAGCGCGCCGCCGTCCTGCGCGATCAGATCGCGACCCTAAGCCGTATCCAGCAGCGCCAATACGTGAGCGGGGAGGGCGGCGACCTCGACATCATCGCCTGCGCACAGGAGGGCGGGACGAGCTGCGTGCAGGTCTTCTTCATCCGCGCCGGGCGCAACCTCGGCAACAAGGCATTCTTTCCGAAGACGCCCGACGACACGGACGACGCGACCCTCCTGGCCGGGTTCTTGGCCCAGTTCTATGCCGACAAACAGATCCCGCCCGAGCTGGTCGTCAACGTCGAGCCGGAGGAGCGCGGGCTCTTGGAGACGGCGCTCTCGCAACGCGCCGAGCGGCGTGTGCACATCAAATGGCGGGTGCGCGCCGAGCGTGCGCGCTGGCTCGAGATGGCCCGCGGCAATGCCGAGGTCGCGCTCAAATCCAGGCTCGGCAGCCAGGCCGGTTACGGACGCCGCATCGCGGCGCTGCGCGATGCACTGGATCTCCCCGAGCGGCCCCAGCGCATGGAGTGCTTCGACATCAGTCACACCCAAGGCGAGCGCACCGTCGCCTCCTGCGTGGTCTTCGACGGCGAAGGGCCGCGCAAATCGGATTACCGCCGCTTCAACATCGAGGGCATCACCCCGGGCGACGACTATGCGGCCCTGCACCAGGCCCTGACCCGGCGCTACACCCGGGTCAAGCAGGGCGAGTATCCGATTCCCGATATCCTCTTCATCGACGGCGGACGCGGGCAGATCCGCGCGGTCGGCGATGCGCTCCAAGAGCTCGGCATCGCCGGCGTTCAGCTGGTGGGGATTTCGAAGGGGCCTGATCGGCGTCCGGGCACCGAGCTGCTTTGGTTGTTGGACGTCGAGTCGCCGCTTATACTGCCGAGCGATTCCCCCGCCATGCACCTGATCGAGCAGATCCGCGACGAGGCCCATCGGTTCGCCATTACCGGTCATCGCCAGCGCCGTGCCAAGGCACGCACCACGTCTACGCTGGAAGGGCTCGCCGGGATCGGGCCGCGCCGCCGCCAGCGTCTTCTGAAGCAGTTCGGCGGCATCCGCGGCCTGGCCCGTGCAGGGGTCGAGGACATTGCCTGCGTCGACGGCATCGGCCGACAATTGGCACAACAGATCTACGATGCTTTTCACGAGGAGGCCGCGGCGCCCTGACGTATGTGGAATATCCCCAACCTTCTGACGATGCTCCGGATTGTCTTGATTCCGGTGTTTGTCGTCGTCTTCTATATGGACACACTTTGGGCGCCTTATGTCGCCGCCGCGGTCTTCGGTGCGGCCGCTCTGACGGATTGGCTCGACGGCTATCTCGCGCGGCTCTGGGAACAGACCTCGCCGCTCGGGGCCTTCCTCGATCCGGTCGCCGACAAGCTGATGGTCGCGGTTGCCCTCGTTTTGTTGGTGCAGTACGACCCCCGAACGCTCTTGGCGCTCCCGGCGATGGTCATCATCGGACGCGAGATCACGGTCTCGGCGTTGCGCGAGTGGATGGCCGAGATCGGCGCGCGCGCCAAGGTCGCTGTTTCCATGACCGGCAAGATCAAGACTACGGCCCAGATGATCTCGATCGTGCTCCTGATCCTGCGCGATACGGTCTTCGGACCCTGGGTCTACGGATTAGGGGTCGTGCTCCTCTACGTCGCCGCCGTTCTGACGCTTTGGTCGATGGTGCAGTATCTGCGCGCGGCCTGGCCGAGCCTGTCCGGTCAGGTCGATGTCGAGGGGCGCGATTGAGCAGGGTTCGGGACGATAAGCAAAGCATCGTCCGATGCTAACCTCCTCGATGCAATCGAGGGGTTGACAGTATCGAGGAATGCCTTAAAATGCACGGCTCCAAAGCGGGAATAGCTCAGTGGTAGAGCACAACCTTGCCAAGGTTGGGGTCGCGAGTTCGAATCTCGTTTCCCGCTCCAAGTTTTCCCGAAACCTTAAGAAGCCGGCCTCGTGCCGGCTTTTGTTTGTGTGCCCAAAGCGATCGGCGAGAAGATAGTGGTCAGCTGTTTCGGTGACCACTATCCTGAATTGGCTAGGCGCCGCACCAAAGCCTGTGTCGGGGCCTTTCGGTGTCAGGATGGCGCCGTCCGGGCGAGCCAATTCCGCGTTCCCTCCAGGTCGAGCAGATAGCGCTCAAGGGTCTCGCGCTCCACCCAAGACGGCATCAGGGGCTGGAACTTGCTCAGGCGATAGCCCGGAAGGTTTTGGCTGATGTCCTGCCAAAGCTCGGTATCTTCCCAGAACCCGACACGGCCGAGTTGCCCCAGTGCCTCGCTGAAATGTCGACCGTCGACACCCTCGCCGCGCAGGCGCACCAGAACATTGTCCGCGGTGATTTTCCAGTCCGTCATGTAGGCCACGTCGCTTCGCTTGGCCCCCGCGGCGGGGGAGAAGGCCAGTCGCCACTCATCGGTCATCCCGGTGGTTGCCTGCAGATGGTCCCAAAAAGCGGCCTGACTGTTCGGGTCATTGAGCCGATCGGAGATCCCTTCGACGGTAAAGAGGTCATCCATCAGGGCACTGAGCGGCAGGGCACGGAGGGTATCGGCGAGGGCGCCGGAATGCGCCTGCAGGTTTGCGGCAAGCCAGGCGTCCGCCCCGGCGAGCGTCAGTCCGTCGGAGCCGATGAAGGCCGCGACCCGTTCGGGCGCAACCAGACCCGTTGCCGCTTCGCCCACCAGGGTCCCCAAGGGCTTTGCGGAAGCGTTTCCCGGCGCGGTAGAGCTCCAACAGCGGCGTGGCGCGGACCGAGTCCTCGGTGAATCCGGGTAAATGAACGAGGAGGGGCGCCCCGTCGCCTCCGCTGGTGTCGGGCTCCAGCGCGAGCAGGAGCTCCAAAAAACTGCCGCGGTAGCCATGGACCGCATAGGGCATTTCGCCGTCTGCACGCAGTTCGACGAGCTGATCGACGAAGCTCCCGTAATGGTCGTCCAGATCCAGCCAAACAAGGATGCCGTGCTTGCGCACGCAGGAGCGTAGCTCCGCCTCCAAGGTCCGGGACACGGGCCCGAGTCCGAGCGACGAATCGGTGTCGACCCCGTGAGCCGTCATCCTGCGTGGCCCGTCGTGTGATCCAGGGCCCGCTCCCGGGCCGCCGCATCCCGCCAAAACCGCACCAGCAGAGCGTCCTCGGTCGCCTCGAATTCCGGATCCACGCCGTTGTGTTGCCGCAAGAGGGGGACGATCTTGCTCCGCACTCCCATGCCGCGCGCGTCCACGTAGCCGTAGTCACGCAGCACGTCGAGGATCAGTGGGTTGCGGGGCGAGCGCTGACCGGCGAGCATCTTCTCCACGGTCATGGAATTCTGCAGGGCGCCAGGGCTGCGGACCTCCAGTCGATCCGCATAGGCCACGACCTCGACATCCTCGATGCGCGTCCAGTCGCGATGGGCGAGGGCGTTCACCAGTGCCTCACGCAGTGCCGCCTGTGGATAGTGCCAGCGCCGCTCGCGACGCAACCCGTCCGCGAGCTCCGCGGATTCCGCCGACACGAAGGGCCGCATCCGCTCCATGAGGGACTCCAGGAGTCCGCCGCGCTCCAAGACGCGGCTGCCGTCGCGCGTACGCCAGAGTCCCACCAGGGGTTCGTCCAGGATGTGATCGTCGCTTGCGGCATAGTCCATCGTGTCTCCGGGAAAGGCCATCCAGCGCACCCCGGCCTGACGCAGCGCCCAGCGTGGCCGACGCCCGAAGAGCAGGGTGCCGGCGATGGTGCACACCGGCTCGCCGCCCGGTCGCTCCGTCATGAATCCCAGGCCCATGAGGCGTTTCGTCCAGGTGGCCGGATCTGAAGGCACCTCGGGATCATTGAGCACCTGGGCCAGATAGTCGTTCAGCCGCTCCAGGTCGAGGTCTTGAATCCCCGTGCCGGACACCGGCAGCAGCTCCGCGTGAAGCATGCCCCCGAGTGCGAAGAGCCGCGCCTGCTGCTCGCGCGATGCCTTGCGCGACGTGCTTCCGGCGCGCACGTAAATCTCCTCCCGGTCCTTGTCGCGCACCACGTAGGGCTTGGCCGTCCCCTGCGTGAGCGAGATGACGGCCACCCGGCGACCGTTATCCATCTGCACCGTCTCGAAGTACGGCAGGATCATCGGATGCACGTAGCGCCCGAAGACGGTATCCATCACCCACTCCTCGAGATGCTCACGCTGGATGCCGGTGATGGTTCCGTCGTCCTCGACCCCGAGGAGGATCACGCCGCCCTGAAAGTTGGCCAGCGCCACGATCTCCTTGGCGAGTTGCTCCGGGCGAACGTCGTCGCGCTGGAACTCCACGCCGGAGCTTTCGCCGTTCTTGATCAGTTCGAGCAGTTCGGTTTTGGTCATGCCGATGCCTTTTTAAAGCGAACCATGAAGGGCATGAAGGTCATGAAGGGGGTGTTTTTCCGAGGCGACCGGGTGTCATGGGGAATCGGCCGGCTTCCGAAAGCGACGTGACGCTGAACCACCGCGTGCCGTTGCGTCGAGATGCTTTGCTTTCCCCCCTTCATGACCTTCATGTCCTTCATGGTGAATCTTCAGCTCCATCGCAGGCGGTTCCGTCGATCGGGGTCGTTTTTACCATGAAGGGCATGAAGGACATGAAGGGGGTGTTTTTCCGAGGCGCCTGAGTGTTATGCGGAATCGGCAGGGATTCGCAAGCGACCTGACGTTGAACCATAGCGCCCTGGGGGTTCGACATGCTTTGTTTTCCCCCCTTCATGACCTTCATGTCCTTCATGGTGAATCTTCAGCTCCATCGCAGGCGGTTCCGTCGATCGGGGTCGTTTTTACCATGAAGGGCATGAAGGACATGAAGGGGGTGTTTTTCCGAGGCGCCTGAGTGTCATGCGGAATCGGCAGGCTTCCGAAAGCGACGTGACGTTGAACCACAGCGTGATGTTGGTTCGAGATGCTTTGCTTTCCCTTCATGACCTTCATGTCCTTCATGGTGAATCTTCAGCTCCATCGCAGGCGGTTCCGTCGATCGGGGTTGTTTTTACCATGAAGGGCATGAAGGACATGAAGGGGGTGTTTTTCCGAGGCGCCTGAGTGTCATGCGGAATCGGCAGGCATTCGCAAGGTGCCTGACGTTGAACCATAGCGCTCCGTGGGCTCAAGAAGCGTTGCTTTCCCCCCTTCATGACCTTCATGTCCTTCATGGTGAATCTTCAGCCTCATCGCAGACGGCCTCGTCGATGTCTCCGAACATTAGGCCGTCGATCGGGGTCAGCTCCATCAGGAGCGTCTCGCGCTCGGCGACGAGCTCGGGGTGGGACTGCTCGAAGGCTGCGCGGGTCGCGGGCTCGTCGGGGGCACGCAGATGGAAGTCTGCGGATTGTTTGGCGATGATGTCGAGTTCGAGTTGCCAGCACTCGGCGGGGTGTTTGCTCCAGAGACCGGGTTCCAGCAGGGTCAGCTCGGGCTGTGGCGCCTTTTTCTTGCGGCGGCGTCGGAGGACCTCTTTGGTGATCGCCGCCAGGGCGTCCTCCCAGTGTTCGGCCAGATAGGCGGCGCGGTGCTCGCGGTCGCCGCCGTCGCCGTGGTAGGGGGCCTCTTCGATGCGGAAGTCGGGAGCAATCTCGTCTTGCAGGCGGAGCTCCCAGGCCCATGCGCGGGCGGGATGGTAGGCCCAGAAGGAGCCGTGGGCGACGCCTAGCGAGGGGTCTTGGCGGCACTTGGCGTCGACCCGCTCCGGCCAATAACGCATGGCGAGATGGGGCCAGTCGTAGTCCTTCTTGCCGGATGCCGTGGCCACGTACATCGTCCGGTGGACATCCTTAAAACACTTGAGCCGCAGCCAGGTGCGCAGATCCGAACGGGCATCGATGGCCGGGCCATGCTCCGACCAAGCTGCCTTCAGCACGGCGGCGGGGTCGCCGAGGCTGTCCTGGACCTCGTTGGCGTCCAGGGTACCGTCCAAGAAGAGGATTCCGGCGGGGAGTGCATGGCCAAGGTCTGCGGTGGCGGGGTCCAGGATGCCTTCGCCGCCTCGCGGCGCAAGGCCATGAGGGCAGGGTCGGTGTCGGGAAGACCGGCCAGGCGCAGGCTGGAGGCCACCAGATTGAGCCGGGCGGGGCGCGCCTCCGGGCAGGTACGGCGGGCCTTGAGCCAGAGCGCGGCGGCGGCGATCTGCACCGCACGGGGGTCGAGATCGATGCCGTGCAGGTTGTGGGTGAGGATGCGCTCGACGATCGCACGGTCCGACCAGCGTGCATCGCCCGACTCGCCCCGGTGCCGTGCCTCCTCCTTGTAGAGCGCAAAGAGCAGAACGAAGGCCACCACCAGGAAGTGACCGGAGCCGACGGCTGGATCCAGGAGCTTCAAATCGCGCACCGAGTCCGGCGCATTGGCGATCGCATCCGCCGGGATCGGCTGGGGCACGTAATAGGCCCAGCGGCGCTCGGCGTCCGAGTGCAGGGGCATGAGGTCGGTGAGGGTGACCTCGCCACGCTCCCGTTTGCCGCGCCAGTCGGCGCGGCGCTCATCCAGCACGCGCAGAAGGCCGGTCAGCGGCGGGGTGGTGTCGGTGGGTTCGGTGGCTTGGGATTCCTGTCGGTTGGGCTGAGGTACGAAGCCCAACGGGGCGTCCTCCGGAACGCCACCACCGGGACCGCGAGCCTCGGCGGATGTTGGGCTTCGTGCCTCAGCCCAACCTACGGGTGCGTCTCCATCGACAGGGGCGGGGGCGGGTTCGCCGGGAAGCGGTTGCTCGCACTCGGCGGTCCAACCCTGCTTGCGGCACATGGCGAGCCACAGCGGACCCAGGCTGTTCTGGAGCAGCCAGTCCACCATGTAACGCTCGGTGAACATCTGGGTCTTGCTGGCGATCTCATGGGGCTCGATCTTTCCGCCGGCGTGTAGCTTTGCATCCAGTGCCTCGCGCTCCGGGTCGTTCCAATACTGGTAGACCCAGCCCAGGGTCATGTCGTCGGTCCAGCAACTGGCGAGTGCCGGGTCGTCCAGAGACTCCACCAGATGGCGCAGGGTTGCGGGGCCGACCGGGATCAGATCCGCCACGCCATTGCTGCCGTAGAGACCGGGCAGCTCCAAGGCCAACTCCTCGAAGACCAGCTCCAGGAGGTAGGCGTAACCCTCGCTCTCGTCGCCGCGCACCAGGGCGGGCGCGATCTCGCGGAAGTTCCGGTAACCCTCGCTGTCCCATCCGCCGGTCAGCACCGCGAGCTTGCGCAGCCCCATCCCCTCCATGAGCCGCAGCAGCACCAATCGGTTCAGCAGCGTATAGGCGGCACGCTTCTCCGCCTCGCGCAGAAAATGGGTCCGGTCGCGCCCGCCGCCGGCCCCGGTCCGGCTGCCGCGCTCCGCACGCACCTGCTCCTCGCGCCACGCCTCCAAACGCGCCCGCCGCGCCTGCGCCGCCTCGCGGAGCCCGGCATCCCGCGCCCGGACGGAAAACCGATAAGCCGCCTCGGTCGACCCCGCCAGGTCATCCAGCAACCGCGCACGCAACCTCCGGACGGCCGTGGACAAAGCCGACTTGGCTTCAGGTGTCATCGACACGGACGAAACCTCGGCGTCGAGAGGGGAGATGTCACCATGAAGGACATGAAGGGCCATGAAGGTAAAAGCGATTGGCTCTTTATGCATTCCAGACAGTTCCCGACAGAGTCGAGGCGGGGAGCCTTGGAGAGCACTGGATGCAGCACGAGGCGGGCCGTGGGGGTAGAATACTGTCCCTTTCGAAGTGGCCAGGCAGTGCGCCCCATGTTGAACATCCAGAATCTCGTCGACGACGCCAAATGTTTCGAGACCGTCCGTGCCCTGCGTTGGCCCGAGGGGGTGCGCTGCGTGCACTGCGCCTCGGCCGAGATCAACAAGCAAGGTCGGGATCCGACGCAACCCGAGCGGCAGAAGTACCGCTGCAAGGACTGCGGGCGCTGGTTCGATGATTTGAGCGAGACGATTCTGGCCGGCCATCATCAGCCACTGCGAACCTGGGTGTTATGCCTGTATTTCATGGGCTTGAACCTGTCCAACCGGCAGATCGGCCAAGAACTGGGCCTTCACAAGGATGACGCCCAGCGCATGACGCAACAGTTGCGCGAGGGCATCGAGTCCAAGCAGTCCTTGCCCGTGCTCGACGGCGAGGTCGAGGCCGACGAGGTGTACGTGGTCGCCGGTCACAAAGGGAACCCCGAGGCGGTAAAAAAAAAGCGCGCAAAGGCCGTCGGCGCCGACTGAAGGGGGCGCGCGGTCGCGGCACCCTGGCCAAAGAGAAGCCACCGATTCTCGGCCTGATCCAGCGCGGCGGCGAGGTGGTGCTGCGGATGCTGGATAACGTCCAACAGAAGACCATCAAACCCATTATCCTCGCCTGCGTGGCCGAGGGGACGCGCTTCTACACCGATGAGTATGACATCTACGCCCGCTTGCCGGCATGGGGTTACGAGCACCACAGCGTCTGCCACAGCCGCGGAGAGTACGCCCGCGACGAGGACGGTGATGGCTTCCATGAGGTCCACGTCAACACCATCGAGGGCGTCTGGTCGTTGCTGCGCTCCTGGCTGCGCCCTCACCGCGGGATCTCTCAGGAACACCTCCCGATGTACCTGAGCTTTTTTCAGTTCGTCCACAACAGTCGTGCGCGCGGGAAGGGGCTCCTCCCGGCGCTCTTGGCAGCGCTGATTGTATAGCTGTCTGGAATGCAGATTGAGCCAAGCGATTTATGCAGGCTGGACTCCTTCATGAACTTCATGCCCTTCATGGTAGAGAAATCCTCTCCGTCCATGTGCCGAACCACCGCGGGTCTGGCCGGGACACAAGATTGAACCATGAAGGACATGAAGAGCATGAAGGGGGAGCTGCGGAATGGGGTCTTCCTTATCTTCATGTTCTTCATGCCCTTCATGGTAGAAATATTCCCTCCGCCGCCGTGCCGAGCCGCGGCGGGTGTGGCCGGGGCACAAGATTGAACCATGAAGGACATGAAGGGCCATGAAGACAAAAGAGACTCACGTAGGGCGCACTCCTTCATGAACTTCATGTCCTGCATGGTAAAAAATTGGATCCGTCGCCGTGCCGAACCGGTTTTGGTTCGCCCGGGACACAAGATCGCACCATGAAGGACATGAAGAGCATGAAGGGGGAGTTGGTTGATGGAATCATCCTTATCTTCATGTTCTTCATGCCCTTCATGGTAAAACTCCTCCGACGGAATCGTTTCCCGGCGCGATCAGAGGACGAAACTCCGGATGCCGTCTTTCACGCGTCCGACGTTGAAGTTGATCAGGAAGCCTTGCCGCAGGCGAGCGAGACGCAGGTATGTCAAAATTTGTGCCTCGTGAATGGGCATCAGCCGATCGACACTCTTGATCTCCAGAATCAGAGTTTCTTCTACAAGGATGTCGAGCCGGTATCCGCACTCGATCTCGACTCCCTTGTAGATCACCGGCAACGCGACTTGAGCCCGACACCCGATTCCTCGCCCCGCCAGCTCATGGACCAGGCAGCGCTCGTACGCCGACTCCAGCAGGCCCGGTCCGAGTTCGCGATGCACCTCGATCGCGGCACCCAAGACGCTCCCGGCGAGGTCCGACAAGATCAACTTGGTTGGCATGTGGTCGACCCCATTCTCCGTTCCCTGAAATTCCACTCGATTCCGAAACGATCGGCCGAGGTTCAACGTGGAAAACAAAGGTTAAACCATGAAGAACATGAAGCTCATGAAGGGATTCCGTCCTGCATGAATCGGTGTCATCTTCATGGTCCTTCATGCCCTTCATGGTGAAAAAAACAGATGCCGCGAGCGCCTGCCCGCGCGGCGGGGTGGACGACCCTCTCGATGGACTGATCGATCGACACCAGTGCCTGCGATCTTCACGGCTTGATCCCATCGTTGTCGGAACGAAACGCTTCCATATCGCACACTCGGTCGAAGATGACGGTCGCAAGGTGCGAGCAAGCTGCTTTGACGGCCTGCCAGTCATGCCAACGTGGAGCGAGGTTCTTGTACTCGCTGAGCTCGGTTTCTTCCAAGTCGTAGGGCAGCGCGTTGGCAAGCTGCACCTGTAACTGCTGAAGCGGCGACTCCCCGTTGTCCTGCGGGTAGAGTCGATCGAATGATTGCAGTGCGAGCGCAACCTTCTCATCGCCCATGTGATCCGCCAAGGCCACGAAGTCGAGATAATCTCGCGTGGCGTTGCGCTTGAGGATCAACACGCCCTTGATGCGCAGAATCTCGGCTCTGGTGGGAACCGTGATGCGTGCGCCGTGGTAGTCGAGGGCTTCTGTCTCCAGCGGCTCGTCACGGATAAGCTGGCGAATTCCGGTTTCGATGCCATCGAGGCTGCCGAGGATCTGGACCGGGCGCTGCACACGTGCGGTCTTCCAGCCAGCGACCGACTCAAGCTGGACCAGCACCTCGTCGAAGCGCGGGCGCAGATCGGTCAGCACATGGTCGGCATCACGCGAGAAACGATGTTCTGCATGGATCGCCGAGGCCGTTCCGCCGACCAGTACGGCATCCGGAAGGATGCGTTGGAGCCGTGCGGCAGACGACAAAACGAGCTCCCACTCAGGCAGCGGAGCGGTGTTCTTCGGCATAGTGCATCCAGAAATGATGGCGCTGAGCGTAGGGTTCGAAAGCGTAAGGACGACAAACCCGCTCCACCTTGTCCAGCAGGGTGCGGTCGTCCAAGACTGCCCGACGCAGCTCAGCCCAATCCTGCCAGCGACCGCGTGAGATCACGTCGTCGATGGCGGCGAGGGTGAAGCCTTGATGGTTGAGGTGGCGATGAATCATGGCGATCCCCACACTTTGACGATGGTCGATACTTTCGATATTACGCGAACGATCCACGAGAAGGACCAGGCTTCTGCGATTGTTGCGGCGAGTACGATCAAGAGCGAACCATGAAGGACGTGAAGAGCATGAAGGGGGAGTTGTCTGGTGGGACCATCCTGATCTTCATGAACTTCATGCCCTTCATGGTAGAAAATTTCCTCCGCCGCCATGCCGACCGCGGCGAGTTCGGCCGGGACACAAGATTGAACCATGAAGGACATGAAGAGCATGAAGGGGATCTGCTGGATGGTGTCATCCTCATCTTCATGAACTTCATGCCCTTCATGGTAGAAAATTTCCTCCGCCGCCATGCCGACCGCGGCGAGTTCGGCCGGGACACAAGATTGAACCATGAAGGACGTGAAGAGCATGAAGGGGGAGTTGTCTGGTGGGACCATCCTGATCTTCATGAACTTCATGCCCTTCATGGTAGAAAAATTCCCTCCGCCGCCATGCCGACCGCGGCGAGTTCGGCCGGGACACAAGATTGAACCATGAAGGACATGAAGAGCATGAAGGGGAGCTGCTGGAGGGGATCATCCTGATCTTCATGAACTTCATGTCCTTCATGGTGACCCTTAATCTTAAAGAATCCGCACCCGCACCCCCGCATCGAGCTGCTCGAGCAGACGTTTGCGGATCTCCTCGAGCAGGCTGTCGACGTCCGCTTCGGTGGCGATTTCGCGGTTGCGCAGCGAGAGGTCCATCTTGACGATGAGGGGGCGCCGCCCGGCGCTCAGGATACTGTCGAGGATGTCGTCGGCACTGTCCTCGGCCTGTTCGAGGCGTATCTGGAAGGGTGCCTCCAAGTCATCCAAGGCCGGCGCGACGGCGTTTGCCGTGGTATCGGTGACGGCTAGGGCGATCGGGCGCAGGACGGCGTGGGACTGATCGGCGGTTAGGGTCGCGAAACCATTACGGGCGCGGATACGTCCTCGCGCCTGCTCGGCCTGTTGCTCCTGCCGGGCGAGACGGCGTTCCCGCTCGGCGCTGTAGGCGGCGCGGATGG
The DNA here is from genome assembly GCF_018399035.1 of Thiocapsa sp. Lineage (GTDB taxonomy): Bacteria > Pseudomonadota > Gammaproteobacteria > Chromatiales > Chromatiaceae > Thiocapsa. The sequence continues at coordinate 5,622,614 of NZ_CP073760.1, forward strand.
CTGTGAGGTCAGGCTCCAGAACGGTGATGTCTCGCCAGGGACGCTCACCGGCCAGATGGGTCTCGACCCGATCCCGAGCGGCTTCCAATGCGGAGTCGAGGGCGCCGACGGCGTGGAGCTGGGATGCCTGATAATCGCGAACGCGGGCGGCGTCCGTGACTCGGGAAACCGCATCGTCGGAAAGCTCGGCCGAATAGAGGTTAACCAGCTCGATGCCGTCGGTCAGGGCATCGATGTGACGCTTGACCTGCTGGACCGTGGGGCGCGTTTGGCGCACCTGACGGGTGCAGTCCTCCAAGGCATCCTGCAACCGTGTCAGGGCCGCGGGGGGATCTTTGCCGTCCGGCAGGCGGATGAGCTGCGTGAGCACGGCGCGCAGGCGCTGGGCCTGTCCGGGAAAGAGGTTGGCGACGGCGTCCGCGATCGCGTCGTCCGAGCGGTTGACCTCCGTGCGCAGGTGTTTCTCGAAGAACTTGCAGATGCGAGCCCGTACCGGATAGCCGATGTCGTCCTCCCCGGACGGGAAGACGTTGGCGCGGCGGAAGCTGCGGTCCTTCTCGAAGAGGTCGCGCACGCCGGCGTCGCGCACGGCAGTGATCTCCGGGGTGCCCTCGGGCTGGATACGCAACTACCAGAAAGAGGGTGGCGTTGGGTCGGCGCAAGCGCAGCATGTCGCTGATGGCGCGCACGGCTTCTTCCGGGGACTCGTTGCGCAGGTGCGTGCCCGCTCGGCTCGTGAACCAGGCCATCGGGTCGGTGTAATAGTCGGGGAAGAGTCTGGACATGACCAGAGAGAAGTCTTCCTCGGCGAAGTCGCGCCCTTTGATCTGCTCCCAGGGTTCGCCGAGTGTCTCCTGTGCCACTTGCTCGAAACGTGTCCAGTGTCCGTCGCGTTCGAGGGTCAGCTCGAAATCCGCCACCAGCGGCTCGGTGGGACAATAGCCGAGCCGGCGCTGAACCTGCCGGACGGCGACTGAATGGACCTGCTCGTTGTCGCGAGCGACGCCGCCGCATCGGGGAGGTCATCAAGGCGCCACGGGCTCTTTGTTCACAATCCCTGTGGTCGGTCGTGTGGATAACCTGTGCTCGAGGGGGTTAACCGCCGGACAGGGCAGGGCGGGATGGCGGCCGGTCGAAAAGTGCCCGGGTCGGAACGCCCCGGGGATGCCGGTGGGATATCCTATCGGCGTTATCACCGACGGACTCCGGCGACTGCATGCGCTACACCGACGAACAACTCCGGGCCATCGAGCACAGCGGCGGCCACTCGCTGACCTTCGCGGTCGCCGGCTCGGGCAAGACGCAGATGCTGATCGGGCGGGTGCGTTTCCTTCTGGAGCAGGGGGTCCCGCCCGAGCGCATCCGCGTGCTGGCCTTCAACAAGGCCGCTGCACGCGAATTCAAAGAGCGCCTGGCGTTGGCCTTGCCGGCGTCGTTTCAAGCGCCGAAGGTCTCGACCTTCCACAGTCTCGGGCTGCGCCTGATCACGCTCTTCGAGCGACACGGGTTCCTGCCGCGCCTGCGCTTGGAGGAGAACGAGGCTGTCGAGAAGCGGCTCGTGCGGGAGGCGGCCTTGGCGGCGATCAAAGAGGAGCACGCCGACGACTACCCGAGCCAAGACGACCTGGAAGCCTTGCGCACCTTTATCGGCCTGGTGAAATCGGACATCCGCACGCCGCGGGACGCGTTCAATGCCTTCAGGATTCCGGGCAACTACGGCTATTTCATCCGCGCCTTCGATCGCTTCGAGACGGCCCGAATAGGGGCCGGTCTGCGCTTCTTCGCGGACCTCCTGTCCGAGCCCGCGAGGCTCATGATGACGCATCCGGACGCGCTCGCGCTGGTCACCAATAAACTCGACTTAGTGGTCGTGGACGAGTTTCAGGATGTCAGTCGCATCCAGGTCGAGTTGCTCGTCCGGTTGATCGGGACCCGTGCGACCTTGAACGCGGTCGGCGACGATTCCCAATGCATCTACGCCTGGAGGGGTTCTCGTCCGGAATTCATGGGTGAGGAGTTCGACCGATTCTTTCCCGGTGCAACCCGCTACACCTTATCCAGAACCTTTCGCTTCGGGCATCGCGTCGCGCTCGCCGCCGGCATGCTGATCGAGAACAACCGCAACCGGGTGCCGACCCTCTGCGTATCGGCGCCGTCCACGCCGGAGACCGGAATCGAGGTGATTCGCGCCGACGCAGCGGGCGATCAGTCCGCGGTCGTCGACGTCATCGACCGCTGGCGCGGCGACGGTCGCCGTCTGCGCGAGTGTGCCGTCCTCGCGCGACTCTGGGCGCAGACCCTGGGGCTTGAGTTGGCGCTCATGGATCGCGGGATCCCCTACTTCAAGCCGAAGGGCGACGTCTTGACCGACCGCGAGGTCGTCGGGCTTCTCGGCTGGCTGCGACTGGCCGCGGGTTCGCTCTTCGCGGATGCGCGTGCGCCGGAGATCATCGGCGCGATGCTCACGACCCCCACGCTGTGGCTCCCCGCAAAGACCATCGCCGATCTCGCCGAGACGATCGCCCGACACCCCGAACGCGCGCACACGCGCTTGCTCGAGGTGGCGGCGCAGACCCGCAAGCCTTATCAGGCGGGGAAGATTCGCGATCGCGCCGAACTCTGGAGCGAGGCCCCGAGCTGGAGCGGCCTGCCTGCGGCCGAGGCACTGCGGCTGTACGCCTTACGGACCGATCTGACCGAGTCCTTCGCGCGCTCCGTCAGCAGCGACGCGGCATCTGAGAAGGAGATCGCCTACCGGACTCTGCTCGGAGCGGCGCTGCGCACCCGTGCGTCGATACGCGACTTTCTGACGCATTTGGATGCGTTGGGCCAGACACGGCGGCGCGACGAGGCCGGCGGGGACGTGGTCCTGCTCTCCACAATTCACCAAGCGAAGGGGTTGGAGTGGCCGCTGGTCATCGCCGCCGGACTCGAGGAAGGCCAGTTCCCGTCCGAGCGATCCGACCCCGAAGAGGAACGACGCCTGGCTTACGTGGCCTTCACCCGCGCCAAGGAACAGCTGGTCCTCGTCATCCCGCCCGACGAGCGCTTCGATGCGGCATGGAAAGGCCGCGAGTCGCGCGGCCCCGGGATCTCGCGCACGCCGGCCAGCCGGTTTGTCTTCGAAGCGCGACTCCGGACCGCGGTGTCGCTCGGGGACGCCGTGTCCAAACGGCTCTCCGGAGCGGATCGGGAGGTCAAGCTCCCCGATGCACCGGCCGACGCGAGCGGCCTTCTGAATCGCTATCTGGAGGCGGTCGGTATCCCCGAACGCTATGCCGTGCCGAAGGCCCACCCGAAGGCGTCGAGCGGGGATGGCTCGCCGCGGTGGGCGGTCAACGATCGGATCCGGCATCGGGTGTTCGGCGAGGGCCGGATCGTCCGCGTGCGCGACAAAGACGTTCTCGACATCGACTTTTCCGGACGGCGCCGCTCGATCAAGCTCGGCATCGTCGCGCTGGAGCGGATCGGCTGACACCCCGGAACGATGCCCATCAGCCCCGGGTGTTGCACGGTGCGTCTTCGCGAAAGGCCACCCCGTGGCTCAAGCGCTCGCGATCAAGTATCCGGCCGCGACCAGCAGCAAGACACCGCAGGCCGCACGTCCGTAACCGAAGCCCCGGACCCGTCCCAGAGTATCGAGCCAGCGTTGAACACCGTGTAGAGAGCCGGCCGCAAGCAGGACGCCCCCGCAGTGTCCCAGGGCGAAGAGGACGAGCAGGAGGATCGGCAAGGCCACCAGTCCTTCGGCGGACTGCATCCAGACCACGCCCAGAAGCGGCGCGATCCAGGCAAAGGCACAGGGACCTAAGGCCAGACCGAAGATCAGTCCGAGCAGCAGGGCGGTGGTCGGTCCTCTGGACTTGGGTTGGGGTAGGCCGCCGCGCCAGGTGATCGGGAGCCAACCGAGCAGATAAAGTCCGGCCAAGAGACAGAGGGCGGCGACCAGATAATTGCTCGAGACCCCGACATCGCCGGCGATGCGCCCGAGCCAGAGGGTTGCGGCGCCGAGCGGGACCAGGCTGATCAGCACACCCAAGGCAAAGGCCAGGATGATGAGCGATTCGCGCCGCGCGCGCTCCCGGCTCGGCTCGGGTGTGCCCGCCAGATAGCCGACCAACAGCGGGATGCCGGCCAGATGACAGGGGCTGAGCCAGATGCTGGCAAAGCCCCAGGCGAGTGCCGCGAGTGCGGCCAACCAGGCGGCGCCGGAGAGAGCCTGCGACAGTGGTGCGAGCCACTCCATCAGGAGCCGTCCGCAGCCGCCGGGCCGAGCGGCAGCCCGGCCGCCGCGAAGCGCTCACGGATGGCGTCCGCGGAGAGAAACCCGATGTGTCGCCCGAGCTCGCGTCTATTCCCGTCGAGGAAGACCTGCGTCGGGATGGCGATCACCTTCCACTGCCCGACCAGCTCCGGCTGTTCGAGGATGTTGATGGAGACCAGCTGCAGGCGATCGCCGTGGCTGGATTGAAGCTCGTCGAGCACGCGATGCATGGCCACGCAGCTCGCGCAGGAGTTGGAGCCCAGCTCGACCAGCACGGGTCGGCCGTCGGCGGTGATCTCGGTCGCCCGTGGGGTGGGGGGTGCCGGAGGGAGTGCCGAGCCAGCGGTAGAGTCCGGCACCGGTCAGCACCAGGATCACGACGGCGAGGGCGGGAAGAAGGCGTGTGAAGGTCTCCATTGTCGTGGCTCCTCAACCGGCCGAGCCGGTGCGTACGGGTGCGACCGCGACCGGCGGGCAGCATACGGCATAGGTGGAAATCCCAGGGCGCGATTCGTACCAAAGATTCGCGATGATCAGCGGCACCAGGATATAGAGCAGCACCGACAGCAGCAGGGTGTCCCGGGGCACCGTGATCGCGGCCAGCCCGATGCCGACCAGGATGCAGAGTAAGACCCAGAGGGTCAGATACCGTTCGAAGAATCCCATGGGTGCGCCGGCGGCGTGCTTGCCGGTGGTTTCGCATTGGCTGCTCATGTTGCCCTCGCAGTTGGACTCGAGACGGGCGCGCCGGGCCGGAATCCGGGACGGCGCGCATGCTGTCGAGGATCATATCCGGTATTTCGTATATATGGAAAACCGGACATCGATGTGTTTGATCCGGAACACGCGTGAGACCGTCGCGCGTGCCTCGTTGAAAGATTCGGCCTCAGTGGCACCTGGCGCGGAGCGCCACGAGGCATGCGTGACACCGCGGAGCGGATGTCACGAGACGCTTAAGGTTCGGTTGGCCGGTCCAATAAACGAGGCCCATCGAGCGTACCGCCCGCTACTCGCCCTCCAGCTGCAGATAGGTCTGGTTGACGTTGCGCTGATTCCAGCCTTCGAAATGCTCCAGATGCTCGAAGTCCGGTGCGTCGGCCAGCCGCGCGACCGTCTCGTCGATCGGTTCCCAATTGCCGAGCGCGCCCTCGACCTCTCGCACCAGCCAATCCAGATAGTCACCGGTGTCGCGCTTGGTCTTGGCGAGATCAGCCGGGTTGCCGTGACCGGGGACCACGACCTTCGGCTCCAACGCCTCCATCGCGTGAAAGGTGTCGCGCCAGGCGCGGATCCGGCTGCGTTGCCGAGCCAGCGGTGATCCTGACTGCCGAGGTTCACGACCCAGCGGATCGGCTGCTCGGTGACCGCTGCGACCGCTTGCTCGATCAGCGGTCCGGATTGGACCGTCGCGCCGCTGTCGACCAGGACGACGCCCTCGGGGGTGACGATAAATCCCAGGTTGGCATTGATGGCATAGTTGTCGTAGGTGCGATTCTCGGTGGGTCCGACCAGTGCGTAGACATCCTCCGCGACCGCTTGTGTCTGCATCTCCCAAGCGAGCGCATTCGCGCCTTGCAGGGTCAAGGCCCCGACAAGACAGATCAGGGTTCCGAGACGAGCGCGATTCACGGACCGAGACGGACATGAGGAGGGATGACGTTGACGAATCAGTAACTTCAAGGTCTTGGCTCCGAATGGGTCAAAGATCGACCGGAATCAAAGGTCAAAGTCGCCGCCGTAAGGCTCGGGTCCTTCCACGACCGGCAGGGTCAGCTCGTTGCCCCAGTGCGACCAGCCGCCGTTGTAGAGCCGCACGTCCTCGTAGCCGAGATGCTTGAGCTGCAGATAGGCCAGGCCCATCCGGAAGCCGTCGTGGCAGTAGATGTAGATCCGTTTGTCCTTGGGAATCGCCGCATAGAGGGCGGCGAGGCTCTCGTCGCTCCGCCACTTGCCGGTCTGACCGTCCACCCCGTCGAGGCTCACGATATTGATCGCGCCCGGGATATGTCCGCCCATGATCGAGTGCCGGATCACCTCGCCGGTATACATGTCGTTCGGGCGCGCATCGAGCAGGACCACGTCCGTATCGCGGCGCGACACGACATCGTCGTAGACGGCGGGCCACTCCACGAAGAGCGCCGGGTCGGCGTCCTTCAGCGTCACCGTACCCGCTGTTTTCGGCGGCGTCGGCTCCTGCTCCAACTCGTTGAAGCCCGTCCATTCGAGGGTTCCGCCGTTGAGGATCTTGACCTGCTCCATGTCGAAGCCGTAGAGGTCGAGCAGGTAGTAGAGTCGCGCCGCCAGCGCCGTGCTGGAATCGTCGTAGATCACGAGCGTCGAGTCGTCGTTCACGCCCCAACCGCGCAGGGTCTCCTGGAAGGTCTCGCGGTCGGGAAAGCGCATGATCGGGCTGGCGTCGTTGTCGCCGAGATCCTTGAAGCGCTGGACTTGGACCGCGCCGGGGATGTGGCCGACGGTGAAGTACCGATGTGGGTGATAGCGCACCTCGAGGACGACGGTGTTCTCGTCGTCCATTGCGTCCGCGAGCCAGTCGGCATCGACCAGGAAATCCGGATTGGCGAGCGCCTGGATGGGCACGAGCAGCAACGCGAACAGCGCGACGAACCCGAGCGGCAGGAGTGCCCGAAACGGCTTGTGCGACATGACAGTGTCCTCCGATGGATGGTTGAGTCGTTGTATGGTGCTGCGGGCCGGGCACATCCCATGCGCCGACCCGGCGGCTCGGTCAATAGCCGAACTTGGCATTCAAACCGACCGTGAAGGTGTTGAAGTCTTGGTTGTCGGTGTTGTCGATCCGTTGGTTCCAGGCGGCCAGCAGCTCGGATCGATCCGTCAGGGCATACTTTACGCCTTCTGTTATTGATTGATGCTCGCAGGATGCCGAGTGTTGCGAACCTAGCAGGGCTGGTGGATCAAAAACATGATTAAGATTAGGTTTCATCCGCGGCTTCGGCGGCCGCGCGGCCGCCGAAGGCGTGATCCCTGAATTGGCCTATACTCGGACTACAACGACGTTTGGACGCCATCCTGTCGGAGAAAACAATGAAAAAGAGTTTTAAAGAGGCGCTGCAGACCCTGGTGGACCACCGCATCGAGGCGGGCGAGGATCCGCAAGATCTGTTCGAGGTGCTGCTTCGCGAGGCGAATCTGGTCTTCGGGCACTAAGAATCCGAGATCTGTCCTGCGTGCTCTCCGTGTCTCCATGAGAGATTCCGAAACCGGTCGGTGCTGAGCAACGTCAGGATGCCCGGTTGACGCCGACGGCGGGCGGGCGAGAGGGTGGCTTCAGCGACTGGGCCGAGATGCGCGTATCGCGTCCGCGCTTCATCCGCCCGTCATCGACATAAATCGGATGACCTTTTCCGGGCGCTCGTTGAACTCGTGACGCTCGGGTTTCAACGCGATGGCCTGTTGCAGATGGTCGAGCAAGGCGTCATCCCCGATCCCGTCGCGCAGGAGCGGGCGCAGCGCGTAGCTGCTGTCCTGACCGAGACACAGATACAGGGTGCCGTCGACCGTGAGGCGCACCCGGTTGCAGGTCTCGCAGAAGTGCTGCGAGATCGGTGTGATGAAACCGATCCGGGTCTCGGTCGCGCCGAGGCGGAAGTAGCGCGCCGGGCCGCCGCCCGGAAGGATGTCCGGGATCAGCGTGAATCGTTGCTCCAGGCGGCGACGCACCGTCTGGAGATCGAGATACTGATCCCGCGCGGCTTGACCGGTCGCGCCCATCGGCATGGTCTCGATCAGGCGCAGCGTAAAGCCGTTGTCCGCGCAGTAGCCGAGGATGTCCTCGATCTCCGCGTCGTTCACACCGCGCATGACGACGGTATTGACGCGAATCGGGGCGAAGCCGACCGCGCGTGCCGCCGCGATGCCGCGCAGCACCTTGTCGAGATCCCCGCCGGTGACCTGCTTGAAGACCTCGGGGCGCAGGCTGTCGAGGCTGACATTGAGCCGGCGCACGCCGGCACGATAGAGCGGCTCGGCGAGCGACTCCATGCGGGTGCAGTTGCTGGAGATGGAGAGATCATCCAGGCCGGGCAGCGCCGACAGCCCGGCGGCCAGCTCGGGCAGGTTGCGTCGCACCAGCGGCTCGCCGCCGGTGATGCGCACACGGCCCACCCCTAAAGCGGTGAAGGCGCCGACGACGCGGGTGATTTCCTCGAACGTGAGCCAGTGCTCGGGCTCCTCGAACCCCTTGAAGCCTTTCGGCAGGCAATAGCCGCAGCGCAGGTCGCAGCGGTCGGTGACGGACAGGCGCAGGTAGGCGATGCGTCGGCCGAAGGGGTCGGTGAGGGTCTGGTCGTTCATGCGGTGATCCGATGAGACTCGAGGGTTGGGGTCAGGTGTCGAGCTGCGCAGGTCAACAGCGTTCTACGCATAGTGGGGTTTGTCCACGCAAGATTCGCGTCATGTCGGTACTGGAGCCGTGCCGAGATCATTATCGTTGTCGTTGTCGTTGTCGTTGTCGTTGTCGTATCGATGGTCGACAACGACAACGACAACAAATGGTTTCGACACATCTGCCGTGCTGCAGGAGCACACGAGCCGGCAACAAAACATCAGTCGCTCGTGACATCCGCTCTGCGGTGTCACGCATGCCCCCGGCGCTCTGCGCCACGCGCCACGATGGCCGGAGTGACGAGCAAGGCCGTCATTTCAATCGCCCTGTTCGGCGGCTCGCGGCGACGAGGACTCAGCTGCCGTCGCACAGTCCGAGCGGCGGGGGCTTGGCTCGGCTCTCGCTCGGTCCGGGCTGATGCGTCGAGTCCTGCGTCTGGCCGGTGTCGTTCGCGCGTTCGGATTCATCGAGCCCAAAACCTGCCGTCTCGGCATCCCGAATCGGTAGAGCGCGAGTCTCGCTCCCGGCCTCGCGTTGTCGCTCCGCATGGATCAACGCCTGAACCTGTGCGCGCTCCGTCGCGTCCTGAATGGTACCGCCGCCGAGATAGTCGTCGCCGGACAGCTCGGCGCGCAGCGCGGTGCTGGTCAGGCACGCGACGAGGACGATCGGCAGCTTCCGCGACCGCATGGTTCCGAAGCGCGCTCGCCGCGGAGCCGTGCTCGCCGGTGCTCAGCCGGGAGTCGCCATCCGATGCGACGGCGCTGCCGGCGGGACCATGGTCGAGAGCCCCATGAGACGGTCGCGGTCGTCGACCGGGATCGCCACATGATCGCTGGGCAGACCGTCGGCCGCCAGACGTGCCCGGATAATCGCCAGGTCCTCTTCGGTGATGGCTTTGCCGGAGAGCTGGCTGCGCAGACGTGCGATCTCGGGATCGATGGCCGGGGCGGGCGCCGCCTCGATCGGATTCAGCGCAACCTCGGCCCGAACGGCGCTCTCGAGGATCCGTGCAAGATGCCGATAGGGGTTGTCGGCCAGCTTGAAGCGACGGCCCGCCTCTTCGAGGTCGGCGCGGAAGGGGACGATCCACCGGGCGACAAAACTTGAGAGAAATTCGCCGGCCGCGATCGGCGGGGTGCCGCGCCGGTGATGCTTGCCTGCGACTCGGCGGCGAACAAGCGGGCCAAGAACTCCAGCTGGATCGAAAGGTGATCCGGCAGATCCTGCATGGCCACGTCCTTCTCCAGACCGCAACGCCGATAGCAGGTCTCCATCGCGGTGACGCTGCCGCCGGCGACCGTGCCGTCCAGATAGGCGCCCGTGTTCAGGCTTGGGTGCCGGTCGCCCGGCACCAGAAAGAGCCGCGAATAGATAACCAACAGGCGGTCTGTGTCGGGGATCTCGGTGATTGCTGCCCGGTAGTCCGACAGTGGTTCGCCGATGTCGTAGCCACGGTCCGAGGCCAGCTCGGCGAGATCCTCCGGCAAGGCATCGCGGAGCAGCTCCAGACTTTCCGGAGCCTGCGGTATCGCGAAGGCTCGCGCCAGACAGAGAAAAAACTCGGATGTGGTCGCGAGTGTCGCGTCGGTCGTCATCGGATCACCCCTCGCGCCCGAGACCCAAGGTCACCTCCCCGAAGGCGTTGACCGCATTCGACAGGAAGATGGCGACCAGCAGGAGCAGCCATTCGGTGGGCGAGGGCGCATAGCTCAGCAGCTCCGGTGCCCAGGACCCCTTGAACAGCGGCACCAACTGACCGCCGATGATGTATTCGTAGCGCGAGATCAGCAGTGCGTTCATGACCAGCAGCGACGCCAGGATCTGCGCCCACGGGCGGATGCGCGTACCGGGATACATCAGCAGCACGAGCGGCAGCAGCAGTCCGATGAAGATCTCGGCGAAAAACAGCGGCGAGGTGGCGAGCGTCTGCCAGACCTGCAACCCCTCTGCATTGCCGTAGAGCCCGCTGCTCATGCGTGCGAGGACGAACAGAAGATGGATGAAAATCGCCAGGGCCAAGAGGCCGGACAAGCGGTCGTTGAAGAGTCGTTTGACGCTGTCCGGAACCGCCGCCGCGTTGAAGGCGTAGGCGAGATAGGTGAAGAAGATGATGAAGGCGAGCCCGCCCAGGAGCGACTCGAAGATGAAGGCGACCGGGATATCGCCCGAGGCCCAGAAGGGCCGAAAGCTTTGGGAGCCGTAGACGACGCCCGCGATGGCCGTGACGCCGAGTGCCAGCGCCAGTGTGATCATCGCGTTGATCCGCAGATCCTGCATGCGCCAATCCGCCTTCATCATCCGCGCCTGCAGGATCAGGAGCGAAATGACATAGAAGCTCACCGCCATGACCTTCCAGTAGAGCGGCGAGCTGAAGGCGAAGCTGAAGGGGATCGCCCAGAGTGCGCGCAGCGGGTGGCCCAGCTCCATCATCAGGACCGCAACCCCGCCGATCAGGCCGGCCAGCGCCAGCCAGAGCGCGCGCCGAACGATGGGTCGAAAGTCCTCCCCGCCGAAGATCAGGGCCATCGAGGCGATCATCGCCAGCCCCGTGGAGGTCAGGAGGAAATAGTCGTAGATGACAATCGGAAAGCCCCAGAAGAGGCCGAGGTTGCTGCTGTTGTAGGCGGCGTGACCCTCCGCCATCAGGTTGCTGATGGCAATCCCGCCGGCAATGCCGAGCCCGATCAGGGCGAGCAGCATGATGCCGAGCTGTTTGCTCGTGATCTCTTTGTTTGAAACAGTGACGCTGGTCATGGTGATCTCCTCCCCTTAGCCCTTGTCCGAATCGCTCATGCTGCGCAACGACGGCACCGAGGCCGTCGCGCCGCCCGAGAGGTAATAGACCTGCGGTTTGTTGCCGGTCTCGTCCTTCAGGCGCACGCCGCGCTTGTCCGCGATCATCTTGTTGACGTTGCTGTTGGGCTGATCCAGATCGCCGAAGAAGCGGGCCTTCGGGGCGCACACCCGCACGCAGGCCGGCACGTATTCCTTGAGCTCCGGGATATCTTCGTCGAGATCGGCCACACCCTTCGGCGCCTTGCTGACCTTGTGGTAGCAGAAGGTGCACTTGGAGACGACGCCGTGCGGCTGGATGCCGATCCCGCGCGAGGGATCATCCTGCGGACCCTTGTAAGGCGGATCCCACTGGCGGCCCGCCTCGCTCGGGAAGACCCCGCGGATATCCGGCTGCACCACCGCCTTCTCGTCGACATAGAAGCGCACGCCGTACGGGCAGGCGACCTGACAGTATTTGCAGCCGATGCACTTGTTGTAGTCCATCAGCACGAAGCCGCCGTCCGGGTCCTTGTAGGTCGCCTTGGTCGGGCAGACCGACACGCAGGAGGGGTTCTCGCAATGCATGCAGGGCCGCGGGAACCACATCAGCTTCACGTTCGGATAGGTGCCTTCGTGATAGAAGAGCACGTCCTGCCAGTTCTCGCTGGGCAGGCGGTTGTTCTCCATCGCGCAGGCCGTCGTGCAGGCTTGGCAGCCGGTGCACGTGTCCAGATCGATGACCATTCCCCATTTCGCCATTTCTGCATCCTCAATGATTGAATCGCGTTTGGTACGACGGGCCAGCGTCGAGTGTGTCGTCGGTCTCGCAGGTCTTCCGCAACGTCGGCGCGACGCGATTTAAGTGTTGTCTTTAAAATCCTTGAGCCGCGCCCGGCGGAGGTCTTTGATACCCGCCGAACGCTGCTCGACTCTCAAGCGTTGCGATTGGGCTCAGGCGCGGCTCAAGCAGGGGCGATGCTCACCTTGGTGGTGTAGTAGCTGCACTGCCCCGTGATGCGGTCGGATTGATTGACCGTGATCTCGCCGCAATGCCCCGGCAGGCGATCCTTGGCCCAGCGGCCCATCGCCCAGTGGCCGTGCTCCATCGGGTAAACGATGGTGTCGGGCCGGCAACCCTCGTAATACTTGCAATAGCCTTCGATACTGCCGAGGTCGGATGTCAGGCGGACCCTCGCGCCGTTCGCGATGCCGCGTTCGCGCGCGGTTTGCGGATTGATCTCGATGTAGGCGGTCTTGCTCCCGCCCAGCACGGGTTGCAGGTTGGCGATGGCGACGGGGAGATTCGCACCGCGACCCTCGGCATGCATCGCGACCTTGGGCGTGACCATATAAAGGTCACCGCCGCCCGGATGGACCGGCTCTTCCCAATGCGGGAACATCAACTTTCTCGGGTCGCGCCCGGTCTTCTGCGCGATCCAGTCGGCATTGGACTCGAGCCAACCGGAACGCAGCTCGAACTTGCCCGAGTCGGTCTTGAAGAGGTTTTCCTTCACCTCCTCCTCGGTCATGAGGGTGGCGTAGTCCTGGCCGTCCCAGGTGTAGAAGTCGCCGTCGACGAAGCGATAGATGTAGGGCTTCTTGTACCAGACGCCCTGTTCCTTCCAGCTCTCGAAGTCATTGACCCCGTTGTCGCCCGGATCCGTCGCGAAGCCTTTGGCCAGATGGCGGATGACGTTCTCGGTGTTGTCCAGCGCCTTGTAGTAATCGCCCATCGGTCCCTTGATCCGCTTGCCGATCTCGATCAGGGTGTCGCCGTAATACTGGGTGTCGTAGAGCGGCTTGATGGCCGGCACCCGCAGCTGTGTCATCGGCCATCCCTGGAAGGGGTAGGTCGGCGCGTCCTGCAGGCGCTCCAGGTAGGTGTGATCGGGCAGGATCAGATCGGCGAACATGGCGCTCTCGCCCGGGAAGGGCGAGGTGTCGATGACGAACAGCTCCTTGAGCGCCTCTTCCCAGACCTGACCGTTCGGCGCCGTCCAGATCGGGTTGGTCAGATAGAACATGACGGTGTCGAGCTTGTAGGGGTTGCCGGCGAGCGAGTTGGGCCCGAGCTCCTGGAGCATGTTCTTGGCCAGCAGATAGCCGTCCTTGTCGCCCTTCAGATCGATGCGCGGCTGTGTCTTCCAGGGGCCGTTTGCGGCGTAGTCGTCGGTGAAGTCCTTCGCATCGACCGGCATGGGCCCGTAAGAGGGACCCATCTGGTACATGAGTCCGCCCTTGGCGTAGATGGAGCCGACCAGGGCGTTGAGCGCATGGATCGCCATGCCGTTCAGCACGCCGTTGGAATGGGCATGGGCGCCGCGCTCGAAGAGCGCGATGCTCGGCCGGGTCGTGCCGAACTCGCGGGCGGTGGCCAGGATGTCGCGCTCGTAGAGGTCGGTGACCTCGGCGGCCCAGGCCGGGGTGCGGTCCTTGAGCTCGGTGTTCCACCAGTCGACCAGGCCCTTGACCCATTTCTCCTTGAACAGCGCTGGGTCGACCGTCTCGCCGGTCTTGAAGCGATTCACCCCGTCGTTGAAATCGCCGACGAAGGAGCGCTCCCAGAGTCCCTCGGTGAGGATCACATGGGCGATCGCCAGCGCCAGCGCGCCGTCGGTGCCGGGCTTGATCATGAGCGCCCGATCCGAGCCGGCGAGCGTGGTGTTGATGTGGATGTCGACCGCGGTGATCCGGGTCTTGGGCACCTTCACGCCGCGGATGTAGCCCCACACCTGCATGTTGTGGTTGTAGGGCCGGAAGGCTTCCAGGAAGCCGACGCCGAACATGAGCAGCATGTTGGCGTTGGCGTAGTCATAGGCGTTGTAGCTGCCGATCCCGTCGAGCGCCTTTTTCGACAGAATGCTGCCGTCCGAGCACATCGATGAGTGACCGATGGCGACATTCGGCGAGCCATAGAGCTCCCCGAAGGTGCCCTGCAAACCGGCGCAGGAGGCGCCCCAGCCGCGGCCGTAGCAGAGTGCGAAGCGATGCGACTCGCCTTTATCGCGCAGCCTGTTCAGCCGCTCGGCGACCGTGTCGAGTGCCTCCTCCCAGGAGATGGGCACGAATCCGGGGTCCTCGTCGCGCCCCTTGTTTGGGTTGGTGCGCTTCATCGGCCCCTTGAAGCGGTCGGGATCGTAGAGGATGTAGGTTCCGAGCGGCCCCTTGGGGCAGAGCTTGCCGTTGGAGATGGGGTGCTCGGTGCTGCCGTAGATGGCATGCACGCGTCCGTCGGTGGTGTAGACATCGATGCCGCAACGCGCCGGGCACTGATGGCAGATGTTTTTGGTGATCTTGGTCTCGCCCGGCGTGGTGGCCGCTTGCGCCTCGGCCTCGCGCAGCGTGGTCAGGGCGCCTCCGCCCAAGCCGACCGCGCCCAAGGCGCCGGCCGTGCCGCTGGCCTGCAGGAAGCGGCGGCGCGAGAGTCCTGTGCTCGGGATGTCCATCGGTGGTCTCCTTTGGTTTTTGTTGTTGGGTGGGATTCTTTAGCGTCTTGCCTTCGGTTATTGGTTATTGGTTATTGGTGATCGGTGATTGGTTTTTCGGCCTTCGGGCTCTGGTGTGTTGGTCTGGCGGCTAAACGCCAGGAAGGCACTGCGGGCGAAGTCGCGATCGCGTCGGCATGCCGGGCAGACGGGTTCGGGGTTGCTGTGCTCCGCTCCGCATTCGGGACAGGTTCGTGTCGTATGTCGGGTGAGGCGTTTTGGTGCTCGGTCGGTCGTCGTCTCGCCCGAGCCATCGAGTTTCAGTGCCTGCTCGGGGCAGAGTCGGGTGCAGAGATCGCAGGCGATGCAGGCGGCGGCGTCGAAGCGCAGACCCCGCGCTGCGTCGTCGGCGTATCCCGTGAGCGCGCCGGTGGGGCAGGCGCTGGCGCAGACGCGGTGGTCGGCGCAGTCATGGTTTGCCGTCAGGCTCGGGAAGAGCCGTGCGGGCAGGGGGCGCTCGGCTGCCGAGAGGCGTTGCAGGGCGGCGAGCAGGCGTTGGCGGCCGAGGCCCGCGTTTTGGGCCGGCGGAGTCGCGTGCGGCGCCGGCGCCGGTTGGCTGGTCCGAAGCGCTTGTCCAGTAAAGAGCGCGCGTCGGCTGACCCGCGATTCCAGCAGCGGCTCGCCCAGGTCCTCGACCATGCGGGCGGCGGGCAGGGGCATCGCGATCAGGCGCGGCCCATCGGTCGGGGCCACCCCGCAAGCCTCAAGCAGCCGTCGTACTTCGTCGATGACGGGTGCAGCGGGGTGGGTGTCGGGATGCTCGCGTCCCCCGGCCGGACAGCGGGCGCAGAAGCCGCGATCGAGCAGGGCGACGGGGCGTCCGTCGGCCTCGGCCGTCAGCTCGGCGAGTGTGGCGGTGGAGAGTCCCCCGAGACAGGGCACCCGCACGGCACCGCTCGGCGAGTCCTTGGCCGGCACGCGCCAGCAATCGATCGCGATCATCCCGCTCGTCGTCGGCGTGATTGCGAATCCGGGCACGGACAGCGCTTCGGTCGGACAAGCCACCACGCAACGCCCGCAGTCCACGCAGCCCACGGCCAACTCGGGTCCCTTCGATGTCGCGACCAGCGCGCCGGTTGGACAGGCGTCCATGCAGTCTCGACAGGACAGCTCCGGGAACCGCGCGGGGATGCAGGCGTCTGCGTGAATGGCGAGGCGGGTGGTCGGCCCGAGCGCTCGCGCAGGGTGGCGGTCGGGACGATGCACGTTGACTGTTGTCATACCGATTCAGTGGTGCTCGATGGGGTCGAGGGTGGGCGATTCGGGTTTGGGTGAGCTTCGGATAGCATTCGACATACCAGAGCAGCTTGCTGAGTTTTGCAGGTCATTGACATCCAAAATAAAAAACAGAGGCGTCGGATCAGCGCCGACCCCGTCGGGACGGCGCACGGTTACCAAAAGGTAACGCGACGCCCCGCATCCCTGCTGAAAAGCACGGTAAAATAGATGGGTGGGATAGTCGTAACGCGTATCCGCCTGCGTTACCGAAAGTAAACGCAGTGGCGAGCGCGCTGGATGGCCGGGACGAGAGAGGCAATGGCCCGCAGTCAAATTGGTGTGTACGCGCCGTCTGCGCCATACTGACCGTGTCGAAATCAGAGAGACTGATCGAGGGTTTGCACCATGTCCGCCGTGTTGGAACATCGCGTCGATCGATTGGAGGATGCGCTCGAAGCCTTCACCCGAAGTGTCGGTGTCGAGTTCAACAAGGCTTACAACGGCCAGGTTCGTTTGCAGCAGGAGATGCTCGCCTTCAAAGAGGAGATGCGCGTCTTCAAGGATGAAATGAAAGACTTCAAAGACGAGATGCTGGACTTCAAGAACGAGTCCTTGCGTTACCGGGAAGAGGCGGAGCGTGACCGCAAGTCGATGAACCGGCAGTGGGGGGACCTTGCGAATCGTCTCGGAACCCTGGTTGAGGATATCGTTGCGCCGAACCTCCCGCGGGTTGCGCGAGACCTTCTGGGTTGTTCGCAGCCCGATCTGTTCGGTCTCCGTCTGCGCCGTCGGTTCAACGGCGATAGTCGGGAGTACGACGCGCTCCTTGTCTGTCCGGGGGACGTCCTGATCAACCAGACGAAGAGTCGTCTGATCAGTGCACACGTCGATGAGTTGCTGCGGGTCTTGTCGGAGTTTCCGCAGGTCTTTCCGGAATACGCGGATCGGCGTTTGATCGGCGTGCTGGCCAGCCTTTACCCGGACCAGAGCATCGTCACCTATGCCACGTCAAAAGGCGTGCTCGTGATGGGCATGGGCGACGAAACCATGGATGTCCTCAACCCCTCTGCTCTGGGTACCGGCGACTGATTTGAGACCCGGGGTCTTTCGTCACGCCTGCCGAGGAACGCGATGCCGTCCCCGAGCTCACGTCGCACCTTTCTCTCCGGTCTGCTGGCGACCGGCGTCGGCCTCGCCGGCGGCAGAGCGGCTCCCGTCCGCGCATCGAGCCAGCCATTGCGGTTCGGTTTGACGCCGGTCGTGCTCGATGATCGGATCGCCTTTCTCGACGCCTGGGCCGATTGGATCGAGCGTCAGTTCGGGCGGCCCGTGGTCTTCGTCCAACGCTCGCGTTATCGCGAGATCCTGGATCTCTTACTCCAAGGTCGCCTCGATCTGGCCTGGATCTGCGGTTATCCCTATGTCCGGAACCGGTCGCGTCTGGAGCTGATTGCGGTGCCGCGGTTTCGGGGGCGCCCGCTCTATCAGTCCTATTTCATCGTCGGCGCCGATTCGCAGATCAAGCGGTTGCACGATCTGGAGGGCCATCTCTTTGCCTGGGCCGATCCGGATTCCAATTCGGGATATCTCTATCCGCGCTTTCGACTCACCGGCGATGGCCGCGATCCGGACCGTTTCTTCCGTCGAACCTTCTTCACCTGGGGACATCCGCGCAGCGTCGAGGCGGTGGCCGAAGGCTTGGCCGACGGCGCGGCCGTCGACAGCTATGTCTGGGAAACCCTCGCGCGCGGTCATCCCGAGTTGACGGCGCAGACTCGCGTGCTGGAGCGCTCGCCGGATTTCGGTTTCCCGCCGATCGTCGCCGGTCCGGCGTTGTCGGAACCCGATCGGCAGGCCATCCGGCGCGTGCTCTTGAGCCAGGTTCAGGATACGGCCGGTCGTGCGCTCTTGAACGAGCTCAATCTCGACAGCTTCGGTCTCGAGACCCCCGATCTCTATGACGGCATCGCGCGGATGGCCGGGCGATTGGCTGGAGGGGACGGCGCGTGACGCTTCCGCTGTCGAGCTATCGGCTGCGTCTGCCGCTGAGTCTGAGTATCGCAGCCGTGGCGACCGCATTCTCGATGGCCGTTGCCTTGGGTCTGCAGACGCTGACCAATCTGCGCGAGGATCAAGGCCGCAACGCCATGACCCTCGGGTACGCGATGGCCGGAGTTCAGATCCAGGCCTTGCGCAACGACGATGTCTGGTTGGCCTTCTCGCTGCTGCGCGGTCCCGACGGCGGCGGCGATGCGGTCTGGATCCTGGTCGACCAGGCCGGACGGATCTTTGCCAGCAACCGCCCGCGTCGCTTCCGCCTGGATCAGTCGATCGAGAACGCCTTGCCGTGGCTTCCGGAAACACAACCGCAGGTGATGGACGAGACGCCCGGTCGCGTGTCGGCGATCGATCGCGACGATGTCCGTCGCGTGCTGCGCCTGCCGCTCTACAGCGACGGCTCCCAGGTCGGCGAGCTCATCGCCCTGCTCTCCGATGCGCCTTATCTGCCCCGGTTTCGCGAGATCCTCCTCGGCGGCGTCCTGGTGACAGGCTCGATCCTGGCCGTCCTGTTGCCGATCGGCTGGCTCTGGGGGCGACGCATGGTCGGGCCACTGGTGCAGTTGGCTGACTGCATGGGGCGCGTCGGACGGGAGGATCCGCGTCGAATGCAGTGCACCCTGCCCGACGGCGACAGCGACAGCGAGATCGGGCGCCTCGGGCGGCAGTTCGCGATGATGCTCTCGGCGCTCGCGCAGAAGGAATCCCTGGAGCAGCAGATGATCCAGGCCGAGCGTCTGGCGGCGGTCGGGCGGGTTGCCGCCGGGGTCGCCCACGAGGTCAACAACCCGCTCGGTGGTATGCTGATGGCCATCGATACCTATCGGCGTGCCCATCCGGTCGATGCGCAGACCGAGCGTCTTCTGGACCTGTTGGAGCGCGCCTTGCGCCAGATCCAAGGTTCGGTGTCTGCGCTGCTGGTCGAGGCACGGGCGGATCTGCGCACCCTGACGCGAGAAGACCTGGAGGATGTGAAGACCTTGGTCCAGCCGAACAGCGTCAAGGCGCGGATCGCGCTGAGTTGGGAGAACGCCTGCGACACCAGGATCCACCTCCCGGCGGCGCCGGTCCGCCAACTCCTGTTGAATCTGGTGCTGAATGCCGTACAGGCCTCGCAAGGCGGTGGTCATGTCGGGGTTTGGATCACCACGCAGGACAACCAACTCATGATGCGGATCGAGAACAGCGGACGCGCCCTTGCGCCCGAGCAGCTCCTGCATCTGTTTGAGCCCTACCCGGCGAGCCGGCCGCATACGCAGGGTCTCGGGCTCTGGGTGTGCTACCAGATCGTCTCGCAGCTCGGCGGCACCATTCGGGCCGAAACGCAGGGCGAGCTCACCCGGTTTCTGGTCGCCCTGCCGCTGGCGCCGGAGTCCCCGGCATGATCCGTGTGTGTCTGATCGAGGACGATCCCATCATGGGCGAGGCCCTGATGGAGCGGCTCGGTTTGGAAGGCTTCGCCGTGGTCTGGCATCGCACCGGCGGCGACGGCATGCGCGCCCTGGCGGCCGGTACGGCCGACCTCGCCGTCATCGACGTCAATCTGCCGGATCTCTCCGGAGCGGACCTGTTCGCGCGGCTGCTCGACGAACGGGTGCGCATCCCGCCCAGTCTCTTCATCACCGGCTACGGGACCATCGAGGATGCCGTGCGCCTCCTCAAGCTCGGTGCCGCGGACTATCTCACCAAGCCGCTCGATCCGACGGCCCTGATCGAGAAGCTCCGGGCGCTCGCCGGGGTGGGCGGTGGCGGAATGGACACGCCGGGCGACGAACCGCTCGGGATCTCCGCGTCGATGCGACACCTCGCCGGCGAGCTTGCCAGGATGGCACGCCATGCCCAAACCCCGCTCCTGATCGGCGGGGAATCCGGTGTCGGCAAAGAGGTGGTCGCACGTCATCTGCACCGACTCCAATGTCCCGACGCACCCTTCGTCGCGGTCAACTGCGCCGCCCTGCCCGAGACCCTGATCGAGGCCGAGCTCTTCGGTCACGAGAAGGGTGCCTTCACGGGTGCCGACCGCCGCCGAGCCGGTGTCTTCGAGCAGGCGGGCAGCGGCATCCTCTTCCTCGACGAGATCGGCGACATGCCGCTTGCACTTCAGTCGCGGCTGCTGCGCGTGGTCCAGGGCCGTCAGCTGACGCGCATCGGCGGCAGCGAGCCGGTCGAGGTTCCGGCGCGCCTGGTCTGCGCGACACACCAGGATTTGGCGGCACTGGTCCGGGAGGGGCGCTTTCGCGAAGATCTCTATTATCGGGTCCGCGTCCTCGAGATCCGGATCCCGCCCTTGCGCGAGCGTCCGGAAGACATCCTCTGGCTCGCCGAGCGGTTCGTCGCCGATTACGGGCGACGTGCGCCGCAGGAGCGGCGGGTGCTGACATCCGATGACCGCGAGCGCCTCCTGCAGCAGAGCTGGCCGGGGAACGTACGCGAGCTGCAGCACACGCTCGAACGCGCCTGCATCCTGGGGCGGGGTGAACGGCTCGCCCTGGACGGCGCCCGGGATGCGCCGACCCAGACGGGTCTGAAGGCCCGGGCGCAAGCGAGCGAGCGCGCGGCTATCGAAAGCGCGCTGGCCGAGCAGGACTTCAGCATGACCGCAACCGCCGCCCGGCTCGGCATCAGCCGCAAGACACTCTGGCAGAAGATGAAGCGCTACGGGGTTACGCGGCTGCGGTGAAGGTGCAGTCGGCACCCTGGTTCCAGTTCGAAAAGCCTCTCACGGAGGCACGGAGAACCCGGGAATTTTTCTGCGAAGGCTCCGTGTCTCCGTGTCTCCGTGAGAGATTTTGAAACTGATCGGTGCCGGGAAGCAGGACGACCGGAGCTTGACTACACCCGCTCGGCCAGGTCGCGCAATGCCTGGCTATGGCGGCTTCCGAGCTCGCGAAATCCCGTGCTGATCCGCGCGTCCGCGGCCATCCCCTCCCAGAAGGCCAAGGCAGCCCCGCAGGCGGCGAGCCAAGTCTCACGCTCGCGGGGCAGTGGGAGCGGTGGCGCCCACTCGGACGCGGGCAGCTCACCACCCGCCAGCGGCGCATAACGCATCGGCAGCATGTCGTAGGCGGGCGCCGGGCGCAGGCGCCCGGCGAGGGGCTGGAAGCTGAGATTTCCCGGGTGCATGTCGGTGTTGGCGATCAGCCGGCCGTACCACCAGAGGTGGTGGATCCGCGCGGCATCCTCTGTCTCCAGCAGACTCGCTGCGACCAGGCCATCGGCCAGGCGAGGCCAGTCGTGGGCGTCCACGCCGAGCAGCGCCGCGTTGACCGTCTCCAGGCTGATGAGGGGGCTGCGGCCGAAGGCGCCTTGGCGGTCGAAGCGCTCGACCTCGAGGAAGGTTCGCCCGGCGTGCGACAGAAGACGACTGTGGGCGCCGGCGACCCCGGGCAAGGCGCGCACAGCCTCCAGGGCCAGATGCTCGCAGACCAGCAGGTCGGCCCAGCGGCGGACCGCAGGTGAGTCGTCCGCCCCCGAGAACTTGACCAGAACATGCGGCGTCGGTCGACCGGCGAGGTCGCGCCTGGCCGGGAACTTGGGATGCTCGCCCGCCGCGCTCGCTCCCGCCACCCCCGCCGCCAGCGCCTGCTCGGCCAGATCCGCGTAGGCGACGGCCGTGCTCGCTTCGCGCAAAGGCTCCAGGGCGGAGAGCCGTTCCCGCTGCCAGCGCTCGCAGGCAGTGTCGCCGAGGATAAGGTTGCCGACCGTATCCGTCCCGACCCGGCTCAGCGCGAAGAGGATGTCGTCGTCGTTCCAGAAATCGGGATTGTCCGGCGTCCCCAGCTCCCGCTGGATACTGCGCGCGAGCTGGCGGCCGAGGTAACCCTGCGGACGCATATCGTACAGGGGGTAGGGCAGGCCATCCCACCATCCCTCGCGCGCCTCCTCGATCAGCGGCCAGTCCGTTCCCGTGAGCGCCATCCAGGATCCCGACGGGGCGACGGCGGACAGGGTTGCGAGCTGAGTCGCGCGGCCGGACGCATCGACGGCATAGAGCGGGTACTCGCCCGCGTCGCCCCGTACGGACCGGCGCAAGGCATAACGGGTCCGGCGCGCCTTGCCCGCGACCAGGATGGGCAGGGAGCTCGCGGCCAGCAGTCGGTGCAGCGTGGGGACGCTGATCTCCAGCTCCCGGGCCAGATCTGCCGCCCTGACGGCGGCCCGCCCCCGAGCACGCCGGCGAGGCGCTCCTGCGCGAGCTGCTGTTTCGTCCTCAAGGCTTGGCGCTCTCCCGGATCGCGGCGGCGAGACGATTTACGAGAAGATTCTCAGAGCGAAATCTATCTTTCAATGAGTGATTTGTCGATCCTGTGCGGGTATCCGTCGCAATGAATCCGGACGATCGGATCGGCTCTTGACATTGGGCGGTCAATCGCTCGGAGCGCTTCTTGGCCGCGCCGAAACGCAGCTCGGCGGCGACGATGATGCTGGTGCAGACCTCACCCTCGCCGCGCTCGGCGATGCAGTCGCGGATGCGCCCGGCGGGTCGACGCACGAGATCGGAGACGATGTTGGTGTCGAGCAGATACGCTGGCTTCGGCATGGCGGCCATGCTCAGCGGGGAGTTGCTAGAGCTCTACCGGCTCCGGCTCCGGGTCGTGGATGTCCGGGAAGGTGTCGTCGATGGGGTCGAGGGTCGCCAGCACAGCGAGCAGTCTCGGCGGCGGCACCGGCTCGATGATGAGACGGTCGCCGTCCTTGCGGATCAGCGCTTCCTTGCCGGGCAGCTCGAAGTCCCGAGGGATGCGAATCGCTTGATTGTTCCCATTGGTAAAGAGGGTGGCGCGGCGGGGTGCGTTCATGGATGCAGATCGACTAGGCATAGGTTACAACATAGGTTAGCACAGGGCGTAAAACGCCGATCGCGGCGATGGCCACGCGGTTTAGATCAGGCAACGGTAATGCGCACCTGAGCCGAGAGGCCGACGACCGGGCTTAGATCGGGGGGCAGCCGCGCCTCGAAGCGGCGGGTGCGGGTATCCGGATCGAGCTCGGGCCAGGCGCGCTCGATCTGCAGCTCGACCCCGGACGCCTCTGTGGATGCGTCCACCGATGCGCCGCCGATGCCGAAGTGGACCTGCACCCGATCACCCGGTCGCAGTGCCATGGCGTCCCGTTCCTCGACGGCGAAGCGCAGCGCGATCCCATCGGTCGCGATGAGCTCGATGAGCAGTCCGCGGGGCTCGACGAGACGCCCTTCGATGGGCGCGTGGACACGCCGCACCAGTGCTTGCCACGGCGCACGCAGCACCAGGGCCTCCGCGGCAACGGTGTCGTGAATGGCATCAGTGGTCTCGGGCTGAGCCTCTCGGCCGCGATCTCCGCTCGCCGCGGCCGCCGCACCGACCGTCGGCGCGATGCGGAGCAGTTCCTGATCCGCTTCGACGGCATCGCCCTCGTACACGTTGCAGGCGAGCAGCCGCCCGCCGACGGGCGCGGTCAGCTCGGCAATCCGGTTCGCGACCACCTGGCCCTGCACCCAGCGCACCGAGCCATCGGAGGCCCGTGGCGAGAGGAGCATCCCGGACGCGCTGCCCGAGGGGGTCGCCGCGGCGGCGAGGGGAACCAAGTCGGTGCTGGGCGGAATCCCCCGTCCACGCTCATACCAGCGGCGCGTGCGCAACACCACGCGCACCAACAGCAACATCACCGGCACCTCGATCAGCACCCCGACCACGGTCGCCAGCGCGGCACCGGACTGGAAGCCGAACAGCGCGATGGCCGTGGCCACCGCCAGCTCGAAGAAGTTGCTGGTGCCGATCATCGCCGAGGGGCCGGCGATGCAATGCGGCGAGCGCACCCAGCGGTTCGCGAGATAGGCGATGACGAAGATCAGCGCCGATTGGATCAGCAAGGGCACTGCCAGAAGGCCGA
Organism: Thiocapsa sp.; assembly: GCF_018399035.1. Taxonomy (GTDB): domain Bacteria; phylum Pseudomonadota; class Gammaproteobacteria; order Chromatiales; family Chromatiaceae; genus Thiocapsa. The sequence continues at coordinate 5,646,651 of NZ_CP073760.1, forward strand.
TGATCAACGGCTGCGCGGTGATCTGCTCGCCCTGGAAGCCGAACAGCAGCACCAGCGTCGCCAACAGCGCGAGCAGCGAGACCGGGTGCAGTCGCCCCAGCACGCGCGCGAGCGCGCCACCCCGCGGGTCCGCGCGCAGCAACAGACGCCGCCAGATCGTCGCGATCACCAACGGCACCACGATGTAGAGCAGCACCGACAACAGCAAGGTTTCCCAAGGCACCATAATGGCCGTCAGCCCCAGGAGCAAGGCGACGATGGGGCCGAACGCGATAACCATGATCAGGTCGTTCAAGGCGACCTGGGCAAGGGTGAAGTTCGGCTCGCCGCGCGAGAGATTGCTCCAGACGAACACCATCGCCGTGCAGGGCGCGGCGCCGAGGATGATCATGCCGGCGATGTAGCTGTCGATCTGATCTGCCGGTAGATAGGGTGCGAACCACCAGCCGATGAACAGCCAGGCCAGCAGCGCCATGGAGAAGGGCTTGATCGCCCAGTTGACCACCAGGGTCACCACCGAGCCGCGCCAATGCGCGGTCACGCCCGACAAGGCGGTGAGATCCACCTTGAGAAGCATGGGGATGATCATCAGCCAGATCAGCACCGCGACCGGCAGATTGATCTGCGCCACCTCGAGCTCGCCGATGGTTTGGAAGGCACCGGACGCGACATGCCCGAGGCCGATTCCGGCCAGGATGCACAGCGCCACCCAGACGCTCAGGTAGCGCTCGAACAGGCCCATGTCAGCGCCGGCGGCCTGCTTGCCGGCGACCTCGCATTGGCTGGTCATGATGAAAATCCTCGTTGAATCATGGAATCAATAGGAGACTAAACCGCGTCCAGAGCGACATGCGTCATTTTCGTTTTGCGTCTGGCTTTGGAGATGCCCTCGATCTCGGTGAGACGCGGTTTAAAATTTAAGATTTTTTAATACTTTAAACCGCGCCAGCTCCGAAAGTCGTCGAAGTTGGCGCGGCCAAGCTACTCCCACAAAGTACGCATACCGCACCGGGCGCGGTTTAGCTCGTCGCTCCAAGCCCCGTGTGCGGCTGACTGCGCGGCGCCATTCCACCAGTCTGCTGTAGGCGACACCGAAGACAGAGAAGATGGCGGTGACCCGTTGAGCGACCGGCAAGCGGACGCGGGAGCGATGGATTAGTCTCTTGAATCAGTCAAGGTGCAGGTCACTGGGGTTCGGCTCGCGCCGATCGCGCCACAGGACCCAAGCCCCCACGACCAGGATGGCAACGAAAAAGAGGAAGGACCAGTTCGCGAGAGACAGGCCAAGGATGGTCAGCTCCCGGTCCTCGCAAAAACCGCTGGCCATGAAGAGCGAGGGCACCTGCTGCCCGAGCCATTCGACCAAACGCTCGATCGGACCCGGTGGGCCGCCGATGCAGGAAATACCGTCCGCCGGCTGCCATTGCAGCCAACTCTGATAGGCGGCGACGGCACCTCCCAGCGCTGCGATCGGCAACAGAGTCAGTCCGGCGAGACGGGCGGCCAACAGGGGTCGGCCGGGGTGCTGCAGCGCCGCTGTCAGGGCGGCCAATAGGGCCAGGATCATGAACAGCAACCGCTGAAAGATACAAAGATGACAGGGGTCCAGATCCAGCAAAGGCGTGAGTGCGAGGCTCGCTGTCGCCAGCGCGGCGGAGATCAAGGCGATCAGGATCCAGAGGGTCCGCGAGGTGAGTGGCAACGTCATGTTGGCTCCTTCATTAAACCGCGCCTGGTGCGGTTTGCGTCATGTGTTGGATGGCTTGGCCGCGCCGGCTCCGCCGATTGTCGGAGCCGACGCGGTTTCACGCTTGGATCCTCGGCGCGGCGAACCGCATGCATGCAGGGGTTCGAGCGCGTTCACTCGAATCGGTCCGGTATCGGGGTGGCCTCACGCCGAAGCTCGGGCTGGATGTGGATGTCCGAGACGCCTATCGTCATTCAGCGGCCAACGACGGCGACGCACGGTTCAAGACTTTGTCAGGCTTCGCAACCGCTCGGCACCGATCGGCTCGGCTTCCTGCAGGGCAACGACCGCATAGCGCCGCGAATGCCGCTCGGCCACCGCATCGATCTGCTCGCGCTCGTTCGCGGCGCGTCGGCGCAGCAAGGACGATCGGGTCCGCGCGGCCGCGAGGCTCTGGTTGACGACCCAGGCCCAGGGTTGGATGCCGGCGCGCTCGAGATCCGCCTGCAGGCCGGCCGCTTCGAGGACGGGCGTGGTCTCCGCCAAGGTGACCAGGAGCACTTTGGTCTGCTTGGGATCCTGCAGCTGCATCATGGGCGTGCGCAGCTGCATGCCTGTGTTGCCGAGCTGTCGGGTCGTTTCACGGTGGTAGGCACCGGTGGCGTCGAGCAACAGCAGCGTGTGACCGGTCGGCGCCGTGTCCATGATGACGAATTTCTTGCCCGCCTCGCGGATGATCCGCGAGAAGGCTTGAAACACCGCGATCTCCTCCGTACAGGGCGAGCGTAGGTCCTCTTCCAGGAGAGCCCGGCCAGCGTCGTCGAGCTGCGCGCCTTTGGTGCTCAGCACATGCGCCCGATAGCGCTCGGTCTCGACCCGAGGATCGATGCGGCTGATCTCCAGATTGGCGCCCGGGCCCTCCATGTTTTCGGCTAGGGTCTCGGCCAGGTGTGCCGCGGGGTCCGATGTCGTGAGATGCACGGGGAGGCCGCGGTCCGCCAGCTCCACGGCAATGGCTGCGGCCAGCGTGGTCTTGCCGACGCCGCCTTTGCCCATGAGCATGACGAGTCCGTGCCCATCCGCTGCAATCTCCTCGACGAGACTTGCCAGATCGGGGGCCTCCAACGGCTGCGCTTCGATTTCGTCCGGGGCATCGATTGGTGCAGTGTCGGTCAACAAGCCGCGCAAGGCGTCGAGCCCGACCAGATTGAAGGGTTTCAGCGCGATGCAGTCCATCGGCAGGGTTTTGAGCACGTCCGGAAGCGTCGCCAGCGCCTCGTGCTCGCGCCGACCGATGGCGGCCGCCAGGACGTCGGTCCCGGTCCCATCCCCGTCGGCATTCACGGCTGCGGTGTCCGCAAGCATGCCGTTGACGACGAGGTACTGTTGCTTCAGGCCGATGGCCGCGAGCTCTTCATGCGTCCGCGCGACCTCGCGCAGCGTCGCCTGCTGGGCGCGGGCGACCAAGACCAGGCGGGTCCGCTCGGGATCGGCCAAGGCATCGACGGCGGCACTGTACTGTGCGCGTTGCTTGTCCAGCCCGGCCAAGGGGCCGAGGCAGGAGGCGTCGCCCTTGCCGGCTTCGAGAAAACCGCTCCAGGCACCGGGCAGTTGAAGCAATCGAATGGTGTGGCCGGTCGGTGCCGTATCGAAAACGATGTGGTCGAAGCCGGCGGTCAAGGCCGAATCGAGCAAGAGCGCGGTGAACTCGTCGAAGGCCGCAATCTCCGTGGTGCAGGCCCCCGAGAGCTGCTCTTCGATGCCCTTCACGACGGACTCGGGCAACAGGTTACGGACCGGGCCGACGATACGATCCCGATAGACTTGGGCTGCGGCCTGAGGGTCGATCTCCAGTGCGGAGAGGCCGGGGACGGCGTCGATGGGCGTGATCCGACTGCCGATCTCGACGCCGAAGACCTGGCCGACGTTCGAGGCCGGATCCGTGCTGACGAGCAGGACCTGTTTGCCGGCCCCTTTGCTCGCAGAGGCAAGCTCCACCGCGGTCGCGCAGGCGATCGAGGTCTTGCCCACACCCCCTTTTCCGGTGAAGAAAAGAAAGCGTGGGGGGGCATCGAGAAAGCGCATGCGGTGTGCTCCGTGGCTCAGCAGCAGGTGCTGCCGGTGCAACAAGGGATGACGGAGATCGGGGCGGCCACGGCGAGGATGCCGGCCCAGCGGGCGAGCTCGGCGCGTTTGGGGTAACGCCCGGCCAGGGCGACCTCGCCGTCGACCAGGATCAGCGGCAATGCCTCTTGACCGGAGCGTTCCAGGAAGCCCCGCACTGCCGCGTTCTCAGCGAATTCCATCGGCTGCTGCGCGAGGTTGAAGCGCTCGATCCGGGCGCCGTTCTGCTTGGCCCATTCGACATCGGCCGAGAAGCTGACGAGTGCCTGATCGACATCGACGCCGCAGACGCCGGTGCTGCAGCAGAGGGCGGGGTCGAAGACTTGGATGTGTGTCATGGTGTGCCTCCAGGGGTACAGGACGCAGGCGGGCCGCGTCGATCGGGAAGGGATTAGGGCTGCCGCCGGTCCTGCTCGCGCGCTTTGGCGCAGTCCGCGCAAAATGATCAAGGTATCCAGCTCCGCTTGGAGTCGTTCCCCATAGGTGCGCGGATCGGATGTCATCGGTCGGCCTCGTTCAGCGCAACAGCAGGGTCGGGATGCGCGCCGAGCGCAGCAGGTCGGAGGTCTTGCTGCCGAACATCAGGCTGCGCAACGGCGAGTGGCTGTAGGCACCCATGATCAGCAGGTCGATCGCCTGCTTCTGGATGTTGCGGGCGATGATGCTCTCGGCGTCGCCCGGGATCAGCGCGGCCGCGACCTCGAGCCCGCCGGCTTCCAGCGTCGTCTTCGCCCACTCCAGCTGGCGCGGGCCGTCCTTGCGAGGCTCGCCGGACATCAGCAGATGGATCGGCAATCCCTGGAAGAGTGGGCTGGCGGCGACCATCTCCACGCCGCGCCGGGTCATGGTGCCGCCGTCGTAGGCGATCATCACGCGACTCGGCTCCTGAAACCCCTGGGTGACGGCGAGGATCGGCTTCTTCAACGCCCGCACCATGCGCTCGACGTTGCGGCCGAGATCGCGTTGCGTCGTCTCGGCCGATTCACCGCGTCGCCCGAGCACGAACAGGCGCACGCTCGGTTGTTGCTCGACCAGAACCTCCTCCAGATCACCGTAACGCTGGCGTGCATCCGGCGCCGGGACGCCGATGGCGATCGCGCGCTCGCGCAGCCGATTCAGGAACAGCCGTCCCTCCTCGCGTGTCGCCTTGCTGCGCGCCTCGTCCTGATCGGAGAGCTTGTTCAGCAGGTGTTGCTGCGCGTTGAAGCCGATCGCCCCGCTGCGGTCGCTGCCCGAAGCGGTTTCGGTATGACGGGTGATGATGTGCATCAGCTCCATCGGCGCGCCCGTGCGACGCGCAGCCCAAGCGGCGGCATCCGTGACATGGTCGGCGAAATGCGAGCGATCCACGCAGGCCAGGATCTTGTCTTCGTCTTCTTGCATGCTGAGCTCCCCTGTTCGAACCGCATTCGGGACGACCTGAATCGCACGCGCGCGGGGTTCGGCTTTCGAAGAACCCGACGCCCGCGTTGCAGACGCGGTTCAGGTGCTTCTTTAGTGTTGTGAATCGAAACCGCGTCCGGAGCGAGTTGCTGAGCTCCGGGTGAGCTCAGCGGCGAGTGCAGACCCGAGCTTCGGCGGGACACGGTTTAAAATTTTATATTTTTTAATACTTTAAACCGCGCCGGCTCCAGCGGTTCTGAAATCCGCCGGGGCCGATCCCATCCAAAAACATCGCATACCGCACTGGGCGCGGTTTAGCTCCGGCGTTCAAGGATCTGGCCGAGGCCGATCCAATCCAAAAACGATGCCTATCGCTCCGGACGCGATTTAGTGGCCCATCAATTGCTCGACGGCATCGGGTTTGTCATGCACGGCGAAGCGGTCCACCAGGGTCGCACTCGCCTGGTTGAGTCCCACGATCTCGACCTCGGTGCCTTCGCGACGGAACTTGATGACCACCTTGTCGAGCGCGCTGACCGCGGTGATGTCCCAGAAATGGGCGCGGCTGACATCGATGCGGACCTTCTCGATGACCTCCTTGTAGTCGAACGAGGCCACGAAACGATCGGCCGAGGCAAAGAAGACCTGGCCCGTGATGACATAGACCCGCAGCCGCCCTTCATGCACCGACATGGAGCCGACGTGCAGGATCTGACCCACCTTGTGTGCGAAGAAGAACCCGGACAGCAGCACGCCGACCAGCACCCCCATGGCCAGATCGTGCGTGAAGACCACGACCACGACCGTCGAGAGCATGACCACGTTCGCGGCGAGCGGGTGATCGCGCAGATTCCGCACGGAGGCCCAGTTGAAGGTGCCGATCGAGACCATGATCATGACGGCCACCAGCGCGGCCATCGGGATCATCGACACCCATTCGTCGGCGAAGACCACCATCACGAGCAGGAAGACACCGGCGGCGAGCGTCGAAAGGCGCCCGCGCCCGCCGGATTTGATGTTGATGACGGCTTGGCCGATCATCGCGCAGCCTGCCATGCCGCCGAGGAAACCGGAGCCGATGTTGGCCACGCCTTGGCCCACGCACTCGCGGTTCTTGTTGCTGCTCGAGTCGGTCAGATCATCGACGATCGAGGCCGTCATCAGGGATTCCAGCAGACCCACCACGGCAAGCGTGGCGGAGATCGGGAAGATGATGGCGAGCGTCTCCCAATTGAGCGGGATGTCGGGGAAAAGGAAGACCGGCAGGGTGTCGGGAAGCTCGCCCATATCGCCGACGGTGCGAATGTCCAGATCCAGCACAATCGCCGTTGCCGTCAGCACCACGATCGTCACCAGAGGCGAGGGGATCAGCTTGGTGAGATAGGGGAACAGATAGATGATGGCCAGACCGGCGGCGACCATCGCATAGACCTCCCAGGTCACCCCGATCAGTTCCGGCAGCTGCGCCATGAAGATGAGAATGGCCAGCGCGTTGACGAAGCCGGTAATCACCGAGCGCGACACGAAGCGCATCAGGTTGCCCAGGCGCAGCGCGCCGGCGAGGATCTGCAGGATCCCGGTCAGGATGGTTGCGGCCAGCAGATATTCCAGGCCGTGGTCCTTGACCAGGGTCACCATCAAGAGCGCCATCGCCGCGGTGGCACCCGAGATCATGCCCGGCCGGCCGCCGACGAAGGCGGTGATGGTCGCGATCGCGAAGGAGGCGTAGAGCCCCACCTTGGGATCGACCCCGGCGATGATGGAGAAGGCGATCGCTTCTGGGATCAGGGCCAGTGCCACCACCAGGCCGGCGAGCAGATCGTTGCGAACGTTGGACAGCCAGTCTTTGCGAAGCGATTTCATGCCTGAGCATTTCCGGGGCTGATGCAGACCGAAAGGTCGGCGAAGGAACGAATCGCGAAGGCCGCTCGGCTGCCCGGGGGTACTGCGGACGGTCGACCGTGAAGGTCGTGGGGAAGACGCAAGCATCAGGCGCGCGGCATCGCGTTGAACAACGGCGAGAGTCCGGAGACTCGGTTTGCGCGTGATACCTACATCGGAAGAGGACTCCGGGCAGTTGAGCGTGAGTGTTCTGAAATCGCAGGGCAATTCTACACGCAAAGCGACGTGTACGTCAGCCCTTCGCCGAGACGGGGGCGCGCTCTGCGCCGAGCGAGGCCGATGCGGAGCGCGCGCCCGCCTCGGCGGCGAACGATCCCCATGGCCACCTCATTACCTCCGACTCGGCAGACAGCGACGGAAGCGTCGATCGGACCGCCGGTTGGTCAAATCGGATCGAGCGCGCAACCACCGTGGCCGTAGGATGGGTAGAGCACAGCGAAACCCATCCTCCCCGCGCCGTTCGCCTCGCTCTGCAGCGCCATCCGCGCAAGTCGCGTCGGGCGAATCTTTAGAACTACCGGAGGGTCAGTTTTCGGAGGTTGACGCCAGCAAGCCCGAAACGTATGATTCCGCGTCTTGTTTGGCTACGTAGCTCAGTTGGTTAGAGCATCGCACTCATAATGCGAGGGTCCCCTGTTCGAGTCAGGGCGTAGCCACCAAAATTCAGAGACTTAGGTTAGCCTGGTTTCGCCTCAATCACCTCTTTTCGCCTCTTTCGCGTCCTTCAGTGGTACCTGATTTGGTACCTGCAGCGATCCGCACAAACTCGCGTCACGTCTCGCTTGGTGCCCCATACCGCGATTTCTCTGGTACCTGAAGGCTCGGCACGGCTCGGAGCCGATCCGGTCTCGGCGCGTCGGCTCGGGTCCGGCGAGCCGCAACGCAGCGGGCCATGGTCGCACGGGCTCGGGTCTTGGCTGCGCCCGTGAAGGTCTTGGCGGTCGCGTCGATGCTGGCTTGCAGGGACCGCAGACCGCGTTGGTCACGGGAGGATAGAGCGTCGGAGATAGACCGCTCCCAGTGCAGCAGGATGCGCTCTCGCGCGGTATTATCGGCGTGCATGATTCACCTCTGATCCAGGTGGGTTGTGTAAGGCGCTCGGGTCGGGTTCCAGCCGATCCGGGTGCCGCTTCGTCCTACTTCAGCCTCTCTTGTTGCGCAGCACCTCCTCCAGCTCGCCGAGTGTGAAGACCTTCAGCAGTGCGTCGATGGCCTTGTCTGGCGTGTCTGCGAGGTGTTGGTCGATCGCGGCACGGATGATGTCCGATACGGTCGTCATATCGCCGGTCTGCATTCTCAGCTCTTTAGCTCGCTGATCGAGCCTCGCCTTTTGCTCGGCTTCAAGCCGTAGGGCGATCGTCAGTTTCGGGGGCATCCGCTTTCCTCTCAGGTGTGGTCGAGTCCAAAGCGTAGCCAACATCCATGGTAGTGCAATACGTGTTATACAGTGTACGTGGCAATTTCGTATAACTGTCATTATGTAATTCGGCAACCGTATACGAATAAAAAGCATCTGAAAACACTGTTAAACCGCGCCCAGTGCGAGATGCTCACTTTCGAGTGAGTTCGAAGTTTGGTGAATCCACGACCCTTAGCGGGGGACGCGGTTTAATTTTCAAAAATTGCGGAATATCGGCTTGCGTCAAGGCATACCGCGCTGGCATGGTGCTGCGGAGTTGGTCGACCTGCCTGGGTGTGCTGTTGACTCCGGGTGACTTGCGTCGCCATATTGTCGGTTTAAGGTGTTTCGCTTCGTTTGGGGCCAGTCATGCGTAAGACAAAATGGGTCATCCGCTGCATTGCGGAACGGGAAGCTCCCGACCTGTGGGTTGCCGTGTGCTTGGACTTCGATCTTGCCGCGCAAGGCGACAGTCTCGATGATGCGCGTCGGCGCCTGGATATCATGTTGAACGAGTATGTCGAAGACGCCCTAACCGGCGAAGACCGCGACCATGCCGAGACTTTGCTGAACCGTCGCGCGCCGTGGCGATACTGGCTGCGGTTCTACTGGTTCAGCGTCGTCGACCGCTTGCGGCGTCGTCCACCAAGTTCGCATCTGCCGTTCCATGAGATCTTGCCGCTTACCCTTGCGCGGTGAGTGGGCGCCATCCCCCTCTGACCTGTGCCGAGGTCAAGCTCGCCCTGAAGGTCCTCGGGTTCACCGCAAGACCCGGTCGCGGCGGCTCGCACGAGCATTGGGTCAAAGACACCCCGGACGGGCGTCGAAAGGTAACTGTAGATTGCCCCAAGGCGCCCTTCTCGCAAACCTTGATTGACTCGATGCGGCGTCAGGCGGGCGTCACGAAAGCTGAATTCTATCGGGCGTGCGGCCGGTAGTATCCCCGGACCAATAGCGTCGGGCGCGCCGATCGGCCCTCGGGCTCCCTGAGCAGCCGAACCCGCGAAACGGAGCGGTAACTACGGGAACCACGCCGGTAACTTTGCCCCGAGCCGCGCGCCCCTCGCTCGGTGAAGCGTCGGCGGCGTCCGAGGCATCCACGGTGGGATTCCCCGTTCCACCTGATGCATCGGTGCCTCGGGGCTCGCTGCTCCTCGTAAGCCCTACCCAGCGAACACCTCCAGTGCGTCTGAGCGACTATCCCAGCGGCCGTTCGTCTCCCGTCGTCCCGTGCCTGCTCAGTACATCCGGTATCCCCGACGCCTGATCGGCCACTGCCCAGGACCAGGTGCCGAAGCCGCCATTCTGATTGACCGCCTCCACGAACGACCCCGATGCTCTTCCTGCATCTCGCGCATCAGGCGTAGGATGGGTAGAGCGTCAGCGAAACCCATCCTCCAAACCGCCGCATTGCCGGATTTTGGTCTCTTGCCATTGGCGCGGGTTGGATGCGGGCAATACCAGGGACAGACCACGGTTTTTGAGCGATCTGGGCAGACCGAGCGGATCGGTGTCGGCCAGCTCTTCCCCGATCCCGGCGGCCTCGATGTAGTCGCGCAACCAGTCTTTCAGATTGGTCCCCCGCGAATGGTTCCTTGTCCCGCTGCATGTGATCGACGAGGCTGTGGAGAAGATCCGGGACGGGACCATCACGCAGTACCTCTACGACACGGCAACCGCGTCGCTCGTGGAACGATCCGGCTGAGTCGGGAATGCGCAGTGAAGCTGACGGGCGCTGGGCTCGCACCGGCGCGCAGTCGGTTCGCGAAGGCGCGGATCGCGGCACGCTGCGAGTTGTCCCCGCCGAAACGCCTCTGCAGCGACACGGGATAGCGAGTGCGCGGTGCTGACACCGGTCCGCGATGTCCGGCCATCGTGGCACCTGGCGCAGAGCGCCGCGGGGCATGCGTGACACCGCAGAGCGGATGTCACGAGCGAACAAGTGGTCGAGGGCTCTACTCGTTGTCGTTGTCGTAATCGGATTCCGGACGAACACGAATACGACAACGACAACGACAACGATCGTCAGCCCTCGACAAGGGCATCGGACCGAAACCCGGCAACGCGGTGGTTTGGAGGATGGGTTTCGCTGTCGCTCTACCCATCCTACCGTTGATCAAGGTAGTCGCCTTGTTTCCGGATCGTCACCGATCGTCAGCACAAGCGACCGGGATCGAATTTTCCGCAAATCCACTCAGCGCAGCACAAACCAGCCGATCGCCCCGCAGGCCAGGATGAGGATGGCGGGGTTGATGCGCTTCCAGAACAGCAGCAGGACGCTCGCCAGGCCGAAGCCCAGGAGGGCGGTCGATCCAGGTTGAAGCTGGCTGTCTTGCCCACGGCATCGACGCCGCGAGCATCAACCCGATCGTGATGGTGGCCAGTCCGTGCCCGGGGCTCCTTGGGTCCACCCGTTTTGATCTAAGTCAAGGATACCCCGGTGTGCCCTCGCCAGACTGAGCGCCCCTTCATCGACCCCAACGATCGACACCACCGATCCGTGGGAGCGACAAGGGCACCTTGATCCCGATCCGATTCAGAGGCCCACATGCACTGCAACCAATGCGAACAGACCTACCATAAGACCGGCTGCGTCACCTCCCCCGGGATGTGCGGCAAGGACGCCGATGTCCAGTCCCTGCAGGAGATGCTGCTCTACGGCCTGAAAGGGATGGCTGCTTATGCGCATCACGCGCGGCGTTTGGGCAAGTCCGACGAGCGGGTGTCGGCCTTCATCGAGGAGGCGCTCTTTGCGACCATGACCAACGTCAATTTCGACGTCAAGAGTCTCCTTGAATTCTGTCTGGAATGCGGACGGATGAATCTGCGCGTGATGCAGATGCTCGACGAAGGCCATGTCGAGGCGTTCGGCAAGCCGGCACCGATCAAGGTGAAGGAGGGGACGCAAGCGGGCCGGGGCATCCTGGTGACCGGTCATGATCTGGCGGACCTGCGGGATCTGCTCGGGCAGGTCGAAGGGACCGACATCAAGGTCTACACGCACGGCGAGATGCTGCCCGCGCACATGTATCCCTTCTTTCAGAACCACCCGAACCTGGTCGGGCATTACGGCGGGGCTTGGCAGAACCAGAAGCGCGAGTTTGCGGCCTTCCCGGGTCCGGTGGTGGCGACGACCAACTGTGTTCTGATCCCGCCTCAGAGCTACAAGGGTCGGCTCTTCACGACCCGCGGGACGGCAGTTCCCGATGGCCAGCGGGTGCTCGGCGGGGATTATTCCGAGGTGATCGCCGAGGCCATGCGTTGCGAGCCCTGCGAGGAGCGGGTGACGGGCGAGTCGACCGTCGGTTTTCATCGCACGGTGCTCTTGGATCATGCACAGACGATCGTCGATGCGGTGAAGGCGGGGCAGATCAGCCGCTTCTTCGTGATCGGCGGATGCGACGGGGCGGATCCGGGCCGCAACTATTTCAGCGACTATGCGCAGGGCACGCCGGATGACTCGTTCATTCTGACCTTGGGCTGCGGCAAGTACCGAATCCGCGATCACGACTACGGCGAGCACCTCGGCTTCCCGCGTCTGATGGACATGGGGCAGTGCAACGACGCCTACGGCGCCATCGCGGTCGCCTCCGCCTTGGCCGAGGCATTCGAGTGCAGCGTCAACGAGCTGCCGCTGACCCTGGTCATCAGTTGGTTCGAGCAGAAGGCGGTTGCCGTGCTGCTGACCTTGCTGAGCCTCGGCGTGAAGGGGATCACCCTGGGCCCGAACGCACCGGCCTTCGTCTCGCCGAACGTCTTTGCGATCCTGCAGGAGCGATTCGATCTACGTTTGAGCGGGAATGATGCCGAAGGGGATCTGCGCCTTGCCATGAGCGCTTAGGCGAATTCCGGAAACCCTTCTGCCAGAGTCGGAGGTTGTGCCGAGCCGTGCGAGGCACAACCAACCGTCGGCGCAAGTTGTGCTTCCTGTCGTCAGCACGACCTACGGTCACTGCGCATGCCCGGAAGACCTGTTGGGAGTGTAGGGGCGAATGAATTCGCCCCTACACGTTGGTCGATCCTTTACCGAAAATCACCTTAAAGCGCGTCCCGCACGGCATTTCGCATTGCGTTGCCGACGAATCCGGCAGGCCGGTTCAGATGTCGACGAGGGCGCGCTTTAAACGCATCCGGTCGGCTTCGGCAGTCCACCCCACTTGCAGATCAGCTTCATCGGCCCTTTCCTGAAGATGTCGTAGAGGTCTTTGGTCGAGACCTTCTGCTTCTTGGCGAAGATGCGGATCGGCGGGACGACGCCGTCGGACTCGTACATGGCTCGTGCCTCGCGGATGAAGTCCATGACCTGATCGGTCATCTCGAAGTCGTCCGCCTTGGCCAGCTCGACGGCGACCTCTTCGCTCCAGTCTTCGCGGTTGAGGAGAAAACCTTCGTTGTCCAAGGGAACGCTCAGTGCTTCGGTCATGGGTACGGCTCCGGGATGTTGTGTGGTTAGGATTGAGAACTCCAATAGAGTGTGGTGGCGACACGTATCGATACAAGACGTTTGTCACCCGCCCGTGGATCCGCTCGTCATCCCCCGCGGCTCGCCTGGATCGCCTCCAGCACGCCGTCCCAAAACCGGATGCGGGCGCAGATGGCCTCTTCGGCGGCGGTTTCGGCCTCGTCGAGCCGTTTCGGGTCGTCGCCGCACAGCTGCTCGAGGAGCTTCATCGACAGGGGGCCGTGGAAGTCCTCGTCGAGGTGGATATGCCGATTCAGGTAATGGTGGAAGACGGGTGCCTGCGCCTCGGTGATCTGCATCTGCTCGAGGAACTGCCGAAACATGCCGGGGATCAGTTTTTCGCGTCCGAGGGCCAGCGCGGCCGCGACCAGATGCGGCTTGTCCTCGCGGATGAAGCAGAAGGTGGTCTCGGAGAAATAGCGCGACGGCAGCGGGACCATCGATGCGTAAAGTGCCTTGTCGACACCCTGCTCGGCGACCAGATCGAGGAAACGTCTCGGCATCTCGCCGTCGGCGCCGACCTCGGTCATGGCGCGACAGTACAGCTCGAAATGGCTGGCGTACTCCACGCCGCCGCCCGCCGTCGGCAGGCTGTCGGACTCCTCTTCGAGGACCAACTGGTTGATGAAGTAGCGCACACCCGCGTCCCCATGCGGAATCCAGGGTACCGCGACGGGTGCGATCCTGGCCTGCAGGTACTTGATCAAGGACATGAAGTCCCAGACCGAGAAGATATGGTGACTCATGAAGACCTGGAGGTCCTCGATGCGCTCGATGGCGCCGTAGATCGGATGTGCGTTGAGCTGTTCCTGCAGGGGCCGGATGTGGTCCAGGTTCAGTGATGCCATGAGTCCCGTCCTCGTTATTTCAGTATTTCAGTCGACACTGAATCGACAATATAAGGTGTTCGGGCGATAAATCTCCAGTACAAGGCGATGGGTGCCTGATCGATGTCATCGCGGGCGGTGAATCTTCCGATTAGCCTGGCCTCGGGTCGGGATGCGATCCCGGCGAGCAGTGTTGCGAAGGAGTCGGGGAGGATGACGGGCGATCGGGTCGGACGGTTTTCCGCGTGATGACGGGCTCCGCTTACGTGCTCGCATTCGTCGTCGGGCTGCTCAGTGCCCTGCATTGTATCGGCATGTGCGGCGGGATCAGCGGTGCCTTGAGCTACTCGCTGCCGCCCGAGACGCGCAACGATCGCAAACGGCTCGGTCTGTTCGTGCTGGCCTTCAACCTGGGCCGAATCGCCAGCTATGCCTTGGCCGGGGCCATTTCGGGTGCATTCGGGGCGGTGCTGCTCGGCTCGGGTGCCTCACCTTGGCTCTTCGAAGGCGTGCGTTGGCTGGCCGCCGGCATCATGATCGGCATCGGGCTCTATATCGGGGGTTGGTTTCCCCGTTTCGCGAGGATCGAGCACCTGGGCATGCCCCTGTGGCGCCGGCTCGAGCCGCTCGGGCGACGCCTGTTGCCGGTGACCACGCTGCCGCGCTCGGTCTTGTTCGGTATGGTCTGGGGGTGGTTGCCTTGCGGGCTGGTCTACAGCATGCTTCTGAGCGCGCCCGCGCAAGGCAGCATCCTGGCCGGGGCACTCTACATGGCCCTGTTCGGTGCGGGAACCTTGCCGATCTTGGTCCTGGGGGGGCTCTTTGCCGGACAGCTCTTTCGGCTCGGGCAGGATCGACGCTTTCAGGCCATGGCCGGTCTCGGCGTGATCCTGCTTGGGCTCTTGACCTTCATCGTCAACGGATAGAGCCGGATGTGCCCGAGAGGGCGTCGCGAGCGCAGTCGAACCTACACGAGCACAATGCAAACGATTTCGGATGGGGTGTCATGACGACTCTGATTGGCCGATCTCCCGCCTTTAGCCGACTCCGCAATGCCCTGTCGATGGTTGCCGCGACCGACGTGAGTGTCTTGTTGCTGGGCGAGCCCGGCACCGGAAAAGAGACCCTGGCGCGCGAGATCCATGCGTGCAGCGCACGTCGTGATGGCCGGTTCGGCGTGCTCGCCTGCACCGGGGCACCGCCCGACGCGCTCGACCGCTGCTTGTCGGCGCTTGTGCAGGAGGGTCCCGCAACCCTCTATCTGGACGAGGTCGGCGAGCTGAATGCGGCGGATCAGGCGCGACTGCTGCACCAGATCGTTGCGCAGGATACCGCCCGCGACGGATCTCGCTCCGGCTCCGGTCTGAGGATCATCGCCGCATCGGCCTTGGACCTCGATCGGCAGGTCCAGCAGGGGGCGTTTCGGCGCGATCTGTATCTGCGACTCTGTGTCGTTCCGCTCGAGGTGCCGCCCTTGCGTGAACGCGCACTCGATATCCCGGCGCTGACGCAGCACTTCATCGCGACGGCGGCGGCGCGACATGGGCTCGATCCGCCCTCGCTGACGTCCGGTGCGGAGCGCCTGCTGCGCCGTTACACATGGCCGGGCAATCTGCGCGAGCTTGCCAACCTGTGCGAGCGTCTCGTGATCCTCCTGCCCGGCACCGCGGTGGGTCCCGAGAACCTGCCCGGTGAGGTGGTGCGGGGGGCGCCGCAGTCGGAGAAGGACATCGGTTTCTCGCTCCCGCCGCACGGGATCGATCTCAACGACCTGGAGGCGGAGCTGATCCGCCAAGCCCTCTCGCTGGCCGGCGGGAACAAGAGTCGGGCCGCGCGTCTGCTCGGGTTGACCCGGGATACGCTGTTGTATCGGCTCCAAAAACACCTCATCAGCTAAACCGCGCCCCGGAGTTGTCCGCGATGTTGCGATGTGGCGATAGGTCGGAGCGGTTCCCGACAGTCGGCACTGGACGCGGTTTAGAAGATAGGAAATAGAATTTAGGAAATAGAAAAAAAGATATTCCTGAACCGCGTCTCCACCGGCGGCGCTGGAATGCGCTACGCCGAAAGGTTGCTCGAAAGGATGCAGGGACCGCCGACGCGGTTCAGTGCGGTTCAGCGCGGATTCAGTGTAGGCGCTGACCGCTGCACCATGTGTCGAAATAACGCTGCATCACCTCGCGGACGTGCGCGGGGTAGTTCAGCGCCTCCATTTGCCCCATGCCCTCGCGGAAGAAGTGGGGGGCATGTTCGGGCAGTTGCTCGCCGATGGCGTCGAACGCCTCGACCATCAGGGCAGGCTGATGGCTGCGCGTGGCGACGACCCCGCGGTTCATCAGGAGCACGAGCCAGGGATCGGTCGGGTCGGTCGGGTCCATGCCTTGGATGCGGTCGGCCCCGATGCCCTCTGCAATCTCGCCCATCAGGCCATAGAGCTCGGCCAATTCATCAGGTTGTTTCAAGTGGTTTGCGAGGGTGGCCAAGGCATTGACCACATCCTCGGGGTGGTGCAGCTCACAGCCCCGGCGCAGCATCCAGCACGCGAAAGGGACAGCGAGGACCTCGACGGCTTGCGCCTGCGACGCTAGATTCAGGCGACGCGCGACCACGGCGAGTTGGCGCAGCAGACCGATGCCGTGGTCGAGCAGCGCGTCGGGCTCCACGCCGGTCGCTGCGCGCAATGACTGCGCCGCTTCGCCACGCGATGCGGCCTCGCTTGCTCGAACGGTGTCGAGCAGCTGCGCAAATCCGTTCAGCGGCACCTGCGGGGCGGGCTCGACCGTCTGCTCCGAGTCGTCGAAGGCGCGCTGGATCTCGTCGCCGAGTCGGGTGAGCTCGTCCGCGATATCGCTGAGGTCGACCATCGGAAGCATGGGCTGATCATCCTGGCAATATGGAGAAACCGAGGTCGGATCGACCGCTCCGGCCTGCATCCCGGAGCGGCGCGGCATCGTCCGTTGCAAGCGGACTCCGACCCCCATACCTGGAATATAGCAAGCGTGACCATCCCCGTCTCGCACGCGGCCTCTCGTCGGCCCGAGGCACGCATTTAGCGGATCAGTTAGACTAGCGCAATGACCAAAAGCCCCGATCTTCACAGCCATTCAACCGCCTCCGACGGCACCTTGACCCCCGATGCGTTGATGCAGCGCGCGTTTGCGTCCGGTGTGCGGGTCATCGCTCTCACCGATCACGATACTACCGAGGGCCTGGCCGAGGCACGAGCAGCGGCCGACGTGCTCGGTCTTCGGCTTGTCCCCGGGGTCGAGATCTCGGTGACCTGGGGCGGTCGCACCGTGCATGTCGTGGGTCTCAATGTCGATCCCGAGAATGTCGCGCTTCAGGCGGGACTGAGCCGGCTGCTCGCCTATCGCGGCTGGCGTGCCGAGGAGATCGGGCGCCGTCTGGCCAAACAGGGCATCGAGGGCGCTTACGAGGGCGCGAAGGCCTTCTCGAACGGTCGTCTTATCGGGCGCACCCATTTCGCCCGCTTCCTGGTTGCGAAGAGCCATGCGCTTGATCTGCGCGATGTCTTCAACCGCTATTTGGTCAACGGCAAGCCCGGTCATGTCAGCGGCGAATGGGCGACACTCGAGGAGGCAACCCGTTGGATCACGGGCGCGGGCGGTCAGGCCGTCATCGCACATCCGGCGCGCTACAAGCTCACGCGCACCCGCCTGCTCAAGCTGCTCGGCGAGTTTCGCGAGTACGGCGGAGTGGGTCTGGAGGTGGTCTCCGGGAGCCACAGCCGGGACGAGGTCTTCAATTTCGGTTGCCTTGCGCGCGACCAGCGCATGCTTGCCTCCGCCGGTTCCGACTACCACGGTCCTGAAAATCCCTGGATCGATCTGGGGCGTCTGCCCGCCCTGCCGCCCGCCTGTACGCCGATCTGGCACGACTGGCCCGAGATCGACGAGGAACCGAGTCCTCGTCGAGTCGCTGTCGGTTGATCTCGAGCCATGGCGCAGTTTTTTCAGATCCATCCCGCGAACCCGCAGACGCGTCTGATTCGCCGCACGGTCGAGATCCTGTTGGAGGGCGGCGTCATCCTCTATCCCACAGACTCCTCCTACGCGCTCGGCTGCCAGATCGGGGAGAAGTCCGCCATGGAGCGGATCCGCCGTATCCGCAAACTTGACGATAAGCACAACTTCACCCTGGTCTGCCGCGATCTGTCCGAGATCACGACCTATGCGAAGATCGACAACCAGGCGTTTCGGTTGCTCAAGAGTCTGACGCCCGGCCCCTACACCTTCATCCACGAAGCGACCAAGCAGGTCCCGCGGCGGCTGCTGCATCCCAAGCGCAAGGCGATCGGCATCCGGGTGCCCGACAACGAGATCTGCCGTGCACTGCTCGGCGAGCTCGACCAGCCGATCCTCAGCACCACGCTGATCATGCCGGGCGACGATCGACCCCTGACCGATCCCGAGGAGATGCGCGAGCTGCTCGATAAGCAGGTCGATCTCATCATCGACGGGGGGTTCTGCGGACTCGAGCCGACCACCGTGGTCGATATGACCGCGGAGCCGCCGAGTCTCTTGCGCCTCGGCAAGGGTGACGCGAGCTTGTTCGAGGAATGACCCACGGCACCGACGCGCGGTGGGATTTCCGAGCGCGCGCGAGGCGTGCAATGAATGCGGCGAAGAACCCAGGTGCGCTCGGTATATAATGCCGCGATGGAAGCCCTGAATCCCTATCAACTGCTCGCCGTCCTCGTCATCCCGGTGTTGTTCGCCATCACGGTTCACGAGGCCGCGCACGGCTGGGTCGCGAGCAAGCTCGGCGATCGCACTGCGCTGATGCTCGGTCGCGTCACCTTCAACCCCATCAAGCATATTGATCCGATCGGAACCATCGTCGTCCCGATCGCCACCTTTTTCCTTGTGGGATTTCTGTTCGGCTGGGCGAAACCCGTGCCGGTCGATTGGCGCAACCTGCATCATCCGCGTCGCGACATGGCCTTGGTGGCGGTCGCGGGTCCCGGCGCAAACTTGCTGATGGCGCTCTTCTGGGGCGGCATGATCAAGCTGGGTGTGCTGCTGTTGCCGTCCAGCCAATGGATCGCACTTCCTTTGATTTACATGGGCGCCGCCGGGATCCTGATCAACGTGTTTTTGATGGTTCTGAATCTGGTCCCGCTGCTGCCGCTCGACGGCGGGCGCGTGCTCAACGCCGTGCTGCCGCCGAAGGTAGCGCTGCAGTTCTCGCGGCTGGAACCCTTCGGCCTGATCCTCCTGCTGGCGTTGTTGATCACCGGGCTCTTGGGTGCCGTCCTGCTTCCGATCGTGATCGGCACCGTGGGCCTGCTCCCCGGCTCGGCGATCGTGAGAGAGCTCTTCTTCGTCTGATTACGAGGCTGCCAAACCTTGACTTCCGTCTCCGCACACCACTCGCGCGTCCTCTCCGGGATGCGTCCCACGGGCCGTCTCCACTTGGGACACTATCACGGCGTCCTGAAGAACTGGCTGGAGCTGCAGCACGAATACGAGTGTTTCTTCTTCGTCGCCGATTGGCATGCCTTGACGACGCACTACGAGGATCCATCGATCATCCCGACGAGCACCCGCGAGATGGTGATCGACTGGTTGGCCGCCGGGATCAATCCGGGCTCGGCGACACTCTTCATCCAGTCGCGCGTCCCGGAGCACGCCGAGCTGCATCTGCTGCTCTCCATGATTACGCCCCTGGGTTGGCTCGAGCGCGTGCCGAGCTACAAGGACCAACAGGAGAAGCTCAAGGAGCGGGATCTCGCGACCTACGGTTTTCTCGGCTATCCGCTGCTCCAGAGCGCGGACATCCTCATGTACAAGGCCGGGCAGGTCCCGGTCGGCGAGGATCAGGTCGCCCATGTCGAGCTGACGCGCGAGGTCGCGCGGCGCTTCAATCACATCTACGGTCGCGAGTCCGGCTTCGAGGAGAAGGCGGAAGAGGCCAAGCGCAAGATGGGCAAGAAGAACGCCAAGCTGTTCGATGGGCTGCGGCGCCGCTATCAGGAGAAAGGCGATCAAGAGGCGCTGAGCGTTGCCCATGCCCTCCTGGAAGGACAGGCCAACATTACCCTGGCCGATCGCGAACGGCTGCTCGGCTATCTGGAAGGCGGCGGTCGCGTCATCCTGCCCGAGCCGACGCCGCTGCTGACGAAAGCATCCAAGATGCCGGGGCTGGACGGGCAGAAGATGTCCAAGTCCTACGGCAACACCATCGCCCTGCGCGACGATCCCGCAGTGGTCGAGAAGGCCCTGCGGACCATGCCGACCGACCCGGCGCGGGTGCGCCGAACCGATCCGGGCGATCCGGAAAAGTGTCCGGTCTGGCAATTCCACCTGGTCTATTCGAACGATCAGGTGCGCGATTGGGTGCAGCAGGGCTGCCGCTCGGCCGGCATCGGCTGTCTCGAATGCAAGCAGCCGGTGATCGACGGGGTGCTCGCCGAGCTGATGCCGATGCAGCAACGCGCCCGGGAATTTGCCGCTCAGCCGGAGCTGCTGCGCAACGTCATCAACGAGGGCTGCGAACGTGCACGCGATGTCGCGCACGAGACGCTTGAAGAGGTTCGGCACGCCATGTCACTGGTGATGAGCTAAACCGTGCCCGGTTCATCAAGGTGAACACCTGGATGGACGCTTCACTTTTTTGGGATTTGAGTATGGCGGACGAGGACGCAGGCCGGCAGCCGCCGTCGGGACAACAGCAGGAGATGCCGCTCGAGGCGGCGCCCTTCGCCATGGTGCGGGGCTTGCCCTTCATGACCTTGCCCGTGGACCTTTACATCCCCCCGGATGCGCTCGAGATCTTTCTGGATGCCTTCGAGGGGCCGCTGGATCTGTTGCTTTATCTGATCAAGCGACAGAATCTCGACATCCTGGATATCCCGATTGCGGCCATCACCGCCCAGTACATCGAATACGTCGACCTCATGACCGAGCTGCGCCTGGAGCTGGCGGCGGAGTATCTGGTGATGGCCGCGATGCTGGCCGAGATCAAATCCCGCATGCTCCTGCCGCGTGTGCAGGCCGCGGAGGAGGAGGGCGCGGATCCGCGTGCCGAGCTGGTGCGTCGGCTCCAGGAGTACGAGCGGTTCAAGCAGGCGGCGCAGGATCTGGATGCACTGCCCAGGCTCGAGCGCGACGTCTTTTCCGTCCGCGTCGAGGTGCCGCCGGGCCATGTTCAGCGCGTCCCGCCGGATGTGGATTTCCGCGAGCTGCTCCTCGCGATGCGCGACGTCATGGCGCGTGCGGATCTCTTCACCCGCCACCGGGTCGAGCGCGAATCCTTGTCGTTGCGCGAACGGATGTCGTGGGTGCTCGAGCGCCTGAGCGATGGCGGATTTCTCGCCTTCACGGATCTGTTCGACGTCACCGAGGGGCGCGCGGGCGTCGTTGTGAGCTTTCTCGCCCTCTTGGAGCTGATCAAGGCGGCGACCTTGGAGCTGGTCCAGGCCGAGCCGTTCGCGCCCATCCATGTGCGTCTGCGCGAGACCGCGGCGGGCGAGATCCTCGACGAGGCCGCGCTTGCTTAAACAGATCGTCGAGGCCGCGCTGGTCGCCGCGGGCGGACCACTGACCCTGGATCAGCTTCTTGCGCTCTTTCTGGACGACGAGCGTCCGTCGCGTGCGGAGCTGCTTGCGGCGATCGTTGCGCTGCAGGAGGACTATGCCGAGCGCGGTCTGGAGATCGTCGAGGTCGCCGGCGGTTGGCGCACGCAGGTGCGCGCGAGCATCGCCCCCTGGGTCGCACGCCTGTGGGACGAGCGTCCGCCGCGCTACTCGCGCGCCCTGCTCGAAACACTCTCGCTGATCGCCTATCGCCAGCCGATCACGCGCGGCGAAATCGAGGATATCCGCGGGGTCGCCGTGAGCACCCAGATCGTCAAGACCCTGACCGAGCGCGAGTGGATCCGCGTGGTCGGTCATCGCGACGTCCCCGGTCGGCCCGCACTCTTCGCCACCACCCGCAAGTTCCTGGATTACTTCGGCCTGCGCTCCCTCAACGAGCTGCCGACCCTCGCCGAGATCCGCGCCCCGGATTTCCTGATCGACGAGGAGTTGAGGCTCGAGGAGCCAATCCACGATGCTGCGGACAAAAAGCCCCGAGACGGCTCTGGTGTATGATCGCCGCGAGGCCGCCGGCCCCACTCGTAGGATGGGTAGAGCGCAGCGAAACCCATCCTCCAACCCGAGAACCTTCATGAAAACCGACCGACGCTTGCCCCCATCCCCGCCGCAGCCTCCCGCCGAGGAGCCCGTGCGCCTGCAAAAGGCCCTTGCCGACGCGGGCCTGGGCTCGCGTCGCACCATCGAGGGCTGGATCAGCGAGGGGCGGATCCGGGTGAACGGCGATCTCGCCAAGCTCGGCGATCGGGTCACCAGCCGGGATCGGATCCGCGTCGACGGGCAAGACGTCAAGCTCAAGGGGCGGCGAGAGAAGCTTCCGCAAGTCATCGCCTATCACAAGCCCGAGGGCGAGCTGGTCACGCGGCGCGATCCCGAGGAGCGCCCGACGGTGTTTCGTCGTCTGCCCAAACCCAAAGAGGGTCGCTGGATCGCGGTCGGTCGGCTCGATATCAACACCTCCGGGCTCATCCTCTTCACGACCGACGGCGAGCTGGCAAACCGCCTCATGCATCCTTCGCGCGAGGTCGAGCGCGAGTACGCGGTGCGCATCCTCGGCGATGTCCCCGAGGGAACGCTCGAGCGACTCGCCGCCGGCATCGAGCTGGAAGACGGGCTCGCCAAGTTCGATGTGGTCACCGAGCGCGGCGGCACGGGTGCGAATCGCTGGTTTCATGTCGTCCTGCGCGAGGGCCGCAATCGCGAGGTACGTCGCCTCTGGGAGGCCGCCGGCTGCCAGGTGAGTCGCCTGATCCGTATCCGCTACGGCAACATCGAGCTCGGACGACGCCTCTACACCGGGAACTGGCGACCCTTGTCCGAGGACGAGCAAAAGACCTTGATGGGGCTGGCGGGTCTGACACCGCCGGTGCCCAAGCGCCGTCAAGTTCGCCCCGGAGCAAAACCTTGGCAGGCCAAACCGAGCGGCGACTCTCCGTTTGCGCGCGGTCCCAAGTGGGGGCGGCCTCGGGGCGATCGCTGAGCTGAAGTTGTGCTTCCTATCGTCAGCACAACCTACGGATACGGAACTTGCCGGAACTGGCCTTGGTGGTTGCGCGATTTCCATTTGGGTGTACTCTAATTGCCATATCGCATTTGGAGGGTTGCCTGATGACATCGCACGCGAGTCTCTTCCGGATTCCGGTGTTGTCCGGCGTCGCCGACGCCGCTGTTGCTCCAGGAGCGGGGGCGATGGTTTTCCTGCAGCTTGGGCTCCCGACCGATCGGGCGGGGCTGGTCGCGGAGAGTCGCCGCGGCTTTCCGGTGGCCGTCATCGAGCGGCTGGCCGAGGTCCTCGACCGACCACAGCAGACCCTGCTGCGGATCGCCAAGATTGCACCATCCACCCTGACCAGGCGTCGGCGCAGCCCCGACGGACGGCTTTCTCCGGAAGAGAGCGATCGTGTCTACCGGATCGCGGCCGCGTTCAGCGATGCGGTGGATCTCTTCGAGGGCGACGCCTCCGCCGCGTCCGGGTGGCTCGGCGAGCCGGCGAAGGCGCTGGGCGGGACGGCGCCGATCGAGCATCTGGATACCGAGGCCGGTGCCACGCAGGTACATGACCTCATCGGACGTCTGGAGCACGGCGTCTACAGCTGATGCGGGTCTATCGGCTCGTCAAGGAACGATTTGCCGATACGGCGTTGGACGGCTCGGGCGCGAAGGTCTACGGCGGACGCTGGAACCGCAAGGGTCATGCGGTGGTGTACGCCTCGGACAGCATCGCGCTGGCGGCGCTGGAGCTGCTGGTGCATCTGCATCGAAGCGAGGTGCTCAATGAATACCGTCTGGCCAGGCTCGATCTTCCCGATGACGAGGTCTTGCTCTTGGATGACGCCGGGTTGCCTGCGAACTGGCGGGAGGATCCCGCACCTGTGTCGACCGCCGCGATCGGCGCCGCCTGGCTGACCGGCGGCCAATCACTCGCACTCTCGGTCCCGAGTGTCCTGATCCCGCAGCAACGCAACCTGCTGTTGAATCCCGCTCACGGGAGGGCCGGTGGGGTGTTCGCGACGGCGACCCTGGAACCCTTCGATTTCGATCCGCGTTTTGTTCGCTGAGCCGATCCCGATCCCGATCCAGATCGGCTCGACGTCGATCGGGACACGACCTCGGATGCCGACACGATGAGCAGACCGCGCTTTATCGACCAACGCACCGCGATCCTCATCGTGGTCGCCAACATGATCGGCACGGGCGTGTTCACGACGCTCGGCCTCCAAGCGGCCGGAATCCCTGACGGCTCGGCCTTGCTCTTGCTGTGGCTGATCGGCGGTCTGATCGCGCTCTGCGGCGCACTCTCCTACGCGGAGCTGGCCGCTGCCTTGCCGCGCTCGGGCGGGGAATACCACTTCCTGTCGCGGATCTTCCATCCCCTGTTGGGCCAGTTGGCCGGCTGGGTCTCCGTGACCGTCGGGTTCGCGGCCCCGGTGGCCTTGGCGGCGATGGCGATGGGGTACTATGCCGCGACCGTCCTCCCGGCGCCGCCCACCGCGATCGCGGTGACGGCCTTGCTCATGGTCACCGCCGTGCATGCCTTCGACCTGGATCTGGGGCGGCGCCTGCAGGTGGTCGCGACCTGGTTGAAGATCGCCGTCATCCTGCTGTTCTGCGCCGTGGGGCTCGCTCTGCCGGCGACCTCGGGCAGCCTCTCGGTCGTGCCCTCCGCATCGACGCTCGACGCGGTCTGGAGCGCGCCCTTTGCCGTGTCTTTGATCTATGTCGCCTATGCCTACTCGGGGTGGAACGCCGCCGCCTATGTGGTGGACGAGGTCCAGGACCCGCGTCGTGCGGTCCCGCGCGCGCTGCTGCTCGGCACGCTGATCGTCACGCTGCTGTATCTGCTGCTCAATCTGACCTTCCTGCGCACCGTCGAATACGATGCCTTGGTCGGTCGCGTCGAGGTCGGTGCGCTCTCCGCCGAGACCATCTTCGGCGCCGTCGGCGGGCATCTCATGAGCCTGGTGCTGACCCTCTTGTTGGTCTCGACCGTCAGCGCCATGGTGCTCGCCGGACCCCGTGTCTTGGAGCGTATCGGCGAAGACCTGCCGTTTTTCCGACCGCTCAGTGTCCGCAACCGGCGCGGTGCACCGACGCGTGCCGTGCTGCTGCAACAGGGTCTGGCGCTCGCGATGATCCTGACGGGCTCGTTCGAGGGCGTCTTGAGCTTTGCGGGCTTCACGCTCACACTCTTCGCGGTCATCACCGTCGCCGGTGTCGTCCGTCTGCGCCGGCGCGAGCCGGACCTGCCGCGACCCTTTCGGGTGCCCTGGTATCCGCTGCCGCCGCTGGTGTTTATCCTGGTCAGTCTGGCGAGTCTGTTGTTTCTCGCGCTGGAACGACCGCTTCCGGTGTTGCTGGCCATCATTCTGCTCGGTTTGGGCTGGGTGTCCGTGAGGCTCTCGGGTCGTCGCTGAGGGACACGCCATCGCCGTCTTTGCCGTTCCGGAATCAACATGCTGACCCTCATCTGCCCCGGCCTCCTTGGCCCCATCCCGGCCGCGCCGGAGACACTCCCGAAGGTCCCGGCCATCGATCGGCTGCTCGCGCGCGCGGAGCGCATCCCGACCGGCGGGCACGACGCTGCGACGGCCCTTCTGAGGCACGTCGGCGTCTCGACCGACCCCGAACGCGATGCCCCGACGGCCGCGATCAGTCTCTTGGGCGAGTCACCGGACGCGCGGTGCGACGGCTATTGGATACATGCCGATCCGGTGCATTTGCGCCCGGATCGCGACCGTCTGCTGCTCTTCGCCGGCGCCGGTGTCGCGCCCGACCGGGCGGAGGCGGATGCCCTGGTCGCGCTCTTCAACGGCCATTTCGCGGAGGACGGATTGCGGCTCACCGCGCCGCACCCGAACCGCTGGTATCTGGGAACGGATCGGGCCTTGGACCTGCGTTCGGAGCCGCTCGAGCGCGTGATCGGCGGGCCTGTCCCGCGCGATGTCCCGAGCGGCGCGGATGCCCGGCGCTGGCGCGGTCTGATGAACGAGGCGCAGATGCTCTTTTACGGCAGCGAGGTCAATCGTCTCCGCGAGCAGGCCCGGCGTCCGGCAATCAACGGCATCTGGACCTGGGGTGGCGGTGTGCTGCCGGAGCGCTCGGGCGCACCGCCGGACGCGGTGGTCGGGGATGATCCGCTGACCGCGGGTCTAGCGCGCTGGTGCGGGGTGGCGCATCGCGCGCTCGAAGGGTGGTCGCCGCAGGAGCCGCTTCCCGGACGCCGCCATCTCATGCTCTGGGACCGGCTCGGTGCAGCGCTGCTGGAGCGGGATCTCGCGGCCTGGTCGACGGCGTTGCTCGCGCTGGATGCGAGGGTCGCCGTGCTCGAAGCACGGATCAAGGGCGGGACGCTCGACGAGATTTTGATCGACCCTTGCGAGGGCATGGTCTATCGGGTCACGCGATCGGCATTGCGCCGCTTCTGGCGTCGCGATGGGCTGACGCAAAGCTTGGTTCGAGGCTCTTGAGCCTGGAGCTGGTTGTTGAACCAAGCCGCTGGGGTGGACTGCGCTTCGCTTGTCCAATCTGCGGCGCTAGTCCAACCGATAACGTTTCCGCCACGCTCGGCGACGTGACCGGTCAGGTCGCCATCTCGACCAGTGTGGGTTTGAGGAGCGCGAGTGCATCGGCGGTTGCGAGCGAGATGATGTAGCCGCGCTTGCCGCCGTTGATGTAGATCCGCGGGAGTGCGGCGATTCCGGTCTCGCAATAGACCGGCAGGGCGCGCCGTGTGCCGAAGGGTGAAGTGCCGCCGACCTGATAGCCCGAATGCTTGTCCGCGATCGCCGGGGCGCAGGGCTGGATGCGCTTCACGCCGATCTTTCGTGCCAGCGCCTGGGTGGAGACCTGCCGGTCGCCGTGCATCAGGACGATCATGGGGTTGGACTGCTCGTCCTCCATGATCAGGGTCTTGACGACCAGGTGCTCGTCGACGCCGTGCTCGCGCGCGAACTGCGCCGTGCCGCCGCCGTCGACATAGGTGTAGGGATGGCCCTCGAAGGGGATCTTGGCGGTGCGCAGTGCGCGAACGGCTTGGGTCACCGGTTCCTTCGAGGCTTTCATGCTGAACTGCGTTCGAGGTGGAGATCGGTGTCCAAGGTAGCCCAGTCGGTCGAGCGCACCAAGCATCTCGGCGTCAACGCGGTTCAGGCGATTGATTCAGGCGTTGGGTCATTTCCGCAAAGGCATCTGCCGAGCTGTCGGGGCGACTTAAGTCGCCCCTACAGCCGCCGCTACAGCTTGTTGTGCCGGGACCCCGAATGTCGCGATGCCGGTTTCGTTACCAGCGGGATGTCCCTGGCTCGCCTTTGAATAGAGTGTCGGCGGGCTCCCGGTCTCGCAGACCCGAACCGCTCGGTTCGAGTCGGCCAGGGTCACCGCCCCGACCAGAACCCGGACCGGGCGGGGCTCCGGGAGGATCGCGGGCGGGCGAGGGTAGTCCCACACGGACGCTTGATCGGGACCGGGCTCGACGGCGAAGTCGGGTCGTTTCTGCCCGCGAAACCGCCATGCCGCGCGGGCACGTGCGATCCGGGGGTCGTCTTCGGGGGTCTCGGGCATGGGGTGTCCTTAAGGGATACGCTGCCACACCAGCGTGCGGTTGTTGACCGGCATCGGGTGATCCGCGATCAACTCCATGCCGTTGTCGCGGGCCATGCGGATCAAGAGGTCGAGATCGCGGATACCCATTGCGGGGTCGCGCGAGCGCAGCATGGCGTCGAAGCGTGCGTTGCTCTCGCTGGTGTAGCGACCGCCGATGTTGAAGGGCCCGTAGAGCGCGAAACAACCGCCATCGACCAAGACGCGCCCGACCCCGTCGAACATGGCCTCGACCTCCGGCTCGGACATGATGTGGGCGGTGTTGGCACTGAACACGCCATCGAAGCGTTCCTCGGGCCAAGTGCCGGTGACGTCGAGCACGCGGGTGGGCGGCAGGTTGGGCAGGTCCGCATCGTCCAGCCAGGCCCGGATTCCGGGGAGATAGTGGGCGCAGTCGCTGGTGTGCCACACCAGATGGGGCAGGGCGGCGGCGAAGAAGACCGCGTGCTGACCGGTGCCGCTTCCGATCTCGAGCAGCTGTCGTGCCTCTTGAAAGAGCGGGCCGATCACGTCGAGAATCGGGCGCTTGTTTTCTTCGCAGGCTTCCGAGTAGGGTTTATCGATCGGATACATGGTCTTTGCTGTTGGAATGAATCGGGTCGGGGATGAATCGGGCCGCAATGCTCGCATGTTCGGGCTGGGCTCGATGCTTCGGTCGCCCATCGCGTGCTCCGGGATGTCGGGGCGTGCGGGTCGATCGACAACCGGCTCGGCGGCGCAACGCATCGAAATGGCATCGGATCGGTCTGCGCGATCCGTTATGCTGCACTCCGTGCGAGTCCGCAACGCAGACGCCTGTCAGGGTGCTGCCGGCGCAGCGGTCGGCGCCGACGCGACTTTTTCTGACCCGATACGGGGAGACGGTTACATCGTGGAGACACCTTTGCACCACTCCCTTGCCGGTCCCGTGCGGTGGCTTCGCCGTTATCGCGCGGCTGGCCGAGCGCGATCCGTCGCTGCCTGTGGTGTGCTCGGGCTCGCCGTCTCGCTCGCCGGGTGTGCCGGTACGCGTCCGAATCTCTCGGTCGGCACTGCGTCCGAACGGGTTCCACCGGTTGCGCGGGCGGCGGAGCCCCCGCGATGGCAGGGGATCGACGAGACCGTTGCGGACGACGCGCGGCCATCCACCCTGCTTGCGGCCGATGCGCTTGCGGGAGCGGCGCGCCCGGCCGAGGGTATCCTGTTCAACGATCCCGGCGCGCCCCCGGTGCTGTTCAGTCAGGATCCCGAGATTCTTCGTGCCGAGGTGGCGGCCGAGTGTCTGTCTGCGCGATCCATGTCGATCTCGGCGCGGGACGGGCTCGATGCCTTGGTGGCAAGTCTCTATTCGTCCGTGATCGATCCGGCCGAAGGCACCGAGGCGCTGATCCTCGGCAACTGTGCGCCGCCGGTGGATATCGTGCGCGAAATGGTCGCCAAGGGGGGCGAGCAGGTCCAGGGCTCCATCGCGGAGCGGGCGCTCGCGCTGAGCGCGCCTCGGGCTCTACGCGCGATCGAGACGGCGGCGGCGGACGGGCTCACGCGGCATCGCGAGTTGAGCGGCTCGGGCAGCGGTCCGACGCGTCTTGCACGCGACCATGCCATGGCCTATTTCCCGTCGGCGGGATCGGCGGTGCGTATCGAGAGCTCGAGTGGCCTCGATCGCCTCTATCGTCGTGCCGTGTCTGGTTTCGGGGTCTATACCTTCGTCATGGTCGGCCCGAATGTCGAGCGGCTTGCGCAGACGGATCAAGCGCGCCACCAGGAGCTGTTTCGACTCGTCGAGACCTATGCGGCGGTCGGCGGCGATGCCGAGGCGGGGCCGCGCCCCGACGCCCACGTCTTTCTGATCCCGGTCGATGCGGAGCTCGGCGGGATGCCTTTGTTCAACCAGGTCGCAGCCGATCTCTCCGACCGGATGCGCAGGCAGTTGATCGAGGAGCTGCGCGGGCAGGGCGAGGCGGGCCTCGCGACGCGTCTGCAAAAGGGGGCCGGCCCCTTCCTCGTTGCCGCTCTCGAGCCAAATCTCCTGCCCGGACGGGTCGGCGCTTTCAGGCTTGTTGCGGATCTCTCCGGCCTCGGGATCGAGCACCTGTACACGGTTGTCGATGCCTTCGATCGCGATATCGGCCCCGAGCTCGCCGGCCGCCCCGAGAGCCTGGCGGCGATCCGCGATCGACTCCGAGACGTGCGCGCGCCACAATCGAGCAACGCGGGGACAGTGGCGACCTCGGAGTCGGTATGGCTATTCCTGTTGGGCGACCCGGGCGAATCCGGGGCCGGGGCCGGAGCCGGAGCCGCGATCGGTCGTTTGATGCTCGGCGTTGCAGACCTTTTGAAGAACAAGCCGCCGAGTGCCTGACACGCTCGACGCCAGGGAGTGCAGACTGAGACTATGAATATCATTCCAACCGGTTTGGGCAGCTTGGTCCGCTTCCTGATCGGGATCTTTCTGCTTCAGGGTGTCACGGGGCTCTTGGTCTACACGGCCTTGAGTACCGATTGGCAAACGACCTGGCCGCTTTTCTTGCTGTTGGCCGGCTCGATCGGCACGCTGGTCGCCTTTTGGTTCAACACCATCGTTGCGGCGGATCGCCATCGCACCGTCTCGCGCGTGAGCGAGCGCTTTTCCAAGGAACGCGAGAAGATCCGCGTCAAGGCCGAGCAGATCCGTGCCAAGGTCGGTCGCGACAACGCCGTTCTTCAGGCCAAGGTCCGGCATCGGGGCTCGATGGGTGCCAACCTCAAGACCGGCGTCGTGGTCGGCGGTGCGGTGGGTCTCGGCGTGGCCATGATGCTCGCCCAGTTCGTCACGCTCGGGCTGCTCACCCTGACGACGGCCGGAGGTGCGGCGCTCGGCTACACCGCCCGGGTGCGCCAAGAGAAACATCTCGCGGCCAAGCGTCTTGCCGAGGAGGAGCGCATGCTGATGATGATGGACGGCGACCCGCCGCCGCGCCGTTTGACGGGTCGCAAAGGCCGGCGCGCCGATGCGGATCTCGATTGAGCCGATCGCTTTCAACCTGAAGGATCCGAATCAAGGATCCGAACCGAGGAACGCCCCATGGCCGAGATGACAAGCTACCCAGCCGGGACCTTCTGCTGGGTCGATCTGGCGACCAATGCGCCGGAGGCCGCAAAGACCTTCTACGGCGAGATCTTCGGCTGGACCTCCGAGGACCTCGCGACCGATTACGAGGTGCCTTACAGCATCCTCGAGCGCGACGGCAAGCGAGCCGCCGCGCTCTACGAGATGGCGCCCGAGCAAGGCGCCTTCCCCTATTGGGCGAGCTATGTCCGGGTGATGGACGTTCAGGCGAGCGCCGAGCAGGCCGTCGAGCTGGGCGGTCGCCTGGTGATGCCTGCGGTCGATGTGATGCAGCTCGGACGCATGGCCTTCATTCAGGATCCCACCGGCGCCGTGCTCGGCCTTTGGGAGCCTGGCTCGCTATTCGGCGCCGAGCTCGACAACACCTACGGCGCACGCAGCTGGAGCGAGCTGCAGACCCGCAACACCAAGGCCGCTGCGCGTTTCTACCAAGACCTCTTCGGCTGGACCGCACGCACCAGCAAGAGCCTGATGGACGGGCGTTACACGCTGTTCGAGCTCGACGGCAAGGAGGTCGGCGGGATGCTCGAGCTCGATGCGTCCTGGGGCTCGATGCCGCCGAACTGGTCGATCTATTTCGGCGTCGAAGACTGCGACGGCGCCGTGGCCACGACCAAGCGTCTGGGCGGCAGCATCGTGATGGACCCGATGGAGATCGAGAATGTCGGCCGGTTCGCCTTTCTCGGCGATCCGCAGGGTGCCATCTTCGCCGTCATTCAGTTCGGGCACCGATAACGCGCGTCGGTTTTCTTTGGACGTTGTAGATCCCGGTTGACCCTATGTCGATGACGCAAACCCCCAAGATCGGATTCATCAGCCTCGGCTGTCCCAAGGCGACGGTGGATTCGGAGCGGATCCTCACGCAACTGCGTGCGGAGGGCTACGGCATCCCGCCGAGCTACGAGGATGCCGATCTGGTCATCGTCAACACCTGTGGCTTTATCGACGATGCGGTCGAGGAGTCGCTGGATGCGATCGGCGAGGCGCTGCACGCCAACGGTCGCGTCATCGTGACGGGTTGCCTGGGTGCGCGCGCCGAGATCGTTCGCAAGGCCCATCCCGAGGTCCTTGCGGTGACGGGTCCGCATGCACTCGACGAGGTGATGGCGGCGGTGCATGCGCAGCTGCCGGCGCCGCATGATCCCTTCGTCAGTCTCGTGCCGCCGCAGGGCGTGAAGCTCACGCCGCGGCACTTTGCTTATCTCAAGATCTCGGAGGGCTGCAACCATCGGTGCAGCTTCTGCATCATCCCGAGCCTGCGCGGCGATCTGGCGAGCCGCCCGATCGGCGAGGTGCTTGCGGAGGCGGAGCGGCTGGTGGAGTCGGGGGTGCGCGAGCTCTTGATCATCTCGCAGGACACCAGCGCCTACGGGTTGGATCTGCGCTATCGGCCGGATTTCTGGAAGGGTCGGCCGCTCAAGACCGACACGGTCAACCTGGCACGTGCACTCGGCGAGCTGCCGGCTTGGGTCCGGCTGCACTATGTCTATCCCTATCCGCATGTGGACGCGCTGATCCCGCTGATGGCGGAAGGGCTGATCCTGCCCTATCTCGACATGCCGCTGCAGCACGGCAGCGAGCCGATCCTGCGGGCGATGCGCCGTCCGGCAGCGACCGAGAAGGTGCTCGATCGGCTCGCGCGCTGGCGCGAGCAGTGCCCGGAGCTGGTGATACGCAGCACCTTCATCGTCGGTTTTCCGGGCGAAACCGAGGCGGAGCTCGAGGAGCTGCTCGACTTCCTGCGTGCCGCTCGGCTCGACCGCGTCGGCTGTTTTCCCTATTCGCCGGTCGAGGGTGCGAGTGCGAACGCGTTGCCCGATCCTGTCCCGGAGTCGATCAAGCACGAGCGGGTCGAGCGCTTCATGGCCGTGCAGGCCGAGATCAGCCGCGCGAAGCTCGCCGAGCGCATCGGTCAACGGCTGATCGTGCTGGTCGACGAGGTCGGAGAAGACGAGGTGATCGCCCGCAGCTACGCGGACGCACCCGAGATCGACGGCGAGGTGATCATCGCCGGCGCCTGGGAGCTGGATCCGGGGGATTTCGTCGAGGTCGAGATTACGGATGCGGGCGACCACGATCTGTGGGCGCAGCCGATCGCCGATTAAATCGCGTCCGTTGGGATATGTGGGCTCGTCATTTGGGGCGGGATTCCCACGTCCATGAGCAGTCGGCGAAGACGCGATTTAAGTTATTAATAAATATTAAAATCTCCTAAACCGCGTTGCGCCGAGGTTGTTAAGTACGACGAGGCCGAGACAAAGGACGAAGCGACTTGGATCGCTCCGAACGCGGTTTAGTCGGCGTCAGAATGCGGGGCCGGCCTTCTTGCCCATCTTCTTCAGGATCACGGCCAAGGGGCAGAATCCGGTGAAGGCGGACTGCAGCAGGTTCAGGCCGACGAAGGCCGTGAACCACATCCAGTAGGGGCTGACGTAGTGCGCCAGCAGGAGCGAGATCAGGATGAAGGCGCCGGCGACGGCAAAGACGATGCGCTCGATAGACATGAATCTCTCCAAAGGTTCGGATAACGGGTCGGGGTCGGGCTGATGTCCTACGGGATATTAAAGAACGCTTATACTCAGTTCAAGGTCGATTGACGTAAGGTTTTTGCCGAACGGATGAGGGTAGCTGCCCCGTGGACGTCGATGCCTTTCCGCGCTTGATCGAAGCACTGATGCGACCGGATGCCTATCCGCATCCCGCCGACCCGGTCGAGCACATCGAGACACACATCTCGCACGTGTTCCTTGCGGGCGCGTTCGCCTACAAGCTCAAGAAGCCGATCGACCTGGGTTTTCTCGATTTCTCCACGCTGGAACGCCGTCGCCGCTGTTGCGAGGAGGAGCTGCGGCTGAATCGGCGCCTGGCGCCTGATCTCTATCTGGGCGTGGTTGCCGTCACCGGCACGGCGATTGCTCCACGTATCGGCGGACCCGGTCCGGTGCAGGAGTATGCCGTGCAGATGCGTCGTTTCCCGCAAGAGGCCCTGCTCGATCGTCAGGAGCTGTCCGGCGAGCTGATCGACCGCTTGGCGGAGGATGTCGCGGAGTTTCACGCCCGGCTCCCCGTCGCCGATACCGAGAGCCGTTTCGGCACGCCCGAGGCCGTGCTTGCACCCATGATCGAGAATCTGGTGCAGATTCGCGCTTGTGCATTGGAGCCGTATCCGCGCGACTGTCTCGAGCGTCTCGAAACCTGGACACGCGGTCGTTGGCATGCCCTGATCCCGATGATCGAGCGTCGGCGCCGCAACGGCTATGTCCGCGAGTGTCACGGCGACATGCATCGGGGCAACATCGCCTTGGTCGACGGCGAGATCCGCATCTTCGACGCGATCGAGTTCAATCCCCTCCTGCGCTGGATCGACACGGCAAGCGAGATCGCTTTCCTGATCATGGACCTGGAGGAATCCGGCGCGGCGCCGTTGGCGCGGCGCTTTCTGAACCGCTATCTGGAGCGCAACGGGGACTACGAGCTCTTGTCTCTGCTGGACTTCTACAAGGTCTATCGCGCGCTTGTTCGGGCGAAGGTCATGGCGATCCGTCTCGGGCAGGCCGATCTGGATCCGGCACAAGAGGCCCGCGACCGCTTGACCTGCATCCGTTACCTGGAGCTTGCCGAGTCCTACATCCGTCCCCGTTCGCCCCGTCTCTTGATTGCGTGCGGGCTGTCCGGATCCGGAAAGAGCGATATGGCGCGCCGGCTTCGCGAATCACTCCCCTTGATCCACCTGCGCTCGGACATCGAGCGCAAGCGGCTCTTCGGTATCTCCGAGATCGCTTCCACCCGCGCCTCGCTCGACGCCGGTATCTATTTCCCGACCGCGACCGCGTGGACCTACGCACGGCTGTTGCGTCTTGGCGATGCGATCCTCGGCTACGGCTACGACGTGTTGGTCGATGCGACCTTCATCTGCGCGGCGCGGCGCGCGCTGTTTTGCGACTTGGCCCGGCGGCGCCGCATCCCGTTCGCGATTCTGTCGCTCGATGCCCCCGTGGATGTCCTGCGTGACCGTATCAACCGTCGGTTCGCCGCAAACCAGGATGCGTCGGACGCCGACGTGCGGGTTCTTGAGCGTCAACGGCTGGCCTTGGAACCCTTGACGTCCGACGAGCGTGCCTACGCGGTCGTCATCGACACCAGCCAAACCCCTCCGTTGGCCGATGTGCTCGCACGGATCGAGTCGGCCTTTGTCTCGATGCGTGCCCCTACCGAGCAATAAGCGCCACACCGGCGAGCATCAGCAGACCGCCCGGCAACCGTGTCGAGAGCCCGGTCTCGCGGAAGAGCAGCACGCCGTAGAGGATGCCGAAGAGCAAACTGGTGCGTTTGACGGCGATCATGTAGGCCACCTCGACCTGTTGGAGGGCCAGGAAGTGGGTGTAGACCATCAGCCCCATCAGGACGCCGACCAGGAGCACAGGTCCGGGTCGGCGCGCCAGTTTGAGCAGAAGCCCGGGCCGGGGCAGGACGATCAGCAGAACGACGGCCGCGCCCAGCAGTGCGAAGTAGAAGGCCCCGAAGAACTCCGGGTCCATGTGCCGCATGGCCCCTTTGCCCAGGGTGGCGGTGACGGCATAGATGGCGGCCACCGCCAGCATCATCCGGGAGCCGGGCTCCTCGACGATGGCTGTAAAGGGACGCGTCCAGCTTCGCCAGTTGTCTCGTTTGGCATGCCGGCTGTTGAGCAGCCAGGCCCCGGCCACCACCAGCCCGACCCCCGCCGCACCGAGCGGACTGACCTCCTCGCCGAGCAGCACCCAAGCCACCCCGATGACGAACACCGGGGTAAAGGCCAGGTAGGGCAGGGTGAGCGAGAGCGGATGGTCGCGGATCGCGGCCATGTAGATCAGCATGGCGGCGATTTCCAGCGGGATGAGGGCCGCGATCCAGAACCAAAAGGCCGGCGGAAGTGACGATAGCGGCGGCATGCCGACCAGCAACGGCGCCATGAGGAGGCCCACGACGCCGAAGCGCACGACGACCAGCTCGCGGGCCGAGAAGCCTTGCAGCCACGCCTTGGTTGCGGCGTCCGCACTCGCCAGTGAGAAGGCGCAGAGCAGGGAGAGGCTGACCCAATCCATGGTGCCTCGCGCGAATCCCGCCGGCTAAGGCCGCGGCTCGGGCGGCAGCTTGGCGGTCAGGACCTCGACGCCCGCGCCCGCACGATGCGCCTGCTCGCTCAGATGGCGTCGCCAGGCGCGCGCGCCGGGTTGGCCTTGGAAGAGACCGAGGATGTGCCGGCTCATGGCGCTCAGCGGCGTGCCCGTCGACAGCTCGCGCTCCACGTAAGGCAGGAAGGCGTCGAGGACCGCGTTGCGCGTCGGCGCACGACGGTCATCCCCGAAGATCACCCGGTCCGCCTCGGCGAGGATCCAGGGGTTGTGATAGGCCTCGCGACCGATCATGACCCCGTCGAGTGTCTTCAGAAACCCGAGAGTCTCCTCAAGGGTCTTGATGCCCCCGTTGATCGCGATGGTCTGATTCGGCAGATCGCGCTTGAGTTGCTTCACGACGTCGTAGCGCAACGGCGGGATGTCGCGGTTCTCCTTCGGACTCAGCCCGGCGAGCCACGCCTTGCGCGCATGCACGACGAGCGCGTCGCAGCCGGCCTCGGTCACGGCGCCGGCAAAGTCCAGAAGCTCGCCGTAGCTGTCGCGATCGTCGATCCCGATGCGGGTCTTGACGGTCACCGGCACCGCGACGGCATCCTTCATCGCCGCCACGCAGTCCGCGACCAGTCCCGGCTCGGCCATCAAACAGGCGCCGAACCGGCCGTTCTGCACCCGGTCCGACGGACAACCGACGTTGATGTTGATCTCGTCGTAGCCCCGCTCGGCGCCCATCCGTGCGCAGTGCGCCATGTCCTGCGGGTCCGATCCGCCGAGCTGGAGTGCGATCGGGTGCTCAGCGGGATCGAAACCGAGGAAGCGCTCGCTATCGCCCCTTCGAGAGCCATGGATCAGCGCACCCGTCGTGACCATCTCGGTATAGAGCAGGGTGTGCCGGCTGAGAAGACGCAGGAAATAGCGACAGTGGCGATCGGTCCAGTCGAGCATGGGCGCGACGGATAGGCGGCGGTCCAGCACAGGTGCGGGGAGGGGAGACAAAGACGTGCCTTGCAACGGGTGGTTAAACGAACAGATGTCAGGAAAGATTCAAAAACAGCAGAGAACCGTAGGATGGGTAGAGCGCAGCGAAACCCATCCTCCAAACCGCCGCGTTGCCGGATTGCGGTCTGACGTCCTTGGCGCAGGCTGGATGGGTTTCGCTGACGCTCTACCCATCCCACCATCGGTCGATCCGCAGCCTTGGCGATCAGGAGCCCTGTCCCGGGCGTCTGACCGGCTCCTTGAGGGTGACCAGCTCCTCGGCGCTGCTCGGGTGGATCGCGACGGTGTCGTCCAGATCGGCCTTGGTCGCGCCCATCTTCACCGCCACGCCGAAACCCTGCATCATCTCGTCGACGCCGTCGCCGATCGCGTGGATGCCCACGACCCGTTCCTCTGGGCCAACGCACACCAGCTTCATGGCGGTCTTGGGGCCGTGCGCATTCAGTGCATAGCGCATCGGGGTGAAGCTGGTCTCGTAGACCGTCAGGGTGTCGCCGTAGCGCTCACGCGCCTCGGGCTCGGTCAAGCCCACCTTGCCGATCGGCGGATGGGCGAAGACCACGGTCGGAACGTTGTCGTAGTCGAGCTTCAGATCCGGCTTGCCGCCGAACAGGCGCTCGGCCAGGCGGCGCCCGGCGGCGATCGCGACCGGGGTCAATGGCTCGCGCCCGATCACGTCGCCGATGGCATAGATGCCCGGCACGTCGGTGTTCTGATACGCATCGACCGGGATGATGCCGTTCGGCTGCATCGTGACGCCCGCGGCCTCCAGGTTCAGCTCGCGGGTGTTCGGCGTGCGTCCGACGGCCCAGAGGAGGGTGTCGAAGCCGCCCAGACGCTCGCCGTCGCGTGCGACCAGTGCGAGGCCATCGGCATTCTTCTCGAGCGCCGCGACCTCGAATTCGAGCCGCATCTCGATGCCGTCGGCCGCCATGTTCTCCGCGAGCGTCTCGCTGATCATGGGGTCGAAGAGAAACAGCACCCGGTCCTCGAGCGCCACGACGGTGACCTCGGTGCCGAGTGCGCGCAAGACTCCTGCGAGCTCCACGCCGATGTAACCACCCCCGATGATGGCGACGCGCTTGGGCTGCGTCTCCAGCACGAAGAAACCGTCGGAGGTGATGCCCAGCTCCGCACCCGGCATCCGCGGCACGATCGGCCGTCCGCCGGTCGCGATCACGATGTGGTCGGCGCTGTAACGATCCTCGCCGACCGCGATGGTCTTGGTATCGACGAAGCGCGCCTGACCTTGAATGCGAGTGATGCCTTGCCGCTCGACATAGCCGTCCCAGTAGCCGTTGATATCGGCGACGTAGCGGTTACGTCCCGCGACGAGCGTCGGCCAGTCGATTCCCTCGAACTGCACCTTCACGCCGTAACCGGGTGCGTCGGCAACAGCCGCCGCCAGGTTGGCGCCGTACCACATGACCTTCTTGGGAACACAGCCGGCGTTCACGCAGGTGCCGCCGAGCTTCCCTGCCTCGACCACGGCGACACGGCGTCCGAGCTGCGCGGCTTTCTCGGCCACGGCCAAGCCGCCGCTCCCGCCTCCGATGGCGATCAGGTCGAAATGCTGACTCATGTTCTTGACTCCCGGTCCTGTCTTCGAATCCCTCTCGGATCGGGCGATCCGGCCGTAACCGGATCGCCCGTCGATCTTGCCGAGCCGGTTCTATGCGGCGTGGTGGTCTTTCAACCACACCTCGACAGCGTCGGATCCGCCGATCAGCTTGCCGTTGACGAAGACCTGAGGCACGGATGCTGCATTCGCGACGGCGCGCAGGGTCTGCTCGGTGTAGTCGCGGTTCAGCAAAAGTTCCTCATAAGCGATCCCGGCGTTGTGCAGAGCCTCTTTCGCCTTCGCACAGAAGGGGCAGCCGTCGCGGGTCATGACGGTCACGTCGAGCGGCTTCGCGGCTTCCGGCGCCAGATAGGCGAGCATGGTGTCGGCATCGGAGACACCGTAGGGGTCGCCTTCGACTTCCGGCTCGATGAACATTTGTTCCACGACGCCGTCGCGTACCAGCATGGAGTAGCGCCAGGACCGCTTGCCGAAGCCAAGACCGTCCTTGTCGACCAACAGACCCATGCCGTCGGTGAACTCGCCGTTGCCGTCCGGGATGAAGGTGACGTTGTCGGCGTGCTGCGACTTCTTCCATTCGTTCATGACGAAGGTGTCGTTGACAGACATGCACACGACCTCGTCGACCCCATGTTTCTTGAAGGTCGGAACCAACTGGTTGTAGCGCGGCACATGCGAGGAGGAGCAGGTCGGCGTGAAGGCGCCCGGCAGGGAGAAGACGACGACGGTCTTGCCCTTGAAGATGTCGTCGGTCGTCACGTCGACCCATTCGTGACCCTGACGGGTGTGAAAGGTGACCTGCGGGACACGGCTTCCGGTGCGATTCTCGAACATGGGGTCATTCTCCAAGTTGAAGTGAAGGGTTGAGGGTGACTAATCTGCGTCGATGGGGTGCAGAATAGCGGGGCCTCGGTGATAAGGAAAGTGGATTGTTTTTATCATGGCGATCGTTATTAACGATTCTGGTTCCATCCACGCGCGTCTTTAGGACTTGGGGCGGGGCGCTGGATCGCTTGGTAACGGACCGAACGACCGCTACCTCTCGATGAGGTCAAGGGGTCTCGATTCAAGCGACACGCGAGTCGATGTCCGGGCGCAGCATCGATAACCTCGAGCGGCGTTTCGAAGCACGCGAGGTTCCCGAGCGGCCCGGTATCGACATTGAGCCCCGATATCGGACTCAAGCACGATGTCGAATGGCGTATCATCGACCGAACCCTCGCGCATTCGCTCCTCGCCCCGGCGCCGAGGCGCGAATTGTCGCGCATAGCTTCTTGCACAGTCCACGAGAGAGGCATACCGCGATGCATGGTTTCAGTGCAGGGCCCGCGACCAGGATCGACCACGCAGGTGTCACCGTGTCCCTTTTGGCCCAGCTCGCTCCGCTGCGATCGCCAGCCCGTCCCGATGCCGCGATCTTTGCCGGCAAGGCTCGCAAGCAGGGTGCCGCGGTAGCCGGCGGCCGGTCGGCGCAAACCGATGAGTGAGCACATGAAACCGCACGTAGAACCCGATGTGGCGAGGTCGCTCGGGACGCCCGCCGACACGTCGCTGCTCGATCTCGCGGTGCTTTCCCGGCTCGACGATGATTTGGGGCGCGAGTCGGTCCTGGAGCTCATGGACCTGTTCCGAACCGAGTCGGAGCGGCGCCGACATCGGATCGAAGCCGCGGTCACGGCCCGCGACGCGTCCGCGGCCTGCCACGAGGCACACGCACTCAAGGGCAGCGCCTTGACCTTCGGTGCCTGCCTTCTCGGGGCGTTGGCGTTCAAAATGGAGCAGGCCGGACGCTGCGGCGATCTGGATGGTTTGACCTCCGACCTACCCGATCTCGCGCGTCTGACGGTGGAGACGCAAGCGGCCTTGTCGAGGGTGTTCTCGGAGAGCGGCGATCACGGCGATCCGGGATTATAACGTACCCGACAGGCTCGACAGGGTCGGCTTGCGCCCTGGTTTTCCACTGACGAACGCCCTCACGGAGATTAGAGTCGGTCCTCCCGCAATCCCGACAATCCCGGCATCTCACTCGATCAGCGCCTTGAGCAACGCATCCCTGGCGTCGGAGTAGAACACCACGGTGACGCGCGTGGCGATGTCGTCATCCAGCTCGATGAGCTGCTTGCGTGTGGTCACCGGCAGCAGGACCGTCTTTGCCCCCTTGTCCGCCGCAGCCTCGACTACGCTGACCACGTTGTAGACCGGCTCGATGGACCCGCCCAGGTTCAGCCCGCCGACGACGATCAGTCCGCCCTTGAGGCTTTTCTCCAGCAGGGCCGAGCACAGCGCTAGCAAGGCCCCGACGCCTGTGGCGGTTCCGGACTTGCCGGCGTCGAAGGCGCGCATCTGGACCGAGAATTCATGGGCGCGCGGATCTCGGTCGCCCACCAGGTTCTTGGCTCGCGTATAGAGATTCTGCTCGGCACAGCGGACGCTCTCCTTGAAGGGCGCGGGCGGGGGCTGGTTGAGGATCTTCACCCCGGAGCCCGGCCCCTGGGTCACGTCCAAGCGATAGAGCCCGGGATGCTCGTCCAGCCCACCGGGGGAGAGGACCCAGATCTGTCCGGGCGGCAGCGGATCGTCCCCGATGCTGTCCTCGTTTTGCAGCTCCGGGGTGGAGACGAACTGTTCCACCCCGTCCAACCCCATCTGGAAGCTGAAGTGGGTGTTGCGGAACTCCGCGGAGCCGATCCGCTTCTGTTGCTCCTTGACGCGGCGGCGGCACTCCAGCGCCAGTCGGGCGGCCCATTCGATGGCGTGATCCGGGATCTCCTGCTCGGGCGTCCCGGCGCCTTCCGTGTTGGCGTAGGGGAACATCAGCTTCAATAGCCCGTTCATGGTCTTCTGGACCGCGTTGACATCGCGCCCGCTCAAGGCCCCGCCGAACTGGATGCGCCCCTGGAAGTTCTGCAAGCGCGAGGACGCCCGCAGGTGATTCCAGCAGGAGGACAGGAAGTCGCTCACCAGGCCGAAATGGTCGGTGAGCTGCTCGCGGTTGACCTTGGGGATGTCCCAACCCGGCATGTAGGCGTGGATGCGGTCCATGAAGGCGGTGTCGTCGCGCATCTCCGGCGGCATGGGGCCGAACAGATGGCCGACGCGCTGCTGGTGGACAACATCCACCTCGAAGTTCCCGACCATGACGACGCTACCGAAGCCGCGGATACTCTCCTTGCCGCGGCTGAACTCGCCGGACTCCATGTAGCCCTTCATGATGTTGACCCCGTCCTTTTGGTCGAAGCTGATCCCCGAGACCTCGTCGAAGCAGACCACGTCGTACTGACACACCAGCCCCCTCTGACCGGTGCTGTTGTTGACGAACATGCGCGCCACCGACGCCTTGCCGCCCGAGACCAGGTGCGCGTAAGGCGACACCTGCTGGAACAGATGGCTCTTGCCGGTCCCGCGCGGCCCCAACTCCACCGCGTTGTAATTGTTCTCGACGAAGGGAACCATCCGCAGCAACATCACGTCGCGGGTTCGGGGTGTGAGGCTTTCGGGCTCCAGCCCGACGCTGCGCAAGAGGAATGCCTGCCACTGCTCGAAGCTGAAGGCGGCTCGCCCGCGGGCCAGGGTATCCAGCGCATCGCGTTTGGAGAGCTGGATCTCGCGCAGCGACTCGATGCCGAAGGGACGGCCGTTCTTCTCCTCGGCGATGCTCGGGTCGTAGCTCAGGTCGATCTCGGCATAGAAGCCGCCGGTGAGCATCCGCTCGTGGGTGTGCACCAGGGCATCGTCGATGCGGACATCTTTGATCCGCAGGCTCGGCAGCTCGGCCACGAAGCAATCGTTCTTGGCGTCCAGGCGTGCGGTGATGAGGTCGATCAGCTTGACGCGACCCTGCTCCTTTGCGCGGGCCTTGAACAACTCCTCCTCGCCCGCGCGCACCGTGCGGCTGGCGAGCTGGCGCTGCACGATGTCCAGCCCCTCCTGGATCTCCGCCTCGTCGGTGCTGGAGCAGTAGCGCCCGAGCAGGAACTCGCCCACATAGGTGGGCACCGGATACTGGCCTTTGAACCGGCGCACCAGGTCTTTGCGCACGACGAATCCGTCGAACGCCCGGGCGGCGAGCTGGTCGAGCGCGTCGAGCTGCATGGATCAATCCCCTCCGATGGTCACGAGCTGCTTGGCCACTACCTGCCCGTCGCGCAGGACCACGAGCACGGCCTTCTCCCCCTCGTTCCGGTCGTCCGTGACCAACACGGCTGCGGCACCATCCACGTCCGGCGGCTGCATCCGCCGCTCCGGATCGAGCAGGCTCGATGCCGCGTTCGCCGGCTGCGTGCGGATGTCGAGGAGGGTCCCCGCGAATCCGCCCTGTAACTGCACCCGCAACCGCATGCCTTTCCACTCGGCGCTCAGAACCGCGACAGCCGCCGGGCCGGCCGGCCCGTCGGCCGTGACGGTCAGTGTCGGGGTCAACGCCTCCTGCAGGCTGAGACCCCCGTGCGCATATTCGATACCGAGCTTGAACGCCGAGACTCCCGGGGCGTAGACCACCGAGTGGCCGCCGCCCCAGAACCAGGGCAGTTCCGGGAACCCATGCTGAGCGCCGGGCTGGGGCACGGCACAGCGTGACCAGCGCGATTGGGTCAGATGTGCCGGCAGGTCCGCCTTGGGTAATCCGCCCGGCAGTAGGAGCCACCCATGGTCCGTCACCAGGACGGCGCGTTGCCAACCGGCCGCGAGCAGCTCGCGCACCCGCAAGGCCACCGCCCGCAGCTCCTCATCGAGTCGCCAAGCCAGACGCGCCCCCTGGGCATGCCCGTCATGGTCGAAGGTCCCGATCTCGGTCCAGGCGGCGCCGCTCGGATCCCCGGTGGACGCCGTCTCCAGCCAGGACCACCCATGGTTCGCCAGCAGGGTGCGAAAGGTCTGAGTCGTCAGGTTCTTGCCGGTCTCGGTGCGCTGTGGCTCGAACCCCTCCGGCAGACTGTTGCCGATCAAGGTCTCTGCCAGCGGGCGCCACGCCGGCTTGGCCGTCGCCGTCACGGTGGGCAGGGCAGTCCAGCGGGTGACGGTCTCCACGGAGAGTCCGTCCGCCCGGAGTCGCCGGGCCAGATCCAGGCCCAAGTCGCAACGCAGACCATCCACGAACACCATGACCGTCCCCGGGGTCGACTCGAACAAGGGACTTTGGGCTGGGTTGGCCATCGGGTAGCTCAGGCCCCAACCCTGAACCTGCTCCGCGAGGCCGGCCAGCCACGGAAGATACACGGCGCGCAGCGCCGCCGTGACGGCATCCAGGTCCGGAGCATCGCGCACCGTCGCATACGCGCGCCAGGCGGCGGCATCCACTGCCCAGCCGCGCTCCTGGTAGGCTGCGGACAACGCCTCCCAATCGTTGCCGCCGACTCCCGCGGAGATCCCCTCCGCCAGGATCTTCAACTGCACGACGGACCGAGCCAGCGGCGCCTCGCCCAGATCCGCCCACAAGGAATCGGCCCGCGAGGCATGCTGCCCGCACAGTTTTGTGAGCTGTGTGAGCGCCTCCGCCCTCGGACGATCCGCAAGCCCCAAGAGGCCGGCGCGCAGCGCGTCCTCCTGTTGACGGTTGGTGGCCGGCATCCGGTCGTTGGCGCCATCGAGCAAGTCTTTCGGATGCGCCAGGTCGAGCGCCTTGCGCACCCCGGCGAAGGCTTTGTGCGCCTGACAGTAGCGCGTCCAGACCTGATCCCAGATCCCGCCGCCCGCCACCAGCCGGTCCACCGCGGTGATGATGCCGTCCTTGTCCGGGTTCAGACCGAAAGTCGGCTTGCACAGGGCCTTGAATCCGGCCCAGCGCTCGGTGGACCAGTCAGCATGGCTGCCGTCGCCGGTCGCCATCCACTCCAACAGCAGGCCCACCGGATCGCCGGCCGCGAGCCCATGCAGATCCGCCGCCTCCAGGCGCCGACCGACAAGGCTGGAGACCGGCGCGCGCAGGACCTGCGTCAGCTGGGCGCCAAGCGCGTCCAGGGTGGCGCGGTCACGGGCAAGATCAAGCCCAAGCCCGCCCTCCTTGGACGACAGGAAGGCGGACGGCGTCCAGTCCTTTCCAT
Organism: Thiocapsa sp.; assembly: GCF_018399035.1. GTDB lineage: Bacteria > Pseudomonadota > Gammaproteobacteria > Chromatiales > Chromatiaceae > Thiocapsa. The sequence continues at coordinate 5,690,971 of NZ_CP073760.1, forward strand.
TCTGCTGACTCCAGAACTGACCTTGGAACTGAAGCGCGAACAGATGCCGCGCGGCCTCCGGGAACCCGGCGGCGCCCCGAAAGGCATACCGCGCCACACCCGGCAGATAGACCACCGGCGCGTGCTCCCAAGTGCCACGCGCAAGCCGGTAACGCAGCCAGGTGGAGGGGCCGGTGCGCGCGTCGGCGATCTCCGGTGCCAGCACCAGCAATTCCGGCATCGCGTCCTGCAGCAGCGGGATGGCTCGGGACCACAGGCCCTCCCCATCCGTCCACAGCACTACGGCGGGCGCAGCCAGGTCGTGGCGGTTGTAGATCGCCGCCGCGCGGAGTCGGTCGATCAGTAGCTCAAGGATGGTCGTGCTCATGATCGGTCTCGGTGCGATTCGATCTTGCCGTGCCCGGCGTTCCAGTTGCACAGGTGGATGATACCCGGCAGGGCACGCGCTTTGCGGTGGTAGCGGTCATCGGCTGTGATGAGGCAACCTTCGTACTCCAGCGCGGTCGCGTGATAAAGGGTATCGAACAGATGATGATCAAGGTCGATCGCCAACGCGCAGGCGCGCGCCAAGGTCGAGGGACTGCTCCGGGTCGGCAGACCCAACGCATCGAGCAGGGCAAGATCCCGTTGGGCACGCTCGGGTGTCTGGCGTGCCAGCACGGCGCCGACCTCAATGATCCAATGCGGCGGCTGCACAACCTCGATATCCCCTGCGACGACTCCCGCCATCAGCTCGGTTGCAAGCGCCGTATAGCGTTCGTTTTCGGGATCATCAAACAGCCACTTGACGACCACGCTGGCATCGATGACCAATGTCACGGGCGCCCATGCTCACGCGCTTGGTGCAACTGGGCGTTGGTCAACGCGGGTCGCTCCGCCCGGCCCGCTGTCAGCTCCCGGAACACGGCTTCACGCTTGCGTTGCTGCTCGGCTTCGGCGACGGCCTGCTGCATCAATCGGGCAATCACGGCGCTCTTGTTGCGACCCGAAAATTCCCGGTTGAAGGCGTCCTTGATCTCGTCCGGGACGCTGAAGTTCATGGTTGCCATGATCATTTCCTGGATGTTGAAGATTTCAACAATTCTAGCAGCCGGCGAGCCGCGACGCAGGATCTGACGGCCCGCTTGATCGCCGCAGCGCGGAGTCGGTCGATGACCTGCTCAAGTACGGTTGTTGACATGATTCGGATGTTTAGGGGCGTCCCGCCCCGGCGATCAGCGAGGCGGGACGCTCGCCGCTTGTCGCAGGGACTTGTAGTCGTAGTCGGGGTCGAGCTGCACCTTGCCGAACAGATCGGCGATGTCGCACTGTTTCGTTGATGCATCGGACAGCCCGACTAACTCGCCCCGACGAGACTGCAAATCCAGGACGAAAGCGATACAGGCGTCAATGTCTGCCGGCTCCAGCGATGGGTACTGGCGCAGAATCTCTTCCGGAGATTCACCGGCGCTCAGAAAACCGATGATGGTCTCGACGGTGATCCGCAGGCCGCGGATCGTCGGGCGCCCGTTGCAGAGATCCGGATGGACGGTAATGCAAGCATCCGTGTCTTTGGACCCCATGCCGTTCTCGTCCGCTGCCTTCATCGCGAAACCTCCAGATGTGCCAGTTGTGATCGGCGACTCGAAGTGTTTTCAGTTTTGCTCTTTATTTCCTGGTGTCGGACGACCTTCGGCGGTCTGTGCGATCATTCTTCCACCGCGATCCGTCCAGCGATCACGAGGTCGCCGACATGTCGAAATCACTACTCGAAACTAACCCTTACCTGCGCGATCCCGCGACACGGCGCGCCGGGTTGCGGGTTTCTGCGGCCAGCTCCTCGGCGGTCGAGGGCATCTACCGGCCATTCTCAAAGGCAGACCCCGCAAGGAAAGTCGACATCGAGAATATGAAGCTCTACGACCAACGCCGCACTGCGTCGGGCCGCCGACCAAACTAGAGCACCAGATAAGGCGTGTTCGCCTGCTCCCAGCCGCGTATCGCGGCGCCGAAATGGCCGCCGTGGAGCTGTTGATCGTCGAAAGCGCTGCGCAGCATGGCCGCGATGTCGTCTACGCCCTTGCTTGACTTGAGACTACCCAGCATCCGCATCAGGCCGATACGCAGGATGCTCACCAAGTCGTGACCTTGGCAGACTAACCAAGGATCAGCGACCGGGAGCGTTTCCAATGCCGCACGCAGATCGCCGATGGATGGGACCGCGCCGGTCTCTACCGCTGCAGCATGTAGCTCGTTCCGCAAGACCAACCAGGTCTCGCGTTTCAGAAAACGTTCTGGTCCGAGCTTTTCAAACGGGATCTCCCAGCCCCGGTGCTGCGCCACCCAACGCAGCCGGCCGAACTCCAGTCCGCGCTCCAGGATGGCACCCCGAATCGATTGACCTTGGCGATCTTCCAGCTCACGGATCTTCGCCATAGTGCCAAGCTCCGCCAGAACGCGCTCCAAAGCAGGGGATCGAATCAACGTGCACTCCAAATCGTGGGTGTCCGTAGCGATCAGATTAGGCGACGGGCGGGGGCGCCCCGTCAGAACGTCGAAATCATCGTCCACGACACCGAGCGCGCCGCGGAAGCGGGACCTGTCCAAGCGGGCGATTGCGCCCTCTACGTTCGGCTTGCCATTGCCGATGACGAGCTCACACTGACCGGGCGCAACCCTCGGACTCCAGAACTTGTGGTCGTCCTCGCCCTCGACGATCAAAAAGCTGCCGCCATGGAGTTGGCGCGTCATGATCACCTCGGTGGCGACGATACCGGCATCCTTGTGGCCGAGCAGCGTCATACCAGCTCCGCGTCTAATCCGATCATGAGGTCCGATCGATCACCCACGATAAAGGGCGAATGGGTCGCCATCAGGACATCGAATTCGGCGGTCGCAACGATTTCCAGGAGGTCCGGCAAGAAGCGTTTCTGCCAGGCGACATGCAATGAGAGCTCAGGCTCGTCAATCAGGACCAGGGTATTCTGGCGCACCCGAAACAAGAGATCGTAAATCAACACCAACTCATGCTGCTCACCTGACGACAGTGCGTCAAGCTCCAGTGGTCTACCCTTTTCGCTTTCCGCGACGAGCCCGAACTCACGGTCGATGCGAATCTGCTTGTGGTGGAACTTTTGGTTCACCTTGTCCAGCAAGAGCCGTGTCCTGCGGGCAAGATCATCCAATTCGGACAGCTTGCATTCCGTATCTTCGACGTAGAGCGCCATGACGCTCAACTGGGTCGGCTCAAGCGTATCCAACGCCGCGGTGTCGAACGGATGGCTGTCCAGCTTATCCAGTAAGCCGATACTCTTCAAACCATTGCGGCGCTCATCTAGCTTCTCCATGCGCTCCTTGAGGGCATCCGGAGGTAGAGTCGCTGCCCGATTGGTAAGAAGCCGCTGCGGGAATGATTGATCAAGGGTCTGCGACTGTTGGCCATAACGGGCCATTGTATCGTTGATCTTTGACTTGAGGTCGCGTGCATAATCCAAGACAGTCGCGAGTGTTCGCGGGCTTGGACGATAGTTCCGAGGGCTTTCGGGATCGATACGCAACAACCGCTGTGCGGCGATGAAATGAACCTTGACCTTGTCACGCAGCTCCTTTAGCCATTCAGGATCAGTAGCGCGTCTCGTCAGTCCGAGGCTTGCGGGCAATTCATCCGAGTAACGTGCAACGATCTCTTCCGCCGGCAATAAGACAGCCCCGTCTCGTTCATCGATCCATGTCTCGTCTCCGTAGCGATGTACCCATGGGAATCGGGTTGCGATGGCGTCCGCCAGGGTCGCCATGTCTTGGTTGGCAGGGACCTCATAGCAATCGATCTCTTTTCCGTCACGAATGAGCTTCAGGCTCAGCATCCGCGGCGGCTGCCGATGTCGCCTTCTCGCCGCCTTCGATGGCTTTGCGGGAGATGGCGCTGCCAGTGTCAAATCAACCTGCCTGTCGTCGGTCAGTTCCAAGGTGAAGCGACGGAATGGGATCCGTTGGAATAGGCTGAGTCTTCCTTCAAGCAAAGCGCTGCTCATGCGCAACAGCATGGTCTTTCCGACACCATTCGGGCCATGCAGTATCGTGACGCGCTCGTCGAGCTTCAGATCGACTCGGTGATCGAATAGCTCGAAGAGTCCTTCCACCCGGATACTCTTGACTCGCAGCAGTGGCTCGGATTCTGTCATGTACGTGTACCTTGATTAGACGCGAAGTCGTCCAACGCGCAATCGACAATGCTCTCAACCGATTCCGTACTCAAACTCTGGCGGGCGACCCGTTTGCGGGCCAGGGTCAGGTGGACATTATTCCAGCGGTTGCCGGTGAATTCGGGGCCGCCGGGGCAGGCGAGCGGAGGCTCCTCTAAGTGCCAGAACCAGGGGTAGTCGGACTTGTCGCGGTGGGGTTCGGTGCCGCGGTCTTTGTCCCATTTGATGTTCGGCTTGGCGCGCAGGATGCCGGCGCCCTTCTTGCCGAGGTCGCGGGCCTGCATGAATGGGCGGATGTTGAGGCGCACGCCGTCGTTGATGTCCGGCTGCCAGCCCAAGGGCTGCTCGGCGAGCGGCTTCCAGCGGATGAAGAGGTCATAGGGCGGCTCGCCCTCCAGGATCGCGACCAGTTCGGTCTCCAACTCGCGGGCGGCGCCCAGGCGTTCGGCGGCGCCGGGCTTGTCGGCCTTGGCGTCCGCGTCCTGCTGGCGAATCCAGTCGCCCAGGTAGCTGTAGGTGAGCTTCTCCAGATTGGCCCGATCCAGCCGGTGGTAGTTCACCAAGGCATGGAAGCCGTCCTTGCGGCCGTCCCAGAGGTGCCAGATGAAGGGGCGGTTGTGGAAGAGCTTGCAGTGTTGCTCGAAGAAGGCGTCCTGCAGCCAGTCTTCCAGGTTGGTCTGCTTGGCGCCGGTCGCGGCCAGCAGGTCCCGTTCGGTGCCGTTGGTCCAGTCCGCGTCGAAGGCGGCGGCGAGCAGGGCGCGCAGCCTTACCGCCGCGGGCAGCTCCCGATTGATGGCAGTCAGGCAAACGATACTGTCCGCGTCCGCATGAGACTCCAGGTCGTCGGGATCGAGGGCGGGGCAGTCGGGGAACTCGCTGCCGGTCTGGCGCGGCCAGCGGTAGCCGAGGAGCCGGGCGACGGCGACCTGGAGCGGTGCGTCGGAGCCCTTGGGGTGGCCGTTGAAGAGCCATTGAGTCGGGTCACTTGAAAATGGCTTCGGCAGTCCGTGCGGATAGTTCTCCGTCGCCACCTTTCGCCAGTGGGCTAGGTCGAAGGGGACTTTTGTGATCGTTGAATCAGCTACACTGAGTTTCTGATTGATCTTTCTAACATCAACCGCGAAATCGCCACTAGCGCAATAGCACCAAATCGGGGCTATTAGATCTTCGGAAATCGGGATAAGAGCTGCTACGTTCGTATCAAAGCGTTCGCCAGTATATAGAGTCGGATTCAAGGATGACATTAGGCTAATTGCCACCCCCTGCCTCCCCCATGCATTTGCGCCCTGCAGGTCACGTTTCCGATCTCTGTCTTGAGAGGCATTCAGGTCTCGAAGGGATCCGTGTCCATCCTCGAATAGAATTATGTTTGAACGTCCAGAATAAAAAGAAGCCTGCTTAACAGCGCTTTGGTGAAAATCCCACCCGTTTGATATGATTGGTGTCTCCCAAAAGACACGCACAAAGCGTGAATCATCGTTCGTGCTCAATCCTTTATTTGGAGTGCTCTTTTCATTTAGGAGGGCGCATTTTTTTTGATCGGAAAGAATGATAGCTGCGTCCGGATTTTTTAATTGATACGCTTGAGTTGAGATGTGAAAAGATCTATTGCGAAGGAAGTGGCATTTCTCATTTGGGGCGCTCTGGTCAGAAACATCGATGCCGGCGAAAGCACTCTCAAGAAACGGCTGCTCACGGGTCAAGGAAAAGAGGCTGATGTTGAAATCCCACATCGGGGTTTGAAAAGCCTTCGGTCCCAGACGTGCCACCCAGTCCCATTTGAAATTACGGATAAGTTCAACACGAAGTTTTTGATAGGATCTCAAGAATAGCCAATTCTGCGGTGTAACGAGAGTTGTAGTTCCGCCTTCTGCGCAAAAATCAAGGCAGCGGAGGACGAATGCGGTGGAAAGTTCTGCTTTTCCAGCAGCGAACTTTTTCTCAATGAAGTTGCACAATGTTGCTTCCTGCTTACCACGAGCCAGAAAAGGCACGTTGGTTGCCGTAAGCGTGAAATGCCCAGCAAGAATTTCCGCAGCCTTTGCAAGGCCGCGCGCGGTCACGGCCATTTCATACGCAGGGTCGTCGTTCGTCTCCTGCGCCAGCGCTTTCTCCAGCAGCGGCTGGAGTTCATGGAACCCGGCCTCCAGCAAATCGCCTTCACCGGCGCGCGGATTGATGAGACTGCCCAGCACCGCCGCCTGTTGGAACAGCCGGTAAAGCCGCTCCATGCCGTTTCTGAGCTTCTCATCGTCCCCGGCCATCGCCAGCCAGTCGGCTTCGCGGGTATTCGGCGCGAGGCCGGAGCAGGCCAGATTCATCGGCGGCAGCATGCAGTAGCCCACGCGCCGCCACGCGGCCAGGGCCAGGTTAAATGCGCCGATCTGGGTGCAGCGCGGGTCGATCTCCAGGCCGAACAGGTTGTCGCGGATGACCGCCGCCACCGCCCCCGCTTCGTCCAGATCCTCCTCGGCCAAGCGCAGGGCGACCAGGCGCGCGAACATCGCCACCACGAAGTGTCCGCTGCCCATGCAGGGGTCGAGGCACTTGAGGGCGCTCGCGGATTCCGGCCAGCCGTCGAATGTACCGGCAGCGGGTGCCCAGTTGCCGTCCTCGCCTTGGATGAAACGCAGATAGCGCCATGGGCAGTCCGGCAGGGCGACGGCTTGGCGGAGCTCTTCTTCGCTCTTTGCGGTTTTGGCCAGCGTGGGATTCGCGGCGAGGACTTTGCCGGCGTGCCAGGCGCCGAGTGTGTTGTCGAGCAGGAAGTCCACCATGTAATCCTCGGTGAACAGTTGCGTGACAGGCAGCAGCTCGCGGGCGCCGATCTTGACCCCGGACTTGTTCACCTCTTCCTTGCGCTTGGCCTGCCAGAACTGATAGGTCCAGCCCAGCGCATCGTCGGTGCGGAAGATCTCGGCGGGCAGCTCGTCGAGCAGGCGGCGCAGTTGGACCTCGTGGTTGGGCGCCAGGCGCAGATCGAGCACCGGGTCGTCCAGTCGGAAGATGCCGGGCAGGGTCTCGGCGGCGAAGCGGCAGGCCAAGTCGAAGCCGTCGCGGGCGCCCCCGTCGGGAAAGAGCTCCGGGGCCAGCTCGTCGCACTCCTCCAGCGTGACGGGGACGTTGCCGTGCTCTGCGCTGGTGTGCAGCACGTGGTTCTCGGCCAGAAAACGGGTGAAGAGCAGCCGATGCCAGTGCACGTAGGCGGTGGCCTCGGCGAGCTGGTCGATGGCCTGGGTGCCGCCCGGGTCCAGCCGATCCCCCAGCGCTCGGCCGCGGGCGCGCAGGCGGTTGCGCAGGCGGCGCTGGTCTTCGCCCAGATGGGCGCGCGGCCGCTCTTCATGGACCGCCAGATTGTCCAAGGCGGCACGGGCCGCGACCTCTGCCGCTTCGCGGGCTTTGAGGGTGATCTTCTCCAAGGTCGAGCGCTGGTCCTTGGTCAGGGTGCCGGGCATGTCTAGGTTCCTTGCGATGCTTTAGGTGCCTTGTGGCTGTTGGATATGGTGCGCTTGTCTTATCCGGATTTTTCCGGGGTCATGGATTGATGTCACACCTTGGCGAGCTGGCGCCGCGCATCCTTGAGCAGGAGCAGCCATTGCTGTTCGTGCAGCGGTGACTGCATGAAACCGAACCGTGCATAAAAGCGGGCTGCCGAGTCGTCGATCGGGTGCGTCAGCAGGGCACGAATGCCGACCTGCTCGGCGATGGTCAGGGTGCGGCGGATCGCATCGCGCAGCATCCCCGAGCCGATGCCCCGGCCCTGGCCCTCGCGGGACACGGCCAGCCGGGCCAGGATAACGACGGGGATCGGGTGCTGGCCCATTCCCTGACGGATCCGCTGCGGGGCGTCGAGGCAGTCGATCTGGCCGACGGTCAGGCTGTAGTAACCGATGACGCGATCCGTGTCCGCTACGACGAAGGTGTTGGCCGAGCCGCTCGCCCGGGCTTGGCGGGCGTGACGCGCGAGCCAGATGTCGAGCGCCGGTTTGCCGCAGTCGAAGGTGTCGGTCCGATGGAACGTCTCCAGCGGCTGCGGCGCATCCAGGCTCACTGCGTCTCCCAGGGGTCGGCACGGGAGAAGAGATCACGTAGGCCCGGGTTGTCCTGCGCGGGTCGGTCCAGCAGGTCCAGAAGTGCCTGATACTCGACGCCGGAAACCAGAAACAGGCGCTGGTCGAGCAGGGTTTGTTCCGCCGCCTGGCAGGCGCTGTCCAAGATGAAGTCGGTGAGGGATTTGTGGGCCACCTCGGCGGCACGGCGCAGCACCCGCTCTTGCTCGGGAGTGGCACGCAGGCCCAAGCGCGCGGAGCGCGCAGCGCGGGCAGGGCGTTCCGGGGGCGGCGTACCGCTGTACTTAACGGTGGATGACATACTTGATCTGCTGAGGTCGAGGTCGGTGGCTTCTATGTTAGTACGTTGGACGCACGTGGTCCAAGTGACGCTTGGATCGAAACGAGACATCCGGGCTTCTTGTTAGAGAATCACAGGCCCTTGCTCCAGTGCGGACGCGATCTCGGCGCGGGCTGCGGCCAGCCAATCCTCCAGCTCGGCCTCGTCATGGATGGTTGCGCCCGGCAGAGACACCCGCTGCGCTTTGGGCTCGGCCTCTTTGATGGCGGCGGCCAGGGCCTGGTCGAAACGGGTCGGCAGCGCGTCGGTGAGGGTCTGCCAGGCGGACAGGTCGCGGGTCTTGAGCGCTGCAAGCAGGTCCTCGTCGGAGTCGGTAGCCGGCATGGGGAGCGGGTTGATCCCTGCGGCCTGGAGCAGCGCCGCCTGCTTAGACTGCGGCAAGGCGCTCCAGGTGGGATGGGCGTCGAGCTTGGCCTGCTCCGCGGCGAGTGTGGCGGCGTACCGGCCCTGGGCCTGGGTCAGTGCGCCGCGCAGGGCCGTCCCGACGGCCTTGAGGACCGTGCCGGTGGGGTCCGGATCGTCCAGCAGTGAGCGGTTGGCGCGGATGGCCTCCAGGGTGGACGCCTCGGCGTCCATGCCCGCGATGCCGGCCGCCTGGTCGAGCAACTGCTCGGCGAGGCTGAAGGCCGGGGCACGCTGTGCGATCTTGTCGGCGGTCACCTTCCAGTCGGCGATGCGCTGGGTCAAGACGTCGGCCTTCTCATGCAAGCCGAAGAGCAGGTCGTTCCCGCTGAGCCCTTGCAGGGCGGTGACCTCCGGGGCCTGGGGTGCGGCGGGTGCCGGCGGGTTGCCCCCGGCGCTTCGGGCCAGGTCTGCGAGCAGGTTGACGAAGCCGGGGGCGGCGCCGGCCTCGTCGCCGGGCTGGAACTTGTGCCCCGCGGCCTGGAAGAGCTTTTTGATCTTGAGCTTCTGGATGGCGGTGAGGACCGGGTGTTCGACCCGGAAGTCCGCTTGGCCCATCTTGTGCTGGTCGAGGTCGGCGAGCTTGACCGGTTGACCCTGGGTGCGGGCGCCCAGGTGGCCGCTAACCATGAGTACAGCGATTCCGGCCTGGACCGCGTCCTTGGGCCAACCGAAGCTGCCACCGCCGAAGTGGGCGACGATCTCGGAGCCCTTCTTGCCGGCACCCACATGGCTCAGGATGGCGGCGGTGACCGGGTGTTTGTGGGGGTCGCCCGCGTGATTGACCGCACCGAGCGCACCCGCGCTGCCGTCCTTCGCCTGCTTCAAGACGGTCTGCCAGTTGGAGAAGTCCGCGACATGAAACTGTGGATAGAGCCGGTCGAGCACGTCCCGTGCGGCCTCTTCGGTGGCGTCCTTCAGCGCATTCACCGGTCGCTCCTGCCCGCCGGAGAGGAAGAGCCGCGCGCCGATGACGATCTCGCTCACCAGTGACTCGACCTTGGCCTCTTCGCGCGCCTTGCGGGTCACCATGGCCCGGCGCGCCTCCTTGCCCTCCTCCCCGCTTGGCTGGCCCTTGAAGTTGAGTGTCTCCTCGGTGGCCAGCGCGCTGGCCAGGGCGTTCTTGAGCGCGTCCGCTTTGATCTTGGGGATCAGGACATGGATGGTCGCGTCGGCGACGCTGCGCTGCTGGATGTCCTGGATGACGGCCGTCTCGGATTCCTGAAAGCCGTCGCGCACCCAGACCGTCAGGTCGTCGCTGACCGGCGGTGGGCTCATGCCGTGGTGCGGTGTGACCTTGCGCTTCACCCGCGCGGCACCGTGCAGGACATTGACCCCGGCGAGTGCCGCCTGAACGGCCTTGGAGAGCAATTGGCCGCGCTGGGCCGCGAGCTGAGGCTCGTTGTTCAGGAGCGCGGTGCGCCGGCGGCGGAACTCGGACTCCCAGGCGGCGCCTTCGGTGGTCTGAAGGTGGTACTCGTCCTCGATCTCCATCAGGACGCCGTCGCTGACCAAATCCTGGACCAGGCCCGGCACCGTGGCGCGCAGCGTGGTGGCGGAGTCGCCCAGGTCATCGGTGAGCAGATCGGCCAGGTGCTCGGGGGTGGCCCGCACCCCGCTGTCCGCCCCCTCGCGGGGCAGCTTGTTGATGAGGAACACCAGGGCACAGATGCGGCTGCGCAGGGCGCCGTCCGGGCGGGTCTTCTGCTCCTCGATGATCTCCTGGAAGCGCTTTTGCAGCTCCCCGGAGATGACCAGCTCGTTGGCCTGCTGGTCGTAGATGAAATCCGCGGGGATGATGGCGCCGACCGGCCGCTCGGCCACCAAGCGGCATGCCTCGTGGGTGACGCGCAGTTGGGTGCGCATCTGAGCGGCGCTGCCGCTGGGGTCGCAGCTGTGCAGAACCTGTTGCCAGAACCGGCGGCGCACCGGCAGCAGGGGATAGTCCGGGACATAGCTCGCGTCGTCCTCGGCGCGGGCGGCGAGGCGCGTGGCCTTGAGCTGACGGCTGATCTCGCCGGAACGCTTGGAGATCAGGTCACTGATCCGGGCCTTGGCCTGCTCCTTCTTCTGCAGCACCACGGTGCGGACGACCTTCTCGACATCGTTGTCCTTGAGGTGGACCTTGGTGGTGAAGCGCCCCATCAGGCGTTGCAGGGCCGGCGTGTCGGTCAGTGCGCTCTGGCCGGTGCCGACCACCAGCACCCGGCCGTCCAGTTCCTTGGACAGGGCCTCCACCACCTCCTGCACGTCATGGGCGATGTCGGGGTTGTTGTTGATGAATTGCTGGACCTCGTCCAGAACGATCACGGTGCAGGGCAGTTGGCCGTTGCGCGTCAAGGCGCGGCGCACGACGAGGAGCATCTCGTCGATGCTGATCTCGTCGAGCTTGGCGGGATACTGGGCGCGCAGGGCCTCGCTGACGTTCTTGATGTCGCCCAGATGGGGGTTGTGGGCGAGGTACGCCTCGTGCAGTGCGCGGGAGGTATACAGCCGGCCTAACTCCTGCTCCGGGTCTTTCCCCGCCAGGCGGATGCGCTCCTGGATGTCCGCGAGCGTCCCCTCGTCGCGCAGGTCCATCAGCAGGCGGGCCACCGACAGGTTCTCGGGCAGACCGACCGACAGCAGGACGATGCCGGCGAGGCGCAGGCGCACGCTACCCACGCCGGCCTTCATGGTGCCCCCGGCGCTGTGGAGTCCAACCCCCTGCTTGCCGCGCGTGCTCAGCTCTTTGAGCAGCTCCATGATGTCTTGCGGCAGGGTCGCCAGGGTGCGCGCCGTCACGCCGTCCGACAGCGCGAAATCGTTCCAGAGGTAGCGCAGCACCTTCACCAGATGCGATTTTCCGCAGCCGAAGAATCCGCTGACCCAGGCCGCCCGTTGCTCTTTGTCCAGGTTGTCGAGAAACCCCTGCAGGATCTTGGCGAGGCCCGCTTGGTATTCACCTTGGCAGACAAAGGTCTCCAGCTCGTAGCGCAGGGTATCGAGATCTTCGACATTGTTGCTGGAGACGCCCTCGTTGGCGATCTGCCAGGCCAGGGGGTCTTTAACGAACAGCTCTCGGTTTTGCATGGTCAGTCGTCCGTGAGGATCGGGGTGGCGAGATAATTCCAGCCGGTGCGGGCACCGAGGAAGCGATAGGTGTTGCCCTCGCGCTCGCCCGGGAAGAAGAGCACGACGATGCCCGGCAAGTGGCTGTCCAGGGCCTCGAGGAGAGCGGAGACGTGGACGAAGTCATACAACTCCATCAGCCCCGAGACGGCGAAGACGGTATGGACCGCGTCCGCGGCCGGCACCCCTGCCAGCTCGCCCCTGAGCCGCTCGACGAGGTCCTCGACGAAACCGGGGTCGGCATAGGTCTCGACGATGTCGGGGGCCGCGAGGCAGTCGGTGCGCTCGTCGGGATCGAAGGTGTCCATCCAGTCGGCGAACGCGCCGCCGAGATCGATCCGTCGCCAGTCGAGACCCTCGTCGCGCGTGGCGATCTCGAACTCCGGGATGCGATTCACCAGGCGGCGCTCGTCCTCGGGCGGGTACACGATGAACCAGACCCGCTGGCTCAAGGGGAGGTTGTCGCGCGGGGTGAGCGAGACGTGGCGGCGGTAGCTCGCCAGCAGTTGGTCAATGCGTGCCATTCAACAACGCCTCCTCGTTCGGTAGCAGAAGGCCCGAGAAATCGATCTCCGTGACCCCGCCGCCGTGACGTAGGCGCAGCCAGTCGTTGCGCGAGCCGACGACGAGGTGCGACAGGACGCTGGAGGGATCGGCTCCCACCAAGCGGGTGAAGACCGAGGATATCAGCAGCTCCCCGCGCAGGCCCAGCAGATAGCCGGCGCACATGGCGTAGCTGCAGGCGGCCGGGGTCGGGACGGGAAGTGCTCGGGTCCGCGATGCGGTTCCCTTCAGGTGGCCGGTTGCCGCCCAGGTGACGCCGAGACGGGTGGCGAGGCTGGACAGCATGACTGAGCTGAAGCGCTCGGGGTAAACCTCTTCCAGGTACGCCACCATCTGCGCGCGGGTGAGGACCTCACCGGGTTTGAGGGTTTCGATCACGGCGAAGCTGTCCCGCAACTGGGGGTCTCGACAAAACGCGCAGGTCAGGGCCAGCAGCGGCAGCGACGCGGGGTCTTCCGCGGCGAACCGACGCAGCAACCGGAACAGGGCAAGCGCCGGGTCGAGCCCGTACAGCTCGTAGAGATGCTTTACGCTCTTTTGGCGACTCGAGAAGGTTGGCTTACCCAGCACATTCTCGTCCAGAATGGCGGCGCGGTAGTCCGCCCGCCCGGCGGTGACGGGAACGGCCGCAAACAGCAGACCCAGCTCGGGCAGCATTACGGAGCGTGACAGGTGGCCCCCCGAGCGGCGCAGGGAGAACCCGAAAACGGTCGCATGCGGTGGGATCACCAAGGGGCCGGCATCCATCGATGCAGTCATCCGGGAGTTGCGACAGTACGGGCAAAGAAAAACCCGCACTCGGGCGGGTTCTTCGATATCTGCGAACGGCATGACACGGTCGTTTGGTGGAGCCGAGGGGGATCGAACCCCTGACCTCCGCATTGCGAACGCGGCGCTCTCCCAGCTGAGCTACGGCCCCGTGTGTCCGATTGTTTCGGCGAAGATCCGCCCCGACTTTGTCCAGGGATTAACGTTGCCGACGGCGCATTGTGCACCGTGCCGGCGTCTCGAAACAAGCCCTGTAACCCTTCCCCACGATCATCCCGGAGTGCGCATGTTGGATTCCCTGCCGTTGCTCTTCCCGTCCGACTTTCCTGCGATCGACCGGCGTCGTCTCCAGACCCTGCAGATCAACCTGGGCTATCGCTGTAACCAGAGCTGTCGTCACTGTCATGTCGATGCGGGGCCGAAGCGCTCCGAGTCGATGAGCGAGGAGACGGTCGAGGCGGTGCTTGCGTTCATGGACCGGCATCCGGTGCGCACGCTCGACATCACCGGCGGTGCGCCCGAGATGCATCCGGAGTTTCGTCGTCTGGCGCGCGAGGGTCGGCGCCGGGGTGCTGAGGTGCTCGATCGCTGCAACCTGACGATCCTCTCGGAGCCCGGTCATGAGGATCTCGGCGCCTTCCTGGCGGAGCAGGGTGTTCGCATGATCGCGTCTTTGCCCTGTTATCTGGCCGACAATGTCGACACCCAGCGCGGCAGCGGCGTGTTTGCGGCCAGCATCGCCGGTCTGCGCCAACTCAACCGTCTCGGCTACGGCGTCGAAGGCAGCGGTCTCGAGCTGGACCTGGTGTTCAACCCGCAGGGTCCGACCCTGCCGCCCGCGCAGGGCGTCTTGGAGGCCGATTACCGGGCCGTTCTCGGCGAGCGTTACGGTATCGTCTTCAGTCGGTTGTTGACCATCACGAACATGCCGATCAAGCGGTTCGGCAGTCTGCTCCAGTCGACCGGACAGTTCGCCGACTATATGACCCTTCTGAAGGGCGCCTATCGCGCGGAGAATCTCGACGCCGTCATGTGTCGCGATCTAATCAGCATCGATTGGCAGGGCTTCGTCTTCGATTGCGACTTCAATCAGATGCTTGGTTTGGCGCTCGAGCGGGACGCACGGCGACTCCATATCTCCTCCCTCGGTCACGATGCGCTCGAGGGTTTGCGCATCCGCACCGCCGAGCACTGCTATGGCTGTACGGCGGGCCAGGGCAGTAGCTGCGGCGGGGCCTTGGCCTGAGATGAGCGGCCCGGGTCGTCCCGAGGGCGGGTCGGTGCGCTATCCGAATGCCCGAATCCTGATCTTCGCCAAGGCGCCGATCCCCGGACAGGTGAAGACCCGTCTGATTCCGACGCTGGGCCCCGCGGGCGCCGCCGAGCTTGCCCGTGATCTTCTCGAGCGACTGGTTCGGAGGCTCGCGGGCGCTCGACTCGCCCCGGTGGAGCTTTGGTGCTCCCCCGACCCCGGGCATCCGCTCTTTCGAGATCTCTCCGAATCGGCCGGTGTCGCGCTGCGCACGCAGCGGGGCGAGGACCTCGGAGAGCGCCTGAGCGCGGCGGCGGAGGATGCGCTGGGTCGTGCAGAGGCGGTGCTTCTGGTCGGCGCGGATATCCCGGAGCTCGATGCCGACTATTGCGCGTCGGCGTTGTCGGCCCTTGCGGATTTCGACGCGGTTCTTGGGCCGGCCGAGGACGGCGGTTACGTGCTGCTCGGGCTCAAGGCCCCAGCGCCGGAGTTGTTCACAGACATGCCGTGGGGCGGCGAGCGCGTCGCCGCGATCACGCGGGGACGCATCGCGTCGCTGGGGTTGCGCTGCTCGGAGCGTGCGACCCTGTGGGATTTGGATCGGCCGGAGGATCTCCTGCGTTATCGTCGCATCGATGCCTTAGGCGATTTCCGGGAATGATCATCCCGGCCGTGCGTGTTGCCAATGCTTACCGGGCGACTAAAGTCGCCCCTACATGTTGGTCGATGCTTTCCCGGAAATCACCTATGCGGCGCGCTGCAGGACCAACTCCAACACCGCCTTGCTTCCGAAGTAGGCGAGGATCAGGACGACGAACCCCCCGAGCGTCCAACCGATGGCGGTACGACCGCGCCAGCCCTTGAGAAACCGCCCGATCAGAAGCCCGCCGAACATCATCCAAGCGAGGACCGAGAGCACCGTCTTATGCACTAGGTGCTGTGCCAGCATGTTCTCGAGGAAGGCGAAACCGCTCAGCAACGCCAGCGTCAGCAGCACGAATCCCGCCGTGATCATCTCGAAGAGCAGGCTTTCCATCGTCTGAAGGGGCGGCAGGGTGCGCACGAAACCGCCCGGATGGCGGCTGCGCAGATGGCTGTCCTGCACGGCCAACAGGATCGCCTGCACCGCGGCCAGGGTCAGGAGACTGTAGGCCAGCATCGAGAGCAGGACGTGGATCTTCAGGGGCCAATCCGCACTCGGGCGCATGAAGTCGACATCGACGAACGATGCCTCTAAAACCAGGCTGAGGGCGGCGGCCGGCAGGAGCAGCAGGCCGAGATTCTCGACCGGTTTGGTCAAGCTCGACACCAGCAGTAGGGTGATGATGGTCCAGGTGGTCAGCGCCAGCGCGTTGTAGAACCCGAGATTGAGCCCGGCGTGGCTGAAGATGCTGTCCCAAAGCAGCCAGCTGTGCAGCGCGAGGCCGACGAAAATCAGCCCGAGCACCAGCGGGCGCTGCGGTGTCCAGCCTTCGGTCTTGCGGAACAAGCGCATGCCGATCAAGGCGGCGGCCGCCGAGTAGCAGAGGATGGCGACGATGGCGATGAGGGTATGGGTCATAGATGGAAACCGATGGGCCTAAGTGGGATCGCACACAGGGCTAGCGTAAACCTGACGTCGTCGAGACGGGGCCTTGTCGTATCGCCTGCCGATGGCGGGCATTATACTCGGAACTTTCGCGACAGGCCGGGCCGACGCCGGCCTAATTCAGATCGAATATCCGTGCGGGCATCGCGGCCCGACGAGGATCGAGGTCCATATATGTTTGAGAATCTCCAGGATCGTTTCGGCGATGTCCTGAATAATCTGCGCGGTCAGGGTCGTCTGACCGAAGAGAACATCAAAGAAACCGTCCGCCAAGTGCGCATGGCGCTCCTGGAGGCCGACGTTGCACTCCCGGTGGTGCGACAGTTCGTCGAGGACGTGCGCGAGAAGGCGCTCGGCGAGACCGTGACCCGGAGTCTGACGCCGGGTCAGGTCATGATCAAGATCGTCAACGACGAGCTGGTCACGCTGATGGGCCAGTCCAACGAGCAGTTGGACCTGACCGCGCAGCCGCCGGCCGTGGTGCTCATGGCGGGCCTGCAGGGCTCGGGTAAGACGACCAGTGTCGCCAAGCTCGCGCGCTGGCTGCAGGAGAAGCAGGGCAAGTCGGTGATGGTCGTGAGCTGCGACGTCTATCGCCCGGCCGCCATCGAGCAGTTGAAAACGGTCGCGGCCGAGGTCGGGGCCGAGTTCTATCCGAGCACGCCGGATCAAAACCCGATCGAGATCGCCAAGCGCGCGCTCGATGCGGCGCGCAAGCGCTTCAAGGATGTCCTGATCGTCGACACCGCCGGCCGGTTGCATGTCGACTCGGCCATGATGGACGAGATCAAGGCGATTCATGCCGCGTTGAAGCCGATCGAGACCCTCTTCGTCGTGGATGCCATGACGGGTCAGGATGCGGCCAATACGGCAAAGGCCTTCGACGCGGCCCTGCCGCTCACCGGCGTGGTTTTGACCAAGACCGACGGCGATGCCCGCGGCGGTGCGGCCCTCTCGATCCGCCACATCACCGGCAAGCCGATCAAGTTTCTGGGCACCGGCGAGAAGACCACGGCGCTCGAGCCCTTTTATCCGGATCGTGTCGCCTCGCGCATCTTGGGGATGGGCGACGTGGTGTCCTTGGTCGAGGAGGTCCAGGCCAAGGTCGACAAGGACAAGGCCGAGAGGTTGGTCAAAAAGCTCAAGAAGGGCAAGGAGTTCGATCTCGTCGATTTCAAAGAGCAGCTCGATCAGATGGCGAGCATGGGCGGCATGATGAGCCTCATGGACAAGCTCCCGGGAATGGGGCAGATCCCCGACCATGTGAAGAACAAGGCGAGCGACAAAGAGATGGGCAAGTTGATCGCCATCATCAACTCGATGACGCCGCAGGAGCGCCGTTTTCCGGCCGTCATCAAGGGTTCGCGAAAGCGTCGTATCGCCACGGGATCAGGTACCGAGGTGCAGGACGTGAACCGCCTGCTCAAGCAGTTCGCTCAGATGCAGAAGATGTTCAAAAAGATGAAGGGCGGCGGCATGGCCAAGATGATGCGCTCCATGCAGGGGCGCATGCCCGGAGGCTTTCCGCCGGGCGGGATGCCGCCGGGTGGTTTTCCGATGTAGATCGCCCGCACCGAGGCCCGACCGACGTCTCCGGCGTAGCGGTGCGTTCTGACCCGAGTCACGCGCCAAGGAAGGCGTCTTGCCGTGCAGGGTTCCGAGGATGCCTTCGAGTTGTTACCGGGGTGACGGCGTCCTTGTGAGCGACGTCTTCGAGGGTGCTGTTGATCAGGGCGCGCAGCGTGCTTATCGAGGTCGGTTTCGTAGGAGACTGATTTCGCGCGGTTTAGGGTTCCCTGAGATCCGGGAGAGCCCCGCATCTGATAGGTTTTGCCGATGACTCACTCGATGCCGCGTGGACCCTGCACGGCATCGAACGGCCCGCTGTTGCTGGCGAGCTGTGGCCGATGAGGGCGACCGGGACGGGGACGATATTCGAAAAAGGCTTAGGACGTGGCCGGCGGCAACAGTGACGTCTGACCGTAATCGCCTGTTTTGTTTGGCGCTCCCTAGGGGGTTCGAACCCCTGTTACCGGCGTGAGAGGCCAGCGTCCTAACCGCTAGACGAAGGGAGCAGGTACTGCGGCGTAGAAACGCGTATTATACGCGCATCACGGCGCTCTACAAGCCGGCTGTGACCTTTCTCTTACCAATGGCTGCAACTCCGCGCCCCGTCGTGCTCGGCACCGGGTGTCGCCTTCATGGGTGCAGCCCTCAGCGATCAGGAATTCCTCCGAAAAGGTGATGCAGGAACCTTTCCAAAACACGAGCTCGGACGCGATCGCGGCGACCCCTTTGATCGTGCCTCGGCCCGAGCACGGGATCTCGCGCGCGAACATCAGCGAGAACGCACTCAAGGTGCTCTACCGTCTAAAACAAGAGAATTTTCAAGCCCATTTGGTGGGTGGAGGGGTTCGAGACCTTTTGCTTGGTCACGAGCCGAAGGATTTCGACGTGGCGACCGACGCGACCCCCGAAGAGGTCCGTCAGGTCTTTCGCAACTGTCGTCTGATCGGGCGGCGCTTTCGTTTGGCGCATGTCCATTTCGGGCGCGAGATCATCGAGGTGGCGACCTTCCGCGGGACTACGACCTCGGACGGCGACGAGAACGACCGGCAGATGGAGAACGGTCGGATCCTCCGGGACAACACCTACGGCACCATCGCCGAGGACGCCCTGCGCCGGGATTTCACGGTCAATGCGCTCTACTACAACATCGCCGATTTTTCGCTCATCGATTACGCCGACGGGCTCGAGGACATCAAGGCCGGTCGGCTGCGTCTGATCGGCGATCCGGAGCAGCGCTATCGCGAGGACCCGGTGCGGATGCTCCGGGCGGTGCGCTTTGCCTGCAAGCTGGGCTTCACGATCGAGCAGCAGACCGAGCAGCCGCTGTTCGAGCTCGCCCATCTGCTCGCCGACATCGCCCCGGCGCGACTCTTCGACGAGCTGATCAAGCTCTTTCATTCGGGGTACGGCCTCGGCGTCTTCGAGAAGCTGCGCCAGTACGGGCTCTTCGGCGAGCTGTTCCCGGCGACGGAGGACTGCTTGGCGCGGGAAGATCATGGATTCCCCCTTACCTTCGTCAGTCGGGGTTTGGCCAATACCGACAAGCGGCTGCACGAGGACAAGTCCGTGACACCGGCCTTCCTGTTCGGCGTGCTCCTCTGGGAGCCGGTCAGGAGGCGTTTCGAGGAGTATCTGGCCGGTGGGGAGGCCGCCAACGAGGCGATGTTCCTGGCGGCGAGCGAGATCTGTTCGCAGCAGCAATCGCTCGTTGCGATTCCGAAGCGATTCTCGCTGCCGATGCGCGAGATCTGGTCGATGCAGCCTCGGCTCGAGCAGCGTGACGGCAAGCGTCCGCAGCGCCTGGTGACGCACCCGCGATTCCGGGCCGCTTACGACTTCCTGGTCCTGCGCGCGGAGGCCGGCGAGGCCGATCCGGAGCTGGCGGCCTGGTGGACGCGTTTTCAGGAGGCGAGCGGACAGGAGCGCGCGACCATGACCGAAGGGGGCGCGAAACGGCGTCGGCGGCGTCCGCGGCGGCGCAAGACGGGAGATACCGCAGGTCCCGGGACGGAGGCGAGGGGGGGCGTGGAAAGCGGCGGCTGAGTCTTCGGCCCGCCTGATCGAGTGCGGGGTAGCGTTGCTCGATCTCGGCCACTATCCTCGCGTCATCAAGCCTGACCTTCGGAGTCGACCATGTCTTTCGCGCCGATCTCGGTCGCCACCCTCGCCGGAATGAAGGCAAAGGGCGAGCGTATTGCTTCTCTCACCTGTTACGACGCCAGCTTCGCACGCTTGCTCGATACGGCAGGTGTCGATCTGATGCTGGTCGGAGATTCTCTGGGAATGGTCCTCCAGGGGCACCGCACGACCGTGCCGGTCACCCTCGAGCAGATGGTCTATCACGCCGCCTGCGTCTCGCGTGGACGCGGTCGGGCACTGCTTGTCGTGGATCTGCCCTTTCTTGCCTGCGCGACGCCGGATCGCGCGATCGACGCGGCCGGGCGGCTGATGCAGGAGGGCGGGGCGGAGGTCGTGAAGCTCGAGGGCGGGGCGCCGATGCTGGAAACGGTTCGGCGTCTCACGGAGCAAGGCGTGCCCGTGTGCGCCCATTTGGGACTTCTGCCTCAGTCGGTGCACCGCATCGGCGGTTATCGTTTCCAGGGCCGGGACCACGCCTCGGCTGAGGCGATCCGGCACGATGCCATCGCCATGCAGGAGGCCGGTGCGAGCCTCTTGGTCTTGGAGTGTGTTCCTGCGGCTTTGGCCTCCGAGATCGCCGTGACCCTGACCATTCCGGTCATCGGGATCGGTGCCGGTGCAGGATGCGATGGCCAGGTGCTCGTACTGTACGACATGCTGGGTCTCAATCCGGGTCGTCCGCCGAGCTTCAGCCGAGATTTCATGACCGGGGAGGGTTCGATCGCGGATGCCGTCGCGGCCTATGTCCGGGCGGTCAAGTCGCATGAGTTCCCCGGTCCTGACGAAACGCCTTATTGACGATTGACGACGGATCGATGCCGAGATCAAACCGATCGGGCGGAGTGGGCCGCCGTCGCGGGAAAGGGCCATGAAGACAATCGAAGCACTGGAAGACCTCCGTGAGCAGGTCCGTACATGGCGTGGGGCGGGGGAGCGCGTGGCCTTCGTCCCGACCATGGGGAATCTGCATGCCGGGCATCTGACCTTGATCGCGGAGGCCCGCGCGCGCGCGCCGCGGGTGGTCGCGAGCATCTTCGTCAACCCCATGCAGTTCGGCCCCGCCGAGGATCTGGATGCCTATCCGCGGACCTTGGCGCGCGATCGGGAGTTGCTCGAGGCGGCGGGTTGCGACCTCTTGTTTGCCCCCGATGTTGCGACCGTCTACCGGCGCGGCAGCGAGGCGCAGACGCGCGTGGAGGTGCCGGGACTCTCCGATGTTCTCTGCGGCGAGAGCCGCCCCGGACATTTTCGCGGCGTGGCGACCGTGGTGTGCAAGCTGTTCAACATGGTACAGCCCGATATCGCACTGTTCGGCGAGAAGGATTTCCAGCAGCTCTTGGTGATCCGGCGGATGGTCGAGGACCTGGCCATGCCCGTGGAGATCGTCGGGGTGCCGACGGTGCGCGAGACCGACGGTCTCGCCATGAGCTCGCGCAACGGCTACCTTTCGCCCTCGGAGCGGGCGCGCGCCCCGGCATTGCGGCGGGTGTTGACGGCGGCTCGGCAATCCTTGCTGGACGGCAATGCTGCCGCGTCTGTCGAGCGGGAGGCCGAGGACGCTTTGCGCGAGGCCGGTTTGGTCCCAGACTATGTCCAAGTCCGCGCGACGCACGACCTGCGACCGGCCACGGAGACCGACCGAGATCTGGTGATCCTCGCCGCCGCCTACCTTGGCCGGGCGCGTCTGATCGACAATCTCAGGGTGCGGCCGGACGTGAATGCTGCGCTGCAGCAGACGCTGCGGTAAACTACGCCGATTCTTAGATCGAGAGCGCTTCGTTCAGGTCACGAAGACGCGGCCATACCGGCCTTTCGGAGGATTCAAGACATGCATCTGACCTTGTTGAAGTGCAAATTGCATCGGGCTCGCGTGACCCATGCGGAAGTCGACTACGAAGGCTCCTGTGCCATCGACGAGGAGCTGTTGACGCTCGCGGGCATTCGCGAGTACGAGCAGATTCAGATTTACAACGTCACCAACGGCGAGCGGTTTACGACCTACGCCATCCGCGCCGAGCCCGGCTCGCGGGTGATCTCCGTCAATGGGGCCGCAGCGCACAAGGCCGCGCCGGGCGATCGCGTGATCATCTGTGCTTACGCCGCCATGACGGAGGCCGAGGCCGACGCCCACAAGCCGGCGCTCGTCTATCTCAACGAGCACAACCGCGTGACCCGCACCGGCGATTTCATCCCGGCTCAGGTGGCCTGATCCCGCGCGCGCTCGTCGGAACGAAGGCGCCTGTACCAGGCACCGCTCTGCACGAGCCGACCCAAAGCAGCCAACCCTGAGGAAACGAGCCGGACTCCGCCCGACCGGGCGGCTACGCCAACGCGGCGCTCGCCTGATCCGTCTCCGCTGCGATCGCCCGCTCGGCGATCGCCTCCGCGTAAAGCCGCACATAGCTGCGCGCGCTTGCCTCCCAACTGAAGTCCTGACGCATCCCCGTCGTTGCGAGCTTACGCCACGCCTGCGGATTGTCGCGATACAGCTGGAGGGCCTGTCGGACGGCGTCGAGCAGGGCATCGGTGCGCGGCTCGTCGAACAGAAAACCGGTCGCGGTGCCGTCGGCGAGCGTGTCCGGGGTCGCATGGACCACGGTGTCGGCCAGCCCGCCGGTGCGGTGGGCGATGGGCGGCGTCCCGTAGCGCAGGCTATAGATCTGGTTGAGCCCGCAGGGCTCGAAGCGCGACGGCATCAAGAAGGCGTCCGAGCCGGCCTCGATGCGGTGCGCACGCGACTCCTCGTACTCGATGAAGAC
Organism: Thiocapsa sp.; assembly: GCF_018399035.1. GTDB lineage: Bacteria > Pseudomonadota > Gammaproteobacteria > Chromatiales > Chromatiaceae > Thiocapsa. Next base: position 5,713,714 of record NZ_CP073760.1, read on the forward strand.
CCCGACCTGACGTGGATACAGGGCCGCGATGGTCAAAAGCGCCTGTTCCGTGCTGCGCTCTCCGGTCCCCTGGAAGACGACCTGGATGCGCGGGTCTTCGAGAAGCCGCGGGAGCATGGCGAGGATCAGGTCCACACCCTTCTGCTCGACCAGGCGCCCGATATAGCCCAGCACGAAAGCGTCCTCGTTGCGCGGAAGCCCGACCTCGCGTTGGATGTCGAGCTTGTTCTCCGCCTTGAGTCCAAAGGTCTCCGGGTCATAGCATTGCAGGATATAGGGATCCGTCAGGGGATCCCAGATCCGATAATCGACCCCGTTGAGGATGCCGCTGAAGCGACTGCCGATCTGGCGCAGAAGTCCGTCGAGCCCGAATCCGAAACGTGCCGTGCGTACCTCCGCGGCATAGGATGGGCTGACGGTGTTGACCCGGTCCGAGAAGATGATCCCGCCCTTGATGAAGGACATTCTCTGATGGAACTCCAAGCCCGAGACACTCCAGAGTGCAGGCGGCAGGCCGAGGCGGTCGAAGGTCGCGCGATCGAACAGACCCTGGTAGGCGAGATTGTGGATCGTAAACACGCTTGCGGGAGGTCGGGGCAGATCCTGAAAGAGCGCCGGAGCCAGTCCGGTTTGCCAGTCGTTCCCGTGCAGTACATCGGGTTGCCAGCCGAGCGCCGGCAGCCCGCGAGCGATCAGTGCAATGACCCGACAGAAGAGGAGGAACCGCTCGGCGTTGTCGCCCCAGTCGCGTCCGCTGAGGTCGGTGTAGGGATTGCCCTCGCGACAGAAGTGCTCGGGTGCGTCGACCAGATAGATCGGCAGGTCGTGATCCGGATGCTTGCCTTCGAGAATGCGCACCTGGGTGCGGCTCGTCGGGATCTTCAGCTCGCACAGCATCTTGGTGTCGCGCAACTGGCGTGTCGCGCGAGGATAGGCCGGCAGGATGAGCCGCACGTCGTGACCCAGGTCGCGCAATGCCGCCGGTAGACTGGCGGCGACATCGGCGAGCCCGCCGGTTTTGATCAGCGGATGAGCCTCGCTGCTCGCCATGAGGATATGCAGCGGCCGCTCCGGCGCGGTAATGTCCGGGGATAGAAGTAGCGATGGCTCCATGGAGGGTCCCTAAATCCGAGTGAAGCGGTTGCCGGCGCGGCACGCCTGGCTTGGCAACAGTATGACAGGGCTCACGTTATCACATTTGTCCGCGATCGAGGCACCAAGGCCATGCTGGATCCCTGCACCATCCTGATCTTCGGCTCGACGGGTAACCTGGTGAGCATCAAGCTGCTCCCGGCGCTCTATCACATCGAGGCGGCGGAACGTCTTCATCCCGAGACTCGGATCATCGGATTCGGCCGACGCCCCTGGTCGGACGACGACTGGCGCGAGCAGGTCCGGGCGAGGCTCGCCGAACGACTGCCCGGCGCCACCCACGCGCCTGTCCTGGAGCGTCTGCTCGGTCGGATGCGCTTCGTCGAAGGCGACCTGGAAGAGTCCGCCGGTTACGTGCGCCTGGCCGAACGATTGCGCGAGGAGACGGACATCCCGGCCAACCTCATGACCTATCTGGCGGTGGCGCCGAAGCACTATGGCGGCATCGTCGATAACCTCGCCGCCCGGGGCCTGAACGCCGAGGACGGACGTTGGTCCCGCCTGGTGGTGGAGAAACCCTTCGGTTTCGACCTCGAGAGCGCGGCCATTCTCGATCGCCGCATTCGGCGTTGTTTCGGCGAGTCGCAGATCTTTCGCATCGATCACTATCTGGGCAAGAGCACGGTGCAGAACATCCTGGTGTTCCGCTTCGCCAATCTGATGCTCGAGCCCCTTTGGAATCGCAACTATATCGATCACGTTCAGATCTCGCACGCCGAGGCCGCCGGGATCGGGGAGCGCGCCGGTTTCTACGACGGTGTGGGCGCCATGCGCGACATGATCCAGAGCCATCTTCTGCAGATGCTGACCCTGGTGGCGATGGAGCCTCCGCCCTGTCTGGATGCCGAGGCGCTGCGCGACGAGAAGGTCAAGGTTCTGCGCTCGATCCGGCCGATCCCGCGCGAGGCGGTGCATGCCCAGGCCTTTCGCGCACAGTACGGGCCCGGCGCGTCGGGCGCAAACAAGGTTCCGGGCTATCGCGACGAGCCCGGCGTCGGGCACAACAGCACGACCGAGACCTATGCCTCGCTGAAGCTCTACATCGACAACTGGCGCTGGCGCAACGTGCCCTTTTATCTGCGCACGGGAAAGCGTCTTGCCCGCAGCAACTCCCTGATCGCCATCCGGTTCAAGCATCCGCCGCAGCAACTGTTTCGCTATACGGCCATCGAGCAGCTCAAACCCAACTGGCTGCTGCTCAACATCCAGCCCAACGAGTGCATCCGCATGGAGATCCAGGTCAAGCAACCCGGACTGGAGATGCGCACCCAAACCGAGCGATTGGACGCGAGCCGGTGCACCATCCCGTCCGAGCAGATCGACGCCTACGAGGCGCTCATCCTGGACGTGATCGAGGGCGACCATACCCATTTCCTGCGCTTCGACGAGGTCGATTGGGCGTGGCGAGTGGTGGATCCGGTACTGAAGCTGTGGTCCACCGAGCGCGACTTCATCCAGACCTATCCGGCCGGGTCCTGCGGACCGCCCGAAGCCAATCGATTGTTCGACAGAGACGATCAGTCCTGGCGCGAGGGGATGGACGAGTAACCCCCCGACAGCCGCAGAATCCGCCAACGCCTTATCAGGAGAACCTCATGACATCGCTCATCAATCAAACACCCGCGTGGCGGGCGCTGGAGCAGCACAGACACGAGATGCAGGACGTCGCGATGCGCGATCTCTTCGCGTCCGATCCCGGCCGCGCCGACAGGATGCGCTTGTCCGTCGCGGGACTGCGTCTTGATTACTCGAAGAACCTCGCCACCCCGCAGACCCTCGCGCTGCTGCTCGATCTGGCTGAAACCGCCGACATGAGCGGATGGATCGCTCGGATGTTCGGCGGCGAGCCCATCAACAACACCGAGGAGCGCGCGGTGTTGCATGTGGCCCTGCGCAATCGCTCCAATCGACCGATTCCGGTCGAAGGTCAGGACGTGATGCCGGGGGTCAACCGCGTGCTCGAGCGTCTCGAGTCGTTCGTCGGGTTGGTCCGCTCGGGCGAGTGGAAGGGCTTTCAGGGCCAGTCCATCCGCGATGTCGTCAACATCGGCATCGGCGGCTCCAACCTCGGGCCCAAGATGGTCCGCACGGCGCTCGGTGCTTACGGCAGCAACGACCTTCGGGTCCACTTCGTCTCGAATGTCGACGGGACCCATCTTCTGGAGACGCTCAACGACCTGGATCCGGCACGCACACTCTTCATCGTCGCCTCCAAGACCTTCACGACCCAGGAGACCATGACCAATGCCACCAGCGCGCGCGACTGGCTGCTGGCGGCGGCGCGCGACCCGGCAGCGGTCGCCAAGCACTTCGTTGCGGTCTCGACCAATGCCGAGAAGGTGTCCGCCTTCGGGATCGACACCCGGAACATGTTCGGGTTTTGGGATTGGGTCGGCGGGCGCTATTCGCTCTGGTCGGCCATCGGTCTGCCGATCGCGTTGGCGGTCGGCTACGAGCGCTTCGTGGAGCTGCTCGAGGGCGCCTTTGCGATGGACGAGCACTTCAGAACCGCCCCGCCGGCGGAGAACATGCCCGTCGTGCTGGGTCTGCTCGGGGTCTGGTACGCCAATTTTTGGGGTGCACGAACCCATGCCGTCTTGCCCTACGATCAGTATTTGAGGCTCTTGCCGGCATACCTTCAGCAAGGCGATATGGAGAGCAACGGCAAAGGCGTGACCCGCGAGGGTGTCGCCGTGGACTACACGACCGGCCCGGTCGTTTGGGGCGAGCCGGGCACCGACGGGCAACATGCCTTCTACCAGCTCATCCATCAGGGCACGCAACTGATCCCGGCGGATTTCATCGGCGCGATCAAGAGCCACAACGAGCTCGGCGATCACCACTTAAAACTCATGGCCAACTTCTTTGCGCAAACCGAGGCACTGATGCGCGGGCGCACCACCGAGGAGGCGCTCGCCGAGATGCTCGGTGCCGGGGTCCCGAGAGAGCGGGCGCAGTTTCTCGCGCATCACCGCACCTTCCCGGGCAGCCGTCCGACGAACAGCATCCTGATGGAGCGCCTGACCCCCTTCACGCTGGGGGCCTTGATTGCGCTCTACGAGCATCGGATCTTCGTGCAGGGCGTCCTTTGGGGGATCAACTCGTTCGACCAGTGGGGCGTGGAGCTCGGCAAACAGCTTGCGGGGGTGATTCTCGAAGAGCTCCGCGAAGGGCATGTCGGCGCGGATCACGATGCATCGACGCGTGCCCTGCTGAACGACTTCATCCGGGGCCGCCGCGCCTGAGGTCGACGCGTCGCATCCCCATGCGATGGCGAGATCGGGCGCCGTTCGGGTGTGGGCCGAGGTCGAGCGTCGGCGTGACCCGAAATCCGTAAGCGCCTCACGGTGATGTTGCTCGCGGGATGAACCCCGGCGCCGGTGCGCTGTCTTTTAAACCGGCGCTGCGTCTTGGTGCTAGTCTCTATGCATCGGTGTGGGGCGAGGGTTGCCCACCGCCGAAGCGTGCAGAGCGGAGTGTCCGGCTGAGCCTTCGCCGAACGCGGCCGAACGCGTTCGACTCAAGCGGTTCTATGCCGCTTGTGCGGCGGCGCGCGCGCCTTCATCGGCGGGTCCGGTCGACGCTGTCGACTTCCCGGGACGTGCTTGCACTTTATTGGTGCGCGATCTGGCCGCGCCGGTGCGCTGGTGCGCCGCGCGCGACCAGGCCCGGTACCGGCGCGGTGCAGAGGCGGCATTGCATCCGATGGCGCGCATATTGCTGATCTTCGAATCCAAACCTTGTCTTTCCCACAGTTCGCCCCGAGCACTGTACCGAGGCGAGATGCGGTCGACACTGGGTCGGGCGAGCAACAACAGCTTCCGAGCGAGGTAATATTTATGTCGATCTTCGAACGCTACCAGGCACGCTACGAGTCATCCCGCGAGGAGGTAATGACCCTCGACGAGTACTTGCAACTGTGCAAGTCCGACCCGAGCACCTACGCAGGGGCGGCGCAGCGCTTGCTGACGGCGATCGGCGAGCCGGAGCTCGTCAATACCCGCGATGATCCGAGACTCAGTCGGATCTTTCAGAACAAGATGATTCGGCGCTACCCCGCATTCTCCGAGTTTTACGGGATGGAGGAGGCGATCGAGCATCTGGTCTCCTACCTTAAGCACGCGGCTCAGGGGCTCGAGGAGAAGAAGCAGATCCTCTATCTGCTCGGCCCGGTCGGCGGCGGAAAATCGTCGCTCGCCGAAAAGCTCAAAGAGTTGATGGAGCTGCGACCCTTCTACGCGATTCACGAGTCGCCCGTGTTCGAGTCACCGCTCGGCTTGTTTTCGCCCGAAGAAGACGGCCCCATCCTCGAGGAGGATTACGGGATTCCGTCCCGCTATCTGCGCACCATCATGTCGCCCTGGGCGGTCAAGCGCCTGCAGGAATACCGCGGCGACATTACGCAGTTCAAGGTCGTGAAGCTCTACCCGTCGGTGCTCGAGCAGGTTGCCATCGCGAAGACCGAGCCCGGTGACGAGAACAACCAGGACATCTCCTCGCTGGTCGGCAAGGTGGACATCCGGCAGTTGGAGCGATTTGCTCAACACGACGCGGACGCCTACAGCTATTCCGGTGCACTGTGTCGCGCAAACCAAGGTGTGATGGAGTTCGTCGAGATGTTCAAGGCGCCGATCAAGGTGCTGCATCCGCTTCTCACCGCAACCCAGGAAGGCAATTACAACGGAACCGAAGGGCTGTCCGCACTGCCGTTCCAAGGCATCATCCTTGCGCACTCCAACGAGTCGGAATGGCAGAGCTTTCGCAACAACAAAAACAACGAGGCATTCCTCGACCGCGTCTTTATCGTCAAGGTTCCCTATTGCCTGCGCGTCAACGAAGAGACCCAAATCTACGAGAAGCTGCTCTTCAACAGCTCGCTTTCCGATGCGCCGTGTGCGCCCGGAACCCTGTCGATGATGGCCCAGTTTTCGGTGTTGACGCGTGTGAAAGAGCCCGAAAATTCGAGTGTTTTCTCGAAGATGCGCGTCTACAACGGGGAAAACCTCAAAGACACCGATCCGAAAGCCAAGTCCATGCAGGAGTATCGGGACTATGCCGGGGTCGACGAGGGGATGTCGGGAATCTCGACACGCTTCGCGTTCAAGATCCTTTCGCAGGTCTTCAACTTCGATCACAGCGAGGTTGCGGCCAATCCCGTTCACCTCTTGTACGTCCTCGAGCGCCAGATCACGCGTGAGCAGCTGCCCCCGGAAACCCATGAGCGCTATCTGAGCTTCCTCAAGCAATACCTTGCCCCGCGGTATGCTGAGTTCATCGGCAAGGAGCTTCAAACGGCCTACTTGGAGTCTTATGCGGAATACGGTCAAAACATCTTCGATCGCTATGTGACCTATGCGGATTACTGGATTCAGGACCAGGAGTATCGCGACCCCGATACAGGCGAGATGATGAATCGCGGCGGACTCAACGAAGAACTCGAGAAGATCGAGAAGCCGGCGGGGATCTCCAACCCGAAGGATTTCCGAAACGAGATCGTGAACTTCGTTCTGCGGGCACGCGCGAACAACGGCGGCGCCAATCCGAAATGGACCAGTTACGAGAAGCTGCGTGTCGTCATCGAGAAGAAGATGTTCTCCAATACCGAGGAGCTTCTGCCGGTGATTTCGTTCAACGCCAAGGCGTCCGTCGACGAGCAGAAGAAGCACGATCAGTTCGTCGATCGCATGACCGAAAAGGGCTACACGCCGAAGCAGGTCAGGCTGCTCTCGGAATGGTATCTGCGGGTTCGCAAATCGCAGTAGGTGTGAGGGGTAGACACCGATCCGAGCGGTGTCACTCTCGACGGTCGGGTGACTCTCGCGGCGAGGGCACAGGCCGCCTCGGCCTCGCCGGTCGGCGGTCGATCGCGTGATCGGCCGTCGGGTCCGGCGGCATCATGGCGGTGTCGAGCGCAGCAAAGGAAAGGGCGATCAGGGAGTCGAACGCAGGCGCGGGAACCGACTTGCGCGATTCGTCGTTGTTTTACCCAGCCGAGCAGGCAAGAGTCCTTATGTCACACTTCATCGACCGTCGACTGAACGGCAAGAACAAGAGCACGGTCAATAGACAGCGTTTCTTGAAGCGCTATAAGTCGCAACTCAAGCGCTCGGTCGCCGATGCCGTGAACAAACGCAGCATTACGGATATCGACTCGGGCGAGCGTGTGGGTATCCCGTCCAAGGATATCTCCGAGCCGGTGTTTCATCACGGCAAAGGGGGAGTCCGCGACATGGTGCATCCCGGCAACAAGGACTTCGTCACCGGGGATCGGATCCGGCGTCCGGAAGGCGGCGGCGGGGACGGCTCGGGCCAAGGCAAGGCCGGAAAGGGCGGAAAAGGCGACGACGACTTCGTCTTCGAGCTGTCGCGCGAAGAGTTCATGGACCTCTTGTTCGATGACCTCGAGCTTCCCAATCTGGTGCGGAACCAGTTGATGGGGACGACCGAGTTCAAAACGGTGAGGGCCGGTTATTCGACCGACGGATCACCCTCCAATATCGACGTCGTGCGCTCGCTCAAGGGTGCCATCGCACGCCGAACGGCAATCGGGGCACCGCTGCGCGCGCGTGCGCGCGAGCTCGAGGAGGAGCTTCGGACACTGCTCGACAGCGGCATCGACGAGACGGATTCGCGCGTGCGCGAGATTCGCGAAGAGATCGATCGACTGCGCACCCGGATTGCTGCACTGCCCTTTATCGACACCTTCGACCTGCGCTACCAGAGCTTCACGAAGCTACCCGAGCCGACGAGCAAAGCGGTGATGGTCTGCATCATGGATGTCTCGGGCTCGATGGATCAGGTGCGCAAGAATCTCGCGAAGCGGTTCTTTATCCTGCTGTATCTATTCCTCCAGCGGAACTACGACAAGATCGACGTCGTCTTCATTCGTCATCATACGATCGCTCAAGAGGTCGACGAGCAGGAGTTCTTCTATTCGCGCGAGACCGGGGGCACGGTCGTATCGAGTGCGTTGAATCTGGCCTACGACGTTCTCAAAGAGCGCTACGATTCTTCGGTGTGGAACATCTATGCCGCGCAAGCCTCGGACGGAGATAACTGGGATTCCGATTCGACGGTCTGCCGTGATCTGCTGGTGGAGAAGCTGATGCCCTTGATGCGCTATTTCGCCTATGTCGAGATCACCCCGCGTCAGCATCAGAGCCTTTGGTATGCCTACCAAGAGGTCAGGGCGATGCACCGGCACTTTGCGATGCAGGAGATCGACGGTGCCGAGGATATCTTTCCCGTGTTCCGGGAGCTGTTCAGGAGGCAGGAGGCATGACCAAGAACCTCATCTCGGATTCCTCCGAATGGTCGTTTCCTTTGCTCGAGAGGTTCGATCGGGAGATCGGCCGCTTGGCCCGCGATGTCTACGGTCTGGATACCTATGCCAATCAGATCGAGGTCATCAGCTCCGAGCAGATGATCGATGCCTATTCGTCGGTCGGTCTGCCCATCAATTATCCGCATTGGTCGTTCGGCAAGCAGTTCGTCGCAACCGAACAGACCTATCGGCGCGGTCAGATGGGACTGGCCTACGAGATCGTGATCAACTCCGATCCCTGTATCGCCTACCTCATGGAGGAGAACACGCTCCCGATGCAGGCCCTCGTCATCGCGCATGCCTGCTACGGCCACAACAGTTTCTTTAAAGGCAACTATCTCTTCCGCACCTGGACGAGCGCCGATGCGATCATCGACTACCTGGTCTTTGCTCGACGATTCATCGCCGAATGCGAAGAACGCTACGGTCAGGCCGAGGTCGAGATCTTGCTTGATTCCTGTCACGCATTGATGAATCACGGCGTAGATCGCTACAAGCGACCGACGCCCTTGACGCTCGCCGAGGAACAACGTCGCCAAAAGGAGCGCGCCGCGTATCTGCAATCGATGGTCAATGATTTGTGGCGAACCCTGCCGACCTTCGATACGGACGACGGTGCGGAGCAGGATGTGCGCTGGCCGGATGAACCGCAGGAGAACCTGCTTTACTTCATCGAAAAAAACGCCCCGCTGCTCGAGCCCTGGCAGCGCGAGATCGTTCGGATTGTCCGCAAGCTGGGTCAATATTTCTACCCACAGCGCCAGACGCAGGTCATGAACGAGGGCTGGGCAACATTCTGGCACTACACGCTCATGAATCATCTGTACGACGAAGGCTTCGTCACGGATGGTTTCATGATGGAGTTCCTGCAGTCGCATACCGGCGTGGTCTTCCAGCCCACGTTCGACGTGCCCTATTACAACGGGATCAATCCCTACGCGCTCGGTTTTGCGATGATGCGTGATATCCGGAGGATTTGCGAGCAGCCGACCGACGAGGATCGTCACTGGTTCCCGGACATCGCGGGCGGTGACTGGCTGAAGGTCTTGGACTTCGCCATGCGCAACTTCAAGGACGAGAGTTTTGTTGCACAGTATCTTTCGCCGACGGTCATGCGCGATCTGCGCTTGTTTGCGATCGCGGACGACGACCGCGAGGAGCACCTGGAGGTCACGGCGATCCACGAGGAGCAGGGCTACCGTGCGTTGCGACAGTCACTCGCCGAGCAGTACAACCTCGGCTCCCGCGAGCCGAATATTCAGGTGTTCAATGTCGATCGTCGCGGGGACCGCTCCATGACCTTGCGGCACTATCGGCACAATCGGCGGCCTCTGGGTGATTCGGTCGATGAGATGCTGCGCCATATCAGGCGACTGTGGGGCTTCACCGTCCGCTTGGAGGCCCTGGACGAGAACGGCAGAACACAGTTGATCGGCGAGTGTTGATCCGCCGGGGAGGCGTCGGGCCTGAGGGATAATCGGTATGCGTTTGGGTTTGGTCGGTCTATTGTTGCTCTTGGTCGTCGTTTCTGCTCCGGCGTCCACGGAGGGGTTGCTGCGCCCGACGCTCGATGCGATCCGGGATGCGCGAACCGTTGCCGTCGAGGGCGTGCCGCTCTTGTCCGGTCGTCTGCTGTCTGAGCTCTACGCGCAGCGCGGCGATGTTCTGGTCTGGGTTGAGCCGGCGCCGATCTCGGATCTTTTGGACCTCGCGCAGCGCAGCGTGTCCGAGGGCTTCCGGCCCGAGGATTTCCATGTCGAGCATCTCCGGCGACTCGCGGCGCCGGGTGCGCTCGAATCCCTGACCGGCAACACACGTCTCGCAGCCGATCTCGTCCTCAGCGATGCCTTGGCACGCTACGTTCACCACCATCGCTACGGCAAGCTCGATCCGGTTGCTGTCGATTCGAAATGGCACGACAGATCTCCTGTGTCCAGCGAGGTCATCCTGGCCGACATGACTCGGGCGCTCGACGGCGATGATCTCGCGGGCAGCCTGAGCGAGCGTATCTCGCGCCCGTTTTGGTATGAGGACCTGAAGAAGGCGCTGCAGCGCTACACCGCTCAGACCTCGCTTGTGGGACTGCCGCCCCTGCCGGCCGGGTCGAATCTGGCCCTAGGCAGCCGGCATCCGCGCGTCGCGATGCTGCGCGAGCGTCTGGCGCGGATCGATGGCGCGGCGGTCTCGGAGGCATTCGATGCCGATCTGTTCGACACCGCACTCAACGAGGCCGTGCTGTCGTTCCAGCGGCGATCGGGGCTGACGGCCGACGGTGTCGTGGGTCCCTCGACCCTCGCGGCGCTCAACGGGCACAGCGACGAGACGAAGGCCGAGCAGATCCGGATCAATCTGGAGCGGATGCGCTGGCTCTATCATGACCTGCCGGAAGACTACGTGTTCGTCGATGTGGCTGCGTTCAAGGTCCACCTGGCGCGCGGCGGGAGCTTCGTGTGGTCGACGCGTGTCATCGTCGGGACGCCCGAGACCCAAACCCACATGTTTCGCGACACCATGGACCACTTGGTCTTCAATCCAACCTGGACCGTGCCCGTGTCCATCCAGAAGAAGATGGGCAGGGTCTCGGCCGATTATCGGTTGGTCGATCGACGAACCGGGAAGCAGGTCGGCGGCGGGAATGCCGGTGATTACACGCGTTATCGGCTTGTCCAGGCGCCGGGTCCGAAAAACGCCCTCGGCCGCGTCAAGTTCATGTTTCCGAACCGCCACGCGATCTATCTCCACGACACGCCCGGAAAGGCTGCGTTCGCGCGCCAAGCACGGGCCTTGAGCAACGGCTGCGTCCGAGTACAAGACCCGCTGGACCTTGCCGAGGCGATCCTCGATCAGCCCAACTGGGATCAGTCCGGGATCGAGCGCGTGGTCGAGCGCGGACGGACGCGCTACGTCGACCTCGCGGACACCCTGCCGGTGTTGCTCTACTATTTGACGGCCTTTGCGGACGCGCAAGGTCAGGTGGGCTTTCGCCAGGATATCTACGGACGCGACGAGGCGTTGCGTGCTGCCTTCTCCAGTCCGGTCCTGCGCACGCGCATCGGCTTCCCCGAGCCTCCGGCCGAGAGCCCGAGCCCGAACCTGAGCCCGGAGAAGCCCGAGCGGGCACCGGATGTCGAGCCTCCGAATCCGTCCGACAAAGACACATCGGTTCGCCTCACCGGCCGGGATTCCACCGAAGGCCAGGGCGACGGGCGTGGGTCCGGGACCGATGGTTCCGACCCTGCCGTCTCGACCCTCGATCGCCCCGAGGCGCGCCCCACAGGTCGGCTCTGAGGGGGCGCGATCATCCGTCTTGCGTTCTCCCGATTGTCTGGTGCAGCACGGCAGATGTGTCGAGACCGTTCGTTGTCGTTATCGTATCGATGGTCGATGACGACAACGACAACGACAACGACAATGATCTCGGACGGTCTCGGAATCTCTGCACCGCTCTGCAGTGGACCCCTCCGTCAAGACAGTCCCTGCACGTCGTGCCAAGGACTGTCCCGTGCGTTTCGTGTTTGCCCCGGGGTAGATTGAAATCCTCTCTCCCGTTAGACTCCGGCACCGTGGCGATTCGCAAGGTTTGCGCATCCCGCCTCAAACACCAAACGTTACGAACGGAGAGCTCTGTTTTGATTCGACGGCACATCTGGTTGACCCCGGCGCTCGCAATGTTGGCGTTTCTTCCCACGGCAACCCTTCAGGCCAATGTCACGGATGGAGTGGCTTCTTACTACGGAGATCGTTTCGACGGACGGCGCACCGCCAGCGGTGTCCGGTTCGACAAGAATGCCTTGACCGCGGCGCATCGAACCCTGGAGTTCGGCACGCGGGTGACGGTGACGAATAAGGCGAACGGACGTTCGGTCGACGTCGTCATCAACGATCGAGGCCCCTTCTCACGTGGCCGTACGATCGACCTCTCGAAGGCGGCCGCCAAGGAGATCGGGATGTTGGCCAGAGGCGTTGCCCCGGTGCGTCTGGAGGTCGTCGAGTCGGGCAGTCCCTCCCGGCTTGCCGGAAAGACCATTACGCTCGCCGATGCCGAACGGGTCCTTATGGAGCTCTTCTAAACCGCGTCTGCCCTTGGCTTAGGCGATTCACGAGAAGGCGACGACCACACCAAGTAGGGGCGACCAAGTAGAGGCGACT